>JAZKDW010000016.1:0-1673 GCA_040387375.1 Pseudomonadota bacterium
TATCGTGGCGACCATGCGCCAAAACCGTAGCCAGGACCGTAGCACCTTCGACCAATGGTGCACCAAACTTGATGGTGTCACCCGCGCCCACTGCGAGCACTTGATCTAAAGTGATTTCGGAACCAATGTCTGCCGGTATCTGTTCTATTTTGAATTTTTCACCAGCGACAACTTTATATTGTTTGCCACCGGTTTTTATGACCGCGTACATGTGAAACCTCATCAAATGATTAAAGGACTTTCTCTCTTCGACACCCTTGAAATAGCACGGGGAATCGGGAAAACCTGTGATTATACATGGACTTAAGTACCCACACAAAATAAATTGTGAGTGTCTGCGGCCCTGACCGGCGCGCTGCGGCGTTGCCCGGCCCTTGCAGTGCTCGCACTGCGGCGGCCCGGGCGCCTTGCATCACATCCGGTCAGAGCCGCATCCATCTCCCAATTTATTCCGCGTGGGCACTTAGCATTCGGGTCAAAATCCTGAAATCAAGGTGGAGAACAGCCGGACAGCCGGCATCCTCCCGCGAGATGCAAAACTGCCGCATATTGCCCGGCGTCGTATAATCCCGCTAATTGATGATTTTTCGCAGGCTTTCCCTTGTCCGCCACTGCCCACCCTACCGCTACCGCGCCAGAAACCAATCAATCGCCTATTGCCGCCGACATGAGCGCGGTCGACGCCGTCATTCGTCAGCAGTTGCATTCGGACGTAGCCCTGGTGAACCAGATTGCCGAGTACATCATCAGCGCTGGCGGCAAGCGCATCCGGCCCACGCTCGTGCTGCTGGTCGCCAACGCCCATGGTTATCAGGGTACCGATCACCTGAAACTGGCGGCAATCGTTGAATTCATTCATACCGCGACCCTGCTGCATGATGACGTGGTGGACGAATCGTCCCTGCGGCGCGGGCGGCAGACCGCCAATGCCTTGTTCGGCAATGCGGCCTCGGTACTGGTGGGCGATTTTTTGTATTCGCGGGCCTTCCAGATGATGGTGTCGATTAACAACATGCGCGTGATGCAGATACTGGCGGACGCCACGAATGTGATTGCGGAAGGTGAAGTCCTGCAGTTGCTGAACATGCATGACCCGGACGTGAGCGAGGCGCAATACCTGCAAGTGATCCGCTCGAAGACCGCAAAACTGTTCGAAGCCGCCGCCCAAGTCGGCGCGCTGATCGCCGGCGCATCCGACGCCGAGATCGATGCCGCCGCCGAATACGGACGTTCGCTCGGCACGGCGTTCCAGTTGATTGACGATGTGCTGGATTATTCGGGCGACGCGGCTGCGATCGGCAAGAATGTGGGCGACGATCTGCGCGAAGGCAAACCCACCCTGCCACTGATTTACCTGATGCAGCATGGCACCGCAACGCAGCGTGACCTGGTACGCGCGTGTATCGAGAATGGCAATGAAGAACATTTCAGCACGGTTCTGTCAGCCATCACGAGTTCCGGCGCGCTGGAATATACCAAGGGAAAAGCCGAACAGTCAGCGCGGCTCGCAACGGCATCGATTGCGACTTTGCGCAACAGCCCGTTCAAGGATTCTTTGCTAAAATTATCTGCAGTCGCGGTCGACCGCGACCGGTGAATGAGTCCCTCTCATTCGCAGTCGGGGTGTAGCTTAGCCTGGTAGAGCGCTACGTTCGGGACGTAGAGGCCGGAGG
>JAZKDW010000017.1:0-68622 GCA_040387375.1 Pseudomonadota bacterium
CGAACAGGACGAACATCACCCCCGCCCAGAAATCCTTTTGGTTTTTGATTCTCATTGCCTCTCCTCCAGATTTTTCCTGACCCGCAATATGCCATATTTCGATAATCAGGGGTATCGTTAACGCATGATTTTTTCATTTTTTGTTATCTCACCCATCCATAAAGTTTGCCGGGACAGGGGTTTTATCCAAAAACCGGGAAATCGGACGCCGCTTGCCGCGATTGGCAAGCGTACTTGACTGGCTGGTGTGATGGTCACCAAAGTAAATTGGCCTTCGCGGGCGGAAGGCCAGATAGTGTCGATACCACTTTGCCGCCAGACGGGCCGGCAATGGGAACAGGTCTCGCGCCTCAGTTTTTTGCCAGCTCCAGCGCACTCGCGGCAAACAGCTCTTCCGGCTTTACCAGCCTTGGTGAAATCCCCTGCTCATGATGGTAGCGGGTAAAGGTCTCGAGAACATGCCTGTTCGGCGCCAGTCCATAACTCCAGTAATCCTCCCCCATCAAGTTTTTCGTCGCTTCAAGTTCGGCGACGCTCCAGGGCAGCGTGACCGCAAGATGGCCAATCTGCTTCAAGTCTTCCGTAGCCAGATCCTTGGCTTCCATGAATGCCTTGTACACACTCACCGGCAGCCAAGGATGCTGATCCACCAGGCTCTTGCGAATGCCGACCACATGCATGGTCGGGAAAATGCCGGTCTTTGCGTAGTATTCCTGCTCGGCTTTCCGGTAGTCGGGAAAAAGGCGCACGATGTTCTTGTCGCCCCGTAAAAAACAGGAAGGCGCTTTTGCGCCGAATACCGCATCGAGTTCACCGTTCTCCAGCTGCTGCGACAAGGTCGCATCATCCGGTATCTGCTCCACCTCGATACCGTCCGGGAGTGTGATCGGCGAGCGTTCCCGGCGACCCGGCTGTTCCAGCCCGCCACGCCGCCAGCGTATGTCTTGCGGACGCACGCCATACTCATCCTGAAGCATGCCGCGTATCCAGACATTGGCCGTGATCTGGTATTCGGGGATACCGACCTTCTTGCCTTTCAAGTCGGCCGGCGAATGGATGCCACCGTCGGCGCGGATGTAGATGCCGGAATGACGAAATGCCCGTGATAAAAATGCCGGTACGGCGACATAGTTTGCGGTACCGCGCGCGGTATTGAGTGTATGGCTGCTCAGGGACATTTCGCAGATATCGAATTCCTGCCCGCGAAATACCCGATGAAAAATCTCTTCCGGCTCCAGTGCCAGCGGCACCACCGAGCAGCCCTCGATGGCCACACGGCCATCGAATATTGCCCGGGTTCGATCGTAGTTGCAGCAGCCCAGGCTGAGTTCAAGCGTTTTCATGCCGGTCTCAATCCAGTTTGATGTTGGCTTGTTTGGCCGCAGCCGCATACTTTTGCGCATCGTCACGAATCATCTTCATCATGTCCGCTGAATTGACGACCAGCGGTTCAAGACCGGCTGCTTCGAAGCGGGTACGGATGTCCGGCGCGCTGGCGACGGTACGAATGTCATCCTCGATTTTTTTCTGGATCGCAGGCGGCAATCCCGGAGGCGCCATGAAGCCGTAGTAGTTATCCAGCGAAAAGGATTTCAATTCAGGGATACCGGATTCGCTCGCGGTCGGCACGCCCGGCAGCGACAGGCTGCGTTTGCTGGACAACAGGGCAATCGGCTTCAGCGTTCCCTGTTTGGCGAACGCGACGACCGCCGGAATGCTGGCGGCAACGATATTCACCTGGCCCGCCAGCGTATCGGTCACAGCGGGCGTGCAGCCCTTGTACGGAATATGCAGCGAATCGATTTTCATCGCGTGCATGTAGATCTCCATCGCGAAATGGTGCGGACTGGCGATATTGCAGCTGGCATAAGGATATTTGCCTGGCGCGGCTTTCAGCATCGCGGTAAGCGCCTTCAGGTTGGAGGCAGGAATCGACGGATTGACGGCAAGCACCATCGGCGCCGATGTCACCAGGCCCAGTGGCGTAAAGTCCTTGGTATAGTCAAACGGCAGCTTGGGAATCAGCACATGGTTGATGATGTGTGTATTGGTCGCCAGCAGCAAGGTATATCCATCGGATGGCGCACGAAAAACCGCTTCGGCGCCAATCGATCCGCCCGCACCCGGGCGGTTCTCCACAATCACGGGCTGCTTCCACAATACCGCCAGCTTGTCGGCGAAGACGCGGGCCGTGGCATCGGCTGCGCCGCCCGGCGTAAATGTCACGATGATTTTCACTCCCCGCGCGGGAAACTCCTGCGCACTGGCCGTCGACATCGCGACCGCCGCAGCTGACACTACACAGGCGCGTAACAGATTTTTCATGGCAAACATATTTTTTCCGGCTTTCAAAAAGGGTTTAAAAACGGCATTCATTCGAATCGGTCCGCAAGGAGGCTTCGCTACCTTGTGAATATCGTCCGCTGGTATTGATGGAGAAGTGAATCGCTGCATGACTGTATTTATAAAATATCAAAAGCACATCGCGCCAGTGCGGTTCAATGCACCAGATTGAGGAAAACGCACCCGGATGGGGAATGAATTTGGTGCAATCATCAGGCAAACGATCTCCAGGTTTTCCTTGTAGTTAACGGCATCAAGTCTCGAGTAATTTACGAAAAGAATCAATTTCTACATGCACATAATGGTATCTTTTTTGAGACTGGTCAATAAAATAATTATTTTCACCAATTATTTGGAATCAAATAATTTATAAAGGTAAAACTTTATTTAAGGAATGAAAAAGCAAGATTTGAACCACCTTAAAAAATTGCCGGCTCGATGACCCGGACGTAAAAAAACAGCATTGGCCGAGAGGGTACTCGATCCAATGCTGCTTTTCCGCGCGGACGCCAGCGCTTGCCTGATCGTGTTACTGCTTTTCGATTTTCGCGCGCTCGATCACACCGCGCCATTTGACGATTTCTTTTTCCATCAGCGATTTGAATGCTTCCGGCGTGCTCGACCGGCCTTCGATGCCAATGTCCAGCAGGCGTTTTTTCGTATCCGGAGAAGCGAGCGCCTTGACCACTTCGCGGTTCAGGCGGGCGACGATCTCGGGCGGGGTTTTTGCCGGCGCCGCCAGCCCATTCCACGAGGCGGACTGGTAGCCCGCTACACCGCTCTCGGCAACGGTAGGCACGTTCGGCAGGCTGGCAACCCGCTTGTCGGAGGTCACCGCGATGGCGCGCAGCGTGCCGGCCTTGATCTGCGTGGCTACCGCCGGCAGCGTCTCGACCGCAAGCTGGAGGCCACCCGACTTGAGGCCGATGATCACATCGCCGGTTCCCTTGTAGGTTACGGTAGGCACGTCAAGCTGGGTGAGCGACTTGAACAGTTCGGCCGACAAATGCTGGGTGCTGCCGACGCCGATCGAACCGATATTAAAACGGCCGGGGTCAGCCTTGGCGGCGGCGACCAGGTCCTTGACGGTCTTGTGCGGCGAGGTATCGGCCGTCACCAGCACGAGGTCAAAAAAACCGAGGCTCGAAATCATCGAGAAATCGGCGGCCGGATCGTATGGCAGGCTTTTCATCAGGCCCGGGCTCACGGCATTCTGGTTACTCATCACCAGCAAGGTGTATCCGTCCGGCGCCGCGCCGGCGACCCTGGAGGCGGCAACGATGCCGCCGGCGCTGGGAACGTTTTCAACGATCACTTGCTTGCCGAGAGACTCGGTCATTTTCTGCGCAACGATGCGGGCGGTGAGATCAGCCACGCCGCCCGGGCCGAAGGAGACGACGATCTTGATTGGCTTGTTCGGAAAATCGTCGGCAACCGCGTGGCTGACCAAACCGGCGAGCGTGCAGCCGAGCGCCACTTTGACTATTGTTTTCAACATGATTTCTTACCCTTGATATTATGTAAATGTGAGGCCAGCGATACGATGCGCGTCTAGTCCAGATGTCAAAAGAAAATCAACCTGTTCAGCGCTCGCGCCGGCAAATTGAAATCGATGATATCCAGTTTGAGGACATAATACTCAATAGTGCCCTGCTGCGCGCATCTTTAAAAGGCCTGCAGGCCACTATCTGTTATTCCGCTTGGGCATGACGGGGATAATGGACCGCGACCGGCGTCCTCCTATAAAATTACCGCCATGGCCCGCGCTTCTTTTCCCGTCGACTTTACCGCCGCATCCGAAGTGGTGGCGCGCGCCCTGATTGGCACCGTGGTCCTGCTCGATGGCGTCGGCGGCCGCATCGTCGAGACGGAGGCCTACGACCATGAAGACCCGGCGTCGCACAGCTTTGCCGGACCGACCAGACGCAACGCGGTGATGTTCGGGCCGCCCGCTCACGCTTATGTCTATCGCTCCTACGGCATCCACTGGTGCCTGAACTTCGTCTGCAACGATGAAGGACACGGCGCGGGAGTGTTGATCCGCGCACTGGAGCCGCTGGCAGGTCTCGGCATCATGCGCGCGCGGCGCGGCGTCGAAGACGTGGGGCAGCTTTGTTCGGGTCCCGGCAAGCTGTGCCAGGCGCTCGGCGTCACCAGCGCGCACAACGGCATGCCGATCGACCGCGCGCCTTTTCAACTCATCGCACCGTCCGGGCCGGTCAGCGTCGTGTGCGGACCGCGCATCGGCATCTCGAAGGCCGTCGATGTGCGCTGGCGTTTCGGACTGTCCGGATCACGTTTCGTGAGCCGGCCCTTCCGCTAAGTACCCGGCCGGAATAAATTGGGAGATGGATGTGGTCCTGGCCGGGCCCGCCTAGGGGGATGTGATGCAAGGCGCCCGGGCCGCCGCAGTGCGAGCACCTCGGCGGCCCCACTGCAAGGGCCGGGCAACGCCGCAGCGCGCCGGTCAGGGGGGCCCGCCGAGGGCCGCAGACACTCACAATTTATTCCGGCCGGGTACTTAAGCATGCCGTCAGCGCTTCAAGGCAGTTTTGTTCTCTCGCACAGCAGGCGGCTATTGGCCGGACCTGCAAAATGGCAGCCGATCATCTGGTTCGCCGATGAATCGAACATCCAGATATTCTCCCCCGCCAGAACATGCTCGAAGGTCGACTTGGGCGTGATCTGTATCCGTGAACGATCCTGCGCGATCGCCGTCTGAACCGGATTGACCAGAGCCGTCAACAAACAGCCGGACAAGAAAGCCGATACTACAATCAAGGGTAATTTCATCGCTACACTCCTTGCACAAGATGGAGCAGCCAGTGTATGCGAGACCTCTGGATTAGGCCAGTCAGCCAGCGTTCCATTGCACTCAAGACACATCCATGCAAAACATGAACATGGCAGGCCAAATCACCTTCATGCATTCCTACATGAGGTCACGGCGCTGGCTGACATACAGGAATGATTCAAGAATTTATTCTTGTACCACTTCACATCCCTATCAGGAGAAATTCATGTCGACCTATGACTCAACTAAAAATCAAAGAATGGTTACCGGTCTGTTCAACGACCGTGACAGCGCGGAACGCGCATATCAGGCCGTCTCCGATCGTGGATACACCAAGGACGACGTTAACCTCGTGATGTCCGACGAGACACGTCAGCGTTATTTTGCCGATGGCCAGTCAGTCGAAACCGAACTGGGCAGCAAAGCCGCTGAAGGCGCCGGCATCGGCGCCGGTATCGGCGGCGCCTTGGGCGCTGCAGTAGCCGCAGTGGCTGCGGTTGGCACCTCGATTGCCGTGCCAGGCCTGGGCCTGGTGATCGCCGGACCGATTGCCGCCGCTATCGCTGGCGCTGGCGCCGGTGGCGTGACCGGTGGCCTGCTCGGTGCGTTGATCGGTTCCGGCATTCCGGAAGAACGAGTCAAGCATTACGAGGAAGGCATCAAGTCGGGCGGCATCCTGATGGGTGTGACACCGCGTTCCGATGATGATGCGCGGCACTTTGAAAAAAGCTGGACTGACAACAATGGCGAACACATCGTCGGTACCGGCCTCGGCGCAGGCGCCGGTGCACTGGCGGGCGCTACCATCGGCGCAGTTGGCGGCCCGGTAGGCATGGCAACCGGCGCTGTGGTCGGTGCGGTGTCGGGCGGCCTGGCTGGCAAGGGCGCTGCGGAAGTGGTAAATCCGGATCGTGGCGACGACCTCGGCGACCATAATCTCGCCAAAGGTGTGGGCGCAAGCGGCGGCGCAGTGGCCGGCGCGGCAGCAGGCATGGCCGGCGGCCCTATCGGCATGGCAGCGGGCGCGGCTATCGGCGCAGTGGCTGGCGGCTTGGCGGGCAAGGGTGCGGGAGAAGTGGCAAATCCGCAACCGCAGGATACGCTGAGCGAGCACAATCTGGCTAAGGGCGTGGGCGCAGGCGGCGGTGCGGTAGCCGGTGCGACGATTGGCGCGGCCGGCGGACCGATTGGCATGGCGGCCGGTGCGGCAATTGGTGCTTTGGCTGGTGGCGCAGTCGGAACCGGTGCGGGGGCCGTCGTGAATCCGGCAGACGAGGACAACTACTGGCGCGAGTCGTACACCCGCGAGCCTTATTATGCCAGCGACCGGACTTATGACGATTACGCTCCGGCGTACAGCCTAGGCTACAACGGCCGTTCGCGTTATGACACCAGCTTCGATGCGGCTGAGTCCGACCTTGGACGCGAGTGGAATAACATCAAGGGCAGCTCACGTCTGACATGGGAAGAAGCCAAGCAGGCATCGCGTGCGGCATGGGATCGTGTGGAACGTGCCATGCCCGGTGACTTCGATCGCGACGGCAAATAAGTTAAATGCCGTGCGCCAGGCGGCGTACGGTATTCAAACAAATTCTTTACGCTAGTTCTTGCGCGGCTCCCCCGGAGCCGCGTAATGCCATTTGCTCTTCAGCTTCGATCATCGCCTTTTCCTGCTCACCCCTTGTACTCCCTCAGCTTCGAGACCAGCAGCGGCGTACCCAGCGCCATCAGCGTGACAAAAGTAAACATCGCAGCCAGCAGGCCGAAGCGGTCTACCAGCACGCCCATGATCAGCACCGGAATCGCGTTGCCGATATAACCTGCGACATACAGCATCGAGATGGAGCGGCTGCGCCTGGCCGGTTCCGCCACCTGGATCAGCAGGCCGGCCGAGCCGGCAAAGGTGGCGCCGTTGCCTACGCCTGCCAGGATGAAGCACAGCCCGAAGAGTATCGGCTGGTTTAGCCATGCAGCCAGCGTGCAGCCGGCAAACGCGAGTGTAATGATGATGGTGCCGTTGCGTGCCAGCAGCAGCGAATTGCGGCGCGCGGTGACGATCTGGCAGATGCCGGCGGCGGCCTGGAACGCGGCGATGATACCGGCGATTTCGGCGCGGCTCTGGATATTGGCAAGCTGCAGCGCCATCAGCGGGCCGAGCGTCATCAGCGTGCCCGCGATGGCCCAGCTCAGCATGGTGACCAGCGCCACCAGCACGAAGGTGCGGCGGCGCTGGCGCGGTGCGACAGTAACGGGGATTTCCGGCGGCATGACGCTGTCGTCGTGTTTCGCCGG
Source organism: Pseudomonadota bacterium (assembly GCA_040387375.1). Lineage (GTDB taxonomy): Bacteria > Pseudomonadota > Gammaproteobacteria > Burkholderiales > Burkholderiaceae_D > JAZKDW01. The sequence continues at coordinate 7,430 of JAZKDW010000017.1, forward strand.
CGACGGATCCGGATCCGGCCAGGTTATTTTCGTCACGGCGAAGGCGCCGAACGCGGCAGTCACGCCGATCAGGGCAAAGGGCAGCACTGTCGGCCATGCATTGAATGCCAGCGCCACCCCGCTCAAGACAGGACCGGCCGCGGCGCCGGCGGTAAACGCGACGCTGCCCAACACCATGCCGAGGTTTCTTCTGGCAGGTGAAAAAGTCCGGACCAGAGCGGCGTTGGCCGGCCCGACCAGGCTACCGGTCCCGAGGCCGGATAAAAATCGCCCGGCCAGTAGCCATCCCAGTCCCTGCGCAAAAGCGAACACGAGCGCGCCCAGCGTCACCATGACAAGCGCGAGGGCAACCAGCTTTTGGCCACCCCCGGCCAGCTTCACGATGCGGTCGCTGAGCAGCAAAGGCACCAATACGCCGGCGGCGTAGGTGACGAAAACCGCAGTAAGCATCAAGGCGGAAAATTGCCATTGCTGCTGGTACAGGGCGAGCAAGGGAGCTGGCGCATTACTGCACACGACCGCGACCAGAATCGCCAGTACGATCACGATGCGGGCATTGCGCACTGCTTGGCGCGGCAACGGGGACGGAGGATCCGATGGCGCCTGAGGTGGAATTGTCATGGACGGCTGGCTGATCGTGCTCCGCCATGGCGGTTCACGCGGAAACTGAAAAGGGTAGCAGAATTTATTGAGTTGCAGTAACTCGGGCAGGGACATTTGCGGCCGCTGGAATTATCACGGCACTAATGACACCGCGTGATTTCTAAACCATTTTATGGTGGCCATGCTGTCAGTTACTAACACTGCAGAAGCGAAATGATGAAAGGTGAAACATGACCAGTCAAATCAGCAAGGTGATCCTGATTATTCTTGCCGCTATCGGAGCGCTGGCGCTCGTCGGCATTTTCAGCATGATGTTCATGCACGGCGCGATGATGGGCGGCACTTCGTTCAAAGGTCTCGGCTCGTCCATGATGCAAGGTTGTTATGGCATGATGGGACCGCGCCAGGGTCCGTGAGATTTAACGTACGTTGGTGATGGCGCAAACCTGCCCTTCCCTCACAAATCCGAAATCCATTACCCGGCTCCCCATTGGTGCTCCGCCTGGCTGGGAGTGTTGATTTGTATTGCAGGCAATTGCCTGCGCCGCATCAGCAGGTACACGACGGGCACCACAAACATCGACAGCAGCGGCGCCGTGATCATGCCGCCGACCATCGGCGCGGCGATGCGCTGCATCACTTCTCCGCCGGTGCCGCTGCCAAGCATGATGGGCAGCAGGCCGGCGATGATGACCGCCACCGTCATCGCCTTGGGCCGCACCCGCAGCACGGCGCCTTCGCGGATGGCGTCGATCAGGTCATCAACCCCAATCTTGCCCTGGGCCAGGCGCGCTTCCCACGCGTGCTTCAGGTACAGCAGCATGATCACGCCGAACTCGGCGGCGACGCCCGCCAGCGCAATGAAGCCGACGCCACTGGCAACCGACCAGTGGTGATCGAGCAGCCACAACAACCAGATGCCGCCGGCCAGGGCAAACGGCAGCGTGCCCGTCAGCAGGGCGGCTTCGTCGACGCGTTTGAAAGTCAGGTACAACAGCACGAAAATAATCAGCAAGGTGGCCGGCACCACTACTTTCAGCTTCGCCGTGGCCCGCTCCAGGTACTCGAACTGCCCCGACCATGAAACCGAATAACCTACCGGCAGCCTGACGTCGCGGGCAACCGCCTTTTGCATGTCGCGCACCGCCGAACTGAGGTCCCGTCCGCGGATATCGACGTAGACCAATCCCGACAGGCGCGCATTTTCGCTTTTGATCATCGGCGGACCATCGCTGATGCGGATGGTGGCGACATCGCCCAAACGGATCTGGGCGCCGCGCTCGGTCAGCAGCGATAGCTGACGCAGCTTTTCCAGCGAATCGCGTACCTCGCGCGGATAACGCACGCTGATTGGAAAGCGCTGCAAGCCTTCCACCGTTTCGCCGATGTTGTCGCCGCCGATGCCGGCCGACACGATGCTGTGCACGTCGGCGATGTTCAGGCCATACCGCGCGGCCGCATCACGGTCGATGTCGACGTCCACATAACGGCCGCTGTTGAGCCTCTCGGCCAGCGCCGACGACACGCCAGGAACGTTTTTCACTATCCGCTCGATGTCGCCGGTGATGCGGTCAATCTCCTTCAGATCGGTGCCGGCGACCTTGACGCCGACCGGGCTCTTGATGCCGGTGGCCAGCATGTCGATGCGGTTGCGGATCGGCGGCACCCAGATGTTCGACAGCCCCGGCACCTTGACGATGCGGTCCAGTTCCATGACCAGCTTGTCGGGCGTCATGCCGGCGCGCCACTGGTCCCGCGGCTTGAACTGGATGGTGGTTTCAAACATTTCCAGCGGCGCCGGGTCGGTGGCGGACTCGGCGCGCCCGGCCTTGCCGAACACGCTATGCACTTCGGGCACGCTCTTGATCAGGCGATCGGTCTGCTGCAGCAGCTCGGATGCCTTGCCGGCCGACAGGCCGGGCAACGCGGACGGCATGTACAACAGGTCGCCCTCATCCATCATCGGCATAAACTCGCCGCCGAGCCGGGTCATCGGCCAGATCGTGATGGCGGCAATCAGGCCCGTCACCAGCAACGTGGTTTTCGGAAAGCGTAGCGCCTTGTCAAGCAGCGGACGATACAGCCGGATTAACCACCGGTTTAGCGGATTTTTCTGCTCCTCCGGAATGCGGCCGCGGATCAGATAGCCCATCAGTACCGGAATCAAGGTAACGGCCAGGCCGGCAGCGGCGGCCATTGCATAGGTCTTGGTGAACGCCAGCGGCGAGAACAGCCGGCCCTCCTGCGCTTCCAGCGTGAAAACCGGGATGAACGACAGCACGATGATCAGCAATGAAAAAAACAGTGCTCGACCGACCTCGGCCGCGGCATCGCCAATGACCCGCCAGTGGACATCTCCTTGCAATTTTTTGCCTGGATGCGCGTGGTTCCAGACCTCGATGTGCTTGTGCGCATTCTCGATCATCACCACCGCCGCATCGACCATCGCGCCTACCGCGATCGCGATGCCGCCGAGCGACATGATGTTGGCATTGACGCCCTGGTAATGCATGACGATGAACGCGGCGAGGATACCGATCGGCAGCGTCACAATCGCCACCAGCGCGGAGCGGACATGGAACAGGAAAATGGCGCACACGAGTGCGACTACAAGAAATTCCTCGATCAGTTTTTCTTGCAGATTGCGGACGGCGCTGTTGATCAAGGTGGAGCGGTCGTAGGCCGGGATGATCTCGACACCGGCGGGCAAGCCGGGCTTGAGCTGCTCCAGCCTAGTCTTGACGGCGGCGATGGTGTCGAGTGCGTTTTTGCCGGAACGCATGACGATCACACCGCCAGCCACTTCGCCTTCGCCATTCAGTTCTGCAATGCCGCGCCGCATCTCTGGCCCGACCTGGACCCGCGCGACGTCGCCCAGGCGGACCGAGACGCCGGCATCGGTTGTCATCAGCGGAATCTTTCGGAAATCGTCGAGCGATTTCAGGTAGCCCGAGGAGCGCACCATGTATTCGGCTTCGGCCAGTTCCAATACCGAACCGCCGGTTTCCTGATTGGCCCGCTGCACTGCGTCAACCACCTTGCGATGCGAAATGTTAAAGGCGCGCATCTTGTCCGGGTCGAGCACAATCTGGTACTGCCGCACCATACCGCCGATGCTGGCCACCTCTGACACATTGGGCACCGCCTTCAGTTCGGATTTGAGGAACCAGTCCTGCAACGCGCGCAGCTGCGACAGATCCATCTTGCCGGTGCGGTCCACCAGCGCGTATTCATAGATCCAGCCGACGCCGCTCGCATCCGGTCCGAGCACGCTCCTGGCCTGGGGCGGCAGGCGTGACTGCGCCTGGTTCAGGTACTCCAGCACGCGCGAGCGCGCCCAGTAGGGATCGGTGCCAGCCTCGAAAAGGATATAAACGAAGGAATCGCCGAAGAAGGAATAGCCGCGCACCGTTTTTGCGCCCGGCACCGACAGCATGGTGGTGGTAAGCGGATACGTGACCTGGCTTTCGACGATCTGCGGAGCCTGCCCGGGATAGCTGGTGCGAATGATGACTTGCACGTCCGACAGGTCCGGAATGGCATCGAGCGGTGTACGAATCAATGACCAGATGCCCCACGCGGTCATCATTAACGTTGCCAGCAACACCAGGAAGCGGTTGGCGATCGACCAGCGAATCAGCCTGGCGATCATTTTTTCGCTCCCTGCGTGATCCTGGTGATTTCATACACACCTTCCTCAGGCTGGCGAAACTCGAATACCACGCTGTCGCCTGGCGCCAGGTTCTTCGGCAGGACACCGGCAGGCATCCTGAAGCCCATGGTCATCGGCCCCCATTTCAAGGACACGATTGGCCCGTGCGATAACGTGATTTCATCCTTTTCTATTTTTTCGACCTTGCCTTCACCCCGGTGCGTCGCCCCGGCATCCATCTTGTGGCTGGGGTCGGCCATGGGGATCGCACTGCCTTTGAGGCTGGCTTCCGAATCGATCAGAAACTGGCCGGAGACCACCACTTTCTGTCCCGCCGCCAGGCCCTTGCGGATTTCCGTCTGGCCGTCGGCCTCCATGCCGATGTCGACCTCGACCGGCGCAAACTTGCCATCACCCTGATCGAGCATCACGACCGTGCGCGTGCCGGTCTGTATCACCGCTTCGGTCGGCACCAGCAACACCTTGCTGCGGCCAGCGGCGGCAAAACTCACTGTGGCAAACATGCCAGGCACCAGCTCGCCGGACGGGTTGGCCAGTTCGATGCGTGCTTTCAGCGTGCGTGTGGCGGCATTGACTTCCGGCAGGATTGCGCTGACCTTGCCCTTGAAGACCGCACCCGGCAGCGACGGCGTGCGCACTTCGGCCGCTGTGCCGGGACGCACCTGGGCCGACACATTTTCCGGCACGTCGGCATGGATCCAGATTGTGCCCAGTCCATTGATGCGAAACAGTGGGGCACCGGCCATCACAGTCATGCCTTCGCGCACCGCGAGCTCCGCCACCACGCCGCCGATCGGCGCTGTGACGGTCGAACGTGCCTGCACCTTTCCGCCAGCCTCGACCGCGCGAATCTGCGCGTCGTTCATGCCGGCCAGGCTCAGGCGCTGGCGCGCGCCGCTTGCCAGCGCATCAAGACCGCTGCCCTGCATACGTTTTACGGCAAGGTATTCTTCCTGCGCGGCAACCCACTCAGGCACATACAGCTCGGCCAGGGGCTGGCCCTTGCGCACCGGATCGAGTGCTGCCCGCACATGCAGGCGTTCCACGAAGCCGTTGCTGCGCGCCTGCACCAGCACGACATCGCGCTCGTTGTAGACAACGTTGCCGACAGCCGTGACGGTCGACGCAAGATTTCCCGTGGTGACTTGCACGGTGCGGATGCCGAGGTTCTGTTGCATGCGCGGACTGATGCTGACCTTGCCTTCCTCACCCGCATCGTCTGCGTAGACCGGCACCAGTTGCATGTCCATGAAGGGCGATTTTCCTGGCTTGTCGAACCTCGGGCCAGGCACCATCGGATCGTGCCAGTACAGCACTTTCTTGTCGGTTGACGCAGTCGCTGCAGCGGCCGGTTGGGCGCCGGACGCCTGCATGCCCCGCTGCATGCCAAACCAGTACAAGCCGTAGCAGAGTCCGGATGCGAATATGGCGGCGGCCAGCATGGCCATGGTTTTCCGGTTTTTCATTTCGCCTCCCTGGCGGATAGGGTTGAGTGACTTGCAGCGCTACTGACGGGTAGAAGAAAATTGATCCTTGCCCACAGGCGGGCGGCCTCGGTTTCGCGCTGCAATGCCTGAATCCGCATGTCAATTTCATTGCGCCGCGCGGCCAGCACGTCGGCCAGCCCTGATTTGCCGCCACGGTACGCCGCGACTGCAGCCCGGGTACGGTCGTTCGCCAGCGGAATCAGTTCGCGCTGATAGCGTGCATGACGCTCGCGTTGGTTTTCCCATTCATTGATCATCACGCGTACTTCGGCGCCATGGCTGCGCAGCAGTTCTCGACGCTCGACTTGCGCCTGCCCGAGCAGCGCCAGCCTGGCCGACAGTTCGCGGTCCTGGCGATTTTTCTGGTCCCACTGGAGCGGAATCGAGACACCGATCGACACCATGTCGGAATACGCTGGTCCCCGCTGCGCATACGCGACTTCCACCGTCCAGTCAGATTTCTTGTTGGCTTCAGTCAGCCTGAGCTCGGCGCGCGCCAACTCCTCCTGCCGATCCAGTACGACGATTTGGGGATGATGCGCAAGCTGGCGCTCAAGCGTTGCCGGGCCAAGAGAAATTGCCTCCATGTCCGGCTTTGCCGCGAGCGGCATGTCCGCCGCCTCGCCTATCCATCGCGCCAGCATCGTTTTTGCATTGCGGACCCGTTGCCCGAGCTCGCTGCGGCGATCGTCGAATGCCGCCAATGTACTGCGCGCAGCAAGGACGTCCGCCTGATTGCCGCGGCCCGCACGATAGCTGCCTTCCGCCGCCTGGATTTCCAGCATGGCTTGTTCGCCCTGTTCGTCGACGACAGCCGCCATCGCTTCCGCGTAATAACGATCAAGCCAGGCCAGCGCCGTATCGCGCCCGATCGCAGCGGCAGCGAGCTCCTTTTCGGCGATTTTCTTTTCCGCTTCGCGCTCGTACCGGTCGCCACGCGAGCGGCGTTTGTCGATGCGCGTGATTTCCTGCATCACGCCGATCCGCCGCATCGTCATGAAATCATTGCTGAGGCTAAAACGATCGCGGCCGTTGACAGGCAGATTGTCAATGCCGACTTTCAGGACTGGATCGGGCAACTGGCCAGCCGCGACCGCCATGTATCTTGAAGCGGCAATCGAGAAATCCTGGGCGACAAGCTGGTGCGAGCGTTCCAGAGCGCGGCGCTGGGCGTCAGCAAGGGTGAGCACGTCCGCCGCGAAAGCCGCCGCGGACAGCACGGGCAGACCAAGACAGGCGATGACAAGCATGGAGGCAACATGGCGCGGGATGGACTTACCTGCGGAGATGGGGGTTGCAATAATCGGTGACATGAAAACTCCAGAAAGCATGGAACAAGCCCGCCATGCACATTGCGGCGGGAATGAACGAAGCGATCTGGTAGATTAAATCCGGAAACAGCAGTGTTGGATGGCAAGCGGCGGCGCAGTGGCACGCGTCAAGAGAAATGCATCTGGTTGCACCGTTGCGGATATGTCTGCAGTCAGTTTGACTGCGAGCAATACCAGCGTCAGCGCGGCGGGAATGAAGGGTTGCACCTGCGGCAGGTTTGGCTTGTCGAGAGACTGGTTCCCGGCCTGGCCATAAGCCTGGCAAAGGCTCGGCTGCTCCATGTCCATGCTCTGGCAATCCGGCATGTCCGACATGACGGCCGACTCGACGCCCGGCCCGGTCGTGGCGCCAGGACAAACATATCCCGCCAGGGCAAGCTGCATGAACAGCATGCTGACTAGCGCTAGCAGCGCGGCAATCAAGCGGGATCGCGGTATCATTTTCATTACGCTGGATTATAGCGTTTTGCCCGCATCGTCAATGTTAATTCGTCGTAAAATGGCCGCTTGACCTTACCCCCATGTAAAGGTATAGACTAGCTATCTCATACCTTTCCCACCTCAGACTTTTGCATGAATCACGTCATCAAGACATTGCTGCTTTGGCTAATGATCGTTGCAGTACCCATGCAAGGGTTCGCCGCGGTCATGAAAATGTCTTGTGGCCCGGCGCATCATGGGGCAGCAACAATCACCGCCATGACGGCGGCGCACCATCACGGCGATGAGGAACTTGCCACCGGCAGCAGCCATTATCACGCTGCCATCGACGATACCGAAACCGCGGCGGCCGATGCCCCATCAGGCGCCGACCAGTCTTCTTCTCCACAACAGCAGAGTTCGTACTGCAGCGCCTGTGCTGCCTGCTGCACCGGCGCTTCCGCCCCGCCTTCAGCGGCAATCCTGCCTGCCGGCTCCACTGCGTCAAACGCCGTGATCTTGTCTCCCGCTCCCCTGGTCACCGGATTTATTCCGGGCGGCCTCGAACGCCCGCCCCGACAGCTTTCCGTTTAACCGACCGGCGTTCGCTGGTCCGAGTGGCTTGCGCACGCAGCGTGCATGTGCACGCCTGCCCTATCGATCCGGAGAAAAAAACATGTCCTTTCCAAAATGGCTTGCCATGGCCGCGTTGGCATCACTGCCGTTTGCAGCCGCAGCCCAGGCACAAAAGCAGGCGCCCGACCCGACGGACGCGAACGTCACTATCCATGCCGCCGCTTACGATTCCGCGTTCAGGAAATACCAGCCGGCAGGCGAACAAAACGAAACGCCCGACAAAGTCTGGCGTGCCGCCAATGACGAGATGCAGCGTCTCGGCGGCCATGCGGGCCACATGAAAGGCGCGGGCGACAGCAAAGAAACGGCGAAACCAGACCATGCGCCTCAGCACCATCGTCCGGATAACAAGAGCAAGGAAAAGAAATAATGGCCAGTCCACGCTATATGACAATGCCAAAATCGATCGCCATCGGATTGTCGGCGCTGATACTCACCGGTTGCGCAAGCTTCTCGAAGGATGGCGGGCTCGATGCGGTGTCAGCGCTGACCAGCGAACGTATCGGCCAGACGGCGCAGTTTGCAAAAACCGGCAGCGCTGCGCAAGACGGGGAGACCATGATGCGCCAGCTCTTGAGCAAGCCGCTCACCGCCGATAACGCGATCCGCATATCGTTAATCAACAACCCGGGATTGCAGGCATCGCTGGCCGAGCTCGGCGTGGCCGAAGCCGACCTGGTGCAGGCCGGACGCATGCGCAACCCCGGCTTTTCCTTCGGCCGCATGCGCGGCGGGGAGGATGTTGAAATCGAACGCAGCATCATGTTCGACCTGGTCGGCCTGCTGACCATACCCATGCGCAGCAAGATCGAAGGCCGCCGTTTTGAACAGGCAAAACTGGAAGCCGCATCGCAAGCGGTGCGGCTTGCCGCCGACTCCCGCCGTGCGTATTTCAACGCGGTCGCGGCGCGCCAGACGATGCTGTACATGGAACAGGTGGGAGAAGCCGCCGAAGCCGGCGCGGAACTGGCAAAACGCATGGCCCGGGTCGGCAACCTGAGCAAGCTGGACCAGGCGCGGCAACAGGTGTTTTACGCCGATGCCAGCGCGCAAATCGCCCGCGCACGGCACAACGCCACGGCAACACGCGAGCAGCTCACGCGGCTGCTAGGGCTGTGGGGCGACAATGCGGCATTCACGCTGCCGGATCGTTTTGCAGACCTGCCCAAGGTGCCGGCCGGGATGGCCGGCATCGAGTCACAGGCCGTGTCGCAACGGCTCGACCTGCAGATGGCCAGGCGTGATGCGGAGGCGACCGCCAGCGCGCTGGGACTGAGCCGCGCGACTGGGTTCATCAACGTCCTCGACGCCGGTTACACCAACAAGAGCGAAACCGGCAAGCCGCGTTCCAACGGTTATGAAATCTCGATCGAATTGCCGCTGTTTGACTGGGGCACTTCCCGCACCGCGAAAGCCGAAGCGCTGTACATGCAAGCCGTGCACCGCACCGCCGATACGGCGATCCGCGCTCGCTCGGAAGTGCGTGAAGCGTATTCGGCCTACCGTACCGCGCATGACCTCGCCCGGCATTACGGTGACGAGGTGGTGCCGCTACGGAAGAAGATTTCCGACGAAGTGCTGCTGCGGTACAACGGCATGCTGACCGGCATTTTCGAACTGCTCGCCGATGCGCGCGAGCAGATCGGCAGTGTCAACACGAGCATCGAAGCGCAACGCGATTTCTGGATCGCCGAGACCGATTTGCAGGCGGCCATCAATGGCAACGGCGGCGGCGGCACGCAATTGCGCGCCAGGCCCGCAGCCGAAGCGGCTAGAGAACATTAAGCAAAGGAAGCATTCATGATTTCACGTCGAGATTTTTTCAAGGGAGCAGGCGCGGTAGCCGTCAGCGCCGGCCTGGTAAGCCGCGTCGGCGCAGCGTCATTGCCGGAAGCCGCCAGCATGGACGGCGCAGCAACCCAGGCGCCGCCGCCGCCACCCAATGGCCGGCCTTATCACCCGGTGGTGACACTCAATGGCTGGTCGCTGCCGTGGCGCATGAACAATGGCGTCAAGGAATTCCACCTGGTGGCGGAACCCGTGGTGCGTGAACTGGCGCCCGGCATGAAAGCCAACCTGTGGGGTTATAACGGCCAGTCGCCGGGTCCGACCATCGAAGTCGTCGAAGGTGACCGCGTACGCATCTTCGTTACCAATCGCCTGCCTGAACACACCAGCGTGCACTGGCACGGACAGCGGCTGCCGAACGGCATGGATGGCGTGACCGGCCTAACCCAGCCACCGATCCCGTCCGGCAAGACCTTCGTCTATGAGTTTGCCGCCAGGCGGCCCGGCACTTTCATGTACCACCCGCATGCCGATGAAATGACGCAGATGGCGATGGGCATGATGGGCTTCTGGGTCACACATCCGCGCAATCCGTCCTTCATGAAAGTCGACCGCGATTTCGTTTTCCTGCTGAACAATTTCGACATCGAGCCTGGCAGCTTCACGCCGAAGGTCAACACCATGCTGGATTTCAACCTGTTCGCGTTCAACACCCGGGTATTTCCCGGCATTGATTCCATGAACGTGCGCCAGGGCGACCGGGTCCGCATCCGCGTCGGCAATCTCACCATGACCAACCATCCCATCCACTTGCATGGGCATGAGTTCGAGGTCACCGGCACCGACGGCGGCTGGACGTCCCCACAATCCCGCTGGCCCGAGGTGACGACCGACATCGCCGTGGGCCAGATGCGCGCGATCGAGTTTCTCGCCACGGACCTGGGCGACTGGGCATTTCATTGCCATAAGTCCCATCACACGATGAATGTGATGGGGCACGATGGTCCCACCATGATCGGCGTCGATCACCGCGGGATAGCGCAGAAAATCAACAAGCTGGTGCCCGATTACATGGTCATGGGTGAACGTGGCATGGCCGACATGGGTGAAATGGAAATGCCCTTGCCCGACAACACGCTGCCCATGATGAGCGGCCAGGGACAGTTCGGCGGGGTCGAGATGGGCGGCATGTTTACGGTGGTGAAGGTGCGCAAGGAGCAGAAGCCGGGCGACTACAAAGACCCCGGCCACTACAGGAACCCGCCGGGCACGGTTGCGTATGAATGGAAAGGCGCGCTTTCGGAACCGGCCCGCAGCAGTTCTGCCGGCGGCCAGTCGATGCCTTCCGCCGGCAAGCCGGCAAATATTGAAATGACTATCCGCAAGCCCTCGGGCCATGGCGGGCATTGATGACAAGCACAGGAGCAGAAGCATGAAAAACAGCGTACAGAACAGTTTGCCAATGGCCGCCCTTTTGCTGGCGCTGGTCAGCACGTCAAGCGTGGCGCTTGCCCATAGCAATGACAGTACAGGCAAGCAGAAAGCCGCGGCACCCGTCTCCACCGAGGAGCATGCGTTTGGCAAGCAGGGAAATCCGAAGAAGGCCAGCCGCACGATTGCCATCGACATGAACGACATGATGCGCTTCGGCCCGGCAGACATCACGGTCAGGCAAGGCGAGACCATCCGCTTCGTGGTGCGGAACCAGGGAAAAATGCTGCATGAAATAGTGATCGGCACCCTGGATGAACTCAAGGCGCATGGCGAGCTGATGAAAAAACATCCGGGGATGGAACACGATGAACCTTACATGGCGCACGTCGACCCCGGCAAGAAGGCGGAAATGGTCTGGCAATTTACCAGGGCGGGTGAGTTTTATTACGCCTGCCTGATCCCCGGCCACTTTGAAGCCGGCATGGTGGGCAAGATCAAGGTCGTCAAAAGATGAGGATGGCCAGGCGGAGCAGCCCAGCCGAACACATGCAGTTTTCAGACATTAAAACGGTGACTAACCGAAAGGAATCAATCATGAAATCCCTCTCCAATCTGTATCTGGCAGCAGCAATTGTGCTGTCCTCCGCCCCCATGGCGTTCGCCCAGAACAAGGATCATCCGGCAGGCGCTTCATCCGCTGCCGCAGCGCCGATGACCGCGGGTGAAATCAGGAAGGTCGACAAGGACGCGGGAAAGATCACTATCCGGCATGCCGAACTGAAAGCCCTGGAGATGCCCGCCATGACAATGGTTTTCCGTGTGAGCGAACCGGCGATGCTCGACCGGGTGAAGGCCGGGGACAAGATCAATTTTATCGCTGACAAGATCGGTGGACAGTTAACCGTGACGGCATTGGAAAAAGCGAAATGAAAAGGCAGGCGGATGCCATCTCAACGAGAGGCGTACCACCACCAGCAGAGGTAAAGAAAACCCGCCCAGATCAGCACGATGGCAAGCGCGCCGCCATAGCTGGTTGGCCTCGCTTTTTCCCTGGCGATCCATTCTTCCGCCTGGACCCGGCATGCATGGATGACATGCGCCGGGAGCAGCCGCACCGCCAGCCAGATCAGAGCGGGCAATAAAAGCGCGTCATCCACATAACCAAGGACCGGGATGAAATCGGGAATCAGGTCAATCGGGCTCAACGCGTAAGCCACCGCAAAAATGCAGATGGCTTTTGCGAAAAAAGGCGTATCCGGATGACGGCGGGCAAACCATAACATCACGGCATCCCGCTTGATGCGCCTGGCCCAGGCGCGTATTGATTCGGCAATCGGCATCCCGGCAGACCTCTCCTCGTTCACGTGGAATGAAAGGATACGTCATCTGCCTGACATCCGCCGGCCGCCGTTACAACGCTTCCGCAATCGCCTTGCCCAGATCGGAGGTGCTGCCGCTGCCGCCCATGTCACGCGTGAGCGGCGCATGCGCCGGACCGGCGGCGAGCACCTGTTCGATCGCAGCGACGATCGCATCATGCGCCTGCTGATACCCGAGGAACTGCAGCATCAGCGCGCCCGACCAGATCTGGCCGATCGGATTGGCGATGCCCTTGCCGGCGATGTCCGGCGCCGATCCATGCACCGGCTCGAACAGGCTGGGAAACTTGCGCTCCGGGTTCAGGTTGGCCGACGGTGCGATGCCGATGGTGCCGGTACAAGCCGGCCCCAGATCGGACAGGATGTCGCCGAACAAATTGCTGGCGACAACCACATCGAACCAGTCCGGGTGCAGCACAAAATGTGCGGTCAGGATATCGATATGGAACTTGTCGACCCGCAGTTCCGGATAAGCCGCCGACATCGCCACCACACGTTCATCCCAGTACGGCATCGTGATCGAGATGCCATTCGACTTGGTGGCCGAGGTCAGGTGTTTTTTCGGCCGGCTGGCGGCCAGTTCATGCGCGAATTTCAGCACACGATCGACGCCGATGCGTGTCATCACGGTTTCCTGCACCGCAAATTCACGCTCGGTTCCCGGGAACATGCGGCCGCCGATGGTCGAGTATTCGCCTTCGGTGTTTTCGCGCACCACATAAAAATCGATGTCGCCCGGCTTGCGGTTGGCCAGTGGCGAGGGCACACCCGGCATCAGCCGCACCGGCCTCAAATTGATGTATTGGTCGAATTCGCGCCGGAACGTGATCAGCGATTCCCATACCGATACATGGTCCGGGACGATGGCCGGCCAGCCGACCGCGCCGAAAAAAATCGCATCGTGGCCGCCGATCTGTTCCTTCCAGTTCTCCGGCATCATCTTGCCGTGCTGAGCATGATAATCGCAGGAAGCAAAACCGAAATCGTCGAACGCCAGTCCGATGCCGAACTTGCGTGCGGCCGCCTGCAGCACCCGCACACCTTCTGGCATCACTTCCTTGCCTATGCCGTCGCCGGGAATCACTGCGATGCGATGGGTTGTCGTCATATCCGTACTGTCTTTCCGTTCAGGTTAAAAGCGTCAATCAAATGCCACCCATGCAGACCAGCTTCACCTCAAGGAATTCATCCAGACCGTACTTGGAACCCTCGCGTCCGATGCCCGACTGCTTGACGCCGCCAAACGGCGCCACTTCGCTGGCGATCAGGCCGGCATTGACGCCCACCAGGCCAAAATCAAGCGCTTCGGCCACACGCCAGATCTGGCCGATGTCGCGTCCGTAGAAATACGAGGCTAGGCCATACTCGGTGTCATTGGCCAGGCGCACCACTTCCTCTTCAGTGCTGAAACGCAGCAGCGGCGCCACCGGGCCAAAGGTTTCTTCGCGGGTGACGATCATGTCGGCGCTGACATTCACCAGCACGGTAGGCTCGAAAAACGAGCCGCCCAGCGCATGCCTTTTTCCGCCCAGCAGCACTTGCGCGCCTTTGGCGACGGCGTCGGCAATATGGGCTTCGACTTTCCTGATGCCGGCATCGTTGATCAGGGGGCCCTGCTCGACACCATCGCTGAATCCATCGCCTACCTTCAGCGCCGACACCGCTTGCGCAAGTTTGGCGGAAAACGCATCGTAGACACCGTCCTGCACGTAGATCCGGTTGGCGCAGGTACAGGTCTGGCCCATGTTGCGGAATTTCGATTGCATCGCGCCCACCACCGCGGCATCGAGGTCGGCGTCGTTGAACACGATGAACGGCGCATTGCCGCCCAGTTCCAGCGACACTTTCTTGACGGTGTCCGCGCACTGGCGCATCAGCAGCCGTCCGACCGCGGTAGAGCCGGTGAAGGTCAGCTTGCGCACCACCGGGTTCGATGTCATCTCGCCGCCGATCTCCGTGGCCGAACCGGTGACAACCGACAGCACGCCTGGCGGCACACCCGCTTCAATCGCCAGTTCGATCATCGCCAGCGCCGAGAATGGTGTATCGGGCGCGGGCTTGAGCACCATCGTGCAACCGGCGGCCAATGCCGGTCCGGCTTTCTTGGTGATCATCGCGGAGGGGAAATTCCACGGCGTGATCGCGGCGCACACACCGATCGGCTGCTTGAGCACGACCAGCCTGGTGTCGCCGCTCTTGGCGGGAATGGTGTCGCCATACACACGCCTGGCTTCTTCGGAAAACCATTCGAGGAAGGAGGCTGCGTACACAATTTCACTACGCGCTTCGGCTAGCGGTTTGCCCTGTTCGGCGGTCATGATGCGCGCCAGGTCTTCCTGGTGCAGCATGACAAGATCGAACCAGCGGCGCAGGATCACGCTGCGCTGCTGCGCGGTTTTTGCGCGCCATGCCGGCAGCGCCCGCTCCGCCGCTTCGATCGCGCGCCGCGTTTCGGCGGCGCCCATTGCCGGCACGGTGCCCATTGGCGCGCGCGTCGATGGATTGGTCACGACATCGGTTTTGCCGGAATCGGCATCACACCACTGGCCGTCGATATAACACTGCGAGCGCAGCAGGCGCGCTTGTTTCAGTTCAAGCATGTCAGTTTCCTTTTCCTGGCGATCAGATGCAGCGGCCGCCGTCGACTTCCATGCACACGCCGGTGATCAGTTCCGACGCCGGATCGGCGAAAAACACTGCCGCGTTGGCGATATCGGAGGGGCGGCTCATGCGGCCGAGCGGAATCGTGGCGATGAACTTCGAGCGGTTTTCGGGCGTGTCTTCCTTGCCCATGAAGGTCGTCAGCAGGCCGGTTTCGCCCATCACCGGATTGATCGCATTGACGCGGATATGGTCCGGCGCCAGTTCGATTGCCATTGCCTTGGTCAGCGTGATGACCGCGCCCTTGCTGCCGCTGTACCATGCCAGGCCCGGACGCGGGCGGATGCCGGCGGTCGAGGCGACGTTGATGATGCTGCCGCTGCCCTGCTTGCGGAACAGCGGCACGCAATGCACCGCCGACAGGTAGATGCTCTTGACGTTGACCTGGAATACGCGGTCGAATTCTTCTTCCGACACGTTGAGCATGGGCTGGTTGTTGTGGCTGATGCCGGCATTGTTGACGATCACGTCGAGTCGCCCGAAATGGCTGACGGCGGCATCGACGAGGGATTTCATGTCGGCCGATTTGCTCACATCGGCGGCGCAGAACTGCGCCTTGCCGCCCTTGTCGCGCAAGGCGGCGGCGACACGCTCGCCATTCTCGCGGTTGATGTCGGCAACGATGATGCTGGCGCCTTCGGCCGCATACATGTTGCAAATGCCTTCGCCAAATCCGGAACCGCCACCGGTCACGATTGCCACCATATTGTTCATGCGCATGTCTGTCTCCTGAAAAGTATTCGAAATATTGTTAACGGGGATACACGATGTCGCGCAAAAACAGCGACAACGGCGGGAAATACGTGACCACCATCAGGCAGGCGATTACCACCAGCACGAACGGCAGCAAATGCGGAATGATGCGGTCGAGCGAGATTTTCGCCACCGTACAGGCGGCAAACAGGTTGACGCCGAATGGCGGAGTAATCATCCCCAGCGCAAGATTGACGACCATGATCATGCCGAAGTGAACCGGGTCTATACCGAACGCGATTGCCACCGGCACCAGGATCGGGGCCAGCACGATGATCGAGGCGGAAGTCTCGATGAACATGCCGATCACGAACAGCGCCGCATTCACACCCAGCAGGAAATACGCAGGCGTCGACAGCGTTTCCTTCAGGTAGAGACCGATCATGTCCGGCACGCCTGCACGGGTAATCATGAAGCTGAACAGGCCGGCATTGGCGATGATGAACATGATCACCGCCGACGACAGCACCGATTTTTTCAGAATTTTCGCGAGGTCGGCCATTTTTGTTTCACGGTAGCAGAAGACGCCGACGATGAGTGCGTAGAACACCGCCACCACCGATGCTTCGGTCGGGGTAAAAACACCGCCGTAGATGCCGCCGAGGATAATCACCGGCATCAGCAGCGCGAGCGCTGCCTGCTTGGTTGCCGGCCATACGTTCATCTTGCCTTCGTGATCGTTTTTGCCATACCCCTTGATGCGCGCATACACCACGGCAAAAATCATCAGCACAACGCCAATGAGCAGGCCGGGACCGAAGCCGGCGATGAACAGTTCGCCGATCGAGACTTCGGCCGATACGCCGTACAGGATCATCGGGATCGATGGCGGAATGATGACACCGAGCTCAGCCGAGGTTGCCTGCAACGCCGCGGCATAACCGACCGGATAACCATGCTTGATCAGGGTCGGTATCAGGATCGCGCCGATGGCGAACGTTGTCGCAACCGACGAGCCCGACACCGCGGCGAAGATCATGCAGGTCAGCACGCAGGTGGCGGCGAGGCCGCCCTGGATGCCGCCGACCAGCGACTTGGCGAATTCCACCAGGCGTTTTGAAATACCGCCGGTTTCCATCAGGTTGCCGGCCAGGATGAAGAACGGAATCGCCGCCAGCGGAAATTTATTGATCGAGTTGAAAATCTCTTTCGCTACCAGCAGCATGTTGGCATCGGCGACGGCGACACCGAGGACGCTGGCCAAACCAATCGACACCGCAATCGATACCGAAAAGGCAAAACACACGACCATCGTGATGAGCATGGTTAATGACATGATGGGGATTCTTTCGTTGTGCGGTTATTGAGCGGTCTCGAGTTCCAGATGGATCGGATCGAGATAATTGCCGATCACGCCGACCATGGCGCAGATGGCGCCGACCGGCAGTGGCAGATAGGCCCAGAACATCGAAATCGATTCGAGGCCGCTCATGGTCTGTACGCGGCCACGCTGCGCATAGTCCCAGCCATACCAGGCGATCACGGCCAGCAGCGACAGCGTTGCGAGCGCGATCAACGCCTCCAGGATGCGCCGGAAGCCGGGTGATGCCAAGCGATGCATGAGGTCAACCGATACCATCGAACCGAGACGAAAAGCGGCGGGAATACCGAGGAACACCATCCAGATCAGCGAAAAGCGGATCAGTACTTCGCTCCATTCGGACGGCTGTTCCAGCACAAAACGCATGATGACCTGCAGCATGCCGAGCACGGAGGCGAGCACCAGCATCGAGCACGCCAATACCATCGACAGCGCCGTCAGCCGGCGCTCGAAATTGAGGAATGCGGATTTCATTTGTCTCCTGATGACCAGGGTTTCATGAGCGATCGTTGAACGGCAATCGCACTATTTTTTTAGCTGATACAGTTGAAAACGCCCCGCATGGCGGGGCGCTGGTTAAGGCAGACTTACTTGGCGTTGCGGATGGCGTCGAGTTTGGCCTTGCCGAACTGCTTTTCGAAGTCAACGTAGACCGGAGCCAAAGTAGCCTGGTATTTGGACTTGTCGACCTTGTCGACCACTAACATGCCCTTGGAGCGCAATTCAGCGACCGCACTCTTTTCATCGGCATCGACGCGGGCACGATTGACGATCACCGCTTCCTTGGCTGCATCGAGAAAGGCCTTTTTGTCCGCAGCGGTCAATTTGTCGAACGCGCCCTTGTTCATCAGGAAGATGGCGGGTGAATACACGTGACCGGTCAGAGTCATGTGTTTTTGCACCTGGTCGAACTTGGATGAGGCAATGATCGACAAGGGATTTTCCTGGCCGTCGACGGTGCCCTGCTGCAGCGAGGTGAACACTTCACTGAACGCCATCGGTGTCGGGATGATGCCAAAACCCTTGTACGCCTGCACATGCACCGGGTTTTCCATGGTGCGCATTTTCAGGCCCTTCAGATCGTCCGGACCATTGACCGCACGTTTGCTGTTGGTCATGTGGCGGAAGCCGTTTTCACCCCAGGCCAGCGCCTTCATGCCCTTGCCATCGAAGAACGCCAGCATCTCCTGGCCGACTTTGCCATCGAGCACGGTGCGTGCATGCGCATAATCGCGGAACAGGAACGGCACGTCGAGGATCTTTGTTTCCGGCACAAAATTCGGTACCGGACCGGTCGAGGTAAACGTCAGTTCCTGCGTGCCCAGCTGGACTGCTTCCACCGCTTCGCGCTCGGCGCCAAGTGAGTTGGAATAGAAGGTCTGGATCTTGTAGCGGCCGCTGGTGCGCTTCTCGACTTCCTGTGCAAAGGTATCGATGGCGACGCCATAATGCGAATTTTTCGGCGGGCTGACGCTGATGCGCATGGTGGTTTGTGCAAGCGCCGGTGCGGCGGCAACGCCGGTGAGGATGGCGACTGCGGCGGCGGTAACGGTGAGGAAGCGGAAGGATGTCATTGTTTGTCTCCTGGTTTTTATAAGATTGTGAATTACCGGTTGTTTAACTTCTCGCGGCGCTGCCGCGATCAGGTAATGCGTTGAATACTATCCGCGATTTCATCGCGGTCAAATACTTTTTTCCAGTCCGGCTGCATCAGCCTCGGTTTGCCGAATTCGATAGCCTTGTTGCATGCGTCCGAGAACACGCCCGGGATTTCTTCAAAGATGACGGCGCCAAGAATATTCAGATGGCCCAGCAGGAAATCGCGGGCGGCTTCTTTCGGCACGCCACGCGCCACCACTTCATCCATTGCTTCGCGCATCACGGCGAGCAGCGTCGCGCATATTGTTTCCGACAGGCCCGGCTCCAGCATTGCCATCTGGTCAACCGTCATGCGGTGCGATCGCATTACCGGCGCATAGATCGCCTTGGCTACCGATTCGCCGAGCGCATAAGCGTCGTCCGGTCCCTGCATCAGGGCGTTGACGATGTGCTGTCTGGCGTGACCGCCGCCGAAATAATCTTTCCGCGCCTCGAGCGTGGTCTCGTCATTGAAGATCGGCGGATGGCAAGGATGGGCGACAAAATAGACCAGGTCCTTGCGGTCCGGCAGATGGCCGGCGAACGGTGCGGCGGCGTCCAGCGTCATCACCATGGTGCCGGCCTTGAGCAACGGCTCGATGCCGGCGGCGACTTTGCGGATGATGTTGTCCGGCACAGCCAGGATGACCACATCGGCGCCATCCAGCGCGTCTGCCGCATCGACACATTCGATGCCCAATTCTTTTTGCAGACGCTCGCGTCCGCCAGTGCTGACTTCAACATGGCGGACCTTAAAATCGGTCACGGCCAGATTGCTCGACAGCCTGAAACCCATTTTCCCGCCTGCCCCGAACAGCGCAATCGTTTTCATTCCCTGAATCTCCTCGTTGATGAATGCATTAGATTTGTTTCTGGTGTGATGGTATGATGAGCATCTGTTGATGTCAACACCGAATTTGTTCAGCGGGAATTTACAGGGGCCGAGAAAAACAGAATGACAGAAAGAATCCGCGCTACGTACTGGATAGAGACGCCGTTCGCGCCGGCGCATGCGGCCGAGGTGATGGCTGGCGAGCAATCATCGGGCACCTTCACCCGGCTGCCCGGCGAAACCGACGCCTTGCGCGCGGCCAGTGCGGCGCGCGTCGAACGCATTACCGAACTCGGCGAGGTGGCGGCGCCTTCCCTGCCGTGTCGGGTGCCGGCACGCGGCGGCAAACCGGTATTCAGGCGCGCCGAAGTTGAGCTGTCGTGGCCGATCGCGAACATGGGCCCGTCCTTGCCCAACCTGCTGTCGACGATCGCCGGCAACCTGTTCGAACTGAAGGAATTTTCCGGCCTCAGGCTGCTGGACATCACGCTGCCCGACAGTTTTTCGCATGCGTATCGCGGCCCGCAATTTGCGATCGAAGGCACGCGCCGCCTGACCGGCGTTGAAGGCCGTCCGCTGATCGGCACCATCATCAAACCCAGCGTGGGACTGTCCCCCGCCGAGACGGCGCAGATGGTGGGTGAACTGATCGCAGGCGGCATCGACTTCATCAAGGATGACGAATTGCAGGCCAATGGCCCGCACAATCCGCTGCGCGCCCGCGTCGACGCGATCATGCCGCTGATTCGCGCGCATGCCGAAAAGACCGGCAAGAAGGTCATGTACGCCTTCAATATCACCGGCGAAATCAGCGAGTTGCAAGCCAATCACGATTATGTAGTCAAGGCTGGCGGCAGCTGCGTGATGGTGGTGCTGAACAGCATCGGCCTGCCGGGCCTGACCTATCTGCGCTCATTTTGCGAAGTGCCGATCCATGCCCATCGCGCCGGCTGGGGATTATTCAGCCGCTCGCCTCACATCGGCATGAGTTTTCCCGCCTATCAGAAGCTGTGGCGGACGGCCGGCGTCGACCATCTGCATGTCAACGGTTTGCGCAACAAGTTTACCGAACAGGACGACACGGTGATCGCATCGGCGCGAGCCTGCCTGGCGCCGATGTTCGAACGGCCGGGACACGGCTGCGAAGTCATGCCCGTCTTTTCATCCGGGCAGACGGTCGAACAGGTTGCCGATACTTATCGCGCCCTCGGTAGCATCGATCTGATTTACTGCTGCGGCGGCGGCATCATGGGGCATCCGGGCGGCATCGGCGCCGGGGTCACCGCGCTGCACCAGGCATGGCAGGCGGCACTGGCCGGCATTCCTCAGGATGATTACGCACGCGAGCATGCCGAACTGGCGCAGGCGATCAGGACCTTCCGGCCATGAGCGGACCGCTGCTGCTCAGTTATTACGGCGACGACCTGACCGGGTCTACCGATGCAATGGAAGCGCTGGAACTGCATGGCGTACCGACGGTGCTGTTTCTCGATCCGGCGACGCCGGCGCAGCTGGCGCGTTTTCCGGCCGCCCGCGCAATCGGGCTGGCGGGCACCAGCCGCAGTGAGACACCGGCCTGGATGGATGCCCATCTGCCGGCTCTTTTCGGCTGGCTGAAAAGCCTGCAGGCGCCGATCTGCCACTACAAGGTGTGTTCGACGTTTGACAGCGCCGCGCATGTCGGCAGCATCGGACGCGCGCTCGATATCGGACATCGGGTATTCGGGCAGCGGGTAACGCCGGTGGTGGCAGGTGTGCCGCAACTGAAACGCTACACGCTGTTCGGCCACCATTTCGCGGCCTTCAGCGGCGCCACCTATCGGCTCGATCGCCATCCGGTCATGCAGCGCCATCCGGTGACACCGATGGATGAATCCGACTTGCGCATCGTGCTCGGCCGCCAGACCGCAAAACCGGTCGCCCTGGTCAATTGTGTCGCCCTGGCCTCCGATGCCGCCGACACGCTGGTGGATGAACGGATGAACGAACAGGACGGCGCGCTGCTTTTTGATGTGGCCGACCTGCAGGCCCAGAACATCATCGGCCGGCAACTGTGGCGCCACCGGCGGCCGGTGCACGGATTGTTCACCGTTGGCTCCTCCGGTGTGGAGTACGCGCTGGTTGCCGAATGGCAGAAACAACAGTTGATTTCGGCCAGCGCGGCGATCGATCCGCCTGGCGCGGTTGACCGGATTGCGGTGGTCTCGGGCAGTTGTTCCGACATCACCGCACGCCAGATCCTGTGGGCGGAAAAAAACGGCTTCGATATAATACCGCTGGATGTGACCCGCCTAGGTTCGACGCTGAACGGCGATGAGGAAGTTGCGTCAGGCCTGGCGCAAGCGATGCGGACGCTCGGCAACGGGCGCAGCGTGATCCTGTACACCGCCCTCGGTTCCGACAGCAAGATGATTGCACCGCCCGACGCGCCCCATGTCATCGGCCAGCGCCTGGGCAGCCTGTTGCGCACGATCGTGGAGCAAGCCGGACTCAGGCGTATCGTGATTGCCGGCGGCGATACCTCCAGCCACGCGTTGCGCGAGCTGGCGATCTTTGCGCTGACGATCCGCCTGCCGTTGCCGCAAACCCCGGGTTCACCGCTGTGCCGGGCGCATAGCGACAACGAGGCATTTGACGGCATCGAGGTGGCGCTGAAAGGTGGGCAGATCGGTACGGAAAATTATTTCGGCGTGATACGCGACGGTGGTGTGGAACGGCCGGGGAAGGCTTGATATAAAAAGGTCCAGCCATTCCCGATCACCCCCACTCCACTACCGTCGTTCCCGCGCAAGCGGGATTCCAGACTGCGGTGGATCAGTCGGGCGCCGCATGGATTCCCGCTTGCGCGGGAAAGACGGTAGTAGTTAGTAACAAAGTATTCCCTCGTATTTCTCAGGCAATCGACGCATAAAATGACTTCGGAAAAAATTATCAAGAGAAAGCTGTCAGATGAAGTATTCGACCGCTTGCGCCAGCTGATCACCGATGGCAATTTTGCGCCCGGCGAAGCCTTGCCGCCGGAGCGCGACCTGATGGTGCGCTTCGGCGTCGGCCGTCCCGCGATTCGTGAAGCTTTACAGTCGCTGAGCAACATGGGAGTGATCACGATCTCGCACGGCGAACGCGCGCGGGTAAACGCGATGACCGCCAAATCGGTATTCCGGCAATTCGACATGCCCGGCAAGCTTTTGCTCTCGGCATCACCCAAGACGCTGGAAGATCTGAAGGAAGCGCGAAAATTCTTCGAGCTGGCGATGATCCGGGTAGCGGCCTCGAAAGCGACCAGCACGGATATTCAGAAATTGAAGGATACGCTGGAGCAGCAAAGAAGCAGTCTCGGCAACGCCGAGGCATTTACCCAGGCCGACATGGCATTTCATAACACCATCGCCGCCATGACAGGCAATTCGATTTACGAAGCGGTCAGCGAGTCGATGCTCAACTGGCTGAAGGCGTATCACGCCGAGGTGCTGATCTGGTCAGGCAAGGAAAACCTGACGCTGATCGAGCATGAAAAAATCATTCGCTGCATCGAAGAAGGCAATGTCAGCGAAGCCGAAGAGGCAATGCGCGACCATCTCGACCGCTCCGGTTCCCTCTACCAGCATCGATTCCAATAATTCACAGCACGCGGTTGAACCACAACATCGACAGCATGCCCGACAACAGCGCAAACAGGGCGGCCACGGCGGCGAACAGCGCGGTAATTTCCGTGGCCTTTTTCTCCAGCACCAGGCGCGAATTCAAGGTCTTGTAAACCTTCGTCAGATCCGGCGCCGTGCCGGCAAAAAAGTATTCCGCCTTGGTGATCGCAGCGATCTTCTTCAACGGCTCTTCATCGAGCTGCACCCGCATCGACCAGCCATCGAAACCCAGGATCTCGCCACTGGTAGTGCCCACACCGACTGTAAACACACGCACGCCGCGCTCGGCTGCCATGCGCGCCGCTTCGATCGGGTCCGGCCCGGTCGTGGTCTGGCCATCCGTCAGCAGGATGATCACCGCCGAGGCGAAAGAACCGGGCGGCACCGGCTTGAATTCAGGCGCTTTCGGCTTGGTCGGATCATCGAGCGGTCGGCTGCGCGAGCCATCGCGCGCGGCGTCGGGACGCGGATTGGACGATCCGAGGTTAAATTCGATCTCCGGGAAAATCGTCTTCAGCGACACCAGCAGGCCGCTGCCGACCGCCGTGCCGCGTTGCAGCTGGAAACCGTCGATTGCCGCCAGGATGTCTTCCCGGCTCAGGGTCGGCGGCTGCACCAGCGTGGCGGACGCAGCGAAGGAAACCACGCCGATGCGTGTGGTGCGCGGCTGCTCGTTGACGAAGGTGCGCGCCGCGGCCTGCGCGGCGGCAAGACGGCTGGGCTTCACATCGTTGGCGCGCATGCTGCCGGAAGAATCGATCGCGAGGATCACGGTTTCATGCTGTGAAGGCAGCGTGACGACCGCCGCCGGGCGCGCGATGGCGACCAGCATCAGGGTCATCGCCAGCAGGAACAACAGCGGCGGAATGTGGCGCCGCATTTTCTGGCCCGCCCCCATCGCTTCTTTCACCATGTTCAGGCTGGCATAACGCAAGGCCAGTTTTTTCTTGCGGCGCAACAGCATGATGTACACACCGATGAGCATGGGCACGATCAGCAACAGCCACAACATCTCGGGCCAAAGGAAAGTCATGATTGCTCCAGGTGCTGAGGCATGGTTCCGCCGGCGGCCAGGCGGCTGCGGCGTTTGCGAAGGTCGGCGAAGCGCATGATCGCATCCATCAGATTGTCGTCGGTGGCCAGCTCGAGCACGTCGACGCCGGCCTTGCTGAAGGCAGCGCGCAGTTCGGTCTCGCGCCTGGCGGCGGCAGCGGCGAAACGCTTGCGGAATCCGCGATCGTGCGAATCGATGAAAAGCTGCTCGCCGGTTTCGGCATCCTGGATCAGGAACATACCGATGTCAGGCAGCTCCCGCTCCAGTGGATCGACCAGCCGCACGGCGACGATCTCGTGCCGCTGCGCCAGTTGCGCCAGCGGCTTTTCCCAGCCGGGCGTGCTGATGAAATCCGAGACCACAAAAATCATCGATCGTTTCGGTATCGCCTGGAATGCGCTTTTCAGCAGGTCCTGCAAGTTGGTCGAGGCCGAATGTGTGAGTGTCGGCCGCGACAGCATCTTGTGCAATATGTGCAGCACCTGGCGGCGCCCGCTCTGCGCCGGAATCACGGTGTCGACGTCGCCGCCATAAAACAGCGCGCCGATACGGTTGCCATGACGGCTGAACACGCGCGCCAGCACGGTGACCAGCTCGGTCGATACCGCCCGCTTGCTGACCTTGTGCGATCCGAAATCCACCGACGGGCTCAGGTCCAGCAGGAACCACGCGGTCATGTCGCGCTCTTCGTTGTAGACCCGCACGTGCGGTGTCTGCAGGCGCGCCGTGACGTTCCAGTCGATGTGGCGCACATCATCGTGATACTGGTATTCGCGCAGGTCGGCGAGGTCGACGCCGCCGCCGCGAAACAGCGTGCGGTAATCGCCATGTAGCAGCCCGTCGAGACGGCGGATCACCGTCCACTCGAGGCGGCGCAGAATCGCGTCAGGCGTTTGCGTTAACTCTGACATGGGTCTCGAGCGGCCGTTCGGGCGCGGGAATGTGTTTCATGATGCGATGGATGATCT
Organism: Pseudomonadota bacterium; assembly: GCA_040387375.1. Classification (GTDB taxonomy): domain Bacteria; phylum Pseudomonadota; class Gammaproteobacteria; order Burkholderiales; family Burkholderiaceae_D; genus JAZKDW01. Next base: position 33,052 of record JAZKDW010000017.1, read on the forward strand.
GATCGGCGGTCAGCGCATCGGACAGCGCTTCATAAGACAGCGACAGGCGGTGGCGCATGACGTCCGGCGCAATGTCCATCAGGTCTTCCGGCAGCACGTAATTACGGCCCCGCAAAAACGCCAGCGCGCGGGCGCCCTCGACCATGTGGATGGTGGCGCGCGGGCTGGCGCCGTAGGTCAGGTACTGGGCAACGTTTTTCACGCCAAACTTTTCCGGGTCGCGGGTGGCCGCGACCAGCCGCACCGCGTACCGGACCAGCGAAGGATCGACATAACCGGTGCGGCAGTGGCGCTGCAGCTGCGCCAGCTGATCGGTGGTGGTGACCGCGGCCACCGCGGTCGCGGCGCCGGTGACGCGGTTGACGATCACCACTTCTTCCTCTTCCGTCGGATAGCCGACCAGCACCTTCATCATGAAACGATCGACCTGGGCTTCCGGCAGCGGATAGGTACCCTCGGTTTCGATCGGGTTCTGGGTCGCCATCACCAGGAAGGGCTTGGGCACCGGATAGCTGACGCCGGCAATCGTGACTTGGTATTCCTGCATCACTTCCAGCAATGCGCTCTGCACTTTTGCCGGCGCGCGGTTGATCTCGTCGGCCAGCAGGAGATTGGTGAACACCGGGCCAAACGAGGTGGTGAACTCGCTGGTCTTCTGGTTATAGACCCTGGTGCCGACCAGGTCGGCCGGCACCAGGTCGGGCGTGAACTGGATGCGATGGAAGCTGCCGCGTATGGTCTTGGCCAGCGTGTTGACGGTCAGCGTCTTGGCCAGGCCGGGTACACCTTCCACCAGCAGATGGCCCTGCGACAATATCGCCACCAGAACCCGCTCGAGGAAATGATCCTGGCCGACCACCACCTTCTTCACTTCGTAAAGGATCTGCTCCATTTGAACCGAAACGTCAGTATGACCTGCTTCTCTATCGTCCATGGGTGGTGCCTGCCTGGTTATGCTGCGGATTCAGAACGGCGACATGCCTACTGCCGACGCTGCGTTTTCAATCGGTACTGCAAAGCCAATGCCAATGAATACATGCTGTGCGGTCGGGTTCAGCAGCGCCGTGACGATGCCGACCACCGCGCCATCCATCGTGACCAGCGGTCCGCCGGAGTTGCCCGGATTGGTGGCGGCGTCGTACTGGATCAGGTTGGTCAGCAGGCGCTCACCTTCCGGCGAACGGTATTCGCGTTTCAGGCCGGAAATCACACCCGACGATACCGACGGCCCGATGCCGAACGGAAAACCGACCGCGATCACCCGGTCGCCCAGTTGCAGATCGCTGGTCGAGCGCAAGGTGGCGGCCACCAGATCGTCGGGAACGGTCAGCGCCTGCAATACCGCCAGGTCATTTTCCGGCTGCAGGCTGACCACCGTCGCTTCCGACACGGTACCGTCGGCAAACTCTACCTGGACCCGATCCGCGCCCGCGACCACGTGCAGATTTGTGAGGATGACGCCCTTGTCGAGAATTACCACCCCAGTGCCGGTGCCCGTTCCTCTCAACGCATCCTTGTCGGCACTGTCCTTGACCATCTTCAACTGGCGCACCCGCACCACCGAACGCTGAATCAGCGCGAATGCCTTTGCCTCCGGCGCGGGCAGCACATTGTTTTTCAGGGTATGGGCAACGGCGTCGTCGATGTCTTCCTGCGTGAAGCGGTGTGCATCAGGTTTGCTCGCGGTGTAAGCGAACATCAGGGCCAGACTTAACAGCGCGGCGGAAGCAATGATGAAAAGACGTTCATGACGGGAGATGACATTGCGGACGTGTGAAAAAAGTCGGGACTTGCGGGAAGCAGCGGCGGGAGGCGTTTCGACTATCGTGTCCGGGCCGGGAATGCCGCTGGACTGACGAGCCGTCACATCGGCATCTTCCGGAAGCGGGCGGCGGGACCGGCTGTAGAGCGTGACTTTCTTCATTTGTCTCGAATCGGCAAGTTCGGATGAAGTTCTTTAATTAACTCTAACACCTTCCTGAAGAGTGTGCAGCCGGTAGTTTTGTATTCGGCCTGCCTTTTATCCGGACTGGAATATTTTCAACCGCAGGTGCCCGCATCTTGTTTTCCGCCGAAAAGCTTAGTTAACCCGAGGCCAAAATAAAAGTAACTTTAATTCCATTTTAGTTGCTTTAAGGAAATTAGCGACTTATGATCGCTACGGAATCGATTGTCACACAGCGAGAATGGAGATCGTCTCAATTACTACCGTCTTTCCCATGCAAACGAGAATCCATAACCCGCTAGCACGGGAAAGCCGTCGATATCCCCCAGGCTCGACTTTATCGATTCGCATTGATTCGCGAGCTGAATGGAAAAGTCGAGCTTAGTTAGCCGGTCTCACCGATCCGCAGTCGGCGCCGATCCAGCGGCCGCTGGTAACGGCCTGGTCGCTGACCGGGGTGCCGCGTACCGCGCCGCTGAATTCGGTGCGTCCGGAAAAACTTTCAGCGCTCGTGAATGTCCCTTGCGCTTTTCCGCTGCCCGTCAAATCCGCTCCGGCGCATACCAGGTCCATCGTGTAACTGCTTCCATTGCGCGTCGCATTCCTCGCGCTGCATCCGGACTGGCTGTGATAAAGATTGGGCGGAATTTTGCGGTCCGCCATCTGCTGGCTGATGCAGACCCTGGACGTGGCCGCGCCGTCCTGAATCTGCGGCATCTCGAAGCCGTACCGCCTGGCGAGGTTCGACAGCTTTTGCATCTGATCCGGTGGAATCTGGCGCACCAGCGCGAGCAGGTTTGACGTTGCTGTCATTTCCCACAAACCTGGCCTCATATTGTTTTCCGCCGAATGCGCGGCTGCTGCGATTAAAACCAATGACAGGGCGAGGATGGGTTGTCGCATGAAGTCTCCTGAGGGAATAACATGATGAGAGTCCGGATAAGCCGCGAGGTTCCGGGCATCGGCAAAACGTTTGCCGCTCGTGTCTTTGCTGACTGCGCAGAATACAGGTTTTCCTGATATACCAATGAGAATTGGAAAACGAAGCACTAGCGTTATAATTCCAGTCCCCGAATGGCAACATGCCTGCCTGGATAAAAACCTCTGGAGACAAGATGAAATCAAAACCAATATTCGCGTGCCTCGGCCTTGCCTTGGCATCGCTGACTACGGTCACCTCCGCAATCGCGGATACCTATCCAACCAAGCCAGTAAAAATCATCGTCCCTTACGGTACCGGCGGCGGTTCGGATACGCTGGCGCGCACGATCGGCGCCAAGCTGCAAGAGATGTGGGGACAAGGCGTTGCGGTTGATAATCGCGCTGGCGCATCTGGCAATATCGGCACCGAACTGGTGGTGCGCGCACCTGCCGACGGCTACACGCTGCTGCTGCAAAATAACACGATGGTGGTCAATCCGGCGATCCAGGGCAAGCTCAATTATGATGCCGAAAAAGACCTGACGCCGATCATGATGCTGGGCCTGACGCCGATGGCGCTGGTGGCGCATCCAGGCACCAACATCAAGACGATGGCAGGCCTGGTCGAGCACTCGAAGTCCAAACCCAACTCGCTCAACTACGCTTCATGCGGCGCCGGAACGCCACAGCATTTCGTGATGGAAGTCGTCAAGCAAAAAGCCGGCTTCGACGCCACGCACGTCGCCTACAAAGGCTGCGCCCCCGGCCTGACCGATGTCATCGGCGGCCAGGTCCAGCTGGGGCTGCTGAGCGCCAACCTGGTTGCGCCCTATGTCAAGAGCGGCCGGCTCAACGCCATCGCCGTATCGACCGCCGGCCGTTATGGTGTCATGCCAGGCACACCGTCCTTTGAAGAGCAAGGCATCAAGCCTCTGGATTTCTCGATCTGGTATGCGCTGATGGGACCGGCAAAATTGCCTGCCGAAGTGGTCAACCGCGTCTACACGGACGTGCAAAAAATACTGGCCGATCCGGAAATCTCGGCAAAGCTGTCCGGTGTCGGCGTTGAGCCGTACAAAGGCAACGCAGCCGACCTGGCCAAGCTGATCAAGGCCGACCAGGTACGCTACATCGGATTGGCCAAGTCCTTCAATATCAAGGCCGAATAAAACGGCGCCCGGCGACGGGCATCTGTCCCCTTAATCAGCAAGGAAAAAACATGTGTGACAAAAGCATCAGCGGCGCGGAAACCGTGGCCGACAGCAGCAAAAAATCTTCGCCCCACAGCGCCCAGCTGCTGGACCTGGTAATCGCCAATCACATCCTGTACGACCAGGGTGTGCTCGACGCATTCGGCCATGTCAGCGTCAGGCATGAGCAGCATCCGGACCGCTTTCTGCTGGCGCGCAACATGGCGCCCGGACTGGTCGGCGCCGACGATATCGTCGAGTTCGATCTCGAAGGCGCGCCGCTGAACGCAGCCGGCCGCTCGGTGTACCTGGAGCGATTCATCCACAGTGAAATCTACAAGGCGCGGCCGGACGTCATGGCGGTGGTGCACAGCCATTCGCCGTCGGTGGTGCCGTTCAGCGTCGTCAAGACGCCTCTGCGCGCGATCTGCCACATGGCCGGATTTATCGGCGCCGGCGCGCCGATTTTCGAGATCAGGGATTTTGCCGGCGACGGCAGCGATCTGCTGATCACGAATAACGCGCTGGGCGCCGGACTCGCGAAGACGCTGGCGGACAAGTCCGTCATCCTGATGCGCGGGCACGGTTCGACAGCGGTGGCCGACTCTCTCAAAAAAGTGGTGTTCCGGGCCGTCTATACCGAAGTCAATGCAAAAACCCAATCCGAGGCGTCCCGCCTCGGCGAGGTGACTTTCCTGTCCGAAGCGGAAGCCGCAACAGCGGTGGTGTCGGTCGAGGGACAGGTCGCGCGCGCGTGGGACTTCTGGAAAAAAACCGCCACTGCAACACACAAGGCATTGTCGAATGAGTTCGACGTCTTTTCGAAATAGGCAAGCCGAATTGGTGTGAGTTTCCCGGCCCGGCGATGAATCACTGGATTCATCGCCGGGCCGGCGCGCATTCCGGGAAAGGTCCGCATGAAAGACAGCGAAATCAATCTTCGTCAGCTGCGTTACTTCGCAAAGGTGGTTGAAGTTCGGAATATCACACGCGCAGCCGAGCAATTGCATATCGCGCAACCTGCGCTGGGCCTGAAGATCCGTCAGCTGGAAGAAATGCTGGGCGTGCCGCTGCTGCATCGCCACTCGCGCGGCGTCGGCCCGACCCCGGCCGGCGAACTGCTTTACACGCGTGCCTGCACGGTGTTCAGCCTGCTGGAACAGACGCGACTGGATGTTGCCAGATTCGGCCAGGCGATGTACCGCCATCTGACCCTGGGCCTGACACCGAGCCTGGTGCTGTTGGTCGGCACCGAGGCGATCGTGGCGGCGCGTGAGCAGCTGATCGACGTCTCGCTGCGCCTGCGTGAAGATCCCAGCTTTGCGCTGGTGGACGCGGTCGAGAACAAGGAAATCGATGTTGCGCTGGCTTATTCGGTGGCCGAGCGGCCCGGCATTCATCTGACGCCAGTCTTGTATGAGGAGTTGCTGCTGGTCACCCGCGCCGATCAGGCGCCAGCCGAAAAAATCGTCACGCTCGAACAAGCGCTGAGCCGTGAAATGGCGCATGGCGGCAAACGAGATGCCGGTCGCTGCACGGTGGAATTCGCCGCCGGCGAACGCGGCATTCCATTCAAGGTCACCTACGAAATGCAATCGATCGTCGGCATCCGCGAAATGCTTTTGCGCGGCATGGCCGCGACGATCCTGCCTTACGGCGCGGTGGCGCGCGAAGTGGCAAATGGCGAACTGGCAATACGCCGGATCGCCGAGCCGCTACTGACCCAGACCCTGTACATCGTTCGTCACGCACGCGAAGCCGGCGGTCCGCTTCTGGACGAAACAGGCATCGCTTTCTTTCTGCGAAACCTGACCGGGCTGATCGCTGAAAAGCAGGGATCGCTCGCCAGGCGCATCGATTTCCGGGAACCGCCCTCCGGCAATGCAGAGGGCGTACCAGTGCAGGCGGTGCCTTAAGTACCCGGCCGGAATAAATTGTGAGTGTCTGCGGCCCTCGGCGGGCCCCCCTGACCGGCGCGCTGCGGCGTTGCCCGGCCCTTGCAGTGCTAGCACTGCGGCGGCCCGGGCGCCTTGCATCACATCCGATCAGAACCACATCCATCTCCCAATTTATTCCGGCCGGGTACTTAACGCGCGCTGGACTTGTACCAGTCCAGGATTTCCGAACCGGTCGCGAACCAGACGTCGCCGCTGTCCTTGATATATTGCAGCGCGCGCTCAAACGGCTTGCTGCGATGCGGATGGCCGATCAGGAACGGATGGAGCGAGATCGCCATCACGCGCGCACTGGCCGCGCTTTCCTCGTGCAGCACATCGAAGGTATCGCGAATCATCGTCGCGAACTGCTCGCCGCTCTGCTTCAGGTCGAGGAAGGCCGGGATGTCGTTAAGTTCGATCGCGTACGGCAGCGACACCAGCGAACCCTTCTTCACTCTCATCGGATAAGGCTGCTCGTCATTGACCCAGTTGGCCGTGTATTCGATGCCCGCCTCAGCCAGGATATCCGGCGTGTTAAAGGTTTCGGACAGCGCCGGACTGAGCCAGCCGCGCGAACGCTTGCCGGTTCCCTGCTCGATGGTATCGATCACTTCATTGATCAGCGCGCGCTCCTGGTCTTCATCCAGCTTGGTGATCAACGACGAATTGTTTTTCCCGTGCGCCATCCATTCCCAGCCGTGCTCGTTGCCGGCCTTGATCAGTTCCGGATAATACTTGCAGACGTCCGAGTTCAGCGCGGCGGTGGCCTTCACGCCATGTTTGGATAGCACCTCGAGCATGCGCCAGAAACCGACACGCGGACCATAATCCCGCCACGAATAGTTCAGCACGTCCGGCACCAGTCCGGTCGTCACGGGGGTCAGCGAAGTCGATGGCCGGTCGAACAGGAAATGCTCGATGTTCGGAATGACCCAGACCGCGACCCGCGCACCGTTCGGCAGCTTCAGCGGCGCGCGCTGGCTGATAGGGGAATATTCAAAACGATCATGCTCTTGCATCAGGAGTTCTCCTTGTTGGTTGCCTCGCCTGACCGGCCGAGATAGTTGAGTGCTTCATCAATGCCGACTACGTCACAATACTTTGCATGCAGGTCGAACAGGCTTTGCTCGTGCGCGGCCTGCGAACGGTCGCCGACCGCTTCCCGCACCACCATCGGGCGGAAGCCGTTCTGAACGGCGTCGACCGCGGTGCCGCGCACGCAGCCGCTGGTCGTGCAGCCGGCGATCAGCACGGTATCGGTGCCGTGTGCCACCAGCCGCGACAACAGGTCGGTGCCGAAAAAGCAGGAGGCATACTTCTTCACCAGCAGCGAGTCGCCTTGCACATGGTGCAGCCTGGGATCGAGTTCCACCGCCGGTGTGCCGCTACGCAGCGTCGCCGCGCCCTTCTGCTTCAGCACCCAGACGCCGCCATCCTTCAGGCCGGCGTCGTCGTATGAGGTGGTGGTAAAGAAAATCGGCGCGCCGGCGCTGCGGCTGGCATCGATCAGCTTGTTGATGACGTCGATCTCCGCATCGAGATTGGCGCCAAGCGGCATTGCCGGATCGGTAAAGCCGCGGATGATATCGACCACGATCAACGCCGGCCGCTTGCCGAAACCCATGATCTGACCGAACCCGCGCTGCCGGAAAAACTCCTCGTCTGTATTAGTCTGGTTTTGCAATTTTATATTCTCCTTGATGTTGGACAGCGCGCGCTGGACGTACCAGCCTGCCTGCCTGGAACAGCCGCATTCGCAGATGCGGCCCGTCGGCGATCGCGACCGTCAGCAGGATGGCGCCGGTCGCAAGATCGTGTACATGGGGTTCGACACCGAGCGAGGTCAGGCCGGTGCGAAGCACACACAAAATCAACACGCCGGCGGCGATCCCAAGCGGATGGCCGACGCCGCCGGACAGCGATACGCCGCCGAGGATCGCGGCCGCCACCGCCGGCACCAGGATGTCGGATACCCCCCCGGTGGGCGAAGCGGATAACAATCCATAACTGAGCATGGCGCCAGCCAGCGCGGCCAGCGCGCCGGACGCGGCAAAAACGCCGACCAGCAGCCTGTCCGGATTCGTGCCTGCAACGATGCTCGCATGCCGGTTGCTGCCGGCGGCGATGATGTCGCGGCCGATGCGCGTATGGCTGATCACGAGCGCAGCGACGATGAACAGCGCGAGGACAACCAGCGCGCGCACCGAAATGATGCCGAGCAAGGGCGCATTGATTGCAAGCGCCACATCCATCTTGTCGAAGGCGATGGTCTGATTGCCGGTGATGACATAAGCAATGCCGCTGAATGTCAGCAGCCCGCCCAGGCTCACCGCCACCGAACCCAGTCCGAGCCGCACGATCAGGCCGCCCTGAAGCAGGCCGCCGGTTGTGCCGATGGCGAGCGCCGCCAGCAGTCCGGCAGTAGCGGAATCGTTACCGCCCAATACCGCGACGCAGCCACCCAGCCCCATCATGCCGGCTACCGACAGGTCGAATTCACGCATCAGCATCGTCAGGCCCAGGGCCAGCGCCACCAGTCCCACCGTGGCGAAATGCTGGAATGTGCTGAATGCGGTTTGCCTTCCGAGGAAACTGCCGCCGCCGTGCAAGAACGCGAAGGCGGCAATCACCACTACCAGCAGCAGCAGCGGACGTACGGTGGTGTTGCGCAACATATTCCCGAACGCGCTCATGCCGTCCGTCCTTTCGACTGCAGCAGGATCGCGCCGAGCACGATCAGGCCGATCAGCAGATATTGATACTGGATATCGAATCCATGCAATAACAACAGGCTTTGCAGCACGGCGATCACGACGACGCCGATCATCGTGCGCAGTACCGATCCGCGGCCGCCGCCGATCGCCGTTCCGCCGACCAGCACCGCCGAAATCGCGTTGTAGTCGTAGCCGGCGCCGAATTCCATGCTGCCAGAACCGAAGCGCGCGGCGATCAGCACGCCCGACAGGCCGGTAAACAAGCCCGCTATCAGATAACACCCCGTCACCGTACGCCAGGTTTTCAGGCCGGCCACGGTCGCGGCATTCGGATTGCTGCCGACCAGCACGACATTCTGACCGAAGCGCGTGTAGCGCAAGATCAGTTCGCCGGCAATGACAGCCAGCATGAACACGATGGCCGGAACCGGCACGCCGAGCACCCGCTCCTTGAAAATGCCGAGTGCATCGCCGCTTACGTAAATGCTCTGGCCGCCGGCGACAAACTGCGCCGTGCCCAGCAGCAGACTGAGAAAAGCGATGCTGACTATCAGCGGATTGGCGCGGAAGCAGCCGATGATCAGCCCCTGCACAGCCGACATTGCGATCGCACACGCGAGGCCGGCAGCGACCGCGGGCAACAGTCCCAGGCCCGACAGATGCGACACGATCATCGCCGTCGCGGCGCAAGTGGCGCCCAGTGAAAACGACATGATGTTGCCTGACAGCGTGATGAACGTCATGCCGACCGCAATACAGCCGATCAGCGATATCGTTCCGGTCAGCGCGATCAGGCTGGGCAGGCTGGTGAAACCCGGCGTTAGCAGCGCGGCGATCAGCAGCAGTATCAGCGCCGCGCCGCTGACCATGGCGGACGCGGACATGCGGCGCGGCGTCGCGCGTGCAGACGGCATTGCAGGAATGGAAGTGGATGGCATATTCATGCTGTGGGCGTGGTGTTGTCGGGTGTATGGGTGATGTCCGCCAGGATCTGGTTGCGCGACAGCATCGCACGCGGATACTCAGCCACTTTCCGTCCGCGGTACATGGTGACGACGATATCCGCCATGCCAACGACTTCCTCGATATCGGTGGACATCATCACGATGCAATACCCTTTGGCGCAAACCTGGCGCATCAATTCGTAAATCTCGGCACGGGCGCCGACGTCGACACCGCGGGTCGGTTCGTTCATCAGCAGCACGCCGAAAGGATCGCCGGTCAGCGAACGCGCGACCGCGATTTTCTGCTGGTTGCCGCCGCTCAGGTCGCCGGCGTTCGACGGCAGCCGGGCCGGATCGATGGTCACTTGTGCGCAGGCGTCGGCTGCCCGCTGGCTGATCGCCTCATGCGACACGATGCCTGCGCTGCTGACGCGATCGAGCTGCGTCGCCAGCAGGTTGATGCGCACCGGCAGCGTCAGGAACACACCTTCGGCGGCGCGGTCTTCGGAAACGAAACGCAGGTTGGCGGCGATCGCATCGCGCACCGATCCGGGCCGCACGCTGCGACCGTCGGCGACCACCGTGCCGCCGGCGTCATACACCAGGCCCGCCAGCGCCCGCACGGCTTCCGCAGCGCCGGAGCCGATTTGCCCGGACAGACAAACGATCTGGCCGCGCTTCGCATTGAACGTCAGCCCGTGCACCATGCCTGGCACTGTCAGCCCGTTGACTTCAAGGCCGTTGCGCTCGGAGGCCGGGCCGGGCGCGGGGTACATTTGTCCGAGCGGCCGCCCCAGCATCATTTCCACCAGCTGGTCGCGGTCAAGCGCATTCACCGGCAACGTCGCCACTTCGGCGCCATTGCGCAGCACGGTGACGGTATCGCAAATGTCGAATACTTCATTCAGCCGATGTGTGATGAAAATCACCGACCGGCCGGATGCGCGCAAGCGGCGCAGCGCGCCGAACACGCGCTCGATTTCACTATCGCTGAGCGTTGCTGTCGGTTCATCCAGCAGCAGCACACGCGCATCGCGCGCCAGCATTCTGGCGATTTCAACCAGCTGACGCTCGCCCAGCGACAGCCGCCCCGCCAAAGTGGCCAGCGGCAGGTGGCCGAGGCCGGCCATCTCCAGCGCGTCGGCGGCACGTTTGCGCAACGACGCACGCCGGTGGAAAAACGGCACCTCCTGATGGCCGAGCCAGATATTGTCGAGCAAGGACAGATGGGCGACGATGCTCAGTTCCTGTGAAACGAACGCGATGCCCCGCGCCTGCGAATCGCGCGAGCTTTTGAATTCCTGCGCGGCGCCGTCGACCTGGATCGTGCCGGCATCGGGCCGGTAGATCCCGGTCAGCAGCTTGACCAGCGTGCTTTTGCCGGCGCCGTTTTCGCCGCACAGGGCGCGGATTTCACCGGGCCCGATCGCAAACGATACGTCCTTTAATGCTGCCACCTGCCCGAAGCGTTTCTGAACGCCCCGGGCTTCGAGAATCGGAGTAGACATGCAGCTACGGCTTAGTAGGTGCAGGCGGCTGCGAATTCGTCCAGGTTCTGCTTCGTGATGGCCGACATTTTCAGGTAGTTGTTCTTGGCCAGCGGCTTGCCTTCGAAATGACTGGCCACTGAGGCCACTGCGGCCTTGCCGGTACGCACCGGCATCTGGGTAGCGGTGCTGTACTGCAGACCATTGCGGATGTGATCGACGCCGAATTTCATGCAGTTGGAGCTGACCACCACCAGCTGGCCCTTGCCGGTGCCAAGCGGAACGCCAGCCGCTTTGGCGGCCTGGATCACGCCATGCGCGACGTTGTCGGCCATGCCGTACACCGCATCGAGACCGCCCTGCGCGGCGTAGCGCGCAAACAGCTGGCCGGCAATGCGCTCGCTGGCGGCGGTATCCCATTTTGCATCTTCGGTCGCAACGATCTTGATGTGCGGATGCGCAGCGATCGCGGTGCGGAAGCCCTGCAGCCGGCGCGGCGCCACGCCTTCGGCGAGCGAACCGGTGATCAGCGCAACTTTGGCATCCGGACGCCCCTTCAGCGCCTGGGCCAGCGCTTCGCCAGTCAGGCGGCCCAGTTCCACGTGATCTTCACCGATGAAGGACAGGTACAGCTCCTCGTTTCCAAGCGCGATCGGCGAGTTGACCAGGAATACCGGAATGTTCGCCTTTTTTGCCATCGTCAGCGCCGGGAGGATGCCGCGCTCGCTGACCGGCGTGATTACCAGCGCGTTGTAACCCTGCGCGATCGCATCGCTGATCTGCTGGCTTTGCAGCGCGGCGTCGTATGGGCTGATCATCACCGTCGCCGTCATTCCCTGCGCGGCACTTTCAGACTGGATCGTCGAGGCCAGCGAGGCAATGAATGGATTGCTGGTCGTGGCGGTCAGGTAGGCGATACGCTTGCCTTTCACCTGCGCTGTGGCAGAGGGCATCACGACCGTCAGGCAGGCGGCTGCAATGAGGGAAAGTGCTGCGGAATACATTTTGCGTGTCATGAATTTGCTCCTGTTTCTTGTTATAGGGCGCGGAGAGCCGTAGCCGATGTTGTATCTTTGAATACGGAACGATTAGACCATCGGCTAACCGGCACGTCTAAAACAATTTTTATTGCCTCAGTCATATGATTTTTGTTTGCGCAGGGTCTTCTCGCAGATTGACATGCCATGGAGCCGGATGGCCGCGTGAAGTCCAGGCATCATGATGATTTAAGGTAGACTTTCGATACCAAAAATCCCGCAGACCCAAAAGATGCAAGGAACAAGAACGCGCGCTATCTGGATCCTGGCCTGGTGCATCATCACCGCGCTGGGCGGCGCATGGCTGGCGCGGCTTGAACTGGCGCAGCTGCGCGAGGCGTTCGAAACCGATGCGCGCATCGCGCACCGGCTTCTCAGCCAGCGTGTGGTGCAGCACGATGCGGTGATGGCGATGCTGATGATACTGCAGCCCGCCGGCGACCCTTCGCAGCCGGAACAGCGCCTGACTTCCGTATACCCGCACATCCTGAACGTGCAGCGGCGCGACAGGAATGCGCTCTGGCCGGATGAACAATTGCGCAGCGCCGACGCCCGCTCGCGCCAGCTGAAACACGCCGTGCTGACGCAAGTGGATTTTTCAAGCGGGCGTTACCAGATGATGCTCGGCGCCGATCCCGCCAGTTATCTTTTGCAAATCGACATCCGCAGCATGGTGCCGCGCAGCGAATGGCCGATGGCGCCGGACAGCAGTCCGGTTCGTGTGCTCCTCGAATTTGAAAAGCAGGCCTTCGTCCTGCAGCCGGGCCGCATCGGCGACGGCGGCTGGCGCTTCGATTTCCGCAAGCAGCTCGCGGCCGGCAGCCAGCCGTTCGAGATGGTCGCCGCGCGCCAGGTGGGCTGGCGTGAATTGCCGTGGCTGTGGATGGCAGGCTGGGCGCTCGCGGTAGCCGCCGCGCTGGCCGCGCTGAAGGCATTTCAACAGCAGCGCATCGAGCGCCGCCGCGCCGAAGACCTGCTGCGCTTCGGCCAAGTGGCCCGGCTCAACACCTTGGGTGAACTGGCGGCCGGGATGGCGCATGAGTTGAACCAGCCGCTGACAGCAGTGCTCGCCGGCACGCAGGCCGCAAGCCGCATGCTGCAGGAAGACGACGCCGACCTGGCGGCGGTGCGCGACGCGATGAACCACGCGGCGGAACAGGCGCGCCGCGCCGCCGACGTCGTCGGCCGCATGCGCCGCGCAGTGGAACGGCCCGACCTGGCCGACCAGATGCAGAGCGTGAGCATGCAGGATGCGGTGCGCAGCGCGCTGTACCTGCTCGAGCCCGAGTGCCGGCGCCTGAACGTGACGCCATCGGTCGACCTCTCCGCACCCGCGCTCAGCGTGCTGGCCGAGCCGGTCGCGCTTGAGCAGATCATCCATAACCTGCTGAGCAACGCCTTGCAGGCGCTGGCGCAGCAGGACCGTGCGCGCACGCTGGAACTGACCATGCGCGTGGACGCGGGCATGGGCGTGCTGGACGTGCGCGATAACGGTCCCGGCATCGCGGCCGATGTATTGCCGCGCATGTTCGAGCCGTTTTTCACCACACGCAAGGATGGTCTCGGCCTGGGCCTCAGCCTGTGCGAGACGCTGGCGACCAACATGGGCGGCACGCTCGCCGCATCCAGTCAGGCGCAACATGGCGCCGTGTTTACCCTCAAACTGCCGCTGGCAACAACAGCATGAGCGCCTCTTCCCTGTCCCCCCTGATTCACCTGATCGATGACGACGAAGGCGTGCGCAAAAGCCTGGCGCTGCTGATCGAGACCATCGGCCTGCGCGTACAACCCTGGTCCGATCCGCAAGCTTTCATGGACGGCTTCGACCGCGTCCATACGATCGGCGCCATCGTGCTCGACGTGCGCATGCCCGGGATCAGCGGCCTGACCGTGCTCGACATGCTGGTGGCGCAAGGCGTCGATCAGCCGTTCATCATCCTCACCGGCCATGGCACGGTCGACATGTGCCGCCGCGCCTTCAAGTCCGGCGCCGCCGAATTCCTCGAGAAGCCGGTCAACGCCGACCTGTTGCTGGACGCGGTGCAAAGCGCGGTGCGCGCTCATGTGCGCACACGCGAGCGCAATCATGCGGATCGGGAAGCGCGCGAAAGATATGCGCTGCTATCGGAACGCGAGCGTGAAGTGCTCGGCCTGATCGTGTCGGGATTGACCAACAAGGAAATCGGCCGCGCGCTGCAATTGTCACCACGCACCGTCGAAACCCACCGCGCCAACCTGTTCGCCAAGCTGCATGCCGACACCCTGGCGCAACTGATCCGCCAGTACGCCGAACTGGTCGACGAGCGCGCCGGCTGAACGGATTCAGTACTTATACTGAAGATCGCGGGTAGCCGTACGCATGGCCTCCGGCGCCACAAACTTTTACAGTTCTCCTGCAGTCCGATCGAACCTCGATTGAACCCTATATCAACCCCAGGAGAACTCACATGAAAAAATTATTCAAAACGTCCGCCCTCGCCCTGTTCGCCGTTGCCTCGTTTGCGCAAGCACAGGCTGTGCGCAGCGAGAAAAACATGTCGCTTGACCTGGCCAACCAGATCGCTGCTGCCGCCGTAGCCGCCTGCCAGGCAAATGGCTACGCAGTCGGCGTCACGGTGGTCGACCGCGCAGGCACCGTGCGCGCCGTGCAGCGTGCCGATAACGCCGGCCCGCACACACTGGCAGCTAGCCAGCAAAAGGCATTTACATCGGCCTCGGCCAAAAACACAACGCAGGCAATCATGGAAGCCGCGCAGAAAAATTCGGCTGCCGCCAACCTGGTGAACATTCCCGGTTACCTGCTGCTCGGCGGCGGTGTGCCGGTCAAGTCCGGCAATGAAGTGATCGGCGCGGTCGGCATCGGCGGCGCGCCCGGCGGCCACCTCGATGAACAATGCGCGATGGTTGCGCTCGACAAGGTAAAAGAGCTGTTGAAGTAATCCATAGGTAACCAGGAGACACACCATGCGGCAGATTCGATTTAGCCGGACTTACCGGCAACTTGTGGGCGCGGTATTGTGCGTCCTGTCGTTCACGGCTGCCGCGCAGGTGGGCCCGAGCGCCGCCGAGGTTGCCGCTTATACCGGCTTGCATGCGGCCGCTTCCAGGGGTGACTTGGTGAAGCTGGAGAAGCTGCTTGCATCGAAGGCCGATGTGAATGCGCGCGACGCCCATGGCCGCACCCCGGTCCACGTGGCGGCCTTCGCCAGACAGCCGGAAGTCATCCGCCTGCTGGCCCAGGCCGGCGCGCGGCTCGAGCTGCTGGAAAACGACCGCTACGATGCCGTCACGATTGCCGCCGTCGCCGACGATGAAAAAACGCTGCGCATGCTGCTGTCGCTGGGCGCCAGCGCGAAGCTGGTGACCAGCCGTTATGACGGCACTGCGCTGATTGCCGCCGCCCACCTCGGCCATGACGGCGTTGTCAGGCAATTGATCACTGCGGGCGCGCCGCTGGATCTGGTCAACAACCTGCACTGGACTGCACTGATCGAAGCTATCGTGCTTGGCAACGGCGGCGCGCGCCATGTGGAAACGCTGCGCGCGCTGGTGGCGGCGGGCGCCAGCACAAAACTCAAGGACCGCAACGGCAACACGCCGTTGACGCTGGCGAAAACGCGGGGCTTCATGGACATGGTGAACATACTGGAAGCGGCCGGGGCGAAATAGAGATCGCGGCGCGCGCCTCAGACTACACGATGGTCGCCGCCGCCTTCATGCCCATCATTTCTCCAAGCACGACTGGACGCACCGGCTTCCAATCGGCATTAAAATCGAGCGTCCCTTGCGGAAACAGCATCACCACCGTCGACCCCAGCAGGAAACGGCCCATTTCATCGCCCTTGTTCAGCAGCACCTGCTCTTTATCGTAATGCCATTCCCGAACCTCCGCGGTGCGCGGCGGGTTGACGATGCCATGCCAGACCGTGGCCATGCTGCCGACGATGGTGGCGCCCACCAGCGTCAATACGAAAGGTCCGTGTTCACCCTCAAACACACACACCACACGCTCATTGCGCGCAAACAGGTTCGGCACACCGCGCGCGGTGGCGGGGTTCACTGAAAACAGCTCGCCCGGCACATAGATCATGCGCGTCAGGCGGCCATCGCAAGGCATGTGGATGCGGTGATAATCCCTGGGACTCAGATACAGGGTGGCGAAGCTGCCATCCACGAATTGTGCCGCCAGGACGGGATCGCCGCCGACCAGCGCCTGGATCGAATACTGGTGTCCCTTGGCCTGGAAAATCTGGTCATGTCCGATGCTGCCGAACTGGCTGATGGCGCCGTCCACCGGGCAGATGAAATGGGCGGGCGCGATCGGGCGCGCACCGGGCCGCAACGCGCGTGTGAAAAATTCATTGAAGCTTGGGTAGCTGCCAATATCCGGATTGGCCGCCTCCGCCATGTTGACCTTGTATTTGCCGACGAACCAGCGGATCAGGCGCGTGGTGATGCCTCCCGCTTTGGCATTGGCGACCAGACCCGCAAACAAGGTGAGCGCCAGCTTCGGCAGCAAGTACTGGAACCGGACTGCAAGATGAGTAAACACGATAGAGGGATATGGGGAAAATAAAACCTCATTGTACCGGTGCTGGCGGAACACTCATGCTGAAGGGCGATAGTTGAGAAAACTGAAATCGGCAAGAATTGAAAGATTGACGCGCCACCTGGAACGGTTTGCATTTTTCAGGCACTATTTGCCATACCGCATGCAAGAAACCACCGGCTTGGCCGATTGGATATAGGAATCAGCAATGAAAAGAACTGGCGCAATCCTCGCCCTGCATTTTTTTGCCCTGACCACCGCTTTCGCCCAGACTCCCGCGGCGCCGGTACTAACCGCAAAATCCTGGCTTCTGCTCGACACCACCAGCGACTATGTGATTGCCGCCCATGAACCAGGCAAGCGTATCGAACCGGCATCGCTGACCAAGTTGATGACAGCCTATCTGGCGTGCGCCGCGGTCGAGAAACAGAAAATCCGCCTGGACCAGATGGTCGAGGTGTCGAACCGGGCGTGGAAAGTCGATCGTGATGGCTCGAAAATGTTCATCGAGCCGGGCAAGCCAGTCAGCGTGCAGGACTTGCTGCATGGCCTGATCATCCAGTCGGGTAATGATGCGGCAGTGGCGCTGGCCGAAGCGGTGTCGGGTACGGAAGACACCTTCGTCGGCGAGATGAACCGCATGGCAAAAGTGATGGGCATGGTAAATACCCGCTTCGCCAATTCGCACGGTTTGCCAAGCCCGGATAATTATTCCACCGCGCGCGACCTGTCCATCCTGGCGACCCATGTGGTCCAGGATTATCCCGAGTGCTACAAGATCTATTCCATCAAGACCTTCACCTATAACAAGATTGCCCAGCCAAACCGGAACCGGTTGCTGGCGCCGGAAGCCGGTGTTGATGGCATGAAGACCGGACATACGAATGCTTCAGGCTACAGCCTCATCACGTCTGCCACCCGGACTGGAGAAAGCGGTGAACGGCGGCTGATCGCCATCGTGCTCGGTGCCTCGACCGGCAACGCGCGTGCGCAGGACAGCCAGAAATTGTTGAGCTGGGGTTTCCGGAACTTTGACACCGTCAAACTGTACGCAGGAGGAAAAGCCGTGTCGATGCCCAAGGTGTGGAGAGGTGTGCAGGAGCAGGTCAAGGTCGGATTCGGCGAAGACATTGTTGTCACGTTGCCGAAAGGCGCGGCCAGGAAGTTCAAACCCGTGCTTGAACTGAATAACCCGCTGCGCGCGCCGATTGCTGCAGGCAGCAAGCTGGGGCAGATGAACCTGATGCTCGACAATGTGGTGGTGGCCACAAGACCGATCGTCGCGCTGGAGAAAGTCGATGAAGCCGGTTTTTTTACGCGCAGCTCGGATAACGCATGGCTCTGGATCTCGCAGAAATTCCAGGGAGAGCAAAAGACAGTGATTGCCACACCGCTGCCGCTGTCGCCCTGACGGCGCTGGAATTTAAGCGCAGGAGAAAAAGCGCAAGCATTTATAATGTCGCTCCTGTTTCACCCCAGACGAAAGCGACATACATGCCATCCTATAAAGAACTCCAGATTCAAATTGCAGAATTGCAAAAACTAGCCGAAGAAGTGCGTGTGAATGAACTCGCTACCGTGATTGCCGATATTAAAAACAAGATGGATGAATTTGGCATCACGCCCGCTGATTTAGGCATAGGCGTAAAAAAGAAAATGATCAGACCAACAGCATCGGAGCCGATTCCGCCTGCCGACGCTGGCGGCACTGCAGCGATGTAATTGTTGATCTGATTTGTTTATTCACGCGCCGCTTGATGTCAGCGCGCATCCCGTCAGGATTAAGTCCTGACGGATTTTTTTTCGCGCGAATGGCGGGGGCGTACGACAGATGGAGATGTGCTTGTTTCCCGCACGATCAACTGCGGCATGAAAGCAGGTTCAGGTGGCCGTCTCACTGCCTCAGCCGAACTGTCCATCAGCTCAAACAGCAGGTTCCCGGCACGCGTTGCCATTTCCAGCACGGGCAATGCGACCGCGGTAATCGAAGGGCGGCAAATTTGAAACCATGCCGGATCGCCATAACCTACGATGGACAATTGGGTCGGCACGTCAATCTTGCGTTCCGCAATAGCGGTGAGCGCGCCGAGCAGCTGGCGCGAGCCTGCCACTACCAATGCGGTCGGCGGGTTTGCCAGGTCTAGCAAGGTCGCCAATGATGCGTAGCCGAACTCAGGCCTGGGCAAGCCCAGGCAGACCATTAAAACATCTTCCTTCAATTTTCCCTCCTTCAGTGCGCGTTCATATCCGGCGACGCGGGAATCGCCGGTGCTGAGTCCCCTGGGTCCCCCGATGTAGCCGATTCTTTTGTGACCCAGTCCGACCAAATGCTGCACGGCTTCAAAGATGCCCTGGCCTTCGTCGGCCCGCACCACAATTTTTCCTATCGAGACGGCGTACCGCAGGAACTGAACGGTGGGCACGTCACGCAGCAATTGCGCAGTTCGCGCTCGCGGCTTCGCGGTCGGCACGATCACGATCCCTGCCGCTTTTGATCCTCTGAGCGCTTCAACATGGCGCTGTTCCTGGATCGGGTCGTCATCGCTCACGGAGAGCACAAGCTGATAACCGCGCAGGGAACAGACCTGGGTCATGGCTTTCGCCGCAGCATTGTAAAACTCGTTCTCGATATCGGGGACGATCAATCCCACCAGCAGGCTGGTACTGCCGCGCATGATCCGGGCGCTCGAATCAGGAAAATATCCGAGCCGCTTGGCCTCGCTGCGGACCCGCAGCTTAGTAGCATCACCAATCGAAGGGTGATCGTTGAGGGCACGCGAGACGGTGGAGTGAGCCAGGTCGAGCGACCTGGCAATATCCTTGATGGTGACGGGGATACGGCGCTGATCACTCACGTTAATCCCATCAGCTCAATGCTGCGAAAAATCTTCATATTTTATCTTCCTGCCTGCACACGATTGCGCTGAAGTATACCAGTTGGCCTCACCATGCCGGCGCGATAAAATTCCTTGCACACGTGTGCGTAGTTCGGTTACATTTACGCATCGGCATTCCGCAAGTGCCTGTCGGTGAACATTTTCTATCTGAATTTGCAAGTCACATCAGCCTGCAGCATTCGACACAATGGAACTATCCCGCATGAGCCTGACAAAAGACGAAACACAAAGTTTGCAAGCGTCATTGCTGCGCATGGGATTGATCGATGCGGATGAGCGCCCTGCCCTGGAAAAACTGACAGGAGGTGTGTCGTCCCTGATCGTTCTGGCCCATACCCGGCGCGGCCCGGTATGCATCAAACGTGCGCTGGCAAAACTGAACGTGGCAGCGGACTGGAGCGCGCCGGTGGAACGCAGCAGCGCCGAAGTGGCGTGGATGAAAACCGCGATGCGAATCGCTCCGGGCACGGTGCCGTCGATTGCGGGCGAGGATCACGAGGTTCTCGCATTCGCCATGCATTATCTTGATCCGGCTGATCACCCGCTATGGAAAACGCAGTTGCGCGACGGCCTGGCGGATCCGCATACCGCGCGTGCCGTTGCGGCCAACCTGGTTGCGATTCACCGCGGAACCGCTCACGACGATACGCTGGCGGCCGCTTTCGCCAATGACGAAAGTTTTCATGCTCTGCGTCTTGCCCCCTATTTCGGCGCAACGGCACTGGCGCATCCGGAATGTGCGCCCGCGCTTCAACAGCTCATCGATATGACAGCGCAGACCAAGGTGGCGCTGGTACACGGCGACATCAGTCCCAAGAACATACTGGTCGGCAAACAGGGCCCGGTATTTCTGGACGCCGAATGTGCATGGTACGGGGATCCTGCCTTCGACCTCGCTTTTTGCCTGTGCCACCTGCTGCTGAAATGCGTGTGGCGTCCGACTTCCGCCGCGGATTACCTGCGTTGTTTCGATGCGATGGCCGAGGAGTATCTGCGTGGTGTGACGTGGGAGCCGCCTGCCATGCTGGAGCGGCGTGCCAGCCGGTTGTTGGCGGCGATTATGCTGGCCCGCATTGACGGCAAATCTCCGGTGGAATACATCACCGGCGAACTCGACCGCGACCGTGTGCGCCGCTTTGCGCTGCGCCTTGTACTTGCTCCCGCACAGCAGCTTTCTAATATTCGACATTCATGGCAGAAGGAAATCAACCAGTGAAGACACGCATCAATACCATTCATGGACGCCGCATCTGGGATTCACGTGGCCGCCCTACCGTTGAAGTCGAGGTGGTGCTGGCAGGCGGTGCGCGCGGGCGGGGCATTGCGCCGGCCGGCGCATCATGCGGAAGCAACGAGGCGATCGAATTGCGCGATGGTGGATCGCAGTTCGGCGGTTATGGCGTCCAACAAGCGATTGCCAATGTCAATGGCGCCATCGCCGGCGCGCTCGAAGGATTGGATGCGTGCGCCCAGATTCAGGTCGATGAAACACTGATCGCCCTGGACGGCACGCCGAACAAATCCGTATTGGGCGGCAACGCGACAATTGCGACGTCGATGGCGGTGCTAAGTGCGGCGGCGGCGGCAGAAAATGAACCGCTGTGGCGCTATATCGCCGAAGGACGCGAGGTCAGTTTGCCGATGCCGGAGATTCAGATATTCGGCGGCGGCGCCCATGCCGGACGCCGCATCGATATCCAGGATTTGCTGGTGATGCCAGTGGGCGCGCAGAGTTTCGACGAAGCGCTGGCCATGGTCGCCGAAGTCTATCGCGCGGCAGGCAATTTGATGAGCGAGCGCGGGCCGCGCGCCGGCGTTGCCGACGAAGGCGGATGGTGGCCGAGTTTTGCTTCCAATGAAGAGGCGCTGGAGATGCTGGTGCGTTCGATCGAAGCAGCCGGCTACCTTAATGGCGAAGTGGCGATTTCGCTCGACATAGCCGCGTCCGAATTTGGCAGCAAGGGCCGCTATCGGCCGACATTGGAAAAGCGCGAATTCGATACCGGTGAATGGCTCGAAGTCCTGCTGGGATGGGTCGGCCGTTATCCGATACTGTCGATCGAAGATCCGTTTGCGGAAGACGATGTCGATGGCATGCGGGCGATTACCGCAGCCATCGGTGACCGCGTGCAAGTGATCGGCGATGACTTCCTTGTCACCAGTGCCGCACGGGTTGCCGAAGCCGCGCAAAGCCATGCCTGCAACGCGGTGCTGATCAAACCGAACCAGGCCGGCACCATCACCGAGACGCAGCGGGCAATGCAGGCCGCCAAAAAGGAAGGCTGGAGCACGATTGTGTCGGCGCGCTCCGGTGAATCCGAGGATGTGATGATTGCCCATCTGGCCGTTGGCTGGAACGCCGGCCAGTTGAAGGTCGGTTCCTTCGCCCGCTCGGAGCGCATGGCGAAGTGGAACGAAGTGCTGCGTATCGAATCAGCGCTCGGTTCGGCTGCGCGTTATGCGGGCCGGCATGCGCTTCCAATGAAAGAGTCCCCACGATGAAAGCCGTGCTCCAGTTCCGCGCCAGCACGGGATTCATTGACTCCCTGATGGCGGCTGCGCCGGCGTGGCTGCAGATCGCCGTGGTTGATGAAACCGACAAGAAAACCTTTGCCGAACAGTTGGCGGACGCCGAGGTGCTATTGCATGTGCTGGAACCCGTCACTGCGCAAGTGATGGCGCACGCGCCGAACTTGAAACTGATCCAGAAAATCGGCGTTGGTGTCAATACGATTGACTTGGATGCGGCACGGGCCAAGGGCATCGCGGTCGCCAACATGCCCGGCACGAATAGCCAGGCGGTCGCGGAACACACACTTGCGCTGATGCTTGCGGCGCTGCGGCGCGTGCCCTTCCTGGATCGCGCCATGCGTGCCGGCGCCGGCTGGACGCTGGCGCCGGACGAGTTCGATCGCATTGGTGAAATGTGCGGGCGGACAGTCGGCCTGGTCGGCAACGGCGAGGTGCCCAGAAGACTGGGGCCCGTGCTGCGCGCTCTCGGCGCCAGGGTCATCTACACCGATCGCACCACGGCAGCCGGCACCGTCGCGGAATGGCGCCCCTTGAACAAGCTGCTGGCCGAAGCCGATATCGTGTCCCTGCATGTCCCGCTGACGCCGGAAACCGCGCAACTGATCAATGCTGAAACACTCGGGCAAATGAAGCCGGGCAGCATACTGATCAATACCGCGCGTGGCGCACTGGTCGATGAAACAGCCTTGCAGGCGGCCCTGTTGTCTGGACACTTGGCAGCGGCTGGCCTCGATGTCGTCGCCGCAGAACCGGCCGGTGCGAATCATCCCCTGCTCACATTCGACAATGTCGTCCTGACGCCCCATATCGCCTGGCTCACATCGGAAACAGTCAGGCGCAGTCTTGCGCTTGCATTCGAAAACTGCCGCCGCTTGCAGCAGAATGCACCGTTATTGCATCAGGTCGTACCCTGATCAAAGTAAAGATCCTGTCCCGACTTGGGGCAAGGAAGAAGCATGACGAATTCACGGAGAAAAAGAGAAATGACTAAAAGAACGACCTTGCTGTTGCCCGCGATCGGGCGCTTTGTTGCAGCCGCGTGTTTCGGCATCATGCCAATGCTAGCATTGGCACAAGCTTATCCATCCAAACCCGTGCGCGTGGTTGTTCCCTATCCCCCTGGTGGACCAACCGATATCGCTGCGCGCATCGTGGCGCAGAAATTGTCAGAGAATATGCGGCAATCATTTGTCGTCGAAAACAGGCCCGGCGCCACCGGCATGATTGGTACCGATCTGGTTGCCAAAGCCACGCCTGATGGTTATACGCTGCTCGTCAATGCCTCGGTCCAGGTCATCTATCCGAGTCTGTTTGCAAAGATGGCGTTCGACCCGATCAAGGATTTTTCGCCGGTGACCGTGCTGGCGCAGGGGCCGCTGGTTCTGCTCGTCAATCCCGATCTGCCGGTGAAATCCGTCAAGGACCTGGTGGCGCTGGCAAAATCGAAGCCGGGCAAGCTCCAGTTCGGTTCGTCAGGCAACGGCGCGGCGACGCATCTGTCAGCGGAAGCATTCAAGATTCTCGCCGGCGTCGACATGCAGCATATTACTTACAAAGGCAGCACCCCAGCACTCACCGACGTCATGGGCGGGCATGTGCAACTGATGTTCGATTCGATGTCATCCAGCCTGCCTTTCATCAAGGCAGGCAAGCTGCGTGCGCTCGCCGTCACGACCGCGGTCCGGTCCCCTGCCATGCCCGACCTGCCGACCATTGCTGAAGCCGGCGTGCCGGGTTATGACCTGAGCACATGGTATGGATTATGGGCGCCGGCGGGCACACCGAAGGACATTGTCAGCAAGTTGTCGACCGAAGTGGCGAAAATCCTCAAGACACCCGAAGTGCGCGAAAAACTTGCGGCGCTCGGTTCCGAGCCGGTCGGCAACTCGCCGGACGAGTTCGCCACGTTCTCCCGCATAGAGCAGGTCAAGTGGGCGAAGGTGGTCAGGGAGTCAGGCGCGAAGTTGGATTGACCGGGCCGATGCCCGGGTCAGGAGCGCGCCGGCCTGGTCTTGCTGTCCTTGCCGCTCCTGACGCGCCGGCGCGCAGGGGTCTTTCCTTCGTCCTGCTCCAGCAACGCCGCCAGTGAAACGGCAATGGTCTGCACCAGTGACATCGGCGCCGCCAGCGATCGGGAAAAACTGTATTCTTCTTCCGGAATCGTAAACAGTACACTTGCATCCTTGGCCAACGGCGACAGCGGGCTATCCGTGATCGCAATCATCGGCGTGCCGTTTGCCGCTGCACGCTCGGCAATCGTGAGAACTTCTTTTGCATAGTGACGAAAGGCGATCGCCACGAGGACATCGCGCTTACTCATGATGCTGGCGATTTCCGTCGCCAAGCCTCCCCCGGAATCGAGAAGCACGACCCGGCGCCGCAACATGGTCAGCACATAACGCGTGAACAGCGCCAGCGGTTCGGATCGATGCTGACCGGCGATGTAGATGATTTCCGCTTCCTTGAGACAGCGTGCGCCCTGTTGCAGGCTCTCTTCGGAAATCGTCTCCAACAGCGTCTGCAAGGCCGCCAGGTCGCGCACCACCTGGTTGCGCAGGAAACCGCGATGACTGCCCTCGAGGTTTTTCTGGAGTTCCGCGTCGAGCGCCTTGATCCGCTCCTGAAATCCTGGCGCAGCCGTCGCTAGCCGGCCCTGAAAGACAAGCTGTAACGCCTTGAATCCGGAGTAGCGGAAATGTTGTGCGAAGCGGACCAGGATAGAGGCATGCACCCCGCATTTAGCGGCGATGGCGCTGGCGGACTCGAGCGCGACGACATTCGGGTTCTGCGTCAGGTAACGGGCCACTTGCTGGAAGCGTTCTGACAGCCGGGGATAATCCGCGGTGATGACGTTAACGATTCCTTCGTAGGTTTTTTCAGGCCCGCTACGTGACGCGGGTTCCTCGTTGCGAGACGGATTGCGCTGACCTGTCACGGTTTTGCCAGCCGCCATGTCAATAGCTGGCCTGTGGCGCGAGGCTTTCTGTGCGGCTGTCCACGCCATTGGCCAGCCGGCGAAATTCAGCAACGCTCGCTGCGGCCGCCCCCGCCAGCAACCTGGTATCGCCGGACACCGTGACCATATCGAATCCCCAATCGATTGCCTGCTTCGCATAGTTCGCCGTACCGCAATGCAAAATCGCCTTGATGCCTGCCCGATGCGCCGCCGCGAGGATGGTCTTGATGGCGCCGACAATTTCGGGTTCGGTCCGATCGAAGCCCACCGGATAGCGCTTGCCGGTCAAGCCGATCGTGAGGTCGGCAGGTCCGATGTACACGGCATCCAGTCCAGAGGTCGTCACGATCTCCTCGATATTGTCGACGGCTTCGCGCGTTTCGATCATCGCAATGCTCAGGATCTGGTCCTCCGCTTCGAGAAAATAATGGGCCCCAGCCGAAAAATTGGCGCGTGTAGGTCCGTAGCTGCGTACACCCAGCGGCGGATAACGCACGCAGGAAACGAATGCTTCGGCTTGCGCACGATTGTTGATCATCGGGCAGATCACGCCATAGGCGCCGGCATCGAGGATCTTCATGATGAGCGCGGGGTCAAGCCACGGCACCCGGCCCAGCGGCGTAACGGCACTGGCCTGCATCGCCTGGAACATGCTGACGGCGACGTGGTAATCGACGACTCCATGCTGTAGGTCGACACAGATCGAGTCATACCCTTGCGCCGCCATGATCTCGGCGGTGAAGGCATTGCCGATCGAGAGCCAGCCATTCAATACCGGTTTGCCTTGCGACCAGAGTGTCTTGATGTGATTGGGCTTCATGCTGAATTTTTCCGGGTAAAAGAGGGAGGGATCTGCCGACGGCCAACTTGATCGGATAGCTTGCCATGTAAGTCATTGCGACAGAAATAGCAATAATACTTGCAAGGATCTAAATCCGCAATAAACATTGCACCAAGGTATTGGGACTCCCGGGGGTCAGACCGGGACTGGTGTCAGATATCCCGGTCCCATTCAGGCGCCGCGCCAAATCGTTCGATCAGATGATCGACAAAGGTGCGCACCTTGCTGGACAGGTGGTCCCGGCTTGGATAAATCGCGTAGATGTCCAGTTTTTTGGCTTCATAACCAGGCAGGACAACACGCAGCTTGCCTTCACGAAGCGCGTCGCCAACAATGAATGTCGGTTGCATGATGATGCCCATGCCCGCAATTGCCGCTTCGCGCAGCAAACCGCCGCTGTTGGATTGCATGGCGCTTTTGATCCGGATGGACTGCGGCGTCCCCTGGTGAACGAACTGCCAGACGTCACGTGTCATCAGGTAGCTGTAGTTCAGGCACACATGAGCAGCCAGGTCTTGCGGCGTCTGCGGTTCGCCGTGTTGATCGATATACGATTGCGCAGCGCACGCAACTACCCGGGCAGTGGCGATCTTCCGCGCAATCAGGCTTGAGTCCTTGATGCGGCCGATACGGATGACAAGGTCGTACCCGTCCTCCACCAGATCCACCATTCTGTCCGACAGCGCGATGTCCAGGCTCACCTTGGGAAACCGCTGTGAATATTCCAGCAAAAATCGTCCCAGATAGTTGACCGCAAACGATACCGGCGCGCTGACACGCAGCGTGCCAGTCGGATTTTGTGTGCTGGTACTGGCAACAAGCGCTGCCTCGTCCACATCATGCAGCACCTGCCTGCAGCGCTCCAGGTAAGTGACGCCCGTCTCGGTCAGGCTCAGGCGGCGCGTACTGCGATTGAACAGGCGTGCCTGGAGATGCGTTTCAAGATCCGCCACATGACGCGTGACGGACGGATTGGACATGTCGAGTGCGCGTGCGGCGCCTGCAAAGCTGCCGAACTCCGCCACTTTGGCAAACACCGTCATTGATTGAAACAGGTCCATGCGCGCGCCACTTTTTAAAAAGGCCGGTTATTGATCAGGCCGCCTGATTATTCCATAAACCGGAATAGTCTATTGCCGCTGCCCCTATTTTTCACGCGATGAACCCTATGTAGACTCTGCTTCATCGATGAGCACACAACGAACTCACCGAGGCAGGACCCGACGGGCAGCATGTTTGCCTTGACCGCCGAGCCCGGAAGCTAACCCCCCACAATTTTTTGGAGAATTAAAATGAAAACATCAAAATCAATCGCCGCTGTTGTCCTGTTTGCCGCTGCCGGCGTCACGTTCGCCCAGGAGCGATTTGTCGCACCGGATGCCGGTTTCGTGTCGACCCTGACCCGTGCTGAAGTCGTTGCGGAAATCAATCCCGCATTCGTCCATGGCGAACAGAATTACATCGAGACCGTCGCTGCAGGCACCCGCACCCGCGCAGAAGTCCGTTCAGAAGCAGTTGCTGCCAACAAGGATTCCCGCAAAGTCGCTTCCGGCGTTTTCTACGGCCTCGGCGCAGTGTAATCAGAAAGTCGGAATCCTGCTAATTCGCGTAGCATTAAATGAAAAAAGGACGAGCATGTTGCTCGTCCTTTTTTCATCGTGCGCCCGGCATCGGCTTGATGAAATTTACAAATCCCTGGCCGCGTCGTCAATCAGGGCCGGCAAGGCTTCCTTCGATACTGCCTCCCTGGCCAGCAGCAGGGCCAGTTTCACCAGAAAAATCTGCGCCTTCCCGGGTTCGACGGCATCAATGGCGAGCGCGAGATGGTCGTAGAAATTTTCAAGCTCGGGAATGGTAATGACGGATGTGGCTGACATGGCTAGTTCCCCTTGACTTGTAAAACCTGTTGAAAGGCCTGGCGCAACTGGCCGGCGTCGGGCTTGATCCAGCGCGCGCATACATGCTGGTCCGGCCTCAGCAGGCAAACCCCTGTGCTGTGCTCGACACCATACTTCTGATGAATATGCCCGCTGCTGTCATCGATCAGAATGGCGCGGCTGTCGCTCGGCAACGATTCCGGCGCACGGGAAAACACCACCACGCCGACCGTTATGCCGCTGGCGGCAACGGCGTCGATTTCGTCAGCAAGATCCTGCGGCAGTCCGCCTGATTCGCAAAAATAAAAGAGTTGGAAAGACAGGTCGAGATGGTCGAATAAATAATCGTTTTCACCGAGCCTGATGTTGCGCGCCGTTGCGCCCTTTGCCGGTCCGGCGCTGAAAAGCGCGCTGTCATCGCTTGCGGCATTGAGAATCGAGTCTGTGTACTCATGCGGCCGGGAGGTGCGCCAGTTCAGCAAAGGCCGCACAAATTCATGAGTCAGCGCAAGCGACAGCGTCGCATCGCGCAGCAGCCGGAAGCCAGCGGTCGGCGGTGTCATGAAGCGGGTGCTCTTGCTTGCTTCATCAATGATTTCGCGTGCCGCAGCGACCCGCTCATCACTGTAGGAATCGAGCAGCGCCATGCCGGCTTTCCCCTGTATCACCAGCGCCAGCTTCCACGCAATATTTTGCGCATCCTGCCAGCCGGTATTGAGGCCTCGCACACCGAAAATAGGCAGCATGTGGGCGGCATCGCCGGCAAACAGCACACGACCGTGCCGATACTCCGGCAGCGTCATGGCACGGGCCGAGTAGATCGAGGCCCAGTCCATTTCCCATTTCATATTGTCATACCCCATCAGCGCCAGCTGCTCGTTGACCCGGGTCGCGATGCGTTCCGGCGCCAGCGCTTCTTCCGGCGATTCGCCGGGCGGCAGATGATAGTCAAAACGCCATATGCCATACGGCTCGCGATGCAAGAGGATGGTATTGCCGGGATTCCAGGCGGGATCAAAAAATGCCAGACGTTCGGTCGGCAGGCCAAGGTCGACCCGGATATCGGCAATCACAAATCGCCCTTCGTAGGAATCGCCTTCCATCCGCAACTTCATGCTTTGCCGGACAGCCGACTTTGCGCCGTCCGTCGCAATGACCCAATCGGCGTCCATCCGGTATTCACCAACCGGCGTGTCCAGTGTCAGCGTGGCCTTGTCAGCGGTCTGCTCCATTGCCACGAATCGGGTGCCCCAGCGCAGTTCGATCAGTGGCTCCTGTCCGATCAATTCGACCAGCTGGCCTTCGACGATCTGCTGCTGCAGGTTGATCAACGGGTAGAACCTGTCATCCTCGTCGTGCGGCACGTCCAGCCGGAACACCCTCTGGCCCCGATAGAGGGAATTCCCGTAGCGCCAACGCAAGCCGTCCTTTTCTATCTGTTCCGAGGCCCCGACCTGCTGCAGGATTTCCATCGAGCGTCGGGTAAACGCCACTGCCCTGCTGCCTTCCGACACCTGCTGGTCCGCCGTAACGACAACACAGCGGATGCCGGCCCTGGCCAGGTTGAGCGCAGTGACCAGGCCGACCGGTCCGCCGCCGACAATCACGACCTGCTGATGTGTGACCTGCTCAAGATCGGGCGGGGCAACAAAGGGATAAACCTGATACTTGTAATAGAGGGATTTTCTGGTGCCGAGGTCTGCCTGATGCATATATTCCTTGAGTCTACATCGACAAGACTTGCGACAGCACAGGTGCAATCGCAAGTCGTGTCCGGATCTTCAATATGCTCATCGGCGGCAAAGCTGCTGCCGCCGATGACACATGTTTACTCGATGCTGATGTTTCCATCCTTGATCGTTTTTGCCCACTTCGCCGTCTCCGACTTCATGTACGCAGCCATTTCCTCGGGTGTGCTCGGAATCAAATCAACCGACATCTCGTCCATCTTCTTCTTGATTTCCGGGTCAGCCACGCTCGCTGCATAAGCTGCATTCAGTCTGGCGATGATCGGTTGTGGTGTACCGCGCGGCACCGACAATCCCTGCCAGGCCCAGGCTTCAAATCCCGGAAGACGGGATTCGGCGATCGGCGGAACATTCGGAAGCGATGCCAGACGTTTCGGGCCGGCCACGCCGAGCACCTTGATTTTTCCGGACTTGATCTGCTGAGAGACCGTTACCAAGTCGAGAAACATGCTCGGTATGTGTCCCGCCAGCAGGTCTTGCACTGCCGGGCCATTACCCTTGTATGGCACATGGGTCAGCTTGATTTTTGCCTGCTGGGCAAACAGCTCCATCGCCAGATGATGCGGGCTGCCCTGGCCTGGCGAGGCGTAATTCATCTGGCCCGGCTTCGAGGCCGCCAGCTTGATGTAGTCCTGCACCGAGTTCACCGGCACCGCAGGATTGACGACCAGCGTCAGCGCAAATCGTGCCGTGAGTGTCACCGGCGCCAGATCTTTCACAGGGTCATAGGGAAGTTTTTTTTACAGGCTCGGATTGACGCTATAGGTGCCAGTGTCGCCCAGCAGAACCGTATAGCCATCCGGGGCGGAACGGGCAACCGCCTCGGCGCCGATGATGGTGCCGGCGCCCGGCCTGTTTTCAACAATGACCTGCTGGCCAAGCTCTTTTGACATGCGCAAGGCAACGATGCGCGCAAATGCGTCGGTGCCGCCGCCGGGCGCATAGGGCACCACGAGCTTGACGATCTTGTCGGGATATTGCTGGGCTTGTACAGCGCCAATCGTGGCGCCGCACAGCAGCAGCGCTGACGCGGTCAGGCCGAGCGTCTTTAAAATCTTCATGAATCGTCTCCGTTTGTTGGCGTTGAATATGTGAGGAAAACCGGTAGCTTGTAACTCCGAAAGTGCATTTTTTCTTGGAAAGCACATTTTCCAGAATACTAGATTTATTTTACGAAAGTGTCAAATATTAATACTTTGGTTTTATTATTTGGCAATTTCAGTGCATTGTTGCGAAAAAATTCTATAGAATTGATTTATGTTGAGTAACCAGTCAATCATAAAAAATGTCTCAGCAAATCAAACTCATCAAGACGCTCGATTTATTCTCCGAGGATAGGCCGACGCTAAGCGCCGAGGAGATTGCCGACCTGCTGGACGTATCGCGGCCGACAGGATTCCGCTACGTCCGGCAGCTGTGCGAGATCGGCCTGCTGACCAAGCTGTCGGGCCGTTATGCGCTGGGTCCGAAAATCATCGAACTCGATTACCGGATCCGCCGCTCGGAACCGATCCTGCTGGCCAGCCGCGAGCGCATGAAAGAGCTAGCCAAACGTACGGCCACCACCATCGTTCTTTGCAGCCTGTACGGCGATGACGTGATTAATGTGCACCACGAAGCTGTTGACGATCCGCCTGCGCTGAGCCTGGAGCGAGGGCGGCTCATGCCGCGCTTCAGTGGCTCGGCATCAACCATCATCCTGGCCAATCTTCCGGTCCGGCGGCTGAGGCGGCTTTATGAGGAAAGCAAGGATAAGAAGGAAGTGCTGGCGATCGCGAAAGATTGGCCAGGCTTCTCAAAATACTATCGGGAGATCGCCAGATTGGGTTACTACATCTCGCGCGGCAGGATCGATGCCGGCGTAACAGGCATCTCTGCGCCGATTTTTAATGACCTGCGGCTGGTCGTTGGCTCCCTTGTGATTGCCTACAAGAGTGAGCGCAGCGAGCTTATCAACGAACAGGGCTATGCGGAAATGGCGTGCAAATATGCCGCCGACATCACGCGCAGCATCAGCGGCCTGGCCAAGGCGTGAACAACATCCGCATGCCGGGCTGAAATGCATTTTTATAACGCGCGACAGCGCAGGGAGATTTGTTTGAACCATTTGAATACGTCCCATGATCCGGCACGCCGCAGCTGGATTACATCCGCCAATCTGCCAGGGAGCGACTTCCCGATACAGAATCTGCCATTCGGCATCTTCAGCCATCAAGGCAATGCCCCGCATGCCGGCATCGCCATCGGCGAAGAGATCCTGGACCTGGCGGCCTGCATCGACGCCGGCCTGCTTGACGGCGATGCGCTGGCTGCCGCGCAAGCGGCCCGCGAGCCATTTTTGAACACGCTGATGGGGCTGGGCCCGCGTTATTCGTCGGCACTGCGCTGCGCGGTGTCGGATCTGCTGCGCAGCGATTCACCGCGCAGGGCCGAGATCGAATCCCGGCGCAGTTCGATATTGGTGCCGGCCGCCGAAGCGACGATGATGCTGCCATGCCGCATCGGCAACTACACCGATTTCCTGACCTCGGCCCATCACACCGAGCGCCTGGGCAAGCTGAAGGGACTGGACATCCCGCTGCCGCCGGCATTCAAATCGCTTCCGGTTGCGTACCATAGCCGCGCGTCGTCGGTGCGTGTGTCGGGTCACGCAGTGCAGCGTCCCAACGGCCAATGGAAAGATGCCGATGGCACAGTCCGGTTTGGCCGTGTCGAAGCGCTCGACTTCGAACTCGAAATGGCATTGTTTATCGGCAGCGGCAACCTGCAAGGCCATCCGATTCCGCTGAAACAGGCGCGTGACCATATATTCGGTTATTGCCTGCTTAACGACTGGTCCGCGAAGAGCGTGCAATGGTGGGAACAGGTGCTCGGTCCGTTTCTCGGAAAGAGCTTCTGCACCACGATCTCGCCGTGGATAGTCACAGACGAAGCGCTGGCGCCATTCCGCGTGCCGGCCCGGGCGCGCGCGGAAGGCGATCCGGCGCCGCTACCTTACCTCAGCTCCGATGAAAACAACCGCCTCGGCGGACTGGATGTACAGCTTGAGGCTTACCTCTCCACACAGTCCATGCGTGCGCACCAACTGCAGCCGGAACGTATCTCGGCGACCAATCTCACTGAACTCTATTGGAATTTTCCGCAAATGGTGACCCACCATGCCAGCAATGGCTGCAACCTGCAGCCGGCCGATCTGATGGGCAGCGGCACGGTGTCGGGATCCACGCGGGAAAGCATCGCCTGCATGACGGAAATGACCGGCAATGGCAAGGATCCGATACTCTTGAAAAATGGCGAGCAGCGGCACTGGCTGGCAGATCATGACGAGGTCATTTTCCGCGCACGCGCTGTGCGCGAGGGATACGTGACGATCGGTTTTGGAGAATGCCGCGGGCAGATACTACCGGCGATTCCCTGGCCGGACTGAAGCGCGGCGCGGGCGGCCGCTCAAACCGGCGTATCGCCCTTCAGGGTAATGCGATGCATCACCCGCCGAAACCCATGATAGTCATTGACCGGATTATGCTGTGTGCAGCGGTTGTCCCAGAACGCGATCGTGTTGGCTTCCCAGACAAAACGGCAGGTCAGCTCGGGCTTGACCTGATGGCTGAACAGGAACTGCAACAAGGGCGCGCTTTCTTCATCCGTCATGCCCTTGATCCCTGACGTATGCGCAAAATTGACGTACAGGGACTTGCGTCCTGTCTCAGGATGCGTGCGTACGACCGGATGTTCGGCGCGGTACTCTTGCGGCGCGGCTTCTTTTCCATCCGATTTTATGCGGTCTTCGCGGGTCTTGGACACATCCGCCTTGGCGGAGCTGCTGATTCCGATCAGGCCGTCGATCATTTTTTTCATGGTGGCGGACAGTGTTTCGTAAGCCAGGTACTGGTTCGCGAACAGCGTGTCGCCACCGTAGGGCGGCACCTCGCGGGACAGCAGCATGGAACCCTTCGGCGGCGCATCGAGATAGGTTGTGTCCGAATGCCATACCCCGCCGAAATTCACTTTTTCATGTTCCAGCTTTTTCACTTCAATTATGTGCGGAAAACCGTCGAGCCCTTTTACGAACGGATATTCGATCGGCTCTCCCATCGCCTGCGCGAACGCCAGGAACTGTTGCGGGGTAAGGTCCTGGTTGCGCAGGAAAATTACCTGATGTTCGAGGAACGCCTGGCGGATCTCGTCTGCCTGCGCATCGGATAGCCCCCTGGAAAGATCGACGCCAGACAGTTCGGCGCCGAGCGCCCCCGCGATTTTTCTTGTTTTCATGAGCTATCCTTTGATTGCCTGATTGCCGATTCGTAGTTTCGTAGATGGCGTTATCGACATCAGCGCTGGCGGGATCTGCTTGAAGACATCATGATGCAAGCTCACCATGGATTTCCGCCGACACGAGACGTACTCCGTTAACGGCGCCGCCCCGGATCGGTGCAGTCCGCTACAGTCTCCTGAATTCGAAGTCATCTTTCACACGGCAGGATAGATTTTCCAGCATGACGAAACAAGTCAATTAATCTATACGATTATTAAGCTTTTCTGACTTATCGATGTTTCCTTGTTTCGTCTGCGTTCAGATTGATCCGTTGCGGGCCAATTGCTCGCATTCCTGTTCGGACAAGCCAAGCACGTCGCGCAGGATTTCGGCGCTGTGCTCCCCCAGTTTCGGGGGTGGCCTACGGTAGGCGGGTGGAGTGCGCGACATGCGGATGGGACTGGCGATCATCTGCACGCCATGCCCCGCTACGGCCCCAAGCTCCCTGACCATTTCGCGCGCGACTACCTGCGGATTGGCAAAGACCTGGGCCACATTGTTGATCGGGCTGGCGGGGACGCCCGAGGCGTCGAGCATGGCTTGGCATTCAGCGGTCGTCCGGTGCCGCATCGCTTCGGCAATCAGCGGCGCCAGGTCATCCGCGTTGCGCAGGCGCAGTTCGTTCTTGCTGAAGCGCGGATCGTCTGCTACACCGTCCATCCCCATTACCTGGCAAAAGCGCCGGAACTGCCCGTCGTTGCCGACGATGAGCATCAGTTCGCCATCGCTGCAGCGAAAGGCGTCACTTGGGTAAACCGTGGTGAGGCGATTGCCCGAGCGCTGCGGCACTTTTCCGGTCGTCAGATAACTCATGCCGATATTCGCGAGCCCTGCGACTTGCACGTCGAGCAGAGACATGTCGATGTGCTGGCCAAGCTGGGAAACATGCCGCTCGTTCAAGGCTGCCATGATGGCGATAACCGAATATAGCGCCGTCATCAGGTCGGTAACCGCCACGCCCGTTTTGCGTGGCCCTTCTCCGGCAGAACCATCCGGATTGCCGGTGATGCTCATCAGGCCGCCCATCGCCTGGACGATGGTGTCGTACCCCGGCCGGTCCTTGTACGGACCGGTCTGGCCAAAGCCGGTGATTGAACAATAGATCAGTTTCGGATTGATCCTGGACAGGCTGTCGTATCCAAGGCCATAACGCTCCAGCGTGCCAACCTTGTAATTCTCGATCAGGACATCGGACTCGGCCGCCAGGCGCGCGATGAGCGCCTGGCCTTCCTCGGTCGCCATGTTCACGGTAATGGAGCGCTTGCCTCTGTTGCAGGTCCAGAAGTACGTCGATTCGTCCAGCCGCGCGGTGACCGGATCGGCCACAAACGGTGGCGCCCATTCACGGGTGTCATCGCCGCTTTCGGGCCGCTCGACCTTGATCACGTCGGCGCCCAGATCGGCTAATACCTGCGCCGAAAAGGGGCCTGCAAGCACCCGCGACAGGTCGAGGACACGTAGGCCTTCGAGCGCGCCGGCGGCCGGGATTGAAGTTTCGTTTTGTCTCATGTGATCAGTCACTCTTTCAGGCTTGCGAAACGGAAGCCTTCATATCCACTGGCCGCAATTGCGCTGCACTTCTCGCGATAGCGGCCGACGCCGCCGACGTAGGGCATGAACACCCGCGGCTTGCCGGGAATATTGGCGCCCACGTACCAGGAATTGCCGCGCGGGTAGAGCG
>JAZKDW010000018.1:0-101434 GCA_040387375.1 Pseudomonadota bacterium
TGCATGTGGTGCCGCTGCAGCTGCTGGCGTATCACACGGCGCTGGCGCGGGGGACCGATGTGGACAAGCCGAGGAATCTGGCGAAGTCGGTGACGGTGGAGTAAATCTTGTGATGGGAGCGTTTTGATTATCAATAATCAAGTCTGTCGGGCGACAATAAAGTCTGTCGAAGATTTAATATGTTGATCACTGCTGTGGGCCGGCTTTGCGTCCACAGCAGTTTGATTCAATTCAACTGCGCAAGTTGTGATTTGATCTGACAGGGTGCCAAGTTACGGAGGTCCGAGTTCGACCCTTTGCTGACGTTTAGTCTTCCCGAAAGCTGACATTCGCGGAAGGACGAAGCAAGTTCTCGAAAACTGAAGAAACTGCGCCTCTGCCTGCGAGTGCTCTCTGACATTTTGACTTGACGACGTTGAAGCTCCGAGGGCGATGTAATCATCGAGTCGATCAGTGCCAAACGCATTCGTGTCAAATTGCAAGGCAGGTCGGAGGATCTCGGTGATTATTGCCGGACCACGGACCATATTCTGCCCCTGCGTTCCAATACCATCTTTCCTCCTTTAAACGCAAACTCGCGGTGATTTTCGTCTACGTGTCTGACGCTGCTTTCCTGGACACTTGGTTAAGCTCAGCTTGAGAAGCAGCTGCCACCTCCGCCCCGGGCTCGGGCGGCGCAGGGTCCAGTTCGAGGTAGACGTATCTTGGTTCGCGCCGGAGCCCTTCGGCTGGATACATGCGCACCAGTCGTCGGTTCTCCGCATCGAAGGTCATGCCGTCTACCAGGCACGCTTCAGCGACGCGCGGGTTATACCCATGCAGCCAGACGTAGTTCTTCTTCGTCCAGGCCAGCACGGCCTTCTGGAGCGCCCGACTTTCCTTGTCGTAGTCGCGCGGCCCGATGGTGAGTCCCATCACGTTCAGGCAGAAGCCGAGAATCTTCGCCCCCTTGAAGTTGGGGAAGCGCTTCATGTGAGCAATCTCGCTGTACAGAAGTCTGCGTACCTTGAACCTGACGGCAGCACCGGCCTTGCCCGTGAGTTGATCAAAGTTGAACAACGTCGACCAGACTGAGTTGTGCTGAATCCACCAGCACAGGCTGTTCGGCGAAGTGACGGCGGAAGCTGCGAACACAACCTCGAATATCAAGTTGGCGATG
This sequence comes from Pseudomonadota bacterium, assembly GCA_040387375.1. GTDB lineage: Bacteria > Pseudomonadota > Gammaproteobacteria > Burkholderiales > Burkholderiaceae_D > JAZKDW01. The sequence goes on from JAZKDW010000018.1 coordinate 1,160, forward strand.
TGATCGTAGAAGGTTTGGAGCGCTCGACTGTTCTTGTCCCGAATTCGTAGTTGGAGATAGTCGGGAACCCCCTTCTTTTCGAGAATCTCTACTGCGTCCTTGATGAATTCGACGATCACCTGGAGGCGTGCCTGCAGATCGTCGCCCCAGGCACCGTTGGCTACACCATCAAGCTTGTACAGATCGAATACCGCATGCTCAATGTTGCTCTTGGCGCGGTAGAGAACGAACGAATGGCCGCCGTACCCCTCTTCGACGTAACTGCGAAAAGTCATCAACACTATTCGGCAGTAGGCTTCCCACTGTGCGGCGTCCCATTCCCTCGTGCCATAGATGTCTGGATCAAGGAGGGTTCCAATCGTCTCGGCCATCTCGTAGTTCGAGAACATCGCCTGACTGAGGGGCTTGTGGTAACCGATCAAGCCGGACTCATACCCCTCGGCCTCGTGATAGAGGAAACAGTCCTTGTTTGCCAGGGCCTCGTTGACGATGTTCTTGGCGAAGGTCTCCACCTGGATGCCGTGCTTCTTCGCGTCGGCCATTGCTTGGAACACGGCCAGTGCGGTGCCCGGCGATGAATCGACGATTGCACGGCACAGCCTCTTGTCGGCGATGAGCAGAAGCAGATCGTTGGCGTATCGTTCTACCTTCGGAGGGTCCTTCTTCTCGTCTTCGCGCTCAAGCCGACAGTTCTTAAGCCTGCCTCTGTCCGTGGCGTGGCGGACAAGCGCCCTAGCCGAGTAGGCGAGTTCGTCTGCGATGACTGCGAGCTCTGCCGGTGAGCCCTTGAGGATGAATTGATACAGGGTCTGTGCGAAGCGCTCGGCGTTGTGCCGACCGTATGTGGGCGGCCGGATGAACGCGAACCAAGTCCAGGAGAGGAACGTCAGCAGGAACAATCCGCCCAGGATCGCTTGCCACGACGCGGGCGTCAGGAGGTTGCCTTTTGGTACGAGCCACTGCTCGGCGCGCCAGAGGTCCGTCAGCAGCGTGAGCACACCGACGGCGGCGACGACCGAGAACGTGATACCCAGCAGAGGTATGGGGGCGGTCCGGACTCGGAACCGGTAGCGGACGTCGGCGATTGTCCAAGCCAACACCATGAGCGCGAGGCCCGCGAGGAATTCCGAGAAGCCGAAGAACTTCTGCCCACTGCCGTCGAGAGGGATGAAGCAAACGCCCATGACGCACTGGTCAACTGTCACCTGGACCTCCTCTTTGTATCGACACGGAGCGCGGGGTCAGCTCTTGCAACCACGGACATGTTGGATTGCAAGACCTGACCCCGCTTTTGCATGGCGTTTTGGTTCGCATCAACCTTCCTTACATTTGATGGGCACTGCAAGAAAGTCATAATGCGACTTGCGGACGCGACTTATGGGCATAGTTGGTACAAGGTGCACCATGTTGCCATTGACCAATAGACAATGCAATCCCAGTTAGAGCAGGTGTTCGAATGGCAGCAAACGGGGACTATCCGCCTGCGCCTTTCGTCCGCAAATGGCCGATAAGCGTCCATTTCAGAACATCTACCGGCCCATCTCTTTAGACTTCTGTTTGCTCCGCAATCTCAAGCGGGTCGTCGACTTCGATGCCGAGATACCGTACAGTGCTTTCGAGCCTGGTATGCCCCAGCAGCAATTGAACAGCTCGCAGATTTTTCGTGCGCCGGTAGATCAACCTCGCCTTCGTCCGTCTCATCGTGTGGGTGCCATAGGCAGCTGAATCCAAGCCAATAGACTCCATCCAGGACGCAACTATGCGCGCATATTGGCGGGTAGACAGGTGCGGCGACTTGGCTACCCTACTTGGAAACAGGTGTTGGTCGGCAGCAAGTTGGGCCTTTTCGACCCATGCTGCGACAGATTGTCGCGTCTGCTCAGTAATCTCAAACTGTACCGGCCGATGTGTTTTGTGCTGCATAACCATGGCGCGAGGAAGAATGCTTCGTCCTTGAGCGATGTCGCAGACCCGTAAGCCGACCAGGTCACAGCCGCGCAGCTTGCTATCAATGGCCAAGTTGAACAGTACTAGATCGCGCGTCTTGTCAGCAAGCTGAAGTCGTATTCGGATCGCCCAGATCTCCTTCAATTTCAACGGCGCTTTTTGCCCAATTAGCCTGCCATTGTTCCAAGGGGTCGACTGCTTTGAATTATCAAGATGGGGTTTCATGGAATTCTCCTTCAAAAAATGGAATCCCATTTTCTTCACACGTGCGGTCGCTTACCGACCCATAGCAGACATTCAGTAAACCCAAAAAGCGGACGCTTGGGAGTAATTAACGTCGGAGATGACCGGCGGACAGTAGGCTGGCAAAGCCAGCCGATAGGACGTCCATGTCGATTGACTTGTTAGCCGTCATTTCCATCCTGACGCAGCCCATTTTATTAACTTCTAAACCCAAGATCTGGAATGCACGAGGCTGCAAACAGCCGGCCGAACTCGGTCAACTGCATAGTACTGTGCCTGCGAATACCACTCTGCACGCCGTCGGCGCCAACTATTGGCTCTTGCTTTTGAACAGGCCACTGGACCAGACTCAGAGAGTCCAAGTGTGAGTAGTAGAGGCCGACCTGTGCCGGTTGCCATAAATCCGCTTCGGGGATTTCGCTCCTTTCGACCACGCGATTTTCAAACCGGTTCTCCTTCCGATTGAAATCTAGCTTGTCGACGACCTTGAAATCGTTGTGCCGCAGCCGTGACAGGATCACTGCTTCATCTCGGGATAGCTGAGAGATGATTTGGGCGAAGGACGGGTGAACCGTCAAGATAGCCTCCGAGTCCACGGATCGGGTCAATAGCTCCTCGAACATCTGCCAAAGAGGGTTGGATTCCTCGAGGTACTGCATCTGCTGAAGAGACGGACCTGCGATTTCGGCGGGTGCCTCTCGCTGCCTTTCTTCTGGAACTCGCACACGAATTCTCTCAACGGCCCGTTCAAACCTGTCTTGGAATGCAGCGGCCAGTTGGAAAGGCGCAAGGAGGAGGCGTGCAGTCTTAACAACGTCAACCGCGATCTTACCCACCTCGCGGGCGGGAAGAGAAGCGACATCGTCGTACGCCTTCTCGATTACATTTGTGGGGAGCAGCTTCTCAATTCCATCGGGTAACGGCACCATTTTCGGTCCTTGGTGTTGTGACGGCTAACGCCGCATTAACCAGCACACAGCACATGCCGCGAAGCGGCAAGCCCTTTGCTGTGTGTCTGTGTTGAATAAAAAGTTAGCCCGCAGCCTCGTCGTTCTTTGACCATACGGGCTTTACCTCACGTTTTAGAACTAGTTTGTAAAGAGCCAGTTGTGCTTCATGAATTTCTTTGGAGACTGCATGAACGTCTTCAACTGTCACAGGCTCAACTGAAACTTTCACCTTGCCACGAGCAGATCCTTGAGGGAGCATGTATTGGTCTTTGTCCGGATCATAGGCCACGCCGTTATGAGCGAATCTATTTCGGCTTGTTTGAGCCGAGCGGAGCTTGCCGACGACCTCCTTGTGATTTGCTAGATGGGGGCAGCTACCCTTTAGTTCTTCGCAGAGGGCTCCAAGCATGTCCAAGCGCTGAGGGAAGCTCGAATGCACCACTAGAATAAAAGGTGTGGTGTCGGCAAGAGAATCGAAGCCTGCCAACTTGCCAATAAGGGTGTTTAGCAACGACTCCAAAGACGCCCACAAGGCTGACAGACGCCCCAATTCAATGAGGAATTCATCAGGAAGTGGCCATCCTGCACGGTAGTCTATTGTCACAATTCCCTCCTTTGCTGACTAACTGGTACTTATATGGACAAAACAGCCGGTATACACGGCCAACGTCCAGTATGCACGATCCTTTTATTCGCCAAAAGCCACGGCCGACTTGAATTTTCGACGATCCTGTATATGCATTCAGCGATAAATAAGCGTGAGAGATGGCACCCCATCCTCATCAGGAACTACAGAAAAGCTCAAGCTACTGGACCAGTTAAGACGTTATATTCGTGCCAATCATTGTAGTCTACGGACGGAACGGGTTTATGTCTATTGGGCAAGATCTTATCTGCGTTTCCGTAGCTTGGGCCATCCCATAATATGGGAGACGAGGGAGAATCCCATGACTGCTTTAGGGTTGCGGCTCGAGCGTCCGCTTTTGGCCGAACTGAGACATTGATAAATGTCGCAAAACGACCCTAAGCAGTTCTTGCCGATTCCAAAAAGCGGTCGTTCAGAGTAGAAATGGCCGTCGGCCAGTAGGCGGGCGAACGCCCGCCGACAGGACGTCCGTGTCGATTGCCATGTTAGATGTCGTCATGGCGCCGTTCGCCTGAATTGGTTGGCGAGACAGTCCGAACGCCACTCCCAATAGTCCGACAGAAGTTGGTTTGCAGCGATGATCCGCTCAATGAGCTTTTCGAGGGAGTCCACCGAGAATTGCACGTATTCCTGCAGCATCCCCTTTTTTGATCCCTTCAACCGCACAAACGTGTATCCCTCGTGATCAGTGCTATTCCAATCTGCGTGCACTACGAGATTTCGAAGCTTAGCGATCTCATTCAGCTCGCCGAGCAGTTCGTCAAACTTCGGCGGTCCAGCATCAAAGCACTGGTGGAAGTCCTCGCAGAAGCGCTTAAACAAGTCCAACTTGGCAGTGAACATGAGCCTCTGAATTACGATCAGGCCTGGCGCATCAGTTCGGTCGGAAATGATCTCGCAGATGAACGCGTCGAGCGACTTCTCAACGGCGTTGAAGTACATAACAACCAACCCTACAAGGGGCAGTGACTCGTCCAGGTAGGCCTCCGCGCGGTCCTCCTCCTCATTCTCGTGCGACAGATGCTGGACGAACTGCTTGGTTCTGGTCTTCATGAGGTCCCCACGTCCCGGAACAATGTCTAACATTCCGGTTCAGGCGCACGCGGCTTCTTGCGAGTCGCCTGCAACCGAGAGTTAGGTTCGCGTTTCACGGCGTGCTCGCAAGCATGGCAACGAGCTGCCTTTGGATCTGCTCGTCTTTCGTCGCGACGCCAAGGCGAGGATTTATAGCCCATTGCGACGCATGAACCAGAAGATTTCTGCGTTCCGAGCTGGCCATGAACGAGAACGAGACCTGATGATAGTTCCGCCCAATCTCCTGTCCCTCGCTACTTCCTGCGTTGATACTGAACCAAGGCTCCTTCCCTCCACCGGCATTACCCGGCTTCTACGGTACTACGAGCCTCTCCTTCACCCCGCAGCGCCCGGACCGTCCCTCACGGGCGTCCGGTTGGTCGTCCCCGACCACGCCACGGGGCTTCCCGTGTTGCGTATGTCTTCCTTGTGTACATGCTGTCGCCACTTCCCCGGCACAGCGACGGGCGGCACTGCCTTGCTCGATCCGTTCCGTCGTATCAGCCTTCCCCGAAAGGGTCGTCGGGTCGGCCTGTGCATCGTCCTTTTCGAGGCTTGCTCGGCGCTCACTCGCGTTACGGCCTGCACACTCGCGCTGTCACCATATTTCGTGACACGCTTCGCCGAAGGCTTCAGCCGCTTCGTTACCTCCACGGCTGCTCCGGTTGCTTCCGGCGGGAGCACTTCGCCGGGTGGGGCTTGCACCCACTGGACCAACATCGCCTTATCACGGCGCACACCCGAAGCGGTCATCGCCGACTTCGCAAACCAGACGTTCAGCGCCAAAGTTTACCGACGGCCAGGCTTCTCATGGCCGTCCGCGTGCAACGCTGAGTTAGGCGTCGCGTTTTCCATTAAGTGCATGAGCTTCTTCACATCTGCTATCAAGGCCTCGTGTGGGGCGCTGCTCTGCTTCTTGCTGTTGTAGATTGCCTTGACCGAGTAGCGAAGGGGCCGCAAGACTGATTTTTTTCCGTTGTGATACTGTTCCCAAAGCGCATTGTGTAATGCATACAAGAAAGTAACCAAGCGGCAAAGCTCTTTAACTTTGCCGCCGGCAAAGAGCGCCTCGACCTCGGCGTGATCCTCCTTCTCTCGGTGAGCAATATACTTATGGCGGGCCGGCTTGATAGCTCGGTCATAGACAGCACGATATTCGGCCACCTTTGAACGTAAGCGAACTACATCCTCCTCGGTTGGGTAATGTGACTTTACCAGATGGGCCTGTAGCCAACCAGGTTCCTCAGCCTGCCCTTCTCGCTTTCTCGCGGCAAGTGCTTCTCTTGAAAAGAGAGCGAGGTTCGATTCGAACGAATCAATCAGTGCATCAATATTGTATCGAGACTTAGTATCGAACACGCGGCCCAGGCAAACATATGCGGCGATCTGTGAGGCTGATGCATGGGCAAGCCAAAAGCGCGGCGTGAGGTTCAACCGATTTAGTAGCGTCTTTGACTTGGACACTGCATGCTGAACAGCCATATCGGCGTAAATGTACTGCGCTGCCACGTACGCCTCGTGCCGAAAGTTCTCGAGTTGAACTAGAAATTCTCTATGTCTCGCCATGTGATGCCTAACGCGCTAGGTAACCTGCCGCCAGAATCCGCAGGCCGGAGGGTACCAAACAGCGCAGCTGTTGGGCGGTCGGTTTGACTGGCGGGTTAGCCATCGTGAGGAGGAAGCGCTGCTGACTTGCGTGCAATGTACTTTTCGTATTTTTCTGTCAAAGTGTAGACGTAGTCAAAAATCGCGATGGTGAAGTCGATTATGTCTTGCGCATTCTCTTTGGTTGTATCTTCGTCGGAAGCATGTGCGCCAATATTTCGTTCTTTCCTGAGAGCCTCCGCCCAAGCAAAAAGACGCTCATCAATAATTCCTTTTGATTTTAATTCCGCCAAGCCCTTTGCGATCATGTTTGCCCCGGCTTTCTCCTTTATCAGTCGCTCCAGAGCCCTGCCGCATAGAACTGCCGCTGCCGAATATATTCCGTGCGAGAGGCATTTTTGGGCATCCTTGATGTCGCGCCTCGCGGCCTCCGGGATTGCAGCTGACACCTCTGTTACGGCAGGGATCGGCCAAAGTCTCTCAGCGTTGTTCCACTCCCAATTGTTATACTCATCCTGATAGACAAAGGCCTTCCCGAACAGTGGCTGCTTGCACGACGGGCACTCGACAAGAAAGTAGGCCTCGTCCTGCGCGTTACCGATCCAAGATTTGATGTCCGCCTTAACGCGTACAGAGCATTGTGGGCAATCAACGGTTGTGGTGTTCGACATGGGTGTTTTCAGACGGCTAACGAGGGTGTATAAAAAGTCTGTTTGCCGATTTCTGAGTTGTGTAAGTCATTGATTCTTATAGGTTGAAAAGTGGAAAAAGATGTGTTTTGGGTCTTATTCTACGGCCTCAACGGTGGAGCTCAGCGACCGCCGAAGGCGGTCTGCTGTAACGACTTGTCAAGTCTCATGTCGGGTAACTGACAGCACATGGCTATAGTCCCTCCTTGAACTTGCGCGAGACTAGCTTGAAATTCTTCTCGCCGCTCACGCATAGGCGCTTATCGATGGTATTCATGAAGAATGCATGCTCGGCGAATTTACCAAGATATACCCAATCCCGGGTGCCTCCTGTCTCGCAGAGTTCCTTGTTGTCGAGGAAGTACACATTCGCCGCACCATGGTAGATGGCCTTGCCGTCACTGTACCCGGCCGACATTGAGACGGCAGTCTGTACTAGGATAAAAGCGAAAACTTGCAGGTGAAATTTTGAGGATGACCGATATATGTGGTACGAGAGCACTAAGGACGCCAAGAACAAGGCCGCGGCAATTAAGAGCACGTTCCGTTCGTTTTCAAAGTGGAAGCCATGCTGAAGGTATCTCGATATCGCCTCGTACTGTTGATGCACGAATGCTACGACGTACATCGCAAGAAGGTAGACGAATATGTCTCGAGAGGCCCCGACATTTGACGTGTCCTTCCTGCCAAAGACTACAAGGGCAAAGAGCAGTGGCATAGCGATGAGAACGATGACCCGATTGAACGGTGCGCTAATGTAATCCTGCAAGGACAAGTACGGGAATATGTCGAACCCGATCGTCCGCCAGAAAGCAAAGAGATATGCTGCGCCTAAAAGAACAGCGTACGCGTACAACAAGACGCCCAAGCCGAGCTTATCCAGTCCGCCGATGGAAGGCGGAGGTGACCGTCGGAAATGACCAAACCTTGTGACCATGCGGCTGAGACGTAACTTGAATTAGGGTGAAAAAATTCTGCCTATCCTGGCCACCTGTCCGCATAATCTAGTACGGGCATGGATTTGAATCCGCGCCGGCAATGACTTTGTCGGCGGTGCCCAGGCTAGACGTAAAATAGAAAACCGTGAGGCAGACAGCTAACTGCTGCGTCAGTGTATGAGTTTAGTAGCTTTTAAGCAATGAATTGTCTTGTTGGCGTGGGCGCGAGTGTCCGCTTTAAAGCGAAAGCTTGACCGTCTGGTTTTGGCCGATAGCAGACTGACAGCTAAAGGCCAATAGCGGACTCGAGCAAGGATGAAAACCTTTACGCCTACTTAACTGCAGTCATACCAGATATTGACTGAAGCTTATCGACTGGTGAAAAATAAATATAGGCAGGCCAGAACTAAAGCCAAGCCTAGGAGTTTGAATATGCGAACGCCGGAATGTTGGGTAGGTTCAGCAGGAGGGGCATGAATCGAACCAGAAGAAACTATTGCATTGGGATGATGTTGTCCCAACAGAGTCCGGCCTATCGGTGTAGCCACCTGAACCAAAGCGCGGCTTGAACAAGCAATACAAGCAGCATTCCTTTTTGTACGCCGCCAGATTGAATAAATAACCCCGGGTACGATGTAGCACAGCCAAAGCACCACTTCTATCCAGCCGCTGCCCGGCAAAGCCTCACCTTCTGTATTTAGAGTCCCACAAGTTTTGCAAATACGCGTATGGCTGGGAATTCTTAAGGTATCTGATTCGGTCATTGCGCATGTGCTTTCAGGAATAATGAGTAATGGCGTATTCATGTTGACATGAGGAAATTGCAATGGCAACACTTGTTATATAGATGCTGGTGAATCACTCACGGGTTACACCAATAATTTCCGAATGTCAGCTTACGTCCCTTCCGCTGGCGCTCCAGCGCTGCGCTCGGCAGGTAACGACAAAGGCGGCTCAATAGGGGCAGCTGCGCTCCCCCTCGCCGTGCGGCTTACCCCGTAGTACGCACGACGTTGCACCTCCTGCTTGCAGGCCAGACAAATCCACCCCTTCAAAGCTTGGACTGCGGCGCTTTGCGCCGAGATTGCGCAGAGCCCTGCCGGCCCCGCGCGGTGGCAATCGAGTTGCCGGAAACCTGGCTTGTGCTCCATCCATTTCCAGTTGTCCTGGGCACGTTGAATCTGTTCCGCGGCCCGCCTCTTTTCGACGCATAGCGTGGTCCCGTCACGGTGCAAGGGTACGCTGCGCCACGTCCTCACGGGCACCATATCGAGACCATGAATTGGAATCGACGACAGGACCTGCGCCATTATCCGATCGCCACCGGGGTGTTTGAGCAAATGCCGCTGTAACAATTGCAGCGCGGGCGGCATCGTCAGAAACGGTGCGCCGTTGCGCTATGCCCCCGCCTTCTGGACGATCAGCGCGATGTAGTGCTGCCAGTTATAAAAGGCTTACCCTGCGGCCGGACAGTCGGTCCCCATGTGCCGACCAGTTCCGACGTCTATCTGCGCTTGCACGGTAGCCCGCGACGTTATTACTCGTCTTATGGCGCGGAATATCTTGATCAGGTTGTGCACGATCTGGCTATGGTTGCCGACGCCGGCCGGACCACATGGTGCATCGTCGACAATACTGCGGAGGGAGCTTCGATTCCCAACGCGCTTTCGCTATTGTGATGACAGCGGGCGATTTGCCGATGTTGCCGGTCCACCGGCTATGTAGACGACGGACGCACTCCCCTGATCAGCAAGACCAGGCACACCAGCAAAGGCAGGCAATACGCAAGATAGGAAATCTGATAACTGCCCATAGCCTGCGCGGCGATGCCGAACAATGGCGGCCAGAATACAACCCCGAAATAAGTGAACGCCAGAGTGCCGCCGGTAGCCGCGCCGGCTTGCCCTTTCGGCGCGAGCCGGGCCACCTCCGCCAGAAAAACGCCATTCCAGCCGGCAGCCGAAGCGCCGAGCATGATCAGCACCGCGAACACCCAGACGCGCGGCACGTTACTGCTGAAAAGCGCGATGGAAAGGCAGCTCAATGCGATCAGCGCCGATATCAATGCCATCGTTCTCCTGGCGCCGAAACCATGATCCGCGAGCACTCCCCACATGAGGCGCCCGCCCATGCCTGCCATTTGCGTCACCGACACGCCGACGCCGGCTGCCAGCAAGGTCCAGCCCATATACCGGTTTAGATAAGTCGGGAGAAAAGTGAACACGGAAAACTGCACGCCGCAGAATACGAATGAGCATAGGGTCAGTATCAGCAGATTGCGATGCGTCAGGACCATTCGGATCGGATTGACGATCGCAGCGATAAACGACTGGCTCGGGCCGACGCGGGGCTCGCTATCCAATTCACGACGCACGCACTGGGCGACCAGGCTCATGATCACGCAAGCGACGCTAATCGAAATCAACGCCCAAGTCCATCCGAATGCAATTTCTTGGGGTGGCACCAGCAGACCGGCGAAAGCGCCGCCTAGCGGCACGCCGGTCTGCTTGATTGAAAACACAATCGACAATCTGTGCGCGGGTGTCGTGCGGATCAGGATGTCCGAACTGGCTGGCGTGATCGGGCCGTAACCGAGACCAGCAAGCACCGCGCCCATCGCACCCAGCCAGACCACACCGGTCGAGACCAGGAAGAGGCCCGAGCCGCATAATAGCAGGCCAATCTGACTGACCCGGATCGCGCCCCATTTTTTAATCAGCGCACCACTGTAGAGCGCTGAAAAAATCGCGCCGAAGTACGTAAGCGAAATGTAGATGCCAATTGCCGAATCAGGCAATCGAAACGCCAGAGTAAGGACAGGCGCGATGATAGTAGGCGCCATGACCGCCGCCACTGCCATGGCCTGAATCAGCAAGGTGATGACGAGCACAACCAACGGCCCGCTGTTTGGGAAGCGGCGACTGATTCTACCTTTGTCGCCGGGGAGCCCAGTTCCGATTCCGTTTATAGGTGGCCTGATTCTCATTTGTGGATTGGGCTTGCTCGACTTGACCCTTGCAGGATTTTCCGTTTACGTTTCAGCGGCGTTCGTGGAGGTAGTACCTGTGCCTGCTCTCGCAACGGCTTACGCGCATTTCAACCGGCTTATTCTGGAAGTCAAACGATACACGCTCAATTTCCAACAATGGACTTCCCGGCTTGCATGCCATTACTTCCACGTCCTCCTTGGTAGCAATGACCGCGCAAATGCGCTCTTCAAAGTTTATGACGTTAATGCCATATTTCTGCTCATAAAATTCATACAGCAACGCGGGCCTCTGCTGGCCCAGCCTTTTTGCAAAGTTAGGGAATAGCGCTTTGGGCAGCAAAACAAGTTCCAACATCGTATCGCCGTCGGAAAAGCGCCTGGTGCGTTTAATTTCGATCAGCTCTACACCGGGAGAGCGGTGCAGCCTTTTGGCTTCGTGCGGTGTGGCTGCACGATTGCAGATTCCCAGCACATCTGCAAAAGCGGGAAGCTCCTTGGTGCCATCGATCCCCACCACGTGAAACAGAAGGCGCAGTGACGTTGCGGAGTCGCGCGGGGCGACGAACGTATGCTTTCCTTGGCGGCGTACCAGCACGTGCTGTTCCACCAAGCCTTCGATTGCCTTGCGCATCGTACCCAGTGAAACGCCGTATTGCCTGGCCAACTCTCCCTCGCTGGGCAACTGCTGACCACGCTGCAGCGTGCCGTCAACAACCTTTTTCAGAAGTTGTTCGCGGATCCAGCGATAGCGCGGGGCACCATTGGCGGGATCATCTGCCATAACGAGTTCCTGACTGTTCTCTTGCATAACTACCTCGAATTTCTAGTTGGAGCCATGCCACTTTCTGACGCTGGCTCTAGTAACGACGGATTCTAATGGAAAACGCAGTTGACGACCCCATTGCCTTTGATCTATTCTACATATATAGATAACTAAATATTGGAGCAGCCCATGGCACTTTCGACACCGCACCTTGCTGGAGAAACCGAACTGCATGTACTGGCCTCGCGTTTTGTCGACGTTGACGCTCTGCCCTGGAAGCCAACGCCCGTTCAGGGCATCGACATGAAAATACTGGTTCAGGACACCGAAACAGGCTTGCTCACGGCCCTGTTCCGTTGGGCACCGGGCACTGAACTGCCGCTACACGAGCATGTGCGCGTGGAACAGACTTACGTGCTTGAGGGAAGCATTGTCGATGACGAGGGCGAAGTGCTTGCCGGGAACTTCGTCTGGCGCCCTGCGGGCAACCGCCATGTGGCACGTGCTCCCCGCGGGGCGTTGGTTATCTCGTTCTTCCTCAAGCCGAACCTGTTTATTGATGGCGACTTGAAAGGACAGCAGCTCCAATAAAGGCCTCAAACAAGGCTCTGCGTCATCCCGCCATCTACCTGAATCGCTTGGCCATTGATAAAACCAGCTTGACGAGAAGCTAAAAACGCCACAGTGGCAGCAAACTCCTCCTGCGTTCCCAAACGCTGGGTGGGGATTGCCTCCGCACGCTTGCTCAGATCGTGAAATTTTGCAAGTCCTTCAGTAAGAATGCCGGCTGGCGCAACCGTATTCACCGTAACGCCGCGAGCCGCGACTTCGTTGGAGAGGTGTTTTAGCGCCGCCTGTACGCCAGCGCGGAATACGCTGGAAATGGCGTGCTTTGGCATCGGCTGCTTGACAGTCGCGGAAGTGATTCCAATCACTCGACCCCACCCCCTATCCACCAGCAGGGGAACGATACTTAGAATGCCGATCAGGACCGCATCAAGCTGTTGCCTGTACGCTTCCTCCCAGCGCGCAGGTTCGTCTTCCTCAAGCAATTCGCGCATCGGGCTCGGCGGTCGACCGGAGTTTAATACCAGGATGTCGAGCCCACCGCTTGCGCGTAGATGAGAAGCCAGTGTCTGGACCTCTTCCGCGGAGGTCATATTGCCGGCAAATGTTTCGACAGTGACAGCGTGCCGCTGAGTCAACTGCAATTTCGCTGCTGCGAGGCGCTCGCTGTTGCGTGCGAAAATTACCAGATTAACGCCCTCTGCTGCCAGCGCATCGCAAATCGCGAGGCCCAGCCCCGAACTTCCACCGAATACGAGCGCCCGCTTGCCTTTAATTCCAAAGTCCATCAGATCACCTTGCTCTTACGCAGTTTGAGTAGCGCTTCCGCGTCCAGTTTCAATAACCGCCCGTAGACTTCATCAGTATCGTCACCCAACATAGGCGCGGGTTGGTCGTACCCGGCTCCGCATTCAGAAAATCGGATGGGAACGCCACAGGCCGCCGTCCGCACTGACTCAGGCACTTTAGGATGCTGTAGTACCGTCACGGCGCCGCGCGCCAAAATTGCCGGATCCTGAACCGCCTGACTTGGCGTGCGTACGCGCGCAGCGGAAACACCGTGGGACCGGAGCACATCCACTACGGCGTCTGCTTCTAAAGTTTGCGACCACGCCTCAATCATTTCGTTAAGCATTTTGGAATTCACGGACCGCGGCCCGCGAGTGCGGAAGCGCTCGTCATGCGCCAACTCCGGCCGACCCATCGCCTGGTAAAGTGAGTGCGCCCAAGCGTCCTGGGGCGCTGCTATGGCCACATATCCGTCTTTGGTCCGGTACACGCCAAAAGGTGTGAGTCGGTCATGCTGGTTACCCGTGCGAGCCGACTGGCCTTCTGAAGCCTGCAAATCGAAGTGTTCCAGTGCAAGCAGACAGACCAGGCTGTCCAGTAGATTGACCTCGATCTTCTGGCCCTTGCCAGTCCGATAGCGGTAGATCACGGCAGAAAGAATGCCGGTCAAGGCGTAATGCGGCGCAACGATGTCGGCAAGAGGCAATCCCACTCGACAAGGCGGGCCATCGGCGAATCCATTCACTTCCATGACCCCACTCAAGGCCTGAACGATGATGTCCATGCCCTTCAGATCGGCAGGTCCGTCCGGGCCCAAAGCGCTGATCGAGGTGTAAATCAGACTGGGATTCAGTTCGCGCAATGTCTCATAGTCGATACCAAGCCGCTTGGTGGTACCAACGCTGAAGTTCTCAACAAGGATGTCGGCCTGCTTAACCAACTCGAGGAACAACGCACGCCCTTCTTCCGACTTGATGTCAAGCGTGACGCTTTTTTTGTTGCGATGCCGGCCAAGCACTGACATTGAGACCTCGCCTGGGCGTACTACATCGCCTGAGTTCAGGCCATTTTCACTGATATATGGCGGGTTGAACCGCGCCAAATCGCTGCCGCCAGGCGCTTCGATCTTGATGATCTCGGCCCCAAGCCCGCCCATCAGTAGCGTGCAATAGGGTCCAGCCAGAGCCACAGTAAGGTCGATCACCAGCAGTCCTGCGAGCGGACCAGCCTCACATACTGGCGCGTGGGTATTTATGCCGGCTCCCGGGTCATTCAACATTCAAAACTCCTCGTTATCTGCTAGAACGGCGGGGAGTTCCGTTACTCCCGCATCGCAGCACCATTACTTTATCTGCCTTAGCCAGAGCGGGCGGGACCCTGCTCGCGCCCAGAATTCTGGCTGGGTTGGCGTCTTTCAACCATCGGCGAGCACACTCGCTCGGCACCAACAAACCGTTCATGCTTCATCAGCGTCGAATGTGCGAAAGCGATGCGCTGCTCCGCTCTCGTGGTGATCCAGGCGGGCAAACGCGGCGCACCAACGTGACTTTACTCAATCTTGATCTTCGCTTTGACTATCGCTTCACGGTAATTGGAAATTTCTTTCACCAATGCGGACTGGAACTGCTCAATGGTGGTGGGCGGCAGGTTAGAGCTTCTTGCTTCCAGTGCGGCGCGATAAGGCGATTCAGTGACGATCTGATTTACTTCGCGGCGCAGCACTTTCAAGACCTCCGGTGGGGTGCCGGCAGGCGCAAATATCCCGTACCACAAGCTGGGGTCAAAGGAAAGTCCAGCTTCGCGCGTAGTTGGCACATTCGGGAGCGCAGGCAGCCGGGTCGATGCTCCAATGGCCAACAACTTCAGCCTTCCCGATTGGATGCCTGGAAGCCCTGAGGCCACGTCAATAACGAGGAAGTGAATATCGTTGGCCATTAGAGCTTGTACTGCTGGCGCGCCTCCGCTGTATGGAATGTGCAGTGCGCCCATCCCCGTTTCCAGATTTACGCGCTCCGCGTTCAGATGCATGATGCTACCGCTACCCGAACTGCCAAAATTTATCTTGCCGGGATTCCTTTTTGCATACGCGATGAATTCAGCAAGCGAATTCACAGGCAGGCTCCCATTAACAAATATTCCCATCGGTGCGTAGGCCAACAAGCCAACCGGGGCGAAGTCCTTGACGATGTCGTAACCCGGCGTTTTAAACGTGAGTTGTGACGTGCTCATAGTGGTGCTGTTGACAAGCAGGGTGTAGCCATCAGGCTTGGCCCTTGCAACATGGGCCGCGCCAATTGTGCCGCCGGCACCTGGTCGGTTTTCCACGACGACGGGCTGCTTCAGGCGTTCGTTCAGCCGAGTGGCCACGGTACGTGCCCACGCATCGTTGGCATTGCCCGCTGTAAAAGGTACCACGATCGAAATAGCGCGTTCTGGATAGTTAGGCTCCGCGGCAACCACGGGAAGGGCCGCCCCCATGGCGCAAACGATGCACGACAGCCACTTTGCGATACTGTTCATTCTTGTCTCCTTGTAAAAATATTGGAAAATTAATGCTGAGGATCAATACGACTTCGGCAGGCCCATCACTCGCTCCGCAATGTAGGCCAGAGCGAGGTTCTGCGCGACAGGCGCGAGGCGCCAGAGGCGGGTTTCGCGAAAGTATCGCTCGACATGAAATTCTTGGGCATATCCATAACCGCCGTGCGTCTGCAGCGACCGGTCAGCGGCCTCAAAAGCCGCTTCGGCTGCAAGATATTTGGCCATATTGGCTTCGGCACCGCAGGGAAAACCTGCGTCATATAGCGCCGCAGCCTTAATCGCCACCAGGTGAGCCGCTTCTAGCTTAGCCAGCGACTCAGCCAGCGGCAATTGCACCGCCTGGTTTTTTCCGATCGGGCGGTCGAAGACGATTCGCTCCTTCGCATAGGCAGTGGCCCGGCGCAGCGCTGCACGGCCAAGGCCTACTGCCTCGAACGCAATCAAGATCCGTTCCGCGTTCAGACCATCCAGCAGATAACGAAAACCCTGTCCCTCTTCACCGACGCGGTCGGATTCGTGCACGCGAAGGCCATCAATGAAAACCTCGCACGAAGACACGGCATTCCGCCCCATTTTCTTGATCGGCCTGACAGTCACAGCGGAAGGGTCGAGATCAGCGAGGAATAGTGTCATGCCCTCGCTAGGCTTGTCGACCTTGTCACGCGCAGTTGTACGGGCAAGGAGCAGGATTTTCTGTGACTCCGCAGCCTTGCTAATCCAAACCTTTTTCCCACTGATCACGTAGTGATCTCCATCGCGAACAGCGGTTGTCCGGATACGCGTGGTGTCACTGCCGGCATCGGGCTCTGTAACACCGAAGCAAACATGGAGGTCGCCGCTTACAACCGCGGGCAGATATTTCTTCTTCATCTCCTCGCTGCCGAACTTCACCACCGGGGTCAAGCCAAAGATGCTGAGGTGGACCGCTGTTGCAGCGCCAAGCCCACCGCCAGAACCTGAAACTTCACCCAGAGCGACGGCCGTTTCGGTAAGCCCGAGTCCCAGGCCATCGTATTCCGGCGGGATAAGCATGCCTAAGTATCCGGCGCTAGCGAAGGCTTGATAGAAAGCGGCAGGGAAGGTATGAGTCTCGTCGCACTCCGCCCAATATTCGTCGGGAAACCGCGTCATCAGCTTGCGGACAGCGTCGGCAATTTCTTCGTGCTCCACTGTCAGGCCAAACTTCATGCAACCTCCGCAAAATTTTTCCGGTTCCGTATCAGACGTGGAACGCCTCTAAAGCTAATTACCTCTTCGCACTCACTCCCACTGCTTTCAATGCTGAGCAGACTTCCACGGGATTGAGACCTGCAAAAAAAGATTTTTTTAATCATTTTTATTTAACTTATATGAATAAGTAGATATGCTAGCTACAATAGAAAGACGCGTCAATAAGAATTTGGTCTTGTGACGCCATGCCATGATTCCTTGAATATCCTTGAGTACAAACCCATTTAAAAGGCAAGATTTTGAAAAGGACCTACATCGAAGAAGCGGCGCGTTTGTTCGCCAACTCCCGCAAGAACAGGCAGCCGCTCTCTGGACTTGCCCTAGGACTGTCACCGTTAAATATCGAGCACGCGCACGCCATCCAGGATGCAACTGTGGAGATGTTGGGCGAGCCGGTCGCAGGATGGAAGGCCAACTTCATCCAAGGCGGCGTATCGCGTGCCCCATTGCTGGCTAGTCGTGTGTTGCAAGGACCGGTAATACTGGAGTTTTCATCTCCTGCCGAGTCAGCGTCAATAGAGGCCGAGATAGCCTTCCGGTTCGTGCGCGACATGCCACCTCGCGAAGCCGCGTATACCCGCGCTGAATTGGAATCTGCAGTCACGGCCTTGGCGGTCGTCGAGGTGTTAGGTACTCGCTTTTGTACGAATGCAGAAGTTACCGAGCTGGACCGTATGGCGGACTGTATGTCCAACGAATGGCTAGTCGTTGGATCAGGTCGGCCAATCGCAGATTCGACCGTGCTCTCGAACGTGGAAGTCTCGCTTTCAGTTAATCAACGGGAAGTGGTCCGACACGTAGGCGGTCATCCAGTGTCTGACCCGCTGCTGCCCGCACTGGCGCTGGTCAATGACGCTCGCTCAAAAACGGGTGTGCATGCCGGATGTATAGTGACTACCGGCAGTTGCACAGGCTTGACTTTGATTCGCCCAGGAGACAAGGTTACCGCCCGCTTTTCAGGAGTGGGCGATGTGGAGATGCAGTGGGCAAATTATCCGCAACAGTAGTCCGATGGATCCGTCAATGCAGCTGCGTGTACGGCTTCGCAGAGACGCACTGATATGACAAACCACAGAGACCATCCAATGAAATCAATGCTTTTTTCCCCGCTGAAGATCCGGGATTTAGCTTTAAAAAACCGAATTGTCATTTCGCCGATGCAGCAGCATGCAGCGTTCGACGGGATCGCCAGCGACTGGCACATGGTCCACTATGGAAAATTCGCATTTGGAGGGGCCGGTCTCATCATTGTTGAAGCCACCGCAGTGAGCCCCTCCGGACTCGCTTCAGACGACGACTTGGGGATCTGGCGCAAGGATCAGGCGGACGCGCTGGCCCCGATCGTCGAATTTGCACATAAACGGGGATCGGCGATTGGATTACAACTAGGTCATGCGGGACGCAAGGCCGGCACCACTGCAATCTGGAAGGGTTCCAGGACGCTCACTCCCGAAGAGATGCGGATAAAACATCCGCAGTGGGAGCGTGTCGGCCCAAGCATTATCGCTGCTACTCCTGATTCCAGCGCACCGCGTGAAATGACGCTAGCCGACATCGAACAAGTAAAGCGTGACTTTACTGCAGCCGCGATACGCGCGGATGAAGCGGGTTTCGACATGGTAGAGCTGCACTTTGCGCACGGCTACCTTGTCGCGAGCTTCCTGTCCCCACTAAGCAATCAAAGAGCTGATCAATATGGCGGCTCGTTGGAAAACCGCATGCGCTTTGCGCTGGAAACCGCAGCGGCGGTCCGCGAAGCACTGAATGAAACGAAGCCGCTGTTCTGCCGCATCTCGGTGGTCGATGGCGGCGGCGAAGGCGGCTGGACAGAAAAGGACTCGGTGGTCCTCGCGCGCGAACTCTCGCGTATGGGCGTGGATGTCATCGACTGCTCATCAGGTGGACTGACGCAGAGCCCAACGCAAGTTGCTCGCGGCCTGGGTTTTCAAGTCCCCTATGCGGCTAGTGTGCGCAAACAGGCTGGCGTGATGGTGCAAGCTGTGGGCTTGATCCTGGATGCCGAACAGGCCGAGGAAATTCTCCAGGAAGGGAAAGCTGACCTGATCGCCATTGGAAGAGCGGCCTACTACGACCCGTATTGGCCACACCACGCTCGTGATGCGCTCAATGAGTATGATGACTTCGCAAACTGGCCGGTGGAGCATGCTGCCTGGCTCAAACGCCGTGAACCAATCATGCGCGAGATTCGGGAAAAGCGGCGCCTGAAGGTCAACCCTTCCGGCGGATGATAATGGTGTTCGTAAGTGAGGATGTCCTCATGAATTCTCACGATTTCGCGTAGTAACGTTGCCTGTTTATAGTGACAGGCTTGATCACATCAACAACCTAGGATAAGAAAATGTCTGGCCTCTATTACGAAGAACTTGAAGTGGGTGCTGTCTTCAAGCACGCCGTCACCCGAACTGTGACCGAAATGGACAACCTCCTGTTCACGACTCTCACGCACAACACACAGCCGTTGCATCTGGACGTGGAGTTTTGTAAGGACACGCCGTTTGGCACACGTATCGTCAACAGTGTATTTACGCTGGGTTTGATCGTCGGCCTGCCAGTTACGGAACTTTCCCTTGGAACTACTCTTGGAAACCTTGGCTTTGAAGACGTGCGCTTCCCTAATCCAGTACGCATCGGAGATACCTTGCGATCTGAAAGTCGCATTTTGTCCAAGCGCGAGTCAGCCAAGTGGCCCAACGCGGGTATTGTTCACTTTGAACACATAGGCTACAACCAGCGTAATGAGGTCGTTGCCACCATTCGCCGGGCTGGATTAATGCTAAAGCGGGAGGCATGATGGCCATTCCGCATTCGCCGGGATCGCCTTGGCCACTACGTTCGCTGCTATTCATTCCGGCGCACCGGATAGACTGGGTACGCAAGGTTGCCGCAAGCCATACAGACGCTGTAATTCTGGACCTTGAGGACTCCGTGCCGACCGGCCAGAAGTCCCAAGCCAGGGCTTTGATCGCGGAAGAAATTGCCCTGCTCCGCATGAACGGAATAGTTCCATTTGTCCGAATTAATGGTATTGGACATGGTTGCGAAACCGATCTTGCCTCGTCCGTCGTCCCGGGACTTGCCGGGGTCATGCTACCAAAGACTGACTCACCGCTAGACATTCAGACTTTAGACCAATTGCTCTTTGCCGCAGAGGCATCAGCAAAAATGGAAGCAGGAACCGTCGGCATCATCCCATTGCCTGAAACGGCGAAAGGCATGTGGCTAGCCTACGAGATCGCCGCCGCGAGCAAGCGTGTCAGCGGGCTGATAACGGCAGTTTCGGGTCCGGTTTCAGGCGACGTATCCCGCGCGTTTGGATTTGAACCATCAGAAGAAGGAAGCGAGCAGTTGTTCCTTCAGTCGCGAATAATTCTGGCCAGCCGTGCTGCAGGTGCGAATTATCCAATCGGTACGCTAATGGGTACTGGCCTCGGTGACCTTGCTGGCGTTGAGCGGCTCGCTTCGCGGGCGCGTCGGCTGGGGTTCTCTGGCGCAGTGCTCATTCATCCGAGCCATGTCGCCATAGCGAATCGTGTGTTCCGGCCTAGTGAGGAGGAGGTTGGGTATTCGCGCGGACTCATTGATGCGATCAGCGCTGGTGAAGCGAATGGTGCAGGGGCAGTGTCATATCGGGGCATGATGGTTGATGCAGCCATGGTGCCAACGGCTATCAGTGTTTTGGAAGCAGATGCTCGCTACCGCGCGCGGGACGTTCAATTCGCTGGAGAGCGATAGCACCACAATCTGTTGCCTCGTCCGCGGTACTGGGAAAGAAAGGATTTTTTATGACAGTCAAGACGATCTATGCGCAGACACGCCGCGAGGGCATGTCCAGAGAAACGTTTGTGCATCGATGGCGCCGTCACGCCGCACTCGCGATGACCCAACCCGGTTTCTGGGATCCGGTAGTGCGTTATATCCAGAGCGACAGACTGTCCGACTCTTCGGGTTTCCCAGTCACAGGCAATGCTTACGTCGGCGTCGGCGAGATCCACTACAGCGACATCGCCGAGCGCACCAGGTCCAAGCGTTCGGTCGAACTCGAAACCATTCTGCACCCGGATGCGAGCGAATTCTTCCGTCGGCAAGACCAAATCCACATCGGTGTGGAGGACATCTACCTGCTTCGTGGGCGGTACGCACCGGTCAAGATCTACGGTTTTGTCTCGCGCACCCCTGAAAGCCAGAAGGAAACCTTTTTCACGGAATGGATGGAACTGCAATCGAGGATCATGGCGGAGGCGCGGTCTAGCCACCTGTTACGGCGCTTGGTCTGCGGCCGAGGGTTGGAAGGCGGCGCAGGCGCAGATGGAACCGTGGAGCTGAGCTTCGACTCCGTCAACGACGCCGCGACGTTCTACAACGAATGGGCGAGTCGAGTCGCGGCAACTGTGTTCAACACGGTACGACCCGATAGCATAGTCGTCGTTCCGGCTTTTGTTTCTCTCTTCTATGATCGGCGGTACTACGAAGGGTAGGCGTTGGGTACCCCGGTCTGGGAGGAGCGAGCACCGTTGCAGCTGATGGTGCGCTCCTGTGTGGAATGGCACATCGATGAGCAGCCCATGGAAGGAGAAGATGTCAGTCCTGTACCCGGACAACAATTTTTCCTACGTGTCGGCGCTCTTGCAGGTGCATGAAGGCCGCCTTCGCCTCTTCGAAAGCGAAGATGCGGTCGATGACCGGTTTCAGACAGGACGCAGCAGCCATGCGGACAAGTTCCTCAAGTGCCGTCCGATCGCCCACACTGATGGAGCGAACTACCGCGCCGCTACGCTTGAGATGAAAATAGTCTATTTCTGGCTTGTCGGTAGTAAGGAAGCCAATCAACACCACGTCGCCGCCCCAGCGAACTGCGCGCAGCGATTCATTGATGGTGGCTGGGCCACCGACTTCAACTACGCAGTCGACGCCTAAGCCGCCTGTGAGGCGCCTGACGTGACTGCCCCAATCCGGGATCGTCGAATAATTGATGACGTGATCGGCGCCCAGTGCCTTCAGCCGTTCTCCTTTCTGATCGCTCGAGGTGGTGGCGATGACCTTTGCCCCAACTGCCTTTGCGATCTGCAGCGCGAAGATCGATACCCCCCCAGTCCCAAGAGTCAGCACTGTGTGACCGGAGCGGATCGGGGTTGAGCCGGAGAGCGCGTTCCAGGCGGTGACCGCGGCGCAAGGCAGGGTTGCGCCTTCCTCGAACGACAATGCCGCGGGAAGCCGGATCAGGGCTTCTTGCGACACGCACTTGTATTCGCTGAGCCAGCCATCGGCTGCGCTGCCGTAGGATTCGCTCTGGCTGGTGGCAAAGGGCGGGCGTCCGCCGAACCAGCGAGGGTGGAAAGTGCCAAGCACACGATCGCCAGGAACATACGACGTCACACCCTCACCGACGGCGGCAATCTCGCCTGCAGCGTCGCTGCAGGGAATCAGCCCAGGCCTGGCGGCATGGATGTAGTTGCCCAGCGCGATGGACAGATCACGATAATTAAGCGCAACGGCGCGGATCTTGACCAGGACCTCTCCCCGTTGCGGGCGCGGCATCGTTTCATGATGCATCTTCAATTCATCAAGGGTGCCGAGCGTATCAAAACGGTATGCGCGCATTGATCATGTCCTTCCTGGTTAATGTCGAGGTAAAAATGGCAGACACGCCACGTTGCGGCGTCCGGTTGGCAGGGTACATCTGCGGTTCCGGGTATCCCATGTGTGCGCTCAGCATGGACAACCGCTGGCGTAAAATCGCTGTGCTACGGCAGATTGCCGGCCCGGGAGGATGGTCCCCAGTGTTAATTGCCGTTGCACGGCCGCCAATAGCACTTGAGCGGGGTGTTGGAGATTGCTGCCACTGAGCCGCTTGACCTGACTGCGGCAGGAATAGCCGGTGACGACAAGACGGTCGGCATAACGTTCAGTGCTGACGATTTCAGACCAGCTCAACTCGTAAATCTTTTTCGAAGTTACAAGGTTCGCTACCTCGTGACCATACGTACCGGCCATTCCACAGCAGCCGACATCAACCGTGAGCAGCGATTGGCCCAGCGCCGTGAACACAGTCTGCCAATCACGAATGCTGGTCACCGCGTTCGTTTTCTCGGTGCAATGAGGCAGCAGGACGAACTCATTCCGCGCAAGCCCTTTGCCCAGGGACATCAGATGTTCTGCCTTGCGGGCCAGCCATTCCTGTAGCAATTCCACCTTGGGCGCTTGGTGCTTGCCCAGCGTCTTGACGTATTCGAAGCGAAAGCACAAGGTCATCGACGGATCGATGCCAACCAGTGGCGCACCATATCGCTCAAGATCGATCAGCATCGCGGCATTGCGCTGCGCAGTTCTGGCGTACGCTTTCAGGAAACCATGCACATGAAGCGGCTTGCCATTGGGTCGAAACGGCGCGACCAGCGGCACGAAGCCCAATCGCTGCAGCAATTCGGCGACGTCAAGCACGAGTTGCGACTCGAAGTAACTGGTAAACGCGTCCTGGACGATGATCACCGCCTTTTCGCGCTGGGCCGGCGTCAGCCTTTCCATGGCCGCGGGGGTGGCAATGGCAATGTGCCGCTCCTTGAGCCTGGAGCCAAGATCAATTCCCGTGAGCTGCGGACTGTCGGCCAGGCCGATTTTTTTGCGCATGAATGCTTGAACGGCATGATTGCGCATGACCCGGTTGTACCCCCGCGCAAACCGTCTGAGAAGCGGCAACGATGCCTCAAGGCTGCCAATGACATAATCCCTGGCCGGCCGCATGTATCGACCGTAATACAGCTCCAGGAATTGACTACGGAAGTCGGGCACGCTCACGCGGACCGGGCATTGTGTAGAACATGCTTTGCATGCCAGGCAACCGGCCATCGCCGCATGCACTTCGTGTGAAAAGTCATACTCCCCCCGGCGTTTAGCCCTGGAATTGCGAAGCCGTCGCAGAAGTCCGCCGACAAAGGAGCGCTCGTGCAGCTTGCGTGCCTCGATTGCCGGATCGGCCCCGCGTTCGGCCAACAGGCGCAACCATTCACGAATGAGTGAGGCCCGGCCTTTTGGCGAGTGAACGCGCTCTCGTGTTCCCTTCCAGGACGGGCACATCGCATCGCTCGGATCGAAATTGAAACACGCACCGTTGCCGTTGCAATGCATCGCACCGCCGAACGCCTCGCGAATCCGGACCGGAATCTGCCGATCGTGCTGTCCGCGCGTGGGCACACCGTCGATTTTCATCAGGACAGCGCTGCTACCGGCGGGCGTGCAAATCTTGCCTGGATTGAGCTGATTGCGAGGATCGCATGCGGCCTTGATCTCTTGCAAACAGGGATAGAGCGGGCCGAAGAACTGCGGTGAGTACTCAGAGCGCACGCCCTTGCCATGCTCGCCCCACAACAGTCCGTGATACTTGCGCGTGAGCTGCTCGACCTCATCGCTGATCTTGCGCACGAGCTTTTCCTGATCCGGATCCTTCATATCGAGTGCAGGCCGTACATGC
Source organism: Pseudomonadota bacterium (assembly GCA_040387375.1). Classification (GTDB taxonomy): domain Bacteria; phylum Pseudomonadota; class Gammaproteobacteria; order Burkholderiales; family Burkholderiaceae_D; genus JAZKDW01. Next base: position 25,617 of record JAZKDW010000018.1, read on the forward strand.
AGGACCCCGGCATCGACGTGACCGAACATTCCGTAGCTGAGATTCTCCCGATCCAGCACCGCTCGAAACTCCATGATGTAATCCGCGAGGTGCTCGGGCGGCACCGCGGTGTCTTCCACGAATGGGACCGGGCGCCTCTCGCCTTCGACGTTGCCAAGCAATCCTACAGCCTTCTTGCGCATGCCCCAGACGCGCTTAACCTGATCCGGGCCATAGGCGATCGTGTATCCGACATTCCGGCCAGGATCGCCGCTGACGGTGTCAAGATAGCCGGCCAGTCGTTGCACTTGGCGTTTTACCTCGTCCTCATCATTCCCGGTGAACTCCACAAGGTTGATGCCTTGAATGACTTCCCCTGCTTGTTGGGGGAAAAAATCATGCACCGAGTCCCACACAATGTCCTTCATCGCGAGGTTCAGCACAATCGAGTCGACTGCCTCGATCGAAGCAGGTTCCATCCGCATGAGTTCCTGCGTGTCCCGCAGCGTATCCTCGAAGCTGCCGTACTTCACGTTGATCAGCGCCGCGTACCGCAACATGGGCTCGAGCTTGAGCTTGGCCTCCGCAAAAAACGCCAGCGTGCCTTCGGACCCGCACAGCACCGAGTTCAGGTTGAACCGTCCATCGGCATCGCGAATGTGGGCCAGGTCGTACCCGGTAAGACAGCGGTTGAGTTTCGGGAAACGCGCCTCAATCAGCGCCGCATTGTCGTTGGCAATACGTTCGACGACACGATGTGCGGCGCCGACCCGATCCGCGCGCAAGTTGATATCGGCAAGGTCAGAGTTGTCCATGGGCCCGGAAATCCACACCGTGCCGTCGAGGAAAACGCTCGTAAGTTCAAGCACATGGTCGCGGGTCTTGCCATAGCGGTGTGAGCCTTGTCCGCATGCATCGGTGTTGATCATTCCACCCACGGTCGCGCGATTGCTGGTCGAGAGCTCGGGCGCGAAAAACAGCCCATGTGACTCCAGCGCGACATTGAGCTGGTCCTTCACGACCCCGGTCTGTACTCGTACCCAGCGCTCTTCAGCGTTAATTTCCAGGATCCGGTTCATGTGCCGTGACAGGTCGACAATCAGACCATCGGTCAATGACTGGCCATTGGTTCCCGTGCCGCCGCCACGCGGGCTTAACACGATGTCGTGGAAGCGTTCGTCGTTGCTGAGCCGGGCAATCAGCACCAGATCTTCCGTGCCGGCGGGATAGAGCACACCTTGTGGCAAGATTTGGTAGATTGAGTTGTCCGTTGCCAGTACGACCCGATTTGCATAGTCGAGTTGCAGGTCACCCTTGAAGCCGCCGGTCTTCAAGGCGGCGACAAATCCCTGGTACCGGGATTGCGCTGGCGTGATGTCAGCAATACGTGGAAGCATGGAAAAAATTCACTCCTGGTTATGCAAAAAATATTCCGCTCGCCCGTCCACTACGCTACTCTTACCGTGACGGCAGGAGACGGGCATGCAAAGTCTGGAGCACTCCACGCGCAATCTTCAGGTTTTGCTTCGGGATGCCAGCGAGCTCCTCGGCGTCGAAGCGCGCAAATTGCGTCTTGAGTGTCGCGAAGATGTCCTGGCCGCTCGCAGTAAGCGAGAACACCCCATCTCTGCTTGTGACGCACTTGCGTTCGATCAAGCTCGTGAGTCCGTCTTCGACGGATGGACGGGTCAAGTAGGATTGGCTCATGATCTCGTCAAGTGTCAATGCGTTACCCTCACGCAGTACAAACAGTATTCGGCCCTGTGGAAGGTCCAGACTCTCCGCTTGCCGAAACTCGTCGAACGCCGACAGGATGTACATCCCGACAAACGAGAGAAGTGTGGTGAAGCGCATCTGTTCGACTGGCGATGACGCTTCGCGATCGTGCGTCCCATTCGAGCCGGGGGCCGACTGGATAAGCAAGTTCGGGTGATCTTCCGCGACAGCGTAGCGGCCTTGCGCGTAAAGGAGCGCATTGCCCGGAAATCGTGCATACCGCTTCACACGTCCTATCAGTATCACGTGGTCTCCGCCGTCGTGGATGGTCTCTGTCTCGCACTCCAGCACTGCGATGACGCCGGAGACAACAGGTGATCCCAGTGATCCGGGGTGCCAGTCGATTCCGGCGAACTTGTCTTCGGCCCGGCTCGAGAATCCTTGCGCCACGTCGACCTGCTCGGAAGACAAGATGTTAACGGTGAAGTGCTTCGCTGTAGTGAACGCCGAGAAACTTCGGGATCCGCGGCCAATCGACCAGAGGACCAGCGGCGGGTCCATGGATAACGAGGAAAAGGAATTGGCTGTCACGCCGACGGGTTTGCCATCCGACTGTGTGGTAATGACGTTGACGCCGGTCGAAAATTGCGCAAGGCAGCGCCTGAACGCCCTGGGATCGTCTAATGTATCGCCTTGTTCCAGGGTTTGGGCTTGAGCCGAATAAGTCATTGAATTTTACCTTTCTGCCGGCACCGCAGTGCCTTTAACTTTCATATGGATGGAACTTGTCCTGAATAAGCGCGCTTACACAACTGACCGATCGTTGAGCGCGGCCAGTGTCATTTTCTTCGACGAGAGTTCGGCCTCTGCATAGAGTGCGACCTCATCCGCAACCTTCGCGCCCAGCGCTTGTTCGAAGGCGGTCAGGTTGGCGTGGGAAACGAAGTTCTGCTGGCTCCCATCGCCAAGGTTCGACTGGAAAATGCCTGCGGCACTCACTGGAAGGAAATCCTCGTAAATGATCGGTTCGGCCTTGACGAAGCCGAGTTCAAGGAGCGCTTCGAGATCGTCTGTCTCGATCCGGCCGACCTGGTCTGTCGGCGCGTAGCGAAAGAAGGCAAGTCCTTCCTTGCGTAAAGTGTCCACATCATCCGGAAATGACTGGAAGCATGAAGACAGCGCAGCCATATATTCCTCGGCATTGCTGCCGTCACCTTTCACCTGCACGTCACGGCGAACCTCTCCCAGCAGCTTGTCATACAGCGCGCGCCCCTTCGTTGTGACGGCGATGCCGCGCTCCTCAACTTCCCCGAAACGGGCCGCGTGGATGCTGTCGCAAGACATGTTGCCGTCGGCCGCCTTCAAGACGATGGGTTCATGCAATGCCTTGAAGCTGGTCTGGCGCAGGAAGATTGGTACCTTGCGAGGAGGTGGCCCTTCTATTACGGCCTTCGGGACGATGCCCCTAGCCGGCATCATGTTCTGGATCGCGTCGATATCCAGTGTTCTTGGGGTCAGGTGATTGATGTGCGGTCCATTGAAGCAGACGACATCAGCCACGAGCGGGTGGGCAACCATCAGACGGCGATAAACATCTGCCGAGACCGTCGCCTCACTTTGCCAGCGGAAGGTCTCAAGCGCCTCGCTCACGAAACGTGCGCCCTGCTGCGCGGTTAAGCCACCGTGCCTTTCAGCCATCTCAATCAACTCCAGGCAGCCGGGCGTAAAGATAGTCCGCTTCGCGAGAATTTCCGCCGCTTCCGCGCGCAGCTCCTGGTCGGCGACAAGATCGAGGCGCAACAGTGAAGTGAAGACGCGGAACGGATTGATTCGCAGTGCCTCGGCGTCAACCGGCCGGAAGGCGGTGGAATGTACTGGAACACCTGCTACCGACAAGTCGTAGTAGCCGACCGCCACCATTCCCAAAACAGCGAAAAGCCGGCGAATGGTGGCGAGCTCTTCCGCCGTCCCCAGGCGGATCGCGCCATGACGTTCAAGGTCCAGACGCTCGATCTCGCCATCGCGCCTGAGCACCCCGTCAAGCGCTGGATTGGCCTTGCGGACCGCCAGATTGACTTCTTCAACCAGTTTCAACAATGTGCCATATTGCGGCACTTCAGCACGGTACATGTCCGACATCGCTCGCGAGAACATGCTGCGGATTGTGTTGGGCGAAATATGCGTTTCGGAGAATGCCACGATTCTTTCCCTGCTATAACCAGTTGAGCGAACCGCGGACTCGGCAAAAGTCGATCACGGTATCGCTGAAGAAAATTCAGTTCAAGGCTTTGATGGTCCCAAGGTCCGGTACGCCGGATCATTGCGATCCTGGGATCCTCGCGGCCAGCCATTCTCTTCCGTTGGAAAAACAAATGGACGGGTCTCCCTGCGCGTGAAGTTTCGGTAGAACTCGCGCCGGGCGATACGCCAGATACCATCTTCCCGCCGTTCGAAACGGTCGATGTAGCGGTTCGAGTTGGTCAGGTTCAGGGACGGATCGTCTCCGGGAATCGCCCAGTAGAAGGAGAACTGATAGGTTTCCGTGAGCGCGACATCGCCTGATATCTCGCACAGGTGGTTCATGATGTGATGCTGGGAACCCGCGAATCGTTTCCAGCCCTCGAACTCGTTCTCGATCAACTGTTCGATCGTACCGCGATGAACGCCCGAAGCCCGCGCGACATGAATGTCAATCGCACCCGGGTGGAAACAGGACAGAATCAGCTCCTTGTCCAGGCGATCGCATCCGCGGCAGTAACGACACAGGACTTCGTAAATTTCTTGCTTGTCCAGCAGTTCCTGGAGTTTTTGCTGCATTGGCATGATGTTACTTTCGTGTGGTTAAAGTCAGATCGGCCGAACATGGCCAAAACGATCGTTCGATTTGTACGCTTTTTCTGCATCCTCGCCTGCGAGGATCAGATCTCGTGTCCTGCGTTCGGCTTCAATGACTTTCTCGGCGTCTTCCAGAATGGTTTGCACGCCTCGGGCTGGAATGATGATGGTTCCCTCTTCGTCACCGACCACCAGGTCCCCGGCATGGATCTGAACCTCGGGCGTAGACTGCCCCGGAAGCGTGACGCTGACATCGAATTCAACCAAGGCAAATCTGCCGCTGCTGGCGACGGGACTGACGAACATGGCGCGAACAGGGATGCCCGCTTCGGCAATGCTCGACTTGTCCCGGTAGCCGCCGTCTACGACGATGCCCTGGCACCCACGCATTTTCAGTGCCACCGTCATGTTCTCGCCGAGTACGGCTGTCGAACGATATCCTCCGGTGGCGATGATCAGCACCGAGCCGCTTCGAAACTGCCGGTACATCTCGAATCTGACATCCGGCTTGCCGGATCCGCCTGCGGTTCTCTCGCCCCTGACACAAAATGCTGGTCCGGCGAATGACGGCAGGCCGTCCGAACTCTTGATCTCGTGGCTCAGGACCTGATCGGGACATCCGGCTTTGACCATGACGTCGTTGAGCACGGCAACCGGAATGCGTTTATAGCGCTCGCATGTATTTGTATCGATGTTCATCTCCTCCACGACGGTACTCCGGCGTGATGACGTTTTGTGATTGACATGGCATTCAGGCGCTTAACCGCATGCGCGCTTGCCCGAGAACCTCGGGATTGATCACGTAATCCGGGCGCCGGCCGGCCAGGACCGCTAACGCAGCCTGTGCGGCCCGCGTCGCCGTCCTCTTGCGCGCGGCAAGCGTGGCACCGCCAATATGCGGGGATAACACGACGTTTTTCAGCTGAAACAGCGGGTTGTCCGCCCCTGGAGGCTCTTGCTCAAAAACATCGATGCCGGCGCCCGCGATCCGGCCGCTTTGCAGCGCATCGAACAACGCCGCTTCATCGATCGTCCCGCCGCGCGCCGTATTGATGATGATCGCGTTCCGCTTCATCGTCTCGAATTGTGTTGCGCCGATCAGGTGATGGGTTTGCGCGTTAAGGGGCAAATGCAGCGAGATGATGTCAGCCCGTGTCAAAAGCGACTGAAGCTCGTCGGCCTTTTCCACACCCTCCGCGGCCATCGTTGCTTTGTCTACGGTAGGGTCGTAGGCGATAAGCTTCGACTGAAAGCCATTCCTGCACATTCGGCCAGTCGCGCGGCCAATATTGCCAAAACCGACCAGGCCCACGGTGGCCTCCCACAAGTCTCCGAACACCATCCGCTCGCGCTCGGCGAAGCCGCCTCCCGCCGCGACCATCTTGTGAATCTCCGGGATGCGCCGCAATGTGGCCAGCATGAGCGCGACTGCATGTTCTGCAACGCCAAGCGAGTTTGCGTCGCCGCTATTGGCGACCACGATGCCAAGCTTTGTCGCAGTGGCGACGTCAATGGTATCGACGCCGGCGCCGTGCTTGGCCACCACTTTCAGCCGTGGACATTGACTCAGCAATGCCGCAGTCACAGGCAAGGAGCGCGTGATGACGGCATCGGCATCACGCAGCGCCTGCACAAGTTCCGCTTCGGACGCGATCCCGTAATGAACTTCTCTGACCTCGCACTCTCGCTTAAGGATCTCGACGCCGACTTCATTCATGGGCGATGACACGACAACGACTGGCAGCGACATAATTTCTCCAAATTTTAAAAAATGCTTGCGTCACACGGGGCTTCTGAAATAAGACAGTCAAGTTTCCTGTCTGTAGAATTGCCTCGGATTGACTTCTAGGATTTGTCGCGCCAATTCGACGCTACCTGCCCATGACGGGAGTAGATCGATCAGACCGCCGTCGTTCGGCATCGGCCCGTTGATCATGGGGTGTGGCCAGTCGGATCCCCATACCACCTGATTGGGTGCGGCATCGACGATTGCACGCGCGAACGGGGCTGCCAGTGGGTATGGAAGTCCACCAGGATCGATCTTGTAAGGATGCGACAGCTTGACCCAGATTGCCTCCTCCCGAAGTAGCCCGAGTAGTGTCTGGAATCCGGGGCTCGAGAGCGTATCGTCGTCGCGCGGTGTGCCCATCGCCTCAATCATGACCGGCATATCGAGTTTGTCGATGCGCGCGCTGAAATCAATCAACGCATCCGCATTCGCGCAAAAGACATCGAGGTGCCATCGTGTGTCGCGCAAGCGGGATGCGAGTTGCGTCAGCCATTGCGCCGGGAGACTGCCGTCCCACCACACGCGTGCCCCGCACACGCCGGCACTGTTCCATGAATCGATCTGTTCGTCAGTGACAGTGTTGGCATCGAAATCAATGACACCCACCAATCGGCCTTTCCCGGCCAGCAAGGCACTGATCAGCGCGTCATTGTCTTTCCCGTAAACGCTGGGTTGGACAAGGACGCCCATGCGAAGGCCCAGTGCGTCGAGATTTGCCAGGTATTGTTCAACGGTTTGCTCGGGCGGCGTGTATCGGCGATGGACGTCAAAAGGAAATGTCCTGATCGGACCGAATACGTGTGCATGCGTGTCCCAGCCTCCTGAACCGTACGACCAGGAGGGTGGCCGGGTTTCGACCGAAGGCGGGCAGGTTTTCCCGCTCATGGGGCAACCTTTGGCAAAGCCTGTACGTTCAAATGAAATTGTTTCATGCGAGACCGGCGCTTTCCGATGCCGACTGCGCGCTTTGCGCTGGTGAGTTAACGTCCCGCCGTTGCCGGAACGACGCTCCAATATGACTAGCGTCCAGTCTTGGGTTACGCACGCCCGTCACGCTCTCGCGCAAGGTAGTCCCTTCGTAATCCTTCCAGACCCGGCCACGACGCTGCAATTCCGGCACGACGTACTCAACGAAATCGGGAAATGCACGCAGCGGCATGTGATCGTTGATGTTGAAGCCATCAATGTCAGCATGCTCCATCAGTTCCTCGAGCTTGTCTGCGACCGTGGATGGAGAGCCGACAATGCTGATGCCGCCGGCGGACTTGGACATCATCTCGGCGATCTGGCGGGGTGTCCACACGCGATCGGGATCGCCTTTCGTAAAACGTTCAAGAAACGACCGGATGCCGTCTGTCTCTATGTACTGCAAGGGCTTGTCGATATCCATCTTCGAGAAATCCATCTGCACCAGAGTCGCCTGACGCGCGAGCGTGCCAATCAGACTGATGTAGCTCAATTGATCACTGAACTTTTCTTGAGCGGCCCGATCAGTCTCCGCCACCACGACGGACACGCCGGCCATGAACTTGATGCTTTGCGGATCGCGGCCCGCCTTCTCGGCCAGCATCCGGATTTCATCCACCGTTCTTCGCATGCCTGACACGTTTGGATTGACCAGGAAGACCGCTTCAGCATGCCGCGCAGCGAACTCTTTCCCCTTGTCCGAAGAACCGGCCTGGAACAGCGTCGGCGTGCGTTGGATCGAAGGTTCGCACATGAAGGCGTCAGGCACCTTGTAGTACTTGCCATCGTGCGCAGCCTTGTGAATCTTTGCCGGATCAGCAAAGATGCCGTTTTCCCGGTCCATCACTACCGAGTCGTCTTCCCAGCTTCCTTCCCAAAGCTTGTAAACAGCCTCCATGAATTCCTCTGCCATCGCGTACCGCTCGTCGTGCGGCACCTGCTGGTCACGGCCGAGATTGCGGGCGGCGCTTCCCACCGCCGACGTCACGATGTTCCAACCGACCCGGCCCTTCGTCAGGTGATCGAGCGTCGTCATTTTTCTGGCAAAGCTGTAAGGTTGTTCGTAGGTGGTTGGTACAGTGATGCCGAATCCAAGATGCCTGGTCGCAGCGGCCATGGCAGAGACGGCCATCATGGGATCGTTCAACGGCACATGCAGCGCTTCACGAAACGCGATATCGGGACTGCCTCCATACACATCCGCCAATCCCGAGAAGTCGGCCATGAACAAGCTGTCGAACTTGCCGGCCTCGAGCGTCCTGGCGGTCTCGATCCAATAATCGAGGTCCTTGTACCGATGAGCCTGGTTGTCTGGATGGCGCCAAAGGCCGATTGCCGTGTGGCCGACCCCCGCGATTTTGAATCCGTTAAGGTGCATGCGTTTCATTAAATTTTCCCACTAGAGTTGGCGGTGACTAAAACATTGAATGAAACAATATCGGCATTGCCTGCGACAGACTGTCAAGTATTTGACACTTTGGTTTTTGGCGTTTTTGTTGAGGCACGACGTGCCGCGATGTGTTCCGGACGGAACGATGAGTGGTACAAACATGCGCTACAGGGAAAAAATAAAGCAGGCCACGGGAGAAGAGATCTCGATGGCGCCTCGAAGCGAGGGTTGCCCCGACTGCATCGATTACGTTTGTTTTTGATATCGCAACAGAAAACCTGGAACGTGGCGTTCGCCGGTCAGGTGTTGACTGTCAATTTCGCCGCTTGCGCGGCAAATAGCATTCAGGGCTTTGTGATTTTTCTGGCTAACCTGGTTCTGTCTTTGATGATGATCGTGCCGTAATTCAGCGAAACGAGGCCCTCGGCCTGAAACTGCCGGAGAATCGTGTTAACCCGCTGGCGCGATGCGTCAACCATTGACGCCAATTCCGCCTGGGACAAGGTGGCGACATGATTACCATCGGCGTCAATCTGAGCGATCTTGATCATGCGCCATGCGAGCCTGCTCGGCAGCGGTTCGAACGCAACACTGTTAACCCGGCCGATCAAGATCCTGACGTCGCCGATGAGCATCAGCATCAAGGCGCGATCAAAGGCGGGATCGGCCATACGTATCGAATTGAAGGCCTCGAGCGTCAGCACTTCCAATACCGTGTCGACTTGCGCCTGGGCCATCTGCGCCCGCGGCTCACCGTCGATGAGGCTGCTGACGCCAAAACAGTCGCCTCGCTCATAGACCGCGTGAACAAATTCGTGCCCGTCATCACTGAGGTGGTACAAACGCACGGCGCCGGAGACAATCCGATACATCTCTCTCCCAAAGCTACCTTGCGAATAGATTACGCCGCCAGCAATGTAACGGCGACGTCGAGTGGCATTCACCACAGCTTTTTGCAAGTCCGCGGGAAGCGAGTCAAAAAGTGCAATCCGGCGGTCCGCTGGCCTGGATTGGATGCTGGACAATTGATCCTTGGGATGTGTTGAGGACACTATTTTTCTCGACCTATTTCCTGGGCGATTCAGAAGGATTTGAACGGTTTTCTGGAAAAGTAATTGCCAAGTTGTTAACGCAAGATCATAGATGGCGCCAAGGTTAACATGATCGTTGCAATTGTACCTTGACCCGGGGCCGTCGCTCCGGAGTATGCCAGGCATAAACGGCTAGCCTATTCGGATAGTGAACCCGGCCCAAGTGAATCCAGGTACGTGGAGGCCGTTATTCGCGGTACCAGGGAGAATGTCGCATCCTTGACAATTCTTCCTCTGTGTTTTTTTTATACTTGCCCAATGAGCTCATCAATCGCGCAACACAATAAAACTAATACAGGAGAAACGAGATGAATTTGAAAAGTATTTTGGCGGCATCCGTGTGTGTACTTGCCGCCTTGCCCTTCGCAAGCAGCGCACAATCGATTCCGTATCCTGACCGTCCAATAACATGGGTTGTCCCTTTTCCCGCAGGGAATGTGACTGACGCTTTTTCACGGCTGGTCGCGCAGGCGCTTACCAAAAAATTGGGCCAATCGATTGTGGTTGAGAACCGTACGGGAGCGGGCGGAATTATTGGCACACAGGCCGTGGCAAACGCCAAGCCCGATGGATACACCATGCTGTATGGTTCGTCAGGCCCGATCGCGACTTACGTGTCCCTTTACAAGAAGCTTCCCTACGTGCCACTTCAGTCATTCGTTCCGGTGAATGGCTTGGCGGCAAATCCGCTGATACTGGTTGTGAATGCATCCAAGCCCTATAAGACAGTCGAGGAGTTCGTCGCCTATCTGAAGAAAAATCCCGGAACAGTGAACTTCGGCTCCCCAGGGGTCGGCACCGGGTCCCACCTGACGGGGGAATTGTTTCAGATGGCCACTGGCACAACGATGACCCATGTCCCCTATAAAGAATCAGGCGGCCTCTATTCCGATCTGCGCGCCGGAAGGATAGATGCCATCTTCGACTTCATCCCGGTCATGCGTCCGCACCTGAACGCGGGGACCGTCCTGGCGCTCGGCGTCTCACGAGAAACGCGAGTGAAGAGCTTTCCAAATATACCGACCTTCAAAGAGAAGGGTTATGACCTTGTTCTCGCCTCCTGGTCGTCGATCCTGATGCCCGCGGGAACACCAGTTGACATTGTCCAAAAGATGTCGGCCGCGATCCAGGAGGTAATGAAACTGCCTGAAATAGTCAAGTTCCAGGAAGAAAACGATCAGATGCCGCTTTCCACCCTAGGGCCGAACCAGTTGCGTGAGTTCATTGTCAAGGAAACCGAAGTCTATCGAATATTAGTCAAAAAATCTGGCGCGAGTGTCGACTAACGATGAGGCTTCAATAGGTCATGCAGATTGCGGTTTCTGCAACCGGTAATGCAATGCGTGAATCACGCAACCGCAGTTCATCGGCGGTAGTTCCATCAACATCCAGCTCATAAGGACGGGGAGGCGGCCGAAGGCTGTCTCCCTGAACCAATCATCAGGTGACCCATATCGGCAATCAGTGCATTGCCTGGTCCAAACGCAGCCCTTCCATGACTCGCGTCAACCTGCTCGATCTACTGCGCGCCGGTCACATCGCTGAAAAAAATTGGGCAGTTGCAGCGCTACGAACCAAACACCAATCACCTCCGCCACAACTGAATCGGCCTGCTGGGATAGGCTCTGAATCTGCCAATCGCACAATCGCCAACGGGCATTGAGAATTATCAATACGGCATTCTTGCCACATATCAAAATGGTGGGCGATCGTCACTCACCATAAACAGCGTTCATATAAAAACAGGCCACAACGAATTGACCAATCAGATCAACCCGGATTCTGTAATACAGCTTTCGCTCGTTGTCCCTGTCTTTAATGAAGTCGACACCGTCGGCTTGTTCATTGAAAAAGTGTCTGCGGTTTTCAAAAGCGAATTCCTGGTCCAGGTTGACATTGTTTTTGTTAATGATGGCAGCACCGACGGTACTCTGGAGAGACTGCTGGCATACCAGAAAACAGATTCCCGATTAACAATCGTTGATCTCAGCCGCAATTTCGGCAAAGAGGCTGCGCTCACCGCCGGCCTGCAAACAGCCAAGGGGCAAGTGGTCATCCCCATTGATGTGGACCTTCAGGATCCGCCAGAAATCATCCTTGAAATGATTGCCAGGTGGCGGGAAGGTTACGAGGTGGTATTGGGGCGGCGGATAAATCGGGATTCCGATTCCTGGGCCAAACGCGCCTCCGCAAACTGGTTTTACCGCATCCACAACAAAATTGCCAATCCCACGCTGCCGAAAAATGTCGGCGACTTCAGGCTCATGGACCGTTGTGTTGTCGATGCGCTTAAAACGCTGCCCGAGTCCCATCGTTTCATGAAGGGTTTGTTCGCCTGGGTAGGATTCCGTACCACCTGCGTCGACTACGCGCGCCCGGAGCGGGTCACGGGGACAAGCAAGTTCAACGGCTGGAAGCTGTGGAATTTTGCCCTTGAGGGGGTGACCAGCTTCAGTACGGATCCACTGCGCGTGTGGACCTACCTCGGCTTCGCCGTCTCCCTTGTCTCCTTTCTGTTTGCGATGTTCATTGCGCTCAAGGTTCTCATTCACGGCGTCGATGTTCCTGGTTATGCCTCATTGATGGTAGCGGTCACCTTTCTGGGGGGCTTGCATCTGATGGGAATTGGCGTGATTGGTGAATATCTGGGTAGAACCTACATCGAAACAAAACGTCGTCCGGTTTTTCTCGTGCGCCGTCTCTACGAGCCCAAGGTTTGACAGATGGACCTCAAGGAGACCGACATTCTGAGCGCCGATATCGAACGGCACTGGTATTACCGTTCGAAAGCAAACGCCATGCGGCGTCTTCTTGAAGGCACTGTGCCCGCGAGAATTCTTGACGTGGGGGCGGGATCAGGATTCTTCTCTCGCCATCTCCTGGCTTGCACTGATGCGGCCGAGGCATGGTGTGTTGATATCAGCTACAAATCCGACTCGGATGAATGGGAAGCTGGCAAGGCTGTTCACTACCGGCGCTCAGTTGATAGTGTCGATGCAGATCTCGTGCTGTTGATGGATGTGCTGGAGCATGTCGATGATGATGTTGCGCTTTTAAGGGAGTATGTCGACAAGGTGCCAGATGGCAGCCGGTTCCTGGTTAGCGTGCCGGCATTCCAGTTTCTTTGGAGTGGACATGATGATTTTCTTGAACACAAGCGCCGCTACACACTACCTCAATTGGAAAAGGTCGTGCGCAATGCCGGTCTGCATGTAAAACACGGGGCCTATTATTTTGGCGCGGTTTTTCCCATCGCGGCGACTCTTCGCATTGCACAGAAATTCGGAAGCAATCGGAAACCGGCACATTCCCAATTGACCAGACATCATCCAATCGCAAATACGATATTGAAGTCGCTTTGCAGCATGGAGCTGCCTCTGATGCGCATCAACCGGACGGCAGGCCTGACGGTTTTCTGTCTGGCAGAGAAGGTGGCGCCCGATCAAAATCATTTGGCAGGCAAAAGTTGAAAAACAATGAAGCAGGTCTATCAAATCCAGTCATGCCAAAACGTGCAATCCGTTTTGCCTGTACGGGCCTATTTGTTACCGGCGTACACGCACTGATCGTCATTATGTTCATGCGGTTTTTAATGCCGCATCCACCTCTGGCAAATGGTGTGGCCTTTATTGGCGCAACACTGATCTCTTACGTAATAAACACGACCTGGAGTTTTTCCAGCCGATTAAACGGAAAAACTTTTTCAAGATTTGTAGTGGTCTCAGTTTTTGGATTCCTGTTGGCGATGCTGATTGCATGGATCGCACAGGACCTGGGCTTTGACTATCTGATTGGCTTATGTGCTGTTGCACTGACAATGCCGCCGATTACTTTTTTCCTGCACAATTTTTTGACTTATCAATGAAAATGTACGCCAGCAAACAGACTGAAAAAATCTTCCCCTTGCTGCTAGGCGCTTTGGCGTTTTTTATCATTATCGGTCCCAGGGCTTTGCATCCGAAAAATATTGCCTGGCTCGGTGAAGGCGATCAACCCACTTATTATCTCGGATGGCTTTTTTTCAGGAACTCGGACTGGTCTTTTCCAATTGGATTAAATCCGGCTTACGGTCTTGAACTTGGCAGTGCAATCCTGTTCTCGGATTCAAATCCGCTGTTCGCTTTTCTGTTCAAGCCTTTCACGACTTTTCTTCCCGAGCCATTTCAGTACTTTGGCATATGGCTCCTCGTCTGTTTTGTCCTGCAGGCGTGGTTCGCCTGGAAATTGACCGGCCTCCTCTCCGATCGCACCGCCATACGAACCCTGGGTACGGGGCTCTTTGTGTTTGCCCCGCCAATGTTATTGCGCATGGGGGGCCACCTGAGCCTGGCTGGGCACTTTCTTATTCTTGCAGCCCTGTATTTATCATTCCATCCGGCGCCAGGCAGGCGAAGAGGGGCCTGGGTCTTGCTCCTGGCGCTTGCCGCCCTGGTCCATGCTTATTTGCTGGCAATGGTCGCGCTGCTTTGGCTGGCAGATCTTGCCGGGAAAACGATGTCGCGCACATTGCCGATGCGAAGCGGGGTTCTTGAACTGGCCCTGGTCTTGTCGGTAACCGCAATCGCCTGCTGGCAGGCTGGTTATTTCAGTGTTGGTCCTGGCACAAGCGCAGATGGTTTTGGCCTCTATCGCATGAACCTGCTGTCCCTGTTTGATTCCAGTGGCTGGTCTCATGTTTTAAAGGATATTCCAGAAGGTGATGCGCAAGCAGGGTCCAACTTTTTAGGACTGGGTGTCATCTTCCTTGCTGTTTGCACCTTGCCAGCTGCGATTGGTGGCGCGACCGGATTCGGCAGGGCAGTCCGCAGGTTTCCTGTTCTGGTGTTGGTGTTAGCCGGACTGGCGGTTTTCGCCGTATCCAACAGGGTGGGTTTAGGATCATTGGTCGTTGAGTACCCGCTTCCCGAACTGGTGCTCGAGATGGCGAATGTTTTCCGCGCCTCTGAACGCATGTTCTGGCCTGCTTTTTATGCGATTGTCTTTATCATCATTTTTCTGATTGTCCGCGGATACAATCATCGTACAGCGCTTTATCTGCTAGGGCTGGCACTGGTGATCCAGGTGCTGGATACCAGCGCTTCCTGGCGTGGCATCCACAAAAATCTGATGACAAAACCTGCATCGACGTGGGCCTCTCCGCTGGTTTCACCGTTTTGGGCACACGCCGCGTCCAGATACAAGAAGGTGCGCTGGATTAAGCCGATGAGTAATTCACCGAAGTGGTTGCCGCTGGCTGCTTACGCCGGGACACACGGGCTTGCAACAGATGCCGTTTATCTTGCACGCATTGGCACCTCCGCATTGGAGCAAGCGCAACGCAAGGCAGCCGATGCGATCAGGACTGGCAAATTCGAAGCCGACGCCCTTTATGTATTCGATGATGTTGTATTTCGCAACGCCGCTTCAGGCGTCGACTTCGATACCGATGTCCTGGCCCGGGTCGATGGTTTTAACGTGCTTGCCCCCGGGTGGAAGAAATGCGCCGGTTGTCCTCCGATTGCGGGTGAAGTGAATTCCACTGACTTGATTCCTCCCTTCAATATCGGGGAAAGGCTGCTTACGAGCCGAACTGGAGCCGGCGTGGCTTACCTCGAAAGTGGCTGGTCTTCGCCCGAGCCATGGGGCACATGGTCAGATGGCGACACCGCTAAAATTATCCTGCCGGTATCAGGCAAAATACGCTCGCTCCTTATGGAAGCAAACGTATTGGTCACTCCTGTTCATCCGAAACAGGAAATCGTGGTCACGATTAATGATGTGCTGGTTTTCACGGCAAGTCTGACCAAGCCATCGGGCAATCTTATCGATATTGCCATCCCCGAGAAGATTCAGGAAAACATCGCGAATCTGGGTGTGATGCATGTCCAGATCCAGTTCCCGAACGCTGTCAATCCCAAAAAAATAGGCTTCAAAGAGGGCGACCGAAAATTGGCGTTGGGCTTGCAAGCCATAACGCTACGTTAAGCGGGTAACAGCCAATCACGGCCTCCTGCCGCTCCCATTTGCCTGCGCCGCCAACTTGCGATTCTTCTCTGACAGGGTACGGATCAATCCATCGATTCCTCCCTTGTCGATTTCCGTGGAAAAGCTGTTCTTGTACGTTTCAATCAACCAGGCGCCCATCACATTTACGTCGTACACTTTCCACCCATCCGGCGTCTTGTACAAACGGTAGGCGACCTGGACCGGTTCGCTTCCGCGGGTTTGCCGGACCTGGAAGTGGACCTCGACTTCAGTGTCGTCCGGTCCGGCCCGCAGCGGCTTGTACTCCAACTCCTGATCGCCGATCTGAGACATCGCGCCGGCATAGGTATACATCATCAGCGCGCGGAATTCGTCGATCAGTTGCTGCTGCTGTTGCGGCGTCGCCTGGCGCCAGTAACGCCCTAGGGTCATCGCGGTGGCGCGCCGGAAATCGAGATGCGGAAGAATCATGGTTTCAACCACCTCGTGGATGCGTTTGCGGTTGCCTGCCTTGATTTCCCTGTCGCTCTTCGCGGTCGCCATCACTTCGCGGGTGATGCGCTTGACCAGCACGTCGGGTGCTTCCTGCGCCAGCGCCGGTCCGGTAAAAACCAGTGCGCCAACAGCCAGGCAGGCCGCCAGCAGTGTCTTGAGTATCATCATCACGTGCCCTTCCGAACTAGTGGTTCGCCTCTTGCCTGCCTGAACAATACGCTCCCCTATAAAACCATTGTATTGGTTTTATTTTGACAGTGCTGGCGCATCAAACGATGCTGACTGACGGCAAAACAGAGCCCGCGGGCAACGACCGATAGATCGAGATAAAATCAATCCCAGTGCAAAACGGAAGTGAAGCGGTCAGCGGCCGATTTTTCCACAATGATTTTTATGCGAAGAGATTTCGCGAACAGGAGGATATCAACATGGCCATGAACAATGTGTATGCGGCGACCGAACCGGCGCGCGCAGAGATCGACCTGCTTGACGGCGCAACCCTGCTCGAGTTCGGCGCGCCCTGGTGCGGACACTGCCAGGCAGCGCAGCCGCTGCTGGCATCGGCAATCGCCGACCATCCGCGTGTGCGCCATATCAAGATCGAAGATGGCAGCGGACTGGCGCTGGGGCGCTCATTCAGAGTGAAGCTGTGGCCTACCCTGGTATTTCTGAAGCAAGGCAAGGAAATCGCGCGCCTCGTCCGGCCCGGTGATGCAAACGCGATTCGCGACGCTCTGACGCAGATCGACGTCACCGGCTGAGTCCGCAGGACCGCAGCGAAAATCAGCTATCCTCTCCAGCACAGCGGTGGCCCGCTCTACCCCTCTTCAAAAATCGCCACCGCCCGCGTCCACCCGGCCGACGCTGCGCGTATCTTCACCGGGAAACACGCGATCGTAAACCCATGCGCCGGCAGCACTTCCAGGTTGTGCAGCTTCTCCAGATGGCAATAGCCGATATCCCGCCCCGCCTTGTGCCCTTCCCAGATCAGCCCGGCGTCGCTGGTTTCCTTGTACTTCACTGCGGTATGCACGAACGGCGCATCCCAGCTCCAGCCATCAGTCCCGGTCAGGCGCACGCCGCGCTCCAGCAGATACATCGTCGCCTCATAACCCATGCCACTGCCGGCTGACACATAATCCTTTTCGCCGTAACGTTTGCCGGCAGCGGTGTTGACGACCACGATATCGAGCGGCTTGAGTTCATGGCCGATGCGTTTCAGTTCGGCTTCGACATCGGCCGCAGTCACCACATAACCGTCTGCGAAGCGGCGGAAATCCAGCTTGACTCCCGATTGAAAACACCACTCGAGCGGCACTTCGTCAATCGTGATCGCACGCTCGCCCTTGTTCATCGTCGAATGAAAATGATAGGGCGCATCGAGATGGGTGCCGTTGTGCGTGTTCAGCGCCACTTTTTCAATCGCCCACGCTT
The DNA here is from genome assembly GCA_040387375.1 of Pseudomonadota bacterium. Taxonomy (GTDB): domain Bacteria; phylum Pseudomonadota; class Gammaproteobacteria; order Burkholderiales; family Burkholderiaceae_D; genus JAZKDW01. The sequence continues at coordinate 43,276 of JAZKDW010000018.1, forward strand.
CGCCATCCGGCAGATCGGTTTCCTTCAGGCCCGGGAAGAACTGCAGCAGCTGCGGCGCCGAGGTGTGATGGTTGATGTATTCAATCTTCGGCTGATAGCCGGGAGGATCGGAGATGACATCGTTTTCAAGATAGATCGACAGATCCACAAATCGCCTGGCCATCAGCATGCTCCCAAAGATTTCAAATTTGATTTACTTCCAATGCACCATCGGCAGGCCTGCCACCGGTGCGCGGAAAAACGGAATCGTGTGGCCCATCAGGCTGCCCAGGTAAACCGTTTTCAGATCCTTGCCGCCGAAGGTAACGCTGGCCATCCACGGCGCCAGCGTGCCGCGTGCATTGACCAGAATTTCGGTGGGCACCGAAGCACCCGACGCAAAACAGGATTCGAGTGCCGCCGTGCCTGCCGGATTGCCGTCGTCGAGCAAAGTCAGCACCTCGCCTTCGGGCGTGATCGCCAGCAGCCGGTCGGACATGATCATCGTAACCCACAGGTTGCCAAACGAATCGAAGGCAAACCCGTCAGGAAACCCGGCGCCGAGGCTGGCCGGTCCGTAGACCTCGCGGTCAGTCAATGCGCCGTCGGGCTGCACCCGCATGCGAGAAATCCGCTTGCCGGTGGTTTCGGCGATGTACAGCCATTCCTCTTTTGCATCGAGACGGATTTCATTGGTGAATGCAAATCCTTCGGCAACAACACGTATGCCGGCGCCATCGACCAGGGCGATATAACCATCCGCCAGGTCCGCGCGGATCGCATTGCTCCACGGATTGACGCGGGTCGAGATGGTGATCCAGATCCTGTCCTGCGAGTCGCGCAAGACGAAGTTGACCTTGCCTATGGGCTTGCCATCGATCGTGTCATACAAGGTACGGCGTTCACCGCTGCGTGTCATCACTTCCAGCACATCGGTGCCGAAGTTCGAAATCAGCAGGTCGCCGTTGGCGGCAAACGCAAGGCCGTTGGGCAAGGTGCCGTACATGAACTGTTCATGTGCCGAACCGGCGTTGCCGAAATGCTGGTCGACCGCCGGCACAATCAGCTCCTGGCTGCCGTCGCCGGCGATGTGCATCACACCGCCGCGCGCATCCGCCACCCACAAGCTTCCATCCGGTTCGGCCAGGATGCATTCCGGCCGTTGCAAGTCATGCCCGATGGTGCGGATGGCTGCACGGTCGACTTGCCAGCCGTGCAGCGGATTCGGTTGGCCGGCGGCGCTTTTCATGCCTGCTTACGACTTCTTGATCGCCGGACAAGCCGAGTCCTTCAGCGGCTTGAATGCCTGGTCGCCGGGAATGACTTTATCCAGGCGATACAAGTCCCACTCGCCCTTCGACTCGGCCGGCGATTTGACGGTGAAAAGATAATAGTCATGGATCATCCGGCCGTCTGGACGCAATTTTGCATTGCGCACCACATCGTCCTTGATCGGCAGCTTGTGCATGGTTTGCACGACGCTTTTGGCATCGGTGGTCTTGCTGACCGCGGCGGCCTTCAGGTAGTGGTAGACCGATGAATACACGCCGGCGTGAATCATCGATGGCTTGCCCAGCTTCGAGATTTTTTCATAGCGGTTGCTGAAGGCGCGGGTGCCGGCATCGTAATCCCAATAAAATCCCTCGGCCAGGGTCGCGCCCTGCGCGGTTTCCAGACCCAGGCTGCGCACTTCCTGCGCGGTCAGAATGAATCCGACTATGCGCTGCGTCTTCTTGTCGATGCCGAATTCGCGTGCGCCCTTGATCGAATTGATGGTATCGGGACCGGCATTGGCAAGGCCGATGAAATTGGCCTTTGACGCTTGCGCCTGCAGAATCGCCGAGCCGAAATCGGAATTCGGGAACGGATGGCGATGCGAGCCGATGAATTTGCCGCCGGTCGATTCGATCACCGATTTTCCATCACCTTCCAGCGCTTTGCCGAACGCATAATCCGCTGTCAGGAAATACCATGACGAGCCCGGTTTGCTCAACGCGCGCGTCACCGCCGCCACCTGTGAGTAGGTATCCCACATCCACTGCACGCTGTTATTCGGCGCGCAATCTTCATTGGTCAGGCGTGTGGTGCCACCCGGGTACAAGGCGACCTTGTCTTTTTCAACCACCAGTTTCTGAATTGACAGCTGCACCGACGCATTGACCAGATCGACCAGCGCATCGACTTTCTGCGTATCGAACCATTCGCGCGCTTTTGATGAGGCGACGTCGGCCTTGTTCAGATGATCGGCGAACACCAGGTCGATTTTCATGCCCTTGCATTCTTTCGCCAGGCAATCGTCGATCGCCATCTGCGTGGCGACCACCGAACCGCGGCCGGTCAGTGTCGAATAAGGACCCGACATGTCGGTGAGCACGCCGAGACGGATGGTGCTGTTTGCCGCGGCCATGCCATCGGTCGTTGCGGCAGCAGCGGCCAGTCCGATCATCATTGTCGCGAGTATGTGTTTTTTCATTCTGTCTCCGGTTTTATTATTGCGCGCCCGCTGGCGCAGCCTGGAATTGACAAAAAGCCAATGCCTTCTCAGGGAACTCATCATTTCACACTGTTCAGTGTTTGTGAAATGGGTTCTATCCATATAACCTATGGGTCCCATGAATACATTGAACGGACGCCATGCGCTTTCGCAATCTTGACCTGAACCAGCTGGTCTGCCTCGATGCGCTGCTGACGGAACGCAGCGTGTCGCGTGCGGCCGAGCGGCTTTTCCTGAGCCAGTCGGCGACCAGCAATTCCCTGACCCGTCTGCGCGCCTATTTCGGCGACGAGCTGCTGGTCCAGGTCGGCCGCAAGATGCTGCTGTCCCCGTTAGGCAATGAGCTGTTGCAGCCGGTGCGCGACGTGCTGCTGCAGATACAGACCATCACGTCGATCGAGCGCAATTTTAATATCGCCGAATCGGACCGCACCGTCAGCGTGGTCGCCTCCGATTACGTCAGCACGGTGTTCATGGCCGAGGTGATACGGCGCGTGGCGCGGCAGGCGCCCAAGATGACCATCAAGATGCGGCAGCTCGATTACAAATGGAGCATGCTGCTGGAGCGCGGCGAGGTCGACATGATCGTGATGCCGGCCGAATTCAAGTTGCCGGACTATCCTGCGGAAGAACTGTTCAGCGATACCTGGGTCTGCGTTATGTGGGACCAGAATCCTCACGTCGGCGAGTCGATTTCGTTTGCGCAGTACACCGGCCTCGGCCATGTGATCGTTGACTATAGCGATGTCAGGACGGTTACCTTCGACGAATGGTTCATGAAAACCTACAAGCACACCCGCAAGGTCGAAGCCACCACGCCTTATTTCAATGTCCTGCCCCATCTGCTGGTCGGCACCAATCGCATTGCGACGGTGCAGGTGCAACTGATGAAAGTGTTCGAGCAATTGCTGCCGCTGAAATCGGTGCGTTTGCCGTTCGACATGCCGGTCTTTACGGAGGTGCTGCAATATCCGACCTATCTGGAACTCGATCCGGCGATTACCTGGCTGCGCGGTGTCATGAAGGCGGTGGCTGACGACATGGTCAGCGGCGTTGACCGGACCATGGCGCCGATGGCGCGCAAGGGCTGACACCGAACCGCGTTGCGGCGCGCCTTGTCGCACTCCCGCAAGGCGCGTACCATGGACCCCCTCGGCAGGATGAACAGTTTTTTACAGGAAGCAGGCGTTATGATTGACGGTTATTTGACAATAGATGAATACGACGCGCTCGGGCAGGTCGGCAAGGGTTCGAAGCATGCACGCCCAAGCGCCTGTGTCGCCAGGAATACCAAGCGGCTCACGGGACTGAAGTACATCTCCCACCAAAAGGACGGCAGCCTGGTGCTGACCGAAAAAGGCAAACAGACGCTGTTCATCAGGGCATGCATCAACGGCCTGCGGGCGATCGCAGCCGATCCGCTGGCGCCGCTGCCTCCCGACATCGCCACCTTCCTTGGCAAGAAAGGCCACGTCACCGCCAACGCGGAAACAGGCGGTTTTGACATTACCCAGCGCGGCAGAGAAAGCCTGGCCGATATCGATGCCACGGTCGTCTCGCCGAAACATTCCTGAGCTGGACGTTACCACGCAGGGATGATGCGTCCCTCGCAATGGCCGAATCCAACGCGGTAGCCATCCCCCTGGCACCAGCCGGTAAGCGTTACCTGATCGCCATCTTCCAGATACATGCGGCTGCCGCCCTGTTCAAGTTCAAAGCGCTGGCTACCGTCGCGTGTCACTTCGAACAGGCAAGCCAGTGAACCCGGCGCGCTGCTGCTGACGGTTCCCGAACCGAGCAAGTCGCCCGGCTGGACATTGCAGCCGGCACTGGTCTGGTGCACCAGTTGCTGGGCGAAACTCCAATAGATGGTCTTCAGTTCGCTGCGGCAGACGGTGGATGGTCGTGCCGCGCCTTGCGGCCAGATCGCCGCCTCGACCTGCGCATCTATATTGCATTTTCCGCTCTGGCGCAGGTAGGGCAAGGGCGCCGGGTCCTGTTCGGGACCGGCGACCCGGAACGGCTCCAGCGCATCCAGCGTGACGATCCATGGCGAGATCGACGTCGCAAAATTTTTGGAGTTGAATACACCCAGCGGCTGCGCTTCCCATTGCTGAATGTCGCGTGCGCTCCAGTCGTTCAGCAGGACAATGCCGAACGCATGTTCTTCCACATCGGCCAGCGCAATTGGTGTTCCCTGTTCATTCGGCTTGCCAATCACCAGCGCGGTCTCGAGCTCGAAATCCAGTTGGGCGCAGACGCCGAAATGCGGCGCTTCGTCGGTCTTGCCTTTCAGCTGACCGCTGGGACGGCGCACCGGGGTGCCGCTGACGACCACGGAACTGGCACGGCTGTTATAACCCATCGGCAGATGGTGCCAGTTGGGCCACAATTTGCCGTCCTTGGCGCCGCCAACGATGTCGATGCAGTTTGTCGCGTGTTCCTTCGACAGCAGGAAGTCACTGAAGCCGCTGACCGCTGCGGGCAGATGCAGGGTCGCCTCGGCCATCGGATGCAAAGCCTGCGCGCGTAGCGGCTGGTTATCCTGAAGCGCCGGATTATCGTGGCGTAGCAGCTCGCTGATACGTTCACGCGCCGCCACCCATCTGGGACGGCCGAGCGCCAGAAAGTCATTGAGCGTCGTTTTTGAAAAAACCGGGTCCGGATGAATTGCCAGCAAACCGGCCTGCTCCAAAAGCGCGATATCCAGAATCCAGTCGCCGATTGCCACGCCCGCGCGCCGCGCCGGATTCGAGGCCGTGCTGAATATGCCGAACGGCAGATTCTGAATTGGGAAATGCGATTCCTTGCGCACGTCCACGAATGATCGCAAGGCCGGATCGTTTGGATGCTGTCTTATAGTCGGCATCTTACTGCGCTTCCATCCGGGCATCCTTCGCCAGTTGTGTCCATTTGACGGTTTCACTGGCGATGAAGGACTTGAGCTGGTCCGGCTTCATTGGCATCGGCGCGAAACCCGAGGTGGAAAATTTCTGCCTTACATCGGGCGTTGTGATTGCAGCGCCAATGGCGCTGCTGAGGCTCTCGATAATCTGCGGCGGCATGCCCGCCGGTCCGGCGACCGCCACCCACCCGAGGATCTCGAATCCCGGCAGTACCTCGGACACGGTCGGCCAGTCAGGCGTCAACGCGCTGCGCTTCTCGGAGCTGACCGCAATGGTCCGCAACATTCCTCCTTTGGTCTGTGCCACGGCATTGCCGATATCGACAAAAGCGAAATCCAGCGTGCCGCCGATAACGTCGTTGACCGCCAGCGGAATGCCCTTGTACGGTACGGCCAGCACGTCCAGCCCAGCCATCTTGGTGAGCAGGGCGAGCGCTACCTGGGCGCTGGAGGAACCATACCCGGCGCTCATCTTGCCAGGACGCTGCTTCGCGTAGGCGATGAATTCCTTTAATGTTTTTGCCGGAAAATCCGGCTTTACCATCAACGCCAGAGACGTCACGGCGACACCGCCAATGGGAGAAAAATTCTTGTTCGGGTCATACGGAAGGTTCTTGAGCAGCGCGACATTGGACGACAGCACCGAGTTGGACGAGAACAGCAGCGTATAACCATCCGGCGCCGCGCGAATCACCTCCATCGCGGCAATCGATCCGCCCGCGCCGGGTTTGTTGTCGACCACGAAAGGCTGGCCAAACGCCAACTGCAATTGCTGGCCCACCACTCTTGCGGCAATATCCGTTCCGGTTCCCGGCGGGAACGGGACCACTAGTCTGACCGGGCGCGAAGGATAATTTTGCGCCGTCGCCAACGCGACGGAACACACAAGCGAAATGCCGAGCACAATTTTTGTGATGGCCTGTACGAAATTCATATTGTCTCCAGAAGTTGGCGTGCGGATGACCAGGCGACAAAACCGGCCGGCACCGCGATGGGCAGGGTCAGCAGCAGGAACGACAGCGCCTTGCCGTGCATGTCCAGATTGAGCGAATCGTTGACGCCGCCATCGAGCACCTCGTCGAGCACAAAGTTCATGCCGTGCAAACGAGGCAGCAGATAGCGATTGACCGCGGTCGGATGCCGGCTCCGGAAAAGGTCTGCCACCCGCTCCTCGGTGACTTGCTCGACGAGCAGCTCGAAATCTTCCGGCCGGTAAACAAACAGGCCGATATTCGAGCGGTTGCCCTTGTCGCCGCTGCGCGCGTGCGCGATCTGGTGCAAGGGCACCATGACGGTGTCATATTTTTTCATGATCAATCAATCCAGGAAGTAAAAACTTTCGGTCACCTGTTCGCGCGGCACCAGGCAGGAGACGCTCGACAGCCGCTGTCGCTTGGCGGTCCTGACGCCGCCGCCGCCGGCCGGACCGGCCAGCCAAAGACCGGTGAACTCGCGATGCAGACGATCGATCTCGAGCGGGTCCTCGTGCCGCATCGCCGCGCGCATGCGGACGTCGGTGCTGCAGCCGACGGGTTGCGCATCCAGCATCGCGCCAGACGAGTCGCCGTGCACACTCAGGACGCCGATCAGGTCGAAGCGCAGCTCGACGGCACTGCCCATGCGTTTGCGCAGCACATCGATAGCCAGGCGGGCGCGCGCTTCGGCGTTTGGACCCGCGTATGAAATTTCCCCCTCGCCCAGCCAGCCGCCTTCGAAATACACACCCGCCTTCAGTGTCGCCGGACGCGGATGGCCGCGCACCCCGGACAGCCGTACCCGGTCTTTTCCGACCTGCTCGAGTTGCGCTTGCGTGATGTCGGCAACCACGTCCGGTGTCAGATATCCGGCCGGATCGTGGACCTCGTAGAGAAGCTGTTCTTTCACCGTCCGTATGTCGACCATGCCGCCGGTGCCCTCCGGTTTTGTCAGCACGCAAGTGCCGTCCGCCGCGATCTCGACGATCGGCAGCCCGATCAGATGCAGGTCGGGAACGTCCTTGAAACCCGGGTCCGCGAAGTAGCCTCCGGTCACTTGCGCACCGCATTCGATCAGGTGCCCGGCCATGGTCGCGCCGGCGAGCTGGTCGAGGTCGTCGCGGCTCCAGCCATGGTGGGCAATTGCCGGGCCAAGCGTGAGCGCGGGATCCGCGACCCGGCCGGCCACCACGATTTGCGCACCGGCTCTGAGTGCATCCGCGATCGCGAATGCGCCGAGATAAACATTGGCGCTGACGAATGCTCGTCCCGCACAGCTGGCCGGCAGTAGCGGCGCCAGCATGCCCTGGCCATGCGCATCCGACAAATCGTCGCCGTCGATCACGGCGATGCGCGGCGCCGGCAGGCCCATGCGGGCAGCGAGGCGCAGCAAGTGCATCGCAGCGGCGCGCGGATTGGCGGCGCCGAAATTGCTGACTATGGGGATGCCGTGCGCGAGGCAATCGGCCAGGATGGGAGCAACCTCCATCTCCATCAGCGGCTCATAGCCCGCCTGCGGATTGGCGCGCTTGGCAAGCTGCGCAAATGCCAGCGTGCGCTCCGCCAGATTCTCGAAAGTCAACGCGGCGGCTCCCCCTCGCCTGATCAACGCGGCAACGATGGGCGCGGCGGCATCAACGCGGTCACCCGATCCTCCGGCGGCGCCGCCTATTGCGATTTCATTCATCCTGTCTCCTTTGATTGCAAATTATGGAGACTGGCTAAAATTAAGTAAAATGGATTTTTTGGAACGTTAATGTGAAAAAACTGAACAATTTTTCCGGCCGCCTGCTGGGCGCCTTCCTGACGCTGGCAGACAGCGAACAGTTCAAGCTGGCGGCTGAGCGATTTAATGTATCCCAATCCGCCTTCAGCCAGATGATCTCGCGCCTCGAATCGCAACTGGGAACGCGGCTGTTCGACCGCGACACCCGCCATGTGTCGCTCACGCCGGAAGGCCGGATGCTCGTTCCGGTCGCGCGCGCATTGGCCGCAGACGTCGATGCGATGTATGTCAATCTGCGGGATCATGCGGAACGACGCAAGGGCAAGGTCGCGATCGCGGCACTGCCGTCCCTCTCTGCGGATTGGCTGCCTGCGATCATTGCCGATTTCCGCCGCCGCTACCCGGGTATCACGGTCCAGTTGTTCGACACCGTAGCCGCCGCCAATCTCGACCTGGTCCGCCAGGGCGCAGTGGATTTCGCGATCAACGCCCGGGTCAACAGCCCGGAAGAGTTCGACACGCGGCTCCTCTTCAACGAACCGTTCTTCTTCATATGCCCCCCCGATCATCCGTTCGCCCAGAAGAAAAACGTGGCTCTGCGCTCCCTGGCCGGATGTGACTACATACACAGTACCCTGGCAGGCAGCATCTGGCACTGGATCGAACCGCACCTCCGAGACATCGAGTTCAACGATACGGGATTTGAAGTCGGGCACCTGAGCACGCTCGCCGGCCTGATAGCAAACGGAATCGGCGTCAGCATTGTCCCCGGACTGGCGCTCTTCCAGTTCAATCGGCTGGGGCTGAGCGCCGTGCCGATTCGGGACAAGGGACTCAAGCGGCCCTTGCTGATGGTGAAGCGCCGTGGCCAGACCCTGTCGGTCGCGGCCCAGGCTTTACTGGAAATGATCGCTCTGAATCGGCCGTCACATGTGCTGCCAGAGGGCGACAAGCTTGCCGGCGATTTGAAAACAAAACAGCTTCCGGCACGACGGCCTGACCGGAAAAAGCCCGCCAAAACATCGCCGTAATCACCCGCGTGCGCTGCGCGCCAACCCCCTCTTCCGCTTCAGGCGCGTTGTGCCGCAGGCCAGGCCGCGCGGACCGGCCAGGTCAAAAAAGCGCCGGACTAAATGATTGCTCCTTTTCGCTATTAGCCGCTTTACCTGCCGAAGGTAAACTGGTATGTTAGTTTACGTATTAGACAAACCAGTGTCGCGCATGCCCGATGGCGACAGCAATTGATGTCGGTTGTGAAGGCTTTGTCTGCAGGCGTACGAGATCTGGGGGGCGACGTTGTTGAAGCGCGATCCCGAGCAGCAGGCCCAACGGGCTCTATCATAAAGAGGAGACACTGCAATGCGAATCATGAAGTCTGTTACGACGGCTGTCGCGCTCTGCGCAAGCCTGCTGGCGGCAACCTCCGCCACCGCCCAGGTGCAATTGCGTTACTCGGTGGGTTTTCCCTCCGGCGCGCCGGTCGACGGCGCCAAGCTGTACGCCGAGGCAGTCAAGAAATTTACCAACAACTCGGTCAATGTGCGCGTATTCGATACCGCGCTGCTGAGCCTGCCCGAAATGTCGGGCGGCGTCGCCAAGGGCGTCTCCGATATCGGCTACGTGCTGGGACCATACTGGCCCGCCGAATATCCACACCTGAACATGGCCTCCGAACTGTCGATGCTGCTGGCGCTCCAGCCTGACCCGGCCGTCAAGGGCGGCCTTGCGTACGCCGGCGCGTTTGCCGAGTTCGTCATGCTCCGCTGTCCCGAGTGCGTGGCCGACTTTGCCAAGCAGAACCAGCTGTTCACCGGCGCCGTTGTCAGCCCGCCATTCACCCTGCAATGCACCAAGCCGATGAGCGCGCTCGCCGACATCAAGGGCGCGCGCCTGCGTGTTGGCGGTGCGGCGTGGGCACGCTGGGCCAAGCAGATCGGCGCGGCGCCGGTCACGATGCCGGGCAACGAAATGTTCGAGGCGCTCAAGCAAAAGGTCGTCGACTGCACGGTGCTCGCCTCGGCCGAGCTGAGCGCGTGGAATCTGCGCGAAGTGGTCAGCGACGCCAACATCGACATCCCGGCCGGCGTATTCTCTGGTTCCGCGGTCAACATCAACCTCGACGCCTGGCGCAAGCTCAACGAAGCGCAGCGTACCGGCATGCTGCGGGCCGGCGCATTGATGACAGCGCACGCCACATTCCTCTATCGCGCCAATTCACGTCGTGACATCGAGCAGTTCGTAGCGAAGGGCGGACGCCTGAACAAGACTGATCCCGCACTGCTGAAAGCGTCGCATGAGGCGATAGAAGCCGACATCCCGAACATTGCGGCCAACTACACCAAGCAGTACAACGTCAAGCGCGCCAATGAGCTTGTTGCCGGAATGCGCCCGCTGGTCGACAAGTGGGTCAAGCTGGTCGCCGGCGTCGAGACCGCTGACGCATTCACCGATCTGTACTGGCGCGAGATCTACTCGAAGGTTGATGTCAAGACCTATGGCATGAAGTAAGACCATTCCACAATCGCCACCCGCATGCGGCAGGCAAACAATACCGGAGATCACATGTATTCCCTGGGAAGACTCATATCTACCATCATTACCGGGGTGACGGTGCTCTCCGGTCTGGCTGTCGCGCTGATGATGCTGCACGTCATCGCTGACGTGATTGCACGCTTCGTATTCGGGTTTCCCCTCCCGGCCACGATTGCGATCGTTTCGAATTTCTACATGGTGCTGGTGGCGTTCATGCCGCTTGCCTTCGCCGAGCAAAAGTCCGCGCACATTTCGGTGGAGGTTCTCACGGAGCGCTTCCCGGCAGTCGTGCAAAAACATCTGGCGGGCTGGCTGCTGCTGGTGTCCGGCGCAGTGTTCGCGGTAATGGCCGCGCGCACCTGGGAAGAGGCGATGAGCAAGTTTGCAATCAAAGCCTCGATGGTCCAGGGCACGGACAGCATCCCTGTCTGGCCCACGTACTTCTTCCTGCCGCTGGGCTGCGGACTGATGCTGCTGGTCGTTGCATACAAGTTCGTCGTCTACCTGACCGGGGCCCGCTCAGGCATCGATAGCGCGCGCGCGACTGCAGGCCCGGTTACCGCCGACTGACGGCCGACAACCAGATATTTCCTCATGAAAGAAGGTATTTCTCTATGACCGAAGTTCAAATCGGCCTGACCGGGATGGTGGCATTGCTGGTGCTGATCGCATTACGCCTGCCAATCGGCATCTCGCTCATCGCAGTCTCCTACACGGGCATCTGGTACCTGATGGGCTGGAATGTCGCCTGGGGGGCAGTGGGCGTCCTGCCTTACCAGTTCTCGGCCAACTGGGTACTGAGCTCGGTGCCCAATTTTCTGCTGCTGGGCTTCATCTGCTACCACACACGGCTGACCGAGGGGCTGTTCCGCGCCGCCCGGATCTGGCTGGCAAACGTGCCCGGCGGGCTCGCGATATCGGCAATTCTGGGCTGCGCCGGCTTCGCCTCGGTGTGCGGGTCGTCGGTTGCCTGCTCTGCTGCGATGGGACGCATCGCCGTTCCCGAAATGATGAAGCAGCGTTATGACGCGTCGCTTGCCACCGGCACGGTGGCAGCCGGCGGAACGATCGGCGCGCTGATTCCGCCGTCGATCATCATGATTCTGTACGGGATCATCGCCCAGACCTCGGTGACGGCCCTGTTCCTGGGCGGCGTGGCGGTAGGCCTGCTGACGGCGTTGAGCTACATCATCGTGATTCTGATTCGGGTCAAGCTCAATCCGGCACTGGCGCCGCGTGGCAAGGAACACATTCCGATGTCCGAAAAGCTTGCGGCCCTGGTCGAGGTATGGCCAATATTGCTGGTCATGCTGGGAATCTTCACCGGGCTGTTCAGTGGCGTTTTCACTGCCACCGAAGCTGGCGCGGTAGGCTCGGGATTGGCTTGTGTCGTGGCGCTGATAAAAGGCTCCCTGACTTGGGAGCGTTTCCGCGATGCGATCCTCGAGACGGTGCTCACTACCGCTTCGCTGATGATCATCGCGGTGGGCGCCAGCCTGCTGACGCGCTTTCTCGCGCTCTCCGATGCTGGCACCTACCTGTCTTCGCTGGTGGTCAGCCTGCAGGCGAGCACCACGATCCTGCTGTTCGGCATCGTATTGGTCTATCTGCTGCTCGGCATGTTTCTTGAGCCGATCGGCGCGATGCTGCTTACGCTGCCTATCGTGCTGCCAGTGATCAAGTCTGCCGACCTCAGCCTGGTCTGGTTCGGCGTCGTCCTGACCAAGCTGCTGGAGATCGGGATGATCACGCCGCCGATCGGCATGAACGTCTTCGTGATCAAGGGGGTCGTCGGCAATCTCATCTCTACTACAGGAATCTTTCGCGGCATCATGTGGTTCCTGGCTGCAGACATGGTGGTGCTGACCATGATCATGGTCTTTCCCGGCATCGTCACCGCGCTGCCGGCATGGTTCGCGGGAAGTCCCTGACCGGATCTGATTTAAAAACTCAGAGGCCACTGATGGCGCAGTCGCGGGACTACTGCCCCGCGACCATTGAGGTTACGGAGACGGGCCCATGTTCGCTGTTTCCCCCTGCCGTCTGGATTGAGCTTGTTTGAATAAGGAGAATTGGAATTGTCCGGACAAGATCGTGCGATTGGCCTCGACAGTGAAGCCGAGGCAGGTTTCCATGACGTGATTATCGTGGGCGCTGGATTTGCGGGCCTCTTCCTGCTTTACCGCCTGCGCGCGCTTGGTCTCAAGGTGCAGGTATACGAAGCGGGCAGTGGCGTGGGCGGCACCTGGTTCTGGAACCGCTATCCCGGCGCCCGCTGCGATGTCGAGAGCATGGAATATTCTTATTCATTTTCAAGCGAGCTGGAACAGGAATGGCAGTGGACCGAACGTTATGCGGCGCAGCCTGAAATACTGCATTACATTAACCATGTCGCCGACCGCTTTGCGTTGCGCGACGAGGTGCAGCTGAACACACGCGTGCTGTCCGCCGGCTTCGACCCCGCGACCCGGCGCTGGACCGTGACAACCGACCGCGGCGATACCGTGCAGGCGCAATTCTGCATCATGGCGACCGGCAGTCTGTCCGCATCGAAGGTGCCCGACTTCAAGGGCCTGAGCTCGTTCAAGGGCAACTGGTATCACACGGGCTTGTGGCCAAGCGACGGTGTGGATTTTTCCGGCATGCGGGTCGGCGTGGTGGGCACTGGTTCCTCCGGCATTCAGGCCATTCCGAAGATTGCCGAACAGGCTGCGCACCTCACCGTTTTTCAGCGCACCGCGCATTTCAGCGTGCCCGCGCTGAATGGCCCGCTTGCGCCCGAACAGGAACAATGGTTCAAGGCGCATTACGCCGAACGGCGCAAGATGGCGCGTGAATCCCCAACCGGCGTGGCCGGGTTTCCGGTGCCGACCCGATCTGCGCTGGAAGTGACGCCCGAAGAGCGGGAAAGCGCCTATCAACATTATTGGGACACGGGCGGCACCGGTTTCACGCGTGCGTTCAATGACCTGATAGTGAACAAGGATGCGAACGAAACGGCGGCCGAATTTGCGCGCAAAAACATACGCAAGAAAATTCACGACCCGGTGATTGCCGAGCTTCTGGTCCCGAAGGGCCACTTTATCGGCACCAAGCGGATTTGCCTCGACATCGGTTACTACGAGACATTCAACCGCGACAACGTCACGCTGGTCGATGTGAAAAGTGCGCCGATTACGGAGATCACCGAAACCGGCATACGCACGGAAAACGCTGAATATGAACTTGATGCGATCGTGTTTGCGACGGGTTTCGACGCGGTCACCGGCGCCTTGTCCAAAATCGATATCCACATCAAGGACGGCGCCACGCTTGCCGGAAAATGGGCAGCCGGACCACGCATGTATCTCGGCCTGATGACGGCCGGTTTCCCCAATCTGTTCATCATCAACGGACCCGGAAGTCCGTCGGTCCTGAGCAATATGATGACGTCGCTCGAGCAACATGTGGAATGGATCGCCAATTGCCTGGACTTTCTCCGCTCGCACGGCATGACGCGTATCGAAGCTGACCTGGAAGCGGAAAACCAATGGGTCCATCACGTCAATGAAGTTGCTGACCGAACGCTCTTCCCGCTGGCGAACTCCTGGTATATCGGCGCCAATATTCCAGGAAAACCTCGTGTGTTCATGCCCTATGTCGGCGGCGTCGGAGTCTATCGGCAGAAATGCCTTGAAGTCGCGGAGGCCGATTATGCCGGCTTTCACATGACGTCCTGACAAACGGATTTTTACATCCGATTGAAGCGGGAGCGTTTTGGAAATCGCCGGTTTGCGCGCTTTCGGGATTGTGCAGTTTTTTCACATTACTGTTCCAAATTTTTTATTTTACTTAAGCCGGATTCCACTTGATACTCGATCGACATTGGCAATCCGGCACGTCATTTAAAACAAGTCGCCCGCGTTAACCGGCAACGTCTACAAGGAAATCATCATGCAAGAAAATCAAAAGCATGCCGTATCCACGCCCGCCTTTCTGGCAGGTCCGGCAAAAGGCCTCCTGATCGGCGGCAAATGGCAGCCTTCCGCATCCGGCAAGGAGTTCGATACCTTCAACCCGGCGACGGGTGAGGTGATCGCCAGGCTTGCCGAAGGTGATGCCGAGGATATCGACCGCGCCGTCAAGGCCGCGCGCCGTGCTTTCGAGGGCGAATGGAGCACCTGGAAACCATATGACCGCCAGCGGCTGCTGATGCGGGTGCATGACCTGTTCGAAAAGAACTTCGATGAACTCGCCATGCTTGAGACGCTCGACATGGGCGCGCCGCTGTCGCGGACGCAGAACTTCAAGCGTTATATTTCGCAAATGATCCTGTTCTACGCATCTCAGACCGCGAACGGCGCCAGCGACACACTGCAGAATTCCCTGCCGGGCAACTACACGACGCTGTCATTCAAGGCGCCCGTAGGTGTGGTGGGGGGCATCATCCCCTGGAATGGTCCGCTGATCAGCCAGTGGTGGATACTCGGCCCGGTCCTGGCGACCGGCTGCACCGTGGTCATGAAGCCTGCCGAAGATGCTTCTCTCACCACGCTGCGCACCGCGGAGCTGTTGCTTGAGGCAGGCGTGCCGGCCGGCGTCGTTAATGTCGTGACCGGCTTCGGCGGCGGCGCCGGCGCGGCCCTGTCGGCGCACCGGGATGTCAACCGTATTGCATTTACCGGCTCCACGGAAACCGGCGCCAGGATCGTGGCGGCCTCGGCCGGCAACATGAAGCGTTTATCGCTGGAACTCGGCGGCAAGTCGCCGGACATCGTCTTCGCCGATGCGAACCTCGACGCCGCCGTCCCCGGCGCGGCGATGGCGGCATTCTCGAACAGCGGCCAGATCTGTTTCGCCGGCACGCGCCTGTTTGTGGAGCGCAGCATCCAGGATGAATTTGTCGAGAAGCTGGCTGCGTTCAGCCGCACCTTGCGGGTAGGAAATGGACTCGACCCGCAGGTCCAGCTGGGACCGTTAATCTCCAGGAAGCAGTTGGACCGCGTGATGAGTTATGTTGGCATCGGGAGCACCGAGGGAGCCACGCTTGCCGCCGGCGGCAAGCGCCTCGGCGGCGATCTGGCGGGCGGCTATTTTGTCGAGCCGACCGTGTTCTCGCAGGTCCGCAACGACATGACGATCGCCCAGGAGGAGATCTTCGGGCCGGTGATTTCCGTGATTCCGTTTGATGACGCCGATCAGGCACTGCGCGTCGCCAACGACACCCAGTACGGCCTTGGCGGCGCCGTATGGACACAAAATGTCTCGACCGCGCTCAAGATGGCCCAGGGCATCAAGGCCGGCACCGTCTGGGTCAACTGCTACGGGCAGATCGATCCCGCCGTTGGCTTTGGCGGCTACAAGATGAGCGGGTACGGCTGGAAGGGCGGCCCCGAGCATGTAGACGCCTTTCTCTACCAGAAGGCCGTCTACCTCAATCTCGGCTGATCAGAGACGGCAATCAAATATTAATAAACAGGAGATCTCAATGAAAGCATGGGCAGTTGTAAAGAACGGCGTTCCACTCGAGAAGATCGACCGGCCGGAACGCGAGCCGAAAGGCACGGAAGTTGTGCTCGATGTCACGCATTGCGGCGTCTGTCATTCCGACCTGCATTTCTGGAAGGGGTCCTACAACCTGGGCGGCGGCAAGACACTGAAGCTGGCCGAGCGCGGCGTTTTGCTGCCGCGCGCACCCGGCCATGAAGTCTCCGGCCGGGTCGTCAAGATCGGCCCCGACGCCACAGGCGTCGCCATTGGCGACCGGCGTGTGATTTATCCCTGGCTGGGTTGCGGGCATTGCGAGCGCTGCCTCAATGGCAACGACAATCTTTGTGAAAAGGCGAACAGCATCGGCGTGATACAGGACGGCGGCTTCGGTGAGCAGGTGGTCGTTCCTCATCCGAAATTCCTGGTCGACCTGGGCGACCTTGATCCCGCGCTGGCAGCGACACTGGCCTGCTCCGGCATCACCGTCTATTCCGCAATCAAGAAAATCATGCCCATGGCGCCGCACGAACCCGTGGTCCTGATCGGCGCCGGCGGTCTCGGCCTGGCGGCGATCTCGATGCTCAAGGCGCTCGGCCATGAAAACATCGTCTCGGTCGACATCAGCGCCGGCAAGCGCGCCGCGGCGCTCGAGATGGGTGCGACGAAAGTAGTGGATGGTTCAGGCAGCGATGCCGGCGCCCTGATACTCGAAGCGACCGGCGGCCCGGTGCAAGCGGTCATCGATTTCGTCAACGCGTCGGCGACCGCGCAGGTCGGGCTCGACAGTCTTGGGAAGGGCGGAAAACTGATCCTGGTCGGCGTCGCCGGCGGCGAACTGGTCCTCTCCCTGGCTTCGCTGATCTTCAAGCCGAGGACGATTCAGGGCAGCGTCACGGGCACTCCGCAGGATCTGCGCGACGTGGTTGCCCTGGCAAGGTCAGGCAAGCTGAAGGCGATTCCATTGACGATCCTGCCCAAGGACGAGGCCAATGCCGCGCTCACGATGCTGCATGACGGGCAGGTC
Source organism: Pseudomonadota bacterium (assembly GCA_040387375.1). GTDB lineage: Bacteria > Pseudomonadota > Gammaproteobacteria > Burkholderiales > Burkholderiaceae_D > JAZKDW01. Next base: position 60,379 of record JAZKDW010000018.1, read on the forward strand.
AGCGGCCGTATTGTGCTGGCGGCGAGCTGATGCTTATTCAGCAAAGGCTGACTTGCCGTACCCCCCTTTCACAATACCCCAGAGGAGACACTGCAATGCGAATCATGAAGTCTGTTACGACGGCTGTCGCGCTCTGCGCAAGCCTGCTGGCGGCAACCTCCGCCACCGCCCAGGTGCAATTGCGTTACTCGGTGGGTTTTCCCTCCGGCGCGCCGGTCGACGGCGCCAAGCTGTACGCCGAGGCAGTCAAGAAATTTACCAACAACTCGGTCAATGTGCGCGTATTCGATACCGCGCTGCTGAGCCTGCCCGAAATGTCGGGCGGCGTCGCCAAGGGCGTCTCCGATATCGGCTACGTGCTGGGACCATACTGGCCCGCCGAATATCCACACCTGAACATGGCCTCCGAACTGTCGATGCTGCTGGCGCTCCAGCCTGACCCGGCCGTCAAGGGCGGCCTTGCGTACGCCGGCGCGTTTGCCGAGTTCGTCATGCTCCGCTGTCCCGAGTGCGTGGCCGACTTTGCCAAGCAGAACCAGCTGTTCACCGGCGCCGTTGTCAGCCCGCCATTCACCCTGCAATGCACCAAGCCGATGAGCGCGCTCGCCGACATCAAGGGCGCGCGCCTGCGTGTTGGCGGTGCGGCGTGGGCACGCTGGGCCAAGCAGATCGGCGCGGCGCCGGTCACGATGCCGGGCAACGAAATGTTCGAGGCGCTCAAGCAAAAGGTCGTCGACTGCACGGTGCTCGCCTCGGCCGAGCTGAGCGCGTGGAATCTGCGCGAAGTGGTCAGCGACGCCAACATCGACATCCCGGCCGGCGTATTCTCTGGTTCCGCGGTCAACATCAACCTCGACGCCTGGCGCAAGCTCAACGAAGCGCAGCGTACCGGCATGCTGCGGGCCGGCGCATTGATGACAGCGCACGCCACATTCCTCTATCGCGCCAATTCACGTCGTGACATCGAGCAGTTCGTAGCGAAGGGCGGACGCCTGAACAAGACTGATCCCGCACTGCTGAAAGCGTCGCATGAGGCGATAGAAGCCGACATCCCGAACATTGCGGCCAACTACACCAAGCAGTACAACGTCAAGCGCGCCAATGAGCTTGTTGCCGGAATGCGCCCGCTGGTCGACAAGTGGGTCAAGCTGGTCGCCGGCGTCGAGACCGCTGACGCATTCACCGATCTGTACTGGCGCGAGATCTACTCGAAGGTTGATGTCAAGACCTATGGCATGAAGTAAGACCATTCCACGATCGGAGATGGCATGCTCCGCGTTTTTGCTGCGTCGCCGGAAACGGCTGGCGCAGCGCGCCGTCAACGATCGAATTTACTGATCTTGAACGGATGGCTCAACACGATCGTCGACGTCGCGATCAGGCTGCTCAAACCCAGCACCAGCTGCGTCAGCGTATCGCCCGGCAAGGCCCAGATCCGGGAGCCGGTGCCGCGCACATGCGTGGCGGCCGTGATCACCGGCGTCACCCATTCCGCCTCGGGCGTGACGTCCAGCAGCACATTGCCTTCGGAGTCGGTGTGCATGAAAATATCGCCACCCGCTTCCAGGCCGAAACAGATGCCGTAGCCGGTCGCATTTGCCTTCACCGCAAACTGTTGCAGGCTGCGGTTGTAGCTGTCGATCCAGGCTTCGACATCATGGCTGGTTCTCAGGTCGATCCACGGGCGTGCCGAAGGCGCGTCCGGTGTCGTCGTGCCGGGGGAGTCCGGCATGTGATCTTCTTGTCTGCTGATATTCAAACGTCATCCATCATGTCAACCCGCTCCTACGCGCCGGTACAGGCCGTGCTGGCGGGATATCGCTTTATAGCTCATCGAAAATGGCGCGGCGTCGAGATCGTCGGCGGCGTCCACGCTTAACAGCCCGAATGATGACAGGCTTTCGTGAAACAGCCGCAGGGTCCTGCGCCGCAGGTAGCTGCCGAAATCGGCCAGCACCCGGCGGCAGACGATCAGCTGGAATTCGTTGAATGAATTGTCAGTCGCCAGGCTGTAATGCGCCCAGATGAGGTTGCGCCTCAACTGCGGCAGGAACACCATTCGCTGGCCGCTTTGATAACAGTAATCGGCAAGCGAGCGCTGGCCGCCGCTGCGCCGGTAATTGTCCTCGTATGACGCCATCTGCCCGACAGCGAAGCTGCCCTCGCGCGCCTCCTGCAGCAGCGCTTCGTTGGCGGTGGTGGCGAATATCAGGGTCTTGTCGGACAAGCCTTCCTCGGCCAGCAGGATCGCCATCATGAATGCGTCTTCCGCACTGGTGCATTCGGCGATCCATATTTTCGGGTCCGGGCAGGAACGCAGGGTCGGCCCCAGTACGTCGCGCAATGCACGGACCTGAGCGGCATCCTCGAACAGCGCCGCCGGACGCACGCTCAACGCCCGCAGCAAGGCCGCGCAGACAGCGGCGTCATGCATGACGTAGTCCTGCAGCGCCGACACCGTTTTCAGTCCATGGGCCGCCATCAGGCCGAAGACCCTGGCCTTGAGCGGCGCCCGTTCATAACCGCGGAAATCGTCGCCGAAATAGCGGTACACCCCTTCCAGCAGAAGATCGATTTCGACGTCTTCCAGCGCCGGCGGCGCCAGCATTTCCATGCGGCTTACTGGAACAGCCATACGCGCATCAGGGACAGCAGCTGGGCGACGTCAACCGGCTTGGTAATGTAGTCGGACGCGCCGGCCGCCAGGCATTTGTCGCGATCGCCTTTCATCGCCTTGGCCGTCAGCGTGATGATCGGCAGCGACTTGAACTGGCTGTTCTTGCGGATCGCGCGCATGGTGTCGTAGCCGTCCATCTCCGGCATCATGATATCCATCAGCACGATTTCAATCGACGGATCCTTTTCCAGCAGCTCGATGCCGTCCTTGCCGTTTTCGGCGAACGACACCACCATTTCCTGCCGCTCCAGCACCGTGGTCAGCGCAAAAATATTGCGCAGGTCGTCATCGACGATCAGCACCTTGCGCCCTGCGAGGCCGCTTTCGGAAACATAGATTTCTTCCAGCATGCGGCGCTGCATCTCGGGCAGGTTGGCTGGCGAGCGATGCAGGAACAGCGCCGTCTCGTTGAGCAGCCGTTCCGGTGAGCGGGCATCCTTGATGACGATGGTTTTGGCGACCCGCTTGAGCTTGGCGATTTCCTTGTGATCGAGTTCCTTGGCGGTGTAGATCACCACCGGCACGTCACGCATCCGCTCATCCTTGCTGATCCTGTCGAGCAGTTCAAAACCGTCGATATCCGGCAAGGTCAGGTCCAGCACCATGCAGTCGTAGCGCGCCGAAGAGAGCGCATCGAGCGCCGCCTGCCCATTTTCCACCGCGGTGATCTGCAAGTCCGATTCGCCGATCAGGTCGACGATCCGTTTGCGCTGCACCTGGTCGTCTTCCACCACCAGCAGGCTGCGCTTGCCGCGGATCAGGAACTGCTGGATGCGGGAGAATTCTTCTTCCAGCCGTTCACGCTTGACCGGCTTGACGAGAAAGGAAATTGCGCCCTGCCGCAGACCGCGCTCGCGCTCGTTCGAGTTCGACAGGATGTGCACCGGGATATGACGTGTGCTCGGATCGCGCTTGAGGCGGTCGAGCACGGTAAAACCGTCGGTGTCCGGCAGGTCGATGTCGAGCAGCACGGCGGTCGGCAGGTAGTCGCGCGCCAGCGTCAGCGCCGAATCGCCGCTGAAGGTGACGATGCCCTTGAAACCCTTCTCCCTTGCATAACCGAGCAGGATTTTCGCGAAGCGCATGTCGTCCTCGACGATCAGCACCGCCGGGTCGCCCTGGGCGATCAGGTTGCGGTCATCGAATGCGGGCTCCTGCTGCACGAATACCGGCGCATCGCCACTGGTCTGCGGACGATACGGTTCGGGCACTTCGATTAAAGTTTCAGGCTCCGGCAGTGCATGCGGCATGCCGGCGCCGGACGACGATGTCTGCACCTGCGCCTCATGCAGGGGGACATAACTCATGAAGCCGGCGCGGTTGTACGGCAGGTACAAGGTGAATGTGCTGCCAACCCCCACCGCACTGGTCACGCGGATCTCCCCGCCCAGCAAACGCGCCAGCTCGCGGCTGATCGACAGGCCCAGGCCGGTGCCGCCGTACTTGCGCGCGGTACTGCCGTCGGCTTGCTGGAAGGCTTCGAAAATCAGTTGCAGCTTGTCGGCGGCAATGCCCACGCCGCTGTCGGTGACCGAGAAAGCCAGCACCGACTCGGCCTTGCCGAGGTGCGGATGGTCGGCGGTCCAGCCGCCGCTGACCATGCCGATGTTCAGGCTTACCTGGCCGTGGGCGGTGAACTTGAAGGCATTCGACAACAGGTTCTTCAGGATCTGCTGCAGCCGCGTGGTGTCGGTCATCATGGCTGCCGGCAGCGTCTGGTCGAGAGAGATTGAGAAGCTGATCTGCTTTGCTTCGGCCATGTGCCGGAAAGTACGCTCGACGTACGCGGCCAGGATCGGGAACCGCGATTCACTGACTTCCAGCGTCACCGTGCCGGACTCGATCTTCGACAGATCGAGAATGTCATTGATCAGTGTCAGCAGATCGCTGCCGGAACCGTGAATGGTCTTGGCGTACTCGACCTGGTTGAGCGACAGATTGCCCTTCGGGTTGTCGCCCAGCTGCTGCGCCAGGATCAGCAGGCTGTTGAGCGGCGTGCGCAATTCATGCGACATGTTGGCCAGGAATTCCGACTTGTACTTCGACGACAGCGCGAGCTGGGTGGCCTTGTCTTCCAGCGCCAGCTTGGCCTGTTCGACCTCGCGGTTCTTGCGTTCCACCTCGCTGTTCTGATCGGACAGCAGGCGCGCTTTCTCCGCCAGTTCCTGGTTGGTTTGCTGCAGCTCCTGCGCCAGCCGCTGCGACTGGGTCAGCAGGCTTTCGGTGCGGCTGTTGGCTTCGATGGTGTTGAGCACCACACCGATCGATTCCATCAACTGATCCAGGAAACCCATGTGGGTCTGCGTGAAGCGGTCCAGCGAGGCGATCTCGATCACCGCCATCACCTGCTGTTCAAACAGGATCGGCAGCACCACGATGTTGGTGGGCGGCGCCGACCCCAGGCCGGACGATACCGTGATGTAGTCGCGCGGCACGTTGGTCAGCCAGACACGCACCTTCTCCACCGCACACTGTCCGACCAGGCCTTCGCCCGGCGCGAACGAGGTCGGCAATTTCTTGTTCGATCGATAGCCGTAGTTGGCGATCATTTCCAGGCGCGAGCCGTCGTTGCGGGCGTTCATCATGTAGAACACGCCATGGTGCGCCGACACCAGCGGCGCCAGTTCGGACAGGATCAGCTTGGTCACCGTTTCCAGGTCGCGCTGGCCCTGCAGCAAGCGGGTGAAGCGCGCCAGGTTGGTCTTGAGCCAGTCCTGCTCCGCATTCTTCTGCGTGGTTTCCTTGAGGTTGCGGATCATCTCGTTGATGTTGTCCTTGAGGTCGGACACTTCGCCGCGCGCCTCGACCTGGATCGAGCGCGACAAGTCACCGCGCGTCACCGCGGTCGCCACTTCGGCGATCGCGCGCACCTGGGTGGTCAGGTTGGCCGCCAGCTGGTTGACGTTTTCGGTCAAGTCCTTCCAGGTGCCGGAGGCGCCCGGCACACTGGCCTGGCCGCCCAGCTTGCCTTCGACACCGACCTCGCGCGCCACCGTCGTCACCTGGTCGGCAAACACGGCCAGCGTGTCGGTCATTTCGTTGATCGTGTTGGCCAGCGAAGCAATCTCGCCCTGCGCCGCCACCGTCAGCTTTTTCTTGAGGTCGCCTTTCGCCACCGCGGTCACCACACCGGCGATACCGCGCACCTGCGCGGTCAGGTTGGCCGCCATGAAGTTGACGTTTTCCGTCAGATCCTTCCAGGTGCCGCCGACGCCCTTCACCTGCGCCTGGCCGCCAAGCTTGCCCTCGGTGCCCACTTCGCGCGCCACCCGCGTCACCTCGGATGCGAACGAACTCAGCTGATCCACCATCACGTTGATGGTGTCCTTGAGTTCCAGGATTTCCCCCTTGACGTCGACCGTGATTTTTTTCGACAGGTCGCCGTTGGCCACCGCGGTGGTCACTTCGGCAATGTTTCGCACCTGGCCGGTCAGGTTCGACGCCATGAAGTTGACGCTGTCGGTCAAGTCCTTCCAGGTGCCGGACGCGCCCGGCACATTGGCCTGGCCGCCGAGCCGCCCTTCGGTACCGACTTCGCGCGCCACCCGCGTCACTTCGGAAGCAAACGAACGCAGCTGGTCGACCATGGTGTTGATGGTGTCTTTCAGCTGCAGGATCTCGCCGCGCACGTCGACCGTGATTTTTTTCGACAGGTCGCCATTGGCCACGGCCGTGGTCACGTCGGCGATGTTGCGCACCTGCGAGGTCAGGTTACCGGCCATCGAGTTGACCGAGTCGGTCAAATCCTTCCAGGTGCCGGCCACACCTGGCACGTTGGCCTGGCCGCCGAGCTTGCCTTCGGTACCCACTTCGCGCGCCACCCGCGTTACCTCGGATGCGAATGAGCTCAACTGGTCCACCATCACGTTGATGGTGTCCTTGAGTTCCAGGATTTCACCCTTGACGTCGGCGGTAATTTTCTTCGACAGGTTACCGTTGGCCACGGCGGTGGTCACCTCGGCGATGTTGCGCACCTGGCCGGTCAGGTTCGATGCCATGAAGTTCACGTTATCGGTCAGATCCTTCCAGGTGCCGGCCACACCTTTCACCTGCGCCTGGCCGCCGAGCTTGCCTTCCGTACCGACCTCGCGCGCCACCCGCGTTACCTCGGATGCGAACGAGCTCAGCTGATCCACCATGACGTTAATCGTGTTCTTGAGTTCGAGAATTTCACCCTTGACGTCGACCGTGATTTTTTTCGACAAGTCGCCGTTGGCCACCGCGGTCGTCACTTCGGCGATGTTGCGCACCTGGCCGGTCAGGTTACCCGCCATCGAGTTGACCGAGTCGGTCAGATCCTTCCAGGTACCGGCCACACCAGGCACATTGGCCTGTCCGCCCAGTTCACCCTCGGTGCCAACCTCGCGCGCCACGCGCGTCACTTCCGATGCAAACGAGCTGAGCTGATCGACCATGACGTTAATCGTGTTCTTCAGCTCAAGAATTTCGCCCTTGGCATCCGCGGTAATTTTTTTCGACAGGTCGCCGTTGGCCACCGCGGTAGTGACGTCGGCGATGTTACGCACCTGCCCAGTCAGGTTACCGGCCATCGAGTTGACCGAGTCGGTCAGATCCTTCCAGGTGCCGGCTACGCCAGGCACATTCGCCTGTCCGCCCAGTTCGCCTTCGGTGCCGACTTCTCGCGCCACCCGCGTGACCTCGGAAGCGAACGAGTTCAGCTGATCGACCATCACGTTGATGGTGTCTTTCAGCTCGAAGATTTCGCCCTTGACGTCGACCGTGATTTTTTTCGACAGGTCGCCGTTGGCCACGGCCGTCGTTACTTCGGCGATGTTGCGCACCTGGCCGGTCAGGTTACCCGCCATGGAATTGACGTTATCGGTCAGATCCTTCCAGGTGCCGCCGACACCCGGCACATAAGCCTGGCCGCCGAGCTTGCCTTCGGTGCCGACCTCGCGCGCCACCCGCGTCACTTCCGACGCGAACGAACTCAGCTGGTCCACCATCACGTTAATCGTATTCTTCAGTTCAAGAATTTCACCCTTGGCGTCCGCCGTGATTTTTTTCGACAGGTCGCCATTGGCCACCGCGGTGGTCACCTCGGCGATGTTGCGCACCTGGCCGGTCAGGTTACCGGCCATCGAGTTGACCGAGTCGGTCAGATCCTTCCAGGTGCCGCCGACACCCTTCACCTGCGCCTGGCCGCCTAGCTTGCCCTCGGTTCCCACTTCGCGCGCCACCCGCGTCACCTCGGAGGCGAACGAACTCAGCTGATCCACCATCACGTTGATGGTGTCCTTCAGCTGCAGGATTTCCCCTTTGGCGTCGGCTGCGATTTTTTTCGACAGGTCGCCGTTGGCCACCGCGGTGGTCACTTCGGCAATGTTTCGCACCTGGCCGGTCAGGTTCGACGCCATGAAGTTCACGTTATCAGTCAAGTCCTTCCAGGTGCCGCCGACGCCCGGCACATAAGCCTGGCCGCCAAGCTTGCCTTCGGTACCGACTTCGCGCGCCACCCGGGTCACTTCGGAAGCAAACGAACGCAGCTGATCGACCATGGTATTGATGGTGTCCTTCAGCTGCAGGATTTCGCCGCGCACGTCGACCGTGATTTTTTTCGACAGGTCACCGTTGGCCACGGCGGTGGTCACGTCGGCGATGTTACGCACCTGCGAGGTCAGGTTACCGGCCATCGAGTTGACCGAGTCGGTCAAATCCTTCCAGGTGCCGGCCACACCTGGCACGTTGGCCTGGCCGCCGAGCTTGCCTTCGGTGCCGACCTCGCGCGCTACCCGCGTCACTTCGGAAGCAAACGAACTCAGCTGGTCCACCATCGTATTGGCCGTGGTCGCCGCGCTGAGAAACTGGCCCTTGAGCGGACGTCCGTCCACTTCCAGCGCCATGTTCTGCGACAGGTCACCCTTTGCGACCGCACCGATCACACGCGCCATCTCGGTAGTCGGCCGCACCAGGTCGTCGATCAGCGTGTTGACTGAATTGACGATGGTAGCCCAGCCGCCGCCGACACGCGGCGCTTCGGCCCGTTGCAACAGCCGCCCTTCCCGCCCGACGACTCGGCTCACGCTGACAATACCGTTCGCCATCTGATCGCTGTTCTCGATGATCTCGTTCAGCGTATCGGCGATCTTGCCGCTCAGCCCTGTCAAATCCGAAGGCATGCGCACGGAAAAATCACCTTTTTTCAGCGCCATCAGCGCGGCAAGTAACAATTTGTTATCAAGCTCTTGAGGAATTTCGTTTGCTATATTCATGGAAGGAAGGGCCTTGCTTGGTATGAGGTACTAGCATTCTCGACTGCAATTCAACTTCTTGCAAGCGATGGAATCTAAGTGAATAATGGTATTCGGACACGTATGACAATCAGTTGCGGAGCATGCAACTGTTTTGCCTTTCCATATATGCGGCACGCCATGACGATTGAAGCTACAATTCCTGCATGCGGCACACGACAATCATATTATTACAATCAATTCGTACTGCTCAAAACAAGTGGCCCAAAAAAATAATCCGAAGATACTGGTCGTCAATGATGACCCCGCAAGCCTGCTCGCACTGATCAGTTTGTTATCACAATGGGCAACTGAACTTGCGTACGATATTGTTGCGGCGCGTTCCGGTGAAGAAGCATTGCGCGAGGTGCTGCAGCATGATTTTGCGGTGATCCTGCTAGACGTGAACATGCCGGGCATGGATGGCTTTGCAACGGCGGAGGCGATTCATCTGCGTCCGCGCTCGGCATCGATCCCGATCATATTCGTCACCGCCTATCATGCTGACGAAATGAACCGTCTCAAGGGGTATCAGATAGGCGCCGCGGATTATCTGTTCACGCCGGTCATTCCCCAGATCTTGCAGGCCAAGGTGTCGGTATTTGTCGCGCTGGCCCGGAAAAACCTGGAGCTCAAGAAGCAGGCCGACACACTCAATGAGCGATCCATTGAACTGCTTGCCATCAACAGCCGGCTCGAGATTGAAGTCAGGGAACGGGAAAAGGCAGTGTTGCAAAACAAGGCCAAGGATGAATTTTTGGCAATGCTCGGGCACGAGCTGCGCAATCCATTGAGCGCCATCAGCAGCGCGGCGTCGATCATCGCATTCGACGGCGTCAAGCCGGATACCGCAAGCCGCGCGAAAGTGATCATCCAGCGCCAGAGCCAGCACCTGAGCCGTATCGTCGACGACCTGCTCGATCTGAGCCGGGTCATGTCCGGCAAAATATTACTCAACAAGAAACCGCTTGAACTGGCGCGCCTGGTCGGCAGCTGTGTTGATACATTGAAGGCGACCGGACGCACCGATGAGTACACGCTGACCGTGCGGTCGGAGGGTGCGTGGATCGATGCCGATCCGACGCGCATCGAGCAAATCATCACCAACCTCCTGGATAACGCCATCAAGTACACGCCGCCCGGCGGCGCCATCGAGATCGACATTCGTCCCGAAGCGGATCAGGTACTGCTCGAACTGCGCGACACAGGCGTGGGTATCTCATCGGAGTTGATGCCTCATATCTTTGACGTGTTTGTCCAGGGCGAACGTTCGCTTGACCGTTCGCAGGGCGGACTGGGTGTCGGCCTGGCGCTGGTGCGCCAGATCGTTGTGCTGCATGGCGGCTCGGTCAGCGCGTACAGCGCGGGCGCGGGTGAAGGCAGCACCTTCACGCTCCATCTGCCACGCGCGGCGCACGAAGAACCGCCTCTGGAGACGCCTCTCGCTGCTGGCGGCCCCGCCAGCCATACCGTGCTGCTCATCGAAGACAACGAGGACGGCCGCGAAATGATGTCGCTGATGCTCAAGGCGTATGGCAATCGTGTGCTGAAGGCCGCCGATGGCATCGAAGGCCTGCGCATCGCGGCCGAAGGAAGACCGGACATCGCGCTGGTCGATATTGGCCTGCCTGGCATCGATGGTTACGAAGTGGCGCGCCGCCTGCGCGCCGACCCGGCTACCCGGCATATAAAATTGATTGCCCTGACGGGTTATGGACTGCAAGACGACCAGCGGCGGGCGGCGGAAGCGGGCTTCGACATGCATCTGGTCAAACCGGTAAATGTCGATCTCCTGATGCAGGCGCTGGGCGTCCATGCCCCGGTGTTAACCAGGGTTTGAAAAGGTCCCGCCCGGAATAAATCGGGTAGGTACCTGGCCCCCTCAGTTGGCTGCGGCGATCTGCCGCAGCGCCTGCTCGAATACCTCTACCGGCTGTCCGCCCGAGATCAGGTGGCGATCGTTGATGATCACCGCCGGCACCGAATGGATGCCCTGCTCCTGGTAAAACCGTTCCCGCTCGCGCACCTCGCCGGCATACTCGTCCGATGACAGGACCGCGCGCGCCCGCGCCACGTCCAGCCCCAGTTTTTCCACCGCGTCCAGCAGCACCTGGTGATCGCCCGGGCTCTTGCCGTCTGTGAAATAGGCTTCGAACAGCGCATGTTTCAGCGCTTGCTGTCCACCCTCCAGCCCGGCCCAGTGCAGCAGGCGGTGGGCGTCGAAGGTATTGTAGATGCGGCTGCGCTTGTCCTTGCCGAAGGTGAATCCGACCGCTTCACCGCGGGCCCGGATCGCCTCGCGATTGGCGGCGGCCTGCTCGGGTGTGGAGCCATACTTCTTTTTCAGGTGTTCGTTGATGTCCTCCCCTTCCGGCACCATCGCCGGATTGAGCTCGAAGGGCTGGAAATGCATTTCCGCGGTTACCTCGCTGCCCAGCCGGGTCAGCGCGCCTTCGAGCGCGTTCAGGCCGATCGCGCACCACGGGCAGGACACATCGGACACAAAATCTATCTTCATTCGCGTAGTCATTCTTCTCTCCTGTTTGCAGCCAAAGCATGCCACAAAAGCATCCGCGCCGCAGCGCGCGCCGGCCGAGGCAAAAAGTTGAATCCGTTTCGAACCATGCCTCGTAAGTAATACGACGCTGCGCGCGCCACTCGGGTCCGCGCATGACAAAAACATATCAGGCGGGAGTCCAGTTCATGAATGCGCATGTGAAAATCGCGGTTGTCGGCGCCGGCATTGCGGGCTTGTCCTGCGCCTGGCGCCTGGCGCGGGAAGGATTTGATGTCACGCTGCTGGAGGCAGGCGAGTATTTCGGCGGCCATGGCAATACCGTCGATGTCACGCTCGACGGCGTCACGCACGGCGTCGATACCGGCTTCCTGGTCTTCAATCACCGCACTTACCCCAACCTGGTCAGGCTGTTCGATGAACTGCAGGTGGAAACCGCGGCGACCGACATGTCCTTCTCGGTCAAGATGCCGGTTCGCGGCCTGTTCGGCGAACGTTGCCTGGAATGGGCAGGCGCCAGTCTCGATACCGTCTTCGCCCAGCGCCGCAACCTGGCGAACCCGGGATTCCTGCGGATGCTGCGCGACATCCTGCGTTTCAACCGCCAGGCCACGGCGCTGGCGTCGGCCGCAGCCCTGCCGCATCTGACGCTGGGCGATTTCCTCAGGCAGCATGGGTACAGCGCACAATTCCGCGACTGGTACCTGTTGCCGATGGCGGGCTGCATCTGGTCCTGTCCGACCGACCAGATGCTCGCCTTCCCGCTGTCGACCTTCGTCCGCTTCTGCCACAACCACGGCCTGCTGCAGGTCAGCGACCGGCCGCAATGGCATACCGTCAAAGGCGGTGCGCGCAAGTACATCGCAAAAATGCTGGACGCGATTCCGCGGAAACAGTTGCGTACCCCGGTCAGGTCGGTGACCCGCATGACCATCGCCGGCCGCCCGGTGGTCAGCATAAAAACCGCTTCCGGCACGCGGCAATATGACCATGTCGTCATGGCCTGCCACAGCGATCAGAGCCTGCTTGCGCTGACCGACGCCAGGCCGGACGAGCGTGAAGTGCTGGCTGCGATCCGCTATCAGCCCAACCGGGCCGTGCTGCATACCGACAGCAGTTGCCTGCCCGGCCAGCGCAAGGCCTGGTCTGCCTGGAATTATCAAAGCCGGCAGGGCACGCGGCCCGAAGTGTGCGTCCACTATCTGATCAACCAGTTGCAGCCGCTGCCGTTCACCACGCCGGTGATCGTGTCGCTCAATCCGATCGATGAACCGCATGCTGCCAAGGTCATAGACACATTCGACTATTCACATCCGGTGTTCGACGCGGCGGCGATCGCCGCGCAAGCACGGCTGCCGGCATTGCAGGGCGTGGACGGCACCTGGTTTGCCGGCGCCTGGACGGGTTATGGTTTTCATGAAGATGGCTTGAAAGCGGGGCTGGCGGTCGCCAGCGCGCTGTCCGCTTCAGTTGCCCGCAGCCGTCTGGCCGCAGCCTGATCCGGCAGGCGTCATGCAAACATCCGTCGCTCAGCCGCAATTGTGTTTTGGCCAGGTGCGCCACAAGCGCCTGCGCCCGGTCGTGCACCCGTTTGCATATGGCGTATATTTTTTCCGCCTGCCGCTGCGCACTTTGGGTGAGCAGGGATTTGCGCCGCGCCTGTTCTCGCGCAACCGCTTCAACCTGCTGTCCTTCCATGACCGCGACCACGGCGATGGGCAACAGCCGCTGCTGGCGTGGATAGACGGCTTGCTCAGGGAAGAAGGCATCAACGATGCCGATGGCGAAATCTGGCTGCAGGCATTTCCGCGCGTGCTGGGTTATGTATTCAATCCGGTGTCGTTCTGGTTTTGCCATGGCAAGGACGGCGCACTGCGCGCGGTGCTGTGCGAAGTGCGTAATACCTTTGGCGAAAAACACTATTATCTGCTCGATGCCGGCGGCCCCATCCCCGAAGGCACGGAACTGACGGCAAAAAAGATTTTCCATGTCTCGCCCTTCTGCGCGGTCGAAGGCGGCTACCGCTTCCGCTTCCTGCGCGCCACGCGCAACATTGGCGGCCTGCCAGTGGAGTCGACGCTGGCACGCGTCGATTACGACGATCAATCCGGCCCGCTGCTGCTGACCAGCATAGCGGGCACCGCTGGGCCGCTGAACGATCGCGCGGTGTTGAAAGCCTTTCTTGCTTATCCGCTGATGACCTTCGGTGTCGTCGCAAAAATCCACTGGCAGGCGCTTCGGCTGTGGCTGAAACGTGTGTCCTTTTTCTCCAAACCCACCCCGCCGCAAAAGAAGGTGACACGATGAATGGCAAAACGATGAGTACACGATCGATCGGGTATGAGGTCCAGGCAGCGCCAGTGCCGCCGCAGGCGCAGCTGATCCTGACACTGCTGCGCAGGCTGCGGCACGGCGCTTTGCATATGAGTTTGCCGAACGGCGAATCGATGCTGTTCGGCGACGGCAGCGCGCCGGTGTCGCTGGAACTGAAGAACTGGGACTTGTGTCATGCCGCGCTTAAATCCGGCGATATCGGATTTGCCGAAACCTTCATCGACGGCCACTGGACCACAGACAACCTGCCCGGCCTGATCGAACTGCTGGTGCGCAACCGCGAGGCGATCGAATCGCTGGTCTACGGCACCTGGTGGGGCAGCCTGCTGTACCGCGTCAAGCACCTGTTCAACCGCAACAGCAAAGCGGGCAGCCGCAAGAACATCCATGCCCACTATGACATCGGCAACGATTTCTACACGCTGTGGCTGGATCCGTCGATGACCTATTCAAGCGCGCTTTTTTCGAACGGCCATATCGACAGCCTGCAGGATGGACAGGCATCAAAGTACCGGCGCATCCTCGACGAACTGCGGCTGCAGCCGGGCGCGCGCGTGCTGGAGATCGGCTGCGGCTGGGGCGGCTTCGCTGAAGTCGCCGCGCGCGAAGGCAAGGCCGGCGTCACCGGGCTGACGCTGTCGAACGAACAACTGCAGTTTGCGCGGCAACGGCTGGCCGCGGCGGGTGTGGCCGATCAGGTCGATCTGCAGCTGCGCGACTATCGCGACAGCCATGGCCAGTTCGATGCGATCGCCTCGATTGAAATGTTCGAAGCGGTCGGCGAAGCCTACTGGCCAAGCTACTTCGAATGCATCACACGCAACCTGAAACAGCAGGGCCGCGCCTGCATCCAGACCATCGTGATCGCCGATCCGCTGTTCGAGCGTTATCGCAAGGGCACGGATTTCATCCAGCAATACATCTTCCCGGGCGGCATGCTGCCCTCACCTTCCGTCTTCCGTGCCCAGGCCGAACAGCATGGCTTGCGGGTGGTGAACGAGTTTGCGTTCGGCCGTGATTATGCGCGTACGCTGGACGAGTGGCGCAGCGCGTTCAAGGAGCAGTTGCCGCAGGTGCGCGCGCAGGGCTTCGACGACCGCTTCCTGCGCACCTGGGAGTTTTACCTGGCCTACTGCGAAGCCGGCTTCCGCGCCGGTAGCATTGATGTGGTCCAGTTCACGCTTGAAAAAAGCTGAGTCCGGCATGCTGAAGCGCACATCGAACATCTCCGTCCTGCTAGTCCTGCTGCTGGCCTGGACGATGCTGCACGCCAGCCCGGCAGCGCCGCATGTCGAGGCGGCGCTGCAGAATGCCCGTCTTGCCGGCCAAGGCAAGTTCACCTGGTTCGGCCTCAGGATCTATGACGCGCAGCTCTGGGTCGGCGAGCAGGGTTATCGGCCCGGCGCCCGGTTTGCGCTGGACCTGCGTTATGCGCGCAGCTTGCAAGGGGCGAAGATCGCGGCGGCCAGCCTGGATGAAATCAAGAAGCTCGGCCTCGGTTCGGCGCCGCAGCACGCGGCCTGGCTGCAGGACATGACGCGGATTTTCCCGGACGTGAAGGACGGTTCGCACATTACCGGCGTATTCCTGCCTGATGCGGGCGCACGCTTTTACCTGGACGGTAAACTGCTCGGCGACGTGGCCGACCCGGCATTCGCGCAGGCGTTTTTTGCGATCTGGCTCGATCCGAAAACCAGCGCCCCCGGATTGCGCGATGCGCTGCTGCTCGACGCCGCGCCGCGCCGATGAACCGGCTGTCCTTCCCTTCGTTGCTGGCCTATGGATTGTTCGGCTTGCCGCTGGCGCTGGTGGCGCTGCCGATCTATGTCTATGTGCCGCAATTTTATGCCGGGCGCTTCGGCCTGTCGCTGACCATGATCGGCGCTGTCCTGCTGGCGGCGCGCGTGTTCGACGCCTTCCTCGATCCGGCGCTGGGCGCCTGGATCGATCGCGGCAAGGGCCGGAAGGGGTATGGCTTTTTCATCCTGCTGTCGCTGCCTTTGCTGGCGTTCGGATTCATCGCGCTGTTCCATCCGCCGGCCATGCGCGGCACGCCGGTGCTGCTGTGGTTCGCCGGCACGTTGATGCTGGTGTATGTCGGCTTCAGCCTGGCCACCATCGCCCATCAAAGCTGGGGCGCCGCATTGACGCAGGATGTGTCGCAACGCGCGCGGGTGACGGCAACGCGCGAAGCCTGCGGTTTGCTCGGGGTGGTGATGGCGGCGGCACTGGCGGGCTGGATTGGTCTCAGCTGGTTATCGGCGGTGTTCGTCGCCTGCCTGCTCCTCGGTGCGATCGTGCTGTTGCGGATGGCGGCGCGGCCGGTTGCGGTGGCGCCGCCTCAGCCGGCCGCGCCGCATGCCGGACTGGCGGGGTTCACGGCGCCGTTCCGCAGCCGCCGTTTCCGCTGGCTGTTTGCGGTCCTGATCGTCAATGGCATCGCCGCCTCGATTCCGGCCACGCTCTTTCTCTTTTTTGCCGGCGACCAATTGCAGCTGGCGCAGTATGCGGGGCTGTTCCTGGTAGCGTATTTTGCCGCGGCCGTCGCGTCGATGCCATTGTGGGTCGGGCTGGCGCAGCGTTTCGGTGAAGCGCGCGCGTGGCTGGCGGCGATGCTTCTGGCGGCGCTGGTATTCGTGTGGGCCTATGGCCTGCCTGCCGGCGCGGCATTCAGCTTCGGCGTGATCTGCGTGTTGTCCGGCCTGACTCTGGGCGCGGACCTGGCGCTGCCGCCGGCACTGCTGGCCGGCGTGATTGCCGATGCCGGGCACAGCGGCCAGCGCGAGGGTGCATATTTCGGCGCCTGGAACTGGGCCACCAAGATGAATCTGGCGCTGGCGGCCGGCATTTCCCTGCCATTGCTGGAGTGGCTGGGATATACGCCGGGCGCAGGCGGAACACAGGCATTGGCGGCGGGATATGCGCTGCTGCCCTGCGTTTTGAAACTGACGGCGGCGGCAATCCTGTGGCGCGCGCCGCTGCGCAATTTGTAATATTTAATATCCAACCGGAGTCAAGCATGCAATATCTGAAAACCATCCTGGCAATGTTGTGCGCGCTGCTGCTCGCCGCCTGCGCGTCCCCGGTCAAGCCATCCCATTACGCGAATGAAAAACCGGTGCTCGATCTGAAGCAGTATTTCAACGGCACGCTCGATGCGTCCGGCATTTTCCAGGATCGCTCGGGCACCGTCATCAAACGTTTTTCGGTCGTGATGAAATGCAATTGGGTGGGCGACACCGGCACGCTGGATGAGGATTTCACCTATTCGGACGGCACCAGACAGAAACGTGTATGGACCCTGCGCAAGGTCGCGCCTGACCGTTACATCGGCACCGCGCCTGATGTGGTGGGCGAAGCGGTCGGCATCACGGCCGGCAATACGCTGCGCTGGAAATATGGTTTGGCGCTGCCGGTGGACGGCAAGATCGTGAACGTCAATTTCGACGACTGGATGTACCTGATGGACGATCGTGTGATGCTCAACCGGGCGGCGATGAGCAAGTTCGGTTTTGCCCTCGGCGAAGTCACGCTGTCGTTCATCAAACGTCAATGAGCAAACGTCAATGAGCAAACGTCGATGAGCAAACGTCCATGAGCATGAATCGCAAGATTACGGACTGGGCCGGGCGGCGCGTGTGGGTCATCGGCGCATCGACCGGCATTGGCGCCGAGACCGCGCGCCTGCTGCTTGCCCGCGGCGCGCGCGTGGCGCTGTCGGCGCGCGGCCAGGCGGCGCTGGAGTCGGTCAGCGATGGCCATGACCACGCCTTGCCGCTGGCGCTGGACATTACCGACCATGAGACGATCCGCTGCACACGCGACAAGATCATGGCGCAGTGGGGCGGGCTGGACCTGGTGCTGATCGTGGCAGGCGGGTATAACGAAATGCGCGCCGACACCTTCAACCTGGAAGCAGCCAACAGGCTGGTGGACCTGAACCTGCGCGGTGTGCTGAACTGCCTCGACGTGGTGCTGCCGGTTTTGTTGCGGCAGCAGGCGGGCGGCATCGGCATCGTTTCCTCGGTGGCCGGTTACAGGGGCCTGCCAAAGGCGCTGATTTATGGCCCGACCAAGGCGGCGCTGATCAACCTGGCCGAATCGCTGTACCTGGATGTGCGGGCCAGCGGCATCGGTGTCTACCTGATCAATCCCGGTTTTGTGGAAACGCCGCTGACCGCGCACAACAACTTTCCGATGCCGGCGATTATTTCCGCGGCGGCGGCGGCGCTGGAGATCGTGGCCGGCATCGAGGCCGGACGTTTCCACATTCACTTCCCGCGCCGATTTACCAATTGGCTGCGGCTGGCGCGCCTGTTACCCTATCGACTCTATTTTTCGCTCGTCCACAAGGTAACCGGACTATGACCCGTGAGGCTGATCTGCAAGGTGTGGTGCATTTTTTCGAAACGCTGAGCGCGGCGTCCGCGCGGCAGCTCGACCATGTGTATGCAGCCGATGTTTTTTTCAAGGATCCGTTCAATGAAGTGCGCGGACTGGCGGCGGTCACGCCGATTTTCACCCACATGTTCGTGCAGGTCGAGCAGCCGCATTTTGTCGTGACGACCCGTGTGCTGCAGGGGAACGACGCATTCCTGACCTGGGATTTCCTGTTCCGCATGAAACGCGGTCCCGACCAGGAACATTGCATCCGCGGCGCGACCCATCTGCGTTTCGACGCCACCGGCCGGGTAAATTATCACCGCGATTATTGGGATGCCGCCGAAGAACTCTATGAAAAAATTCCGCTGCTCGGCGGTTTGATGCGGATGCTCAAGCGGGCGGCGCGGCGCTGACTTGAATTAATTACCAGAAAACGCTGTTTTTCCATTGCTGCGATAATTGCTGCGGTTCACCGGCGCAAGTATTTGCTGTACGAGGCTCCCGGCGTCACTCCTCCAATGGTTCTGAGCACGCTTTTTCCTGGCTGATTCACGATGCGCAATGGCATGCTGTACACGTTCGGCTCTTCCCTGATGTGGGGCCTGATGCCGATTTATTTCAAATCGCTGCAGACCGTCCCGGCGTTTGAAATCATGCTGCACCGGATCGTATGGTCGCTGCTGTTCATCGTCCTGCTGCTGAGCATGCGCAAGCAATGGTCATGGTTGCGCAGTGCGCTGCGCCAGCCGAAAGTTCTAGCCGGTTTTGCGCTCAGCGCATTCCTGCTGTCGGGCAGCTGGTACGTATATGTCTGGGCCGTCAACAACGGACAGGTAGTCGATGCCAGCCTTGGTTATTTCATCACACCGCTAGCCAACGTGCTGCTGGGATTCCTGCTGCTGAAGGAACGCCTGCGGCCGGTGCAATGGGCGGCGGTGGCGCTGGCGACGGCCGGCGTTGCCTGGCTGGGCTGGCAAAGCGGGCATGTGCCGTGGATCGGCATAGGCATGGCGGCTACCTTCGGCATTTACGGTCTGCTGCGCAAGACCGCCGCGCTCGGCGCGCTCGAAGGACTGGCGCTGGAAACGCTGATACTGTTCCCGCTGGCTGCGGTCACGCTGGGCGTGCTGGCATTCAATGGCAACGCCGCGTTCAGCACCGCGCCGGGTTCCTTGCAATGGCTGCTGCTTGCCGCCGGTCCGCTGACTGTCGTACCATTGCTGATGTTCGCCGCCGGCGCGCGCCGCGTATCCATGTCGCTGCTCGGGATAATGCAATACTTCGGACCGATGCTGCAACTGGTGCTGGCCGTGTGGCTGTATGGCGAATCGTTCAGCGGCGCGCGGATGGCTGGCTTCGCCATCATCTGGGCCGCGCTGGCGCTGTATTCGGGAGAAGGAATCTGGCGCGCGTGGGTCGCCAAACGCAGAGCCTGATGTCCTGCCCGCCAGGAACCTTATCGTTTCCGGATTGACCAAACCGTCCCGGTTTCGGGTTTTTATCGGTTATCCTTGCATCCATCCTTTTATTGTTCAGAAAACCTCTTCGACAACCCTATGGCAAATTACGTTTACACCATGAACCGCGTGGGCAAGATCGTTCCGCCCAAACGCCAGATCCTCAAGGATATTTCACTCTCCTTCTTCCCCGGCGCAAAAATCGGCGTACTGGGCCTGAACGGTTCCGGCAAATCGACATTGCTTAAAATCATGGCAGGCATCGACAAGGACATCATCGGCGATGCAATCCCGATGCCGGGCCTGAACATCGGCTACCTGCCGCAGGAACCGGAACTCGATCCCGAGCAGACCGTGCGGCAAGTGGTCGAGGGCGGACTGGGCGAAGTGTTCGAAGCGAAAGCCAAGCTCGACGCCGTGTATGCCGCTTACGCCGAGGAAGATGCCGACTTCGACGCGCTGGCCACCGAGCAGGCGCGGCTGGAAGCGATCATCTCGACCTCTGACGGCGGCAACCTCGACCTGCAACTGGAGATGGCTGCCGATGCGCTGCGCCTGCCGCCGTGGGATGCAAAGATCGGCGTGCTGTCGGGCGGCGAAAAACGCCGCGTCGCCTTGTGCCGCCTGCTGCTGTCGAAACCCGACATGCTGCTGCTGGACGAGCCGACCAACCATCTGGATGCGGAGTCGGTGGACTGGCTGGAGCAATTCCTGCAGCGTTTTCCCGGCACCGTGGTCGGCATCACCCATGACCGCTACTTCCTCGACAACGCCGCCGAATGGATACTGGAGCTCGACCGCGGCCATGGCATTCCATGGAAAGGCAATTACAGTTCGTGGCTGGAGCAAAAGGGCAATCGGCTGAAGCAGGAAGAAGCAACCGAATCGTCGCGCCAGAAAACCATCCAGAAAGAACTGGAATGGGTACGGCAAAACCCGAAAGGCCGGCAAGCCAAGAGCAAGGCGCGCCTGGCCCGCTTCAACGAGCTGTCCGAGCATGAATACCAGAAGCGCAACGAGACGCAGGAGATTTTCATCCCGGTGGCGGAGCGCCTCGGCAATGAAGTGATCGAGTTCAAGAATGTCAGCAAGGGTTATGGCGACCGGCTGCTGATCGAGAACCTGAGTTTCAAGATCCCGCCCGGCGCGATCGTCGGCATCATCGGTCCGAACGGCGCCGGCAAGTCGACGCTGTTCCGGATGATCACCGGCAAGGAACAGCCGGACGGCGGTGAAGTGGTGATCGGTACCACAGCCAGGGTATCGATCGTCGACCAGACGCGCGAGTCGCTGGAAAACACCAAGACCGTGTTTGAAGACGTCACCGGCGGCGCCGACATCCTGACCGTCGGCCGTTTCGAAATGCCGTCGCGCGCCTATCTGGGCCGCTTCAACTTCAAGGGCGGCGACCAGCAAAAACTGGTCGGCAACCTGTCCGGCGGCGAACGCGGCCGCCTGCATCTGGCCAAGACCCTGCTCATGGGCGGCAACGTGCTGCTGCTGGATGAACCATCGAACGACCTCGACGTGGAAACCCTGCGCGCGCTGGAAGACGCGCTGCTGGAATTCGCCGGCAGCGTGCTGGTGATTTCGCATGACCGCTGGTTCCTGGACCGGATCGCCACGCATATCCTGGCGTTCGAGGGAAATTCGCAGGTGACTTTCTTTGACGGTAATTATCAGGAATATGAAGCGGACAAGAAGAAGCGCCTGGGTGAGGAAGGCGCGAAGCCAAAGCGGATCCGGTACAAGCCGCTGACGGTGTAATTTCTTGGGGGCGCCGGTGGGAGCGGTATGACGATATTGGGATGCGAGTTCACTCTGGATTCCCGCCTGCGCGGGAATGACGGTGGCAAGAGTGGAGACCGTATCAATTACTACCGTCATTCCCGCGCAAGGTGTAGCAGGGGTTTCGTGAGGCATTGCCTCACGCCTGCGGAACGGTATTCGCTTGCAAGCGAATACGCGCCCTGCAAGGGGGAATCCATAACCCGCTTGCACGGAAAAGACTCCGATAGTTCAGGGTTCCCCCTGTACTACAATAAAAACACCCCACCGCCCCCGGAGGTTCACTTTGAACAAACGCGAATTCATCACCGCAGCCGCACTCGGCAGCGTCGTCCTGCCAACCCTCGCCGCCACACAAAAACCCGCAAGCGGTGCACGCCGGCCAGCGCTGCTGACGGTGACCGGCGCCATCGGCAACCATAATCGCGGGCCCTTCGACCCGGTGCTCGACCAGCTGATGAAAAAGCACAATGTGAAGTTCGACAAGGCCCATACATTCGACTTCGACGCCATCGCCGCCATGCCGTCAATCACCATCAAACCGACACTGGAATACGACGGCAAGCCGCATGCCTTGAGCGGCCCGCTACTCGCCGATGTCATCAGGGCGACCGGCGCACTTGCCAACGACAAGGTCAAATTGCTGCTGCGTGCGATCGATGGTTATGCGGTACTGATGCCGCTGGCCGAGGTCCGCAGGTTGCGCTTCATTGTCGCCGCCCGTCTGGACGGCAGTCCGATACCGCTGGGCGGACTGGGGCCGCTGTGGGCAATCCACGATGCCGATCGAATTCCGGATATCGCGGCGAAACCGCTCGCCGAGCGCTTCGCCAACTGCCCGTGGGGCATGTATCACATCGAGGTACAGCAAGGATAGACAGTCAGGGCTTCAGCACGATCTTGATGCAGCTGTCTTCCTTGTTCCTGAACATGTCATATCCGCGCGGCGCATCGTCCAGCGGCATGCGATGGGTAATCACACAGGCCGGATCGAGCGCGCCTTCCTGGATCTTCTCCAGCAGCGTCTGCATGTAACGCTGCACATGCGTCTGTCCGGTCTTGATCGTCAACGAACGATTCATGACCGAGCCGAACGGGATCTTGTCGACGAAGCCGCCGTATGCGCCAGGTATCGATACGGTGCCGCCATTGCGGCAAGCCATCAGCGCTTCGCGCAATGCGACCGGGCGATCGGTCTCCAGCATCATCGACTGCTTCACGCGATCGTACGCATAATGCAAGCCCACACCATGCGCTTCCATGCCGACCGCGTCGATGCAGGCATCCGGCCCGCGGCCGCCGGTCATTTCCTTCAGCTCATCGAGAATATTCACCTCTTCGTAATTGAGCGTTTCCGCTTTCGACTGTTCGCGCGCCATGCGCAGCCGTTCCGGAAAACGGTCGATGCCGATCACACGTTCGGCGCCGAGCAGATATGCGCTTTGCATCGCGAACTGGCCGACCGGACCGCAGCCCCAGACCGCGACCACATCACCCTGCCGGATATTGCAGTTCTCCGCCGCCATGTAGCCGGTCGGCAGGATATCCGACAGGAACAACACCTGCTCGTCATCCATCCCATCGGGAATCCTGATCGGGCCGACGTCGGCATACGGCACCCGGGCATACTCGGCCTGGCCGCCGGCATAACCGCCGGTCAGGTGCGAATAACCAAAAATGCCGGCCGGTGAATGGCCCCACATTTTTTCCGCCATCCATGCATTCGGATTCGAATTTTCGCAGACCGAATACATTTTCTCTTCGCAGAAAAAGCAGTTGCCGCAGGCGATAGGGAACGGCACGACAACACGGTCGCCGACCTTCAGCTTGCCGACACCGCTGCCGACCTCGACGATTTCGCCCATGAATTCATGGCCGAGTATGTCGCCCTTTTCCATGGTCGGCACAAACCCGCCATACAGGTGCAGATCCGAGCCGCAGATCGCCGTCGAGGTGATTTTGACGATCGCATCGCGGGGGTTCAGGATTTTCGGGTCAGGCACATTCTCGACCCGCACGTCTTGCTTGCCATGCCAGACATTCGCTCTCATCCTGATGCTCCTTTTCTGAGCAAGCGTGCAATCGGTCCACGTGTGCCGGACGGTTGACCTGCCGTGGTCGGGACCTCGCCGGTTTCGATCAATTGCTTGAAGTGGCGCAGGTCGTCATCGATCTGCTGCGCCGGCTCTTCGCCCAGTAGCCTGGCGATGAACGCCCCCGCCTTGCCGCCCGGCGGGCTGTACTGCAATTCCACTAGCACGATGGTGCCGCGCCCGCCGGGTGCACGTTCGAAGCGCACGGTGCCCGCATTGTCCACATCGGCGCCCTCGACCGAATGCCAGGCCAGCAGCTGCCCCGGCTGGTCGACCGTCACTTCCGCATCCCATTCGACGCTGGCGCCGATCGGCGCCTTGGCTTTCCAGTGCGAGCGCTTGTCGTCGATGACCTGCACCGACTCCAGGTGTTCCATGAAGCGCGGCAGGTTCTGGAAGTCGCGCCAGTAGCGATAACACTCGTCGGCCGATCGATTGATGGTGACGGATTTTTCGACGCTGACGGCGCCGGACGCGGTGCGGTCCTGGGCGCCGCCGACCAGTTCGGTCTGCTGGACACTGCTCAAGACATCGAGCACCGTGACACCGGCCACGGCAGCCGTGGTCATCGCGACCCGATTGCGCCGCGGTCCGACGGAGCGGGTCGCCGAAAAGCTCAGCAGCGCCAGATCCATCGCATCACCCGCCACCCGCGTCCACAGCCATCCGGCCGGCCTGCGCTGGCTGAGAATGCCGAGGCCACTGGCAATTTCCCGCATGCCTATCGCGCGCAGCAATGCCGGTTGTTCAATCACGCCGGTGGCCCTGGCGACGGCACGCGGCGCCAGCAAATGGGCAACGCCGATGCCAAGACTTAACCAGCCAAGCGCAGCTGTCAGGGTATTGTTGCCGCCGGCCTGCATGCGTTTTTGATGGCGAGGCACATAGTCATGGCGTGCAGGCTCGCGCTGGCGGACATCGGGAAAAGTTTGTCGTGAAGACTCTGTCTGGCCAGGGCTTGCTGAGGATGTTTGCATTGTTGTTCTCCAGTGCCCTGATCCGCGCAAGAATGAAGGGCATGAACCAAATCATGAAATTTAGTCCATTGCCCCGAGACTGGAGTTCCACCCTTTTGGCGCCGATGCCGGGTAACTGCGGCGCCAATGCGGTGGCTCAAACTTGATGGTGAAAATGCGAACTGCGGAGCGGTCAGCGCAATACCAACCCGGTCGCAGCGCCCAGCATCAGGCCCAGCGTCGCCAGCGCGTTGATGGCAAATCCGATCTCGCGCCGTGCCGGGTCCTTGTAATACCCCAAGGCATACATGATCCGGCCCACAATCCAGGCGACGCCGCCCAATGCCGCCCAGCGATCATCGAGGAAATACGCACACAGCCACAAGGCCGGCAAAAACAATACCAATTGCTCCACCGTATTGGCCTGCACCCGGATCA
The DNA here is from genome assembly GCA_040387375.1 of Pseudomonadota bacterium. Lineage (GTDB taxonomy): Bacteria > Pseudomonadota > Gammaproteobacteria > Burkholderiales > Burkholderiaceae_D > JAZKDW01. The sequence continues at coordinate 85,271 of JAZKDW010000018.1, forward strand.
CGCTCTGGAAAGCCAGCGGACCTTCCATGACCGGCGCCGCTATCTTGTATTTGCCGCGTGCCCGGCCTACATTTGCGAAAATCCAGCAATACATGAGCAATACGGCGAGTGTCGTCCAGGCAGTCCATTGCATGATGATTTCCTTTTTGGTTAATATCGACGCGTATGGTATCCGACAACTGCAGCCGCGGCCGATGTTACATTAGCGGGCTTGCACATGATCTGCACAAGAGGAAGAAATAAGCGAATGGAAACGGCGCTGTCTGAAAAACAAATACAACAATTCAACACCGAAGGTTATCTGGTATTGAAGGGCATGGTGCCGCCAGGCAGGTGCGACCTGATGTTGTCCGTTACCGGGCAACATCTGCGTGCCGCCGTTGCGCCGCTTGAATATGAGACCGACGTCGGTTATCCGGGCGCACCCGCATCGATCGATGCGCCCGGCGGAAAAACCGTGCGCCGCCTGCGGGGCGCGTTCCATCGCGACGACAGTTTCCGCGACTGGGCGCAAGATCCGGCGCTGGTATCAAAGCTGGCGCAGCTGATCGACGAACCGGTCTGCCTGTCGCTCGCGCATCACAACTGCATCATGACCAAACATCCGAACTACGGCACCGCCACCGGCTGGCACCGTGATATCCGCTACTGGTCATTCACGAAGCCCGACCTGATTTCAGTGTGGCTGGCACTGGGCGAGGAAAGCAGCACGAATGGCGGCCTGAAAGTGATCCCCGGCTCACACCGCATGGATATCCAGCCCGCACAGCTGGACGAACTGGATTTCCTGCGGCCCGATGTGCCGCAAAACCAGGCGCTTTTCGAGCGGGGCATCGCGCTGGACCTGCAAGCCGGCGACGTGCTTTTTTTCCATAGCCGGCTGTTCCATGCGGCCGGGAGAAATGATACGGCGCGGATGAAAACGTCCGTGGTGTTTGTTTATCATGGGGCGAGCAACCAGCCGGTGGCGGGATCAAAATCGGCCGTGGCCGGGGATATATTGCTGGGATAGAAAGTAGTACCGAGCTCAGCTCGACTTTATCCATTCATGCGGCGTACCTGAGCCTGTCGGTCTCGTGATGCAAGCTCAGTCTGGGTTCCCGTTTGCACGGGAACGACGGTGGCAAGAGTGGAGATCGTCGCCATTACTACCGTCATTCCCTCGCAAGAGGGAATCCATAACCCGCTAACTCGGGGGAAGAACGTCGGCATCCCGCAGGCCAGACACGACAAAAATTCCACGCCCTTTGGTGGATCGCTTCATCGATTCGTTTTGTCATGCCAGTTGAACGGATAAAGTCGAGCTTAGGACAGGAGCCCTGGATTGCGTTTCCACACTGAATAGATGAGCGCGGACGCAAGGGTCACCCAGGCCAGGTAAGGGAGCAGCAGCGCCCCGGCAATCGGACGCACGCGCCAGAACGCGACGATCGTGCATGAAATCAATACCCAGAGAACGAGGATCTCGGCAAACGCAAGCGCTCCCAGACGCCAGGTGAAGAACAGCCAGGTCCAGAGCGCATTCGCGGCCAGCTGAATCAGGAATAGAGAAAGTGCGCCGCGGGCCTTGTGGAAACCCTGCTCTCGCCATACCAGCCATGCCGCGATGCCCATGAGCAGATAAAGCACGCTCCAGACTGGAGCAAAAAGCCATGCAGGCGGCGCCCAGCCGGGGCGCGTGAGTTCCTGATAAAAGGATCCGGCGTTCGCGGACGCAAAACCGCCAAAAGCAGCCGCGATAGCGCTGATCGCGAGCCAACCGAGGAGGCCGAGGAATTGTTTGGGCAATGGGATGTTGGTGATGGGGTGCGATGGAAGGATTGGGAGTGGAGATAATACCCGGAGACAGTGCCCCCATGCGGATGTTCAAGCAGCACCCGAAATGTTAATATTCCTGAAACCGATTTCAAATTTAACGCTTTTCAAAAGAAATAACACCGACCATCATGACAATCAGGACCCGCGCCACCATCGCCGATGTCGCCAAAAAAGCCGGCGTGTCAAAAGCCACCGTATCGCGCTTCCTCAACCATCGCGACACCAAGCTGTCGCGCGATATCGCGACCCGGGTGGAAGCGGCCGTCAGCGCGCTCGGCTACACCCCCAGCCCGATGGCGCAGTCCCTCAAGCGCGGCCGCTCGCGCCTGATCGGCTTGATCGTGGCCGATGTCACCAATCCGTTTTCCGTGGCCGTCCTGCGCGGCGCCGAGAAGGCCTGCCAGGAGGCCGGTTATGTGGTGATGCTGTTCAACCTGGGCAATGACGTCAGCCGCGAGCGCGAGGCGATCGCGACGCTTTCCTCATACCAGGTCGAGGGCTTCCTGCTGCATACCTTTGGCCGCGATGCCGGCGCGATGACGGAAGCCGCCCGGCACGGCAAACCGGCGGTCATGATCGACCGCCGCCACAACAACATGCAAACCGATTTTGTCTCGCTGGACAACGCTGGCGCAGTGGAAATGGGCGTCAGTCATCTGATCGGGGCGGGTTATCAGGACCTGCTGTTCGTTACCGAACCGGTGCAGGATGTGAGTCCGCGCGCCGAACGCGAAGCGGCGTTTCGCGCCGCTGTCAGCCTCCGCAACGGTGACGTGCGCGGCACCACTTATGAAAACAGGCAGGACGACATCGCCGGCCTGGAAAACGCGCTGCGCGACTTGCGCTCGCGGGCCTCGGGCCGCCTGCCGGCGGTATTGGCGGGCAATGCCATCGTGACCCTGCGCGTGGCGACCGCGATGGCGCAACTGGGATGGCAATTCGGCAGGGAGATCGGCATGGTCGGATTTGATGAGACCGAGTGGGCGCCCCTGATCGGCCCCGGCCTGACCACCATTGCCCAGCCCACCGATGCGCTCGGCCGCATGGCGGCGCGCTGCCTGATCGAGCGTCTGCAGGGGCTGACTTTCCCGCCGCGGCAGATCCTGCTGTCCGGGAACCTGATCGCGCGCGGCTCTTCACAGGCCGTGCCGGCGCACCCTTAAATTCTCTGAAACCGGTTTCTTGCAAAAAGAAATCAGGCAGGCTAGAATTGCCTCCTTTGCTCGACAAGACCGTTAATCCCGCGGTCGGGCAGCATGTACCGGGGAATAAAAGTGAACTACACGTTCCAGTTCGGAGATGTTTTTGCAGCATGGCCGTTACTTCTGAAAGGCACCTGGATCACGATCCAGCTGTCGTCCGTTGCTATGGTGCTCGGCTTGCTGTTGGCTATCGTTTGCGCCTGGGGCAAGACCTCGGGGCCGCCCTTTGTGCGCTGGCTGATCAACGTATATATCGAGCTGATCCGCAATACCCCTTTTCTGGTGCAGCTGTTTTTCTTCTTCTTTGCATTGCCTGCGCTCGGACTGCGCTGGTCGGCTTACACCGCGGCGCTGACCGCGATGGTGATCAACCTCGGCGCGTATGCGACTGAAATCATCCGCGCCGGCATCGAGTCTATTCCCAAGGGCCAGATCGAAGCCGGTCTGGCGCTGAACCTGAAGCGGCACGAAATCTTCCGCTTCGTGATCCTGAAACCGGCATTGCGCGCCATCTATCCGGCGCTCACCAGCCAGTTCATCCTGCTGATGCTGAGTTCCGCCGTGGTATCGGCGATTTCGGCCGACGACCTGACATCGGTCGCCGCCAATCTGCAGTCGCAAACCTTCCGCAGCTTCGAGATCTACATCGTCGTCACTTTCATTTACCTGCTGCTTTCACTGGCGTTTTCGGCCCTGTTCGGGATCGTGTCGCGGCTGTGGCTCAGCTATCCGGAGCGGAGATAATGCGTACCTTCGGTTTTGCTGAGTTCCTGTTCATTCTCGAGGCAGCCAAGTGGACGATTGCGCTGTCGATGATCGCCTTCGCCGGCGGCGCTGTCGGCGGCCTGGCGATTGCGCTCAGCCGCACGTCGGAAATTCGCGCGTTGCGCATCCTGTCGACGGTTTTCATACAAATCTTCCAGGGCACGCCGCTGTTGCTGCAACTGTTCCTGATCTTCTTCGGCGCGCCGGTCATCGGGCTGGATATCAATCCGTGGCTCGCCGCCGGCATTGCGCTGGTCCTCAACAGCAGCGCCTTCCTCGGTGAAATCTGGCGCGGCTGCATTGAAGCGATTCCGCGCGGCCAGTGGGAAGCCGCCGAAGCGCTCAGCCTGTCTTATGCATCGCGCATGCGCGACATCATCCTGCCGCAGGCATTCAAGATTGCCCTGGCGCCTACCGTGGGATACATGGTGCAGATCATCAAGGGCACCTCGCTGGCGGCGATCATCGGTTTTGCCGAGATTACCCGCACCGGCCAGATCATCAATAACGCCACCTTTCAGCCGCTCATCGTGTTCAGCGTTGTGGCGGCAATTTATTTCGTGTTGTGCTGGCCGCTGTCGCTGCTTGCCTCCCGGATGGAGCGCCGCCAGGCAGCGGCGCTCTCACGCTGAACAAAAGCGTTCATGTTCATCAAACCAACAATCAAATCAATGGAGACTCACACAATGATCCACTCTCGTCAACGCCGTGTTTTCACCGCTACCGCCCTGGCTCTGGGTCTGAGCGCCGCCTTTTCGATGGCCATCCCGTCCGCGTCCGCGCAGACCGTGGCCGACCTGAAAAAGAAAGGCGAGCTGACGGTCGGCATGCTGGTCGATTTTCCTCCGTACGGCACGGTCGACACCAGTAACCAGCCGGATGGTTATGATGCCGACGTGGCGCGCCTGCTGGCCAAGGACCTGGGCCTGAAGGTCAAGCTGGTCGCGGTCACCGGACCGAACCGCATTCCATTCCTGCTGACTAACAAGGTTGACGTGCTGGTGGCCTCGCTGGCGATTACGCCGGAGCGCGCCAAGCAGGTGCAGTTCTCCCAGCCCTACTCCTCCGCCGGCATCGTACTGTTCGGCAGCAAGAAAGCCAATGTCAAGACTGCGGCTGACCTGAAAGGCCTGCGGGTCGGTGTTGCGCGCGCCAGCACGCAGGATATCGCCGTGACCGCCATCGCACCCGAGGGCACGGAGATCCGCCGCTTCGACGATGATGCATCGGCGATGCAGGCACTGATGTCGGGCCAGGTCGATGCGATCGGTTGCTCAACCACGGTCGCCGCGCAGATTGCACAACGCGCTCCCGCCAATACCTTTGAAAACAAGTTCGTGCTGCGCCAGCAGGTGATGGCAGTGGCGATGCGTCCCGGCCAAGCGGAATTGCTGAAGACAATCGATGACTTCGTCGCCCGCAACAAGGCCAATGGCGAACTCAACAAGCTGTATCGCAAATGGCTGTCCACCGACTTGCCGGCGATGTCCGCAGGAAACTGAAGCCAGGTGCCTCCATGATGGATAACGCAAGCACAGACAAGCAACCCGGAGCGCCTGACGGCGAGCCGATCATCCGGATCGAAGCGGTCGAGAAATGGTATGGCAGCTTTCAGGTGCTGACCAACATCAATCTCACGGTCCGGGCCGGCGAGCGCATCGTCGTATGCGGTCCGTCCGGCTCCGGGAAGTCGACGCTGATTCGCTGCATCAACCGTCTGGAGACCGTGCAGAAGGGTCGCATCGTTGTTGATGGCATCGACCTGACTGCGGGCGGCCGCAATACGGAAGCAGTACGGCGGGAAGTGGGCATGGTATTCCAGCAGTTCAATTTGTTCCCCCACCTGACCGTTCTGCAAAACTGCACGCTGGCGCCGATGCGTTCGCGCGGCATGGGCAAGGAAGAAGCGGAAGCGACGGCGATGAAATATCTGACCCGCGTGCGGATTCCAGACCAGGCGCTCAAATATCCGAGCCAGTTGTCCGGCGGCCAGCAGCAGCGGGTGGCGATTGCCCGCGCGCTGTGCATGACACCGAAGATCATGCTGTTCGACGAGCCGACCTCGGCGCTCGATCCGGAGATGGTGAAGGAAGTGCTGGACACCATGGTCGGCCTGGCCGAAGACGGCATGACCATGCTGTGCGTGACGCATGAGATGGGATTTGCGCGCAGCGTGGCCGACCGTGTCATTTTCATGGCCGGCGGGCAGATCATCGAACAGGCGCCGCCGGAACAGTTCTTCAGCAATCCGCAGCATGAACAGACCCGGAATTTCCTGGGCCAGATCCTGAACTCGCATCAAGCGGTGTAACAAGGCACGACAACCGGTTTAATGATGACTTTTCCCGCGGTATTGATTTCGCTTTCCTCGTTTGGCGCCGCCGAAGTGCGGCGTCACGGCCAGCTCTGGTTCACGCGCCTGTCGCATGCGGCCGGCGCCGATGGTGTGGAGGTGCGCAGCGAACTGCTGACGCGTCCCGCTGACGAGCTTGCGGCGCTGGCCGACGCGGTGCGAGAACTGTCGCTGGGTATTGTCTATTCGAGCGCGGAAGGACTATGGGCGGCGGATGGCGCGCTGGACCTGGCGGCGCTCGAGCGGGCGTTGCGGGCGGCCGAAACGCTGGGCGCGCGGCGCCTGAAGATGTCGATCGGCGGTTTTGGTCCGGCATCAATGCCGGCCTGGGCCATGCTCAAGGAACGGCTGCAGGCGAGCGATGTCGAGCTGGTGATCGAAAACGACCAGCTTGCCAGCGCCGGCACACTGGCCGCGATGCAGGATTTTTTTGCCGCCGCCAATGATCAGGACCTGTTTCTCGGCATGACCTTCGACATGGCCAACTGGCACTGGGTGGGCGAATGTCCGCTGCAGGCCGCGCTGGCCCTGGCGCCGCAGGTGCGCTACGTGCATTGCAAGGGTGCGCAACGCCAGGCTCAGCGCTGGGTCGCCGTGCCTTTGTCGGAGTCGAGTGCGCCATGGCGCGCGGTGTTGCGGGCGCTGCCGGCCGATGTGCCGCTGGCGATCGAATATCCGCTGGCCGGCGATGATCTGCTGGACGTTACGCGGCGCGAGATTGGCGCGCTGCGCGCTGTTATCGCCCTCAACACCGCACGCTGCGGAGCCCGCGCATGAGCGGCGCGCTCGACGTCATCACCTTCGGCGAAGCGATGCTTCTGCTGGTGGCCGACCGGCCCGGACCGATCGAACACGCGCAGGCGTTTTATAAACGCACCGCCGGCGCCGAAACCAATGTCGCGATCGGCCTCGCGCGCCTCGGCCTCAAGGTTGGCTGGGCCAGCCGTCTGGGCACCGATTCGATGGGCCGCTATCTGCTCGCGGCGATGGAGGGCGAAGGCATCGATTGCTCGCGCGTGGTGTGCGACGCCACGCAGCGCACCGGCTTCCAGTTCAAGGGCCGCGTCACCGATGGCAGCGATCCGCCGGTCGAATACCACCGCAGCGGTTCCGCAGCCAGCCGGATGGGCGTGGATGATGTGGACCATGCGTGGCTGCAGTCGGCACGCCACCTGCACGCTACCGGCGTGTTTGCGGCGGTTTCCGCCACCACGCTGCCGGCGGCCTGCAAGACCCTCGAGCTGATGCGCGCCGCGGGCCGCACGATTTCATTCGATCCCAACTTGCGCCCTACCCTGTGGTCGTCGGTAGACACGATGCGTCACTGGATCAACCATCTGGCGGCGCGCGCCGACTGGGTGCTGCCCGGCCTCGAAGAAGGCCAGCTCCTGACCGGCGCAACATCGCCCGAGGGCATCGCAAGCTTTTACCTGCGGCATGGCGCGCAACTGGTGGTGGTCAAGCTGGGCAGCGAGGGGGCTTACTTCGAAGGCCAGTTCGGCGGCGAAAAAAGCGCGGGATATGTAGCGGGTTTCCCGGTTACCGAAGTGGTAGACACCGTTGGCGCCGGTGACGGTTTTGCCGTCGGCGTGGTCAGCGCGCTGCTCGAAGGCCTCAGCGTGCCGGAGGCGGTAAAGCGCGGCGCCTGGATCGGCGCGCGCGCCGTACAGGTGCTGGGCGACACCGAAGGTTTGCCGACCCGCGCCGAGCTGGCAGACGCGCATTTATGAGGACTCGCCCATGACGACCGATCGCAAACAGGTGCTGGTGTTCCGCGAGCTGCCACCCGACCAGCTCGCCCGGCTCCAGCAGGCGCATGACGTGACTGTGGCCAATCCGAAAATACCCGAGCAGGCCGCCGCATTCCATGCCGCATTGCCGACCGCGCACGGCATGATCGGTTCGAGCTACCCGATCGACGACGCCATGCTGGCACGCGCGCAGCGGCTTGAAGTAATCTCCAGCATCTCGGTGGGTGTCGACAATTATCCGCTGGCCGCCTTGCACACACGCGGCATCATGCTGTGCCACACGCCGGGCGTGCTGACCGAGACCACCGCCGACACAATCTTCGCATTGATCATGGCCAGCAGCCGGCGCCTGGTTGAACTGGCGCAGCTGGTACGGGAAGGAAACTGGACCCGCAATATCGGCGACGAATTGTTCGGCTGGGATGTGCATGGCAAGACGCTGGGCATCCTCGGCTTCGGCCGCATCGGCCAAGCCCTGGCGCGGCGTGCCGCGCTCGGCTTCGACATGCAGGTGCTGTATCACAATCGGCGCGCCGTCGACGTGCCCGCGATGGCCGGGCATGCGATCCACCTGCCACTGGACGAGGTGCTGGCGCGCGCCGACATCGTTGCCGCGATGCTGCCGCTCTCCGACGCCACGCGCGGCCTGATGGGGCCGCGCGAATTCGGGCTGATGAAGCCCGGCGCGATTTTTGTCAACGGCTCGCGTGGCGGCATCGTGCAGGAAGACGCGCTGCTGGATGCGCTCGATCGCGGTTCCCTGCGCGCAGCCGGCCTCGACGTGTTTGCCATCGAGCCGCTGCCGCTGGATTCACCGTTGCGCACCCATCCGCGCGTGACCGCGCTGCCGCATATAGGCTCGGCCACCCATGAAACACGCCACGCTATGGCTGAACTTGCCACCGGCAATTTGCTTGAGGCATTGTCCGGCCGGCGACCGGCAGCAGCGTTTTTCCTCTCAGGCGCCTGATTTTCATCCGGTTTGCGGGCGCCGTTTTTACTTCCAAAAGTATTTCCAAAAAACAAGTTTTATCGTTGCAACAGAGCCGACTATGTTACTCTCCTGCAAGCGTGCTACTTTCTGGCGCTTTTCCACACCCTATTGGTTTACGACTGGAAGCAGGAACCCTGAAATGTCCAGTAAGCATGATCCGAACCAAAACCACCTTCTGGCAGCATTGCTCGACGCTGAATTCGACCGCCTGTCCCCGCATCTGGAGTTGACGCCGATGGCGTTGGGCGACGTGCTCCACGAGTCCGGCGGCAAGCTGCAGCATGTGTATTTTCCCACCTCGGCAATCGTCTCGTTGCAGTACATGCTTGAAAACGGCGGCTCGTCCGAAATCGCCGGCGTTGGCAATGAGGGCGTATTGGGTGTTTCCCTTTTCATGGGCGGCGACACCACGCCCAGCCGCGCCGTGGTGCAGACGGGTGGCCATGGCTACCGTCTCAAATCCCAGATATTGATCGATGAATTCAACCGTGCCGGACCGGTGATGCGTCTGCTGCTGCGTTATACCCAGGCGCTGCTCACGCACATGTCGCAGACCGCCGTGTGCAATCGCCATCATACGGTCGAGCAGCAATTGTGCCGCTGGTTCCTGCTGACCCTGGATCGTCTGCCGTCGAATGAATTGACGATGACCCAGGAATTGATCGCCACCATGCTGGGTGTGCGGCGCGAAGGTGTGACCGAAGCGGCCGGCAACTTGCAAACCGACGGTTTCATCCGTTATCGGCGCGGCCATATCACCGTGCTGGACCGGGCCGGGCTGGAAGGCAATGTCTGCGAATGTTATGCCGTCGTCAAGAAAGAATTCGCCCGCTTGTTGTCGGATGTGCGCCAGCGCCAGGGTGGACTGGCCGCGAGCCGGACGACCTGACAATCTTGCCGCAGCAGGCTGGGTTCACATGCCGACGCCCCCCGTTTCGGCATCGCGGTAACGGACTATTAACGCTCTTTGTAAGCTGACCAAGGTCTGAATTTATGCGCAAAATGGAAGAAACGCCGGTCGAGCGGCTGGTGTGGATCGGTTTCGGATTGACGGTGGCCGTTCTGCTTCTGGTTGCCGGCATCGCGTTGCCTCATGCGTCGCAATCGGCGGCCGCCTTTATCGTCGCGAGTATCGTTTTGCTGCTGGCTTTTCTGGCGCTGCTGTATACACGGGCACGGCGCGTGACCGGCGAGACTCCGCTGCTCGCCTCTGCTGCGCAACCAGCGCCACAGCCATTGCTGAAAGCGGGCGCCTTGCAGGATGCGATTTTCAACAGCGCCAATTTTTCCAGCATCGCCACCGACGCCCAGGGTGTGATCCAGATTTTCAACGTTGGCGCCGAACGCATGCTCGGTTACAAGGCCGAGGACGTGGTCGACAAGATTACGCCGGCCGGCATTTCGGATGCACAGGAATTGATTGCGCGCGCCGCCGCGCTGAGCGCGGAACTGGATACGCCGATCACGCCGGGTTTCGAGGCGCTGGTGTTCAAGGCCTCGCGCGGCATCGAAGATATCTATGAACTGACCTACATCCGCAAGGACGGCAGCCGCTTCCCGGCGATCGTGTCCGTCACCGCGTTGCGCGATGCGCAGGACAAGGTCATCGGCTACCTGCTGATCGGCACCGATAACACGGCGCGCAAACAGGTGGAAGCCGAACAGGCGCTGCTCGACCAGCGTCTGCGCGACCAACAGTTCTACACCCGCTCACTGATCGAATCGAATATCGACGCCCTGATGACGACCGATCCGCGCGGCATCATCAGCGACGTCAACCAGCAGATGGAAGCGCTGACCGGCTGCACGCGCGATGAATTGATCGGCGCGCCGTTCAAGAGCTACTTCACCGATCCGGAACGGGCCGAGGCGGCCATCACGCGTGTACTCAGCGAAGGCAAGGTAACCAACTACGAGCTGACCGCCCACGCCAGGGATGGCAAGGAAACGGTGGTCTCGTACAACGCCACCACCTTCCATGACCGCGAGCGCAAGCTGCAAGGCGTGTTTGCGGCAGCCCGCGACGTCACCGAGCGCAAGCAATTCGAGCATGCGCTGCAGGAAACCAACGTCGAACTGGAAAACGCACGGGCAATCGCGGAAAAAGCCAACCTGGCGAAATCGGAATTTCTGTCCAGCATGAGCCATGAATTGCGCACGCCGCTCAACGCGGTGCTTGGATTTGCGCAGTTGATGGCCTCCGAGACGCCCTCGCCCACGCCGGGGCAGAAAATGTCGATCGAGCAGATATTGCAGGCCGGCTGGTACTTGCTGCGTCTGATCAATGAAATCCTCGACCTGGCGATGATCGAATCTGGCAAGGTGACGATGTCGCATGAATCGATGTCGCTCACCGACGTGCTGCAGGATTGCCAGGCCATGATCGAGCCGCAGGCGCAGAAGCGCGGCATACAAATGACCTTCCCCCAGCTGGATAACGCCTTTTATATTCATGCCGACCGGACCCGGGTCAAGCAGGTGATGATCAACCTGCTGTCGAATGCGATCAAATACAACCGGGTCGGCGGTTCGGTCATCGTCCAGTGTGTAATGAGCGGCGAACATCGGGTGCGCGTCAGCGTCAGGGATACCGGACTGGGGCTGTCGCCCGAACAGATGGCGCAACTGTTCCAGCCCTTCAATCGGCTCGGGCAAGAAACCAGCACCGAGGAAGGCACCGGCATCGGCCTGGTCGTTACCAAACAACTGGTCGAGTTGATGGGCGGTGTCATTGCCGTCGAAAGCAGTGTCGGCGCCGGCAGCATATTCTCGGTCGAACTGGCCGCATCGAATGCGCCGGAACTGGCTTTTGACAGCCTTGGCAAGGGCGCTGTAGACAAACCGCAATATGTGCCGGCACCAGGATCCCCCTCCCAGCGCACGCTGCTGTATGTCGAGGACAACCCGGCCAACCTGGCGCTGGTGGAGCAATTGATCGCGCGGCGCCACGATTTGAAATTGTTAACCGCCATCGATGGCCTTCTGGGCGTCCAGATGGCGCGCGCGCATCAGCCGGACCTGATTTTGATGGATATCAATTTGCCCGGCATCAGCGGTTTTGGAGCCCTGAAAATCCTGCGCGAAGATCCGGCGACCGCGCATATCCCGATTGTGGCGCTGTCGGCCAATGCCATTCCGCGTGATATACAGAAGGGGCTTGAGGCCGGATTTTTCCGCTACCTGACCAAGCCGATCAAGGTTGACGAATTCATGGATGCGCTGGATGTCGCGCTGCATCATGCGGCGCAAACTGGCCTGGCCAGCGCTGCGAACAGGTAAATACCGCTGGATAGCAAGTGGACGATTTTTTTGGGAAAAATGTAATGCTTGAAGCCTCCGAGATTCTGAACGCCAGCATCCTGATCGTCGATGATCAGCAAGCGAATGTCTTGCTGCTGGAACGCATGCTGCAAAATGCCGGTTATACCCACATCACATCGACAATGGATCCGCGCACCGTCTGCGATTTGCATGCGGCGCATCGCTACGATCTGATTCTGCTCGATTTGCAAATGCCGGAAATGGATGGATTCCAGGTCATCGAAGGTTTGAAGGAAATCGAGGCAGGCGGTTATTTGCCGGTACTGGTGATTACCGCGCAACCGGGACACAAGCTGCGCGCGTTGCAGGCCGGGGCCAAGGACTTTGTCAGCAAACCATTCGATCTGATCGAGGTACAGACCCGCATCCACAACATGCTGGAAGTGCGGCTGTTGTATCAGAAGCTGGGCGATTACAACAAGGTGCTGGAGCAGACGGTGCTGGAGCGCACAGCTGAATTGCGCGAGAGCGAAGCACGCTTCAAGAGTTTTACCGAACTGTCCTCGGACTGGTATTGGGAACAGGACGCGCAAGGCAAATTCACAAAAATCTCGGGCCCGGTATTCGACATGCTCGGCATTGAAGCGGACGAGATCCTGGGCGCGACCGGCACCGTGTTGCGGGGGCGCTGGAACGCGGCCGAGCGTGCGCTGCTGGACGCTAACATCGCCGCCCGCCGACCCTTTCTCGACTTCGTCTACAGCCGCACCAACGATGACGGCAAGATGCAATATCTGCAAGTCAGCGGCGAGCCGATGTTCGATGCAGCCAGCCGCTTTACCGGTTATCGCGGCATCGGCATGGACATCACCGACCGCATGCGCCCAGGCCACGAGCACGCACGTTTTCGCAGCGCCATCGATGTGATCGATCAGGGCGTGTGCCTGCTCGATCATGCCAACATGCGTGTCATCGACGCCAACGAGACCGCGTGCCGCATGTGGGGGTATGGCCGCGACGAACTGTTCGCCGTGGATCTGGCCGCTTCCGGCATCGGCAGCAACGAACAGCTGGCGATCATCTTCGATGCGCTGATCGAAGGCGGACCGACACATGCGCAAGCAGCCGAATTACGGCGCAAGGACGGTACGACGCTGGCCGCCGTGATCAACTGGCGCGCATTGCGGGTGGTCGACAGCTGGATGATTGTGGGTGTCATCAGCGAACGTGGCTAATCTTGTTTGCCATAGGCTAGACTAAGGTCTTTACAGCAAAAAGACCGAAGGAGAAAAGATGAAACTGAACGGAGGATGTTATTGCGGTCAGGTGCGGTATGAAGCCGTCGGCGAACCGCTATTCAGGGTGCAATGCCATTGCCGCGAATGCCAGTACATCTCCGGCGGCAATCCCAATGTCATCATGGGCATGCCCGAATCCGGCTTTACCTATACGAAGGGCGCAGCCAGAAAATTCCGCCGCAGCGATCTCGACCAGCCGGTAACGCGCGAATTCTGTCCCGAGTGCGGCACGCACCTGCTGACCCGCTCGCCCCGCATGCCAGGCATGATGCTGATCAAGGTCGGCACGTTTGACGATCCGGGCCTTTTCGGCGGCGCCGAGGTGGCGATTTTTACCGTCGACAAGCAGAGTTTTCACCATCTGCCGGAGGGCGTGCCGGCTTTCGAGCGCAGGCCGGATTCCTATAAGAAGTGAATGTGCGGTCTATGAAAAAGCGGCGCCTTTCTGGCGCCGCTTTTTCATGTCCGCGATGGTCGTGCGAATCGCGTCCGGTTTATCCGTCTTCTGCCGGATCGTTTTTCGGACGCTGCGCCGGAGCCCGGATCGAATGATTCAGATGTCGGATCGAATTGCCATTAAAAATCGTGCCGAGCAGGCCCCTGTTCAAATCCGACGTGTTGAAAAACCAGTCGGCGAGCGGAAGCGTGAAGTTCAGGTTGTACTTCATCATCAGGTTCTGGTCATGATGCGCAATGTGATGGCGCCGCATGGTATTGAGAATCGGGATGTTGCGGACCACGCTGTTGTCAGGAAGGTGCGCGCAAAAATGGAAGGCTTCGAAAATCAGGTAAAGCAAAACAGTCGTGGCAATGGCCAGCCAGCCCGCGTTGGGCGACAGCACCCAACCCAACAGGAATGCGCCGGGAGCGGCCAGCAGAATGACGACCGGCAGCGCGAACGCCGGAAAAAAAATGATGCGTAAATCGCGCGCGCTCTTGAACGTCGGATCGGCATCGGTGAAGAACTGATGATGGGTCAGGGTATGGCGGGTATAAAGTGCGCGCGCGATCTTGTTCTTGCGAGGCACATGCAGCACTTTCAGATGAACGTACCATTCCATGAAGTTCCAGACCACGACCACGACAGGAATCGCGATAAGGTCACGCAGCGTAAACGGCAGCGCGATATTCCACGCACAGACCGCCAGCGCCGCCAGACCGGTGGCGATAATGATCACGGCGTGCAGGACGCCGCTATAGCCCGGCGCAATGCTGGCGCGGAATTGTGATTGAAATGCCTGCTGGCGAGTAGTCGGGGAATTCATCACTATGTCCTTATCAATAAGTACCCGGCCGGGTACTTGGCCCATGCCAAACGTGATTTTGTTATCGGGGCCAGTGTACCATCCAACTTTTTATATTAGAACGATTTTTAGAAGAGTCATATATCGGAACTTCACGCCTCACTCCTCTCGGGCTGTTTCCGCCGCCGCGTCCGCAGCGCCGCCAGCACGGACACGGGATCGGTATCGCTGGTTGTGACCCGCCGCAGATCGCGCGGAACCGACTCGTCGTACGCCTTTCCGCGATGCATCGTGCACCGATTGTCCCAGATCACCAGATCGCCGACGCGCCACTCATGCACGTACACGAACTCGCGCTGCGTGGCATGGTCAAGCAGATCGCGCAGCAGCATCCGCCCTTCCGGCACCGGCAAACCTACGATATGCGAGGCATGGGAAGCAATGTAAAGCGCCCTCCTGCCGTGCGCCGGCGATTGCCGCACCAATGGATGATGGACCGGCGGCAAGGCGGCGCGTTCCTCCGGCGAAAAGTCCGTGAAGCCGAGTTGCTCGCGCGAGTGCATCAGCGAATGTTCGGCCGTCAGACTGTCGATCCGCTGCCTGGTCGCTGCCGGCAGCTTGTCGTATGCGGTCCGGTTGTCGCTGAACTCGGTCTCGCCGCCTTGCGGCGGAATCACCCGCGAAAACAGCATCGACAACGCGCCGGGCACGGCCCGGAACGAACTGTCGGTGTGCCACAGGCGGTTACCCAATAACAGCATGCGCAAGCGGTCGTTGACCGCACGCGGCTTTTCGTTTTCATCGAGGTTGGAGACGTCGACGATTTCGCGCTGGGCGATCCGCTGCTTCGTGTCAGGATTGAAGCGCGTCACGGACGGTTCGATCGGCCCGAAATTCTCCGCGAACGCAATCTGCTGCTCGTTCGTTACCGTCTGCCCGCGCAGGACCACCACGCCGTAATCGTCCATCGCCTGGGCGATGACGTCGAGCGCGTCGTCCGTGCACTGCGCGATATTCACCCCGAGAACCTCGGCGGCGAATGTTGGATGAAGTGGCCGTATACTGATGGTCATGATGATGTCTCCGGATTCATTTTTGTTGGTCGAAGGACGCCGGCCGGCAGACCGGCATTCCGCGGATGTGCCGTTCCGAACTGCCTATTTTTGCACCAGCGGACAGGTCGACTTTGACAATGGCTGGAAGGCCTCCTCGGCAGGAATGGTCGACCGCATGTGGTAATAATCCCAGGGCTTTTTGGACTCCGACGGCTTCTTCACCTGCACCAGGTAGAGGTCCTTGAGCAAACGCCCGTCTTCGCGAATCTTGCCGTTCCTGGCGTAGATGTCATTCACCGGCGCCGACTTCATCTGCTTCATCACCGCTGCCGCATCGTCCGTGCCCGTGGCCTTGACCGCCTTCAGATAGGTCAGGGTGGCGGAATAACCGGCCGCCTGGATGGCCGTCGGCATCTTGTTCAT
>JAZKDW010000018.1:101444-204868 GCA_040387375.1 Pseudomonadota bacterium
AGATCGACCAGCCGTCGCTGCTGATCGGCGGCGATCGAGATCCGGCGTTCAACGGCTTTGGTCGCATCCCCGACCCGTCGGCGTTGATGCGGATGCACGCGACCGATCTGCGCAGCGCCCACGTGCTGCCCGGTGTCGGACACTGGACCCAACAGGAGCGGCCGGCCGAGGTGACCGCGATCCTGCTCGCTGTCTCGGGGGCCGTCGGCATCTTGTTCATCCGCTTGTAGAAACGCTCGGCGAACTTGCGCGTCTGGGCGTCGGCATCCCAATAAAAACCTTCGATCGTGTAGAGACCCTGCGCCAGTGGCAAGCCGAGCGAATGCACGTCGGTAAGCAGGAATGCCATCGCGACTATATTTTGTTTTGAAGTCTTGCCGATGCCGAATTCATTTGCGGCCTTGATCGCATTGATCATGTCGCCGCCGGCATTGGCCAGCGCAATCATCTTAGCTCCGGAAGCCTGTGCCTGGGTTACGAAGGACGAAAAGTCCGGGGCGTTGAACGGGTGTTTTATGCTGCCGAGCACCTTGCCGTTGCTGGCCTTGATGACTTCGGTGGCATCGCGTTCCATCGCGTGGCCGAACGCATAGTCGGCGGTGATGAAGTACCAGGAATCCGCGCCCTGCTTCACCAGCAGCTTGGGCGTGCTGGCGAGCGCCACCGTATCGATCTGGTGATGGACAGTGTATGGCGAGCAGCTGTCATTGGTCAGGCGCGATGAATAGGCGCCAGTCACCATGATGACACGCTGCTTCTGCTTGCCTACTTCGACCACGGCGAGCGAGGGTGACGAACCCACCAGATCGGTGATCATGTCCACCTGCCCGGCGTCGAACCACTCGCGCGCTTTCGATGAGGCGATATCCGCCTTGTTCTGATGATCGGCGGATACCACCTCGATCTTCTTGCCGGCGATACTGCCGCCGAAGTCTTCCACCGCCATCTTCACCGCTTCCACCGAACCCTTGCCGGCAAAGTCGGAATACATGGCATTGAGGTCGGTTAACACGCCGATCTTCACTACGCCGTTCGAGATGCCGGAGGATTGGGCCCATGCGCCGGCCGAGGCCAGCGCAAGAAGGGAGGCGCAGAGACGCCTGGTTGCGATTCTTTTCATGATGTCAGTCTCCTTGGTTGTGTAGCGCCGCTTTGAAAGTGCGGCGTTTGGTTCTTTGCTGCGTTGGTGCCGAGAATGCCCAAACGGAAAGCAATCCGCCTGTTCTTGAGTATGCCGAACCTTATCATGGTTAATCTGATATTTGAATAAAAATCGTAAAGTACATATATCGGAACGAATGGCCGACAAAAACAGCGCTTCAATTCGGTCGTTCCGGCGCGCACCGTCCATCACGGCGCCCTCCCGTTTGTTCTGATATATGAATTTAGATAAATATGTTTCTTTATAAGAAAAGCTTTGCTAGACTTCTTTTTCAATAAAAACTTGCTTGCTCCAATTCTTGAACAGGCGGGGAATTCGCCATGAAATGTGTTCGTCCGATAGCGCCGTATTAAAAAATAAAAATGGCGACCCCGTACCACATCTACCTTCGATTGAAAAGTGAGAACCAGGGTGAAAAGTTACGACGTCGTCGAGGCAGGCGCACCGCTCGAGGAGACAATCCGGATTACGCCGCAGCCAACCGGCAGTGAGGTCCTGCTGCGCGTGCTGGCAGCCGGGGTATGCCATACCGACCTGCATTTGTGGGATGGTTATTTCAATCTCGGCCACGGCAAGCGGCTGTCCCTGGCCGACCGCGGCATCCGCCTGCCCCACACCCTGGGCCACGAGAATGTTGGCGAAGTCATGGCAATCGGCCCGGAAGTGACGGATGTGTCGATCGGCGACCGGCGTATCCTCTATCCCTGGATAGGATGCCGCGCGTGCCGGGATTGCCGGTCAGGCGACGAGCAGTTGTGCACCGCGCCGCGCTTCGCGGGCGTATTCAAGCCCGGCGGCTTCAGCGACCACTTGCTGGTGCCGCATTCCCGCTACCTGTTCGACCTGGCTGCGCTGCGCCCTGAACAGGCGGCGCCTCTCGCATGCTCCGGGCTCACGGCCTATAGCGCCTTGAAGAAGATTGAACCGGCGCTGCAAGACAACCCTGTCGTCATTATTGGCGCCGGCGGTCTCGGCCTGATGTGCCTCGCGCTGCTGACCGTGATGAAGTCCAGGGGCGCCATCGTGATCGAGACTGACAGTGCCAAGCGCGCGGCAGCGCTCGACCTGGGCGCCATTGCGGCCGTGGATGGCGCCGACGAAGCCGGGCTGCAGAAAATACTGGAATTGACGGACGGCGGCGCTGCCGCTGCGATCGATTTTGTCGGCTCGCCGCAGACGATGCAGACCGGACTGGATCTGCTCAGGAAGGGCGGCAGCCTGATCGTGGTCGGCATGTACGGCGGCGAACTGCCGTTGGCGATTCCGTCGCTTGTTCTGCGCTCACTGGCGATCCGGGGCTCCTATGTCGGCAGCCTCCAGGAAATGCGCGAGCTCGTTGGTTTGGTGCGCCAGTCCGGCTTGCCACCCTTCCCGGTCACCACCCGCCCCCTATCCGAGATCAACCAGGCGCTGAACGATCTGCGCGCCGGAAAAGTCATCGGCCGCTCGGTAATGCAACCCTACCCGCAATGCGGCAAGGCCGATGCCTGAACCAGAATCTTTCGCTGTTTATCCCCAAGGAGACAAAATGGAACGTCGTTCATTCATAAAAAAAGCGGCCGTCGGCGCTGCGGCAGGTGCGATTGCCGCACCGGCACTGGCGCAAACGCAACCCACCTTCAACTGGCGGATGGCATCGAGCTTTCCCAAGTCGCTTGAAACCCTGTTCGGCACCGCGGAATTTTTCAGCAAGCGCCTGTCGCAATTAACAAACGGGAAATTCAACATCCGCCCCTTTGCCGGCGGTGAGATCGTTCCCCCATTTGAAGTCATGAACGCGGTGCAAAATGGCACGGTAGAAATGGCGCACACTGTGTCGCAGTATTTTGCGGGCAAGGATGCGACCTTCTCCTTTGATTCCGGCCTGCCGTTCGGCTTGAATTCACGGCAGCAGACTGCATGGGTCGAGCATGGCGGCGGAAAAGAATTGCTGCGCGAATTTTTCAAGGAATACGGAATCGTCAATTTCCTGGGCGGCAATACCGGAACGCAGATGGGCGGCTTCTTCCGCAAGGAAATGAAGACGGTAAAGGATTTGCAAGGCTTGAAGTTCCGTATCGGCGGACTGGCCGGCCGCGCATTCGTGAAACTGGGTGCGGTGCCGCAACAGATTCCCGCGGGTGACGTCTACTCCGCGCTTGAAAAGGGCACGATCGACGCCGCTGAATTCGTCGGCCCTGCTGACGATGAAAAGCTGGGCTTCAGCCGAGTGGCGCCCTTTTATTATGCGCCGGGCTGGTGGGATGCCGGTCCACAGGTCTCGTTTTATGTGGGCATCAAGGAGTGGGAAAAGCTGCCGCCGGATTACAAGGCCGCGTTTGAATCTGCCAGCAGGGAAGCGCATTTGCTGATGCAGGCGCAATATGATGCGCGCAACCCCGCCGCCCTCGCCCGCATCCTGAAAAGCGGCGGCAAGCTGCGCATGTTTTCAAAAGAAATCATGGACGCCTGCTACAAGGCTTCCGAGGAAGTGCTGCAGGAAGAAGCCGGTAAGAATGCAAAATTCAAGGCGATGCTCGATCCCTGGCTGCGCTTCCGCCGTGACCAGAACCAGTGGTTCTCGGTCGCCGAAGCACCGATGCAGAACTACATGGCCAGCCGTAGCAACAAGTAAGCACCTGGCGCTCGCCTTCCTGCCAGGGAGGTGAGCGCGGACTATTACCGGAGACGCTGTTGAAGCAAAAAATCCTCATCGCACGCGCAACCTTCCCCGACATTATCGACCGTCTGGAAGAATATTTTATTGTCGAACGCAACGTCACCGACGTGCGGTACACGCATGCGCAGCTGTGCGAAAAACTGCGCGACAAGAGCGGCGCCATCCTGATGGGCGGCGAACGCATCGATCAGGCGGTACTCGACGCGGCGCCCGAACTGAAGGCCGTATCCAACTGCGCCGCGGGCTATAACAACTTCGATCTCGACGCCCTCACCCGCGCTGGCGTGATTGCGACCAACACACCTTACGTGTCGAATGAAAGCGTAGCCGACATGGCATGGGCGCTAATGCTGGCGGCGTCGCGCAGGATAGTGGAAGCCGATGCGTTCGTCCGCAGCGATGCGTGGCAGGGATTTGCATACAACCTGTTCCTCGGGGTTGATTTGCACGGGTCCACACTGGGCATCATCGGCATGGGTGGCATCGGCCAGGCAATCGCGCGCCGTGCCACCGGCTTCGGCATGCGCACGCTTTATTACAACCGCTCGCGCCTGCCGGCAAGCATCGAAGACGCATGCCATGCCACAGCGGCCAGCAAGGAAGACCTGCTGCGCGAGTCCGACCATGTGATTTTGATGCTGCCGTACAGCGCGCAGGCGCATCACACCATCGGCGCGCCGGAACTGGCCCTGATGAAACGCACCGCGGTGCTGGTCAACATCGCGCGCGGCGGCATCGTCGACGATGCTGCGCTGGCGCAGGCGCTGAGCGAGGGCAGAATTGCCGCAGCCGGACTGGATGTGGTTGAAGGTGAACCGCAGGTCCATCCGGCATTGAAAAAGCTGCCCAATGTCGTCCTGACGCCGCACATCGGCAGCGCGACCACCATGACCCGGCGCGCGCTGGCCAACCTGGCGGTCGACAACCTGATTGCGGCAATGGGCCACGGACCCAGCGCAGGCAATCCGCCGTCGATCCTGAATCCGGAAGTACTGAAGTAGGAATGCCGGCGGGGTGTGTCAGGCGTCGCCGGCCTGCCCCCCCATGGCGAGCGACAGGGTGGCGGCGCATTCGCCCAGCAGCCGCTTCAGCTGTTCGCCTTTCGGCTGCAGCCGTTCGGTCGGGGCCGCGATGACCAGGGCGGCGACCACGTGGCCGCCATGCGCGTAAATGGGAGTGGCAAAGGCGGCAACGCCGAGATGGGTGTCGTCGCAGGTCATGGAGAAACCGGTGCGCCGGATCTCGACCAGCATGTCACGAATGGCGCGCTTGTCGACCACGGTTTTTTTCGTGAACGCGACCGGCTTCAGGCGCTTGATATAGTGGGCCTGGTCCGCTGCCGGCATGAACGCGAGCAGCGCACGGCCGCCAGCCGAGGAATAAAGCGGCCTGCGTTCGCCGATCGATGCCATGAAGCGGATCGGATGATTGCTCTCGGCGCGTGCTACATACACCGCCTCGAGCTGATCATCGGTCAGGCAGGAAACAAAGACGGTCTCTCCGGATCTTTCCGCCAGCAGCCGCAGGAATGGCTGCGCGATCTGGGGCAACTGGCTGACTTCCGGGAATCGGGTCTGGGCCGCGATCAGCGTGCCGAGCACACGCGCCTCGTCGCCCAGCTGATAACGCATCCCGTCCAGCTTGACATAGCCGGTCTGGTGCAAGGCCCGCAGCAATGACAGCACACTCGTCTTCGGGGCTTCGAGCGCTACGCTCAGTTCCGACAAGGTCTGCCCCGCCGGCTGACGCGCAAGCAGTTGCAGTATCCCCAGGCTTCTTGCCGGCGAACGCGGCATGCCCGGATCGACGTCATCTTCAGTGCCACCCGTCGTTTGTCGTTTCATTGGAGCCGGCCTTCACTTTTCATTGGACTGAACACATGTTACCTCACCGGCCTTTCCAATACCAGATGGCACGGCATTTAAATGTACGCATATCGGAACATAATCATTTAGATTTCTAAATGCGAACATATCGGATATACTTTGCAGCATCAGAAAGGCCGCATCACGACCCTTCCCAACGACTGGAGATCACCTAGTGAACGACCACACGCCGGCACCACATTTGTTCATTGACGGAGAATGGATCAGCGGCCAATCGCGGGCATCGCAGCCGCTGCTCAACCCCGCAACCGAGCAGGAGATCGGCCGCCTTCCGCATGCGACGCGCGATGACCTTGATGTCGCGCTGGCCTCGTCCGAACGCGCATTCAGGACCTGGAAAACGATCGCGCCCTACGACCGCGCCAAGATACTCAAGCGTGCCGCCGACCTGATCCGCGAGCGCGCCGAACCGATCGCCCGGAAAATAACGGAAGAACAAGGCAAGGCAATCGGCGAGGCTCGCGGCGAAGTGCTGGGCGCGGCGGACACGTTCGAATGGTATGCGGAGGAAGGACGGCGCGCTTATGGCCGTGTGATTCCGTCGCGCGAGCAGGGGCACCGCTGGCTGGTGGTGAAGGAGCCGGTCGGACCGGTTGCGGCGTTCTCGCCCTGGAATTTTCCAGCCATGCTGTCGTCGCGCAAGATCGCGGCCGCGCTGGCGGCAGGATGCTCGTGCATCATCAAGCCGGCGGAGGAAACCCCGTCGGCGGCGCTGGCATTCGCAAAAGCGCTGCAGGACGCCGGCCTGCCCGATGGCGTGCTCAATGTCGTGTTTGGCGTTCCCGGCGACATATCGTCTTACCTGATCGCCTCGCCGGTCATCAAGAAGCTGACCTTTACCGGCTCCACCGTGATCGGCAAACATCTGGCGCGCCTGGCGGCCGACGGCATGAAGAAAGCGACCTTCGAGCTTGGCGGACATTCGCCGGTCATCGTGTTCGACGACGTCGATGTACAGAAGGTGGTCCAGATCCTGATCACGGGGAAGTTCCGCAATGCGGGGCAGGTATGCATCGCCCCGACCCGCTTCTACGTACAGGAAGGAATTTACGACCGCTTCGTACAAGCTTTCGCTGAAGCCTCGGATGCGCTCCGGGTGGGCAATGGCATGGATCCGGAAAGCCAGATGGGCGCAATGGCCAATCCGCGCCGCATTGAAGCGATGGAACGACTTGTTGCGAACGCCGACGACAAGGGTGCGAAGGTTCTGGCGGGCGGCCGCCGGGCCGCGGACAAGGGGCACTTCTGGCGGCCGACGCTGCTGGGGCGAGTGCCGAACGACGCGGCAGTGATGAACGAGGAACCATTCGGCCCGATCGCGATTGCCAATCCCTTTTCCACGCTCGAGGAAGCGGTCACGCAGGCGAACCGCCTGCCCTTCGGCCTGGCGTCCTATGCATTTACGGAATCGCAGAAGCGCTCGATCGCAGTGGCCAATGCGCTGGAATCCGGTGTGGTCGGCATTAACAATCTGACGGTCTCGATTGCTGAAGCGCCGTTTGGCGGCATCAAGGAGAGCGGCTACGGATCGGAAGCCGGCCAGGAAGGCCTGGAAGCATTCCTCAACACCAAGTTCATCA
The DNA here is from genome assembly GCA_040387375.1 of Pseudomonadota bacterium. Lineage (GTDB taxonomy): Bacteria > Pseudomonadota > Gammaproteobacteria > Burkholderiales > Burkholderiaceae_D > JAZKDW01. Next base: position 108,732 of record JAZKDW010000018.1, read on the forward strand.
GCGAGATGTGACCACAACCAAGGAGCTGCGATGCCAATAATTGAAGTGACCCTTCTCGAAGGGCGGTCAAGAGAGACCAAGCAGAGATTGATCGACGCGCTCACCGATGCCGCCATCGAGGCGATCGGCGCGCCGCGCGACAGCGTACGGGTGATGATCTGGGAAATCCCGCCTGAAAACTTTGCGGTCGGGGGAGTGGTCAAGCCGCCGCCGAAAGATACGACGCCATGAAGATTTCGGACGACGGCCTGACTGGCGGCGCAACGCAATTCGCCGCTGCCATTGAACGCATCAAGGACATTGTCGGCCCACTCGGCTGGGTTGACGATACAGACGCCGTGGCGCCCTATCTGCGGGAACAGCGCGGACTGTATCAGGGGAACACCCTGCTGGTCGTGCGGCCGGCGTCGACGCAGGAGGTATCCGAGACCGTGCAGGCGTGTGCGCAGGCCGGCATCAAGGTCATCCCGCAAGGCGGCAACACCGGCTTGTGCGGCGCCGGGGTGCCGCCCGCGGACGGCCGCAACATCGTGCTGAGCATGAGCAGGATGCGGCGCGTCCGTGAAGTCGATGCGGACAATTTTTCCATTACAGTGGAAGCGGGTTGCGTGCTGGCGGAGATACAGCAGGAAGCCGACCGTCATGACCGCCTTTTTCCGCTGAGCCTGGGCGCCGAGGGCAGCTGCCAGATCGGCGGCAATCTGTCGACCAATGCCGGCGGCCTGCAGGTTCTGCGGTACGGCAACGCCAGGGATCTGACGCTGGGGCTGGAAGTGGTGCTGGCGGACGGCAGGATCCTGAACATCCTGCGCGCACTGCGCAAGGACAATACGGGTTACGACCTCAAGCAGTTGTTCATCGGCGCCGAGGGAACCCTGGGCATCATTACCGCCGCGACCCTGAAACTGTATCCGAAGCCGAGGGCGATCGCCACGGCCATCGTCGCCCTGCCTTCGGTCGATGCGGTCATCGCGCTGCTGGCGCTTGCGCGCAGTGAAACCGCGGACCAGCTGACGGCGTTCGAAATGATTCCGCGCTTCGGGGTTGCCATTGCAGTGCGCAATGTAGCAGGCGTCACTGAACCGTTCACGCAGCTTTACCCGTGGTATGTGCTGATGGAAGTGTCGACCTCGGCGCCGAAGGGCAACCTGGATGAGGTGCTGGAGACGCTGCTGTCGGAAGGCGTCGAACGCGGGCTGATCATTGACGCCGCAATCGCCATGAATCAGCGCCAGCGCAGCGCATTCTGGAAGATCCGGGAAGGCATGGTCGAGGCGCAACGGGCCGAGGGACCATCGATGAAATATGACATATCGGTGCCGGTCACATCGATTGCGCGCTTCATCGAAGCGGCCTCATCGGCTGCGCTCGCCATGTTGCCGGACGTGCGTCCATTCGCATTCGGCCATTGCGGCGACGGCAATGTGCATTTTAATCTCAGCGCCCCCGCCAGTGGCGAGCACACCGCTTTTCTCGCCCTGGCGAAGCAGTTCGACAAAACCGTGTTCGATATCGTGCATGCGTTCGGCGGCTCGATCAGCGCCGAGCACGGCATCGGCCTGACCAAGCGCGAGATGATGGGCATCTACAAAACGCCAACCGAGCTGGAAGTCATGCAACGGATCAAGGCAGCGCTTGATCCCGCCATGCTATTCAATCCGGACAAGGTGTTACCCGCCAAGGTGAGCGGATATGGACACTTCATTGAGGCTGCGGATGATGCATGACACCTCGATTGCCTGATTTTTTTGTCCGCGCCGCTATTTCTGGGCCATGGCCTTGCGTTGGTGCGGTCGTCGAATCAGCGAATCGCGTTAGCGATGTGCGTTTTTTCACCACAATGACCGGGCGGCATCCCAAGCCCATACCTCTGCGATAGATCGTAGATCGTTGAATCGACAATACCCAAATTGGGTATTAACATGCCCATTATGGGTATTTACACAGATGCATTGTTTTCAAAAACTCAACAGCGTGTGCTGGCGGTGTTGTATGGTCAGTCAGATCGTTCGTTTTACGCCAATGAAATTATTGCGTTGGCGGCGTCGGGTTCAGGCGCGGTGCAACGGGAACTGAAGAAGCTGGAGGCCTCTGCCCTGGTGGCGGTGCAGCGGGTGGGTAATCAGAAACATTACCAGGCCAACCACGATGCGCCTATCTTTGAAGAACTACGCGCGATTGTCCTGAAAACCTTCGGTGTGGCCGATGTGCTGCGCGCTGCGCTACAGCCGCTGTGGCCGCTGGTGGATCTGGCGTTTGTCTACGGTTCATTGGCCAAGGGCACCGAGCATGCCGGCAGTGACGTTGATTTGGTGGTGATCGGGGCGCTGCCATCGAATGCACAACTGCTTGAAGCCCTGTTGCCGGCCCAAACGCAGCTGGGTCGCGTGGTGAACCCGACTCTCTATACGCCAGACGAGTTTGCGCAACGTATTCACGATGGCAAGTCATTCATCGTGCGGGTGCTGGAGCAGCCTAAAATCTTTGTCAAAGGATCAGCACATGACATTACCCGGCTCGGCAGCGCTGGAGAACCTGGCTCGCATCCGCAAATTAAAACCGGAACCTCCTGATGCACGGGAGCGGGCCGGTTTGTTGCGCTCGGCTACCGTCCGCCTGCAGGATTACAGACAATCGATCTTGCTGCTGCACAGGCGCTTGAAACCCCCTCATGATGGACAAGGAATGACGCTCTAATATCTCCCCGTTTCAGCTGGCCGGTTTTTTGCGTACAGCATCAATCCCGGCGGCGGATACAGATCGCCAAGCCCGGTTACGCTATCGCGAGCGAGCGCCAGGGCATCGTTTCACGCCAATCCGCCACCCACGCCGCCGGCATCACCAGCCGCAGCGCGCCAACATCGGCCACCAGCGGCCCCAGCGCTGCCCCCACCACCGACACGCCGGCCGTCAACGACTGCAGGCGGGTGTCGAGTTCATGCCGCACCATCGGCGCCAGCCAGTCGCCATGGTGCTCCCACACGCTGCCGCCGATCACAAACACCCTGGTGTCGAGCGTGACTGCCACGTTGTACAGCCCCCGTCCCAGCCAGCGCGCCGCTTCCGCCACGACCGCCTGCGCCGCCGGCTCGCCGCTGCGCGCTGCGCTGAATAGTTCGGCTGTCGGCCGCCCCAGGCGATTGCCCAGGTTGCGGCCCGAGATCATCGCTTCCAGGTCACCCCGATTGCCGCAACCGCACAGCGCGTCAGACTGTCCATCCATCAGCATGTGGCCGGCATGGCCGGCGTTGCCGTGCTTGCCATGCATGATCCGGCCATCGACACACAGGCCGAAACCGATGCCGGTGCTCCAGGTCACATACACACAATCGGGTTCATCGCGCACCGCACCGAACGTGCGTTCGGCGACCAGCGCGGCGACACAGTCGTTTTCAATCACGACGTTGCCGAATTGCGTGCGCAATACACGTTCCAGCGGAATGGCCTCCCAGTCGTTGGGCAGGTCGGCGCTGCCCTTGAGGCCGCCACACAGATTCGGCGCGACCAGGCCGAGCAAACCCTCATTGCGCGCAAATGGCCCGCAGGAACTGACGCCCACCGTGCTCAACAGGCGGTGATCGATGCCGGCCTGCTCGCAGGCGGCACGCAACATCGCGATCCCCTGTGCCGCCGGCGCATCTGCCGTGCCGACCTTCACCGTCGGCTGCGTGATGCGTGCCAGCGGCCCTTGCGCAGTGGCCACGGTGGCCGCCATCTTGGTGCCGCCGATATCGAGCGCGCCTATGTAAAGTGGTTCCAATTCATGCCTCCCTGACAATCAATACGCATCGTCCCATGACACGCTCAAGCGCGCAGCACACTGGATCAATCCGACCATGCTATAGGTCTGCGGGAAATTCCCCCACAGCTCGCCGGTCTCCGGCACCACGTCTTCCGACAGCAGTCCCAGGTGGTTACACTTGGACAGGACATTCTCGAACAATTCACGGGCGCGCTTCTTTTCGCCCATTTGCGCAAGCGCGAGTATCCACCACAGGGTGCAGACCAGAAACGCGGTTTCAGGGCGCCCGAAATCGTCTTCCTCATCGTATCGCAGCAGGAAATCACCGCGCAGCAAATGTTTTTCGGTCGCCCGCACGGTGCCTGCAAAACGGGGATCATCGGCCTTCAGGAACTGGAACTCGGCGATCAGCAGCAGGCTGGCGTCGAGGCGGTCGCCGCCGAAGGTCGACACGAAGCTGCCAAGGTCCTCGTTCCATGCCTGCGCGCATATCTCCCGGTGCATCTTGCGCGCCTGCGCCTCCCACACTTCGGCGCGTTCCGGCAGCTTCAGCCGGACAGCGATCTTGGCCAGGCGGTCGCACGCGGCCCAGCACATGATGCTGGAAAAAGTATGCACCCGTTTTGTTCCGCGCAGCTCCCAGATTCCCGCATCCGGCACGTTATAGTTGAGCACCGCCTGATCACCGAGGCGCTCGAGATCGTTGAACATGTGGCGGCCGGCCGGACGTTCCAGACGCGAGTCGAAGAAGGCATGTGTGCTGGCCATTATCGCCGCGCCGAATACATCGTTCTGTATCTGGTGGTAAGCCAGGTTGCCGACCCGTACCGGACCCATGCCGCGATAGCCGGTCAGCGCCGGCGCCACCGACTCATCCAGCGCAGCCTCGCGCCGGATGCCGTACACCGGCTGCAGCGGCGCATCACGCGTGTCGGCGATGATATTCAAGATGTAATCCAGGTAGCGCTCCATCGTGCTGGTGGCGCCGAGGCGGTTCAATGCATTGACCACGAAGTACGCGTCACGCAGCCAGCAATAGCGGTAATCCCAGTTGCGGCTGCTGTGCGGCGCTTCCGGAATCGAGGTCGTGACCGCTGCAATGATCGCGCCGGTGTCGTCGAAGGCATTGAGCTTGAGCGTGATGGCGGCGCGGATCACGACATCCTGCCACTCGAATGGAATGGCCAGGTTGCGCACCCAGCGCTGCCAGTAGGCGAGCGTCTGTTCATGGAAGGACCTGCCGACTTCGCGCGGCGTGCCATCGACGGTTTCATCGGGACCGAGCAGCAAGGTTACCGTATCCTGCAAAAAGAATTCCTTCTCATCGGTGATCGCCGTCACCGACGCGTCGGTGGTCAGGCGCATCGACTGCGATGTGCCGCCATAGGTGATGTGATGGGCGCCGAAATGGGTAGCGGCGCGCGCCCGTCCGTAATCGACCGCAGGGCGCACGCGCAGCGCGATGCGTGGCCGTCCCGCCGTGCGGCGGATGATGCGGACCAGCATCGAGGGTGAAAACATGCGGCCCTTCAGATAGAAACGCGGGGCAAAATCGGTTACCTCGATGGCATTGCCGGCGTCGTCCTCCAACTGGCTTACCAGGATCGCGGAATTCCGCTCATAACGCTGCTCGACCAGACGCGCATTACCGAACTGGACATCGATCATGCCGAACGGCTTGTCCTTTTCCTCCGGTTCGAGCAAGGTGCAGCACAGGGGGTCGCTATCGAAATAGGGATAACACCACCATACGATGGCGGCGTTGCGGTCGATCAGCGCACTGGTGCGGGAATTGCCGATGAGCCCGAGGTCGAGTGTGGCCATGCATGTTTCCTTTTCTGTATTCGGTGTGGATGGTGATTGGGTATGGATAATTGATAAGGCAGGCGTTTTTATAAAACTGCATGCCACCGTCATGCGTTGTGCGCCGGACGCACTGTTGCGTCGTGGATGTGCTGAGCGTGCAAACGTCTGATGAGATCGTCAAGAAATTGCAATATATTGTGCCAATGGGACAGATAAAATTCTGCGGCGCTGGCGGCAGCCGGTTCAATCCGGATCGTGAGCAGGTCGCGCCGCCGCAAACGGAAAACGTCTTCGTCGGTCACATCGTCGCCCACATAAATTGCACTGCGGGCGCCGCTGAGCTGCATGAGCCGCTCCATCGCCTGCCCTTTATCGGCGGCATGTTGCGGCATCAGGTTGAATACGCACTTGCCGCCAATAACACGCGCTTCCGGCAGCTTGCCGGCAAACAGTTCGGCCAGCGCCTTTTCTGTTTTCAACTGATCCTGTGCCATGCGGTAATGCAGCGACAATGAATATTGCTTGTTCTCGATCCGGATGCCGCTGTCGAATTGCGGATCCTGCAGTGCGCTTGTCAATATCGACATCCACGCGCGGCAGGTTCTTTCATATTCAACGCTGCGTTCCTCCCATCCGGGCAAGCCTTCCAGGCCGTGATTGCCTGCTATGTAATCCGGCTCAAATCCGAGGCGAACCTTGATATCGGCCAGCGAACGTCCAGTCAGTATGGCAACAGGCGCAAGGCGGGACAAGGCAAGCAGCCGCTCTCGCACATCGGGGGGCAAACTTGCATGCTCGGGCGTGCGCACGATCGGCGCCAGCGTGCCATCAAAATCGAACACGCACAACAAACCGGGCCTGACAATTTCATCAAGCCGGGCAATACCGAGCTGTGAAAACAAATCATTCATTTTCAGACAACGCGGCGTAATGACCTGCGGCTGTGCGAATGTATTTTTGCTGTAATGCGTTCACGCCGGCGCAGCCGCGCCGCATCGAGCAACATGCGTCCCGCCCAGCGATACACATTAAAATCCTTTACCAGCTTGCGCATGCTGCGCATGCGGTCGCGCTGCTCCAGTTCCGGCATCGTCAATGCACGATGCAGGGCCGTCGCACTTTGCTCGATATGATAGGGGTTGACAATCAGCGCCTCGTGCAGTTCCCGTGCCGCACCAGTAAATTGGCTCAGCACAAGTACACCACGTTCATCATCACGCACCGCAATGAACTCCTTGGCAACCAGGTTCATGCCGTCATGCAGGCTGGTGACAACACAGACATCTGCCGCCCGGTAATACACATTCACTTCTTCCGACTCATGGTGTTCTATCTTCAGCATGATGGGTGGATAACCGCCTTCCGAAAAACGGTCATTGATGCGCTGCGCTAAAAGGCGCACACGGGATTCGAAGTTCTGGTACTCATCCAGCGACGAGCGGCTCGGCGCGGCGATCTGCACCAGGGTAAATCGTCCGATCATCGACGGCTCTACCTCAAGCATCCTTTCCACCGCCTGGAAGCGCTCGAGGATGCCCTTGGTGTAATCAAGCCGGTCAACGCCCAGCGCCAGCAGTTGATTCTCCGGCAAGGCAAGCTGATTGCGTATCGTGCTGCGGCAATCGGCAACGCTGGGCATGCCGCTGGTATCCGGCCACGCAATTGAAATCGGATACGGCTCCACTTGCGTCAGGTCGCCGCCATATGAAATGGTGGACGCTTCGTGTTCGATCCGCGTTTCCAGGTAACGGTCGACCGTTTCCAGGAAATTCTTGCAGTGGAAAGGTGTGTGGAAACCCAGCAAGGTATTGCCGAGCAAACCTTCGAGGATTTCTTCGCGCCAGGGACAGATGCCGAACGATTCGGGGTTGGGCCAGGGTATGTGCCAGAACATGATGATGGTTGCTTTCGGCAGTTTCTCGCGCACCATGCGCGGCAATAGCGCGAAGTGGTAATCCTGGACCAGCACCACCGGATCGTCGGTGCGCGCTTCCGTCACGACGGCATCGGCAAAACGCTGGTTCACCGCCACGTACTGTTCCCAGTCAGCCGAGCGGAACACCGGACGCACGTGCGCGATATGGCAAAGCGGCCACAAGCCCTCATTGGCAAAACCATAATAATAACCCTGCTCTTCTTCTTTCGACAGCCAGACGCGGCGCAGCGTATAGGCGGGATTTTTTGGCGGCACCTGCACACGGTCGTTGCGATCCACCGTCTCGCGATCGGCGCTACCGCTGCCATGCGCAATCCAGGTGCCGGAGCAGGCGCGCATGACAGGTTCGACCGCCGTCACCAGGCCGCTCGCCGGACGCCGCGCCTCGATGCCGTTGGCCGTGCGGGTGTGGATATATGGTTCGCGATTGGAGACCACGAGCACTTCGTCGCCGGCAAGTTCATCGTGCAGCAGTGAGCGCAGCTTTTCCGGTGTCCATGCTTGCGGAGAATTTTCCTCCGCGCGGCGCTCAGTGTTGAATTCATGCAGCAGCGCGCGCAGGTCTCCCACCAACGGTTGCATTTCGGGCGGCGTGCTGGCCGGTGCACGGGCTTCATGGTCGCGCCGCAGAATGCCTTTGACGGCGGTAATCCAGCCACGCCAGCTCAGGTGCGCCACAAATGCCGTGATCAGCGAGATTACGACTGTCAACAGCGCGAACAGTGACAAAATATATTTTCTGGTGTCAGCGCTGCGCCGCTCGATATACCCCATGTCATGCACCAGGATCAGCTCGCCCAGAACTTCATCGCCTTGTTTCAGCGCACTTTCCGTCACATGCACGGAGCCCTGCGGCAATCTGACCAAGGTTTGCCGAATGCCTTGCTGCGCATTGGACGCGGGGCAGCCGAGCGCGGCGGGAAAGCCAGCTGTCTGATACAACAACTTGCCATTCGGATCGCAGAATCCGAGCGCGGTCAGGCGTTCATCCGTGACTGAGCGGTTGAACAACTGCGTGATTCTTTTCTGCGCTTTTTGCGGCACGTATTCGAGCAGCGGATCGTGCAACGCACTCGCCAGCATTTGCGAGCGTGTATCGAGATCACGTACGAACCAACGCAAGGTAAAACTATCCACCAGCGGGACTACCGCATAAGCAAACAGTGCAAGCGCCAACGCCAGCGGCAGGATGAAACGCAAGGAAAGACGAACGGATCGGATTGGCATTACGCCTCTGTTAATTTTAAAAAAGTCGCGCCGGCTGTCGGCTGCAAGTTCACTGCAATGGCTCTGGACAATGTTTTCGCGGAACAGTTCCTGTCTGAATCAGGCATTGTTTTACCTGCCGCCATTTCGGCAGTTTTTTGCAATGTCTTTCAAGCAAAGCCGATGCTTTCGTTGGACAGAAGGCAGCATCTAGCTGTTCCCTTGATATGGAAGCGGACTCAATCTCATCGGCTTTTGAATTTCGATAAACAGGGAAATTAAAAACTTGGTAAACCGCGAGAACTTTTTGCGCCTGCGTTACTCCTTTGATAAGGTACCCGCGAGGGCAATAGACAATTTTGGAGAAAGATGATGGCGCAAAATGAACAGGCTATGGAAGGAAGGAACATCGCGATTCTGGTGACCGACGGCGTCGAGCAGATCGAACTGACCGGCCCGCGTGAAGCAGTGGAGCGGACTGGTGCGAGTTGCCGGATCATTTCTGAAAAGCGCGGCAAGGTGCAAGGTTTTCATCACGTTGAAAAAGGCGACCAGTTCGATGTCGACCTGGTATTCGACGAAGCTGATCCGCAGGATTTTGATGCAGTGCTGTTGCCGGGAGGTGTAGTCAATTCCGACTACATCAGGATCATTCCGGCGGCGCAGCGTTTTGTGCAGGGCATGCAAAATGACGGCAAACCGATCGCCGTCATTTGTCATGGCGGCTGGCTGCTGGTGTCGGCCGGGCTGGTGAAGGGCAGGACGATGACAAGCTGGCCGACCTTGCAGGATGACATACGCAATGCGGGCGGCAATTGGGTAGACCGGGAAGTACAGGTAGACGGCAACCTGATCAGCAGCCGCAAGCCGGCTGACGTGCCGGCGTTCAGTCAGAAACTGATCGAGGTGCTGGCGCAGCGGGTGGAAAAGAATGTGCGGGGCAAGGAAGATGAACAGATGGGGGTGGGCGCCAGTAGTTGAAGTGGCAGTGACAGCCCTTGCTGGATGCAGGCCGGCATGCGGCCTGCATCCATCTGCTCAATTTTCGGCTTCCTGAAAGGCTTCTTTGCGTTTTGCCCGCAGTGCCGGCAAAAGCATGATGGCCAGCAGCAGCAACGCAACGGCCAGCAGGCTGGCGGACAAGGGACGAGTCACCAGTACGCTGAAATCGCCGCGTGACAACAAGAGGGTCCGACGGAAATTTTCCTCCATCATCGGACCGAGCACCAGGCCCAGCAGCAGCGGTGCGCCTTCGCAACCGAGCTTCAGGAATACATAACCCAGCACGCCGAATCCGGCTGTCACATAAACATCGAACACATTATTGTTGACGGTGTAGACACCGATACAGCAGAACATCAGGATCGCCGGGTAAAGATAACGATAGGGCACGGTCAGCAACTTGACCCACATGCCGACCAGAGGCAGATTCAGGATCACCAGCGCCAGGTTGCCGACCCACATCGAAGCAATCAAACCCCAGAACAGCGTCGGATTGCTGGTCATGACCTGCGGGCCCGGCTGAATGTTATGAATCGTCATCGCACCCACCATCAATGCCATGACACCGTTCGAAGGTATGCCCAAGGTCAGCAAGGGGATGAACGAGGTTTGCGCAGCCGCGTTGTTGGCCGACTCCGGCCCCGCCACGCCTTCAATTGCGCCCTGGCCGAACTCGGCGCTATTCTTGCTGATTTTTTTCTCGACGGTATAGGCACCGAAGGCGGCCAGCGATGCGCCTCCGCCGGGCAGGATGCCGAGCAAGGATCCCAGCGCCGTGCCGCGCAGGACGGGAGCCACCATTCGTTTGAAATCGGCTTTGGTTGGAAACAGGGTCGTGATCTTGTTCGTGAAGACCTCGCGTGCTTCCTTTTGTTCAAGATTGGCAATCACCTCGGCAAAACCGAAGACACCCATTGCGATCGCAACCAGGCTGATGCCATCCGATAGTTCCGGGATACTGAATGCATAACGCGACACGCCCGAATTGACGTCGGTACCCACCAGTCCAAACAGCAAGCCGAGAATGATCATGCCAACGGCCTTGACCATTGATCCGGAGGCCAATACGACCGCGCCGATCAGCCCGAGCACCATCAATGAAAAATATTCCGCCGGGCCAAATTTGAAGGCTACCTCGGCCAGAATTGGCGCGAATGCGGCCAACAGTAGCGTGGCGACCGAACCGGCGAAGAAAGATGCGAGCGCGGCCGTGGTCAAAGCGACGCCGCCTCGGCCGCGCCTGGCCATTTGATAACCATCGATGCAGGTCACCACAGAGGAGATTTCGCCCGGGAGATTAACCAGAATGGCGGTCGTCGATCCACCGTACTGGGCTCCGTAGTAAATACCGGCGAGCATGATCAGGCCACCCAGCGGCGGCAGGGCGTAGGTCGCCGGCAGCAGCATGGCGATGGTAGCCAGTGGCCCGAGTCCGGGCAGGACCCCAACCAGCGTACCGACAGTGGCGCCGACGAGCGCATAGATCAGATTCATCGGCACGGAAAAGCTGAGTCCGAACAGGCTGACCGGCTCAAGCGCCAGTACGGCGGCAAAACCGATGCCGAGATTGGCTAGTAAAACTTCCATGGGACTTTCCTTAATCGACGATGAATGTGGGCCAGAGAGGGAATTGCAGTTCCAGACCCCAGACGAAAATCGCAGAGGAAAGCAGAATCAGCAGAACGGTGGTGATCAAGCCGCCCTTCCATGTGAATTCATGGCTGGCGTGGCTTGCCACCAGCAGCATGACGAAGAGGGCGATAAACAGGCCCAGTTGCGTCAGCAGCGCGCCGAACAGGACGACACCGCCAATCACATGGATCAGCATCGACCAGTCGAATTTGTCCACTGTCGACGGTGTTGCCTTTAATCTCAGCGAGGCCAGCGCCAGAAACGCGCCGACCCCCATCAGGCCCACGCCCAATACCGTCGGAAAGTATCCAGGGCCCATCTGGGCCGCGGCACCAAATTTGTATTCGGTGCCATAGCCAGAGAAAAATGCGCCGAATGCAATGAACAACAGGCCTGCGCAGAAATCTTTCTGGTTAACGATTCTCAAAATGTGTCTCCTCACTGTAGTGAATGGGTTTTATGAATTGCCGGAAATATATGACCTCCGCCCGCTTTGCGAGAGGTGGGCGCGACGCTGCCTGAGTGCGCCGCGAAGTTGCACGTCCGTCTATCCGTTGATTGAGGCGGATGCAATGTCAACATGCTCCCGGCATTGTGCTTTTGCTCGACGGCATCCACAATTTCGATTAAATTGATTCAGCCTTCGCATCCGGTGTAGGCAGAATTGATTAAATTGATGAGTTGATCTGGAGGAACTGCATTGCGTTTTGATTTCAGCGATCTTCGTCTGCTAGTGCACATCGTCGAAGCCGGCAGCATCACCGCCGGCGCGGGTCGTGCCCACCTTGCGCTGGCCGCGGCCAGCGCCCGCATTCGTGGCATGGAGGAAGTGCTCGGCATGCCCCTGCTGATCCGGGGCCGGCGCGGCATTACGCCGACCCCTTCGGGCCGCGCGGTATTGCGCCACGCCCGGCTGGTGCTGCGGCAGATGGAAAAAATGAATGAAGAGCTGGCCGATTTTTCCGGCGGGGTGAAGGGAAATATCCGGGTGATGTGCGGCACCGCCGCCATGACCGAGCTTTTGCCCGCCGCCATGGTTGGCTTTCTGGCGCAGCATCCCGGCATCGATATTGATATCAAGGAAGGCCTCACGCCCGATATCGTGCAGGCCCTGTTAAGCGACGCGGTCGATATCGGTATTGTCGGCGGCCCGGTCAGCGTTTCCGGAATTGACGTCATGCCGTTCCGGGAAGACCGGCTGGTCGCCATTACACCTCGCGGTCATGCATTGGGGCGCCGCCGCTACGCATGTTTCGCCGATCTGCTGAGCCATGATTTTGTCGGACTGACCGACCATGGCACACTCCAGCTCACGCTGGCAAGCCATGCCGCGCAACTGGGCCGGCAGATGCGATTGCGTGTGCGAGTGCACAGCTTCGACGCGATCTGCCAACTGGTCGAGGGCGGCGTCGGCATTGCGGTGCTGCCCGAGTCCGCTGCGCTGCGGTATCGCCACGCCCATCTGCTACGACGCATCAATCTGCGCGACGAGTGGGCCAGCCGGACCTGGCATATTTGCGTGCGCCGTTTGGAAGACCTTCCGGCCTATGCACAAGATCTGGTCGCCGGCTTGCGCATTGGGTCGCCCACGGGCGCGCCGGAGTCGCGCCGGGTTGAAGCGGGAATGGCGGGAAAAAGCAGGGAAAAGCGCGAGAGAACGCAGAGGTATTTAAGGTGAGTTTCTAGCTCCGATACCCTCGCTCCGGCACGTTCCTTATCTCTAAACTGACCCGAATATCCCCAGGCAAAAAATCAGGACGAAGTGCTTGACCTTACCATCATGGATACGGCGAGACTGTGAAAATAGTTTGCCGGATCATCGACCGGCAGCGCCGTACACTGATTCGCAAACCGCTCTAGATCTGGCCGGATACACCAACATGAGGAACACAGAACATGATGAACGCAAGACAAAAAGAATTTTACGAATCCGAGATTTCGGCGGCAAGAAAATTGATCGCCGAGGGCAAGATTGATGATGCATTCAGCCGGCTGGAGGTCGCCCATGTTCTGGGGCAGCACCATGTGCTGCCGCACGTGAAGTCGCACTGGCTGATGCTGAAGATCGGGGTAAAGCGGCGATCCGCATATCAGGTTTTTGGGCAAGCAGTGCGCATGATGGTTGGCGCAATTGGCTCTGCCGTCGGTATTGTCCCGGCAGGAAATACCGGCGGCACCAATATCAGCATGTTCCGGCGCCTGCCGATCGCGCCTGAACTGAACAAGATACTGAATGAGAAATAAGTGGATGTCGGGTCAGAGTGAGGTAACCTGGCTTTCACGGACAGGTTAATTAAGCATTTCGAGATACGCTCAGGCGGCATAAACTGTGGTCTGTCCCCTATTCTCCTGTCTCCTATTCTCCTCTGGCCGGCACGACCGACTCGCCAGCCCCCACTGCAGTCAGGGCGGCTTCACGGTCGAGCTTGCGCCAGTTGAACAGCTGGCTGGCACCCACGCCGTGCTGCCGGGCGACCAGCGAGACGCTCATTCCTGGCTCGTACGTAAGTCTTACCAGGTCCGCTTTCTCTTGGGGAGACCAGCGCCGGCGACGCTGCTCGGTTACCGTGACCACTTCGATTTTTTGGTTATTTCTAGTCATACTCACGGTCCTATTCCTATCCGTAAGAATAGCGCATAGACTGTGTCTGGTCATTCAAGGGGCTATTTCAGAGGTATCATGAGGTATTAAAAACTGGCTGCAGATTGTGCGTTATCGCGTTACTGACTTTATGGCGCGTGCTCTCGTGATCAACGACTTCGGACCGTTTGTGACTATAGAATTCGGCGAGTAAAATGTGTAATTGTTAATTTGATCAACTTCATTACATTGATCGGCAAAAACTAGAAGGGATAGGCCGTTATCAAAAATAATTTCGATGTCACCAGCAGGCAATCGAACTCTTACCTTAGCAACATGTGCACCGATTATCTGTTTCAATCCAATTGCCATCGATTGATGACTTAAGTTGCTGCTAGTCGAGCTACAAATCACCTCGCCTTTTGTTTGTAGGCGCCAAGCACACTCTATATATAAAACGTCTTCACCCGCATATCTCCTTTGTTCATCAGTTAATGCCGGATTTTTAAGGGGCTTGTTTCGCAGTACCTTCCCTCCAAAATCTAAGCTGATCACAGTTCCAGCTCCCGCCCCCGCAATAACGCTCCAACATACAGAAGAACGCAATCGCATTTTAATAATATTTAAGCTCATTAAGGAATCCTTATTTTTTTCCATATCCGAGTTCTTTCATATATTTGAGGATATCTTGGTACCCATTAAAACCTTGCCCTGAAATCTCTCGATGGGTATCACCTTTACCTAATCCAAGTTCTTTATCTACTGCACGAGCGGCTTCATTTTCACGCCTTAACGCGTCGGTTCCCTTATATTGGCCTAGACTTCCTGGTTTTTTTCTAACAGCGCCGGGAGATGGACAAAACGATAAACCGCTACCAATCTCAACGCAACCATATTCATCAACTTTTGGGGGCAGAAACAGTGGCCTGCAAGATGAACCATCGTCATAAATTAGAGGATCCCAAGAACGCCCACCTGGCATGAGACCTTTTAGGCCCAACGGGTCAATATAAGATGCAGGATTTCCTCCAACATAGGCATAGGTGTTTAAACCGCCTGCCAATCCAATCGGATCTGGTTCTACGTACCTTCCCGCGCTCGGATCATATGTTCGGAAGTAGTTGTAATGGAGATTGGTTTCCCTGTCAAAGTACTGACCCGGGAAACGGAGGTTGAATTCCAGCCTGCGGCCGGTATTGCCCGGATCCTCTTCCGGCAGATTGCCGCCGAACGGATCGCTGTTGTCCCATTGCCAGACAATGTTGTTGGTCGCATCGGTGATCACCCGCGGCGTATTGAGATGGTCGCTGTCGATGTAATACACCTGGGCTGCCGCAGGCATCGCGGTCACCGTGACGGTCACTGGGTCGGACACCGCCACCGCGCCCGCATCATCGGTCGCCTTCGCCGAGATCAAGTAGGCGCCTGCAGTCACGTTCATCCAGTTGTAGACATACGGCGGGGCGCCCACGCTCGCCAGCAGCGTGTCACCGCTGAAGAACTCCACCCTGATCACACTGCCGTCTGCATCGCCTGCCGCCGCATTGAGCAGCACCGTCGCCGGTGCAGTGGCATCGGTTGGCGTGGCAATCATGCTGACTGTCGGCGCGATATTGGCTGCCACGGTAATGGTGATGGTGATCGCCGCTGACGTGGTTTGCGCGCCCGCATTGTCGGTGGCCCTGGCCATGATCACATGGCTGCCTGCCGCCGCACCGCTCCAGCGCCATGTGTACGGCGCCTGTGTCGCGGTTCCCAGCAGCGTGCCGCCATCGAAGAACTCGACCTTTTTAATGCTGCCGTCGGCATCCGTTGCCGTGGCCGCCAACTCGATTGGTGCGCCTGCCGGGTAGGTTGCCGCATCGACCGGCGCCGTCAGGTTTACAACCGGTGTCGCATTGTCGGCCACCTGCACTGTCACCGCCGCCGACGTCGTCACCACCCCCAGGTTGTCGGTGGCTTTGGCACGCAGCGTGTACGTGCCTTTGGCAACGGCTTGCCAGTCATGCGTGAACGGCGGTGTGGTCAATGTTGCCAGCAGCGTGCTGCCATTGAAGAATTGCACCTTCGCGATGGTGCCGTCGCTGTCGGCCACATCGGCGGCGAGCGGGATGACGGCGGGCGCCGCATAACGGGCAAGATTCGCTGGCGCGCTCAGCGCCACGGTGGGCGCGGTATCGACGACGAGGCGCATCGCCGCCGATATCCTGGTCAAGCCCTGGCTATCGGTCGCTTTGGCGGTGATCGCATGACTGCCTGCCGGGACATTGCTCCAGCCAATGCCGTAGGGTGCTGTGGTGGCGCTGCCGATCAGGGCCGTGCCGGCATAAAAGTCGACCTGGGTGATGGCGCCATGGGTGCCGGTGGCCGTGGCGGCCAGTTCGATCGTTGCCAGCGGCAGGTACCGCTTGCTGGCCGGGGCAACGAGTGCCACCGTGATCGGGTTGGCCACCGTGATCGTTGTGGCTTCAGAGGTGATCACGCTGCCCAGGTCATCAGTGGCGCGGGCGGTGATGCGGTAGGTGCCCGGTGGCGCATTGGCCCAGGTCAATGCGTATGGCGCAGTTGTGGCCGTGCCGATCAGCGTGCCACCACGGTAAAACTGCACCTTGGTGATCGTGCCATCGTCATCGCTGACATTGGCTGCGAGGTTGATGTTGGCAAGGCCGACATGGGCATCGGTTGCCAGCGGTGCGGTCAGGGTGACCACAGGCGGCGTGTTGACGATGACCCTGATGGCGCCCGACGTCTTGCTGAGGCCCTGGCTGTCGGTGGCCCTGGCGGTGATCACATGCCTGCCGACCGGGGCGTTGTTCCACTCGATGGCATAGGGCGCCGTCGTGGCGCTGCCGATCAGTGTCGTGCCGGCAAAGAAGTCCACTTGCGTGATGGCGCCGTTGGCATCGCTGGCGGTGGCGCCCAGGGGAATGGTTGCTGTTGGGAGATAGCGGGTATTGGTGGCCGGACTTGCCATCGCGACCGTGACCGGGTTGGCTACCGTGATGGTTGTTGCTTCGGACGTGATCACGCTGCCCAGGTTGTCGGAGGCGCGGGCGGTGATGCGGTACGTGCCCGGGGGCGCATTGGCCCAGGTCAGCACGTAGGGTGCAGTGGTGGCCGTGCCGATCAGGATGCCACCACGGTAGAACTGCACCTTCGTGATGGTGCCGTCGGCATCGTTCACGTTGGCGGCGAGGTCGATGCTGGCCAGGCCCACATGGGCATCGGTGGCCAGTGGTGCGGTCAGGCTGACCACAGGTGGCGTGTTGACAATGACCCTGATCGCACCCGATGTCTTGCTCACGTTGCGGCTGTTGACTGCCCGGGCGGTGACGGTGTACGTCCCGGTGGGCACCTCGCTCCACTGCACCGTGTAGGGCGCGCTGGCTGCCGTGCCGATGAGGGTCGTGCCGGCATAAAAGTCGACCCGGGCGATCGTGTCGACGGGATCGCTGGCGTCCGCTGTCAGCGTGATGACGGCTGGCGGCAGATGGCGGGTATTGCTGGCCGGCGCCGTCAGCGACACGACCGGGGTGGCGTTTGCCGCAATGGCACACAGCAGGCCTGCCGTCACTGCGATGAGGCCGATGAATTGTTTGAACACGCGCTTCTCCCTTGCGCCCGGCGTGCCGGCGCTGTCCTGGTGAATCCTGGTTTTTAGTAATGGTCTTGTTGTGATCCGTGGGTCGTCACTGGAACAGCGCCACCGGCATGTCATGCAGGTACACGTATTCCTTGCCGAACACACCCTGGGCAGTGCTTTCGCCAATCAGCTGGCCCTGGCCGTCGTAGTGGTACACCGTGCTGCTGCCCGCTGCATTCTTGTGCACCCGCTGGCCCAGCGCATTGATCCGGTAAAACACCGTGCCCTGCGCATTGGTGACCGACACCAGCCGGCCGCGTGCATCGTAGCCGTATTGCCTGGTGGCGTCGCTGGTGCGGCTGCCGTTGGCGTCGTAGCCATAGGCCGTGCTGGCGCCGGGGGCGGCGACCTGCAGCAGGCGGTTGGAGGTGGGTTCGATGGTGGCGCTGTGGCGGCTGGCGCCGATGTCGTGCAGCGTGCGGTTGCCGGCGGGGTCGTAGCCGAAGGTGCGGGTGACCGCACCGATATCCTGGGTCAGGCGGTCGATGGCATCGTAGCCGTACTGGTGGCTGGCCACGCCATTGCCGATGGCGGTGATGCGGGATGCGGCATCCCAGGCAATTGTCTGCGTGCCATTGCCGGATGTGTAGCCGGTGATGCGGCCATCGAGGTCGCGGCTGCGGGTGACCGTCTTGCCGGCGCCGTTGACGTAGGACTGGATGCCGCCGAACGGCTGATAGGTAACCTGGCTGACCACCGGGGTGGTGAGACCATCGCGGCTGCTGGTGATGCTGCTGATGCGGCCCAGCGCGTCGCGGGCATAGGTGAGGATGCGCCCGCTCGGATACGTCACACGCTCGAGCCGCCCGGTGCTGTCGTAGCCGTAGCCGGTGACGTAGGCGATGGCGCCGAGGGTGCGGGTTTCGGTCCCGACCCTGCCCTTCGGGTCATAAGCATAGGCAATCGTGCCGGACGCATCGCTGACCTGGGTCAGGCGGCCCAGCGCGTGGCTGCCCTGGTCATAGGCATAGGTGATTTGCTGGCCGTCGGCATGGGTAATGCGGGTGATGCGATTCAATACATCGACCTGGTAACGGGTGGTTTGCCCCTTGGCATCGGTGCTGGCCAGCACATTGCCGGCGGCATCGACGGTGCGGGTGGTGGTGCCGGTGTCGGGACTGGCCTGGGCCGTCTGGTTGCCCAGGCCATCGATGGTGTAGGCGGTGGTCAGGTTGCGCGGGTCGGTCACCGCAATGAGCTGGTCGAGGCCATCGTAGCCATAGCGGGTGATGCCGCTGGCGGCGTCGGTTGCCAGCACCAGCCGGTTCAGGGCATCGTAGCTAGTGCTTGTCACGCGTCCGAGCGGGTCGGTGATGCGGGTGCGGTTGCCCAGCGCATCGTATTCGTAGCGGTAGGTGGTGTCTTGCGGGGCTTGCGCCAGGGCGGCCAGGGGCGCGGCCAGCAGCAGGAAGACGGCGGCCCCGAGCGGGCGCAGCATGAAGCGAGGTGAGGTCATCAGAGGCTCCCGGTGATTTGCTGCAGGCGGTTCAAGGCGTCGTAGACGCGGGTGGTCTGGCGGGTCAGCTGGCCGTTGGGGTCCCTGACCTGCTCGCTGATGCGGTTGCCGATGGCGTCGAGGGTGTAGCCGATGCGGTTGCCGAGGCTGTCGGCGATGGCGGTCAGGCGGTGCGCGGGGTCGTAGGTGTAGGAGACGGCAGAGCCGTCGGGCAGGGTCACTTGCGTGAGCTGGCCGACACCGTCGTAGGCATAGGTCGTCGTTTCGGTGGCGCCGGCGCCGGTGACGGTGCGGGAGGTGAGCCAGCCGCGGGGGTGGTAGCTCATGTCGGTGGTGACGCCGTTGGCGTCGGTGATCCTGCCGGCGTGGCCGTGGGCGTCGTAGTTCGACAGGGTCGTCACATGGCCGAGCGCATTGGTGACGGAGGTCAGGTTGCCCTGTGCATCGTAGGCATAGGTGGTGACATCGTCGGCATCTGTGCGCGGGCCTTTGGTCGTGAGGACCTGGCCGACATTGTTGTAGGTATAGGTCCAGCGGCGGGCAGGCCCGGTGATGGCGGCGGCGAAGCCCTGCACGCCGGTGGCGTCGGCGGTGGCTTGCACGGTCTTGCTCAGCAGGTTGCCCGATGCATCGTAGTTGAAGGTCGTAATGTGCAGCGGTTCGGCGACTTTCTCAACGAGGGCAACATCGGCGTTCCATAACGTCGTGATTTTCCGGGCGGGCGCCACAAGCGAGGATGCCGACAGGGCGGCGGCACAAGTCATGGTGTTCGGCAGGCCTTCGATTTTTTCTGTCTGAAGGTTGCGAATCAGATCATATGCATGGCAGGTCCGATTGCCATTCACATCGAGACTCGAGGCAAGATTACCGCTGGCATCGTAACTCAGCCTGGTTGTCGCGGCGCTACTGCCCGCGCCGGCCGGCTGCGATTGTGCTGTCGCCTTCAGAATACCGCCGACATTCTGGAAATCGTAGGTGCGGATTATGCCCAATGGATCCCGGACTGTGCTTTGCGTCAGTGCATTGTTGTAGGTCACGGTGTAATTTTCAACGCCACCTGCATGTTCCGAGGAAATTGCGCGGCCGGATGTGTCATATCGCCAGGTCGCGAAGCGCACGCCATTCTCGTCGGTGATGCCAGTCAGCGCATTTGCCAGATAGGTATTGGCAGCGACATTGTTTTGTTCGTTATACCAATAGATGCGTTTTTTCCCGTCAGGATAGGTAACGCTGGTCAGGTTGCTCCCCGGCTGCTCGCCGGCTAATACGATCGAACTGGGTTCGTCATAGGCGTAAGTAAATGTGCCGCCTGCAGGATCGATCATCCGAACCACACGGTCCGCGCCGTCATATTTGAATTGGAGCGTGCGGCCCCAGTTGTCGGCCACTTGAATGAGTAATCCGGCGCGGGGCGCGGTGGCCACGGGAGTAGTGTTATCTGAATAGGTCAGCGTCTGGACTTGTCCGTTGCGGGCGTTGATTCTTGTCAGGTTTCCCGCCACATCAAAAATCTCGGTCCTATCGGCGAGTTCGTATTCAAAACCTGATGGCGTTACCGTCAACTGGCTTTTGCTGCCCCGGTAATTGAATACCTCCTTGCCGTTCGTATCAAAATATTGAACGTTGCCGGCAGGCAGAGTCATGGCCGCAATGACATGGGCGGAACCTGAAATCCTGAATACCTTCTTGTCGAAGTTCGAGCGCCATACCTGGCCGAACTGCTGGGTCTTTTGATCGCTTGCGGCGCGGGGATTGTAGAATCCGAAGCCGTGATAAAAGCGCGTGAAATTGAGTCCGGATGGGTGGCTATAGTCGGATTGCTGCTGAATCTTTACGCCGCTTCCAACCGTTATGGGATTACCGGCGGTCGCTTTGATCTTTTCGGCTGCTGGAGTTTCGCAGGAAGTGCAGTCTTCGAGCGGACGCACGCAGTACAGCGCGTCATTCGGCCCGAATTTAATAACAAACCCCGGACGACAAAGAATGTGCCGGTCTTTTCGCGCGTAGATTGTTTCAACGCCAGTGCTGCAGCTGAATACCATCTTGCGCAAGTCGTTTCTCAACAACCCTCCTTGGACTAGGGGCGAGCCGCTCCAGCAGTTTGCTGAATTAATGGTGGCACCCCAACCAGTGTCGCTTCCGGAACAACTGCCACCTCGCATGCGGTCTGCAAAATTTTTCGCGATAGGAGAAAGATTGGACTCATCAAGTTTTGCATCGCCTGAACAGGCCGAACCATTCCAGCTTCCGCCGGCAGCAAGGCACCAGGTGACCGAACGGCCAATGCTGGAGCTGGCCTCGTCACATGTGCTATATGTCCATGAAGTCGTGGTCGGCGCAGAGCATTGAGTCAGGCCACCACTTTCGATGCAGTCGGTTTCAGCGGCATGAACGACCTGCAATGGCCAAAATATTGCGACCAGGAGTGCCGCGCTTGATAAAAACCGCGCCGGAGGTGAAGTACTGGAGGAGGAAGAAAAATACCGTTGAACGAAGCCGTACAGGCGTGTCATGCGGGTACTGCCGTGAGATTGATCAGCTTTCAAAGCAGTCTCCGATGTCAATAAGATAGTTGCTGAATAAGTATTACAAATTCGACAACAGATGTTAGCAACAATACAGAGCGGAAATAAACTATTAGCTAATTAACCATCTTTTTTGAGGCGATGAAGAGACACTGCGAGCATTGCGCACAACAGTGTCAAGCATCGGTTGGGAGGAAGTGCGGAGTTGGATTTGGCTGCGGGATCTGCCGGGTGGGGAATGAAAATTGATCCTGCGTGTTGGAAAAGATGGCACCCGGACTGCTAAACGATGAGTAACCGGGCTCCATGCGGCAAGCAAGTGCTCACATCTTATCGGCGCGCTTTTTTGGCGGCCCGCTCGGCGCACCGGCGGGTGTCCTTGCCGGCTTGCCGGAGGTGTCCTGAACCACATCCTCAACACCACCGCCCCGCCTCACGTCGGTATCGACCTGACCTTCGGAGATGTCCTTGTAAGCCTGCTTCATGTCTTCGCGCGGACCGCTGGCCTGGCTGTCGTCAGACTCATCCCGCTCATGCGGCAAACGCGGGACAACATCTTCCTTGACCGGCCTTTTGGTTTTTACCTGAAAGGGTTTTCCCGATGTTTCCATGACAATCACTCCTTGGCTTTTTGGCATTGCCTGTTGGAGTGACCGGAGTCGCGGAAATTCCCCAATGCAAAGGATTAATTTCAGGCGGCGCCAATACCGAGACGTTTTTTGGCGGCGTCGTATTCCGCCTTCAGCCGCTCCACCAATTCAGCGACGGACGGCACGTCATCCATCATGCCCACACCCTGGCCAGCGCCCCAGATATCACGCCAGGCTTTGGCCGCGTTGCCGCCGGAGCCGAAATTCATCGCTGTCTTGTCGGCCTGCGGCAAGTTGTCGGGATCGAGTCCAGCCCTGACGATCGATGCCTTCAGGTAGTTGCCATGGACGCCGGTAAACAGGTTGGTATAGACGATATCGGCGGCGGCCGAGTCGACTATCGCTTGCCGGTATGCGTCATCGATATTGGATTCCTTCGTCGCCAGCCAGCGTGAACCGATGTACGCAAAATCGGCGCCCATGGCCTGCGCCGCCAGCACCGCATCGCCGGTGGCGATGGCGCCGGACAGCGCGATCGGGCCTTTGAAGAATTTGCGTACTTCGCCAACCAGCGCGAACGGTGACAACGCCCCGGCATGGCCACCGGCGCCGGCGGCGACCAGGATCAGGCCATCAACGCCGGCTTCCAGCGCCTTCTGCGCATGCCGGATCGAAATCACATCATGCAGCACGATCCCGCCATAACCATGAATCGCGTCCATCATCTCTTTCGGCGGCGCGCGCAGCGACGAGATGATGATCGGCACCCGGTGTTTTACACAAACCTCAACGTCGTGGGCGAGGCGGTCGTTCGACTGGTGCACGATCTGGTTAACCGCGATCGGCCCGACCTTGGCGCCCGGGTTGGCCTGCCTGAAAGCGTCCAGTTCGGCTTGCATGTCGGTCAGCCAGGTAGCGAGCAAGGCCGCCGGCCGGGCATTGAGCGCCGGGAATGCGCCGACGATGCCAGCCTTGCATTGGGCCAGGACCAGCGCCGGACCGCTGGCGATGAACATCGGCGAGCCGATGACGGGAAGACTCAGGTTTTGTAACGCAGTAGGCAGTGCCACGAGAACCTCACGAAAATGGGATGGAAATTCGGGCCAGCCAAAGCGCCTGCCCTGCGTTCAGGATGTTGCGGCTGCAAGTATAAGGCAAAAAAAGAACGATCGTGCTAAGTTAACTCATTTATGCGTTGCCCGGCCGCGCCTGGACAAACTGAACCACAAGGAACCGGCCTGCGCGAGCATGGCACACGCCGTAGCGAGCAGAAAACCCCGGGTCGCCCCCATCACCGGCAAGGCCGCAGCCACCGTAAAACAAAAAAAGGCCAGCGAATAAAAATTCGCGATCATTCCCTGCAAAAGACGGATCACAAAACCCGCGCCCGAAGCCGGATGCGAAAAACAGGCAAGTACGGCTGCCATCACCGGAAACATCGCAAACATTCCGCTCATCTTTGGTCCCAGGCTGGACGCATACACGGTAACGAGCAGCACCAGAATTCCACCTGCGATCATGCGCGCGGGAAGTTCGGCCGCGGGCGGTGGCTTTGGTGGACTGACCTCGATATTTTTGGGAAAGGCGCGGGAACCGAACCAGATGCTGCTCAAGGTGAGAAGCAGAATCAATGGAAGAGGCAGGGAAAACGTGCTCAAGCCCAGTTGCGTCAACACATACAGGATCAGCGCCACCGGCAAGCTGATCCACCATGGAAAGCGCGTGGCCGCCCACGCATAACCAAGGCCGAAGCAGACGTTGCCCGGCACCGCATTCAGCGCGGCGCTGGCCGCGCCGGCCGCAAACACGGCCCCGTATTCCATGTACACCAGCAGCAGGATCGGCCCTGCCACGACCGGAAATCCCGACAGGCATCCGGCCACCAGCGGGCCCCAGCGGCGTCCGATCAAAGTGATGACAGCAATCAGCGACGGTACGAGAAAAAGTTTAAGAGCAAGCATTGAATGTGAATGTAATGGTTGTCATGCATGTCGATGGCCAGCGAGATATCAGCGCTTGCCGCACAAAAATGGCACCTGCCCATGACAGGATTCGCGCCCACAGCATATCCGGAAAAAACATTTCCATGTGCAAGTCGTGCTGCTTGCGCGCGAGCGCAAGATGCCCGTGGTCGCCATCGGTGTCGCCGTGCAGACCACGAGGTTCACCTATGTGACAGGCACGGATTCGGGTAATGAAACGGTCAAGGATTTTAAGGGCAAGGCAGTGGCGACCTGATGGGATGACTACGGTGTGACCGTGCAGCATGAAACGATCCTGGTCTCGGAAAAAGTTCGCAACGTACTGTCAGGCGTATTGCCTCAATCATGCTGCTCGAGCACACGCTGCACCACGATCTTCAGCAGATACACGCCGAACTCCGGATTCTGATGAATGAGTTCCCATATCTTGTCCTGCGAGATCGACGCAATTTCGACATCGGTATCGCAGACCGCGCTATCGGTGCGGCGCTGCTCCGGCGTAAAAATTCCCATCTCGCCGACCAGATGTCCCATGTGGACCAGCTTGTTGCGGCCGACAATGCGCACGTCTCCCTTCAAAATGTAAAAGAGTGCATTCGCAAAATCGTCTTTTTCGAACAGCATGGTCCCCGCCGGCAGCTTGCGCACGGTCATGTACGGAATCAGCATGTTTGCCCACAAATTTCCGTACGTCGTGAATTTGACTTTGCCGATCAGTATTTTCATCTGGATCAGCCGCGTTGCATTCAAGGGCAGCAATAGAGAATGCAGCACCAGTATTGGAATAGCGCCTGCCAGCAGCCCGTACACTATGAAAGCGATGTTGCTCATAATGGCTGCCACCCGCAGCGGGATCATTGTCTTCAGATAAAAGGAAGTCAGCACGAGGGCGGCAGCAATCCAGCCGACGATATCGACAAGATACGGAAGCATGGCACCGAAGCCTATTCCATCGACAATCTCGAGAAGCCGGGCGGAAGTCGCCCAACCAGTAATATCGCTGACATTCATGAGTGGCCTTTAACGGGCTGAATTGTGCGCGAGCGAGTCTGGGCGTGTCTTTTCCGACTCGGACCATGATCGCCGGCTGTTGAGGCGATTAAAGGAATTGTAGGCCGGGAGAGAAATATTTCTGGCAGGAATGCGATGGAGGTGTTGCGCAGGAACTACACAGGACGTGGTGGAATCGCCGGATTACACGTGCCAGCGGTCGATACGGTTAATTAATCGTGATTGGCCAACTCTTCGCCGTCAACCACCGCCGCTCCCGCACGCAGCAGCTGAGCAATCGCCCACTGCGCCAATTCGTCCGTCGTCTGATGCAGATAATTCCGGTTCGCCATCACCACCAGGGGAATTGCCGCCAGCAGCTGCGGCACGGCCGTCAGCGCCATGCGCTGGCGGTCCAGCAACAGGAATTTCAGAAGCACCTTTACCGCATTCTGGGCATTGCGCAGCGGGTCGACGGCAAGGTAATCGATCCGTGAAAATGCCGTGTCGAGTGCTTTGCCCACATTGGTAAAAGGTGCGCCATGGCCGGGGATGACCAGCCCGATATCGAGCGTCGAGATCAGCTCCAGCGTTGCCCGCGTTTCCGCAAAACCAGGTTCGCCCGCCAGCTCCGGGAAGATCACGCCAAATCCGTTTTCCCATAATGCATCGGCTGAAATCAGGATGCGCTGCTGCCGGTTATACAGGATCAGCGAATGCGGATCGTGGCCGGGCGCACCCAGCACCTGCCACTGCAGGTCGCCCAGTTCGATCACATCGCCCGCCGACATCGTGTCGTCGAAGCTGAAACGCGCGCATTGCTGGCCGGTGACGACATAGGTCAGCGCATCTTCATCCCAGGCCCGCACCTTGGCGGCTTCCGTCGCCGGAATCGTCGTGCGGCAGCCATACCGATTTTGCAGGGCCGCATTGCCGCCGCAGTGATCCGAATGCAAATGGGTATTGAGAAGCCGGTCCAGCGGCCGGCCTTGCAGTGCATGCTCCACCAGGGCCAGTGTTTGCGGCGCATGGGTCAGGTAACCGCTATCGACCAGCGCCGTCTGATCGCGCCCGGTAAAAAGGATATTGTTCGAGGACAGCCAGCCGCGCTCGAGTACCTGCATGCTGTCGGGCAGGATCATTTCTTGAGCTGGAAGGCGAGAGAGATTTTGGCGAACTCCACCAGTAGTTCCCGCGTGCCGCCATTGAAGGTGCTGAATGAATTCCCGGTGCGTACCACCAGCCGCGGCGGGAACAGCCAGCTGGCATACGGTATGCCGATCATCTTGGCGCTGCGCACATCGCGCCATTCGACATGCCGGTTGTACAGCCAGGTTTGCGTGATGCCATCCTCATCGATCGTCACGGTCGAGCGCATGAACCAGTAGAAACTGACGACCAGCATCAGGACCGCGCCCAGCAACAATGCCTTGACGCCGATCCCGTACTCCATCAGCGGAAAGCGCATGCCAACGACGGTGCCGTACGCTGCCAGACCGACCGTGACGATCGTTGCCAGCACCTGGAAACGCGGGCTGTAGGCCGGGCCGCTGACTGCTTCTTCCGGTTTGTAAAATACAATCATGGTTCGCTCCCCGCCGCTTCGCGACGCTTGATTTTTTGCCACACGGCGCGTTTGGTGTCGTCCGATGCCGTGCTCCACTGCATGATTTCATCGATGGTGCGGTAACAGCCTTCACACAATCCAGTCTGCGGGTGCATCCTGCAGACGTTGATGCACGGCGTCGGCACATGGCCGCCGTCCGGATCGGGTTCCTCCGTCGCCGCCATCTGGTTCAGCACATTCACTTTGCAGCCTTCGCTTTCTTTTCCGCCAGCCTGGCGTTGAATTTTTCCGGCAGGATGATGGCCCGCTCATGCTCACCTTCGGTAATCTTGTCCAGGCCATCCCATGCCTCGACACGAAACTTTACGCGCCGGCCGTCGACTTCGGTCACTTCACCCTTGATTGTCAATGTCATGCCGGGCGGTGTGGCCGCCATGTGCGAAAAGCTGACATGGGTGCCAACACTTTGCTCACGCGGCCAGTCGACATACGGCATGATCCCGTTGGTGCAGGCAAGCTCCATCAGGCCGACCATGTAGCCGGTCGCCAGCACTTCCGGCATGTCCCGGCAAAACGCGGTGTCGTGAAACAGGTTCGGCACCGTGGCGCGTTCCGGCACTACGCAAGTCCATTCAAAACGGATGCCGGGCCGGAGATCGGGACTCACGCTGTTTGCCTTTTCTATTTCTGTTTCATCACCAGCAGCAAACCACCGGCAACCACCGCCGCCACGCCGGCCCAGATCGGGATGTTGACGGTTTTCTTTTCTTTTACCGAAAATTCAAGCGGGCCCAGTTTGACGTCATGCGTGTCCTTGGTATAAGTAAAACCGCCATACGCCAGGCCAACCACGCCGGCGACGATGAGTATAATTGCTGTCAGTTTTACCGCGTTCATTTTTTTCCCTGTGATGTTGTTTTAGCTGCACCAAGATACACTATTAGTTCTCTCGTTTGGCGATCAATGCATTGCCTACCCGGCTGGCGCCCTTGCGGCCCAGATGCCGGGCAATAAAATCGCCGGCGTCGACCACCAAATCAAGGTCGATGCCGGTCTCGATTCCCAGCCCCTGCATCATGTACAGCACATCCTCGGTGGCGATGTTGCCGGTCGCACCTTTTGCGTAGGGACAACCGCCCAGTCCCGCTACCGAGGAATGGAAAGTCGCGATGCCCACTTCGAGACTGGCGTAGATATTTGCCAGCGCCTGGCCGTAAGTGTCATGAAAATGTCCCGCCAGCTGCGTAATCGGAAACTCTTGCGCGGCGCGCTGCATCACGGCTTGTACCTTGCGCGGCGTGCCTGTGCCGATGGTGTCGGCAATGTCGATTTCATCGCAGCCAAGATCGCGCATCATCCGCACGACAGCGGCCACACTTTCGGGCGGCACTTCGCCCTGATATGGGCAGCCGAATGAACAACTGATGCTGCCGCGCAGCCGCACGCCATTCTGCCTGGCAGCCTGCGCGAAATCACGGTAACGTTCGATCGATTCGGCAATCGAGCAATTGATGTTCTTTTGCGCAAACGCTTCCGTTGCGGCACTGAAGATCACGACCTCATCCGCGCGTGCCGCGAGCGCCGCTTCCAGGCCTTTCATGTTGGGCGTCAACGCTGAATAGATCACGCCCGGCTTGCGTGTGATGCGCGCCATGACTTCGGTCGAGGTCGCCATTTGCGGCACCCACTTCGGCGACACGAACGAGGCGGCTTCGATGTTGGCAAAACCTGCCCGTGTCAGGCGGTCGACCAGCTCGATCTTGATGTCGGCCGGGATGGTTTCCTTTTCGTTTTGCAAACCATCGCGCGGTCCGACTTCGACGATTTTTACGCGCTTCGGCAAGTCATTCAATTGAGCCATGTCAATATCCTTTAATGAGGTCGACCACGCCGGCGATTGCTTCACCGCGCTCCAGTGACCGGATTTTTCCGGCGATCTGCCGGATGCTTTCCGCACGTTCCGTGATGGCGGCCACATGCGGGGTGATGGTAATGCGCGGTTCCTGCCAGAACGGGTGCGCGGGCGGCAACGGCTCTTCGCGGAACACGTCGAGGGTAGCTCCCGCAATATGCCCGCCTTGCACCAGCGTCAGCAGATCTTCCTCGACCAGATGCGGGCCGCGCGCGATGTTGATCAGGTAGGCGCCTTGCGGCAGTGTTGCCAGCGTCGCCTGGTTCAGTATGCCGACGGTATCGGCCGTCAGCGGCAACAGGCACACCAGCACGCGCGAACTGCTCAGAAAGCGCTCCAGGCCGTCCTGGCCCGCGTGGCAAAACACGCCGGGCAAGTCCTTCAGCGTGCTGCTCCACCCATGCAGCGGGAAACCATGATGGGCCAGCGCCGCTGCAACCTGGCTGCCAAGCACACCGAGGCCGAGGATGCCGATGCTGAAGTCCCGCCTGTCATGCGGGCGCAACTGGCGCCATTGCCCGGCGCGCGCCTGCCGGTCATACTCATCGAAGCGGCGGAAATAGCGCAGCACCGCATGCGTCACATACTCTGCCATTTGCACACCCATGCCGGCGTCGTCGAGCCGCACGATCGGCACGCCTGCCGGCAAGGTATCGCCAAACTGCAGGATGGCGTCGACACCGGCGCCGATATTGAACACTGCCTTCAAATCCGCACGTTGTTGCAGCATGGCCTGCGGCGGTTTCCACACCACCGCGTAATCGGCGGCATCGTTGTCGCCTTCCTGCCAGACCCGCAATTGCGCTTGCGGAAATTCATCGCGCAACTCGGCCAGCCATGGTTCGGGGTCCTTGCCCAGATAGTGAAACAGAATGCGCATGATGATTTCTTTTTCTTGATCGTCAGTCCACTTTGAACGACAGCAATTGTGCACCTTCCGTGACCTGATCGCCAACTGCATACAGGATTTCTTCGACCACACCGGCGTTTGGCGCGGTGATCGTGTGTTCCATCTTCATCGCTTCCATGATCAAAAGCGGCACGCCTTTTTCGACCGTGTCGCCCTGGTTGACCAGCACCGCAACGATCTTGCCCGGCATGGGTGCGGTCAGCCGGCCGCCTTCGGCTTCGGCTTCGCCCGCGTGGGCCATCGGATCGGCATAGGTCAGCAGGTAATGGCGGCCTCCCGTGAATACATGGAACACTTCCCCGTCCCGCACCACGGCGCCGCGCACGGTGTCATCACCGAGCTTGATCGTCAGCAGGTCCGCATCGTTTGCGGACACGGTCATCAAGGCCGAGGCCGCGCCATGCCGGACGACCCAGCCGCCACGCTGGTATTGCGCAGTCAATGCATGGGTTTGTTCTTCATCGGCGAATTGCAGTTGCCGCTGCAGCGCGCCATTCAAACGCCAGCCGCTGGCGTTGGCCCAGGGGTCTTTGGCCGACCGGTCATCTTCCGACACCAGCAGGGACGCCGCCGCCAGCGCCAGGATCCGGATCGATACCGGCTGCATTGCAGGGAACAACTGATCCTGGTTGCGCTCGATCAGGCCGGTGTCGAGATCGGCGCCGGCAAACGGCGTGCTTTCGATCAGGCGCTTGAGGAAGGCGACGTTGGTCGCCAGCCCGACCACCTGGTATTCGGACAGGGCTTGCGACATGCGCGCCAGCGCTTCGTTGCGGTCCTTGCCCCAGACAATCAGCTTGGCGATCATCGGGTCATAGAATGGCGAGATGGCGTCACCTTCGCGCACACCGGAATCGATGCGCACCGTGGCGGCCAGCGACGGTGGCGGCGTCAGGAAGTTGATCGCCTGCGGCGTACGCACATGCATCAGGGTGCCGATCGATGGCAGGAATCCCTTTTCCGGATTTTCCGCATAAATCCTGGCCTCGATCGAATGACCGTTGATCGACAGTTCCTGCTGTGTCTTCGGCATGGGTTCGCCGGACGCGACCCGCAACTGCCATTCGACCAGGTCGGTGCCGGTAATCATTTCCGTCACCGGATGTTCGACCTGCAGCCGTGTGTTCATCTCCATGAAGTAGAACGAGCCATCCTGGTTGGCGATGAATTCGACGGTGCCGGCGCCGACATAACCGACCGCCTTCGCCGCCGCGACCGCGGCGTCGCCCATCGCTTGCCGGCGCGCGTCGGTCATGCCCGGCGCCGGCGCTTCTTCCAGCACTTTCTGGTGACGGCGCTGCACGGAACAATCACGTTCGAACAGATAAACACACTCGCCGCGCATGTCGGCAAACACCTGGATTTCAATATGCCTTGGACGCGTCAGGTATTTCTCGACCAGCACCTTGTCGTCGCCGAAGCTGTTGATCGCTTCGCGCTTGCAGGATGCCAGCGCGGCCTTGAAGTCGGCGCTGCGCTCGACGATGCGCATGCCCTTGCCGCCGCCACCGGCACTGGCTTTCAGCAGCACCGGATAACCGATGCGGTCGGCTTGCTCCTGCAGGAAATCCGCATTCTGGTTGTCGCCGTGGTAACCGGGCACCAGCGGCACGTCGGCCTTTTCCATCAGCGCCTTGGCCGCCGACTTCGATCCCATGGCACGAATTGCCGATGCCGGCGGGCCGATGAAAACCAGTCCCGCGGCAGCGCAGGCATTGGCAAAACCTTCGTTCTCCGACAGGAAGCCGTAGCCCGGATGAATCGCCTGGGCGCCGGTTGCCAGCGCGACTTCAATGATCTTGTCGGCACGCAGGTAACTTTCCTTGGCCGGCGCCGGCCCGATCAGCACCGCTTCGTCACAGACCGCAACGTGTTTGGCATTGGCATCCGCTTCCGAATAGACCGCAACGGTTTTAATGCCCATGCGGCGCGCGGTGGCGGCGACGCGGCAGGCGATTTCACCGCGGTTGGCGATCAGGATTTTTGTGAACATGGTATTCCTTCAAAAGTGGAGCAGGATTTCTGTTTTAATGCGATTTGCCGCAAAGGTTTTCCAGCCAGTTCGGCTTGCGTTTTTCCAGGAACGATTGCACACCTTCGCGTCCTTCGGCCGACGCCCGGATTTCGGCAATGCCGGTGACCGTGGCGGCGACCAGCTCGTCGCTCAGCGCCACTCCGGCGACCTCACGCACCAGGCGCTTGGCTTGTCCGACCGCGTTCGGGCTGGCTGCGGCCAGGGCACTGACGATGCCGTCGACGCTCGCATCGAGGGTGTCGGCTGTTGCCACTTCGTGCACAAATCCGATCCGCTGCGCCTGGTGCGCGGAGAAACGTTCGGCCGTCAGGAAATAACGCCGCGCCGCATTCTCGCCCATCGCCTTGATCACGTAAGGCGAGATGGTCGCCGGTATCAAGCCGAGCTTGACCTCGGACAGGCAGAAATGCGCGCTATCGACGCTGACCGCGATGTCGCAGGCAGCCACCAGTCCCATGCCGCCGGCATAACAGTCGCCCTGCACTTTGGCCACCACCGGTTTTGGGCACAGGTAAATGGTGCGCAGCATCTCGGCCAGCTGCGTCGCATCGGCCATGTTTTCCGCATGCGTGTAGCCGGCCATTTTTTTCATCCAGTTGAGGTCGGCGCCGGCGCAGAACGACGCACCGCGCGCGGCCAGCACGATCGCGCGCAGCTTGCCGTCGGCGCCCAGGGTGCGGAATACCTCGGTGATTTCGGCGATCGTGGTTTCATTAAACGCATTGCGTACATCGGGGCGATTGAGGATGACGGTCGCGGTGCGCTCGCCGTATTCCACTTCGAGTGTCTGATAGCTCACTGTCGGTTCTCCCGCTTACATTCTGAAGATGCCAAACTTCGTCTCCGGAATCGGCGCATTCAGGGCCGCGCTCAATCCCAGTCCCAGCACCATGCGCGTATCGGCCGGATCGATCACGCCGTCGTCCCACAGCCGCGCCGACGCGAAATACGGATGGCCCTGATGTTCGTACTGGTCCTTGATCGGCTGCTTGAACGCTTCTTCCTCTTCCTTGCTCCAGGCGCCGCCCTTGAGTTCGATGCCGTCGCGCTTGACTGTGGCCAGCACGCTGGCGGCCTGGTCGCCGCCCATCACCGAGATGCGCGCATTGGGCCACATCCACAGGAAGCGCGGTGAATAAGCACGGCCGCACATGCCGTAATTGCCGGCGCCGAAACTGCCGCCGATGATGACGGTAAACTTCGGCACTGCCGCCGTGGCCACCGCGGTCACCATCTTGGCGCCGTTGCGTGCGATGCCTTCGTTTTCATATTTGCGGCCGACCATGAAGCCGGTGATGTTCTGCAAGAACACCAGCGGAATTTTGCGCTGGCAGCACAGTTCGATGAAGTGCGCGCATTTTAATGCCGACTCGGAAAACAGGATGCCGTTGTTGGCGATGATGCCGACCGGCATGCCAAAGATATGCGCAAATCCGCAGATCACGGTGGTGCCGTAACGGGCCTTGAATTCGTCGAACTCGCTGCCGTCGACCACACGCGCGATGACTTCGCGCACATCGAAGGGTTTGCGGGTATCGACCGGAATCACGCCATACAATTCCTGCGCCGGATAACGCGGCTCGACCGGTTCGCGCAGCAGCATGTCGTGCGTCTTCTTGCGGTTGAGGTTGCCGACGATGGTGCGCGCGAGCGACAGCGCATGCATGTCGTTCTGCGCCAGGTGGTCGACCACGCCGGACAATCTGGTGTGGACATCACCGCCGCCCAGGTCCTCGGCGGTGACAACTTCGCCGGTGGCTGCCTTGACCAGCGGCGGGCCGCCGAGAAAGATGGTGCCCTGGTCCTTGACGATGATCGATTCGTCGCTCATCGCCGGCACATACGCGCCGCCGGCGGTGCACGATCCCATCACGACGGCGATCTGCGGTATGCCTTTGGCGGACAGGTTGGCCTGGTTGTAAAAGATGCGGCCGAAGTGGTCGCGGTCGGGGAACACCTCTTCCTGGGTTGGCAGGTTGGCGCCGCCGCTGTCGACCAGGTAGACGCAGGGCAGGTTGTTCTGGTCGGCGATTTCCTGGGCGCGCAAATGTTTCTTCACCGTCAGCGGGAAATAGGTGCCGCCCTTGACGGTGGCATCATTGCAGACGATCACACATTCCTGGCCGGCGACGCGGCCGATGCCGGTGATGATGCCGGCCGCGGGCGAGGCGTTGTGATACATCTCGTAGGCGGCCAGCTGCGAAAATTCGAGGAAAGGCGTGCCGGGATCGAGCAGTTGCTGCACACGCTCGCGCGGCAGCAGCTTGCCGCGGGCGACATGTTTCTTGCGCGCGTCGTCACCACCGCCGAGGGCGATTTTTTCGACCTTTGCCTTGAGGTCGTCCACCAGCGCCTGCATCGCGGCGGCATTGCTCTTGAAGTCATCCGAGCGGCTATTGAGTTTTGATTCGAGAATCGTCATGTTAATTTTTTCTTTCCAGAAAACTGCCATCTACATAAAACCAGCTGCCGCCTTCGCGCACGAAGCGGCTATTTTCGTGCAGCCGGTGCGCGCGTCCGTCCACCCTGTAGCGGGCGACAAATTCCACTGTCGCCTGATCGCCGTCCTGCGTCTGCTTGCGGATCTCGAGACCTATCCATTTCAATTTTTCATCGGTAATCGGCAAGGCCGGCCGCGTGCTGGCGTGCCAGGTGGCCTGCAAATAACCAGCGTCGCGCATCGCATACGCGGTATAACGCGAGCGCATCAGCTCGGCCGCCGTCCGCGGTTTTTCCGCCTGGCCGATGAAGCGTCCGCAGCATTGTGCAAACGCCGCGCCGCCGCACGGACACTGGGATTTTCCGGTGCCTGCCATGGCTCAGCTAGCGCTCATCATGCGGGCTTTTTTTCCTTGACCGCAGTCGGCGCGCCGGCCGCCTTCCAGGCGCCGAAACCACCGGCGATGTCGGCCACCGGCTCCAGGCCCATGCTCTGCACCGTGTCGGCGGCGAGCGCGCTGCGCCAGCCGGCGGCACAGAAGAAAATGAATTCCTTCTTCTCGCCGAACACCGGCTTGAAATAGGGCGAATCCGGATCGACCCAGAATTCGATCATGCCGCGCGGCGCATGGAACGCACCGGGAATGATGCCTTCGCGTTCGAGTTCGCGCACGTCACGGATATCGACGAACAGCACGTTCGGGTCGGCCAGCCTGGCCTGCGCTTCTTCGATCGAATAGGTCTTGATGCGGGCGCTGGCGTCGGCGATCAGTGCCTTGTATCCTTTTTTCATCGTCATGGCGTCTCCTCGGTGGTTTTTTAAATTGTTCCGTTTTTCAGAAATGATTCCAGGTGATCGAAGCGATCGAATCCCCAGAATGGTTCGCCATCGGCAATCATGTAGGGCGATCCGAATACTCCTTGCGCCATCGCCTGTTCGATCCCGGCTTTCAGTTGCTCCTTGACCGGCGCGCTGCTCATTGCTTCCGTCAATGTTGCCGGATCGATGCCGAGCGCAGCGCCAATCCGGCTGACGTTGGCCGGGTCGCTGATATCAATGTCATCGACAAAATATGCGCGGTAGACGGCCTTGGCAAATTCCGCCGCTTTGGCCGCACCTTGTGTATCCGCGATCCACAACATCGCGCGCGCCGCCGCCTGCGTCGGCAGCGGAAACGTCGACGGCCGGTTGAACGGAATCTGGTGCAGGCGCCCGGTGCGTTCGATATCCTTGATCGCGTAATCGCCCTTGATCGGAATCAGCAGCAACGGCAGCATGCCGGTGGTCTTGAACACCACACCCAGCAACACCGGATGCCAGTTCACCTCACGGCCATGCCGCGCCGCGAGTTCTTCTATGCGCATCGCGGCGAAATAGCCGTAGGGTGAAGAAAAATCAAAATAGAAATCAATGCTGCCTGCCATGGTCTCTCCTCGTTTTTTGCGCACACTCAGGCGAGCGCGCGTCCGATCAATATTTTTTGTATATCGCTGGTGCCTTCGTAAATCTGGCACACCCGCACATCGCGATAAATCCGCTCGACCGGAAAATCGCTGACATAACCATAACCGCCGTGGATCTGGATCGCATCCGAACAGATCCGCTCCGCCATTTCGCTGGCAAACAGCTTGGCCATCGCCGCTTCTTTCAGGCATGGCCGGCCGGCGTCCTTCAGGCTGGCGGCGTGCATGATCAGTTGCCGCGCCGCTTCTATCTGCGTGGCCATGTCGGCCAGCTTGAACTGGACCGCCTGATGTTCGTATAGGGTCTTGCCGAAGCTGCTGCGTTCCTTCGCATACGCCAGAGCCGCCTCGAATGCCGCGCGCGCCATGCCGACGGCCTGCGACGCGATGCCGATGCGCCCGCCTTCCAGGCCGGACAACGCGATGCGGTAACCCTGGCCCTCGTCGCCGATCAGGTTTTCCGCCGGGATGCGGCAGTTTTCAAACAGGATCTGCGCGGTGTCCGATGAATGCTGGCCCAGCTTGTCCTCGAGACGGGCGACGATGTAACCAGGCGTATTGGTCGGCACCCAGAAGGCGCTGATGCCTTTCTTGCCGGCGCCCTTGTCGGTGACCGCCATCACGATCGCGACGTCGGCGTACTTGCCGCTGGTGATGAATTGCTTGACGCCGTTCAGCACGTACTGGTCGCCCTCGAGCACGGCGGTGGTGCGCAGGCTGGAGGCGTCGCTGCCGGCATGCGGCTCGGTCAGGCAAAAGGCGCCGAGCATCCTGCCCTGCGCCAGCGGCCGCAGCCACTGTTCCTTCTGCGCCGGATTCGCGAACATCATGGCGATGCTGCACACCGGGCAGTTGTTGACTGAAATCACGGTGGAGGTGCCGCCATCGCCGGCGGCAATTTCTTCCAGCACCAGCGCCAGCGATACATAATCGAGGCCGGCGCCGCCCAGTTCTTCCGGCACGGCGACGCCGTAGGCGCCGAGCGCGGCCAGTCCCTGCAACTCCTCCTGCGGGAAATGATGTTCCTTGTCCCAGCGCGCCGCGTTGGGCGCAAGCCGCTCCCGCGAAAAACTGCGCAGGGCATCGCGGATCATCTCGTGCTGTTCGGATAAGACCATGGTCATTTCACTTTGCAGTTGGTTGCGATCATCCGGCTGATCCGGCCTTACCAGTCCAGGGTCTGTCCCGCATGATTGCGGAACGTGCCCCGGTCCTTGTTGTTCAGCGTGTCAATCACGGCCAGCATGCCGGCGACACTATCCTCCACCGTCAGCGTGGCCCCCGGCCCGCCCAGATCGGTGCGCACCCAGCCCGGACACATCGCCACCAGGGTCGCCTTCGGATAATCGAATGCCGCCGTTTTCACCGCCATGTTCAGCGCCGCTTTTGACGACCGGTACAGCCAGCCCGCGCTGGACTCCGCATTGCCGATGCTGCCCATGCCGCTGCTGATGAAGATGAACTTGCCGCCGGCGGCTTCCACCATCGGTGCGGCCAGCGCGATGGCCTGCATCGCGCCCAGCAGGTTGACATGCATGACCGCACCGAAATCGACAGCCGACGGTGGCGTGTGCGGATTCTGGTGCGCCGGCCCGTACACGCCAGCGACATAGACCGCCAGATCCAGCCTGACATCGTCGAGCTGCCAGCCGAGCCCGGCCAGTGTTTCCGGCCGGGTCACATCGAGCCGGAGCGCGGCGGCGCCTTCGGCCTGCAGCGCGGCGATCGCATCATCGTCGCGCGCGGTCGCAAACACTTGCCAGCCCTGCGCCAGCAGCTGGCGCACGAACTCGCGGCCGATGCCGCGCGAGGCGCCCATGATCAATGCGGTCGGCATGCCTGTTTCCGGCTAGACGATTTCGATCGCGATCGCGGTCGCCTCGCCGCCGCCGATGCACAAGGCAGCCACACCACGTTTGCCGCCGGTCTGCCTGAGCGCGCCGAGCAGCGTGACGATGATGCGCGCGCCGGAGGCGCCGATCGGATGGCCAAGCGCGGTCGCGCCGCCATGGATGTTGATCTTGTCGTGCGGGATATTGTGTTCCTTCATCGCGGCCATCGCGACCACGGCGAAGGCTTCATTGATTTCGAACAGGTCGACTTCGCTGGTGGACCAGCCGGTCTTCCTGTACAGCTTTTCGATCGCGCCTACCGGTGCGGTGGCAAACGAGTCCGGCGCCTGCGAATGGCGGACGTGGCCGACGATCCTGGCCAGCGGTGTCGCCCCCAGCTTTCTGGCGGTCGATTCGCGCATCAGCAGCAGCGCGGCGGCGCCATCGCTGATCGACGATGACGAGGCGGCAGTGATGGTGCCGTCTTTCTTGAAGGCCGGTTTCAGCCCCGGGATCTTGTCGATCTTGGCCCGCTGCGGACCTTCATCCTTGTCGATGATCACGTCGCCGCCACGCGCGGCCACGGTGACCGGTGCGATTTCCCATTTGAAGGCGCCGTCGGCGGTCGCCTTTTGCGCACGCCGCACCGACTCGATTGCGAATGTGTCCTGCTCTTCCCGCGTGAACTTGTATTGGGAGACGCATTCTTCGGCGAAGGTGCCCATCGAGCGTCCTTTTTCATACGCGTCTTCGAGGCCGTCGAGCATCATGTGGTCGTACATCATGGCATGGCCGATGCGGTAGCCACCACGCGCTTTCGGAATCATGTAGGGCGCGTTGGTCATCGATTCCATGCCGCCGGCGATGACAACATCGTTGCTGCCAGCGATGATCGAGTCATGCGCGAACATGGTTGCCTGCATGCCCGAGCCGCACATCTTCGACAAGGTCACCGCACCGGCCGATACCGGCACACCGGCCTTGATCGACGCCTGGCGCGCGGGCGCCTGTCCCTGCCCTGCCATCAGGCAGTTGCCAAACAGGACATCCTGCACCTGCTCCGCCTCGATACCGGCGCCGGCAATCGCGGCGCGGATCGCGACCGCACCCAGGTCGCTTGCGGCCAGCGCCGAAAAATCGCCCTGGAAGGCGCCCATCGGCGTGCGTGCCGCACCAACTATCACTACAGGATCGTTCATGTATTTGCTCCGTATTCAGGCAGCCTGCGCCGCCAGCGTTAATGTTTTCGCTTCATGAATGAAGCGGCATTCCTGCGGATAAGGGAACACATCTTCAATATGTCCGTCGAGGATTCTTTGCTTGCGCGCCTGCCAGTATTGCGGTGTCAGCAGGTCGGCATGATGTTTCATGAAATACTTCCTGACCTTGTCATTCCCCAGCAGGAAAGTGCCGAACTGCTCGGGAAACACATCGTTCCTGGCAATCGGATACCACGGTTCGGCCGCCATTTCATCTTCTTCATTGCGCGGCTGGGGAATGGCGCGGAAGTTGCAATCGGTGATGTATTCGATTTCATCGTAGTCATAAAACACGACGCGGCCGTGGCGGGTGACACCAAAATTCTTGTACAGCATGTCGCCCGGGAAAATATTGGCCGCGACCAGTTCCTTGATGGCGTTGCCGTATTCGAGGATCGCGTGTTCCATCGCTGCGTCATCGCCCTGCTTTTCCGCATTGGTCAGCCACATGTTGAGCGGCACCATGCGGCGCTCGATGTACAGGTGTCTGATGATGATCTGGTCGTCTTCTTCCTCGACGATCGATGGCGCCACCTGTTTGAGTTCGGCCAGCAATTCCTCGGAAAAGCGCGAGCGCGGAAATGCCACGTTCGAATATTCGAGCGTATCGGCCAGACGGCCAACGCGGTCGTGGTTTTTTACCAGCAGATATTTTTCCTTGACGAGCGCGCGGGTGGTTTCTTTCGGCGCCGGGATGTGATCCTTGATGGCCTTGAACACATAGGGGAAGGACGGCAACGCAAATACCACCATGACCAGGCCGCGGATGCCGGGCGTACTTTCGATATGATCGGATGAGTGCCGCAAATGATGCAGGAAATCGCGATAGAACAGTGCCTTGCCCTGTTTCTGCAAACCGAGGATGGTGTAGATTTCGCTGCGAGGTTTGTTTGGCAACAGGCGCTGCAGGAAATTCACATACGCGGACGGCACTTCCATGTCGACCATGAAATAGGCGCGGGTGAAGGAAAACAGCACCGTGATCAGGGTCCGTTCGAGCAGCACGGTATCGAGGATCAGCGCACCCTTGCGGTTGTGCAGGATCGGTATCACGAACGGATATTCGCGATTGCCGTTGATGGCCTTGCCGACGATGTAGGCACCCTTGTTGCGGTAGAACAGGCTGGCCAGCACCTGGATCTGGTGATTCGCTTCCGCGTCGCCGCCGCCATACATCATCTTCAGGCGCTGTTCTACCAGTCCGACGTCGCGCTCCAGATCGGCAAATGGACAGTCCAGCTGGAAGTTGGTGACGATGCGTTTTAATGTATTAGCCAGACCATCCCTGGCCGGATAGTAGACACGGTAGGTGGGCGCACCTTCGTCGGGTTCGATATAGTCGGTCGAGACTGCCGGCCGCACAAAAATGAAATCGTTGTGGAAATAGGTGCGGTGCAGGATATTGCAGCACACGGAATTGAAAAAGGTTTCGGCCAGCTCCGGCTGTTTATGGTCGGTCAGCAGGCCGATGTAGTGCAGCTTGACTTCACGCCAGACGCTGTCGGTCAGGTCCGCTTCGATATATTCGTCCTCCAGGGCCCGCACACATTCGTGCACACGCTGGTCGTAGAACGCGATGCGGGCTCGGGCTTCGGCCTGCGCGGTTTTCCAGCCGCCGGTTTCAAAATAGCGCTGGGCGGCGTGGCTGGCTTCGCGGAAAAGCCGGTAATGCTTGTCGAAGCCGTCCAGAATCGTGCGCGCGATATCAAACGCGATCTGGGACGACAGCAGCTTGGGGAAGGCAGCCTGGATCATCATCATTGCCTTAATGGTTTTGCCAGACCACCAGTGTAGCCCTATCCAGGCCGACGCCGCGCCGTTCGGCAGCGGCATTTGCATGGCAAGCGCTCATGTTGGACAAGGGACAAGCTTACCGGGTTTCGGCGAACAGCTCGCGCCCGATCAGCATGCGCCGGATCTCGCTGGTGCCGGCGCCGATTTCATACAACTTGGCATCGCGCCACAGGCGTCCGGCCGGATAATCATTGATATAGCCGTTGCCGCCCAGGATCTGGATTGTTTCACCCGCCATCCAGGTCGCTTTCTCGGCCGAATACAGGATCGCGCCGGCCGCATCCTTGCGTAATGCGCGCACCGCTTCGGGGGTTTTTGCACGGTCGCATGCCTGGCCGACTGCATACACATAGGCCTTGCATGCCATCATCGTCGAATACATGTCGGCAATCTTGCCCTGCATTAGCTGGAATTCGCCGATCGGCTGGCCAAACTGCTTGCGTTCGTGGATGTAGGGCACGGCGACATCCATGCAAGCCTGCATGATGCCGAGAGGGCCGCCGGACAATACGGTGCGTTCATAGTCGAGGCCGGACATCAGCACATTGACGCCCTTGCCGATGCCGCCCAGGATATTTTCCGCCGGCACTTCGCAGTCGCGAAATACCAGCTCGCCGGTATGTGATCCGCGCATGCCGAGCTTGTCGAGCTTCTGCGCAATGCTGAAGCCCTTGAAATTCTTTTCGATCAGGAACGCCGTCATCCCGCGCGGGCCGGCTTCCAGATCGCTCTTTGCGTACACTACCAGCACATCGGCATCGGGACCGTTGGTGATCCACATCTTGGTGCCGTTCAACACCCAGCGGTCGCCTTTCCAGTCGGCGCGCAGCTTCATGTTGACCACGTCCGATCCGGCATTCGGCTCCGACATCGCCAGTGCGCCGATATAGTCGCCCGATACCAGCTTCGGCAGGTATTGCCGGCGCTGTTCATCGGTGCCGTTGCGGCGGATCTGGTTGACGCACAGGTTGGAATGCGCTCCATACGACAGGCCGACCGAAGCC
Source organism: Pseudomonadota bacterium (assembly GCA_040387375.1). Taxonomy (GTDB): domain Bacteria; phylum Pseudomonadota; class Gammaproteobacteria; order Burkholderiales; family Burkholderiaceae_D; genus JAZKDW01. The sequence goes on from JAZKDW010000018.1 coordinate 150,039, forward strand.
GAGGCCCGCGAAATCTCTTCCATCGCAATGATGTGCGCCAGATAACCCATCGCGGTGCCGCCGTATTCTTCATCGACAGTCACGCCGAGCACCCCGAGATCGCCCATTTTTTTCCACAGATCCATCGGAAACTGATCGCTGCGGTCCATCTCGGCGGCGCGCGGCGCGATTTCCGCCTCTGCAAATTGCTGTACGGTTTCACGCAATGCGGCGATGTCCTCGCCGTGGTCGAACGTCAAGCCTGGTAACTGGATCATAGCGGCCTCAAATGGTGGGAATCACGGGTGGCGCGATTCAGGTTTTTATTGGAATGACAAACAGGGTTTGCTGCATGATGGCGCACAATTTTTCAACGCCGTTGTTCACTGTAAATATTTCGGCGCTGGCGACCACCAGGGTCTTGCCGGACTTTACTACCTTGCCGCGGCCTATCAATGCGCTGCCGATTCCTGGCGCGACAATATTGATCTTGTATTCGGCCGTCACACATTCGTGGGTGGGCATCAGCAAGGTATTGGCCGCATAACCGCCGGCAGAATCGGCCACCGTGCCGATCACGCCGCCATGGAAAAAGCCATGCTGCTGGGTGACTGCCGCACTCATCGGCACCATGATTTCACTCTCTCCCGGAACCCCCAAGGTCAGGCGGGCACCCCATGCTGCCAGGGCGCCCTGCAGCCGGAAACTGTGCTGCGCCAGCGCGAGGACTTCGCCGGAAATGTCGGATGTTCGATCAGGTGCGTTCATTCCGGAGTAATCCATGTTTGGCATTGCGAGTGAAAATGATACCCTTAATTGACGTTTACGTAAACGTAAAGTAAATCACCTTCAGGATCTTTGGGGAATTTCTTCACGGCGCCTTTTTAGCCCGGCTTGCCGCCGCCTTTTTGGCAGCAGGCCCGGCTTTTTCCGACTTGCTGTTTTCCAGCATGCGCTTGCACTGCGTTTCGTGCGCTGAAATCTCGGCAAGCGTCACTTCCAGGTCTTCGCGCTGCTGCTCGAGGGTTTCGCGGTGTTGCGCCAGCACGACCAGGAAGCGGTTGAGCTGCGCGACTGAATCCTTCGGCGACTCATACATCGCCACCAGTCCCTTGATTTCCGACAGCGTCAGGCCGAGCCGCTTGCCGCGCAAGGTCAGCTTGAGGCGGATACGCTCGCGCGCCGAATAAACGCGCGTGCGGCCGCCGACGCCTTCCCGTTTGGGGCTGATCAAACCCTGATCTTCATAAAAACGAATCGCGCGCGGCGTGATATCAAATTCCTGCGCCAGTTCGGTGATGGTATAAGTCGGCATAGTGGGTGCTGAACAGCGATTGGGGTTTTTGATTAGAATGGATGACTGTTGTTTTACAGTTTACGTTAACGTCAATCATATTGTAGGCGCGACTTGGCCAAATGTGAACCCGAAAATTTGCAGCAGCATTCACTGAAACGCGCGATGAATTCACTTGAATCCCAACTCGATTATCCGTTCGGCGACACCTTGCCTGGCACCGCCGCCCTGATCGAAGCCGCGCCGGGCCTGTTCTGGCTGCGCATGGTATTGCCCTTCGCGCTGAACCATATCAACCTGTGGCTGCTGGAGGATGAGATCGACACCGACGCCGGCCGGGTGCGCGGCTGGACGGTGATCGATTGCGGCATCGCCGATGACCTGACCCGCGCCACCTGGGAAACCATCTTTGCCAGCCGATTGCGCGGCCTGCCGATCGTGCGGGTACTGGTCACGCATTGTCATCCTGATCATGTCGGACTGGCTGACTGGCTTTGCCGGCGCTGGAAAGCGCCCTTGACCATGACGACCGGCGAGTATGGGTTTGCCCGCATGATGTCGGCCGCGCTGCCCGGCACCGACGGCACGTCGATGCTGCCGCACTTTCAGCGCCATGGGCTGGTCGACCAGGACATCCTGGAACAACTGCAGCTGCGCAAAGGCACTTTCCGCTCGCTGGTGCCGGAGGTGCCGGAGGCTTACATCCGCCTGCAGGATCAGCAGCTGGTCAGGATCGGCGCGCACGACTGGCGCATCATTACCGGCTTCGGCCATGCGCCGGAACATGCGGCGCTGTACTGTGCGGCGTTGAAAGTGCTGATTTCCGGCGACATGGTATTGCCGCGCATCTCGACCAATGTATCGGTATTCGCGGTGGAACCCGAAGCCAACCCGGTCCAGCAATACCTGGATTCATTGCTGAAGTTCAGCGATCTGCCCGCCGACACGCTGGTTCTGCCCTCGCATGGAAGACCGTTTCGCGGCCTGCATGTGCGCATCGCCCAATTGTTCGATCATCACGCGGCGCAGCTGGCTTGCGTTACCGAGGCGTGCACCGGCCTGCAATCGGCGGCCGACATCGTTCCAGTCATGTTTCCGCGCGCGCTAGATGCGCATCAAATCACTTTTGCAATGGGCGAGGCGCTGGCGCATTTGCACAAGCTCTGGTTCGATGGGGTGCTGCGGCGCGAGTCGGGAGCCGATGGCATTGTCCGCTTCGAACGCATTGAACCAGGGGCTTGATCAATAGGCTGCGTGCTGGTCGGCCACGAATTTGAGCAAGGTATCGGCACCGATCGGCTTGACCATATGATGATCAAACCCGGCCGCAATGGCGCGGCTGCGGTCGTTCGACATGCCGTATCCGGTCAATGCCGCCAGGATGACCTTGCGGCCGGTTGCGGCCTGGCGCAACGCCGGCGCCAGCTGGTAACCATCCATCCCCGGCAGCCCGATGTCCGACAGGATCAGGTGCGGCTTGAATTCGGTGGCTTGCGCAAGGCCTTCGATGCCGTTGGCGGCGGTTCGTACGTCATACCCGAAAAGTTGCAGCAAATCGCACATGGAGCCGCTTGCATCGGCATTGTCGTCGATTAAAAGTATTCGGAAATCCTGGTTTGCCGGTGACGCAGCAGTATTGATATCTACTCCCATTTTATGTCGCGAAACTCCTGCCAAGTCGACGAAAATTTCAATCTGTTCATTTTCCGACATTATTATAGATTGAGAGAGACCAGCAGCAGAAGTCAATTATTTCCCACTTCTTCACACACTGGAAGCAGCTCTGCCCGTGAAAATCATGGCGTTGCCAAGGGCAAGGCGATGGTGATCGAGGTGCCGCATGGATTGTTTACCTGGACGCTGGCCGTGCCGCCGAGGAAAATCGCTCGTTCCTGCAGTGCACGCAACCCGTAGCTGGCCGGCGCGTTTATGCATTCCGGTGCGATGCCTATGCCATTGTCACGCACGGTCAGCGCGACCCGGTCTTCATCGACATCCAGTATTACCTCAACTTCGGTGGCTCTTGCGTGCTTGCGCACATTGTTCAGGGCTTCCTGCAACATGCGATAAATGGTGAGTTCAAGCCGGTTACTGATAAAAACATCGTCATCCGGCAAACTCCGCCTGCAAAGGATGCCGGATTTTTCACTAAAAGCATCAAGGTGCTCATTGATCGCCGCCTTGATGCCGAACAGGTCGAGCATCGCCGGACGCAAATCAGCCTGGATTCTGCGCGTCAGGGCCGCCATGGACCCAACCAGGATCCGCATCCGTTGCATGCGGTCGCCCCATTGCGCATCGTCGGGATAGAGTGCACATGCGGCTTCCAGATGCAGACTGAGAGATGTCAATGATGCACCCATCTCATCGTGAAGTTCCTTGGCGATTGTGCGCTTTTCTTCTTCATGCACCGCTTCCTGATAATTCGCAAGCTTGCGCAAGCCGGCGGTACGATTGATCACGCTTTCTTCCATTTGCACCGCGCGCGCCTCGATAGCAACCCTTGTCTGCCTTCTTTTCGCAATGCCGCTCTTGATCATGAGCAGCATCAGCATGGCCTTGATGAATTTCAACATGAATGGAACCGCTTTATTACTGCTTTTCGGGTAGCGAGCAGGGCAGCAGGGGGCTGCGCCCCGACGTGCCGCCTGGCGCCAGGCATCGGCGGTGGCTCAATGCGCTTGTGCACCGACACTCAGTCGGGTCAACAAGGTGTGCAACTGGGAAAATTCGGCGGTCTTGTCGAAAAAGTATTGAACGCCATACTGCTCGCAGATACGCCGGTAGGTTTTGCTGACGTGGTTGCTGAAGACGATTTTCACTGCTTTCGATTCGATCGGCCTGGCGGCGAGTGTACGCAGCAGGTTGATGCCGTTACCTTGCTTTAACTGTATGTCGAGAATGAGGACGTCGTAGGAATTCGCATTGAGCAAGTCCAACGCATCACTTTCGGTCTCTGCCACACCCGCGAGTTCCAGACCCGGGATGCCCGCCAAATTTTCCTTGATCACTTCGCTGATGATTCTGGAGTCCTCCACCAGCAATACACGCATGGCCGAACTATCGCTTTCATCCACCGACGGTCTGCTGTGCCTGCCGCCATCCAGATGGCTGTTGCGACTATTCTGCATGTTCTGATAATTTTTCATGTAAATCCGGGTTTGGCGATGCATCCGCGGCAGACAGGATGCAGCCAGATCAATCGACGCTGCGTGTGGCTGGCTGCCGAACGCCGCGCCTGTACCACTACAGCAGCTGCCACTCAAGCCTTATTGGCATATTGGTCGCGCAAACTCTTGACCATATCGTGATTTTTCAACACGCCCTGGTACTGACGCTCAACCACATTGCGTATTTCCGGCGGCAAGTCTTTGTCGAGCGCATTACGGTAGCTGCTTACGGCAACATCTTCGCCACGCTCGCACTCATTCAGAATCGCTTCATCGTCCTTGCCGAGGACTGCGCTTTTAATATCAACCCACCTGCGATGAAGCGCCGCGCTGACGCTACTGGTCGTCTCGGGATTGCCACCCCTTGCGCGCACCAGGGTTTGCAATTCTTCGGCGGCCTGCGCACATTTTTGGGCACGGTCGGTAAAGATGCTCTTGAGTTTTGCATCGCTTGCATCGTCAGCGCAGGTACGAAAGCCTTCCTGGCCGTCCTTGCAGGTCTCAATCAGGTCGTTCAAAGTTGAAATTACATCGTCGTTATCCATGTTCTATCCTTGAGTAAAATGGTTTACAGCCTTGCCACAGGCCAGAAATTGCGGTCTCAACCCAGGTTGGATGCCGTCCCATGCTGCTCGAAATAGCTGCGCGCCTTACGCAAGGGCCGTTGTGCAACACGAGGCCTGTCAGTTGTCGCAACAGATGGCACAGCGGGATCTGTGCGGCCTTGCTTATGCTTTTCATGCAAAAATGCGCGAAGAACAAAACCTGTAATGCTTCCGAATACAAGGGCAACGGCACCGCGCTGGTTGGATGACCCGGAGATACGGGCTGTTCGTCCCGCGCCAATAGAGGCCGTTTGCGATTGACGCTTGCTGTCGCGTTTTGTGTAACCCGCCGTATGCAAAGGCTCGCCCCTGTATGCGGATCGTGCACTCAATGCCAGTAAATCCTTATTCATCCTTTTTGTGCTTCCCACTTTCAGCTCCTTCAACTTGACTGACATTTCTGTTGCCTTGCATTCCGCGCTCGTTATGGCTGGGACAACTGCGCTGGTAGCGGGCGGTTCTCAGGCTTGTTATCCTGTTGTTTTGTGCAACGCTTGATAAGTTGCTGCGCGTCACCTATTGCATATCTGGCGCGACCGGCGATTTGTTTTTGATAACCAGCAGTCTGCAAGTTACGATTCCCGGTTATCCTTCCAACGTGTTCCCCGAGTTTGCCCATCAGGTAAATTGCACCGCCGCTCAGTTGGCATGTATTCATTTTTAATGCTCCTAATCGAGTACATCATCTACACAATCGGTCTTGAGCGACACGCTGGTCAGAACCTTGCTGTCCTTGATAAGAATCGTAGCATCGTAATATTTGCTTACATATAGGACAGCGCCTGATAGTCCTGTAGGAATCGATGAAGAATGGCGCCCGGCAGGCTTGTGCAGATAGAATTGGAAAAATTGTTTATCGCACTTTGCTTCGGAAAAAAACTCATCAAACGGCCTGAAACCGCTACAATCGATTCCGCAGAGCCTGCTCGTGTATGGATAACTGCAGGCTTCGCAAAACATTCAAGACAAGCGTGCGCTTTTGAATGGCTATTCAATCGGTAGCCATAAAACATTATGATAAAAATTCTGGTTGTCGACGATCATGCGGTAGTACGGGCAGGAGTCCAGTACTTCATTGCGGACATCCCGGGAATGGAGATTGCCGGCGAAGCGGCCACGGCGGAAGAAGCAATTCGCCTGATCCGTTCCAAGGAATGGGATATCGTCCTTCTTGATATCGCGATGCCGGACAAGAGCGGCGTGGAAGTGCTCAAGCAAATCAAGCGCGAGAAACCGGAACTGCCGGTTCTCATGCTGAGCATGCATCCGGAAAGCAGGTATGCGGTCCAGATCCTGCGCAGCGGCGCCAGCGGTTATGTGCAGAAAGAAGCGCTCGCAACCGAACTGGTCAACGCGATCCACACCATCTTGCGCGGCCACAAGTACATCAGCCCGGCAGTCGCGGAGTTGCTTACGGCGGATCCCGCCTCGGCAGACGGGGATAAACCGCTGCACGAAACCCTGTCCGCGCGTGAATTCCAGATTTTTTTCAAGCTGGGCCAGGGTGACGGCGTCACCAAGATTGCCGATGAATTGTGCCTGAGCGTGAAAACCGTCAGCACCTATCGTTCACGCGTGCTTGAAAAAATGAACATGTCGAACAATGCTGACATCATCTATTACGCGATCAAGCAAAATCTGATCGACTGACCTGGCGGATCTTCCGCATACGGTCTTCCTGTTCCAACATCATTCGTCGCAGTCCTGCCTGATCCGGGTCACGCCTGGTTACCTCAGTGCACCCTTGCTTGTTAAATTCGCATCGCCGGATTTGGATGGCGGACTGCTTCCCGTGTCAGTGCATTCCCACAAACGAATAGGGAAAGCGCTGATGCTGCAAATTTATACGCTGTGTAATGATCCTCTCAACAAAACGCCGCATGTAATTGCCAGGGAGAAAATCATGACACAAGTACTCAATACTTTCCGCAACGTCGCCGCCAACCCGGTTGTCAGGGCCGGCGCGGTCACCGCGCTGAAAAAGAAAGTGGACAGCAATACGGCTCAAAGCACGGCGTTATCGTCAGTGCCGGTACGTATCAATGGTTTGTACGGTCACAATCCAAAGCAGAACCAGTTGCTTGCTTCACTTCCGGCTGATGATTATGAACGTCTGTTGCCTCACCTTGAATTCATCTCGATGCCGTTCGACATGACTGTGTGTGAGATCGATACACAATTGAACCACGTGTATTTTCTAACCAGCAGCATCGTGTCGCTTCTTTATGAAACACGTAATGGTGCGTCGGCCGAGATTGCCGTTATTGGAAATGAAGGCATCGTGGGCGTGACCCTGTTCATGGGTGGTGGCGCCAGCCTTAATCGTGCCGTCGTGAAAAGCGCAGGTTACGGCTTCCGCATGAAGGCTAGTGTGTTCCTGGAAGAATTCAGCCATGGCGGCGCGCTCCAGATGCTCCTGCTGCGCTATACGCAGGCGCTGATTGCACAGATGTCGCAAACCGCCGTTTGTAACCGCCACCACAATGTGGCTCAGCAATTATGCCGCTGGATCCTGCTCAGTCTTGATCGCCTGCCATCGAATGAATTGTGCGTTTCGCAGGGCGAGATTGCCAGCATGCTGGGTGTGCGCCGCGAAAGTGTCACGGAAGCAGCAGGCAGATTGCAGGATGCGGGCTTGATCCAATACCGTCGCGGCCATATTTCCGTGATAAATCGTGCTGGCCTGGAAGCGCGTGCCTGTGAATGTTATGCCTGCGTCAAGAAGGAATACGACCGCTTGCTGGTGGTCGATAAAACCAAAGCCGCTGCCTGATTAACACATCTGCTTGCGCAGCCTCTGTCATTTCGAAGGAGGCTGCGCTGCGAGCAATCTTTTTCCCTCCCCTGCCAGTCAACAAAACCCCGGCCTGATCTGAGCGATTCCGCTTAACTTCCAACAGTCGCGTGCGTTGAACCTGTTTCCGTTTCCTATAGTCTGATACCGGTGTCCGGCAGTGTTTTCCGAGCGAAACCGCTGCGTAAGCTGATCCTGTATGGCATCGCCGATCTTATTCTCTATAGATCACAAGAAGTTGCTGTCACGCAGAGACTGACTGTTACGCGTCAACATGGAATAGTTGGCGGCAATGAAACCATTAATCGAACGAGAAGAATTCAGCGAACGCCTGAAGCACGCGCTACGGCAAGCAGACTACGCGCCCGATAGCCCGACTCAGCTGGCGCGTGAATTTAACATCCGCTTTCCGGGTCGCGCCATTACCGTCCATGCAGCGCGCAAATGGCTAGTAGGCGAAGCAATTCCAACTCAAGAAAAATTACGCACACTTGCACAGTGGTTAAGGGTGCCTGCCGAATGGTTGCGCTTTGGCGACACCAGTTCACCTGATGGTGCAGCTGTCAGCAAGCGAGACGAGGCAGCGCGTAGTCAGGGTGAAGGGTCACCCGTGCGGTTTGAGTCAGCCGACGTGAAACTGATTGCGGACCTGCAACGCCTGGATGAGCACTATCAGGTGATCGCCCGTGAAATCATCCGCATGCTGGTGCTGCTCAATCGCCATAAGTAGCGGCAAGCTGCCGTAAATAGCGCAGGCCGGCAATCGCACGGCTGCCATACCATGAGAGCATTTCCCCATCCACCAGGTGTACCGGCTTGCCGATCTGCTGCTCGAGCATATCGGCGTGCGCCTCGGTAAAACGGTAGGGTTCGCTCGACAGCAGCACATGGTCGATCGCCTTCACCACCTCAGGTGTCCACTTGAAGACCGGATAACGCTGATCGGCGCCGGGATCGCTCCATTGCCGCCAGCCGATTTGCGCCAGCATGCGCGCGATGTAGGTATCGCCCGACACCGTCATCCACGGGTCTTGCCAGATACAGTACAGCACGGCCTTCGGTGCGCGCGGTGGCAATTGCGCGAGCAAGGAAAACTCATGCTCCAGCGCCGCGCATAACTGTTCGGCCTTTTGTTCCGCGCTGAAAATCCCGCCCAGCAGGCGATACAGGGTCAGATTGTCATGGGGCGACAGTGGATGTGTCACGATGATGTTCGGGATGAATTCCGCCAGCGCCTCGACTGTCGGCTTTTCATTCTCGTCGATATTGACAACCAGATGCGTCGGCGCGAGTGCGCGGATTTTGCCCAGGTTGACGTCTTTGGTGCCGCCTACCTTCGCGATCGAGCGCACCACTTCCGCCGGATGGACGCAAAAGCCGGTGCGCCCCACCAGCCATGGCGCCAGGCCCAGATCGCACAGCAATTCCGTCACCGACGGCACCAGCGATACGATGCGCGGGTTTGCTTGCAGCGGCTCGATCGCGCTGTGTTGTGTACCAATGGCGTCGATCAGTGTCATGGTTTGTCGGCCATGCCACGCGCCTTGTGCGGCGCTTTTGAAAAGGCAAAATCATAAACCCAGTCGGGCAACCTGCGCAGCGCGCTGGCAACCAATCCCATCTGCCACGGAATCACTTTATAGCTGACGCCGGCATGGATGGTGTCGACCGCGCGCGCCGCAAATTTTTCAACCGGCATTAAAAAAGGCATCGGATAGGCATTGTTCCTGGTCATGGGCGTATCGATATAGCCGGGCGTGATCGTCACGACCTTGATGCCGCTGCCGTTGAGTTCCACACGCAGTGATTCGCAATAGCTCATCACCGCAGCTTTCGATGCGCTGTAAGCACCAGAACCTGGCAGGCCGCGAATACCGGCGACGCTGCCGATGCCAACCAGGCGACCGTCGCGGTTGCCGGCGCGCGCCTGTGCCTTGAGCGTTGCGAGGAATGGCGCAAACGTCGCCACCGTCGCCACCAGATTGGTTGCGACGATGCGCTCGAACACGGGCAGGTCTTCGGAGAATTCGGTGAGTGTGCCGCGCGACACACCGGCGTTGGCAATCACGACATCAACGCCGCCGAAACCGGCAATGAAATCGGCGGCGGCCCCGGACAGCGCCAGATGGTCGGTCACATCCAGTGCATACAGGCGATGGCTGCCCGCGTTCGGCAGGCTGGCCGCCAATTGCTCCAGGTTTTCCTTGCGCCGCGCCACCAGACCAAGCACTGCGCCCTGCTCCGCATAACGCTGTGCGAGGGCCGCGCCAATGCCGCTGGATGCGCCGGTAATAAAGACTCGTTTCATTTTTCGAAAGATACTCTTATTAAATAAAAAAGTCCGCCCTCTTGCGAGAGACGGACTTGTCTTAGTGGTCGATCGTTCAGTTTTTCGCGCCAGTCCCGCTAGCGGCCTGGGCCACTTTGACAGTGGCCGCTTTCGGATCGGCCACTTGTGCTTTCTGGTCTTTAGCCGCCTTGTTGACCAGCCAGGTCATCACCTGCACCGTCGCGTTGCCCAACACGTTTTCGGGTTGATTTCCCATCGTGGCGCCGACGATCGATGGTGAGGTCAGATAGCGGCCATCGATTGCGATTGTCGGCACACCGTCAATCTTGTATTCCTGCTGCAATTGCGTGGCGCGCCGCACCTTGGTTTGCACGCCGAAGGAGTTGTACACCTCCAGGAATTTTTTCTTGTCGACGCCCTGCTTCTCGATGAAATCCACGATTGCGGCCTCGGTATCGAGTGGCTGCCGGTCGGCATGGATGCGGTGGAATACCTTGCTGTGCAATTCGTCGGTCTTGCCCATGGCTTCAAGCGTGTAATACAGGCGCTGTTGCGGTTCGAAGGATGGACGGAAGGCGATCGGCACACGCTTGAAGACAATATTGTTGCCCTGCTTCTTTACCCATTCCACCAACTGCGGTTCAAAGGCATTGCAATGCGGGCAGGAATACCAGAAGAATTCCGTGACTTCGACTTTTTTACCCGAATCGGTTTGCTGCGGTTTGTCGAGCACGCGGTAATCGGTACCTGCGACAGGGCTGGCAGGAGACGCGCTTGCCGTCATCACGACCAGGCCAAGGCTGAATGCTGCCAGAAATTTTTGAAATAAACGCATTGAAATTCCTTCTCTTTAATTACTTGGGTACCCGTATCACCGCAACATCAACACCATTACCAGTCAATTTGCTGCGGACACGATTCATTGCTTCGAGCTGGCCGAATGGACCAATACGCACACGATACAGTGTGCCATTGTCGGATTGCCGTTCACCGATGTTGGCTGACAAACCCATCAGGGCCAGTTTTGCCTTGGTATTTTCAGCATCGGCCTGCTCCAGGAACGCGCCAGCCTGTAAAAAATAGGTGAATTTTTCGTCTGTATTATCTGCTTTTTGCGATTTGTCTGCAGCCGGCTTGTCGCTTGTAGACTTGTCTACCACAGGCGGCTTGTCATCGGTCTTCGCGATTTTGGCTGCTGGCTTGGGATCCGTCTTCGGCACATCGTCTTTTTTGGCAACGTCCTTCTTGCCATCTTCCGGCTGCGTCCCGGGCGGGTTTTCAGCGGCCTTTTCTTCTGCCTTTTTGACAAAGTCTTTGGCGGCTTCTTTCGACGGATTCCTGTTGCCGTACATTGGCTTGTTGGGATCGGATTCCTGGCCAGCCGGGCGCTCACTCAATTTTTCATGCTTGCCGAGCTTGTTGATAAAAGGCAGCGGCGTATTCTTGATCGTCATCGCCACGCCGACCGCAATCAACAGCCCGATTACCAGGCCGATGATGATTCCCGTGAGGGTTCCCCCTGATTGCTTCTTGCTCTGCTTAGCCATACTTCCCCAATTACATCCTTGATGGTGCCGAGACGCCGATCAGCGCCAATCCATTGCGCAACACTTGTCGTGTTGCATACATTAACGCCAGCCGTGCCATTTTGGTGGACACATCATCGACCAGCACCCGCTCTGCATTGTAGTAGCTATGCAGTTCACCCGCTAAATCACGCAGATAGAACGCTACCTGATGCGGGCCCATTTCTTCAAGGGCTTTTTGCAGCGCTTCCGGGTATTGGGCCAACTGCGCCAACAGGCTCGCTTCGCGCGGCGCCGTCAGTGGAGACAAGTCCACCGAGTCCAGCGTTGTTTCATCGCCACCCCATAACGCCAGCACCGAACATATCCGTGCATGCGCGTATTGCACGTAATAGACCGGATTTTCGTCCGACTGCGCCAGGGCCAGATCGACATCAAACACGAACTCGGTATCGGCCTTGCGTGAAATCAGGAAAAAACGCACGGCGTCGCGGCCACGCGTGAGGTCACGCGGCGCGCCCTCTTCGCCTTCACCGGCAGACCATTCGATCAGGTCACGCAAGGTTACGTATGAGCCTGCGCGCTTGCTGATCTTGACTTCTTCGCCGTTCTTCATCACGGTGACCATCTTGTGCAGTACGTAATCCGGATAGCCTTGCGGGATCCCGATATCCACCGCCTGCAAGCCGGCCCGCACGCGCGCAATCGTACCGTGGTGATCACTGCCCTGGATATTGATTACTTTGCGGTAGCCGCGCTGCCACTTGGTAATGTGATACGCGACATCGGGCACAAAGTAGGTATAAGTACCATCGGATTTTTTCATTACCCGGTCTTTGTCGTCGCTGTAGTCAGTCGTGCGCAGCCACAAAGCGCCATCCTGCTCGAAGGTCTTGCCGGCCTTGATCAGCGTATCGACGGCTGAAGCGACTTTGCCATCGGTGTAGAGCGACGATTCCAGATAATAATTGTCGAAACGTACGCCGAACGCCAGCAGATCCAGATCCTGTTCCCGCCGCAGGTAAGTCACCGCAAACTGCCTGATAGATTCGATGTCGTCTACATTGCCGCTGGCGGTCACCGGCTGGCCATTGCTGGCAGCGACAGTTTTTTTAGCCAGGAAATCCGTTGCAATGTCGCCGATGTAGTCGCCATTGTAGGCAGTCTCCGGCCAGTCCGCGTCACCCGGCTTCAAGCCTTTGGCGCGTGCGTGCACCGAATTTGCCAGCGTGGCGATCTGCACGCCGGCGTCGTTGTAATAAAATTCGCGCGTTACCTCAAAACCTTGCGAATCAAGTAACGCTGACAAGGCATCCCCGAGCGCACCCTGCCTGCCATGACCGACATGCAAGGGACCGGTTGGGTTGGCTGACACGAATTCAACCAGCACTTTTTTGCCGGCGCCCTGTGCGCTTTTGCCGTAATTGTCCGCCTCTTGCATGATCGTCTTGACCACTGCCTGACGGGCTGCGGCCGACAGCCGCAAATTGATGAAGCCGGGACCGGCGATATCAATCGCCTCAATTAATCCGTCCCTGCCGGGGCTGGCAAGAACCGCAGCGACCAGCGTCTGCGCCAGCTCTCGCGGATTTTTCTTTAATGCCTTGGCAAGCTGCATGGCGATATTGCAAGCGATGTCACCATGCGATGGATCGCGTGGGCGCTCGAGGGTGATGACCGGTTGCAGGTCGGTTCCTGCCAAAATCGGTGTAAGTGCCTGTTGGAACAGGTCGATAATTTCTTGCTTTTGTCGGGCTAGCATCGGTAATAACCTGAAGTTGGCGCGCAAGGCGCCTGGAAAGTGCAAAAGGCACCAGGGAAGCATGGATTATAACGGCTAGACCAGTAGCCATCGGCCATAATCCGCCCGGCCAGAAGGAGGATGACATCCCTTTCATGAAGGTAGCCGCGTTGCGCTTTTTTCGACAAGCCATACTTTTCGCCCTGTTGCACGGCCTCGTCAACATCTTTCGCCCCCACTCCAGATCTTGCTCAGGATAAAAATTTTCCTGACACGATGTTGGGTTTCATCCGCAAAGCAATAAAAAATTGTCTAAAAATCAACTTTTAAATAAACTTGTGCTATTGTTGCCTTTTTTGCATCACCAGATGCTGCACCCCCATTTTTCTTCATGTGTATTTTTTAAACGGTTGATTCATGCACATCATTTTTGCGGATTTTTCATGCTGGCCCACGCGGTTGATTGCAGCTTTTCTGAGTCTGTCCCTGACGGCATGCGGCGACAGCATTGATAACGTTAATCAACTTGCCGGCAGTGTCATACATCGGTCCGCAGACGTGAGTGATTTGAATGTCCCTCACGGCATCACCAGCGATCTTGCGGGCAATTCATATGTTGCTGACAGCTACAGCCATACGATACGCAAGATCACGCCGGCAGGTGTCATTTCCACACTCGCCGGCAAGACGGGAATTGCCGGCAACGCCGATGGCGAAGGAACGGCCGCACGATTTACTTATCCGTACGGGATCACAGCCGATGCGGCTGGCAATCTGTACGTTGCCGATACCTATAACCATACGGTTCGCAAGATCAGCCCCTCCGGCGTCGTCAGCACTCTGGCAGGCGTTGCCGGAAGCGCTGGCAGCAGCGATGGCAAGGGCGCATCCGCGCGTTTCACTTATCCCAACGGGATCCAGTCCGACAGGGCTGGCAACCTGTATGTCGCCGATACATCCAACCACACCATCCGCAGGATCAGCGCCAGCGACGAGGTCAGCACGCTGGCCGGTAATGCCGGACAGGCTGGACCGAACGATGGCCAAGGCGCCTCAGCCCGATTCAACAATCCGCACGCTCTTACCGTCGATTCGGCAGGAAATGTATATGTTGCCGATTCGAGGAACCATACCGTGCGCAAGATTACGCCAGCCGGCATGGTAAGCACGATGGCAGGCAGGGCCGGCAATGACGGCAGTGCCGATGGCAAGGGCGCAACGGCGAGTTTCCACATTCCCCGGGGTATAGCAGCCGACAGCGCCGGCAATCTGTATGTAAGTGACACCTTCAACAACACGATCCGGAAAATTTCAGCCAATGGCTCGGTCATTACCCTGGCTGGACTGGCAGGGGACGGCGGAGAGGCTGACGGCGCCGGGGGCAAGGCGCAATTCAACAAACCAAATGGAATCGGGGTGGATTCATTTGGAAGTCTGTATGTCGTCGATACAGAAAATCATGCTATCCGCAAGATCACACCGCAAGGCGTTGTGAGCACTTTCGCTGGATAACGGCAGGTCTGCCTTTGATTAAATGCAGCCAGCTACCTTTCTCCCCATTAACGGGCTCATGGAGAAAGCATTTTTTGCGGGCAGATATTTTCGTTTTCCACTCCCAATAGTTAACAAAAAAGCCTGTTGAAACCGAGACATTGTCGGATCGCAAAGGCGAATAAATAAAATTGTCATTTAATTAACCCATAGAACACCCCGGCCTTGCTTTTTGCCTGGACTCTTAAACGTTTATTGATCGCAGCGCATCTTTGCAAGGACTTATATGTTGTACATCCGTTCCAGATTTAATTCTCGCCGCTTGTTCAACTGGCTTGCGACGAATTTTCTATGTCTATTGCTGGCTGCGTGCGGTGGCGGAGGAGGAAGTTCTGGATCCGACCTGTCCACGCGGAAGACTCAAGATGTTGCCTCAAATAACGGTGGTGACACACCTGGTGATGGCAGCACGCCGGGTGGTGGCACTACACCGGGTGGTGGCACTACACCGGGTGGTGGAACTACACCGGGTGGTGGCACTACACCGGGTGATGGCACTACACCGGGTGGTGGCACTACACCGGGTGGTGGCACCACGCCGGGTGGTGGCACTACGCCGGGCGGAGGCACCACGCCGGGTGGTGGCACTACGCCGGGTGGTGGCACGCTCTTGCCCGGATTGTATTTGATAGCGGATGCTGTCGACAATACGGGAAATATGCCGCCGTTTTCTACTCCTCACGCCATCACAGCGGACAAGAACGGTAATTTGTACGTTGCCGACACAGGCAATCATACGGTTCGCAAGATTACACCTGACGGCGTGGTAACCGCATTTGCCGGCTCTTCCGGAAATGCCGGCAGCACCGACGGCATGGGTGCGAATGCAAAATTCAATGAGCCACACGGCATTACGATCGATACTGACGACAATGTGTACGTCGCTGACCGGGCCAACCATGCGATACGCAAAATTACGCCGGCGGGATATGTCACCACACTGGCCGGGAAAACAGGTGAGTCCGGCAGCATGGATGGCCCGCTAGCCGATGCACGTTTTTTCGAGCCGTCCGGCATCGCGGTTGATAAGGATAACAACCTGCTTGTCGCCGACACGTCAAACTGCACGATACGCGCAATTATTGCTGGCACCGTCTCGACGTTGGCGGGCACGGCAAAGGTCTGCGGCCATGCGGACGGTACAGGAGCAGCGGTAAAATTCGACACCCCTAATGCTGTGACACGCGCTGCGAACGGCAATCTATATGTTGCCGACACAGGCAATCACGTAATCCGCACGATTGATTTTTCATCAGGTAAAGTTTCCACGCGAGCGGGCCACGAAGGCCTTGGTGAGCAAGCCGATGGTCCTGGGGCGAAAGCGCGTTTCCTTGCACCCTTTGCGATTACATCCGATCCTGACAACAACTTGTATGTGGCCGACAGGGATGGTCACACCATACGTAAAATTACGGCGGCCGGCGTGACCAGTACGGTGGCAGGGGTGCCTAAACAAAAAGGCATTGCGCTGGGCAATCTGGCAGGCGGCCTCAGCAATCCCACCGGAGTGCATTTCCTCGGTGGGAAAACCTTTGTTTTAACCAGCGATAATATGGTGTTGAAACTGATATTGCCCTAATGTCGTTTTCCCAGTTTGGCAGTTCCGGAGCGGTCCTCTCAAAATGGGATTTCGTCTTCGGCGCGACTTGCTGAATTTCGGCCACTTTCGGATTCCGGCGCCACACGTGCGCTGTCATCCTCGGCATCGCCGGATTGGCCGGCCGTGGCCTGGCCCGCAGGACGTGCGCCGAGCATGCGCAGGTCATCACCAATAATCTCCGTGGTCTGCCGATCAATGCCATCCTTGCCGGTCCATTTGCGAGTTTGCAAGCGGCCCTCGACATAGACGTGCGATCCTTTTTTAAGATACTCGCCCGCGATTTCCGCCAGCCTGCGATAAAGCACGACCCGATGCCATTCAGTCGCTTCGCGTTTGGCGCCTGAGGCCTTGTCTTTCCAGGTTTCGGTTGTTGCAACCGCCAAATGCGCGACCGGTTCGCCAGCGCTCGTATACCGCATTTCCGGATCATGACCGAGGTACCCGATCAAAGTCGCCTTGTTAAGTGTTCCCATGATTGTGATCCTTGGAAGTAATTAGTGGATTTCCAGCCGGACGCTCTGCTCCGTGTGTGCGCCAGGTACCTGTACGCCGGCTTTCAGCGCTTCTGCAATCGCCTTTTTATTTGGCGTTGGCGGCGGCGCCGGGTGATACGTCAGATAAGTGGGAGGAAGTTCGCCTTGCTGGTCGACGACAACGTGCGGCGGGTTTTTCCTGATCGCCAGTGAAAACAATGCAGTCGTCACTTTTTCCCGCTCCGCGGTGCGCATCACGTCGAGTATCAGATGGCGCGCCCGTTCTGCGGCCCGCTGCAATGCCGCATGCCGCGCCTCCAGATTCGAAATGGTTTGCTGCACACCACTGTCGGCTGCCTCGATATTGCAAACTATTTTCGCGAGATTTTCCAACTGCTCATCCAGCGGCGCGGAGATGCTGTCCAGGGTATCGGCAATCAATTTTTCATCGTCATGCCGCTCGGCCAGTACTTCAGCCAGCTGGCGGTATTGCAGCGCCAGCCCGAATGCCTCGAACACGGGGTTCATGAATGCGCTCCTGCCGTTTCTTCATCGCGCGCTTCCAGTATTGCCTTGCGGGCATCCTTCACTTTTGTCATCTCTTCCAGCGCCGCAGTATCAGACTGTGCTGTAGCGGCGCGATAGGCGACCGCGAATGCATCGAACAGCGCTTCACGCGTCTCGGCACGATTGATGGCATCGATCAACTCGATTTTTTGCCCGTCAGGTAGTGGATTCGGCCGGATCCGGAGATCATCGGTGCCGGAATCAAGCCATTCGAGCAATTGCTGCCCGGTTTCAATCGCGGGCTTGAATATCGTCCCGTCGAATAAGCGCGTGCGGTCCTTGCCGACGAAAGCCGTATGCTGCACATCGAGTTCGAGAAACACCGTAAATTCATACTCGATGCCATCACGCATGATCGGTGCGAGGCCGATCTTGCGGACAATCTGCTTGCCGGTGCGCTCATCTTTCTCCTGCACGTACTCTGTCTTCGAACGCATGGTCGCAATCACGTGGCAAGGACTTTGCAGCAAGGACTCGACAAGCGCATTATGCTCGGGTGTCACTTGACGCCAGGCTTGCCAGCTATTGCCGGACTTGTCGGCGATCTTGCCTTGCCGGTCAAGCGAGCCGCCCTCCCCACTCCATGCATGGGTCAGGCTATCGACAATGATGGTGGAGACACCGGCCTGCTCAAGGGTGTGAATCGCTTCTATATAGCGGGCCGGGGTAAACGGGGGCGCCAATGGCAAGACGTCATATCCTTCAGGCAGCAGGTCGGCATATAGATCTCCGCTGCCGTGCTCGGTATCGATCAGCCCGATACGCCCGCCCAATCCACCGGCAATCAGCAATGCGGAAAAGGTTTTCCCGCTGCCTGCCGGGCCGGACATTCCCAGCCTGAGCTTGGCGCGGCGCTTGGTTGCTTTATGAATTTCGAATCCACCCATGATGGCGTATTTCCTTTCTGCGTTTGCGTTTTCAATCTGCTCCAGACAGCCAACTTGCGCATGCCACTGCAACACACTGTCATCTGATGCGGCCTGGATTTCCATCGCGTGAATTATCTGGCCCATATTCAACTATTTACTACTATTTTGGTAGCATTTCAATAAATATCAAATGGGGTTCGGGCGTCCTTTTTCAATGTAATTTTTTCAGCTTCAGCTGTGCGAAAATCTCGCGTGCGCCCGACGGCACTGTCCTTACAGGCAGCAGTTGCGCGACATGCGAGGCCGGCAAACGCTGCTTTTCCAGTGCGTCGAGCAATACGCTTTCGCGGCCGGCAACGTCGCTGCCAAGAGACGGCATCCAATGCACTGGCACACGCTTGATACGGGCCGCCAGGACCGCTTTGACATACGCCTCTTGAAATGCCGCCCGTGCGCCCATATCGTCTCCGCGCGCCAACAATGGCGATGCCATGCCCCATGCCTGCGCCATTTCCTCAGTCCACACCACGGAAGCATGTTCGGTTTTCGGCATTGCCGTCCAGGCTTCGTCGGCCGAAGGCCGCCCGTCTTCTATACGCGCAAGAATGTCGGTCAACCTCAGCCTGCCTTGCAACTCCATGCGGCAGCGCTTCAACGCCGCGAGAATGACCGATTGGTCGAAACCTGTCAGATCGCTCGCCAACATCTCTGCTGCGGCACTCGACAAGGCCAGCCCGCATACTTCAGCCGTCAGGGCGATTGCCTCCACGAGCAAAGGATCTGGTATTGCCTCGTGTCCACCGCCATTAATAACCTCAGGGTCGGTCAAATGCGGATGACGCATTTTTAATTTCCTCATGAATCTTGATGTCAATTGATCGAATGGATTTATCCGGAAGCTGGGGTCAGCAAAGAACGCCTATTTTGGTTGCATTATTTCAACATCGACCTGCGCTGTCTGAGTTAAACTATTTCAATCCGGAGGTGCCACTACGGCTCGATTTCACGCCCCGCAGATGACATTCAAACAAACGATATGGCGATAGCGGGACATTATTAAAATGGGACATTCATATGGCAATGAACAGCGCGCAGATAAGACATAAAAATTTCCAAAAATTATTTGCAAATTTCATTGCCGGACATCCGGATGCACCACAGCGCGGCATGCTGAAACTGTTTGCGGAACGCCTGGGTTTATCCGATCGATACCTCAGTCACATCAAATGCAATCGCAAGAACATCGGCAACGCCATCGCACGCACCATCGAAGAACGCCTGCAACTTCCTCATGGCTGGATGGACCGGGAACACGATATGCTCAGCATGCCTGCCGATGCAAAGGAAAAACTATTCCTGGAAACCGCGTTGACTCTGTTTCGTGCGCAACCACTTGAAGCACGTGAAATGATGATAGACCTGCTTCGACAGCGCTTGCATGCAAGTGCGCTTTGACCGTAATAAGACAGCCGCAAATTGATTCAATGCGGGAAAAATGAGCCAGAAAATAAAAGGGAAAACCAGCCATTACAACGCTAATCATAGTACCTTTTTGGTAGCACTACAACCAGGAATTACATCAGTCAGCATAAGTCTTATCGGCAAAAATCATTGCGAGTTCTCACTTCTGCTTGTTTGTATATTTATGTTCGATCCAGACATTTTCAAGAACAAAATACGCCCTTTTTGGACGTAATCAGAAGCAGGACAAGCTTTTGCGAATGCGCGAGCAACACTGCCGTCGTATCAGCCGTCTTTCATGCGCAACTCGGCAATCGTTTCGATACTGCCAATCCGGATCACAAGCGGACGTATCGATGTCGTCGCTTGTGTCGGGCGCCAGGCGAACAGCCATTCCTTTTCATCCGCAGCCTGCCTGGATTTTGAAAATGCCTTGCCTAAGGGGCTCGGTGTCCCATATGCAATGGCCGCGTCGATGCCGGCCCACGTTGGCAACATCTTTTGCGCAGCGCGGTGAAGACGTTCCCCGAATTCCTCCGGGTTGTGAATCAGCAGGCAGCAATCGGCGCCGGGAATTCGATCGAACGATGCCGGATCCCATGTTGCTGCGAAACTGAGTACCAGGTAGTTTTCAGCTGCGGCCGGCAGCAAACGGAATTCGCCCTCGCTTAACGAGCGTTCAAGTATCTGCCGCTCCCCATGCTGGTAGAGTTTTGGTGGACGTTGAGAATCTGCAGCAAACATAAGTATCCTGAAAAATGAATGAACGCGACGATCATGATGGCGCCGCAGCGCGGTAGCGCAGCCAATACCAGAATTGGCCGACCCATTCATGCATCGCATAATGGCTCAGCCTCAGCCCATCGCCGGACGGCAAAAAATCAAGCGGCCGCAAATGGTTATGGCTTGCGAAAGCTGTCGGTGCCGGCACTACCTGCAAACCGTATTTCCGGAAGATTGTTTGCGACCGGGGCATGTGCAGCGCATCGGTGACCAGCAGTATCCGCTGCACGTTCGCCTGCTTCAGCAACTGCGCGGAAAATCGGGCATTCTCGGCCGTGTTGTCCGACGCCTGCTCCAGCCATTTGACGGGTATCGAGAATTCCTCACGCAACACGCGCGCCATGACGGACGCTTCGGACTCGGACGCTCCGTCTGGCACCCCGCCTGCAACCAGCACCGGCAAACCGGTTTCGCGGTGCAGCCTGGCAGCATAACGCAAGCGGCCCAATGCAATCAGGCTGGGACTATCCCGGCCGCCGTACTCGGGCGCATTCCTGAGACGCCCTCCGCCCAATACGACAATCGCCTGCGCGCCGCTGCCGCGTGCCGATGCGAGTGGCGTCGTACGCTGTTCAAGTGGGGCGACGAACAGCCGGGCGCCGGCGGCAGTACAGAGGACCAGCAAGCCGAGCAATGAAACGACGATGAGAGTCGTGCCGAACCGTGGCCAGCGCTTGCGCAGCATGACCCCGAGAAGCCCTGGAACAATCAGATTAAGGGGTGGCAACAGGAATGCGCTGACGATGGTGTTGAAAAGCCAGCCCGCACTCACACATCCCCCTGAAACAATCCACCCCGCACATCAAGCGGCATCGTTTGAAAATACGATGCGCCGTTCATTCATTCATCTGCGGCAGAGCAATGGAGCGCAACTGAAAACGTCCATCACTATTAAAAAGCCAGGACTCGAGTAGTTCAACGCGGCCCTGCCGCAGCAAATGTGAGGCCGGCTTTGGAAACGGCGCGGTATTGCGCAAAGTGGCCAACGCGGTTGCTTCAGTTACCTGGTCCCGATTGCTGCGCTGGATTTCGCTGCGCACCAGATTGCCGCCGCCATCAACGGTGTATTTCAATACCACGATCGAACGCAGCAGCGCCTGCGGCCGGCCAGTGTAGACCTTGGTCGAATTCACTTGCGAAATACGGTGCGCGACATCTTTTTTGTAGGTGTCGATCGTGGTTGCCGTGGACGTGCCACCGGTTGTCGTTTCGATCCTTACACTGCCGCTGCTACTGCTACTGCTACTGCTGCTGACGCGATCGGTGGGGCCCGCCGCTACACTGTCGGCATTGAATGAGCTTGCAGCGCAACCTGAAAGTAATGTCATGACTGAAAAAATCGCGATCTTGTTTTTCATGATATTTGAGTAAGTTGATTCAGTAAGGGAGATTTCCCAATTCCGCTGGGACAACACAGCAATTTTCATACTGCTCAATGCCATCAGTCAGGTCCCGACACGGCGCTCGTTTACTCTTCAAGATACGAAACGACTCTCGTATTCTACAAGCTATGTTCTCGCTCTTTCATGATCAGTTTCATGAACTGCTCAAATAACCATTAGCCTGAGTACTAATTTGCTTTTCCGGCAAGGTTTGCCGGATCAAGGTACATTGTCTGCAGAGACGATAAGCAAGCCATCTGAATGCTGTCCACCAAATGAATTCAAAGCTCCTGCCCCGACACCTGCTGCTTGTAATGGCAATGTTTTACCTTGCCCCCTCGCCCGCGCAAACCCAAACGGACAAGCCGCGCGATAACATAACCGTCACCGCGCAGCGCCTGGTGACAGACGAGCAATCCGTCATGAAGGTCAATGCCAGCGGCTTCGCTGCTGCATCGCCGCAGCAGGTGTGGCAGGTACTGACCGACTACGAGCGTTTCCCGGAATTCCTGCCAAAGCTTTCATCGTCCAGGGTGATTTCACGCTCGTCCAGTGAAGTGCTGGTTGAACAAAATGGTAAAGCCGGTTTTCTGTTCATCAAGCACAATATTCATCTGCTGGTACGCATTATCGAGCAGCCGTTTGCCGCCATCGACCTGACGCTGGTGCGAGGCGACATGAAGCACTATGTCGCACGTTGGGAACTGTCGCCGCTGGCCAGGAACGGCAGGAATGGCACGCTGATCACCTACGCGGCAACGCTGGAACCGGATTTTTTTGTGCCTCCACTGATCGGCCGCCCACTGGTCGAAGCAGATGTAAAAGAAACGATGGAAGCAGTGATTGCGGAAATCGGCAGGCGTGTTGACGGTCCCGCCTCACAACGCAAGCCGGTCGAAAAATCCGTTCCGTGATCGCCCTGGAACGCCTGACCTCGGCGTTCGTATTGCGGTCCAAAACGTTCGCCAACATCGGTCGCTGAAAAAAATCCGACAATGCACTGGTCAGAACTTGCAATCTACGATAAACTTCTGCCGCTTCAGGTGTGATGACACACACCACTTGTTTGACCAATGAAATTGCACACGGGTGCTTAGCTCAGTTGGTAGAGCGGCGCCCTTACAAGGCGTAGGTCGGGAGTTCGAGCCTCTCAGCACCCACCATTTGATCAGACAGGTTCAGGGCAATAGTCATGTAGTTCAGGAGTGGTAGTTCAGTTGGTTAGAATACCGGCCTGTCACGCCGGGGGTCGCGGGTTCGAGTCCCGTCCACTCCGCCAATATTAAAAAAGCCTGCGCAAGCAGGCTTTTCCATTTCCGGAGTGGAGCAAGCCCCCTGCGGGGCTTGCGGCGGGACACGAAGGGAATCCCTTGCAAGGGATTCCGCGGCCTGCAGCATGTAGGCGAGTCCCGTCCACTCCGCCAATATTAAAAAAGCCTGCGCAAGCAGGCTTTTCCTTTTCCGGAGTGGAGCGAGTTTGTTCAGACCACGCGCTGCCGCTGCGTGCCCAAGGCGCCGGCTGATAACTCCATCACGTCGCCGCGGCTCAGGAATTTGGGCGGCTTCATGCCTAGCCCTACACCTGCGGGGGTGCCAGTGATGACCAGATCACCCGGCAGCAGTGTCATGAACTGGCTAAGGTAAGACACCACCTCGGCCACCGAGAAAATCTGGTCTGCGGTGTTGCTGCTTTGCGTGACAACGCCGTTGACTTTCAGCTCAAGCGGAATGTTTTGGGGATCGGGCAGTTCATCCGCCGTGACCAGCCAGGGGCCGATCGGGCCAAAGCCGTCAAAGCTCTTGCCTTTGCCCCACTGGCCATTACGCTTGATTTGCCAGTCCCGCTCTGACACGTCGTTGGCCAGGCAGTAACCCGCCACATGGTTCAATGCCTGATCCACGGCTACCTTGCGGGCCAGCGTGCCGATGACAAAACCAAGTTCCACTTCCCAGTCGGTTGCCACCGAGTCGGTGGGCATGGTGATGTCGTCATTAGGCCCGCCGATGGAAGTGAGCGCCTTGGTGAAAACCACAGGCTCTTTCGGAATGTCCATGCCTGACTCTTCAGCGTGCTTGCGGTAATTCAGACCGATGGCCACAAACTGGCGCGTACCCGCCACGGGAGCACCCAGGCGTGTGCCGGCCGCGACCAAAGGCATGCGACTGAGGTCAATGGCAGCCAGGGCGCGCAATTTCTCCGGGCTCATCCATTCAGGCGTGAAGTCCGGCACCAAAAGAGAGAGGTCGCGAATCTGACCCTGTTCATCCATCGCACCGGGACGTTCCTGACCCATCACTCCATATCGCAGCAGCTTCATTTTCAAATTTCCTTGTCAATTTTGGGAAGGTATTCCTGCAGTTTATTCAGGTAACGTGCGTGTATCGTCACCTGGCTCCCGCAGTCTACACCGGGCCAGTGGCTAGCCAGGCCGCGCCTTCCGCATACAAACGTGCGAGCGCAGCGCTGTTCGGCGTGGGCAGACCCGCCGTGATGGCGGCTCCTCCGCGCGACTGCATATAGGCCAGATGCCGATAACCATCGGGATTTCTTGCCAGCTCTTCCTGGTTCAATTTGATGATCGCGCCTGGATCAACCGCTTCCAACCGGTCTTTCTCGTAGATCGGCACGCGCTGCCGTATGCGCCACTCGCCGTCGAGCTTGACGAACCAATCGTAGAAACGCCCGTAGCAGGTTACATCCACCTCGACCCCTTCCAGCATGCCTCTCGCAAGAAGAATCATGCGCGTCTCCGCAATCGCCTTGTCGCCCTGGAGTTCAATTGTGGCGGCACCGATGAAATGCTGCGCGCGCGCCCCTTTTTTGGCGGCATCCATCGAACGTTCCACAAATTCAGCTGCTGTGCCGACAAACCAGGTGGTGTGCATGGTGGCGTCGTGCGTGTAGAAGGACCTCAACTGGTCCCACCTGCCGGTGTCGCGTGCCAGCCCCCAGTCGTTCACGACTTGGGTGATGGCGGACCGGTCGAGCAAAGCCTGCAGGCCAGGGATTTCGGTTGCCGCCATCGGCTGTTGGGAATGATTTGTCATGTTCATTCCGCCTTGATGCCGGCCTGGCGTAAGAATTGCGGCCACTTTTCTGTTTCAGCCTTGACGAAGCGCTCCGTTTCGCTCGGCGTCATCGTAATAGGCCGCACCCCGGAGGCCTCCAGACGCTTGCGCAGGTCGGTTGTCTGCATGACGTGCGCCACCGCCGCTCTCAACTTTTCAATCACAGGCCGAGGTGTATTGGCCGGCGCGAAGAGACCGATCCAGCTCTCAAGGACCAGCCCTGGGAGCCCGGACTCCGGGGCGGATGGTACTTGTGGCAAAAGCGGTTCGCGCCCCGAACTCGACGTCACGATGGCCTTGGCCCGGCCGCTGTCCACTAAAGGACGCACGGTCGACGTGTTGTCGAAAAACAGGTCCACCCTGCCACCGAAGATATCGACGTATGCCGGCTGCGCCCCTTTGTATGGCACTTCAAGAATATCGACCTTCGCGAGATTCTTCAAAAGGGCCGCAGCCACATGCTGCCCGGTACCTGTGCCAGCGGTCGCTATAGTGAGCTTGCCCGGATTCGCTTTTGCAAAATCGATGACCTCGCGCAGCGTTGATTGCGGAAGATCCTTGCGGCCGACCAGCGTATAAGAAAAGGAGCCGACCAGCGCAACCGGCACGAAGTCGGTCACGGGATTGTAAGGAAGCTTGTCATAGAGCCCGGGATTGAATGCAATATTCGCCATGCCCCCCATGAGCAGGGTGTATCCATCAGCCGGCGCGATCGCCACGGCCTGGGTTCCGACTACCGAACCGGAGCCAGTGCGGTTCTCGACAACGAACGGCTGACCGAGCTCGGCTGCAAGCCTGTCCGACAAAAGGCGGCCAATCGTGTCATATCCGCCCCCCGGCGCGCTTGGCACGATAACCTTGATCGCCTTGGCGGGATAAGTCTGGGCCATCGCCGGTCCGAATGCGAATGCGGTAGCGATGAGCGTCGCACACGCAATTCTTGAAGTTAAACGATGCATGAAGTTCCTTTGGCTGGGGTGGGTCGACGTTTGTTTACTTTCTGTCAGAAGTTTATTGAGGGAAAAAGAAAAGAGTAAGATATCAAAACTGTTCCAGTGATCGAGTTTACTTATCGCCATGAAATTGAATCAACTTCGAGCGGCTCTGACGGTTGCTGAAAAGGGCAGTCTGCGGGCTGCGGCACGAGAGCTGGGCATGTCCCAGCCGGCGCTTACGCACAACATTGGCGAGCTCGAGCGAGAACTCGGCGCCACGCTGTTCGAGCGGCGTTCGCGCGGGATGACCGCCACCCCGGTAGGGGAGCTGTTTCTGCGCAGGGCCAAGGTGATTGCCAGCGAGGTACGTCGTGCGCAGGAGGAGGTGGAGCAGTTCCTTGGCAGCGACCAGGGTGAAGTCGTGATTTGCCTTTCGATTGCGGCGCATCTGACCCTGCTGCCTATGGCGCTTCCCCTTTTTCAGAAACGCTATCCAGGCGTTCGGCTGCAGATTGTCGAAGGCTCGTTTCCGGCAGTGGAGGCGCGGCTGCGGGATGGCAGCATGGATTTTTATATCGGTCCGTCACCGGACCCCGATCCATCCCGCGAGTTTGTAATCGAGAAGCTGTTTGACAATACGCGGGCCGTGTTTGCGCGGCGCGGACACCCGCTCGCAAAGGCCCGGTCGCTGGCGGAACTGACCGGCGCGAGTTGGATCACGACCGGCATTACAGACAAGGCAGAAGCGGAATTCACGCAGCTCTTTTCAATCAACAAGCTTCCGGCGCCGCGTCTGGTCGTTCAGGCAGGGTCGATGCTGACGCTGCTGACGACCTTGATGTCGTCAGATGCCCTTGCCATCACCCTTCGCCAATTTGACGAGTTCCCGCTTACCCGCAGCGCACTGCAGGTGATTGACATCAAAGAAAAGATGCCCGCGCCGCCGATCATGATCGTTCGCCGCGCAAGCTTGCCGCTTACGCCGGCTGCCGAGTATTTTTGCGATATGTTCCGGCGGGCCAGTGCAAGTTATTTGTCATCCAGGCCTGATCCGCCAGCATAAAAAAAGACGAACCGGAGTTCGTCTTTTTTATTAAAACACCCGCTACCGGTTCACCCGTTGGTCCCGGATGCCAGGGTTTTCTCTTTCATTTCTCCGCCCAGCGCTTCCACCAGATCGGCCAGCATCCGGTTGAGCTCGCCTGTCATCAACACGATATCGGAGTCAAAGCGCTCATCGTCATTTTTTGACGTCAGGTCGCTGTCTTCCTTGATCACATCCAGCGGGGCCAGTCGTTTTACGGCCAGCGATTCGGTCAGCACGAAAGACACCCGGTCTGCCCAGGTCATCGCCAGCCGTGTGCATTGCTTGCCGGCGGCGATATGGCGCCGCACGTCTTCAGCTTCCACCGACTGCCGCACGTAGCGCACGGTAGCCTTGCTTTCGCCGCTGGCGCGCAGCTCGGTATCCTGGTCGACGGTAAAGCCGTGCGGCGCCTCGTCCGCAGCCAGCCAGTCCGTCATCGCCGCCAGCGGCGAACGCGTGACGCGCAAGCTATCCATCGGAAATTTATCGACTGCCTTGATCAACAGCTTCAGCACTTCTTCCGCCTTGTTTGCGCCGGATGCATCCACCACCAGCCAGCCGTTGACCGGATCAATCCAGGTCCAGGTGTTGCTCAGGATGCTGAAGGCGCGCGGCAGCAATTCGTCGGCGACCTGCTCCTTGAGTTCCTTCATTTGCTTGCGGCCGGGTTTAAATCCCTGCTGCTCTTCGATCTCGGTCGCGCGCACCTTCGACACCTGATTGATGACGGTGGCCGGCAGCAGTTTCTTTTCCGTGCGAAGCAACAGCAGCATCTGACGGTTGACGGTATGCACCAGCATGCCGTTGTCGCGCGGTGACACCCAGCCCTGGCTTTGCAGGTCCAGGCTCGTGCATGGCGCAAACGTCTGCGGCGCCAGGCATGCTTCGAGTTTTTCAGGTGTGATGGCCCAGGGTGCGGGGAGACGGTATATCTGCAGGTTCTTGAACCACATGGCGATCACTAAAAAAAGGATTCATTCTACACGCTGCCCGAACGCGTCAACAACGCCAATTGCAAGTGTGCGCTGGTTGTCAATCACGCATCAGCCCGGTTGTTGCGGCTGCTTCTTCGCCGAACAAGCCAAGCTGAAAATTATCTTCGTATTCGCCCAGGCGCACACCCGCGCCGAGCAGGCGCACCGGCCGCTGTCCTCGCTGGAATCCGGTCTCGAGCAGCGTTTGAAACAGCCCGTGGTCGAGCGTCGTTGCCATGCATTCGATGGTGGTCTGCCTGAAATCGGCGAAGCGGATCTTGACGAACAATTTCTGCATGCTGCGTTCCGCCTTTGCGCGCCGCACCCGCTCGCCCAGCTTGTCGAGCAGCGCCGGCAGGCGCAGCAGGCAGGCGGCGAGATCCGGCACATCGATGGCGTAGGTCTCTTCCACGCTGACCGATTTTCGCTCGCGCGTCGGACAGACTTCGCGGGCATCGATGCCGCGGCACAGATCGAACAGGCGTTCGCCGAACTTGCCGAAGTGATGCTGCAGATCGGCCATCGGCCAGCTGCGCAAATCGGCGCAGGCAAGCGCGCCCAGCCTTTTCAGTTTGGCCGCCGTTACCTTGCCGACGCCGTGCAGCTTTTCCACCGGCAGCGCCGCCACGAATTCTTCAATCTGATGGGGACGGATCACGAACTGGCCATCAGGCTTGTTCCAGTCGCTGGCAATTTTGGCAAGGAACTTGTTTGAAGAGATGCCGGCGGACGCAGTGATGCCAACCGTTTTTGCAATGCGCGCCCGGATCTCTTGCGCAATCAGCGTGGCGCTGCCATTGCATTGTGATGCGTTTGTCACATCCAGGTAGGCTTCATCCAGAGATAGCGGCTCCACCAGGTCGGTGTAGTCATGATAAATGGCCAGAATCTGCCTGGAAGCGATCCGGTATTTTTCCATTGCGGGCGGCAAGACAATCAGGCCGGGACAACGCTGCAGCGCCTGCGACGTGGCCATCGCCGAACGCACGCCGAAGCGCCTTGCCTCGTAGTTGCAGGTGGCGACCACCCCGCGCTGGTCAGGCCGTCCCCCTACGGCCACCGGCAAATTGCGCAATGATGGATCATCGCGCATCTCGACCGCGGCGTAGAAGCAGTCGCAATCGCAATGGATGATTTTTCGGGGAAGCGGACTGGTTAGGGCTGACACGGCATCGATACGATGATTTCGAATCATCATTGTACCGGGGCAAGACTATTCGGTGTTTGTGTCATCCGCACGATTGCAACGAGTCCGGATGCCGGCTTATGCCACGTTCTTCTATTGCGGGCATCGCGCAGGCCGGGAGATATCATTTGACAAGAGGACCCGGGAAAGCGACAGTGGCGCCCATGATTCATCACACGGGACGACAACATGGAACTGCAAGCCACCCTGCAATGCCTGCACCTTTATTCACCTGACCCGCTGCAGGCTGCACGCTTCTACAGCGGCGCCTATGGCATGCAGATGGAGTCCATCGCCGATGGTTACCTGTGCCGCGGCCCGGGCCGCATGCTGCGGCTGTCGAAAGGCCCGGCCAACCAGCTCAAGTATGCGCACTTTGCATTCAACAGCCCCGCGGCCTGGGATGCGTTCACGGCGCGCACGCACGATCTGGAACGCCAACCCCTGCCGGCCCCGTTCGGTGCGGAGAACCCCGCGATCGCGATGCGCGACCCGGAGGGCAATCTGCTGGTTTTTACCCAACGCACCGACGCACAGGCGCCTGACGCCGAAACAGCGCTGCCGCCGGCCACGCTGCAGCACTTCGCTTTGCGTACGCCCGATCTGCCGGCCATGCTGGCGTTTTATACCGAAGGCCTGGGGTTTACGCTGTCCGATGCCGTGAAGGATGAGCAAGGCGTTTTGCGCGCCTGCTTCTTGCGCTGCGACCATCTGCATCACTCGCTGGCACTGTTTTCCGCGCCGGCCGCCTGCTTCGATCACCAATCGTTTGAAGCGCCTGACTGGACCAGCATGAAGCCGTGGGGCGACCATATGGCCGCCCTCAAGATTCCCATCGTGTGGGGCATCGGCCGCCATGGTCCCGGCAACGATGTGTTTTTCATGGTGCGCGATCCGGACGGTAACCTGGCCGAGATTTCGGCCGAGATCGAACACTGCGCCCCCGGCCGTCCCGCCGGCACCTGGCCCCACGAGGAGCGCACGCTCAATCTGTGGGGCAAGGCGATCTTGCGCAGCTGAAGGAGGCTTGCTGCCGTGATGCCCGAGGAGCCGGGCCAGTCCCGGCGTCAGACCGGCTTTTCCCTTTGCACCAGAATCCATGGCCGGACAACCACTGCCCATAATGCAAGGTCGGCTTCCAGCCATTCCTGCGCCTGCGCATCCGATACCTTGCCGATACGGTTTTCCGACAGCCATTGCGCAACCGCCGCATGGTCGTCATTTGACATGTGGACCGCGACGTCAACCAGGTCGAGATCGTCACTCACCACGATGACGGTCCCGGCCGCAAAATGGCGCAGCAGTTCGGTCCACGCCATGCGGGATGTTTCGCGATTGATTTTGTCGCGCAGCAGCGCCTCGGGATTGTTCGGCATGGTCATTGATTTACCGTTTAAAAAATTACAGGATGCGAGTTAATAATGCGGCGGTTTTTCATGCGCCGGACTGCGTTCGTTATCCATGCCCTGCATTTCCTTGATGCGCCGCGCCAGCGCCGTGCATAGCGCCTCCAGCTCGTCTATCTTTTTTTGCTGCCGATAGACAGTCTGGTTCAGGGCGTCGACCATATCCTCCTGGCGCGCGACCTTGATTTCGATGTCGACGATGCGGTCTTCAGTCATGCGGGAATTCTCCACTATGGAAAGGCGTTTTTTTTCGGTTCATCATGCCGCCTTCGGCTTCTGCAGCAAGGCCTTGAGATTGGCCAGCCGGTTCTGCGGCGTGATCGTTTCTGCTTCAGTCGGCACCGCATCACCTTCATCCAGTTTCATTTCCTTGATGAAGCGCGACATGTCGCAATTGATGCTCTCCCGCGCCCGCTTGCGCTTCTTGCACCAGCTGACGTGCAAGCTGCGTTGCGCACGGGTGATGCCGACATACATCAGGCGCCGTTCTTCTTCAATGCGGGCGCCCAGTGTTTCGAAGGGAGCATCGGGATCGCCCTTGTGCGGCAAGATCCCCTCTTCCACGCCGATCAGGAAGACGTGCGGAAATTCCAGTCCCTTCGACGCATGCAGCGTTGACATGCGCACGGCGTCAGGTTCTTCGTCACGTCCTTCAAGCATGCTCATCAGCGCCACCATCTGCGTCAGTTCGAGCAAGCTCTTTTCAGGGTCGGCGCCATCCTTGCCGCCCGTGCCTTTTTCTTTCAGCCACGTCGTGAAGTCGAGTACATTCTGCCACTTTCCTTGCGCCTGCCGGTCATCGAAGGTGTCGTACAGATAGGCCTCGTAATTAATTTCCTTCATCATGTCGTCCAGTACCTGGGCCGCGTTGTCGCCGCTGCCCGCCGCACCGGCACGGCTGGCGCGCGCCTCCAGCTGGTTGATGAAGTTGCCGAATTCGCGCAGCGGCGCCAGCTGGCGCTCCGCCAGTCTTGCCTGGATGCCGCCCTTGAATACGGCCTCGAACAATGAGCACTGCCATTGTCCGGCAAAGGTCCCCAGCGTTTCCAGCGTCGACTGGCCAACACCACGTTTGGGTGTGGTCACGGCGCGGATGAATGCCGGATCATCGTCGCCGTTTGCAATCAGGCGCAGATAACTGATGATGTCCTTGATCTCGGCGCGATCGAAAAAACTCTGGCCGCCGGACATGACATAGGGAATGCGTTCACGGCGCAGCGCTTTTTCAAATACGCGGGCCTGGTGATTGCCGCGATACAGGATCGCGTAATCGGAAAATTTCGCGCGCCGCTCGAAACGATGCGCCGACAGCGTGATGGCGACCTGGTCGGCCTCCTGCTCATCGTCTTCCATGGCCAGCACCTTGATCGGGTCGCCCAGGCCATGCTCGGACCATAAAGACTTGTCGAACAGCTTTGGATTGTTCGAGATGACGGCATTGGCCGCTTGCAATATCCGCGTCGACGAGCGGTAATTCTGCTCGAGCTTGATGACCCTGAGATTGGGGAAATCGACTTGCAGGGTTTTCAGGTTTTCGATGGTCGCGCCGCGCCACGCATAAATCGCCTGGTCATCGTCTCCGACCGCGGTAAACATCGGCTTCTTGCCGACGCCGGTGACCAGCAGCTTGGCCAGTTCATACTGGCAGGTGTTGGTGTCCTGGTATTCATCCACCAGCAGGTAACGCAGCTTGCGCTGCCATTTGTCGCGCACCGCATCATTGCTGCGAAACAGTTCTACCGGCAGCCTGATCAGATCGTCGAAATCGACCGCCTGATACGCCGACAGGGTCGCGACGTAACTGCGGTAGATGCGTGCGGCCTGCGCTTCGTCTTCATCGACAGCGTTTTTCAGCGCATCGTCGGGACTGACCAGGCCGTTCTTCCACAGTGACATCGCGGTCTGGATGCGGCGGATCACCTGCTTGTCGGTTGTCACTGCGAGATCCTGCACCAGTGAAAAACAATCGTCGCTATCCATGATCGAAAAGCGGTCCTTCAGGTCCAGCTCCCTTGCTTCCTTCCGCAGTATTTGCACGCCCAGCGAATGAAAGGTGCTGACGGTCAGGTGTTTTGCCTGCTTTGGTTCCTTGAGCAATTTGGCAATGCGTTCCTGCATCTCCAGCGCGGCCTTATTCGTGAAAGTCAGGGCGGCGATATGCCTGGGATCGTAGCCGCACTCCTCGATCAGATGGGCGATTTTCTGGGTGATCACACGTGTCTTGCCGGAACCGGCGCCGGCCAGCACCAGGCATGGACCATCCATGTATTTGACGGCTTCGCGTTGCGGGGGATTGAGACCAAACTGAGGGGGAGTAGACATGCGGTCAGACACAGAACAGGTAGCGCGCCATTGTATCTAACTTGTAGCCCTGTAGCGTCCCGTTGTTGTCGCAGCGTCATGTAAATCGTGGTTTTTCTTTGTTCACGGCTACTTGATCCCGCATCGCGGAGGCTTGGATTTGGTCATGTTAAAGTAGGCGCTCATGTTGCCATCGCCAGCACCGCAGCCGCCTACCCGATTTTTGTACAGCCTTGACTCATTATGAAATTTGCCCATCTCGTAGAAATCAACGATCCCCTCAATCCCCTGATCGATCCATTGACCCGCAATCAATTGTGGCGCGGCCTGAAACTGCGGGCGGAAGATCCAAAAATGTTCGTACCGCATCTCGATGCCTGCGACATCCTGTCACGCGCTCCCGATATGATGGAGCGCGAATTGCGTTATGGCGAACTCCGGATACGCGATCGCGTGACATTCCTGCCGCAGTTGCAGATTCACTATCATGTGCCGGCACAAAAAGACATTCCTGCTTCGAACCTGAAAATGACGATCGAAGAACCGCAACCCGGCTTGCTGTTCGTACGATTTGAATACGATAGCAATGCCGCCGGCGCTGCGGAAGGCATGGATGCTTTTTACGATGAATTTCGCTGCTCCGCTTATCAGGAATCGGATATCGATACGATCCGCATGATCCGCCAGCTGGCCGCCGCTGGCCGGCTTGACTCCAGGATTGATTAAGTCCGCGCGACCGCCATCTGCATAAACAGACATTCGCCCGGTAAAAATTTCCTCCCTCTCGCGAGGTGCTTCGATTCTCGGTCGCCAGCCTGCACCCGCAGCCATGCGGGCACGCTTTTCGCAGACACATGCCATGTGCAACGACGCTGCACGTGAAATGCCCGGAAGCAGGTTGATTCTCTGCCAAGGTTGCGCGGACAGCGGATCATCATTGGCAGGCGGACTTGGCGCCGAGAGGAATTTTCATGCAGTACGGGACGATGATTGCGAGCGTGGTGATCGGGATTTCAGCAGCGGCTCTCACCTTGTCCCAACGCGACATCGCACGGGAAAACCATCCCGCCGACACAGCCCTGCGACACGATTTGCCATCCGAAGTCATCAGCGAAATGCTCAGGATTGCGCAAGTTGGACCAAACGATCATCTGGTCGACCTGGGGTCGGGCGACAGGCAAATCGTGCTGACTGCGGCACAGCAATTCGGCGCAACAGCGTCTGGCTTTAATCTGAGTGCAGAACGCGGACCGGGCATCATCGGCCGCGCAAGCTTCATCGATACCGACCTGTCCAGTACCGATCTCGGCAAAGCCACCATACTGACCATCTCCCTGCTACCCTCCATTAGCCCGGCACTGCGGGCGCGCTTGCTCAATGAGCTGAAGCCAGGCACACGCATTGTTTCACATGACGCCGACATGGGTGACTGGAAGCCGGATCAGCACGCCACTGTCGATGCTGGCCGTCTCCATCATGTTTATTATTGGGTGGTGCCGGCCAAAGTAGACGGCGCGTGGACCATCGACACGCCGGCCGGTGATGTGCCGGTGCAGCTGATGCTAAGGCAGACTTATCAATTATTTACCGGCACCGCACGCGTTGGCGAAACAACTGTACCGCTGGGCGAAACCCGTTTGCTGGGCAATCGTGTTTTATTCTCGCTGATCAGCAGGGGAGACAGGGGCCAGGAGACCACGTTACGTTTCGACAGCCGTGTCGATGGCAAGAATATGGAGGGCTCTGTCACGGTCGACGCCGTCGGCGACCAGTCAATCAGTTGGCGAGCGGCAAATTCTTCTCGCTCACAATGGTTGCCCGAGAACTAAATACGCGCGCGACCACTCTTACTCTTTATGCATCATTTTGATGAGCAATAAAGGGAGACATTCATGGCAACGATTATCGCAGGCAGATTTCAGCAGCAAAACGAGGTACAGAAGGCTGTCTCCGCTCTGGTTAGCGCCGGTTTTTCGCGGGAGCAGATCAGCTCGTTTTACGTCAATCCTCCCGGTCAGCATGATCAGTATGCTCTGGGCGGCGATCACGACAAATCGCCTGGAGCCGAAGACAGCGGCACAGGCAGCTCTTCCGGCATGGCGGCAGGCGGCGTTGTAGGAGCCGCGGTGGGCGCGATGACGGCACCCCTGACCGGTCCTCTCGGAGTCGTGACTGGCGCCTTTGTTGGCGCGCATATCGGCTCGCTGGTCGGCACGCTTGGAAGCCTCGAGGAAGACGGTGCGGCGAGTGACGAAAATGCGGTGCCGGTGCGGCACTCCGGCATGATGGTGGCGATCAGCGTGCCCGATGGGAATGCGGAAGACCAGGCGATCGGCTTGCTGCGCTCACTGGGCGCCTCGGACATCGAGCGCACCAGCGGCACCATTGCCGGCGGTGACTGGACAAGTTTCGATCCTGCGGCGCCACCATCTTTAATAGATGGCAACCCGACGCAACAGCCAGCAGGCAGGTAGCGGCGTTGTGCCGCATGGGTCAGATATCGACCGGATCAATCTCCAGCGTCCAGCGCGCCCGCGTCTTGATTGCACGCAGGGTGGTCATCCATGTTTTTAAAAAAGCCTGCAGGCCGGGGCGCGACGCCGACTCGATCAGCAACTGGGCGCGATCGACGTTGGCGACGCGTGTCATGGTCATTGGAATCGGATCGTTGATCGTGATCCCCGGGTGCTCGAGGCAATCGCGTGCGAGCTGCAGGAATTCGAGCGCGGTGTTTAATTCCTTTGCTTCGGCGCGCAACAGTGCCTGATAGATGAACGGCGGCAGACAGGCTTGCTGGCGCTCCTCCAGAAGGTCGGTCGCGAAACGATCGTAATCGTGCCGGATCACCGCGCCGTACAAGGGATGCTGTGGATAGCGAGTCTGAATCAGCACTTCGCTTTCGCTGCCGCCTTCCTTTTGCCCAGCGCGTCCCGCGCGGCCGGCGACTTGCATCAGTTGTGCAAACAGTCGCTCGCTGGCGCGATAATCATGCGAAAACAAGGCGGTATCCGGATTCAGTACGCCAACCAGGGTGAGATTTTTAAAATCGTGGCCTTTGGCGACCATCTGGGTGCCGATCAGGATATCGACCTCGCCCCGGTGCACGCTGTCGAAGGCAGCCTGCGCACTCCCCTTGCGGCGAGTCGAATCGGCATCAATGCGCAGAATGCGCGCCTGCGGAAATACTAGCTGCAAGCCTTCTTCGACCCGTTGTGTCCCTCGTCCGAGCGGCTGCAGGTCCACGTTGCCGCAAGTGGGGCAGGATTTCGGGATACGCAGTTCCAGGCTGCAGTGATGGCAGCGCAGCCGATGTTCCGGCTTGTGCAGCACCATGAACGACGTGCATCGCGTGCAATTGCTGATCCATCCGCAGGCATCGCAATTGAGCACGGGCGCGTAACCTCGCCGGTTCAGGAACAGGAGCGACTGCTCGCCACGCTCGAGCCGCAATTTCAATGCATCGATCAGTGTCGACGTCAGGCCTTCGGACGGCTTGTCACGCTCCATGTCGATCAGCCGCACTTTGGGTAATACCGCATCGCGGACCGCGCGTTCGCGCAATTCCAGCTTGCGGTAACGGCCCGACTGGGCGTGATGCCAGGTCTCCAGCGACGGTGTGGCCGAGCCGAGCACGATCGGGATGCCCAGCTGGCGCGCACGCCACACGCCCAGATCGCGCGCGGAGTAGCGCAAACCTTCCTGCTGCTTGTACGAAGGGTCGTGCTCTTCGTCGATGATGATCAGTTTCAGATGCGGCAGCGACGCCAGGATGGCGAGCCGTGTGCCCAGTATGATGCGAGCATGGCCCAGATGCGCGGCCAGCCAGTGTGTCATCCTTTCGCCTTCAGCCAGGCCGCTGTGCAAGGTTGCCACCATGACGTCGGGAAAGCGCGCGCGTATATTATTCTGCAGCTGCGGCGTCAGGTTAATTTCCGGGACCAGTATCAGGATTTGCGACGGGTTTTGCTGATCTCCGGTGTGTGCCAGGATTTTAGAAGCGGCCTGCAGATAGACTTCGGTCTTGCCGCTACCCGTCACACCGTATAGCAGGGTTGGCACAAACCCGTCAGCGGCGGCTATTGCGTCGGCTGCGTGCTGTTGCGCGTCATTCAGTACCGGCGAGTTGGCCGGTGTGGCATCGTGGCCGGCGTCATATTTCCCAAGCTTTTTCAGCGCCCTGTCAAGTGACGTGGTCGTCAACGCACGCAGATTTTTGGGCAAGCCCGGAATTGCCACCTCCCCCAATGGACGCTGATAATAATCCGCCGCAAAACCGCATAAGGCTAGCCAGGAGTCCGACAGTGGTGGAAGCTGGGCGCGCACCGCCAGGGCATTCTTGAGCTTGTTCACCGGCAGATCGCTATGGTCCTCGATGGCCACGATGACCCCGACCACCTCGCGGCGCCCGAAAGGCACTACTGCAAGCTGGCCCGCAAGAGGCAAGGCAGCCGAATCCTCAATCCACCGGTAATCGAAGTAGAAGTCAAGGGGGGTATCGAGTGCGATTTTAAGAATGCGATGTTCCACGACTTAATGTGAATCCTCAGGAATTGACCTAACTACCGGTTTCTTAAGCATTTTTTCAACTATCCACAAAGACTGTGGATAACTTTGTGGATAACTGCACCTTGACAGCCGCAAAGCTAGGCTTTATGCGGGTCTCGATAAATTGCTCAAAGGTAAAGCAGAAATTTTTATCCATAAAATCAATGACTTGAAAACAGCCGAAAGAAAGAAAAAATATATTTTAATTTTTTGGCTGCCGCTTTGGACGGGTTTTATTTTGTGAATAAGTATGCTGCCGTAGCTTAAAAATTCTTTCTTTTTATGCTAGTTTTAATGTAATTTCCAGCCTTTTACTCACCTGTTGTACCGAGCAGCATTGTTAGTCCCACGGGATATTGTTGTCCTTAACTCATGGTAATAACTGACAGTGGACCTTAAGATATTTGCCTAACTAACGGTTTCTTAAGCAGTTTTTAAAGTATTCACAAAGGTTGTGGATAACTTTGTGAATAAAGATCTGGTAATGTCCCCAAAGCTTGACGGCTGAGCAAACTAGTTTCCGATAGACAAAATATTAACCTTCGATAACTTCCTTAAAATCAGGCACTTATAAAATCCGCCGGGACCAGCAGGTCGTTTTCGCTTGACGAACATTTGTGCTGTGCACAAGTTCGGGTTTGTGCATAAGTGATAGAAACCGTTCGTGAAACTGCCGGTTACTTGCTGTTTTAAATGTTCGTTGCGGCTATTTTCCGCCCGGCGGCCTCAGCGTTACGCGCGCAGGCTGCGGCTAATCTCATGAACGGCATTCACCAGCGTTGCAACCGCTTCGGGAGGCGTGAATTGTGAAATGCCATGCCCCAGATTAAACACGTGTCCGACACCCGCTTGCGGTACGCCGAACGATCCAAGCACCTTGGCAACTTCTGCCCGAATCTGCTCGGGTTTTGAAAACAGCACAACGGGATCGAGATTGCCTTGCAATGCAACCCGGTGTCCGACGCGTGCGCGCGCTTGCGCCAGGTTCACGGTCCAGTCGAGGCCGACCGCATCGGCGCCGATATCGGCAATCTGCTCGAGCCAGAGTCCGCCGCCTTTGGTGAAAACAATGCTCGGTATGCGCACGCCATCCTTATCCCGTTTCAGCTGGCGGACGACTTCGCGCATGTAATTCAGTGAAAACTCCTGGTACACGCCATCAGCCAGCGCACCGCCCCAGGTATCGAAAATCATCACGGCCTGGGCGCCGGCGTCGATTTGCGCATTCAGATAGCCGGCCACTGCCGCTGCATTCGTTTTCAGAATGTGATGCATCAGGTCCGGACGGTTGTACAGCATGGTTTTAACGGTGCGGAAGTCGTCCGAGCCGCCTCCCTCGACCATGTAGCAGGCCAGCGTCCAGGGGCTTCCGGAAAAGCCGATCAGCGGCACGCGGCCATTCAGCGCCGTGCGGATTTGGGTCACGGCGTCAAAAACGTATTGCAAGCTGCCGAGATCGGGCGCCTGTAATGCCATCACTGCATTTTCATCGCGTAGCGGGCGTTCGAATTTCGGTCCCTCGCCATCGACAAAATAGAGCCCGAGTCCCATTGCGTCCGGGACCGTCAGGATGTCGGAAAACAGGATCGCGGCATCGAGCGGATAACGTTCGAGCGGCTGCAGCGTTACCTCGGTTGCATAATCCGGATTTTTGGCCAAGCCCAGGAAGGATCCCGCACGCTGGCGCGTGGCGCGGTATTCGGGCAGGTATCGGCCTGCCTGGCGCATCATCCACATCGGCGTGTAGTCGGTCGACTGGCGCAGCAGCGCGCGGATGAAGGTGTCGTTTTTGAGAGGAGCGAAGGATGTGGACATCGGATTTGTCATGGCAGGCTTTAGGAAGCCCGTATTATCACCCAAAGAGCGATGGACGGGACGGCGCATTCGAGAGCGTCGGTCCGGCGGGACGTTTGCAGCAACGCACTATCTTTTCAATAATATATTTGTGTCAGTTTTCCCGGATGTTCGTCATCCGCGACAACTTGTATATAAGCGGCGAAATCAGGATCCTCGCCCCGCAGCAGTTGCGGCAACAAGTGATAGAAATCCTCCCGGCGGCACCATTCGCGCATGTAGTCATCCCAGGAGTTCCAGCGCCGTAGCGCCACGCCGCTCAGGTCTTCTTCATAAGAGACGATGTAGGCACGTTCGAACAAGGCGACCAGCATCTCGAAAATGATCAATTTGCGCTCGCGCTGCTCGTCATTGAGGTCGGTGCGCGCGGTCGCGCTGCGCAGTTGCAAATCCGGATTGTCGAGCACGATTTTCAGGAAATCGCTGTACGCGTTTTGCAGCAGCTGGTATGCCTCTTCGTCCTCGGCATCACGTTCCTTGCGCTGCTCGAACAGGAACAGGAATATGGCAAAAGGAAGTGCAAATACGGTGACGATAAAGCTGGCCATTTCCCAGAATTCATGACTGGTCAGGATGTTCATTAAATCCTCTTTGCACTCCAGCAGTTCATGCCGAGACAAGTTAACTGAAAAAGGCAGCCTAAGCTGCCTTTCATTTTACTGCCGGAGATCTGATCAGCGTTTCTGACGCAGTCTCTGAATCGCTGCCAGCTGCGCAATTGCCACTGCCAGTTCCGATTGAGCAGCGGCATAGTCGATTTTCGATTCCCTGTTGACCAGGGTTTCTTCTGCTCGTTTCTTCGCTTCCGCTGCTTTTGCCTCGTCCAGGTCGCCGCCGCGAATCGCGGTGTCGGCCAGTACGGTGACTGCATTCGGTTGCACTTCAAGAATGCCGCCAGCAACAAAGACAAACTCGTCTTCTGCCTGACCAGCCACCTTGATGCGCACTGCACCCGGCCTGATGCGCGTGATCAACGGCGTGTGCCTGGGATAAATTCCCAACTCACCCGACTCGCCCGGCAACGCGACGAATTCCGCTTCGCCAGAGAAGATGAGCGATTCAGCGGAGACCACGTCAACGTGAATAGTGTTTGCCATGTTAGAACCTTATTTCGTTCATCGAAAAACCGCTACGGACCGCAGGGTCCGCGTGCCGCACTGCGCACGCGAACTGCCTGCCGGGCGATTACTGCATCTTCGCCGCTTTTTCGATTGCTTCTTCGATCGTGCCGACCATGTAGAACGCTTGCTCGGGCAGGTGATCGAGTTCGCCGGAAGCGATCATCTTGAAGCCCTTGATCGTATCTTTCAGCGAAACGTATTTGCCTGGCGAACCGGTAAACACTTCAGCAACGTGGAACGGCTGTGACAGGAAACGCTGCATCTTCCGTGCACGCGCGACCAGCAGCTTGTCTTCCGGCGCCAGTTCGTCCATACCCAGAATTGCAATAATGTCGCGCAATTCCTTGTAGCGCTGCAAAGTACCCTGCACGGCACGGGCGGTGTCGTAGTGGTCCTGACCAACGACGAGCGGATCGAGCTGACGTGAAGTCGAATCGAGTGGATCAACCGCAGGATAAATACCCAGCGAGGCGATATCGCGCGACAGAACGACGGTGGAGTCGAGGTGAGCAAAGGTGGTAGCAGGCGATGGATCGGTCAAGTCATCGGCTGGGACGTAGACGGCCTGGATCGATGTGATCGAACCGACCTTGGTCGACGTGATGCGCTCTTGCAGGCGGCCCATTTCTTCAGCCAGCGTCGGTTGGTAACCCACGGCCGAAGGCATACGGCCCAGCAATGCGGACACTTCGGTACCGGCCAGCGTGAAACGGTAGATGTTATCGACGAAGAACAACACGTCACGGCCTTCATCGCGGAAACCTTCAGCGATGGTCAGGCCTGTCAGCGCCACGCGCAGACGGTTACCCGGCGGCTCGTTCATCTGACCGTAGACCATTGCTACCTTGGAATTCTCCGGCGTCTCCAGGTCGACCACTTTGGCTTCAGCCATCTCATGGTAGAAGTCGTTACCCTCACGAGTACGCTCACCCACACCGGCGAACACGGACAAGCCGCTGTGCGCCTTGGCGATGTTGTTGATCAGTTCCATCATGTTCACCGTCTTGCCCACACCGGCGCCGCCGAACAAGCCGACTTTACCGCCTTTGGCGAATGGGCAAACCAGATCAATCACCTTGATGCCGGTTTCCAGCAAATCCTGCGATGGTGACAGCTCATCGTAGGCAGGCGCTTTACGGTGGATCGACGCCGTTTTTTCATGGCTTACCGGACCGCATTCATCGATCGGGTTGCCCAGCACGTCCATGATGCGACCCAGAGTCGCTTTACCGACCGGCACCATGATCGGGCCACCAGTGTTCTGGATTACCATGCCGCGACGCAGACCATCAGAGGTACCGAGCGCAATGGTACGGACGATGCCGTCGCCGAGCTGCTGCTGTACTTCCAGCGTCAGTTCGGAGCCTGCCATTTTCAAAGCATCGTACACTTTGGGCATCGAGTTCCGGGGGAACTCAACGTCCACCACAGCGCCGATACACTGAACGATTTTGCCATCAGCCATTTTCGTTCCTTCAATAAGAAAATTTAAATTCGTTTTGACGCAGCTGCGTCACGCATCTGTGTAACTAAACCGCAGCCGCACCGGCGACGATCTCGGAAAGCTCTTTGGTAATTGCTGCCTGGCGTGTCTTGTTATAGATCAGCTTCAACTCACCAATCACGCTGCCTGCATTATCGGAAGCCGACTTCATGGCGACCATACGGGCAGATTGTTCGGATGCGAGATTTTCGGCGACGGCCTGATAAATCAGCGCCTCGACATAACGCACCAGCAGTTCGTCAATCACGGACTGTGCATCGGGCTCGTAAATGTAATCCCACGAGTGATTGCCTTTATCGCCCTGCAGCTTGTCGGACGACAGCGGCAGCAACTGCTCCAGCACCGGCTCCTGCTTCATCGTGTTGATGAATCGGGTATAGACCAGATAGACGGCGTCCAGCTTGCCTTCCTGATATGCATCGAGCAGCACCTTGACCGGACCGATCAGCTTTTCCAGATGCGGCGTATCACCGATCTGGATGGCGTGCGAAACAACCCGCGCGCCGATACGGTTCAGGAAACCCAAACCCTTGTTGCCGATCGCAACCGCTTCCGTCTTGACGCCCTGCCCGTCGAGTTCACGCAGTTTGGTCGTCAGGAGCCGCAAAGCATTGGTGTTCAAGCCGCCGCACAAGCCTTTGTCGGTGGTGACAACAATGATGCCAACGGTCTTTGCCTTGTCCTGCTTGACCAGAAAAGGATGCGTGTACTCCGGATTGGCTTGCGCCAGATTGGAGGCGATATTACGAATCTTGTCACTGTAGGGACGAGCCGCCCGCATCCGCTCCTGCGCCTTGCGCATCTTGGATGCGGCGACCATTTCCATCGCCTTGGTGATCTTCTTCGTATTTTCTACGCTCTTGATCTTGCCACGTATCTCTTTACCTACAGCCATGCTAACTCCTTCAAGCCGCCGTTAAGATCAGTACGCTGCGGATTTTTTGAAATCAGCAACCGCGGCGGCCAGTGCAACTTCGCCATCTTTATCGAGTTGCTTGGTTTCTTCAATCTTCTGGAGCAGCGCAGCGTGGCTGGTTTTCATGTAGCCATGCAGACCTGCTTCAAACGGCAGCACTTTCTTGACTTCGACATCGTCCAGATAACCCTTGTTGACCGCGAACAGCGAGACGGCCATCAGCGAAATCGGCAACGGTGAATATTGCGCCTGCTTGAGCAACTCGGTCACACGGGCACCGCGTTCCAGTTGCTTGCGGGTCGATTCATCGAGGTCGGAAGCGAACTGCGCGAACGCAGCCAATTCACGATACTGCGCCAGATCGGTACGGATACCGCCGGACAGGTTT
This sequence comes from Pseudomonadota bacterium, assembly GCA_040387375.1. Classification (GTDB taxonomy): domain Bacteria; phylum Pseudomonadota; class Gammaproteobacteria; order Burkholderiales; family Burkholderiaceae_D; genus JAZKDW01. Next base: position 193,410 of record JAZKDW010000018.1, read on the forward strand.
TTGATGACCTTGGTCTGGGCTGCGCCACCGACTCGCGACACCGAAATACCGGCGTTAATCGCAGGACGAATACCGGCGTTGAACAGCGATGTTTCCAGGAAGATCTGGCCGTCGGTAATCGAAATCACGTTGGTCGGCACGAATGCGGACACGTCGCCAGCCTGGGTTTCAATGATCGGCAATGCGGTCAGCGAACCGGTTTTACCTTTGACTGCGCCGTTGGTGAATTTCTCGACATAATCGGGATTCACGCGTGCTGCACGTTCCAGCAGACGGGAGTGGAGGTAGAACACGTCGCCAGGATAGGCTTCGCGGCCCGGTGGGCGGCGCAGCAGCAACGATACCTGACGATAGGCCACGGCTTGCTTGGACAGATCGTCATACACGATCAGCGCATCTTCACCGCGGTCGCGGAAATATTCGCCCATTGCGCAGCCGGAATAGGCCGACACGTATTGCATCGCAGCCGATTCGGAAGCGGAAGCGGCGACAACGATCGTGTATTCCATGGCACCATGCAGTTCGAGCGAGCGCACGATGTTTTTGATCGTCGATGCTTTCTGGCCGATCGCAACATAGATACAGACCATGCCCTGGCCTTTTTGATTGATGATCGCGTCAATCGCCACCGCCGACTTGCCGGTTTGACGATCGCCAATGATCAGCTCGCGCTGACCACGGCCGATAGGCACCATCGCATCAATCGACTTCAGGCCGGTCTGCATCGGCTGTGACACCGATTGACGGGCAATAACGCCAGGCGCGATCTTTTCGATCGGCGCGGTCAGTTTTGCATTGACTGGTCCTTTGCCATCGATCGGCTGGCCGAGCGCATTGACAACGCGGCCAAGCAGTTCAGGTCCGATCGGCACTTCCAGAATACGGCCGGTACATTTGACCGTGTCGCCTTCGGAGATGTGCTCGTAATCGCCCAGAATAACGGAGCCGACCGAGTCACGCTCGAGGTTCAGCGCGAGGCCAAAAGTATTGCCTGGGAATTCCAGCATCTCGCCCTGCATCACGTCGGACAGACCATGGATACGGCAGATACCATCGGACACGGAGATGACCGTGCCTTGATTGCGAATCTCAGCGGTGTCGCCAAGGCCCTGGATGCGGCTCTTGATCAGTTCGCTGATTTCAGACGGGTTGAGTTGCATACAAACTCCTAATAATATTCTCTGTGCTTACGCTAGGGGCTTCAGACCGCCAAATTACGCAGCTAAAGCAACGTGCATCTGTTGCAGCTTGGCGCGTACCGATGTGTCGAGCACTTCATCGCCGACTACAACACGGACGCCACCAATCAACGAACTGCTCACGGTCACCGATGGATTCAACTTGCGGCCGAACTTCTTTTCCAACGTCGCGACCAACTCTTCCAACTGCGTGTTAGACAATTCAAACGCGCTGTAGATTTCCGCATCCGCGGCGCCTTCGTCTGCGTTTTTCAACGTGTGGAATTGGACACCGATTTCCGGCAACAGCGGTATACGGCCATTGTGGATCAGCATGCTGACGAAGTTTTCAGCTTCGGCGTTGAGCGGCGATTTGAGCAGGGCCAAAAATGTTTCGACAACCTGCTGATCAGACACGTTCGGGTTGTGCGCCAGCGCCTGGACATCCGGATGAGCCGCAACCTGCGCCATTTCGGAAACAAGGTCGGACCAGGCCGGCAAATTGCCGTCTTTGGCCACGCGGTACAGCGCTTCTGCGTAAGGGCGAGCAATCGTTGCGAGTTCAGCCATGATTACAACTCTGTTTTCAGTTGATTCAACAAGTCGGCATGAGCGGCCGCATTGACTTCACGCCTGAGGATTTGCTCGGCGCCTTTGACCGCGAGGGTCGCAACTTCGCCACGCAATGTTTCACGCGCTTTGTTCACTTGCTGTTCCGCGTCATCCTTGGCAGCGGCAAGAATGCGCGCGGCTTCGTCTGTTGCAGTTTTTTTGGCTTCTTCGATGATGCCCAGGGCGCGCTTCTCAGCGTCGCCAATGCGCTTCTGGCCTTCGTCACGTGCGGTTGCGAGTTCTGCCTGCGCGCGTTTTTCAGCGGCAGCCATTTCTGCTTTACCACGATCAGCGGCAGCCAGGCCATCCGTAATCTTCTGTGCGCGCTCGTCGAGCGCTTTCATCAGCGGCGGCCACACGAATTTCATCGTGAAGAGCGCGAGGATGAAGAAGACCACGAACTGCGCAAACAATGTTGCATTTAAGTTCACGGTAATTTCCTTCTCAGAATAACGTGTGCCGAACCATCAGGTCCGGCAAAATGAGAACAGGCGATGAAGCCCCGAATTAACCAGCAAACGGATTGGCGAACGCGAACATCATCGCGATACCAACACCGATCAGGAACGCCGCGTCGATCAGACCTGCCAACAGGAACATCTTGGTTTGCAGGGTGTTCATCAGCTCTGGCTGGCGTGCGGAAGCTTCAATGAACTTGCCGCCCATGATACCGATACCGATACATGCGCCGATAGCGCCCAGACCAATAATCAAACCACAAGCCAATGCAACAAAAGCGACGTTAGTCATGAAAACTCCTTAGATATAGTCAAAAGATTAAAACCAAAATACTGCGAAAACTGCACTTACAACAAAGCTGAATCAGTGACTTTCATGCGCCTGGCCGACATACACCATCGTCAGCATCATGAAAATAAATGCCTGTAACACTACAATCAGAATATGGAAGATCGCCCAGACTGAACCGGCAACCACTTGCATGCCGAAACCCCACCAGGTAGCGGTCGAGCCAAGCAGTGCGATCAACAGGAAGATCAGTTCGCCGGCATACATGTTGCCGAACAGTCGCATGCCAAGTGATACGGTCTTGGCGACGAATTCAATGATGTTCAAACCAAGATTTGGCAGCCACAGCAGCGGATGGGCGCCGAAGGGCGCGCAAAAAAGTTCATGAACAAAGCCGCCCAGACCCTTGATCTTGACGTTGTAATAGATCATCAGCGCGAACACACCGAGCGCCATGCCGAGCGTGCCATTCAGGTCGGCGGTTGGCACCAGACGGTGATGGGGAATATGGAAATGCAGACCCAGCTTGTCGAACAGCAGATTCAGCGCAGCAGCCCAGTCGACCGGGAGGAAATCGAGCGCGTTCATCAAAAGTACCCAGACAAATACTGTCAGGGCGAGCGGCGCGATGAATTTGCGATTGCCGTGGATAATGGCCTTGGACTGGTCTTCAACCATCTCGACCAGGATCTCGACTGCCGCCTGGAAGCGGCCCGGGACGCCAGAGGTGGCGCGACGCGCAGCCATGAACATGAAGATCGATCCAAGCACACCGACCACGACCGACCAGAAAATCGTGTCCAGATTGATGATGGAAAAATCGATGATCTTGCTCTGCGGGGACGACGACAAATGACTCAGATGTCCAACGATATACTCAGAGGCGGTTGGTGCGTGCGCCGCGCCTGCAGCCAGTTCAGTTGCCATGTCAGTGCCTAAACAATAAGATTATGTAACTTTTCAGTGCCACGATGAACCCGGCGATCAGCGCCAGCCAGTTCAAATCACGGTACAGCCATGCGATCGCGCCCAGGAGCGCCAACGTCAATGCAATCTTGATAAACTCACCGATGAAAAACGACATCGGGTTGGCGCCTCCGGCTTTTTGCGCATTGGCGAATAGACGCAGCGCAAACAAGCCATTCGGTACCACACAACATAATCCACCCAGCAGCGCCGACAACAGCGCGGGCATTCCACCAATCAGGCCGGCGATCGCGCTGGCGATGACCGTAGTCGCAAGTTGCAAAAGGACGAGGTGCAGCATACTTGTCCAAATTCGTGCAAGCCGTGGAAGCTCTCGCGAGCAACCGGTACGGACCGTGGTGAATGCCAGGTGGTGCGTTGGGATGGAGTGTGTTCTTGTAAAGCCACGGGATTATAAGTGCTTTCCATCTTGCTCGTCAAACGTTTGCTTCGGCGCAATTCCAGGGCGCCAAGATAATCAGTCTGTCAAAACCTTTTGAACCGCGCGCCGGAAAATAAGTGCCAATTATCCGCGCAGTTTTGCAATTACGCCATCGAGCGCGTCAAGGCTGGCAAAATCAATGGTTAACTGTCCCTTGTTTTTTGCGCCCATTTTTATGACAACGGTTGCGGCCAAGGCGTCAGACAATTCTTCTTCCAGCCGGAGGATGTCGCGAGACTTGTCCTTTCCTGCCGGGCGCGCTCTCCCCTCCTCGGCTTGCTCATTGGTGGTGCGGATAACCAACTTTTCCGCCTCCCTTACCGACAGGCGTTTTGCGACAATCTGGTTTGCCAGCGTAATTTGCATCGCCGCGTCCATGGGCAGCAAAGCCCGCGCATGACCCATGTCGATATCACTTGCCATCAACATCATTTGTACCGGCTTGGCCAGATTCAACAGCCGCAGCAGGTTTGATACGGCGCTGCGCGAGCGGCCGACGGCGCTGGCGGCCTGTTCATGGGTGAAGTCGAAATCGGAAATCAGCCGATGTATGCCTTGCGCTTCTTCCAGCGGATTGAGGTCTTCGCGCTGGATATTCTCAATCAATGCCATTGCGGCGGCAGCCTGGTCATCGACCGCCTTGACCAGCACCGGCACTTCCGTCAGGCCGGCGATCTGGGCCGCGCGGAAGCGTCGTTCGCCGGCGATGATTTCATAACGCTCGGCGCCATTGTGGGACGCGATCGGACGCACCAGGATTGCCTGCAGCAGGCCTTGCGCCTTGATTGATTCCGCCAGTTCATTGAGCGCGCCCTCGTCCATGCGTGTGCGCGGCTGATATTTTCCGGCCTGCAGTGCGGTGACATTGAGTACGGACGGTGCGCCCGGCACAGCGGGTGCGGCGTCGCTGAAATGGGAGGAGCCGCCAAGCAGCGCGTCGAGGCCGCGGCCCAGACCTTTGGGTTTTTTCGTTACCATGTTCTTTAGACTCATTTCATCAATATCAACGGGAGCGAGCAGCGTTTGTTTACAGGGTCTCGATCCGGCCGACCATCTCGGCGCCGAACGCGATATAGGCTTGCGCGCCTTTTGACGCCGGATCGAAGTTAACGCCCGGCATGCCGTAGGACGGCGCCTCGGCCAGACGCACATTGCGCGGAATGATGGTCTTGAAGACCTTGTCGCCGAAGTGCTGTTCGAGCTGCGCGGAGACCTGCTGCGACAAGGTCATGCGCGGGTCGAACATTACCCTGAGCAGACCGATGATTTTCAAATCGGGATTGAGGTTTTTATGCACCTTCTTGATCGTGTTGACCAGGTCCGACAAACCTTCCAGCGCATAATATTCGCACTGCATTGGAATGATGACACCATGCGCTGCGCACAAACCGTTCAGGGTCAGCATCGATAGTGCCGGCGGGCAGTCGATGAGCATGAAGTCATACTCCGCATCGACGGCTGCCAGCGCGTCCTTCAAACGGTTTTCACGATTATCGAGCTGGACCATCTCGACCTCGGCGCCCGCCAGTTCGCGATTGGCCGGTAGCACATCGAACTTGCCGGTTTCCGAGGTCTTGCGTGCCTCCCTGACATCGGACATGCCGAGTAACACTTCGTATATGGATGCGGTGAGTTCGGCCTTGTTGATTCCCGCCCCCATGGTGGCATTGCCCTGCGGATCGAGATCAACCAGCAGCACACGCTGTTTCAGTTGAGCGAGGCCTGCGGCGAGGTTGACAGCAGTGGTGGTTTTGCCGACGCCACCTTTTTGATTCGCAACGCAAAATATTTTGGCCATGGTTTTTTTAGTTGGAGGTCAATTTGATGCCAAAGCCGATCAGGAAAACGCCGGCAGCACGATGAGCGAATTTGGAAATCACCGGGTTACGCTTCAGTTTTCCGGCCAATGCATTTACCACGATGACGAATGTAAAACAAAAGAAGATGGTCAGCAAACTGACCGTGATCGCCATCGCCACCAAGGTTAATGTACCGAGATGGGTGGCAGGATCAATGAAAAGCGGAAAGAAGGCCATGTAAAACACAATGGCTTTCGGATTCAGCAAGGTAATCAGAAATCCGCGGCGAAAGTGCGCGCCAGTCGGGCGCATGTCACATCCATCGCCCGTTTCGCCCACCTCGCCCACCTTCATGCGCCACAGTGTCACACCAATGTAGATCAGATAAAAGGCGCCACCATACTGCAATGCCTTGAATGCCATCGGATGGGCTTTCAATAACGCCGCGACACCAAGAGCCGCCAGCAGCATATGGACCCAGTCACCGGTCACTACGCCCAGCGTACTGGCAAATCCGGCCCGGATGCCCCCCTGCCCGGTTGCGGCGAGCACACCCAGCAAGCCTGGTCCCGGGATCGCCAGAAAGACGAGGACTGCGACCATGAAGCCTGGATAATTCTGGATGCCGAACATGTGGTCTTTTCCTTAGCGTCCTGCGGCTCTTTCGATAAAAACCAGATGGCGTTCGGCCGCCATGGTCGGCACGCTCAGATGCCGGACTTCCCGCACCGTCCATCCTTCGGGCAAACGCGCCACTTCATCGTCCGGCGCGACGCCTTTCATCGCAATGAATTGCCCGCCCTCTTCCAGCAAATGGGACGACCAGATGATGAAATCCGATAAGTCGGCAAAAGCGCGCGAGGTAATGACGTCGAATTTTTGCGCTGTCTGCAACTGCTCGACCCGGGCCGTATGCACCGTGACATTGGCAAGGCTCAATTCAGCTTTTACCTGGGTCAGGAAGGCAGTTTTCTTATGTACGGTGTCGACCATCGACACCCGCATTGCAGGCTGCGCTTCCGCGGCCCAGATCGCCAGCACCATGCCTGGCAAACCGCCGCCGGCACCCACATCCAGTACGTTTTTTGCACCGCTGAACGCAGACACGGCAGCAAGTGAATCGAGCAGATGCTGCGTGACCATTTGCGCCGGGTCACGCACGGCGGTAAGGTTATAAGTAGCATTCCATTTTGACAACAAAGCGAGAAAGTCGATCAATCGGGTGATCTGCTTTTCGCTCAAGGCCAATTTTAATGCTACGGCACCCTCGCTCAACGCGTGTGTCAACGCGGCGCGGTCAAATTCTTTTGTCACTGGCCGGTCCTCAAGCTGCTGCCTGCGTATCGGCGGATACGGCGGCAAATTCCTTGAAGCCGCCTTTTTTGAGATGGACCAGCAACAGCGATATCGCTGCCGGCGTGACTCCCGAAATGCGCGACGCCTGGCCCAGGGTGTCCGGCCGATGTTTGTGAAGCTTCTGCCTCACCTCCATCGATAAGGCACTGACCGCCAGATAATCGAAGGCAGCAGGCAACTTGAGATTTTCATAATGCTCATGGCGTTCGACTTCTTTTGCCTGACGGTCTATGTAGCCTGCATACTTGAGCTGGATTTCGATCTGTTCCTTGACGACCTCATCGAGTGTGTCCGGCCCAGAAAACTGCTGCCCTTCGGTGCCGGTCAAGGTCATCAGGGTGTCATAGCTGATATTCGGCCGGCGCAGCAAGTCAGCGAGCGCGTACTCCCGTTCCAGTGCCTTGCCAAGAACACGCTCGGCTTCAGCACTGGCAACGATGCGCGGATTGATCCACGTGGATTTCAGGCGTTCAAGTTCACGCGCCACCGCTTCACGTTTCTTTTCGAACAAGGCCCATTGTGCATCACCAACACAACCCAGCTGACGGCCAATTTCGGTCAGGCGCATGTCGGCATTATCTTCGCGCAGACTCAGCCGATATTCAGCCCGGCTGGTAAACATCCGGTACGGCTCTACCACACCCTGCGTAATGAGGTCATCGACCAGCACTCCGAGATAAGCTTCATCCCGTCCTGGAGTCCATGCTGCGCGACCCTGAGTCGATAACGCCGCGTTCAGGCCGGCGAGCATTCCTTGCGCAGCCGCCTCTTCATAACCAGTCGTGCCGTTAATCTGGCCGGCAAAAAACAGACCCTGCACCACCTTGGTTTCCAGCGAGGCTTTCAGGCCCCGCGGGTCGAAATAATCATATTCGATCGCGTAACCCGGCCGCAGAATGTGCGCATTTTCCAAACCGGCCATCGACTGCACCAGCGCCAGCTGCACATCAAACGGCAAGCTGGTGGAAATACCATTCGGATAAAATTCGTTGGTGGTCAGGCCTTCCGGCTCCAGGAAAATCTGGTGCGACGCCTTATGGGCGAAACGGTGAATCTTGTCTTCAATCGACGGACAGTAGCGCGGACCCACACCTTCTATCACACCGGTGTACATTGGACTGCGATCGAGTCCGGCCCGGATGATATCGTGAGTGTGTTCATTCGTATGGGTAATCCAGCATGGCAACTGCTTCGGATGCATGGCCACCGAACCCATTACCGAAAACACCGGGATAGGATCAAGATCGCCGGGCTGTTCCTGCATCACTGAAAAATCAATCGTGCGTCCATCGATGCGTGGTGGTGTACCTGTCTTCAGCCTTCCCTGTGGCAGCTTCAATTCCTTCAGGCGCGCAGACAGCGACACAGCAGGTGGATCACCCGCCCGGCCAGCCGAATAATTGTTCAGTCCTACGTGGATTTTCCCATCGAGAAAAGTGCCAGCCGTGAGTACCACGGCACGTGCCCGAAACCGAATCCCAACCTGGGTTACGGCGCCAACCACACGATCACCTTCCACGATCAAGTCATCAACCGCTTGCTGGAACAGCCAGAGATTGGGCTGATTTTCGAGGCGGGACCGAATCGCCTGCTTGTACAGGATACGATCAGCTTGCGCACGCGTCGCGCGTACGGCCGGGCCCTTGGAAGAATTGAGTATGCGAAACTGAATGCCGGCCTCATCCGTGGCAATTGCCATTGCGCCGCCCATCGCGTCCACTTCCTTGACCAGATGCCCTTTGCCAATGCCGCCAATCGATGGATTGCAGGACATTTGCCCTAAGGTTTCGATGTTATGCGTCAACAAAAGGGTTTTTTGCCCCATGCGAGCAGCCGCCAATGCAGCTTCGGTGCCGGCATGGCCGCCACCGACAACAATGACATCAAATTCAGCAGGAAAAAACATAATGTGCCTCGAGGAGACGGTGAGCAGAGGCGAGATTATAAAGTCTTTTCAGGCGCCCTCCCCGCCCTATTTTCATTTTCGCGGCCAATTGTTCCACGTGAAACATAAATTTGAGGCGGCCTGTCAAAGCCCAATCAATGCGCCTGATTGTTTCACGTGAAACAAGCGCTGCCATTATTTAAGGAATGCGTCATATCCGGTTTTAATGATCAGCGCTGAGACAACAAACAGGAAAAGCTTTCGCACAAATCCACTGCCATGTTTGATTGCAAGCCGGGTGCCAATCAGCGAACCCAATACGTTGCATACGGCCATAAGCAATCCGACCTGCCACAGGAGGTGGCCACTATAACCAAACCAAAGCAAGGCTGAAAAATTGCATGCCACATTGACGACTTTGGACACGGCTGATGCGCCGAGAAAATCGAATCCGAAAAACCGGACAAACAGAAACATCAGGAAGCTACCCGTACCCGGACCGAAAAATCCATCATAAAATCCGATGCCAGCGCCCACCAGAACCGCAATCAGCTTTTCCCTGGTTCCCGCATGGACCGGCGCATGGATGCTGCCGAAGTCTTTCTTCTTCAATGTATAAAGGGCGACAGCGATCAATATGAATGGCAATAATTTGCGAATGAAATCTGGCGGCACCCGCGTCACCATGTATGCGCCAAGAAATGCCAGGATAAATGCGGCGACGGCGGCTGGCACAGCCGTATTCCACTCAACCTTGACGCGGCGCGCATAACTCAGCGCAGCCACACCCGTCCCCCAGATTCCCGCCAATTTACTGGTTCCCAGTAACGTCGCAGGCAAGACATTGGGCAAGGTGGAAAAAAGCGCGGGAATCTGAATCAGCCCTCCCCCGCCGACTACCGCGTCGACGATTCCGGCAAAAAATGCCGCCGCCCCAAGGATGAGAATGGTGTCAGGCATGCCTGGCGCACCGTTTTCGAGAGCCGGTAAGCGCTCTAAGATAGTGCTGACTTGACAGGGTTCTTATTATTATCATGAACTCATTTAAGGTTAACGTTATTGCGGCACAATGGCGATTGTACAAAGCGGACTGAGCAGGCATTTTACCTTTTGCAAACAATCAAGACTTCATCACGACACCAATTTCTCCTTAAACGCCGGGCATGTGCCTGATACCATCTCTTACCGAAAATTGGCAGATAAATAAAAAAGAGAGCCTCAATGAAACCTTTTAATGATTTCAGCTTCAGCACGATATCGAATATCGTGTGCGAAGCAGGCGCGGCAAAAAGGCTTGGCGCCCTGATTTCCCAGCACTTCCCGTCTGCCCGCAAGGCGCTAATCGTGACCGATGCCGGCTTTCTGAAAACCGGACTGGTCGATGCACCTGCCGCCAGCCTGCGGGCGGCCAATCTGTCGGTACGGATATTTTCGGATGTACTCGCCGATCCACCGGAGTCTGTCGTGCTGCAGGCCGCCCAAGATGCACGAGAACATCAAATCGATCTTGTCATCGGACTTGGGGGTGGCAGTTCAATGGACGTCGCCAAGCTGATCGCCGTACTCGCCGGCAGCGGGCAAGCGCTCGGAGACATGTACGGTATTGGCAATGTGAAGGGTCCGAGATTGTCATTGGTGCAAGTGCCCACTACCGCTGGAACCGGCTCGGAAGCGACACCCGTTGCGATCGTTACCACCGGTGCTACCACAAAAATGGGGGTCGTTTCACCCCTGCTCTATGCAGACCTGGCGATTCTGGACGCCGAACTCACGATCGGATTACCAACCAAAGTCACCGCCGCTACAGGAATCGACGCGATGGTACATGCGATCGAAGCCTACACCAGCAGGCACAAAAAGAACCCCTTGTCGGACATGCTGGCACGTCGTGCCTTAACCTTGCTCGCTAACAATCTGGTCGCTGTGTGCGAAGATGGCACAAACCTGCAGGCTCGCCAGTCCATGTTGCTCGGCTCCATGTTGGCTGGACAAGCTTTCTCGAATGCCCCGGTTGGCGCCGTGCACGCCCTTGCCTATCCGATCGGCGGTATTTTTCATGTGCCCCACGGCTTGTCCAATTCCCTGGTGTTGCCGCATGTGATGCGCTTCAACGCCCCGGACGCCTCCGCACTGTATGCGGAGCTGGCCGAGATCGTCGCGCCGCATGCGCAAGGCAGCGCAGAGGCGCGTTGTCATGCATTGATCGACAGCATGGAAAAGATCGCCGCACGGGTGGGCGTCGAAACCAGATTGAGTCAGGTCGGCATTACCGAATCGGATCTCGACCGCCTTGCTGACGACGCCATGTTACAGACGCGCCTGTTAGGCAATAATCCCCGTGAAGTTTTGCGTGATGACGCCAGGGCCATCTATCTGGCTGCACTCTGACGACCAATGTAAAGTCCGGGATGCCTGAAATTCAGACATCGGCATAGGGGGCAGCTAAGTATAGCTGCTCCCCTGCCACACCACCC
>JAZKDW010000019.1:0-23707 GCA_040387375.1 Pseudomonadota bacterium
TTGCTTTGCTCGATGGCCCTCGCTGTATCTGTTTGAGGGGAAGGCTCAGGGTCAGACTCGACATACCTTCGTCAGCGATGGCATTGCCAGGGTTTCTGTGAAAATTCGATTCGTGATGTTGCCCGAAGTCTCCCCGCTGCCATCGATGAACCTCATGAATCAAAGGCACACTGGCGATGATTTGGATATGGCAACGACTCGTCGGCCGCGTATCTCGGGAACGACGAGGCAAGGCTCAGCAGAGCCTGGGTCGATATTCGCGGAATCGTTGGCTATCTCCGTCGTCAATAAAGTATGTCGAGTCTGATCCTGACCCTTTTTGCGCCACGCATCGCCTCCAAGCCGATCTTCGCCTTGTATTCCGGTCCGTGAATCTTTCGCTTCTTTACGTCGCTCATCGCTCGCAATCCCTTTAGTCAACCTGCAGCTTGAACCACTGTCTGGATTTCAGGGTCCGCTATACAAATCAATTTGCAGGATTTTTAAGGGACCAGTGAACGATTTTCCAGTAAATTCAGTCCGCTTGTTTTGTCAGTGCAACCCCATTTCAACAAACTATCCAATTTCGACAAACTACCGTTAAGCGCTTGTCTGAATGTTCAGCACCACCTCCGAATCGAACCTCACCATCGCCTGGCCGCTCCCAACACGCGCTTGACGTTAGCCAAAAAATGAATAGCCCGTATAGCGTATAAGCATTATTCCTGCGAATCCACGATGCTTAATATCGTGTTTCGATCTCAATTACCCATAGTTCATGACCACCCGCTTCGCATGCTCCGGCAATACGGTTCGCTGATGGATTACGGCTGTCATCGAGGATGGAGCAATACCCGAAAGAGATGGAAAAACCAGGGGTTTTCCCAACTTCTTTTATTCGAGGACCCAGGCGTAAAAAATGAAATTTGCAGAAATAATCGAAGGAAGCCGCTTAGTACTGGGGCCAGTTACGGTAGATGAAGAGCAAGTCGTCGCATTCGCGAAGCAATACGATACACAGTGGTTCCACACGGATCCGGAGCGAGCAGCCAGCGGTCCGTGGAACGGAGTGATCGCAAGCGGCTGGCATACCTGCGTGCTGGCGATGCAATTGGTGAGCAAGGAAATCCTGGCAGGCTCCGAAGGGTACGCGTCGCCGGGCCTGCAGTATGTGCGCTGGCCAAATCCCATGCGGCCCGGTGACCTGCTGACCCTGGAAGTATTGGTGCTCGAATCACGGATCTCTGTCAGCAAGCCCTGGCTGGGCGTTGTTCGCTGGCAGTGGCTGATGAAAAATCAGGACGGGGCCGAGGTACTGGCTCTTGAAGCGACCAGCATGTTCAAACTTGCGCAATAAATAACCCGCCGGGCAGAGAGCTCAGGCATCACAAACCCAAGGAGACAGAAAATGAGTACACGCAAAGTCATCATTACGATCGCGCCTACCGGCGGCATGGCGAACAAAACGCAAAATCCGAATCTGCCAACCCAGCCCGACGAAATTGCCGACGATGTATATCGTTGCTACAACGCCGGCGCCAGTGTGGTCGCCCTGCATGCACGTCGCCCTGACGATGAGGCTACCTGCAATCCGGAGATTTACCGGAAGATGAATTCTCTGATCCAGGACAAGTGTGACATCGTCCTGAACAATTCGACCGGCGGCGGCATCAATGGCGACATGCTGAGGCAGCTTCCGAACGGGCTGTGGGAAATCGCGCTTGAGGAACGGATCAAGGGAATGGAAGCCGGCGCCGAAATGTGTACGCTCGATGCGCAAACCATTTGCGCCAGTTTCGGCGGCAAGGAAATCCTTGTGGCGACGACACCGAAGACGTCGCGCAAACTGGCGCAAATGATGCAGGAGCGCGGCATCAAGCCCGAGTGGGAAGTATTCAGTCTCGATAACATGCTGCAGGACGTCAGCACGCTGATTGCGGAAGGCCTGGATAAGCCGCCTTACTTTATCAATATGGTCTTGGGCTGCGATAAGGCTTTCCAGGGCTCGCTGCCTTATACGCCGAAGATATTGCAAATGATGGTCGATCATTTGCCGAAGGACTCGATTTTCAACGTCAGCGCGATCGGCGCGGCGCAATTGCCGGCGACCATGCATGCGCTGCTGCTCGGCGGTCATGTCCGCGTCGGCCTGGAAGACAATCTCAATTACTCCCAGGGCAGGCTGGCGACCAACATCGACCTGGTCGAAAGAATGGTTCGGCTGGTACGTGAAATGGGAATGGAGCCGGCCACGCCGGAGGAGGCGCGCGAAATCATGGGTCTGCCGAGCAAAGCTGCTGCGCCAGGCAGGGCCGCGGCGTAATAAGCCTGTCACGGCGAACCAGACGACACCCGTCGAACCGGGTATTTCTTCGCGCGCGGGCGCCGGCCTGAAGGCACCGCGCGCGAAGTGCCATCTTTTTTGAAGACAGCATGTAATGCGAATTTTAATTGTGGGTGCAGGGCCGGCCGGTCTGTACTTTGGCTACCTGATGAAGCGTCAGAACCCGGACGCGGAGATCAGGATCGTTGAACAGAACCCTGCCGATTCAACCTTCGGCTTTGGCGTGGTTTTTTCAGAGCGGGCGCTGGATTTTCTGCGCGAGGATGACCTCGATACCTATTCCCTGCTCGTGGCGGAGATGGAGACGTGGAGAGACCTGACACTGGTGCATCGCAAGGAAAGTGTCACGATCGACGGCATCGGCTTTACTGCAATCGCGCGCCTGAAGCTTTTGCAGGTCATGCAACAGCGTTTGGCGGCGCACCGGGTGATCCCTGAATATAACAGGACAATCACCTCCGCCAAGGAGCTTGACGGATACGATCTGGTGGTCGCTGCCGATGGCGCAAATTCCTTCGTGCGAAAATGCCATGAAGCCCAGTTCGGCACCACGCTCACCTATCTGAAAAACAAATTCGTGTGGTACGGCACCACCAAGAGATTCGAGTCGCTGACCCAAACCTTTATCGAAACAGAGCATGGCGGGTTCAACGCGCATCATTATCGATATGCGCCCGGGATGAGCACCTTCCTCGTCGAATGCGATCCGGCTACCTGGCAGCGGGCCGGCTTCGAAAACCTGGATGAGTCGGCCACCAGGGAGTTTTGCGAACGGATTTTTGCGGAGACGCTGGACGGCCATCCGCTGGTGACCAACAAGTCAGTCTGGCGCAACTTTCCAAAGGTCAGCAATCAGCACTGGACAGTCGGCAATAAGGTGCTGGTCGGCGATGCGCTGCGAACCGCGCATTTCTCGATCGGCTCAGGCACCAGGCTTGCGTTCGACGATGTGATTGCGCTGGCAAAAGCATGTAATGAGCATCCGAAGGACATTGCTTCGGCTCTTGCCGCGTATGAAGCAGCGCGCCGCCCGATCGTCGACAAACTGGTTACGGCTGCAAATACAAGCGCCGAATGGTACGAGCATTTTCGTGAGCACATGAAGCTGTCGCCCTGGGACCTCGCCTGGAGTTACATCCAGCGCAGCGGCCGCATCGATATCGAAAAACTCAAGAAGATGTCGCCGCGATTTGTCGACGGATACATGGCGTCGCGGCAGCAGGAAGCCAGCTGAACGCAGCGGGACCCGTGATCGAACCATCGTCTCGAAGACCTCGGCCGCTGCCATCTTTCATCGAATCGATTATCCATCTTTCGGATAACGGCAATGAGAGAATCCGATGACCGGAATCACAGAGGCTACTTTACTATTTCGTTCATCGCGCAACGCGCTAAAGCACCGCCGCGCATGGCATATGGCGAGCGCTCTGAAAAACGCAAAATGACTGGAATATGAAAATCGTGAGTACCTACCTTCGACCAGAACAGATCAAGACGATCGCCGTGATCGGCACCGGCTCAGTCGGCGCAAGCTGGATGTCGCTGTTCCTGTCATTCGGATTCGATGTGGTCGCCCAGGATCCTGCACCCGATGCAGAAAAACAGGCGCACGCCTTCGTTACCGATGCATGGCCGGCATTGCGTTCGTTAGGCATCGCGCATTCCGAGCACCCGCCCCTGGAGCGTATCCGTTTTGTCAAGACGGCCGCCGAGGCGGCATCCGTCGCCGACCTGATACAGGAAAATGTCCCGGAACGTCCGGACGTGAAAGCGGCGGTACTTGCTGAAATCGATGGCGCCGCAGCACCGCACAAGATCATCCTCTCGAGCACCGGAGGGTTCGCGCCAACCAAACTTCAGGAAGCCTGTAGCCATCCCGAGCGCCTGGTAGTACTGCATCCTTTCAACCCGACACATATAATCCCGCTGGTCGAAGTCGTCGCCGGAGAAAAAACTGCGCCGGCGGTCACGCAATGGGCTGTTGATTTCAGCCGCTTCATCGGCAAGCATCCGATCCTCCTGAAGAAAGACGCGACCGGCCATATGGCCAACCGTCTGCAGTTCGCGCTGCTGCGCGAGGCGGTGCATTGCCTGGTTGAAGGAATTGCATCTGCAGAAGATATCGACGCCGCAGTCCGCTATGGCCTCGGGCCGCGTTGGACGCTAATGGGGAGTCTCTTGACGCTGCACCTGGCAGGAGGGCCTGGCGGAATGACCGGCATCCTTGCCCATGCCGGCGACGCGGTGGAAGCATGGTGGGATGCTCTGGGGGACCCGAAGCTGACCCAGGAAGTGAAGATGCAACTGATTGCGGCCGCCGATGAGATTTCTCAAGGCAAGTCGATCGAGGAATGGACGCAGTGGCGCGACGAGTGCCTGACCGACTTGATCAAATTGCAAAAGAACGGTGAACAGGACCTGTCGCGGAATAAAACAGCTTAATTAAACAGTACCGATTCAGCACGAGGAATGTATGAGTGACTCTACCAAAAGATCCAGTTGGCCAGTACCGCTCCCGCCATCGGTGCGGGGTGAAATTCGAGGACAGATTGCGATTCTGACACTGACCAGGCCGGAAAAGCGCAACGCGCTGAATGAGGAAGCGGGCAGGGGAATGCAGCTGTTTTTCGCGACGCTTCCAAAAGAAATCCGGGGCGTGGTGCTGCACGGCGAGGGTGATAACTTCTGCGCGGGTCTCGACCTCAACGAGCTGAAGGAAGCCAGCGCCGCCGAAGGGATCGAGGCATCGATCAATGGCCAGCGCATCAACGACATCATCCAGTATGCCAAAGTGCCGGTCATCGCGGTGCTGCATGGCGCGGTCATCGGCGCCGGGCTTGAACTGGCCGCGGCCGCGCATATACGCGTGGCCGAATCCACTGCCTATTACGCGCTGCCGGAAGGCATGCGCGGCATTTTCCTGGGGTCGGGCGGTTCGGTGCGCCTGCCGCGCCTGATCGGCACACAGACCGTGATGGACATGATGCTGACCGGGCGCACGCTCGATGTGGCTGAAGGCCATGCCTTGAAAATTTCGCAATATCTGGTGGAGCCGGGCGCAGGCCTGGCCAAGGCAATCGCGCTTGCCGAGCGTATCGCTACCAATGCGCCGCTGGCGAACTTCGCCATCATCCAGGCCTTGCCCCGCATCATGGAGCAAGACCCATCAACCGGCCTGTTCATGGAAACGCTGATGGTCAGTATTGCCCAAGCCGATGACGAAGCGAAAAATCGCCTGCGGGATTTCCTTGACAGAAAAAAGAACAAGGTTACGCGGGACTGATTTGCCGAATCACGGCTCACACTACAGCTCAAACATCGGATTAGATTTCATGGATTGGTCGACACTCAAAGTACTTGGCGATGTGATGCGCACCAACGCCGCGCTCTATGCAGATAAAACCGCTTTCATAGGCCCCAACGGTGCAGCAGTAAGCTTCAGTGCGCTCAATTTGCGAACCAATGCATTGAACAATGCCGTTACTTCGATGGGAGTACGCAAAGGGGCAAGAGTCGCCATTCTTTCCCGCAACCGGCCGGAGTATATCGAGACCTACGGATTAAGCAAAAGCGGAATCATCGTCGTTCCGCTCAACTGGCGACTTGCGGCCCCCGAAATCGTCAGGCTGCTGCGTCACAGCCGCCCCGAGATATTGATTGTGGAAGAGGCGTACGCCGACATGATCGAACCGCTGCGCGCTGAACTCGAGTCGGTCGCGCACTTTGTGTCGATCGGCGATGCGCGTGATGGCTGGATGGCCTACGAGGACTTGATACGGGGCGCACAGGACGACGAGCCGCAAGTGGCGGTCACCGGCGACGATGTGGCCTGCCTGCTGTACACGAGCGGCACGACCGGCGCGCCAAAGGGCGTCGCGCTGACGCATGACGCCGTGATGGAAGACTGCCGCGCGGTGATCACCGAAATGTTCGGGCTACGGTCCGACGATGTCACGCTGGCGGTAATGCCCTTGTTCCACGTGGGCGGAATGTGGTATCACATGTTCCCCAGTTTTGCGGCTGGCTGCACCACGATACTGCTTGCCGAATTTGAACCGGGCAAGATCCTCAGGACGCTTGAAGAGCACCGGATCACCAATGTCCATCTGGTGCCGACGATGATCGGCGCGATGATCAACCATCCTCTCGCCGCGACCGTCGACCTCGGTCAATTGCGATCGATATTCTATGCGGCGTCGTCGATGCCGGTCGACTTGCTCAAACGCGCGATGCTCACGTTCAGGAGCTGTGGCTTCGTGCAAGCCTACGGTTCCACCGAGGCAGGCGTAATGACCGTGTTAACCGCTGCCGATCACCTGAATGCAGGGGAGGCCGATCGTGAACATATCCTGTTCTCTTGTGGGCGCCCGATCGCCAGCAGCCAGATTCGCGTGGTCGACG
Organism: Pseudomonadota bacterium; assembly: GCA_040387375.1. GTDB lineage: Bacteria > Pseudomonadota > Gammaproteobacteria > Burkholderiales > Burkholderiaceae_D > JAZKDW01. The sequence continues at coordinate 6,725 of JAZKDW010000019.1, forward strand.
ACGCAGACGATCCGGTTGCTGCCGGAGCCGTCGGTGAAATTTCAGTCCGAAGCAAAAAGATCATGCGCGAATACTGGCTCGATCCCGAAGCGACGCAACGAGTGCTGGCCGATGGCTGGTTGCGGACCGGGGATCTGGGTTATCTCGATGACGCCGGTTATCTCTACATCCGCGATCGCAAGAACGACATGATCGTGACCGGTGGCGAAAACGTTTTCCCCACCGAGGTTGAAGAATTTTTGTATCGGGATCCGGATGTCTTCGAGGCCGCCGTCTTCGGCATTCCCGATCCCCAATGGGTTGAGAAAGTGGTGGCTGTCGTGGTGCTTAAACCCGGCGCCGCAGCGACGCCGGACGACATTATCAAGCGTCTGCGCGGCAAGCTGGCTGCATACAAATGCCCGAAGTCCGTCTTTCTGAGCACCGATTTGCCGAAGAACGCTGCCGGCAAAATTCTGCGCAAGGACCTTCGCAAACAATATGGGACCGATGAACAAGGAGTAGTCAGTTGAGACATTTTGATGATAGTGCCGAGGAGTTTCGCAGCCATATAGCGCGCTGGGTCGATGAGCGGCTGGTACCGCAGGCCGAACATCTCGACCAGTCGGGCGAGTTCCCTTTCGAACTATTCCGCGAACTCGGCGATCTGGGTTATTACGGCTTGATGTTCCCTGAAGCTTACGGCGGCAGCGGTATCGAGAACCCCTATACCTGCTTTACGATTCTTTGCGAAGAGGTGGCGCGCGGCTCGCTCGGTTTTGCCGCAGCAGTGGGCATGCAGGGCTCGATCGCGACGTCCACCATTTTTCAATGGGGTAGCGAGTCCTTGCGTCAACGCTATCTGGTGCCTGCGATCAAGGGTGAAAAAATCGCCGCCTTTGCGCTGACCGAACCCAATTCAGGTTCGGACGCGGCATCGATACGCACCAGGGCAACCAAGGTGGACGGCGGCTATCTGATTAACGGCTCGAAAATTTTCACGACCAACGGCACGGTGGCGGACTTCATTACGGTTGCGGCGACCACCGATCCCAAGAAGGGCGTGCGCGGCATTGACCTGTTTGTGGTTGATACGAAGGACCCGAATTTCTCGGTCGGCAGGAAGCTCGACAAGTTTGCGGTCAAATGTTCCGACACCGGCGAACTGGCGTTCAACGATGTGTTTGTGCCTGACGATCACCGCCTCGGCGACACCGAGGGCGGCTTTCTGAATGCCTATAAATCGCTGACGATCGATCGCATCATCACGGCTGCGGTCGCCATCGGAAATGGCCGCGCCGCTTATGATGCCGCATTGCGCTACTCGAAGGAACGGGTTCAGTTCAATCAGCCGATCAGCAAGTTCCAGGCAGTGCAATTCAAGCTGGTCGACATGCTGGCCAAGCTGGAGCAGGTACGGCTGTACACGTATCACGTTGCGGCATTGGCCGATCGCGGGGAGACGATCACTACCGAAGCCGCGCTGGCAAAAATTGTTGCCGCCGAAGGGTGCAATGAAATTTGCCACAAGGCCGTCACCATATTCGGCGGCTACGGACTGATGAATGAGTATCCGGTACAGCGTTATCTGCGCGATTCCTATTTCCCGATGGTCGGTGGGGGCACCGGCGACATCATGCGTATCTTAGTGGCACGACAACTTGGACTCTGACCAGATCCAAATCAAATTAAATAAAAGGAGACTTTAATGAAAACAACTTTAACTGCGCTTGCCCTGGCGATCGGCACCTTGACTGGTGCAGCCCATGCGGATGTCACTGTCGGGGTAATCCTGAGCGCGACCGGTCCGGTAGCGACGATCGGCATCCCTTTCCGCAACACGTTTGCGATTCTGCCGCCGACCATCGGCGGCCAGAAGGTCAAATACATCATTCTTGACGATGCCACCGACCCGACGGTTGCGGTCAAGAATGCACGCAAGCTGATTACGGAAGACAAGGTCGACGTCATCATCGCCACCAACAGCGTGCCGGCGACGACCGCCGTCAGCGATGTGTCGGCCGAACTGAAAACACCTCATGTGGCGCCGTCGCCGATCAGCGGAGCGGTCAGCAAGAACCCCTGGGTATTTGCGACCGCCCAGCCAATCTCCATCATGATGAGCACCGTAATCGATGACATGAAGGCGCGCGGGATCAAGAGTGTCGCGTACATCGGCTTCAACGACCCATGGGGTGACGTAGTCTATGCGGCGGCGGCGGCAAAGGCGCAGCCGCTCGGGATCAAGTTTGTGGCAAACGAGCGTTATGCACGGCTTGACACCAGCGTCACCGGACAGGTATTGAAGGTCATGGCCACTAACCCGGACGCTGTGCTGCTGGGCGGCTCCGGAACGCCCGGCGCGCTGCCGCATGTCGCGCTGGTCGAGCGCGGTTACAAGGGTCGTATTTATCACAACCATGGCGTGATCAGCAAAGAGTTTATCCGCGTCGGCGGAAAAGGCGTCGAGGGCGCGCTCGCGCCTACCGGTCCGGTGATGGTTGCGCAGCAATTGCCGGATTCCAATCCGATCAAGAAGGTCGCGCTCGAATTTACCAAGGCATACGAAGCGAAGTACGGCCCCGGCACGGCGAATTCGTTTGCCGCACTTGCCTATGATTCGTACCTGCTGATCGACCGCGCCGTACCGGCCGCAATGAAAAAAGCGCAACCCGGCACGCCGCAATTCAGACAGGCCCTGCGTGACGCGCTGGAGCAAGTCAAGGACCTGTCTTCCACCCAGGCCGTGTTCAACATGACACCGGACGATCGCAGCGGTGTTGACCAGCGCGCCAGCGTTCTGGTTCAGGTCGAAAAAGGGCAATGGGTGCTGGCCAAGTAATTTGGCGCCTGGCTCCGTGTCCTGCTTCGGAAGACATCTTCCGGAGCAGGCATGCTGCTGGATGCATCCACCCGCGGTCCCCGATTTTTATCCGTTCTCCTGTTGCCGGCGGATGCGTGCCGAACGATCCGACCCACCCGCCCGCTTTGTGTAAGGCCTCATGAATTCTCAAATCTTTCTTCTTCTTGCGCAGGACGGCCTGATCAGCGGGACAATCTATGCATTGCTCGCGGTCGCCATTGTCCTGGTGTTTACGGTGACGCGGGTACTCTTCGTTCCGCAAGGCGAGTTTGTCGCCCTCGGTGCGCTCACGCTGGCCTCGCTCCAGTCAGCGAAGATCCCGGGTACGCTGTGGCTGCTGGCCGCAGGCGCGGCTGTGGCGATGACTTTGGAGCTCGTCGGCGCGGCGCGCAACCGTAGTGCGGCGGCGGCGATGCGGGCGCTCGCGGCTTATGGTCTGCTGCCGGCGCTGCTTGGATTGCTCACCTGGTGGGCGGTTCCGCTGCAGCTGGCGCTGCCGCTGCAAGTGCTGCTGACGCTGGCCCTGGTGGTGCCGCTCGGGCCCATCCTGTTTCGCGTCGGGTACCAGCGGCTTGCCAATGCCAGCGTGCTGGTTTTGTTGATTGTTTCGATGGCAGCGCAAGTTGTGCTGTCCGGATTGTCCCTGGTGTTTTTCGGCGCAGAAGGATCACGCACGCCGGCATTCAGTGAGGAGAAATATGCGCTCGGTGCTGCGACCGTTTCCGGGCAGTCGCTGTGGGTTCTCGGGACCAGCATTGCATTGATCGCCATCCTGTTCTATTTTTTCAAGCGCACCTTTTACGGCAAGGCGCTGATGGCGACCGCAGTCAATCGCGTCGGCGCTTCCCTGATGGGTATCAGCGCGACGGCCGCCGGCTCCGTGGCGTTTACCGTCGCCGCCCTGATCGGCGCATTATCCGGCGTACTGATCGGATCGTTTACGACGATCTTTTACGACACCGGATTCCTGATCGGCTTGAAAGGCTTTGTCGCCGCCATTATCGGCGGTCTGGTCAGCTATCCGGTCGCGGCAGCCGGCGCCATACTGGTTGGCCTGCTTGAGTCTTACTCGTCCTTCTGGGCCAGCGCCTTCAAGGAAGTGCTGGTATTCACCCTCATCATTCCATTTCTGTTATGGCGCTCCCTGAAAACCAATCACCGAGAGGAGGACGAAGCATGATGGTGCGCGCAGCGATTCTCGGCCTGTGTGCATGCCTGCTGTTGCTGGGGCCGCTGATGCTGTCCGAGTCCTACGTCACGGTACTGAATTACATCGGCCTGTACAGTATTGTCGTGATCGGCCTGGTGCTGTTGACCGGTATCGGCGGACTCATATCGTTCGGCCAGGCGGCGTTTGTCGGGATAGGCGCCTATGCCACCGCCTATCTGACGACCGTGTACGGGCTCTCGCCGTGGATCACGCTGCTGGTCGGTATCGTGCTGTCCGCTATCGCCGCATGGCTGATCGGCGGACTCACCTTACAACTGGGCGGACATTATCTTCCGCTTGGCACCCTGGCATGGGGACTGAGTCTTTACTTCCTTTTCGGGAACCTGAATTTTCTCGGCGGGCACTCCGGCATCTCCGCGTTGCCCAAGCTCGACATCTTCGGCTACCAAGTCGCCAGCCTGCGCAGCTTCAGCTATGTGGTCTGGACGGTTGCGATCGGCACGTTATGGCTGGCGCACAATCTGCTGTCTTCCAGGGAAGGGCGCGCTATCCGGGCACTAAAGGGCGGCAAGCTGATGGCCGCGGCGATGGGCGTCGATATCGCGCGCAGCAAGATCATCATTTTTGTCATAGCGGCAGTGCTTGCCGCGATCTCCGGATGGCTGTATGCGCATTTGCAGCGATTCGTGAATCCGACGCCATTCGGGCTGCATTACGGTATCGAATACCTGTTCATGGCGGTCGTCGGCGGGGCCGGATATATCTGGGGTGCGTTTCTTGGCGCCGGCGTCATTACCGTGCTGAAGGAGCTGCTGTCAGACCTGTTGCCGAAATTGCTGGGGCAAAACGGCCACTTCGAGGGTATCGTGTTCGGCATCCTCATCATTGCGCTGCTCCAGTGCGCCCCGGATGGCGCATGGCCCTTCTTCCGGCGCCTGCTGCCGGCCCGGAATGTCAAGACGCCGCAACCACGATCGGACCGGCCTTTGCCACGCCGGCAAGCGCCGGCCGGCAAGGCGCTGCTCCTTGACGTCGAGAACGCAACCAAGCAGTTCGGCGGACTGATAGCGGTCAATCGAGTCAGCCTGAAGCTGCATGCCGGGGAAATCCTGGCCTTGCTCGGACCGAACGGCGCCGGCAAGAGCACCATGTTCAATCTGATTTCAGGCGCTCTCCCCGCGACCTCCGGAGAAGTACGATTCCTCGGGCAGAGAATCGATCGGCTCGAGCCGCACAAGATAGCCACGCTGGGCATCAGCCGCACCTTCCAGCATGTAAAGCTGATGCCGGAATTGAGCGCGCTGGAAAACGTCGCGATCGGTGCGCATCTGCGCGGCCGCGCGGGTATCCTGCGATCCGCCTTGCATCTTGAACGGGCGGAAGAACACCAATTGCTGGCGGAGGCCGCGCGGCAGATAGAACGCGTCGGTCTCGCCAGGCATATGCATGCGCCCGCCGGCAGCCTTGCGCTGGGCGAACAACGCATTCTTGAAATAGCGCGCGCGCTTGCTTCCGACCCGAGTGCGTTATTGCTGGATGAGCCGGCGGCCGGACTGCGTCATCTTGAAAAGAAAACGCTGGCCGAACTTCTCCGCAAGCTGCGGGAGGAGGGGATGGGGATACTGCTGGTCGAACATGACATGGATTTCGTGATGGGGCTGGTGGATCGGGTAGTGGTAATGGAATTCGGAGAAAAAATCGCCGAAGGCCTGCCCGAGGAAATACGGCGCAATCCGGTCGTGCTCAAGGCGTATCTGGGAGGCGTCGAATGACAACGCAATTGCAAGCAAACTTACCCGCTGCGCTGGAAGTCCGCAACCTGAACGTATCCTATGGCAAGGTTCCGGCATTGCATGGCGCCAGTCTCAGCATCGGGATGGGACAGATCATTACCGTAATCGGCCCGAACGGGGCCGGCAAGACCACCATGCTGTCGGCAATCATGGGACTGTTGCCGGCAAGTGGCGATGTCCTGCTTTGGGGCGCGCCGCAAAAGCTGGTCAAGGTCGAGAAGCGAGTCCAGCGTGGCCTGATGCTGGTGCCGGAAAGCCGCGAACTGTTTACCACCATGAGCGTCGAGGACAATCTGCTGCTGGGCGCCTTCACGCCTTATCGCAAGGGCGAGCGCGACCACCGGCAAACGATGGAAGAAGTGTTCCAGCGCTTCCCCCGATTGAAGGAGCGGCGCAGGCAACTGGCCAGCACCTTGTCCGGCGGCGAGCGCGCGATGCTGGTGCTGGGGCGCGCGTTAATGGCGAAGCCGAAGGTACTGATGCTGGACGAGCCCAGCCTGGGACTGGCGCCCTTGATCGTCAAGGAAATTTTCCACATCATCGCCGATTTGAAGAGCACCGGCGTTGCGATACTGCTGGTCGAGCAGAATGCGCGCGCGGCATTGCAGGTCAGTGATTATGCGTATGTGCTGGAAAACGGCAATATCGTGATTCAGGGCGCCAGTCACGAGCTCAAGGATGATCCGCGGGTTGTTTCCAGCTATCTCGGCGGTGCCTGAAGCAAGGAGACGCAAGCATGAATCGAATAAGCAAACATGCAGTACAGGTGCTGTGGGGTGATTGCGACCCGGCGAATATCGTGTTCCGTCCAAACTATTTTGCCTGGTTCGATGCCGATTCCCGCGCAAGTCATCGAAGGGTCCGAAGCCTGAGATCGCAATTCGAGATCGCCGGTTCCTGGTTCAAATGCCTGCCCGTTCGGCGCCGAACCATTTTCCTTCGGCCAATCGCTCGTCGATAATACCGAGTATCAGGCTGCGGCCCTGCCGCACCGCTTGCGAGTGAGACCGCGCCTCGTTCTCATAAAGCGTCCATGTCATGTACATGTTTTGAATCGGTGCGATGCTGACGGTGTCAGCCAGGTGGTTGTGGGAAAGCGCACAGGCCGGTATCACCGTATACGCGATGCCCTTCCGCGCCATGTCCAGGCACAAGGTCAGGGAATCTACTTCCACCGTCAAGCGGAATGAATAATTCTTTCGCAATAACGCATTTTCCAGCTGCGTCCGCAAAACATTCTGACTTCCCGGTAACACAAACTCGATACCGTCAAGCCGGGAAATTGGCACCGGTTCATCCATTTTCAATCCGGCATCCAGCGCCCCGACCAGTATCATGGGCTCACGGATTAACAAAGTCTGCCGATATCCGGCAGCCGGCGTGGAATCGAACGGGACGATCGCCAGGTCAACCATCCCGCGCAACATTTGGTCCCGCATTACATTGCTCGGTCCTTCATGCACGCGCAGCATAATCCCGGGGAACTGACTGACGATCGTCTGCACCAGCGGCGTGGTGAAGAAGCTTTGCCAGGAGGGCGGAATACCGAGTGCCAACTGACCAATCGCATGCTCCCCGATATGTCCCTTCAGGATCGAGATCTCCAGCAAAATCTTTCGAGCGCGCTCGCATAACAGCTTTCCCGCCTCTGTCAGTTTGACACCGCCCTGATTGCGATTAAAGAGCTTCACGTTGAGTTCGTGTTCCAGCAACGCGATGTGCCGCGACAGCGCAGGTTGCGACAGGTACAGGTCTGTTGCAGCCTTATTAATGCTACCTAACTCTGCGACTCTCAGAAAATAATCCAGTAAGCGAGTATCCATTGCCAAAGGTAATTAAGAATAGCTGATTGAGCACGAGCGCGAACTATATAACGTTTAGAGGTGTCCCGCTTGTCAAGACAACGCTTTTGGTTTTTAAGTGGGAACTCTGCGGCGTAGGGTTAGCCACGGGCGCGTCTGGCATGACCTCAAATGCTGCCACCAGTGCGTAACCGGTAAGCCAGCGGCGTCATAGTCACCGGTCACCATGCCCGGCACAATGCTCTCACGTTCAATAACACGGAGAGGGGGTGGCACGCATGAAGGCGCAAGCGCACTGGCAAACCGATATCCTGGCGAGCTGGGCACCAGGGGCGGACCGCGTTGCTCCGGTAAAAAGCGGCACTCCGGGCTCGATGAAAACCTGTCTTCGAACCCGGCTCGCCGGCGGCACCCCCCATCAGGATCAGGAGAAATCCACTCATCCTCCGGGCTTCAGGATGACTTTCGTCCAGCCCTGATCGCGCGCGTCGAAGTGCTGGTAGGCCTCCGGCGCCTTGCTCAGTTCCAGCTGATGCGAAACGATGAAAGAGGGCTTCGCCCTGCCGGCATGGATCAGGTCACGCAGCTGGCGGTTGTAGGCTTTGACATTGCACTGCCCGGTGGCGATATGCTGGCCCTTGAACCAGCTCATTCCCCAGTCAAACACGATCTCGCCCTTCTTGGCCAGGTCATCGGGCGCGCCGGGATCCTTTGGCGTGAATACCCCGACCACGCCGATGCCGCCGGTGAACTTCACCGACTTGACGAGATTGTTCATGGTCAGGTTGGGAATCTCCTTTCCGGCGGGATCATGGCATTGGTAGCCGACGCACTCGCAGCCGACATCGGCGCCCAGGCCATGGGTAAGCTCCATGACGCGGTCGACCGGATTGACCTTCGAATCGTCGATGGCGATCGCGCCTATCGATTCCGCCAGCCGGAGCCGGTCGGGGTGGCGATCGACCACCATCACATTGCAGGCGCCCTTGATCATCGCTGAATGCGCGGCCATCAGCCCGACCGGACCCGAGCCGTAGATGACGACGGCATCGCCCGGCCGCATGCCGGCAAGTTCGGTCACATGCCAGCCGGTCGGAAAGATATCGGCCACCATCACATAGTCGTTCTGCTTTTCCTCGGCATCGGGAGGCAGCTTCAGGCAGTTGAAATCGGCCCAGGGAACGCGCAGGTATTCCGCCTGTCCGCCCTGGTAAGGCCCCATGTCGGCGAAGCCGAAGGCGGCGCCTGCCATGCCCGGCTCGGGATTGGCGGTCAGGCAGAATGCGGTCAATCCCTTTTCGCAATTCCGGCAATGGCCGCAGCTGATATTGAATGGCATGCAGACCCAGTCACCGACTTTGAGGCGCTCGACGGCCGGCCCGACTTCCTTGACCTGGCCGAGATTCTCATGCCCGAAAACCCTGCCCGTTTCGAAGTCGGTCCTGCCTTCGTACATATGCAGATCCGAACCGCAGATATTGGTGCTTCTGATCTGCACGATCACATCGGTCGGCCGCTCGATTTTCGGATCGGGCACGTTTTTCACGCTGACATCGCGCGGCCCGCTATAGACTACAGCTTTCATCATATTCCTCCAGTTCATACGCGTGCCCGCCTGACGCGGCGACCCCGATTGCCGGGATCCGTGAACCGGACCGGACAGCGTTACCACATGACCCGCGCCGATTACGCACGGGGCCTCGACAATTCAAGATATCAAGCGATATCTGGTACAGATCCGCGGCCTGCAGGCCGCGGCCGATGATGTCACGGCGATTGGCTGATCCGATAACCGGAGGGCCGCCGGCCCGCCGCCGCCAGCCCCGCACCAAGCAACGCAACTCCCAATATGGTCCGCAATGCCGGGCGCGGCATCCAGCGCATGGCATTGATCACCAGCGCCGGCGGCTGCTCCCGCTGCGGATCCGAACGGCCGGGTTGACCGACTCTCTGGGGGCTCGCGGCGACGCCGGAGAACAACTCGGTCATCGCGCGGACGAACGGCACCATGTCCTGCGGTCCGCGGCTGGTCACCCAGTTGCCATCCCTCACCACTTCCTGGTCCAGCCAGGTGGCGCCTGCATTCACCATGTCATCCCGTGTGCCCGGCCAGGAAGTCATGGTCCTTCCGGGAGTCAGTCCCGCGGAGGCGAGCAGCCAGGGCCCATGGCAAAGGGTTGCGATCGGCTTGCCCTGGCGGTCGAACGCGCGCACGAAATCGCGCGCGTCGGCGGACTGCCGCAACAGGTCCGGGTTGATGAATCCGCCCGGTATCAGCAGGCCGTCGTATTCCGCCGGTCTGGCCCGGTCCAGGGTTTTGTCGACGTGCACCTTGCTTGCCGGTTCATGCAGGTTGACGCCGCGGATCCGTCCGGCATGCAGCGAGATGATGTCGACATCCGCCCCCGCCATCTTGAGGGCGGCGACCGGCACGGTGAGTTCTACCTTTTCGAAACCGTCGACTGCCAGTACGGCGATGCGGCGGCCCGTGAGTGCATTCAGGTCAGGCATGAGCGTTCTCCAATCCAGGTTCAAAACCGGTATGCGCGCGTGTCCCGGCGCTTGAGCAGGAAATAACCGGCGCCGATCACCGCCGACGCGACCGCCGCCTTGCGGATGAGCCCCGCGCGGTTGTGTCGCAGTTCGGCCTTGATGCCCATCTCGGCGAAGACATTGGGAATGCGGCCGCTCATGAGGTCCTGTCCTATGCCTTCGACCACATTGACCCGGTCGGCCAGCAACAGCAGCATCCAGTGGCGGACGTCGTTCTCGCTGAATCCATACGCGACGTCGCGTATTCTTCCGCTGAAGCCGCTGGGCGGCGTGCTGGTCCCGAACACCGGCGTGATGCCAGGCCGTTCGACCGAGTGGTAGACCTTTATCCTCAGCGGCTGGTCTTCGATATCGTCCCAATGCAATCCTTCCAGCCGCGGCGGGGTCCTCTCCATCGGAACAGCCGGCCGGTTCGCGGGATCGAGATCTGCCCCCCAGCCCTTGATATGGGAAAAATCGGCGGCCGATTTTTTACTGTAGTCGCGTTCGATCCTTGTCGCGCTGTGGTCGCGCTGGGTGGTCGGACGAGTTTGAATGTCCATTTCGCTTCACTCCTTGGAATGGGTTGATTAGGCCTGTTCAGTGCACCGTTTCCAGGCGCGGCGCCCTGGGCGGGATCAGGACAGTCTTGATGCAATCGTCGAGCTTGCTGGAGAACATGTGATATGCGTCCGAGACTTCCTCGAGCGGCACCTGATGCGTGATGATCTTCCTGGGTTCCAGGTTGCCCGCGCGGACATGCTCGAACAGGCGCGGCAGGTGACGCTTCACGCTGGCCTGGTTCATGCGCAACGTCAGGCCCTTGTTCAACGCGTTGCCTATCGGGACCACGTTGTACGGCGGGCCGTATACGCCGACGATGGACACATTGCCGCCCTTGCGCACCGAGTTGATGGCCCAATGCAATGCCGTGCTGGTGCCGGCCTGCCATTTCAGGTATCTGCCGGTGAGCCGCTGTATCGCGCTGCCGGCGGCTTCGCAGCCTACCGCATCGATGCAGACGTCCGCGCCCAGCCAGTCGGTCATTTTCTTGATATGGATGGCCATGTCATCGACTTCCCTGAAGTTGATCACCTCGCACTGCGCGAAATTCCTGACGAATTCCAGCCGGTATTCCACATGGTCGACCACTATGACGCGCCCCGCGCCCATCAGCCAGGCCGACTTCGCGGCAAAGATGCCGACCGGGCCGGCGCCGAAAATGACCACCGTGTCGCCCTGAGCGATATCGCCCATTTCCGCGGCCTGGTAGCCGGTCGGGCAGGCGTCGGTCAACAGAACGGCATCGTCAACATGAATATCCTTGGGAATGACCGTTGGATTGACGTCCGCCAGCGGCACGCGGACAAACTCGGCCTGGCCGCCGTCATAGCCCCCCGTCGTGTGCGAGTAGCCGTAGATACCGCCGACGGCGCTCGCCTCGGGATTGGTGTTGTGGCAGTTGCTGTACAGTTCGCGCTGGCAAAAGAAGCAGGAGCCGCAAAAGATGTTGAACGGCACGAGCACATGGTCGCCCACTTTCACGTTCTGGACTGTCGGGCCGACCTCTTCCACTACGCCGGTGAACTCGTGGCCGAAGATCATGCCGACCCTGGTGTCGGGAACCAGCCCATGATAAAGATGCAGATCCGATCCACAAATGCATGCGCGCGAGACTCGTACGATCGCGTCGTTCGGGTGTTCGATTCGCGGCTCCGGCTTTTGCTCCGCGCGTACCCTGTAGGGCCCCCTGTAATTCATTGCCAGCATAAGATTCTCCTATCCAGGAAATAAGGACGGCAGCCGCTCGCAAAAAACATGGCGAGCCTCGGATCCGCTACGTTCGGACACGCCGCGCTGCCTTCGATTCATCGGCCGATACCATTTCCCATTTCGCCGCGACATCGGCAAGCCGCGCAGGCTGCGGCAACCCGCGCGTGCCGCAGACGGGAATCTTTCATCATGAGCTAGGGTGGCTTCGTGTCCCAGGTCGGGATGCTTGCGGCGAGAGAATAATTGCCGCGGCAGGGTGCTGTTCCTGCCCGGGCCGGCGGGTCCGATATCACCGGGCCAGCCATGGCTGCTTCTTCACTGGGCAAGACGATGGACTTCATCGCAAGGTTCGATGATCCGCGGCCTTGTCGAAACAGGAGGACGCGGGTGACATCACGGATTCAATGAAAAGTTAAGAACGGCTTTGCACACGGAAGTTCAACAAAAAGGCTGAACACGGTGCGTTTCGATACGGCGGCTGCGCGCCCCTTGGCTGCCAGAAAATATTACGTGCATGAAGCGGTGGAAGCGGTTGCTCCATTTCGCCCCATCCTGGCTATCGTCGGGAAGGCATCCAATAGCGGCCGGCGCTGCAGACCGGCAAATAGACACGAGCCGGCCAGAAGCGGTCACTGATGAAGAGCCCTACCCGTCGCACGACACGTTATGCAAAAACCGTCTTCATGGTTGTAGTAACTTCTCATGCGCACGCCAAAAACCAATCGTGATATAAAATCAGTCAATCCAGCTTACAACCGATTGCATAACGCAATCAGAACCGCGCGGATGTGCCGCGTGAGGAAAGGAATTGGGTATGGCTAAGCTCGTGTTCGGAATGAACCAGTCCCTGGACGGCTACGTCGACCATATGGCGTTTGCGCCAAGCCCTACGCTCTTCCGCCACTTCATCCAGGAGGCTCAGGGGCAGGCGGGCAGTGTGTACGGTCGCCAAATGTATGAGGTCATGCGTTACTGGGACGACGATCATCCTGAATGGGACGCAGACGAACACGCCTTCGCGGCGGCGTGGCGGAACCAGCCGAAATGGGTCGTCTCGCGCACGTTGAAGTCGGTCGGTCCCAACGCCAGACTTGTTGAGGATGATCTTGAGGGCGCGATCCGCAAGCTGAAGGCCGAGCGCGACGGGGAGATCGAAGTTGCTGGCCCAGGCTTGGCGCAAAGCCTCACCGAACTTGGCCTGATTGACGAGTATCGAATCTACCTGCACCCCGTCGTGCTTGGTCACGGCAAGCCATATTTCGCCGGACCCCGGCCGCCGCTGCGCCTTATGGCTAATGATCGGATTGGCGAGGATGTGATCAGGTTGACCTACGTTCCTGCTTAATCTCGCGACCTGCCGGATGGAAATTGCCGCTGAAGTCTGATTTTGGATTGGGCCCAAAGCGACGGGAACGGCCCGCTTTGCTCGCCAACCCCGACGACATGGCGCGTGCATAAAGGACAGCTATCCCAACAACCCCTCCGGAACCTGATCATCTGTTTGCCGCCCTTATTGGAGCATGTTCGGAAATGGCGAAACAGGCGGACCACAGCAAACGAGATGGGTTTGAATCCCAGTGAACACCGCATTGTTATTCCTGCTCCATTGATCTACGGAACAGGATTTTGCAAGTGGATGAGGATTGCAGGTCTACGAAGGTACGCCCGGCAGGTTGGACCAAAGGGCAATTGCCGGCATTGTCAATATTGCCGACACTGTCCACGGAGCTTTGGCACATGCGTGCAGGTCTGCCGCAATGAGGATCTTCTCTGAGCTGACGCGCAATCCGGACAACCGTAGCAATCATTAGGGAAAGGAGTTCATCATGGCTGGAGTATCTGGTCCGGCGGCAATTACTATCGTTCTCGTCCACGGTGGCTTCGTAGACGGTTCCGGTTGGGAAGGCGTCTATAAAATACTGAAAAAGGGCGGCTACAGTGTCGCCATCGTTCAGAATCCCACGATATCGCTGGCCGACGATGTCGCCGCGACCAGGCGCATTGTTCACAAGCAGAAGGGTCCAGTGATTCTCGTGGGCCATTCATACGGCGGAGCAGTCATCACCGAAGCTGGCAACGATCCAGGCGTGGAGGGGCTTGTTTATATCGCTGCCTTCGCTCCCGATAAGGGCGAGTCGGTCTCCACGCTCATCAAGGATCCACCGCCCGGCGCACCGGTGCCGCCGATACTGCCTCCTGACGAAGGCTATTTGTTCCTGGACAGGACGAAGTTCGCTGCCTCATTCGCGGCGGACGTGGAAAAGGATAAGGCTGAATTCATGGCCGATTCCCAAGTGCCGTGGGGGTTGGAGGCGCTAAGCGGGACAATCAGTGAGCCGGCGTGGAAGACCAGGCCGAGCTGGTACCTGGTCGCTACCGACGATCAGATGATTCCACCGCCGGCCCAGCGTCTTATGTCCAAGCGTATGGGGTCGGCCGTCGTCGAGGTAGCGGGCAGTCACGCGATTTACATATCGCAGCCGAATGCAGTAGCTGCGCTGATCGAAGAGGCCGCAAAAGGAGTTCAGGGGCGCGGGAAATAAACGCTCGGGTAGTGCCGCCAGCTCGACTCCCAAGCACTCGCTACCTGAGGGCTCAGGACTTGATGAACTCCAGGAGATCATCATCAATCGCCTTGGCTTCCGATCAGTGCACGTACTCATTCAGAACAGGAATCACCTGCTCCGGCCCTTCTTCCAGGAGCCAGTGGCCTGAGCCCTGAATGACCTTGCCTTGTACGTCATTCGCGACCAGCCTTACCTGATCGATGAGAAACTCGCCGCCCGATTTTTCGCCAGAGATCACCCGCACCGGCATCGTCAATTTATTCCGCGCGAACTGCTGGAAATCCATCGCATCTTGTTCAAAGTTGCGGAAGTATTCGAACCCGGCCCGCATGCCACCTGGCTGAGCGTAGGCTTCCGCATAGATTTGCCGATCCGCCTCAGGAATCGAGTGCCTGGGATTCGCTGCGAAGTCATTCCAGAAATGCTCGAAATAGATGCGTTCACGACCTGCGACCAAGGCCAGCGGCACATCGCCATAGAAATGGAAATGCCAGAGGTCGCGCATCAGCCACATGTCCTTCCAGTTTCCGATGCCGGGCAGGAAAGCGTCCATCAGCACTAGATGATCGGTTTCGTCCGGGTATTGAGCCGCATAGGCGTATGCAACCATCAGGCCGATATCATGACCGACGATGGTGGCCTTGTCGAAACCGAGCGACTTTACCAAGCCGTGAATATCTTGCGCCATCGTCTTCTTGTCGTAACCGGTCGCTGGCTTCTCGGAGGCGCCGGTGCCGCGCAGGTCGGGAACAATAACCGTATGGATCTTCGCCAGATCGGGCATCACCGGATTCCACATGTGGCCGGTCTCGGCATAACCATGCATCAGCACGACAGGGCTTCCTGTTCCGCCGATTCGATAGTGGAGGTTTATGTCATCGATTCTGGCGGTACGTTCGCTGAAAACGACTTCGCTTGATGTCGGGAAACTGGACGATTCCATGCGGGCCTCCTGGGTCAAGTCGGTTGCCGGCCGATGATGCTTTCTTCGGTTCGACAGCTTGATTCAGGATATGACAAAAGAAACTGTGGTGATTGAAGAGCCGGCTAAAATTCCTGTTATGTTGACCCTCCTCAGTCAGGCTGCGTTCTTGTCGACCAGGTTCCGAGTAGAGCAGCTGACTCACCGCGCCTGTCGACCCGCCAATATGCGCGCATAGTAAGCTCATGGGTGGAATCGATCAAGGGTCAGAAGGGTCAGGGTCAATCTCGATTTCTATTAATCTGTCTACGGTTCGTAAGCGGATCCACGGTGGAATTCCTACACGGTGGCTACGCTTCAACGTATTGCCATGCTCACGACTTGCCTTTGAGCTTGCGCTGTTGTTGTAGGCCGAGAGGCGTCAGGCGATAACGTTGCCTGGTGCTACGAGGCGTATCCGGCAGGGTCATTTCCAGGTAGCCCGCTGTCATGGCCGGTACCAGGTATGCTTTGCGGAAATGCTCTGCATTCCTGAGCCCCATCGCTCCCTGCAGGGCAGGTCTGGGCATGTCCCCCTTTATCACCTGCAGCAGAGCCGCGACTTCCACGGTCACATCCATGGTCACATCCATGGTCACATCCGTGGTAGGCTGTTTCGCCAGCGGGTGCACCGGCAGCCGAACGACAAAGGACGCCCGTTCGTCATCCGTTTCAAACAGCGGCGCAGGCGAGCCATTGGTCGCCATGACCTTCAAGATTTTCGGGATGCCGGTCGAGCGACCCTCGGTCAGGTCCAGCTCTTTCAGAAATTCGCCAATGCGCCGGGGCAACTTGATGTCCATGATGGGCGGCTGCCGATCAAGGGGAAAACAATTTTTCCCAGTCGGTGCAGGACATTGTCGGCGGTCCGGAACTGCCTTGATTCTATTTATTCTGGTGTCATTCGCTGTCTATTATTTTCATAAAAAGAGGATTTAAAAATGAAACGTTTTGCCATAGCGATCTTGTGTGCCGCGGTTTTGGCGCTGACCGGATGTGCCACTTCTCAGAGCGTGACACTTGGTACGACTAACCCGCCAAAAGCATTTGGTTCGGGTGCCGCGTCATTAATCCCTCAAGAGGGGAATTCCGCATCTATGGATATCAACGTTACACAGTATCTTCAAGCCAGTGGGATTTCCGTTAAGGCACCTGTGGCTGCTGGAACCAGACAAGCATCGGATGTGGACATGCTGGTTGCTTATTCGGATGTGTGGCGCTGGGACTTGGTAATGTATTTAAAGACAGTGAATGTAAATATTTTCGAAGCGAAATCTGGCAACTTGGTCGTCACAGGCCGCTGGGACAATTCACCGCTTCATGGTTTTCAGGATCCAAACCAAATTATCAAGGAATTGATGTCTGAAATGATGGCCAAGGTGAAACAGGTAACAGAACGACCTTAACAAATTGCTGAGTTAGTCGGTACTTCGGAGACATCAGGGTTTCACGATAGGGAACGTAAGTGGGATTTTGCCCGGGGTATCTCGAGACTGACCCGAATGGCACTTACTTAAGCCATAAGCTCTTGAATTAGCAAGG
>JAZKDW010000020.1:0-13504 GCA_040387375.1 Pseudomonadota bacterium
CCTTGCTAATTCAAGAGCTTATGGCTTAAGTAAGTGCCATTCGGGTCAGTCTCGACATACCTTCGTCAGCAATGGCATTGCCATGGTTTCCGTGAGCGTAATAGGGGACAGACTGAGGTAACCCGGTTTCAACGGACACCTGAAATAAGGGACAATCATGCCCGAGGAACCCATGAAACCGACAAAGACACGTAATAGGCGTAACAGGCGTAATAGGGGACACGTAATAGGGGACAGACCACATTTTGTAGGGAAATGGGGAAATTGTGGTCTGAGGCGTAATAGGGGACACGTAATAGGGGACAGACCACGTTTCGTAGGGAAATGGGGAAATTGTGGTCTGTCCCCTATTGTTTTTTGTAGGGAAATGGGGAAATTGTGGTCTGTCCCCTATTGTTGCCCCGGAAGTTAAGGTACGGCGATGACGGATGACGCCGCGCAGCAGCGTGCACATGTTGCGGGAGCCTGTTAATTCGATGCCCTGGCTGTTTAACGCGCCGAACACTTAACCGTTGACAACACGTTGACAACAGGAAATTGTGACAGCATACGGGGGCTGAAATGTACCCTGCAGCGCCCGTACCACGACAAGACCGCCACGGGTACGATCAGGTCAAGAGGCTGGGCGGGGCAATGTTCATTTCCCCGAGCTGGCATCAGCCAATACCTGCTGCAGCTTGTCAAGATCATAAGGCTTGGGCAGTGAAACGGACTTGAACTCGAATTCACGCGCGGTGATCGCGCCATATCCGGATGCAAATATTATTTTCATGGCAGGCAGCTCACCGATGACCTTGCGCGCCAGCTCCACACCGGACATGCCGGGCAGACTGACGTCGGTCAACAGGAGATCGAATTCGTCAGCGGCCAATACATCGAGCGCCGCTTCCGCAGTCGAAACGCCGTGCGCCTGATGTCCGAGCAGCGTCAGCAGTTCGCATAACATCAGTTGCGAATCTTCATTGTCCTCGACCACGAGGATGCGCATGGAGACAGGCGATTTCGCGAGTGCATCTGACGTATTGTCATCGAGTAGCTCACCGCCAGGAGGGTTGGTCAGCATTTGCCGGTTCGCCAGCATATGGCGGATTTTTCGCGCCAGGTCTTCCCTGCGATAAGGCTTGCTGATCAGCTCCACGCCGGGATCGAGGCGGCCGCCATGCACGATCGCATTCTGGGTATAGCCCGACGTGAACAATACCTCGATATCGGGGAACAGCTGTTTTGCCGCCCCTGCCAGATCCGGGCTCCTGAGCGGACCGGGCATGACAACGTCGGTAAAAAGAAAATCAATCTTCATGCCGCTCTTGAGAATATTCAGCGCGCTCTGTCCATCGTTCGCCTTCAATACCCGATAGCCGAGGCCCGTCAACATGTCTACCGAGGTGGCCTGGACCGCCAGGTCATCTTCCACCACAAGAATCGTTTCGGTGCCACCGATCGCAGGCCCTGTCAGGCCATCCGACACTTCAACTTCCGCCTGATGCGAGCGCGGGAGATAGATCTTGACCGTCGTCCCATTTCCTACCTCGCTGTAAATCTTGATGTGGCCATCACTCTGCCTGACGAAGCCGTAGGCCATGCTCAGTCCCAGGCCGGTTCCTTCACCTTCGCGCTTGGTGGTAAAAAAAGGCTCGAACACGCGTGCCATCACTTCCGCAGGCATGCCCATCCCGGTATCGGAAATTGCCAGCATCACGTATTGGCCGGCCGGCACATCCAGCTCGGTCGACACATAATGATCGTCCAGCATGGCGTTACCCAGTTCGAGCGTAAGTTTGCCTTCGCCATTCATCGCATCCCGGGCATTGATGGCAAGATTGAGGATCACGTTTTCCAGCTGGTTCGGATCGACCAGCGTATTCCACAGTCCACCCGTGACGATGGTTTCAATTTGAATCGATTCGCCCAACACGCGCCGCAGCAAATCGTCCATGTCGCGCAATATCCGGCCCAGGTTGGACGACACCGGCTGCAAAGGCTGGCGGCGCGCAAATGCAAGAAGTTGCGAGGAC
This sequence comes from Pseudomonadota bacterium, assembly GCA_040387375.1. Lineage (GTDB taxonomy): Bacteria > Pseudomonadota > Gammaproteobacteria > Burkholderiales > Burkholderiaceae_D > JAZKDW01. The sequence continues at coordinate 2,016 of JAZKDW010000020.1, forward strand.
AGCTTGGCGCCGCGATCGGCTGCAAACGCGGCTGTTTCAAGCCGCTTTTGCGCTTGCGGATTGCCGCCGAAATTCATCTGCAACAGTTGAAGATTGCCGCCGATAACCTGCAAGACATTATTGAAGTCGTGCGCGACCCCGCCTGTCAGTTGTCCGATCGCTTCCAGCTTTTGCGACTGCCGCAGTTGTTCATGCGCGCGTTCCAGTTCGGCAGTGCGTTCGACAATGCGCTCTTCGAGGGTATTGTTAAGCTGCTGCAGCGATTCTTCAGCGCCGATTCGTTCCTTCATTTCGCGCTGCAAGGCCAGGTTGGACTCTTCGAGCGCCTTCGCACGCGCTCCCACCTCGGTCAGCATGCTGTTGAACGCATCGACCAGGATGCCGACCTCATCTTCCGTCGTCTTTTTTACGCGTGATGAAAAGTCACGTTTACGGATTACCTGATGCACTGCCTCGGTGAGCGCCAGGATGGGCCTGGTAATGGCGGCCTGCAGCCAGGTCGACACCAGGGTCGCCACAATCAGGCTGCCCATCATGACAGCCACCAGAATCGAGACGTAATTCCAGATGCGTTCGGCCAAGGGGTAACGCCCGCGCAGGTAGACCGTACCGACGGTTTCGCCATTGCGTGTCATGCGCTTGAAGATCGTTATCTCGTTGTTGACGATCTTGTATCCGTTGGGCCCTGGAGAAGGCGGCAAGCCGGTTGAATCTGGCTGGCCGCTGGAGTAAGTCGCGAACAAGGCGCCATTTTGCGCATAAATCGCGCCGGCAGAAATATTGGGACGGGCCTTGAGTTGCGCCAGGTTTTCCTGCGCGACCTTGGCGTCGTTGAACTCCAGCGCCGGCATGCTGATCTGGGCAAGAATGTTGGATTGCGTCGTCAGGTCATTTACCCAGGTTGCCTTAAAAGTGCGCACGTCATGCAATAACATTGCTACACCGGACACGAGGAGGGCGGTGCAAGTCGTGGCCAGGATCGCAAGCATGAATTTACGCGCTATGGAGTGCTGAATGGCGTTCCTGATCATTGCGGTGTCCCTTTGGTGACCGACAGTGCCACCGCCAGCATCCTTGAATTGAGTTTCAGGCCGGCTTTCTCGACCACATCGGGCGCGACTTCAAAGCGGACACGGTCGTCTGCGATCCGGAAGTTGATCATGCTTCCTTGCGTCAGCGCGCCTTCGCTCTCCGTTACGGCGAGAACAGGCTGCGCCTGTGCCTGCTTCAGCAATTGCTGCTGCCTGGAGAGTTCAGTCCGGCCAATGAACAAAACGTGGATGTCATTCAACGCGTCGCCGGGGCGAAGTTTTTTTATGGTCACGGTTCGGTTGTTGACGCTACGTCCGCTTGCCAGGCTGGCCAATTCGTCCGCGATATCGTCCGCGTTCGCCACGCCGATGACATAAGGGACATCGCTTTTCGCAAATGCAGCAGCCGGCCAGTCGACATAATTCAGGAATTGATACAGGAACGCGGCTTTCACCCGTTTCTCGATCGCCGTGCCCTTTTTTTCGCTGGCGGCAGTTTGCGCCATCGACAGGGAATGCGGCAACCACAGCAGCAGACATAGCGAGAGTGCGCGTGCAAATAGCCCGCTGATCTGCCACGATCCGGCGCGGCGGTGTGGCATCGGAAAACCCTGTAGCAGGTGCATCAAGCTTTTCATTTTTTGATTTTTTACGTCGGTCACGAATGTCACAGGCGCCAGAGCACTTTAACAAAAACATTGCGGTCATATTCGCTGCGTGCAGCAGCCGCGCCATACTCCGGATGAGACCGGTCAAGCAAATTCTGCCCGACGACGGACAGTTCCAGGTCGCGGCTGATTTTCCAGCCGTAGCGCATGTCCATCGTGGTATAGGCCGGCACGGCAGGACTGCCCAGGCTGCCGCTACGCCGAACGGCAATGTCCAGCTCTTGCCCCTGCGCGATATCGAACGAGGAACGCAGCATCCAGTAATGCGCCGGATCGCTGGACGCCAGGCCGGTTGCGCCTGACAAGTCGCGGCGGCCCGGCTTCAGGGTTGTACTGACCCGCTGCGCCACCAGGCCGCCGGAGAGCCGCCAGGCAGGCAAGGCGCGCCAGGTCCCCCACATTTCGATGCCGCGCGCCTTGCCTTCGGCGCCGTTGCTGAACACCGCTCCAAAGCCGTTGGGATTGGGTTCCAGCGTGCGCAGTCTGTCGTAGCGGCTGTAAAACGCCGTCGCGGAATAGGAAACGGTGGAGGACGGTTGCACACGATATCCGAGCTCGGCGACGTTGGCGATCTCGGATTCGAAATCGGGGCCGCCAGCCAAGGCGAAGCGGGATACGCCATTGACCACGGCAGGATTGGTCGGACTGAAAAAATCCCGGTCTATGCGTGAGGGCGTACGTACCGAACGCGAGGCCGAACCCCAGACCAGGTGATTCTGCGCCGGTTTCCATGCAAGGCGCAGTGTCGGCAGGAATTCCACCCCGGTGTAATTGTTGTCCTCGACCTTCAGGCCGGCGGTCAGACGGAGATTGTCAGCGAAGGTAATCTCGTCCTGGATGAATACGTTTGCCCAATGCATGTTGAGTGAGGCGGGTAAAAAGGCAAAAGCGTTGCCGTTTTCCACACGATCCAGCGCCAGTCGATAACCGGCGCCCCAGACAAGCTCGTGCGACTTTGCCAGTTTGATCGAATGCTGCAGCTGCACATCCAGCGTATGCAGATGTTCAACGAATGCCAGCGGCTGATTGCGGGACGTGTAGTCCCAGTACGCTTGCAGGCTGACTTCCGAGCCGTCGTCCAGCGTGGTATTCATGCGGCCCACCAGATTGGCGCCCTTGATGTCGATATCCGGAGTGCCGAACTGGTGTAGCGCGCCCTGGTAAGCGTCACCCTGCAGCGTGACGTTTCGGTTCGTGTTTCCCCAGTCGGATCGGAACCCGGTCTGCTTGCGCTGCCAGCCGGTCGCCACCGTTACGCCATCGGCGCGCTGCGTATCGCCATTGTCGGCATATTTTCCATAAACACGGTAATGGCCGCCGTTGTCGAGAACTCCACCGTATCTCAGCACGCCATTTTTTTCGTTCTTGCCGGCGCCCGCCGTTGCCAGCACGCCCTGCGTGTCGGCAGCGCCTTTCGTGATCACATTGATCACGCCATTGACGGCATTCGCACCCCATAACGTAGCGCCCGGGCCGCTGATGACCTCGATGCGGGCGACGTCTTCCAGGACCACATCCTGCGCATCCCAGAACACGCCGGAAAACAGGGGCGTATAGGCAGCCCGGCCGTCGATCAGCACCAGCAGCTTGTTCGCAAACGGGCTGTTGAAGCCGCGCGCGCTGATCGCATAATTTCTCGCGTCCACGCGCGCGACCTGAAGATTGGGGGCCTGGCGCAGTGCTTCGGGAAGCGTCGTTGCGCCGGAGCGGCGGATATCCTCGCCCGTGATGACAAAAATGGACGCCGGTGCGTCGGCCAGCGTTTCCGCTTTTTTTGACACCGACGTGATGCGGATATTGGCCAGTTCTTCAATGCTGAGTTCGGCCAGATCCCGTGCCGCCGCCTGCGCCGCATGCACCGGCAGCAGAGCGGTCAGCAACAGGCCACCGAGCCAGCATATCGGTGCGGTATTTTTTTTATTTGTCAGCGGCATTCGTTGCGCTGACAATGCGACCCCAGGTCGGCGTTGCAAGGGCGGGTTCATCATGGCAGACCTTTTGCGGGATTGTCCGGACAATCGGGAGCCAAAGGCCGCAGCGGACTTCCCGATCGCTAATTTACTGAAATACTCAGCGCCCGATGCTACTTAAAAAGTATTCGTGGGGCAACTAAAAACATTGCTTATATTTTTTTCGATAACACTGATCTGATCTTCGCTGCGAGCTGATCGCGTCGATATGGCTTGCCAAGCAGGTTGATTGCCGGATCAAGCCGGCTGCTTTTCATCAATGCATCCTGCGTGTAGCCGGAAGTGAACAGCACGGCAATATTCGGCAGGATCAGCTGGACCGGTCTCCGGCGGGACGGATCGCATAGTCCGAAAAGCCCTCTTGGCGAATCGCGGCAATATGCCTGTCCTTGACGCCTGCGTCTGGCCGAGGCTGACGATATCGCCGGCGTGGTGGCATTTTTATCCGGGCCGGATGCGGCTTATGTGCATGGCACGGAATTGATGGTGGACGGTGGATTGTCGAATACCGTGATGGGTGCGCTGAACATGAAGGGTTGGCAAAAATAAGCGCTGCAAGCGGTGGTCAGGCGGCCACCGGCACACCGTCAAAAAAATCGACTACCCCGGTTTCCAGAGAATATTCGGCGCCCACGATCAGGATCTCCTGTCGCTGGATCATCTGTTCGAGCAGTTCCGATCCGTGCCGCAGGTGATTGGCGGAAGCGCGCACGTTGGCCCGCACCGCATGCCTTAGCAGCGCCGCCGTATCGTGCCGCAGCTCCGTCTCCAGCAAGGGCTCTATCGAGGGCCGCACCCGTTCAACGATCGAATGCAGATGGCGCGACTGATGGGTGGTCGGACGCATGATTTCCTCGAGCGTGGCCGAAACAGCGCCGCACTGGGAGTGGCCCATGACCACCACAAGCGGTGTGCCGAACCGGTCAGCGGCGAACTCGACGCTGCCGATTTGTGAAGGGGCGACGATGTTGCCGGCGATCCGGATTACAAACAGGTCACCCAGGCCCTGGTCAAAGACAAGTTCGGCCGGCGCCCGCGAATCGGAACAGCCGAGGATGATGGCGAACGGCTCCTGGCCTGCCAGCAGTTCGGTGCGGCGCTCCGGGCTCTGCAGTGCGTGGCTGCTTGCGCTGCCGGAAACGAAACGGAGATTTCCTTCCCGCAGGCGGTCGAGTGCTTCATGTGCTGCGTTCATTGCGGGGCCTTTCTGGTCTGGTTCATTAACGAATCAAGAATTGCGCTTCTTCCACGATGAAATGTGTAGCGCATGCCGCCGCTTGATCACGTATCCTGTCCGCCAGTATAAACTTTCGGCCGTCTTTAATGTCAGTTCGAAAAAGGCGCTTGCGCCAGCAATGCGTAACGTAATAAGGATCGTCCGGCTTGGGGCCACCAACCGGTTGCCTGACGCCAAACCGCTCCGCATCCGTGCCGTTGGCCCTTTCATTGACGCTGATCCAGTCATACGTCACGACGCGCTGGGCGACCCGCCATTCATCACCACGTTTCTCGAAGCGGTCGATATACCGGCCGCACAGAAACGTTTCGCGCACCTCGCCGCTGGCGGTCTTGTCGGCCTGGAATGCCTGGAAATAACTCTCGACCGCGGCGGCAGGTCCGCGCAGCACGATCGAAATATTGCCCAGCATGTGGACCAGCCGTCCGCTATCCTTCAATTTCTCGACTGCCCAGTCGATGAAGCCGGTGGCGCTGCCTTTATACGGGCCGTGGTTGTCGGTCGCGTCCGACTCGCGCACCACGAACGGATTGATATGGATACTGTCGAGTTCATGCGCATGCGCGACCGCAAATTCCGACACGCGGCACAAGGCATCACACAACGCGCCCTCGTCGTAATTCGGGCCGCCACGCCAGCCCCTGAGCAACTGCGATGACCGGACCGACTCGATCAGCAGCTGCGCCCGTTGCGGCGTCAGGGGCGCGGAGGCGAACGCGACATCCTTGAACAACTCGACCACCATTCGCTGCCATCGAGGAAAAAGTGGGTGAATGGGCTGCCCAAGATGGCCGCAAGAACGATGTGGCATAGTCACGAATTGCTGCTGAAAATATTCGCCAACTAATTCGCCTGATATTATGTAACTTATTGGTTTTAAATAAATTTATATGCTCATTAAGATGGTGTAAGATTCGCCAAATGATGCGCCAGATATGTTCATGGAGATGGTGCGGAATGCTCATTGGGAAATAAATTGTCCAAATATCACTTCAACAGCCCTCATCAAATGCATCCTTTGTTGCCCAGCGAAGGGGCAATGAATGATTTGCGTCCACTGGCTGCTGAAGTGATCAGCAGTGCAAAAGATCTCGCTGCACAAGGGATGCCCCATCTTCGTGCCTTGTTACGCGAAACCTTGCGGCCGATGAACTCTTTTTATACCAACAAGATAGAAGGCCAACACACAGCGCCACTGATGATTGAAAGGGCGCTGAACAAGGACTTTTCCAATAAGCCGGATGAAGCGCGCAAGCAGCGCATTGCCATTGCCCATATCGAAACAGAACGCTGGGGAGAGAATGCTTTTCCGGTGTTCGAAGCGTCTGCCTATTTCCATCCTGAGGTTTTACAGGCGATCCATCGGTATTTGCATGCGCAACTTGCAGAGGCGGATCTGATTCAGACCAGCGACGACGGCACTGAAGAAAAAGTGCATCCGGGCGAATGGCGGGACAGAGGCGTAAAAATAGGCGAGCACATTGCGCCCGATCCGGCGACGGTGCCGCGCTTCATGGAGGAGTGGCATCAGGCTTATAACACTTCACGCGCCGGGGAAAATGCCTTGATCGCGTTGATGGCAGCGCATCACAGATTCACCTGGATACATCCCTTCGTGGACGGCAACGGTCGCACAGCGCGTCTGCATACCCATTTGGGCCTTTCTTCCCTGGGGCTGACGCAAGGGCTTTGGTCGCCGATGAGAGGGCTCGCCAGAGCGCAGGAAAATTATTATGCGCATCTGACCAAGGCGGACCAGGCGCGGCAGGGAGATTATGACGGACGTGGTGTGTTGAGCGAAAAAGGGCTCGTTGAATTCATCCGGTTTTTCATGGCCATCAATGTCGACCAGATTACATTCATGACTGGCATGCTGGAGATACCAGCGTTCGAGGCGCGCCTTGCACAAATGCTGGCGGCTGAATCGACCAGGGAAAAAACCAGGGCATTGAAGGTTGAAGCAGCAGCGCCGCTGGCCTATCTGGGCACGGTGCAATCAATGGAGCGAACCCGGTTCAAGGGCATGATGGGGCTGGCAAGCCGCACCGCCGATCGGGCATTGGCCGACTTGTTCAAATTGGGCATCGTTACTTCCAGAACGCCGAAGGGGCCGGTTGAACTTGCATTGCCTTTGCCATTGTTTCGCTATCTGTTCCCGCGTTTGTGGCCGGAGGCCGAGGTTAATACGCTGTAGATGAACAAGCGCTTGCGGGGCATGTTCACCTGATCGGCAATTTTGTCGAATTCTTGACTTCTTCCATCACCGCATAAGTATGCGTTTCGCGTACACCTTTCAATTGCAACAGGGACTTGCCGAGAAATTCCCGATACGCGTTCATGTCCTTGACACGCGCCTTGATCAGATAATCGAAGCCGCCCGCCACCATGTGGCATTCCAGTATTTCCGGCACCAGATGGACTTCGCGCTTGAAGGTCTCGAATACATCCGGCGTGGTGCGGTCCAGCACCACCTCGATGAAAATCAGCAGTGACACGTCCAGCAGGTCCGGATTCAGCCTGGCGGTATAACCGAGGATGTAACCGGTCTCCTGCAGCTTGCGGACCCGCTCCAGGCAGGCTGCCGCCGACAGGTTGACGCGCGCGGCCAGTTCCAGGTTGCTGATGCGGCCGTCGTTTTGCAATTCGTCCAGGATCTTCTTGTTGATTTTGTCGAGAGCAGCCATCTTGGTGAGATTTTATATTTGGCAAAAAGTAATTTTACTAAATTAAATTCGACAATCTACCCAAATTTTCAGAATTAATAAAGGAGTGTTCCTCATAAAATGGGATCGTTACCGAAATGCGGTGAACCTTCATCCACCCACTTGCCTTGCTGATCCCATGCCAACCCCGACGGTATCCGACCTTCCTTTTTCCGCGCTGACTGATGAAGTCCTTCCTCAGTCCGGCCCCTTGCGCGATGCCATCACGGCCGCCTGCCGCAGCGACGAGCGGGCCGCGGTCCAGTGGCTGTTGTCGCAGGCCGGCAGCGATGCCCGGACACAGGACACCACGCGCCTGCTGGCGCGCAAGCTGGTCGAAGCGGTGCGCAACAAGCGCAGCCGCGCGTCCGGCGTCGATGCGCTGATGCATGAATTTTCGCTGTCGTCGGAAGAGGGCATCGCGCTGATGTGCCTGGCCGAAGCGCTGCTGCGCATTCCCGATCACCAGACTGCCGACCGCCTGATTGCCGACAAGATCAGCAAGGGCGACTGGGGCAAACACCTGGGTGAATCGCCGTCGCTGTTCGTCAATGCCGCGACCTGGGGTTTGCTGGTGACCGGCAAGCTGGTCGCGACCAGCAGCGAGCAGGGGCTGGGTTCGGCGCTGACCAGGCTGATCGGCAAGGGCGGCGAACCGCTGATCCGCAAAGGCGTCGATCTGGCCATGCGCATGCTCGGCAACCAGTTCGTGACCGGCCAGACGATAGAGGAAGCGTTAAAAAACGGTCGTGATAACGAGGCACGCGGGTACTGCTACTCGTTCGACATGCTCGGCGAAGCGGCGCTGACCGCACACGATGCCGCCGCTTATTACACATCCTATGAACATGCGATACATGCCATCGGGCGTGCCGCCGACGGCCGCGGCATCAAGGATGGACCAGGCATCTCGGTCAAGCTGTCGGCACTGCATCCGCGTTACGCGCGCGCGCAGCGGGCGCGTGTCATGCAGGAATTATTGCCGCGGCTGAAGCAGCTGGCGCTGCTGGCCAGGCAATACGATATCGGCATCAATATCGATGCCGAGGAAGCGGACCGGCTGGAGTTGTCGCTCGATCTGCTGGAGGCATTGGCGCTGGATCCTGAACTGGCCGGCTTCGACGGTATCGGCTTTGTGGTGCAGGCATATCAGAAACGGTGTCCATACGTAATCGATTACCTGGTCGACCTGGCGCGCCGCAGCGGCCGCAAGATGATGGTGCGGCTGGTCAAGGGTGCATATTGGGATGCCGAAATCAAGCGTGCGCAGGTCGATGGCATGAGTGGATATCCGGTGTATACGCGCAAGGTCTATACCGATGTGTCGTACATCGCGTGTGCGCAACGGCTGTTGTCGGCCACCGATGTGATTTACCCGCAATTCGCGACGCACAATGCACTGACCCTGGCGACCATCTACACGCGGGCGCAACAGATGCAGGTCACCGATTACGAGTTCCAGTGCCTGCATGGCATGGGCGAGACCTTGTATGACCAGGTGGTCGGCAAGGACAATCTCGACAAGCGATGCCGCATTTACGCGCCGGTCGGATCGCACCGGACCCTGCTGGCCTATCTGGTGCGCAGGCTGCTGGAGAACGGCGCCAACTCGTCATTCGTCAACCAGATCGTCGACGAACGTGTGCCGGTCGACAGCCTTATCGCCGATCCGCTGACGCAGGCGGCCCGGCTTGGCGGCGCGCCGCATCCCGCGATAGGCTTGCCGGTCGCGTTGTACGGCGCGCAACGCAAGAATTCCGCCGGCATCGATTTCAGCAATGAGTTCACGCTGCGGCAGATCAGCACGGAACTCGCCGCGCTCGGCGCGCAGGCCTGGCATGCGCAGCCCTTGCTGGCGGTGCAGCCGGCGGCGGCTGAGACAGCGCAGCCGGTGTTGAATCCGGCCGACCGCCGCGATCAGGTTGGCAGCGTGCGCGAGGCCACATCGGAAGATGTCGATGCGGCGCTGGCGGCGGCCACGGCATGGGAGCGGGTGGCGCCTGCGGAACGTGCGGCGGTCTTGCTGCGCGCCGCCGATTTGCTGGAAGAGCATCGGCTCGAGCTGATGTCGCTGGCGGTGCGCGAGGCCGGAAAATCGCTGCCGAATGCAATGGCCGAAGTGCGCGAAGCCGCCGATTTCCTGCGTTATTACGCCAGCCAGGCCGTTGCTGCCGAACAGCGGCCGGCGCTCGGTCCGGTGCTTTGTATCAGTCCCTGGAATTTTCCGCTGGCGATCTTCGTCGGCCAGGTCAGCGCCGCGCTGGCGGCTGGTAATGCGGTGCTGGCAAAACCGGCCGAGCAGACGCCGCTGATCGCTTTCCGTGCGACGCAGCTGCTGCATCAGGCCGGCATTCCACGGACCGCATTGCAACTGCTGCCGGGCCGCGGTGAAACGGTGGGCGCCAGACTGACCGCCGATGCGCGCGTGCGCGGCGTGATATTTACCGGCTCGACCGAGGTCGCGCAGATCATCAACCGCACACTGGCCGCACGCAGCATCAGCGAACAATGCGAATTACCGCTGATTGCCGAAACCGGCGGGCAAAACGCGATGATCGTCGATTCATCGGCCTTGACCGAGCAGGTGGTGCAGGATGTGCTGGCGTCGGCATTCGACAGTGCCGGCCAGCGCTGTTCGGCCCTGCGCGTGTTGTGCCTGCAAACCGATATCGCCGACCATACGCTGGCGATGCTGACCGGCGCATTGCAGGAAATGCGGGTCGGTGTGCCAGACCGGCTGGCGACCGATATCGGACCGGTGATCGACCTCGACGCATGCGGCAAGCTGCGCGCCTACATCGACAAAATGCGGCCGGCGGCAAGCACGTTTTTCCAGTTGCCCTTGAGCGATGACTGCCGGCACGGCACCTTCGTCGCGCCGGCCATCATCGAGATCGACAATTTTTCCGTGCTGGAGCACGAAGTGTTTGGTCCGGTGCTGCATGTGCTGCGTTATCAGCGCGACGCGTTGCCGCAGCTGGTGGCGGACATCAATGCCAGCGCTTACGGACTGACGCTGGGAATCCATTCCCGCATCGATGAAACCATAAACTTCATCACGTCGCGCGCCCACGTCGGCAATATTTACGTGAACCGGAATATCGTCGGTGCGGTGGTCGGGGTGCAGCCGTTTGGCGGCGAAGGCAAGTCGGGAACCGGACCGAAGGCGGGCGGTCCCTTGTACATCAAACGTTTGCAACAGGATGCGGACCCTGGACTGGCCGGCGATCCCCCGTTTCTGGACGCGGGCCTTGAGGCATTGCGGGGATGGGCGGGCATGCAGGGCCACGAGCGGATCGTGGCCTTGGCCGACGGTTATGCACGCGCCAGCCTGCTGGGCCGTGCCCTGACGCTGCCGGGGCCGACCGGCGAAATCAATACGCTGCGTTTTGCAGCGCGCGGCGAGGTGCTGTGTGCGGCGTCGGATACCGCGGCATTGCTGAACCAGCTGGCGGCGGCGCTGGCAAGCGGAAATAATGTGCTGATATTGGATGAGGCGGCCGGACTGGTTCCGCGTGGCTTGCCGGCGCAGGTGCGTGCGCGGATCAAAATGGTTGAACGCCTCGATCGGCAGCCTGGCCTGGCGCTGGTGTTATGCGATGTCGCACGTAACGCCAGCCTGGTGTCGGCGCTGGCCGCGCGCGATGGTGCGCTGGTGCCGGTCGTCGATGTCAAGGGGGCGGATCAGATCGCACTCTGGCGCCTGGTTGCCGAGCGGGCGTTGTGTGTCAATACCACCGCGGCGGGCGGAAACGCCAGCCTGATGACTCTGGGGGAAGCGTAGAGAAAAAAATAAAGCCCGGAAGATCCGGGCTTTATTATTTCCGTGCGCCCAGCATGGGCGCACTCCTGTGGGTGAAAGTCCCGCCGTGAACTGACCA
>JAZKDW010000021.1:0-19396 GCA_040387375.1 Pseudomonadota bacterium
TGCCGATCAGGGTGGTGCCGGCATAAAAGTCAACCCGGGCGATCGTGTCGACGGGGTCGCTGGCGTCAGCCGTCAGCGTGATGACGGCTGGCGGCAGATGGCGGGTATTGCTGGCCGGCGCCGTCAGCGACACGACCGGACTGGCCAGCGCACCAACGGATGACAGCAAGCCTGCAGCCAGCGCGATGATGCGGATGAATTGTTTGAACACGTGCCTTTCCCAGTAATGGTGACTCCGGCCACCGCGTTGCAATTGTTGTCCGCACCTTTTTGTCATCCGTCCGCTGGTCCAGCCGCAGGCAGCAGGCCGCCAGGATCAGGACAACAACTCAGCACAAGATTAATTATAAAAAGACAACTTTTTGATATGAGAAGAAGGGTAGCAGCAAATGTAGTGTCATTTTGATAATCTTGCGATCCAACACCAAGAAGCAACACTTTGTCGGTAAAAGATTTAACCCGCGCTGTTTAGTTGAATTGATGAAATAAAAGACCAAGGCGCGTTTCAACGAAGTTCACGACTGTTTGGCAATCCGAAAAACCGGTTACGGAATCGTAAGCGGTAAGCGAACGGCGTTATTGAGTCGGCCCTGAAGAATTCATTCATCCCAGTCCCGACGCGGGTCAAGACCTGAGAAGGGGCTGTTGAATTTGCGGGGAAGCGCGTATGTCATACGCATTTCCCTGCAAATTTCGACGAGGTCAGGATGAATGCGGATCGCCCTTTCAGTAAGTCAAGCGCGTCGCGCGCGGCAAGATTTTCCTTTGCTTGAACACCTTAATCGGCGCCACCCCCTGCTGATACTGGCAGATCTGATCGACTGGGGCGCCATCGACCAGGTCGCTTATGAATCGATGGGGCCGCGACATCGCCGGCCGCCCTTACGGCCGCGCCTCGTGGCTGGCCTGCTGTATCTGCAGCACACCTTCGATTTATCCGACGAAGAGGTCGTCTGGGGCTGGGTGGAAAATCCCTATTGGCAGGCCTTCACCGGCGAAATCCATTTGCAGACCGAACCACCGATCAATCCGTCGAGTCTGTCGCGCTGGCGCCGTCGTCTGGGCGAGGCTGGTGTGGAAGAGCTGCTGGCGCAAAGCATCGATGCGGCCATACGCAGTGCACGCACCTGAAGTCGAATGCATCAACAAAGGCAAAGCGCGGGCGCGATATGAATTCGGCGTCAAGGTCTCGATCGTGACGACGTTGCAGCAAGGGCTGGTAGTAGGGGCGCGCTCGATGCCGGGCCATACCTTAGGCGAAGCCCTGGAGCAGGCGGAAATCCTGTCGGAGGTAAAGCCGGAAATGGCATTTGTCGATCGCGGCTATCGCGGCGTCGACATCGATCATGTGCAGGTTTGGAAATCAGGCCAGCGACGCGGCGTCACGCGCGGCCTGAAGGCGATGATCCGACGTCGCAGCGCCATGGAGCCGACCATCGGACACATGAAGACCGATGGCAAGCTGGGGCGGAATTGGCTCAAAGGGGCGCTGGGCGATGCCATCAATGCGGTGCTATGCGGCGCGGGGCATAACCTGCGTCCGATCATCAATAAGCTAAAAGCAACTTGCTCGCCCAGCTATGTTCATTGAATTCCTGAATTCTTCAGGGCCGACGAATTATTCCGATAATTTTTGCCGTGGTTCCCGCTTTGGGTTGTTAATTTGATGATTTTTTAAGGCTTGTTACTGCTATCGTTTTTTAGAAAGCTAATATCGTTTTTGATAAATCTGTAGCCCCAATACAGGGCGATTGGAATACTTGCAAAGAGAAATACCGTCACTGCCTCGGACTTGCCACCCGTTAGAATTATCAGAGGAAAGAAAGCGTATATTCCAGTCACTGCAATGGCAATTCTGCCTTTCTTATTCATGTTTTTTCCCCTTATATTTGTTTTACCGCCTACTTACTTATCCACAGGATCCTGCTTGGCTTTTCGTTTCTTGTTAAAGGTAAACATCTTTCTTGTTAGTGGCTCACACAGACACCTATTCCTGGCTAAAGCAGCTCATACAGACACCTATTCGACTTATACACAGCTCACACAGAAGAGGTGGCCCCGCTTAATAGGACCGCGTTTTAGCTTTTTAAGTGAAAACTCTGCAGCGTAGGATTATGCACGGGCGCGTGTGGCATGACTTCAAATGCTGCCACCAGTGCTGCTCTTCTATCAAGCACGATCGCACGCGCCCGTGTATAACCCGGATTCCCATCAAGCAGCCTGCAATTGATAGGGGGTGTCGAAGTAGACCATGTCCGGCGTTTTGCGGTCAAGCGACGAGTGTGGCCGAAAGCGATTGAAGAAGTCCAGGTAGCTGCCCAGTTTGCGGCGCGCTTGGACCACGCTATCGTAGGCATGCAGATAAACGTGTTCGTACTTGACGCTGCGGCACAGCCGTTCCACAAAGAGGTTGTCGACCCAACGGTCCTTGCCATCCATGCTGAACTGGATGTTGTTTTCCTTGAGCACGCTGGTGAAATCGTGGCTGGTGAACTGGCTGCACTGGTCGCTGTTGAAGATATCTGGCGTGCCGGAGATATTAGGGTCAGTCTGGTCAGTCTAGATATACGCTGGCAAAAGTTCCGGCACGTTCCTTATCTCGAGACTGACCCTCATGTCCCCTCGGTGCCGCCTGTCGCCATGCAGCTGCATGCCATTGTCAGGCGCATGACGTCCTCTCAGTCCGGCTTGATGTTCTGGTTCATCTGGAAGAAGTTCGTGGGGTCGTACTTTTTCTTGATCTCCACGAGTCGTTTGTACGCCGCACCGTAGGCGAACGCGATGCGGTCGCTCTCCTCCTGGGTGAGGAAGTTGATGTACGCGCCGCTGCTGGCGAACGGCTGTGACTTGGCGAAGAACTCGCGTGCCCACGCGATGCAGCGCTCGTCCTCGGCAGACGACTCCCAGCGACCGTGCACGTTCATCACGTAATTGGCATCCCGGCTCGAATAAGCCATCGCCCCGGGCGCTGCGCGCGCCGTCTGGCCTCCGATCGTGCCGACGAATATCTCGCACTGCGGCGACGGCAGCCTGGCTGCGTATTCGAGGATGGCGTCGATCGCACCCTCGCTGAGCTGCGAGAAGTTATGCGACTTCCAGTAGTTTCGCGCACCCGGCGTCAGGAGTGGATCGAAGGCCTGCTGCCAGGCGCTGTACGGCTGCACGCCGATGTGCTCGCCGTGCGCCGTGCCGAACCCGCGCAACGGCTCGATCAGCTTCTTGCCCTCAGCGGGATCACCAACATAGCACAGGGCAAGCGCGACGATTTCCTTGCCGTGGACGTCCTCGGGCAGGAAAGGCAGCGGGGGCGCTTTACGGGTGATCAGCCAGACGTTGAGCTCGTCTGGCATCGCCTCGGTGAAACGGGCGAACTGCGTGAGCACCGATTTCGCCTGGTCGAACGGGAACACGATGAGCCCGCTCAGCACCTCCGGCCCGACGGGATGGAGCTGGAACTGGAAGCTGGTGACAATACCGAAGTTCCCACCACCACCACGCAGCCCCCAGAAGAGGTCGGCATTTTCCGATTCGCTGGCGTGCACTTGGCGGCCATCCGCCGTGACGACATCTGCGGACAGCAGGTTGTCAACGGTCATGCCGTACTTCCGGCTCAGCCAGCCGAAGCCGCCTCCGAGCGTCAGGCCGGCCACGCCCGTGGTCGAGTTGATACCCAGCGGCGTGGCAAGGCCGTGCGCCTGCGCGGCCTTGTCGAAGTCGGCGAGGGTGCAACCGGGCTCAACGGTCGCCCGGCGCGCGTTCGGGTCCACCTGGACGCTCTTCATCAATGAGAGATCGATCATGAGGCCGTCGTCGCAGACGGCATTGCCGGCGATGTTGTGTCCGCCCCCTCGAATCGAGACAAGGAGCGTGTGCTTGCGCGCGAAACCGACGGCCTGAACCACATCTTCAGGCGACGTGCAGCGGGCGATCAGCGCGGGCCTGCGGTCGATCATGGCGTTCCAGATCTGGCGCGCCTCGTCGTAGTCCGCGTTGCCAGGAAGTAGCACCTCACCCCGGAATTGCGCTTTGAACTCATCGATATTTGCTTTTTGTAATTGCTTCATGCTTGCCTCCTTTGTTTGCACCTGACGGGCACCTGGACGGACACGGCTGTTTAAAACAATAAACACAGTAGCAGGGTAATAAGCAAAGTCGTTCGATCTTCCGCAAGCCGCGCCAGTTCTGCTGGCTGGCAATCAGTGCGGCGCAAGAACTGAGCAGGCATATGTCTACCGGGCACGAGGGCATATCCGCTTTTACAGCATGAGCGCTCACCTCGACCGTCGGCTTTTGAACGAAATACGACTGACTGTCAAGCTGTTTTGATTCTAAGTCAAATTTAACATCAAATGTCAGAGAATGCCTGCACTAATCCGGAGCAGGAGCGCACTCCCGTCATTCGTTCAGGAGCAAGCCCGGACTTCTTCCTGCGCCCGGCTTTTTTCGCTTTCAGCGACACACCTTCATGGAAGTCCTGGGCAACCCGCCCGAATGCTTAGGTGAAACGTTGACCAGCCGGGACGGAAAAATATGCGGCGTCACGCCGACGTTCAGCACACATTGCTCCTCGCGGCCGATCTTGCCCAGTTCGAGGGCAGCGTTCAAGATATCCCTTCGGTGGCTTGCATATTGAAAAAAACAGCCACTATTGTGAAGGGATTCTCACTATTCTGCGAGTGAAACCATTCAGTCGTCCTTGGCGCCGTCTATCCCGAGTTCCTGGATCTTGCGCGTGATGGTGTTGCGCCCGATCCCGAGCCGCACCGCCGCATCATTCTTGCGGCCGTGGGTGTGTTTCAGCGCGGTCTTGATCAAGGCCGATTCAAATTGCCGGCCCAGCGCATCCATCACTTCCGGCTGCCCGGCCAACAGCATGTTCGCCGCTTCCGTTTCGAGCAAGCCGATCCAGCCCCGTTCAGCAGCGCCATTGCCGGCAACTGGTGCAAAGCTCCTGCCATCGGCAACCAAATTGCCATCGGCGAGCGGCGTCGGCAGGCCTGCATGATGCGCAGGAGAGGACGTTGCAAGAGCCGGCGATTGCGAGACGGGCGCAAAGCTCTGACCCTCGGTCAATTCCGGCGGCAGGTCCTTGACCTCGACCGTTTGCCCCGGCGCCATCACGGTAATCCAGTTGCAAAGATTTTCCAGCTGCCGCACGTTGCCGGGCAAATCGAGACTGGTCAGGAATTGCAGCGCGTGATCGGACACACGTTTGGCTTCCACGCCCAGCTGCTTGGCGCTTTGAGTGAGAAAGTAACGGGTCAGGATCGGGATATCCTCGCGCCGCTCGCGCAGGCTCGGCAAACGCAGCCGGATGACATTGAGGCGGTGATACAAATCTTCCCGGAACAGCCCTTCCCTGACCCGGTGCTCGAGGTTCTGATGGGTGGCGGCGATCACGCGTACGTTGGCCTTGAGCGGTTGATGGCCGCCGACACGATAGAAATGGCCATCCGATAACACACGCAGCAAACGGGTTTGCAGGTCGAACGGCATGTCGCCGATTTCATCAAGAAACAGCGTGCCGCCTTCGGCTTGCTCAAAGCGTCCGCGCCGGGTTGCCTGGGCGCCAGTGAAGGCGCCGCGCTCATGGCCGAACAATTCGGATTCGAGCAGGTCTTTCGGGATGGCGGCGGTGTTCAGCGCAATGAACGGCTGCGCAGTGCGTGGACTGTGTTTGTGCAGCGCGCGCGCGACCAGTTCCTTGCCGGTACCGGATTCACCGGTGATCAGCACGGTCACATTCGATTGCGACAGGCGGCCGATGGCGCGAAAGACGTCTTGCATGGCGGGCGCCTGGCCGAGGATTTCCGGCGTCTCGGCCGAGGCTTGTTCAACGCTGGCCTCGCGCAGGCTTTCTTCAAGCGCGCGGCGGATCAGGGCGACGGCCTTGTCGAGGTCGAAGGGTTTTGCCAGATATTCGAACGCACCGCCCTGGAATGCGGCGACCGCCGAATCGAGGTCGGAAAAAGCGGTCATGATGATGACCGGCAGACCCGGATGTTTTGCCTTGACTGCCTGCAGCAGCTCGAAACCCGATTCACCCGGCATGCGGATATCGGAAACCAGAACTTGCGGCGTGGTGGTCTGTAGCGCGTTCAGCGCATCGCGCGCATTGGAAAAACTTTTTGTCGCGAGGCTCTCGCGTGCGAGCGCTTTTTCCAGCACCCAGCGAATCGATTCGTCGTCGTCAACAATCCAGATTGGTTTCATGTGTTTTCCAGCATCCCGAATCATGTGGCAGCAGCACTTGTGGTGCGCGTCCGTTATCCTGATGCCTGACAAGATGACCATATCGCCAATCTGTCAGGCACGGCGTCAGGGCAGTGGTATCAAAATCCTGAAATCCGTAAATCCCGGCCGACTCTCGCATTCGATCACGCCCATGTGCTGCTGCACGAATGTTTGTGCGAGAGTCAGACCTAATCCGCTACCGCCCTCCCGCCCCGATACCAGCGGGTAGAAAATGCGGTCCTGGATGTCAGGAGGAATACCCGGCCCGTTATCCACTATATGCAAGTCTAATGCCAGCCGATAACGAACCTTCGCCAGCGTCACTTGACGGGTCACACGCGTCTGCAAAGTCAGTATCGCGTCACCGGCGGTTATGCGCGCCGAAAGCGCTTGCGCCGCGTTGTGCACGATGTTCAGGACAGCCTGGATCAGCTGCGACTTATCGCCCCGGAACTCAGGAACCGACAAGTCATAATCGCGTTTGATGGTGAGGCCAACTGGAAATTCCGCCATGACCAGGCTGCGCACCCGCTCACACACTTCGTGAATATTGACATCGCCGACGATATGCGGGCGGCGGTGCGGCGCCAGCAGGCGATCGACCAGCGTCTGCAGGCGGTCGGATTCCTTGATGATGACCTGGGTATACTCGCGCAGCTCCTTCAGGTGACGTTCGGGCAACTCCATCTCGAGCAACTGCGCCGCGCCGCGGATGCCGCCCAGCGGATTCTTGATTTCGTGTGCGAGGTTGCGGATCAGCTCCTTGTTCGCCTGGCTTTGATCGAGCAGACGTTCTTCCTTGTCGAGCTTGAGCTGTTGAACGTTCTCGCGCATCTCGATCAGCACCGGTGTTAGCGGATCGTCGAGCGCGGTAACGATCACGTCCACCTGCAGCGGCAGGCGGCCTGCGCGTTCCAGCAGCAGGTCCTGGCGCTTGTCGGCGAATTGATGTTCCATCGCCTGCACAAAAATCGGGGTCAGCGTGTCGCCGTTGATGAAGAGCTCTGTCAGTTTTTGCTGCGCGAGCACCTTGAATGAGCTTTCCAGCAGGTTTTCCGCCGCCGCGTTGGCGTAGGTGATGCGGCCATCCCCATCGAGTACAAGGACCGCGGAGGCCAGCAGGTCGAGGCCGTTCAGTGAGGCTGGTGGTGTTTTCACTTTGATCCAAAAAATAAAGGCCGCTTGATGCGGCCTTGTCCAGTCAAGCGCACATGCGTGCACTATTTTAAATTACCTATCTCCCGTTTCAACGCTTCGATATTCTTTTCGGACCGGTTGACGTCTTCCTTCAGCACCACCACGCGCTCCTGGTACTTGGCATAATTTCTTTCGTCGCCGCGCCGTTCCGGCTCGCCATTGTTGAATTCCTTCTTCAGGCCGGCGAGTTTCTTTTCTTCGGACTTCATTTCATCCATCAGGATCTGCATGCGATCGTTGTCGCGCGCTTTTTGCGTGCTGCTGTCGACCTTGGGAAATTCGGGGGGCGTGCTGATGGATGTCTTGGCTGCGGCGGTTTGCATCACCGGTTTTTTATACGGTGAGGGAATCATCGTAATACCCTGCAGATCGACGCGCTTGCATCCGGTGGTCGTGCCGGTATTTTTGTATTCCTTGGTGCCGTTTTCATTGATGCACAAGAAAACGTCGCTCTGCGCTTGTGCGTATCCGGCAACCGAGGCCATCAGTACGAATGCCGAGAGAGTTGCTTTCATAGAATTACCTCCGTGAAACTTTTAATCTAACTGCGATTTTAGTATAAGGATCAAGGCATTACAAACGCTCAGTTTAAAATTTCCATCTGCGCAACGGTTGATTCCATAAAAAATGGCGGGAAAAGCGTAACGCTTTTCCCGCCATTCTGCGCCTTCCAGCGGCGAATGATGCTTTTTTTACAGCGAATAATACATATCAAATTCGACCGGATGGGTCGTCATGCGGAAGCGCTGGACTTCCTGCATTTTCAGTTCGATATACGCATCGAGCATGGTGTCGCTGAATACGCCGCCACGGGTCAGGAACTCGCGATCCTTGTCCAGGTGTTCCAGCGCCTGTTCGAGCGAAGAGCAAACCGTTGGGATTTTTGCATCTTCCTCCGGCGGCAGATGGTACAGATCCTTCGAGGCTGCTTCGCCCGGGTGGATCTTGTTCTGCACACCATCCAGGCCAGCCATCAACAGCGCGGCAAAACACAGGTACGGGTTAGCCAGAGGATCCGGGAAACGCGTTTCGATACGGCGGCCCTTCGGGTTCGGCACGTGCGGGATACGGATCGATGCCGAGCGGTTGCGTGACGAATACGCCAGCTTGACCGGTGCTTCGTAACCTGGAACCAGACGCTTGTAGGAGTTGGTGCCCGGATTGGTGATCGCGTTCAGTGCACGTGCATGTTTGATGATGCCGCCAATGTAGAAGAGCGCAAACTCGGACAGTCCGGCATAGCCGTCGCCTGCGAACAGGTTCTTGCCATCTTTCCATACCGATTGGTGAACGTGCATGCCGGATCCATTGTCGCCCACGATAGGCTTCGGCATGAAGGTCGCCGTCTTGCCATAGGTGTGTGCGACATTCCACACCACATATTTCAGGTTCTGGGTCCAGTCGGCGCGCTCGACCAGGGTCGAGAACCGGGTGCCGATTTCATTCTGGCCGGCGCCGGCGACTTCGTGATGGTGCACTTCAACCGGGATGCCGAGCGATTCGAGGATCAGGCACATTTCAGAACGCATGTCCTGGAAGCTGTCGACCGGCGGAACCGGGAAATAACCACCTTTGACGGTCGGACGATGACCGGTGTTGCCGCCTTCGATCTTCTCGCCGGTGGACCATGATGCTTCGTCGGAATCGATCTTGACGAAGCAGCCAGACATATCGATTTTCCAGCGTACGCCGTCGAAAATGAAGAATTCCGGCTCTGGACCAAAATAAGCCGTATCGCCCAGACCGGACGATTTCAGATACGCTTCAGCGCGCTTGGCGATCGAACGTGGATCACGATCGTAGCCCTTGCCGTCGGAAGGTTCGATGACGTCACACTGCATGAACAGAGTGGTTTCTTCCATGAACGGATCGATGTTGGCCGTATTTGGATCGGGCAACAGGGTCATGTCGGAGGCTTCAATGCCCTTCCAGCCGGCGATCGAAGAACCGTCGAACGCATGACCGGACTCGAATTTGTCCATGTCGAAATGAGATACCGGAACCGTTACATGCTGCTCCTTGCCCCGTGTATCAGCAAAGCGAAAATCAACGAATTTGACTTCGTTGTCTTTCACCATCTTCAAGACCTCTGCGGCCGTCATTGCCATGCGAATCTCCTAAAATGAGCAAACTATCGTGATGAATTGGATGAGGGTCAAGTGCGAACTATCGTGTGAACGGCAGAACAAACCAAAGCGACCGTAACTCAGGGCGAAATGATAGCAGATTCCATGCCATGCCTTGCACCAATAGTGCGGTGGCCGCACCGTGTTGAAGCACGCCAATTGACGCTAAAACGCGTACGATGGCGTTATTTTAATGCGTTTTACATGCCAGGCATGTTCGCACCAAACTAGTGCAAATATGGCTTTTTGCTCATAATTGGGGCAAAAATTTTTGCTACATGATTAAATGCCCCAAATTGGTGATTTTATTGCGTGCCGTTAGTGGACGGTGTTATCAACCCTACTCTTTTGGGAAAAAACCATGACTACTTTTGCTGACATTCTTGCGACTGCGCGGGAGCGCGGCTTGACTGAAAAATACCCTTACGCCGGCGCTGTTACGCCGCAAGAAGCTTTTTTATTACTCCAGGCAGCTCCCCATGTGAAGCTTGTTGACGTACGGACCGATGCGGAACGGGACTGGGTCGGCCGGGTAGCGATCCCCGATGTGCAACACGCGGCAGTTCAATGGAACACTTATCCGGGCGGCAAACCGAATCCGGCGTTTCTCACGCAACTGGAGAGCCTTGCGGGCAAGGATGACATCCTGCTGTTCCTGTGCCGGTCAGCGGTGCGCTCTCGCAACGCCGCCACGCTGGCCGCGCAAAATGGCTTTTCGCAGTGCTACGATATCCTGGAAGGATTTGAGGGCAACAAGGATGCGGAAGGCCATCGCAAGAACGTGGCCGGCTGGTGCAAGGCAGGTTTGCCCTGGACCGGGGCATGATGGGATAAAGGCTGCCATCGGATCCTCATGTCCCATTGTCTCAATCGGTCTTCATCAGTCCGAGCACCCGCTTGCGCACGAAATTGATATGACTGCGCAAGCCATATAATTCTTCCGCAAAGGACAAGGGGATCGAAATCTGGTTCACCCGCTCTTCCAGCTCATTCAGGCGCGCAAGCTGTACCTCATAGACGGCAATGCGCTGATCCTGCGGCACCTCCTCCACCGCTTGCTCAACGGTGCGCAGTTGCCCGTACCAGCGATACACGCGCGAGCGCACCTTCCAGACGTATAAAGGCGGAACGATGCGCGACAACGGCAGGATCAATGCCCCTAGCGCCACGATCACGACCCACATGCGGTCGAAGAAATTGGCCAGCCAGAATGGCATGTAACGCTGCATCAGCGGCGGGCCATCCTTGTAGAATTTTTGCGCATCGGGCGCGACGGGAATTTCGGTATAACTGGCAGTCGGGAATTCGCCCTGCTTGCCAAACCAGCTGGCGCCGCCATGAATGTCGGATGCGGCCTGCACGAACAGGTCCAGCAATGCCGGATGCAGATCCTCGCGTGCCACCAGCGTGGCGGTGGGAGCGATCAAATGATAATCCCGGGATGGCAGATCACGCCCCAGATCAACAATGCCGCGCGGAAGGACGACATTCGACAAAAACGGAAAGCGCCGTGTATAGGCCTCCGCGTGCACAAAATCGAACAGCCTGATGCCTGGCGTCTGCAACAGCATCTGGATCAGCAGTGCGTCGGGTGCGGAACTGAACACAAGGCCGTCAATGCTACCGTCCAGCAACGCGACCGTTGCCGGCGAATTTTTTAGCGTACCCAGTGTGAGGCTGGCGGTGTCGACGCCGTTGACGGACAGGATTTTCTTGAATAACTGCGGTACGCCGGTGCCGTCGGGACCGACATTGATCCTGAGCCCTTTTAACTGCGACAGCTGGGTGATGTTCCTGGTGTCACGAAAGAACAACCAGACCGGTTCGGTAAACAGGCTGCCTAGCGATACCAGGCCGGCCCGTTCCGCATCTTCCTGCCCGGTCGATCCGCTTTGCACGAATGCGATGTCCACGCCAGACTGCGGATCGTTTAGCCGCTGAAGATTTTCCTGCGAGCCGAGCGATGGTTTTATGGTGACCTTGATGTTTTGCTTGCCGAGCGCACTCGCATACTTTTTTGCGAAACCTTCATACGCGCTGTTTTCCTGACCAGAGGAAATGGTGACGTGGCGTGGCGGCGACGGATCGACCAGCCAGTATGCAACGACACATACAAGCAGGATGAGCAGGGATGCCGGGCCCGCGGTGATGACAAGATCGCGCAGCGAAAAGCGGGTAAAGTTGAAAATCTTCGGCATGGATGGCCTGTGAAAAAACGTGTGGCCACACCATGCCAAGAAAAAGCTGACTATGCAATAGGCAAATTCCTGCCTTCCGGCTGAATGAAAGCCGGACGTGTCCTTATCTGCACGCCCCTTGTCAACGCGACATTACGAAGATGGCGCCGCAGCGGGCACCGGCAGCAGTCCCGGACCAGAACGCGCATATCGTTTGCGCCGATTGTTTTCCGCGTCATACGACAGGAAATTGGCCGCGATGCCAAACCACTCATCGACCGAAATAACCCGCTGGGCGATCTGGAAAAGCTCTTCTTCCTTTATCAGGCGATTGAAAAGATTGATGCAATAGAGCTCCATCGAATGACAGATCTCTTCAATTTTCCCGGACCCCTCTTCAAATACGCGCCGCATCCCTTCCCGCACCGAGCGCAGCAGGCTGAGCCCCATGGAACTGAGGGATTCCAGTTCAGCCAGCAGGGAATCCGCCTCCCGGGTTGCTTTCCTGATCGCGGGAATGACATAAACTTCGACTTTTCTCTGATGGCAGAATTGGTCAAATTGCGACATCTTGTCGACGGCCGATTCGAGGCTGCCCGTATCGCGTTGCGCCAGGTTTCTGGAACTGTTTTGAATGGTTTGCTGAAGCATTGACAAGCTGCCACGCGCGCTTTTTTGCTCGACTGAAAGAGCGACCAGGGAATATGTAGCTGTGAGCATCGATCTTTATCCTTATTCAGTGCCAGGCACATCTCCAATAGCCAAGAAAAACTTGACCGAAATTTATCGTATTGGTTGGTGAATGCTTGACACGAGTATAAGAACAGCGCTTCATGAACGGCTTGATATTGCGCAAAGCAGAGGGATGCAAGTACAGCGAAACAGGTAGAACATGTTGCCCCCTGGAGGGCAACATGAATGCAAAATGGCAGGCGCGCCCAGCCGCGCTAAGCCAGTTTTACTGCATGCTCTCGCGTTGAATGGAAGGTGAGCTTGGGCCAGCGTTCCTGCGTGAGTTTGAGGTTGACGCCAGAAGTGGCGAGGTAGGCCATGTTGCCGGCCGCATCATAAGCAATATTGTGGCCGGCCGATGATTTTTCGAAATCGGCGAGCACACGCTTGTCGTCACAGGATATCCAGCGGGCGCTGCTGATGCTGGTGCCTTCGAATACGGCATCCACGCCGTATTCGTTCAACAGGCGGCTGGCGACCACTTCAAACTGCAGCACGCCGACCGCGCCCAGCACCAGATCGCCGCTATGCACCGGCTTGAAGACCTGGACTGCCCCCTCTTCACCGAGCTGCTGCAAACCCTTGTGCAGTTGCTTGATTTTCAAAGGATTGCGAATGCGCACCGCACGAAAGAAATCCGGCGCAAAATACGGGATGCCGGTGAACTGCAGCATCTCGCCTTCTGAAAAACTGTCGCCGATCTGCATGTTGCCATGGTTGGGCAAGCCGATGATATCGCCGGCATAAGCTTCTTCGACCTGCTCGCGGCTGGACGCCATGAAGGTCACGACGCTGGACACCTTGATGTCGCGATTGAGCCGCAAGTGCTTGATTTTCATGCCGCGTTCGAAACGGCCCGAACATACGCGCAGAAAAGCAATCCGGTCGCGGTGCGCGGGATCCATGTTGGCCTGAATCTTGAATACGAAACCGGTAAACGGCGCTTCGATCGGCGCCACCGAACGTACGGTAGCGTCGCGTTCACCCGGCGGCTGCGCCCAGTCAAGCAAGGCATTGAGAATTTCACGCACACCGAAATTATTGATTGCCGATCCAAAAAATACCGGCGTCTGCGTGCCCGCCAAAAAGGCATCGAGATCAAATGGATGTGATGCGCCGTGCACCAGCTCCACTTCCATTTTCAGTTGTTCTATTTCGAGCGGAAACATCTCCGCCAGGCGCGGATTGTCGATACCCTTGAGCACTTCAAACGTCTGGTCCGCTTTTTCACTGCCGGCCGCAAACAGCATGATTTCATCGCGCAGCAGGTGATACACACCGCGGAAGGTCTTGCCCATCCCGATCGGCCAGGTGACCGGAGCGCACTGGATATCGAGCACCGATTCCAGTTCATCCAGCAACTCGAGGGGATCGCGGGTTTCGCGATCCATCTTGTTCATGAAGGTAATGATGGGCGTATTGCGCATGCGGCAGACATTGAGCAGCTTGATCGTCTGGGCTTCCACGCCTTTTGCGGCGTCGATCACCATCAATGCCGAGTCGACCGCCGTCAGCACCCGGTAGGTATCTTCCGAGAAATCCTGATGGCCGGGCGTGTCGAGCAGGTTCACCACGTGATCGCGGTATTCGAATTGCATCACCGAGCTTGCCACCGAAATGCCGCGCTGCTTCTCGATTTCCATCCAGTCGGATGTGGCATGGCGGCCGCTCTTGCGGGCCTTGACTGTGCCGGCGAGCTGGATCGCGCCGGAAAAAAGCAGCAGCTTCTCGGTCAGCGTGGTTTTGCCCGCGTCAGGATGGGAGATGATGCCAAAAGTACGCCGGCGTGCGACTTCGCGGGCAATTTGCTCAACCGGGACATTGCGGGGTTCGGGTACCGAACTATCCGCGTCGATGGTTGGCAGATCAGGAGTGGCCATGATGAGCCCTTGAAAAAGGCGTAAAGTCTACCGGCTCTTGGCGTTGAAGTCTAATATCCTGGTACAAAAACTCGAATTCTCTTTTTCAAAGGGGGCATTACTGCATCGTCTGACTCTCATGCGTCACGATTTTTCTGCGATTAAAAATGCAAGGTAGTTGCCGTGCTTGGCTCGCCTGCCCTGATCCATACCCGCATCCTTGCACGTTTTCTCCCTGTGATTCTCACCACCATCATTCCCGCGCAACCGATCAATCAATGATGTAATCCGGGATCGCTCATGAGGTTATTAAAATCGATCTGAAGGCTCAACATCTGCTCTGCCTGAACGAGCCGTACAAGGCTGCGCAACGCTTCCCGGAAGGCATCCTTGTCATATCCGGGTGCAGTGGGATCGACCATTGCGTCGACCATTGCTTCGATAACATCATTCGAGCAAAATAGTGAGCGCATGTGATCCTTTTCAGAAAAAAATATCTGTCCTTTATTGTAATCATTGATATTGCATGTTAACCACGAACACACGACAGCGACTTGTCCACATAAACAGTGGACAACGCTGTGGATAACCTGGCATGAACGGACCTAAGCACCTGATAAATAAGGATTCAGCTGCCTTGATCCAAATCAAGGCAGCCACAAACCTGCAGCGATGTCGAGATGCGGGTTGACCCCTGGACACGAATTCAGAATGACATTTGCACCCGGTTTATCGACAAGGCGCCAGCCTATCCAACCTGCGCGCCGCGCGGCTTGAACTGCTTGTCGCTGATACGAAATTTATTGCGCCGGTCACCCATTAACGAACGCAGATCCTTGATGCTCAACTCGGTAACTTCATGCATGCGGATCAACAGCGACGCGCCCACTGGCAGCCTGCGGTGGCGAATCTTGCTGATTACTGGCGGCGCTACCTCCAGTGCACGTGACAGAGCGGCGTCGTTCTTCAGATTGAGTTTTCCGATGAGCGATGCCAACAGGTTATCAGGGTCGTATTGAATTTGATTCGGCAGATTATCATTGTCCATATTGGCTTTTACTCTTTCACTATTGGTTGTAGTAACCCAATTGTGATCATTTGTAACAATGGGACTTTTGATATTTCGCAATAAATATGTGTTGAAACACTAATTCCGCTGTTCATTTATTGTGTTTTTGCGATTAATTAATTTTCGATGCCCATAAAACACTGATTTTCCGCATGCAATCTCATCAGCTGTTGTTTAAAAGCGATACTTTTGCGCACACCGCTGGCCCCTACATGCGGCATCTCGCCATTTGGCGTAGAAATTCTTCAGTACCATAACGAAAATATAGTTCGCTGAACTCGGCATGCCATATCTTTAGTAACCAACTATCAGTTAATATATTGCCAGACCGCAATTCAAATGACGCCAAGCATCAAAAAAATGGCTCCAAGCACATGGATCCCCTGACCGCCGCCACCGCACTTGTATTGGTCCAGCTTTGCCTGGCACTGGTGATGGGCGCGACTTTCTACGCCGCCCCAACGGAAAAATGCACGCGTCACTGGGCGCTTTCAGGATTGTTCATGGCTCTTGGCGTTTTGATGGTCGTACTGAATGCCAAATCACAAATTTATATTATTCAGTTCGCCGCCAATGCCTCCGGCGTATTCGGAATAATTCACCAGTGGTGGGGTCTCCAGACTTTCTACAAGAAGCCCGCAAGCAAATGGGGATGGATTATTTTTGCCAGTTATATAACGGTCTTGCTAGCCTTTCACACCTGGGTCATTGGTCGCGTGTTCTTGACTTATACGGTAATATTTATTGTAATCAGCCTGAGTTTTCTTGAAGTTTGGAAGAATCAGGTACCGCGCCGGTCTTTT
Source organism: Pseudomonadota bacterium (assembly GCA_040387375.1). GTDB lineage: Bacteria > Pseudomonadota > Gammaproteobacteria > Burkholderiales > Burkholderiaceae_D > JAZKDW01. Next base: position 16,198 of record JAZKDW010000021.1, read on the forward strand.
GCCTGCGGACTCACCCTGTGCGCGGTTGGATGGATAGCCTTGGCGCACGCCTATCGCATTCTGCTTGTCCTGAGCGGTAATTACGAACTTGTGCCAACCAACCGATCCTCCTTTGCTGTCAGCGTCATTTATCTGGCGCCAATAGTAGGCACGCTGGTATATGCGACCGGCATTTTATTGCTGTACTTCGAGCGGATTATTAACGACAAGCATTTCCTCGCCACCCATGATGAGCTGACGGGATTACTGAATCGGCGCGCCATTGTCGAAGGTGGCGAACGCGAACTGGATGTTGCGACCCGCCTCGGACGCCCGTTTTGCGTTGCCTTCATTGACATTGATTTTTTCAAGAAAATAAATGACGAGCTCGGCCACGACACTGGTGATGTGGTCCTTGCCGGCGTCGCACAAACACTCAAGAAAGCCTGCCGCAGCATAGATCTGGTCGGGCGCTACGGCGGCGAAGAATTCTGCATCGTTTTCCCGGATCTGGACTGCGAAAATGCGCTTGTGGTAGGTGACAGGATCATGACTGCGGTGCGCGAGTACCGATTTAATGGAACCCGTAATGCGACAGTCAGCATTGGCTTCGCCGTCCTGAGTCAAGGCACTCCCGGGCAGACATGGCAAAACCTGATCAAACTTGCGGATGACGAGTTATACAAGGCAAAATCTTCCGGGCGCAACAAATATTGCTTTACTTGCCTAGGTGAGGACGAGGCCACTCAAGCCACCCGAAATCAATTGTCGCACGCCGCCACGGCTACGGAAAATATGGCGACACTAGGATGAAGTTGTTTCGGGCGGATGCGCGAACTGGTTTTATCTGGGCGCGGGCTGTGCATCTCCGGCAATCAGGATACTGCAGCGGACCTTCTCGATCAGCAAGGTATCTATCGAACCGCGCCACCAGCGCATCGCCCAAGGCTTATGGGCAGAATGGCCGAGAATGACAAGTTCTATTCCCAGGGTGCGTGTCAACTCTTCAATCACATTGACAGGCTCGCCGACTTCCAGATGGTTGATGACGTTCAGGCCGGCAGCCGCAAGCATGGTGTTACCGTGTGCTATCTCAAGTTCCATTTTCTGCTTTTCAGCCATCAGCCCTTCTTCAACGCTCAGTACGGCTGCAGCAGCAAACTCGCCGACCAGCAGATATGGCGGAGGGCTGACAACAACCAGCAGGTGGATTTCGGCTTGTGGGCCAGGCGCAAAACGTATGCATTCCTGCAGAGCGAACCGGCTCTCCGGTGTGCCGTTGTAGGCGACCAATATTTTGCGATACATGAAATTCTCCTATCCGGCATTAAATCTTGACCAGGTAATTCGACCACTACGATGGTGCCACTGCATCTGCGTGACTGCCATACCCGCAAGCTACCATAACTTGAAAGGCATGCCACCTATTTGCAAGCTGAACGGCCGGTATCCACAGTTTTTTATACCGGGAATGCAATCGAACAATCGAAGAGCACATAAAGTACATCATCAAACATTATTGAGCAATCTCGTAAAGAATAATCCGCGCTGCGGTTACGCTTTAACCTTGTCGCTTGCGGGAACCGGCGGCAAGGACCATGCAAGAGTCAATCTTTGGGCATGACTTTTGCGTACAACGTGAATCCTGACAAAAATTTTTTCTGACTGCGAACATCATGGAATTCTTTATTGCGACGATCTATATTTTCCTTATTGTTATCACCCTTGTGGTGCGGCGCTCCCTCAAATTGCGCAATTTCCACGAGATGCATAACCTCAATGCACGTTCTGCGGCAAGAGAACACCACAGCTTTAATCGACACGTCTGAACGATTCAATATCGCGCTTTCCTGAACTCACATGTAAAATTGACATCATATCGACGAACACGGACTGGCGACTCACTTATCGAGTCACGCACCATGCCTTTCCTCCACCTTGCTTCGGATGGTATTAGCGTGACAATTTTGAAAGAGAGCGGATGGCGTCTGCCTGGGAAAGTTTTCACTTCGCGATGCTGGAGTTGGCAGGTGCCGACTCGCAACGAGAACGCCTGATCAAGGCATACAAGTCAAATTTGATGCGCCTGGCCAAAAAGAATGTACCGGTAGAGCTTCGCAGCGAGTTCACCAGATTGGTACAGGAGATCGAACGCCGCCCCGCCAAATACAATGAATGCACAGTAAAAAACACCGTGGATGCCATGGATGAAAAAGAAGTTGTGGCGATGATTAATTCAATTATCCGAATGTATGACGCGGTAACACGCTATCAGCCCATTCTCAGCAGCGCCACATAGGACCATATGAGCTTCCTGTTCCAAATGCCCGCCGAAGAATGCAGAAAGCCCGCCGGGACTGCTCCGGGCGGGCTCATGTCTCCTCTTCCTTCGGGAAGATAGATTTCTTGAGTGCGGAGGCCATTGTGCACTCGCCTCCGCGATAAGTCATTACGCAGCGCACCATTCGGACAAACCGCTGAACTACGGATAAGGTGCGCACTCCTGCTTCAGGCCTGATTTATTCACATGAAATAAAATCCCGCCGGCCTGACTATTTACCATGCTGACATAAATTTTTAGAAAAATTCGTCAACCAATCCTGTTTGACATGCGTTACTGACATGCAGACCGGTAACGGTCTCAAATTTCAACAATTAAAATTTGAAGGGTCACATGAATAAGTTAATCGCCGCTCTGATCGCTGGTCTGTTCGCCACTTCCGTCTACGCACAAGCTCCAGCAGCACCTGCTGCACCTGCTGCTGTCGTCAAAGCCGAAGTCAAAGCAGACAAAGCTGCTGCAAAAGCAGACAAAGCTGAAGCCAAGACCGATGCCAAAGCTGATGCTAAAGTTGCAAAAGCAGAAGCCAAAGCAGCAAAAGCAAAAGCAAAAGCAGAAGCCAAAGCTGCAAAAGCAAAAGCAAAAGCTGATGCCAAAGCTGCTAAAGCCGGCACCGTAAAAGCGGAAGCCAAAGCCGACAAAGTCGAAGCTAAAGCCGATGCCAAAGTCGAAAAGACAGCAGCCAAGGCCGATGCCAAGGCTGACAAAGTCAAAGTTGAAGCAAAAGCTGACAAAGCCGTTGCCAAAGCTGAAACCACAGCTGTCAAAGCTGAAGGTAAAGCAGACGTGAAAGCCGCCACAACCAAGTAATTTTTTGGTTTAGCTAAAAAAGACAGGGTCATCCTGTCTTTTTTATTGCCTGTCATTTCATGAGGACCA
>JAZKDW010000021.1:19496-86517 GCA_040387375.1 Pseudomonadota bacterium
TTTCATGGCGACCATTTCATGGCGACCATTTCATGGCGACCATTTCATGGCGACCATTTCATGGCGACCCGATCTCCACACATTTCGCGATGCCAATATCGCAACTATTGATGCTTGTGGCGGTCAATAGGCAATGCAGACACAGCGTGTGACGTGAGCACGGATTCCCGATGCACAGCACGTCCGTTGTGATCACTGTAAAATTTCCCACCTGTCAGTATCTGGCCTTTGCCAACTTTATCGTCCGCATGAAGCACAAAGCAAATCTGACACCCTAATCAGTTCACCCGTTACGGCGTGCGTGGCAATCCCGTTGAGGATATTTCCGATGGTTCCATTATCCGTACTTGATCTTTCGCCGATTCGCAAAGGCGGCAACGCTGCCGAATCCTTTCGTAATACGCGCGATCTGGCCCAACATGCCGAAACCTGGGGCTATCATCGCTATTGGCTGGCTGAACACCACAACATGACAGGTATCGCCAGCGCCGCGACAGCGATCGTCATCGCCGACGTGGCAGCCCATACTTCCCGTATCCGTGTCGGTGCAGGCGGCGTGATGCTGCCCAACCATGCTCCGCTGGTGATTGCCGAACAATTCGGCACGCTTGAATCCTTGTACCCAGGGCGTATTGATCTTGGCCTGGGTCGTGCGCCAGGCAGCGATCAGCGCACGGCACGCGCATTACGCCGCAACCTGGGCGAGAGCGCCGAATCCTTTCCTCAGGACGTAGTGGAGTTGCAGTCTTATTTCCGCGCCGCAGAACCGGGCCAGGCCGTACAGGCAGTGCCGGGAGCCGGCCTCGCGATACCGATCTGGCTGCTCGGTTCAAGCCTGTTCAGTGCGCAACTGGCGGCTGCGCTCGGCCTGCCGTTTGCGTTTGCGTCGCACTTTGCGCCGGGATACATGACAGCGGCAATCGAGATTTACCGCAGCCGGTTCCAGCCATCGGCGCAACTCGACCGTCCTTACGTCATGATCGGCGTGAATGTTTTCGCGGCCGACACCGATGACGAGGGGCGGCGGCTCTTTACCTCGCTTCAGCAGCAATTCCTCAACCTGATACGGGGCACGCCAGGCCCGCTCAATCCGCCTGCCGACAGCATGGATCGCCTGTGGTCGCCGCCAGAAAAAGCGCATATCGACCAGTCACTCGCCATATCCGTCGTCGGAGCGCCGGATACGGTGCAAAAGGGCCTGCGTTCCCTGATCGAGCAGACCGGAGCGGATGAGTTGATGGTGACGGCACAAATATTCGATCACAGCGCGCGTCTGCGCTCCTTTGAGATCGTGGCGCAGGCAAAGTAACAGTACGCACAGCGTCCGGCGGCGCGAGCCGTCCTATTCCGGTCCCGCTTCGCTTCGCAGCGATGCCATATCGATTACGAAACGGTATTTCACATCGCCTTTCAGCATCCGCCTGTATGCTTCGTTGATTTTCTGAATGGCGATCACTTCGATGTCGGAAACGATGTCGTGCTCGGCGCAGAAATAGAGCATTTCCTGTGTCTCGGCAATCCCGCCGATGAGTGAGCCAGCCAGGCGCCGTCGTTTCATGACCAGGTTGAACACCTGCGGTGATGGATGCGGAATGGGCGGCGCCCCGACCAGCGTCATGGTGCCGTCGCGCTTGAGCAGGACCAGAAATGCATCGAGGTTGTGCGGCGCAGCCACCGTATTCAGAATGAAGTCCAGTGAATTTTCATGCGCCGCCATTTCCTCTGCATTTTTCGACATCACCGCCTCATGCGCGCCTAGCCGCAGCGCATCCTTCTTCTTCTCCGGCGACGTGGTAAACAACACCACATGGGCACCCAGCGCATGCGCGATCTTGATACCCATATGCCCGAGGCCGCCCAGGCCGACGATGCCGACTTTGTGTCCTTTGCCAACGTTCCAGTGGCGCAGCGGCGAGTAGGTCGTGATGCCGGCACATAACAAGGGCGCCGCAGCGGCCGGGTCCAGCTTGTCGGGCACACGCAGCACAAATTTTTCAGTGACGACGATATTCATCGAGTAGCCGCCGAAGGTCATGCCGCCGGTATGCATTTCGCCGCCATTGTAGGTGCCGACAAAGCCGATTTCGCAGTATTGTTCGAGACCTTCAGCACAACTGGAACAACGCTGACAGGAGTCGACCATGCAGCCGACACCAGCGATGTCCCCTACCCTGAAGCGTGTGACACGCTCGCCGATCCGGACCACCTTGCCTATGATTTCGTGTCCGGGCACGACCGGGTAGACCGTGTTATGCCATTCATTTCGAACAGTGTGCAGATCAGAATGACAGACGCCGCAATACAGGATGTCCAGTTGCACGTCGAGAGGCCCGGGTTCGCGACGCTCGAAGCGAAGCGGAACCAAAGGGCTGTTTGCATCCGTAGCGCCAAAACCAGTTGATGGAAGCATGCTCAAATCCTTCCTGAAATCCAGGAGGGGATTCAGTCAGACGCAGCTGAAAGAATCCCCCGTCGGAAAACTGCAGGCAATTCTAATTGTGATACGGGCGGAAAATGCGATCGTTCACATCAGTGTTCGCACCAGTCATGTTTGAGCCCTGGTCTCCGCCACCATACCCCATTGTCTCCATGCAGGAACAACCCGCCAACATTGTCACGACGACAGCAATAAGAATGCTTTTCATTTGATTTCTCCTGTTATCCAGTTCTGCAAAACAAGCGCGACCCACAAGAAGCTATTTTAAATATAGCGGTCTGCTTGCATTTCGCCAGTCGCGATAGACCGCGTCTTTTCGAGCTCTGACGCAGATCATCGGTTTGTTAACCAGACTTGACTATTCGGCGCGCTGACTGTGCGATCGCAAGAATGGCGTATGTTTGCCTTGAATGAGAGGATCAATCGTTGTAGGCTAATCTCGCGACATTGAGACGTCCCGCTTGCCCATTTCCAGGTTCCGACTAATCGAAATAATCAAGGAGAACGACGATGAATTCCAAAAATAAAACACCACGATTCGTATCAGCTGCCTTGCTGTGCCTGTTGTCGGGAGCGTGCGCGCAGGCACCGGAACAACAGGCGCCGGCACAGGCGCCGGCGCCGGCGCCTGCAAGCGGCACGCAAAACAAGATGACGTTTTTCGTGACCAGCACCGGCTCCGGAAGAGGAGCCAATCTGGGAGGCCTGGCTGGCGCAGACCAGATCTGTCAGTCGCTGGGAAATGCGGCAGGCGCCGGCAACCAGACCTGGCGCGCCTACCTTAGCAACAGCGCGGTCGGCGGCGCGGCAGCGGTCAATGCGCACGATCGTATTGGCAACGGCCCGTGGCACAACGCAAAAGGCGACCTCATCGCCCGCAATGTCGATGAACTCCACGGCAATAATAATTTGAACAAGCAGACCGCACTCACCGAACGCGGGGAAATTGTGAACGGCCGCGGCGATACACCAAACATGCACGACATGCTCACCGGCTCGCAGCCCGACGGCCGGGCATTCGCGGGCAACAAGGATATGACTTGCGGTAACTGGACCAAGAGTGGCGAAGGTTCTGCCATGCTAGGCCATCACGACAGGATCGGATTACGCGATGACGATGCATCCCGCTCATGGAATTCGTCTCATCCGTCACAGGGTTGCAGCCAGGAGAATTTGCGCAAGACGGGCGGCAACGGTTTATTCTATTGCTTCGCCGCGAAGTAACAGCCTCATGCAGATGCAGTTCCGGCGCCCGCTGGGCCACTGCATCTGAAAAAAACATTTCAGGCCGCATTGCGCGGGCGTCGCCCGACTATGGGATACATCGGATCGTTATAGCCCGGCGTAGAAGCGTGACCGCTGACGACCAGACGGTTTACCAGCGCCTCATCCTCGGTGGTGAAGTTATATGACAGTGCGGCAAAATAGTCATCCCATTGTTCTTCGGTACGCGGCCCTGCAATGGCCGACGTAATCAGGTGGTTATTCAGCACCCAGGCGAGGGCAAACTGGCCCGCCGTGATTCCGCGTGCCTCCGCCTGCCGCTTGATCTCCTGTGCAAGATGCAAGGATTCCGTCCGCCACTCTGTCTGATGCATGCGAGTGTCCTTGTTTCCTGCGCGAGTACCCTCTGCCGGCGCCTGTGCCGGATCGTATTTTGCCGTGAGCACGCCGCGCGCCAGGGGACTGTAGCTGACCACCCCGATGCCGAAATAATCGGCTGCGGGAAGATGTTCCACTTCCGGCTGACGATTTACCAGGTTATATAAAGGCTGACTTGCCGCCGGGCGCGCGATTCCCAGCACGTCAGCGGTACGGCTGAATTCGGCCAGCTTCCACGACGGGTGATTTGACAGGCCGAAGTAACGTATCTTGCCTGCCCTGACCAGATCGCCCAGCGCCTGCACCGTCTCTGCAATCGGCGTTTTATGATCCTCGCGATGCAAATAGTACAGATCGATATAGTCCGTATTCAGGCGCCTCAGGCTGGCGTCGATCGACTTCATGATATTTTTGCGCGACGCACCGCTATTATTCGGACCGCGGTCATCAGGATCCGGGTTGGCAAATTTTGTCGCCAGGACCCACTGATCGCGATTGGCTGAGATCAGTCGTCCTACCGCGCCTTCCGATTTGCCGTCGTTGTAATTGTTCGCCGTGTCGATGAAATTGACGCCCTGCTCAAATGCCTTGTCCGTAATTCGGCGTGCCACCCTTTCATCTGTACGACCGCCAAACATCATTGTCCCAAGGCAGAGTTCCGACACCTTGATACCAGTCCTGCCCAAATTCCGATATTCCATTCATGGCCTCCGCAATGAGTTGCCGTATTTTTTTTGAAGCATGTAAAAAATAAAGGAAAGAGCCTCCAGTCCTGGCTTTACAGGCACTTGTCATGCGAGATAGTATGACAGCCAGCAAGGCTCGTGCGCGTCAAATAACAAATACATCCGGAACAGCTATCCCTGCTTCGGCTGATGACTCGGCGCAGGCACGCCGCCCAGCAGATCCACGAGTTCCTCCGCATGCTCCTCTTCCACTGCCAATATCTGTTCAAGCATGCGCCGGCTGGTCGGATCCTTGTCGCCAAGATAGCGAATCATTTCACTATAGCTCTCGATCGCAACACGCTCCGCAACCAGGTTTTCCTTGATCATTTCACCGAGCGATCCGGCGTTGACGTATTCGGCATGGCTGCGGCTGCTTAAACCATCCGGTGAAAAATTCGGCTCGCCACCCAATTGCACGATGCGCTCCGCAATCATGTCCGCATGGCCTTGCTCTTCATTCGAGTGCGCCAGAAATTCCTCGGAAACCCCGTGCGAGTGTATGCCTCTTGCCATGAAATGATGTCGGCGGTAGCGCAGCACACAAACGATTTCCGTCGCCAGCGCTTCGTTCAGCAGTTTCAGGACGGTGTCGCGATCGGCGGCATACGCAGAAGTGACCGGACCGTCTTCGATATGCTGCCGCGCGCGATTGCGCAAGGTCTGTATATCGCTTAAAAAAGATGATTCATTCATGGTGTCGTCCTTCCCAATAATGTTGATTGACCCGCACGATCCGCCCTCTTTACCCGGCACTGACATCGATCATCCCATGCAGGTGGGCCGCTGCATTCTGGATGTCATGGTATTTATATTGCCCGGCTCTGCTTTCAATCGTCAGGACCGCGCAACGATGAATATTTTCAAAATCACCATAAGGAAACTTGTACCTGCCTTTAGTATTTTCGTTCTCGTCCTCATCGATTCCAAGATGCCATTTCGCATACTCTTCGAATCCATGTTGACGGATGAAGTCGTTCTCCTGCTGCGTCGAAGGCTGATGTTCGCTCCAGTCATCTCGTCCATCATCGACGAACTGTTGTTTCCTGACACGCTCGACGGCATGCGCATAGGCGCCTTGATTGAGTTTGACTGACATGAACAACCTCCTTACCTTAGACAGGTGAAGTTGCCAGTTTGTTTTCAAGGGACAGTGGAACTTCATATACAGCTAAAGTGTATGCAATTGTAATTTCGCGCTACCTTCCATTCAAGAAACGATATCTTGTAGACTTACCGTATTAGCAGTACTTGCCATCAGGGCGATTTCCTTCATTCAGAAAGAGAAAAATATGAAAACGACACGTATGTTATTTGCCGGACTTTTGATGGCTTCGTCGGTGCCGATGGTCTCTTTTGCACAGGACTATCGCAATGACCCTCGTAATGACAATTATCGCGTGCCTGCGCCCGTCGCCGCTCCGATGCCTTCCAGCTTCCAGGATTCGGCTCGGGTCACACGGTCCTTGCCCCGCTACGAGCGCGTCAACATTCCCGAGGAACAGTGCCGCATGGAGACCGAACGCGTGGATGGCGGCAATAACGGCGCTGGCACGCAAGGCCGCAGCATCGGCGGTTCTATCATCGGCGGCATCGCCGGCGCCGTGCTGGGCAACCAGGTCGGCGGCGGCAATGGCCGCACGGTAGCGACCGCCGCGGGTGCGATCGGCGGTGCGATGATTGGCGACCGGGTTGGCAGCAATATGGAAGCCAATCAGGGCTATCAGGGGCCGAGCGAACGGCAGGTGCGTCGCTGCACGACGTTTAACCGCACTGAAGAGCGCATCGCCGGTTACGATGTGACCTATCAATATCAGGGCCGAAGCTACACGACAGTGATGCCAAACAATCCGGGCAATAATGTACGCGTCAATGTGTCGGTAACGCCAGTCGCCTACTAAAAACAAATGGCAAGATCGGCTTGCCGGATGTAAAAAAGCCCGCAAAGCATGTGCTCTGCGGGCTTTTTTGTGACGCCGGGATCCGGCGAATAAATCAGTTACTGGCCAGGAAAGTCTTGAGCTTGTCCGAGCGCGACGCCTGACGCAATTTGCTCATCGCCTTCGCTTCGATCTGACGGACACGTTCACGGGTGACGTCAAACTGTTTACCGACTTCTTCCAGCGTATGGTCGGACGACATTTCAACGCCATATCGCATGCGAAGCACTTTCGCTTCGCGCGGGGTCAGCGAATCCAGCACTTCCTTGACGACATTGCGCATGGACGCCTGCAATGCCGCATCCAGCGGCGCCAGAGTCGTATCGTCTTCGATGAAATCACCGAGTTGCGCATCGCCGTCTTCACCCATCGGTGCTTCCATCGACACCGGCTCTTTTGCAATCTTCAAGACTTCGCGGACTTTATTTTCCGGCATCTCCATCTTCAGGGCCAGAGTTGCCAGATCCGGCTCCGATCCGGTTTCCTGCAAAATTTGCCGGCTGATCCGGTTCATCTTGTTGATCGTTTCGATCATGTGCACCGGCACGCGAATCGTGCGCGCCTGGTCGGCGATTGCGCGTGTGATCGCCTGGCGGATCCACCAGGTTGCGTAGGTTGAAAACTTGTAACCGCGGCGGTATTCGAACTTGTCGACTGCCTTGAGCAAGCCAATATTACCTTCCTGGATCAGATCAAGGAATTGCAAACCACGATTGACATATTTCTTCGCAATCGAAATGACGAGGCGCAAATTGGCTTCCGTCATTTCGCGTTTTGCCTGACGTGTGCGCATTTCACCGGCAGCCATTTGCTTGTTAATCTTGCGCAAGCTCTGCAGCGGCAAGGACACGCGCTCCTGCAAGTCGACCAGTTTTACCTGGGCCTCCTTTATCGCAGGCACGTTGCGGGCCAGGATCGCACTGTAGGAATGGCCGGCTTCGACTTCGGCATCAACCCAGTGCAAATTGGTTTCATTGCCGGGAAATACCTTGATGAAGTGGGCGCGTGACATGCCGCACTTGTTGACGGCGATATCCAGGATGTGCTTTTCAATGTGACGCACTTCGTCGACCTGGCCACGCAGCGTGTCGCACAACTTCTCAACCATTTTTGCGGTGAAGCGGATGCCCAGCAGCTCGTTCGAGATCACTTCCTGCGCTTTTGCATAATTCGGCGAGTTGTAACCGTCTTTCGCGCTGGCCTTGCGCATCTTGTCGAACTGCGTCGAGATGGTGGAAAATTTTTCGAGGGCAGTTTTCTTCAACTGCACCAGCTGGTCAGCTGAAAAACTGGCGGCGCCGCCATTCGAATCGCCGTCCTCTTCTTCGGCTTCATCCTCTTCTTCGTCATCTTCATCGGCAGACGCGACCACAGCCGCCGCCACCGGCTGATCATCAGGGAGAGTCGTGTCCACCAAACCGTCAACGGCTTCATCGATCTTGATTTCATCGTTTTCGATTTTTGCGGCGACGGCAAGAATCTCGTCGATTGTCGTCGGGCAAGCGGAAATTGCCTGGATCATGTCCTTCAGGCCACCTTCAATCCGCTTGGCGATTTCAATCTCGCTTTCGCGTGTCAACAGCGGAACCGCGCCCATTTCGCGCATGTACATCCGCACCGGATCCGTCGTGCGTCCAAAATCAGAATCGACGGTGGACAGCGCTGTGGCAGCGGCGGCTTCGGCCTCGTCATCACTGGCTACGGTCGCGACGTTATCCGACATCAGCAAGGTTTCGGCATCCGGCGCGGTATCGTACACGGCGATACCCATGTCATTGAAGGCGCCGATGAGGCCTTCGATGGCTTCCGCGTCGACGATATTTTCCGGCAAATGGTCGTTGATCTCGGCGTGCGTCAGGTAACCGCGCTCCTTGCCGAAATTGATCAGTGTCTTGATTTTCTGACGGCGACGTTCGATGTCTTCTTCAGTTTCCTGGGTCACTACCGCCAGCGCATCCTTGAGCAGCGACTTTTCTTTCGACTTGCGGTCCCGCGCCTTGGATGCCGCTTTCAACTCGGCCCGTTCAACGGCGTTCAATGCCGCGACTTCATCGTTTTCCGGCAGAAACTCGACCGGCTTGCGGCCACGGCGGCCCGGTACCTTTACGGTAGGCAGCAGATATCCAGAGGTATCGATCGCGGCGAGTGTTGCTGCATCCGTCGTCTGGCTGACTGCTGCAGCGCCGGACACTTTTGTCTCTTCGGCAGGTTGCGCTTTTTCATTTTTTGCCGGCGTTTTCTCTGCCGCAATCACGGTTTTCGGTGCAGCCTTTTTTGTAACGGACGCAAGCTTCGACGCTGAAGGCTTCTGTTCTGCAGCAGTGACGGGAGCAGCCTTCCCGACCGGTGCGGACGGCCCTTCCTTGACGACCAGCCTGGAACGCGGCTTGGTGACAACCGTCACCTTGCTCGCCGTTTGTGTATTCTCGACCGCGTGTGTAACCGCCGCTTTTGGCGAGGCCGATTTCGCCGTGTCAGATCGCGCGGCTTTTGCAGTCAATGTCAGAGTTTTTGGTATATTTTTCATTGCGTAGATATCAGTTCCAGACCAGTATGGTCAATTTCATGTGCGACACGGATAACACCATCGGAATGGTCAAAGCGGATGGCATCAGTTTCAAGTTGTAGCGTTTGACGCGTCTCAGGCGAACAAGTTGCGACGATCGGCCGCAATTCAAGAGTAGCGGCACAGGCCGGCACTCAGTGCGTCAAACTTATCTGCTGTAGATAGAAGTCCTGGTCAAATGAGCGTTGAATTTCAAACACCCGGCCGATGTCATCGGCCACCTGATCACCAACATCAAGGGTGACGGCATTATCCCACCCTGCGTTGCGTTGATCATGCTCGCCAAAAATACTTGCTGCAGGAAGGAGAAAAGCATGGGACACGGGGCGTCGGAAAAACGTCGCAAGCGCTAGCATCACGTCGACGTCTCCCTTGGCATAACCGGCAATAGTGCGAAAGACCAGGCATTGCCCGGCAATGACGGCTTTTGTGTCATGCGAAAATTTTGTGGAAGTATGAATGATTGGGTTCAGTTTCTGTCACCCGGAGCGGCCGGTCTCATGTTTACGTTGTTTCAAGCTGTTTCCTGTTTCATCTGAAGGCAGAATGAAAAAAAGCCCGCTAATTATAGCGGGCTGAAATCTATTTCTTATGAGGAGAATAGAGGAGACAGGCAGATTATCTTGGATTCGTGCTTTTAAAGCCAATTTATAAAGCGAATATCAGTCATGTACTTTGTGAATATCAGGAAAACCAGACCTATACCGCCGCCCTGAATTCCGGATATCCTTAGCTGTGCGAAATTATAGTCGCCGCAGCTTGTAAAAGTAAGGATCGGCGGCCTGAGCGATACGAAAAAATCATGTCCGATAAAATGAAAATTCTACCGAACCACCTGAAACCGCACCGTGGCAGCCGCATCAGCTGGCTGCGCGCGGCGGTATTGGGCGCGAACGATGGCATCGTCTCGACCGCCAGCCTGTTGCTTGGCCTTGTTGCCGCGCATGCAAGCCATGCCACGATCATGATCGCCGGCATCGCAGCTCTGGTCGCCGGCGCCATGTCGATGGCGGCAGGCGAATATGTATCGGTGCAGTCGCAGGCGGATACCGAACAGGCGGACATCGAGCTTGAACGACATCATCTCAGGATGGACGAGTCAGGCGAACGCGAGGAACTGACCCAGATCTATATCGAACGCGGCCTGGAGCCGGCGCTGGCAAAGCAGGTTGCCAGGCAGCTCATGGCGCATGACGCATTGGGCGCACACGCGCGTGATGAACTTGGCATTACACCTGCGCTCAGTGCACGCCCGATACTGGCCGCGGGGACGTCGGCGGCGAGCTTTGCGATCGGCGCCGCCCTGCCCTTGCTGGTGACCTACTTCACCTCCCCGATGAACCTGACCCCGGTTCTTTCAGTGACCTCACTTTTTTTCCTGGCATTGCTGGGCGGTATTGCCGCGTATGCCGGCGGCGCCAACATCGCCGTGGGTGCGATGCGCGTTACGTTCTGGGGTGCGCTGGCAATGGGATTGACGGCCGCCGTCGGGGCAATGTTCGGGACGGCTGTCGGATAAAAACGTGCCGCCGACCGGGCGGCAGGCATGAGGCGCCGCGATCCATCCTCGCGAATATCATTGGACGAAAATCAGGATCGCTGGAATATGCCGCGCAAGGCCACCCGCCGGTGTTTCACCGGCAGCCTGGCGAGAGAACGCAAAAACCCGATATTGGCATCACACACCAGCGCGGATTGCCCCTGATAAGCGGCAGGCGTTTCGATGACCTTGACGTGTTGCGGCGACATTGCGTCAAACGCCATCCGCATTGCGGTGTCGAGCATGAACTGATCGGGATAACGCCGATCGGTTTGGGGCGCTGCATTCAAGGCTTCGATCAGGAATTCGTGCTCAAGATTGACAATCGCCGCAGGCAGGGTTCGTGTTACATCCAGCTGCGCCGCCAGCAGTTTTACGCAGGTCTCCGCGCCAAGTGCGCGCGCCGCTTCCAACTGGCTGACCGCCATCGTCAGATAGGCTTCGAGGATGTCATCGTCCGCGGTTTTCATCAGATGCGGAAAAAGGTCGTTCACCACCTGGCGCGTCGCATACCACATGTCGTCATCGTTACCCCCCTTTTCCCTGGTGGCCCACGCCACATCACCGGCATGCGCCAGCGTTCCGGGAAAACGCATGTCGATGGCCTGCCAGTATCTGCTATTGCGCATCATCAGCAGCAGTTCAGCCTTGGACGTATAGATCGATGCCTGCAGCACGGCTTCACCGCCCAGTGAAATGCGGGTGATCACGTTCGCGAGGATCAGTTCTTCCCTGGTTGGAAACCACATGTCGTTCGGCGCCGTGCGGCTGATCTTTTCAATGAAGTCATCCGGCAAGCGGGCACGGCGATACTGTTCCATCATCGCGCCCGTAGCCACAGCCTGCTCCTCCCTGGTCAGGCGGAGAAAGCTGGGCTGGTGGAATCCGATCCTGGCGTTGGGTGTCGATGCCCGATCCTTGCCAGCCAAAAATACCAGCGTGCAGGCGCTGGCGCACATGCCTTCGACATAGGTATCGAGTTTGCGATCATGAACAATACTGGCAATCCTTTCGGCTTCGAGCAGGCGTCCGCCGGGCGAGTCAAGGATCAGTGAATTTGCGCCGGAGGCGGCATTCAGCATCATCTCGATCTGGCGGGCGGACCCCTCTCTTAACATGCCGGTGAAGATGACCGCCTGGCCGTTGGCGGTGATCTTGACGCTGAACGCGCCCACAGGGTCCTGCCCGATCGCAATCAGGCTGAACTCCTTCAACTGCGGCAACCCGTCGGTGCTGAGCTTCATGACCATGGTGAGAACCCCAATGCCAACCATCACACGCGCAAGCCTTGCCCAGCCGGCGGAGCCGCCGCGCGACGCATGCAATCCCGCGGATCGCCACACGCCGACGATGGACCAGCACCAGATTGTTATCGTCACAAAAAAAGCGGCGACCGAGAGCGAAGCCAGCAGCCGCAGTGATCCGCCCATTGCAGGTAGCCGGTTGATGATGGTGGCGAGGATAATGGAAGTGAGGAAGGATACAAGGCAGCAGTTGACCCAGTACGACCGGCCCAGCCCAAGCTGGCCACGCCAGTGGCGCATCAGATAGTGTCCGCGCTGCAGTGGAGCAAACACTGGCGAGGCGGATTGGTCTGGTAGCGTATCGGTTGCTGAGTCCATCGTTGTCGCGCCCCTGATTGGAGGAACCAGAGTATCGCCAAACGATATGGGTAAACGGGCATCGTGGTGCCCGGGCAACGGAAGGAGCGCGAGAATGAAAAGATCGGTGGTGGTCACTGCAATTACTGCTGCGTGAATACAACAGAAAGTGCATAGTCCCATTCGATCTTGCCGACGCCATGGTGCATGCCATCGCGCAGCGGTTCATGATACCGGCCGCCGTCAGGCGACATTGCATCGGGGCGATCCGATTACTTCGACCGCCACTTTTTCGCATTGCCGGCTACGATGCCGATTGCCGGATCCGGCGTACCAGACCATGTCAGTTCAACCACCCTGCCGCGCCGGACATTGCCGACCAGCGCCGGCCTGAAGCAGGCCAGGTTGGTGCCGCCCTCGTGCCGCACGCTGGGATAGAGAATGCCCATCGACCCTTCCTCCAGCAAACCCGCCGCCAGTTGCTGCGATGCGATATAGCTGTCCGGCTTCAGGCAGGCGGCGTACTCCTTGCGTCCGCGCAGGTCGTGAAACTCACTGGAGAAATCGGCCAGCAATGCCTGGTAGCTCACGCTATCGTCGAAACGGTCGATTTCCTGGTATTCCACCGTCTTGTGGAAAATGATTTCGGCCAGCGCCGTGTCAGCGTCGAATGCGCAGTACCAGGCGCCGCGATCATCGCCATTGAAGCGGCTGCCCTCGGGACGTGCGTAAGTGTAAGCGGCGTTAATGATGCGGAAGTTCGGCACCCCGAATACCAGCTCGTCCACGCCTATTCCCGGCAGGCCGCCGCATTCTCCGATCAGGCGTGCATTGGTGGCGTTGTCCAGATCAAAGAGGTCGCGCAGATGATCCGCATCCTCGGCGATGGCCGCCAATACCGAATCCTCCTGGTCGGCAAAACGCGAAGGAATCAGGCGGCAAGTATCAAACTGGCGCAGCAGAACGACCGGCGGCAGGCGCATTGTCACAGCCCGCCGCGTCGCGCATCCAGAAGCTTGCGCACGGTCTGCATGGCCAGCATGCCGCCGCCCAGCATGTACGCCAACGGCGTCCTGCCGCCGAAAATCACGTTCTTGTTAGGCAAGCTGACCCATTCGTCGGCGAGCTTGTCGCCATAGAGGATATGCAAGCCTTTGTAAATGCCGATCAGATAGGAAATGCGTGTGATCCGATCAACTTCCAGCACGCGGTCGGGGTTCTTTTTCCATTCATAGAAGGCACTGTTGGACAGCCCGCCTAATAATTCGCGGGCATCTTCATCGCGCAGCTTCCATGCGCTGGCCAGCTTGAAAAAACCCTTGAGCGCCGACTTCGACAGGCGTTCGCGCTCGGACCTCGCATTCAGGTCAATGAAGGCTGCCGGCTCAAAGCGGCTGGAGGGGTAAGCATAGGAAGGGGTCATCTGGAGTCTCCGTTTATGGATAGTTTATACTCCATATCCAGAAATGCAAGCAGCTTCGGGCCAGAATGTTGCGGCTTTCACATTAACACACCTCCGGCAATTCCATTGTCATTCAAGCCATTATTCGCCCCGGTGATTGTCATTATTCGTTATTCGCTATTTCTCAATAACGCAGCTTCTGCCAGAATGGCGCGCTACCGCCAACGCATCATCAAATCAGACTGGAACCCATCATGGAATATGTCTTCACACCTGCGGCAACCCCGTCGCTGCAAGTCGCTGGTCAGGCGCAGCAGTTTCCCGTCAATCGT
The DNA here is from genome assembly GCA_040387375.1 of Pseudomonadota bacterium. Lineage (GTDB taxonomy): Bacteria > Pseudomonadota > Gammaproteobacteria > Burkholderiales > Burkholderiaceae_D > JAZKDW01. The sequence goes on from JAZKDW010000021.1 coordinate 33,642, forward strand.
ATTTTCTGCGTAGGCCGCAATTACGCTGCGCATGCAATCGAGATGGGCAAGGACCCTACCCGCGACCTGCCTTTTTTCTTCATGAAGCCAGGGTCTGCGGTGGTCCAGGCCGGCGCCGAGGAAGTATCGATTCCCTATCCGCCGATGACCAAAAACTTCCACCACGAAATTGAACTGGTAGTGGCGATCGGCAAAGGCGGCAGCAATATCCCCGTCGCATCGGCGCTTGAGCACATCTATGGTTACGCAATCGGCCTCGACATGACACGACGCGACCTGCAACTCGAGGCGCGTGACAAGGGCCGTCCATGGGAATTCGGAAAATCATTTTCCAAATCGGCGCCGGTTGGTCCGATTCATCGCGCCGAGGATATCGGTCACCCGTCGCAGGCGGCAATCTCGGTCACCGTCAATGGCACTGTAAAACAATCGTCGGATATCAACCTGCTGATCTGGTCAGTGGCGGAATGCATCGCCGACCTGTCGCGCTTCGAAACGCTGGAGCCGGGCGACATCATCATGACCGGCACGCCTGAAGGCGTGAATGCCGTGGTGCCCGGTGACGTGATGCGCGGCGCGATAGCCGGCATGGGCGAGATCGTGGTGCGTGTGGAAGCAAAATAAAACGCGCCGGACGGGCCGGGCCTTGTCCCGGCAAAAATTTTTTCACCAGTATCCAGGAGCGACGCTTGAACACCACTGAACAGAAAAAACTGGTTCTTCACAATTATTTCCGCAGCTCTTCCGCATATCGGGTGCGCATCGCGATGAACCTGAAGGGCCTCGATTACGATTACGTATCGGTCCACCTGACACGCAGCGGCGGCGAACAATTCCTCGATGCCTTCAAGAACAAATTGAATCCGCACGCGCTGGTTCCGGTGCTGGACACAGGGGATGCGTCGCTGACGCAATCCTTGTCGATCATTGAATACCTGGAAGAGGTCTACCCCGCGCATCCGCTGCTGCCGGGCTCGGCCCTGGACCGCGCTTACGTGCGCCAGCTTTCGCTCGCAATCGCCTGCGAAATGCATCCACTGAACAATCTGCGGGTTCTCAAATACCTGAGCGGACCGTTGGGCCTGTCGGAAGACGCCAAATCGCAGTGGATCCACAACTGGCTGCAGCTGGGCCTGGAAGCACTGGAAGCCGAAGTCGCGGCATCACCGAAGCGCGGCCAGTTCTGCTTCGGCGACACCCCAACGCTTGCCGATTGCTGCCTGGTGCCGCAACTGTTCAATGCGCGGCGCTTTAATGTCGACCTGACGCCGTACCCCGTCCTGCTCGAGATCGATGCGCGCTGCAATCAACTCGACGCATTCCAGCGCGCCCATCCGGGCAAGCAAATCGACAGCGAGTAAACCGCTCCCGTGACGGCGTTCGCGCCGTCACACGCCCGCATCTGCCGCGGGACCGCGCGCCTGCAAGGTCAGCCCGACCGTATTGACGCCCGCACGACTGGCCGCGAACACGGTGCCGCCATGCATCGTGGCGATCGCCTTCACGATTGCCAGACCCAGTCCATGATTTCCGGTGCTGAGCGCGCGCGACGGATCGACACGGTAGAAGCGGTCAAACAACCGCCCCAGGTGTTCGGTGGAAATTGCCTCGCCCGGATTGGACACGGCCACCTCCACGCTGTCGCTCTGCCGCCGTATGTCCACACGCAAACGCGCGCCAGCAGGTGAATGCTGAATCGCATTGTGCAGCAGGTTGTTCATCGCGCGCCGGAATAATGACTTGTCCACCGCCACGGCCGCATCGCCCTCGGTGCCGACCGATATGGATTTTTCCTCCATCAGCGGTTCAAGGAAATCAATTGTCTTCAGCACTTCGCCCGCCAGCGACGAAGCCGCCAGGCAGGTCGCGGTTTCGCCCTGGTCGGCGCGCGCCAGGAACAGCATGTCGTTGACGATCGCCCGCAGGCGCTCCAGCTCTTCCAGGTTGGACTGCAGCGTTTCCTTCAGCTCCGCCGGACTGCGTTCGCGGGTCAATGCGACCTGGGTCATGCCGATGATATTGCCGATCGGCGTGCGCAATTCATGCGCGACGTCGGCACTGAATCCTTCCAGCTGCGCATAGGCGGTCTCGAGCCGGTCAAGGGCGCCGTTGAAGGATGTCTCCAGCTGCGTCAGCTCGCTGACCGGGGGCGACAGTATCAGGCGCTGCGACAGGTTTTTCGGACTCAATGCCTGGGCGCCGGCCGACAGGCGCGCCAAAGGCCGCAAGCCGAAACGCGCCAGCCAATAACCGAAACCGGACACCACGGCAATGCCCATCACCGAGATGGCAATCAGCGCATAGGCGAATGCGTCCAGCGTGCGCCTGGCCGGCGCGGTGCTGACGCCGACCATCAGGTGGATCTCCGGATAATCCGGCAGCGGGCGCAGCGTATGGCCGAGCGTCTTCATCGGATGACGCACATCGGCCACCATCAGCGAGCGCACATTTCCATCCTGGCCCGGCGGACCGTTTGCCGGAAACTGGTCGCCGAAAGCCAGCGCCGAATTTTCACAGGCGATCCAGAAACGTGTATTGCCATCGGTGGTGGTAATCGTGGTCAGCATCTTGCGCAATTCGTCCCATCGCTCGACACTGGGAACATCGGCAATCAAGCGCTTCACCACTTCCAGCTTGCCGCGCAAATCGTCTTCCTGCTGCCGCGCAAGCGTTGTCGCCAGCGCCTGGTACAGCGCAAAGCCGGACAGCGAAAACACGATCAGGCCCACCACGCCGAATGTCACCGCCAGCCTGGCCGCGATCGAACGCATCATGCTGCCTGCTGCTCGATGCGGGATTCGAGCACGTAGCCCATGCCGCGCATCGTATGCAGAAGCTTGTGCTCGAACGGCCCGTCAATCTTCAGGCGCAGCCGCTTGATCGCCACCTCAATGACATTGGTGTTGCTGTCGAAGTTCATGTCCCATACCAGTTCGGCAATTTCGGTTTTCGACAGGATCTGCCCCTTGCGCCGGCCGAGAACGGTCAGCAGCAGAAACTCCTTCGAGGTCAGTTCCAGGCGCGCGCCGTTGCGCCAGGCCTTGCGCGCAATCAGGTCGACATGCAGGTCGGCGATCTGCAATTGCGACGCGTCCTGCGGCTTGCCGCGCCGTACCAGCGCCTGCAGGCGTGCCAGCAATTCAAGAAAGGAAAAGGGCTTGACAAGATAATCGTCGGCGCCGGATTGCAGACCGCGTACCCGGTCTTCCACCCGGTCACGCGCGGTCAGCATGATGACCGGCGTTTGCCGGCGACCGCGCAAGGCTTCCAGTACGCCGAAGCCGTCAAGCCCCGGCAACATTACATCCAGCACGATCGCGTCATATTCATGCTCGATGGCGAGGTGACTGCCGTCGATGCCGTTGCGTGCCACATCGACCACACAGCTATGTTCGGTCAGACCCTTGTGCAAATAGTCAGCGGTTTTTGTTTCGTCTTCAATGATCAGGATCTTCATGTTTCAGGATTATTACCGAAAAGCGTATGCCGGCAGATTACAAAATTGTCAGTTGCGGGACAGCTTGGCGTCGGGGTGGCTGTTTTACAGTGGACGGATTGCAAAGTCATGTTCGCGGTACTTGCGCCGGACTGGCAATCGACCCCCATCTTACTATCAAGAGGAATTCCAAGCATGCTGCACCCTACCCTGTTCCGCCGTTCCGCATCCGCCCTTGCCGCCATCGCCGGCCTCGCCTTGTCCGCCGCAGCATTCGCCGCCGCGCCGCCTGCCGGCAACTACAAGATCGATGCCGCGCACTCGGTGGCCTATTTTGAAATCGGCCACGCCGGCGGAATCAGCCGCTTCATGGGCCGCTTCAACGATATTTCAGGCGACCTCGTCATCGATACGCCGGAAAAAACCAGAGTCAAGGTCGACATCAAGGTCGACAGCGTGGACGTCAAGCACGAAGGACTGAACAAACACCTGAAAAGCCCGGATTTTTTCAATGCGGTGCAATTTCCCCTGATGAGCTTCAGCTCGACGGCAGTCACCCTGAATCCCGCCGGCGAAGGTACGCTGGCCGGCAACCTGACCATGCATGGCGTGACCAAACCAGTCACCTTCAAGCTCAAGCAAATTGGCGCCGGCACCGGACCGAAGGGTGATGTCAAGGTGGGATATGTTGCCACCTCCACCATCAAGCGCAGCGATTTCGGCATGTCGTTCGGCATTCCGAAAGCAGCCACCGATGAAGTGGACCTGCGCATCAATATCGAAGCCGCCAAACAGTAAGTCTGCCATGGACGGCGTTCCACGGAGCGTCGTCCTCTCCCACATCCTCCGAGCCGCCCATGCCTGATCCATCGTTCTTCATTCCCCTGTTTCTGCAAAGCGCGGCATTACCCTTCGGCGTGGCGCTGGTGCTGCTGTTTGTTTTGCGCGCATCGCGAGCCGGCGTGCCGCTTGCGATCGCCGCTGCTTTCCTCGCCTCTTATTTCGCCGTACTTCATCAACAATGGTCTCTTGCGCCAAAACAGGCAATCGACTGGATGCCGTGCATTGTCGTCCTTGCCGCAGCCGGCGTGGCCGCTGCCGAACGCAGCGCCACAACAATCCGCCGGCTGCTGCGCCTGCTGACGTCAGTTGCCATTTCCGCCATCGTCGCCTGGCCCGCGCTTGCCAGCAGCGGAATGCAGAACACCGCCATGACGATTGTGCTCATGGGTGCGTGTATCTGGGCGGCATGGACCACTCTTGCGCGCAGCGCCGATAGCAGCTCGACACCACCGGTACTGCTGACGATTGTTGCCGGCGGCGCAGCGCTGGCGCTGATGCTGGATGCGAGCCAGCTGATCGGACAACTGACAGGCGGCCTGGCCGCCGCATTGATGGCTTTCCTCGCATTGAACATGCGCCGTCTGCCCGGGGCTTTTTCCGGCGCAGCGACTGGCCTGACTGTGCTGCTGCTCGGTGCCCTGCTCGGTTATGCCTATATCTATGCCGGCTTCTCGCTGACATATATTGCACTGCTGGCAAGCGGTTTGCTGGCGGGCACAATAATCGACACCGTACGCGGCGATGGCCGTGCCGCATCATGGCTGCCGGCGGCGTTGCTGGCGATCGTTCCCGTAATGCTGGTGCTGGGCCTTGCCATCAAGGCCGCGCAGGATGCGGGCGGTTATTAAAACCCGATGCACGGATGACATCCCCTCCCGAAATGGTTATGCTTGACGGCTTTTGCTGCAATCATCAATCACCAGAAGGAAATAACGGGCATGGTATTTTGTCGCGCATGTGGAAAAGAAATACATGAAACTGCAGTAGCCTGCCCCCATTGCGGCGCTGCACAGCGCCTGGGCGGACCGGTCGCCGTCAAAAGCCAGACGGTGGCTGCCTTGCTCACTGCATTCCTGGGCGGCTTCGGCATCCACAGGTTTTATCTGGGCAAACCGGTGAGCGGCATTTTTTACCTGCTTTTCTGCTGGACCGGCATCCCCAGCCTGATCGCGATTTTCGAAGTCTTCATCATCACCTTCATGAGCCAGGCAAAATGGGCGGACAAGTATAACAAGGGCCAGTTAAGTGAACCGGTTCCTCTGGTGCTGAAGATCGTCGCGCTGATCTTCCCGATTCTTTTCATTCTTGGCATCATCGGGGCGATAGGCATTCCCGCGTACGAGGAATACAGCATCAAGGCCGGCACGCTGCAAACCTGATCATCCGCTGTCGGATCATGGCGCCGTCGGCTTCAGAAGGTCCGATCGCGGGAAATCCCATTGCGGCACAAGGCGCGGACATTCGCGCTGTTTGAACTCGTCAAACCGGAAACTTGTGAAATTCCCGCGCGGGCTGGATGCAAAACGCAAATCGGCAGCCTCGCTGGCTGTCAACGAGGGGGCGCGTGCAAAACGCAGCCACGCTTCAAAATGGCAGTTTTCGATTTTGAGATCCCGCAGCGTCTTGAGCTTGCCCTCTTCTTGCAGCAAAAAGGCAATCGCCGGCCTTGCTTCCTGTTCCGCGCCGCGTCCGGCGAGAGCGGCCGGACATCCGCTCACCGGCAATAGTCCCGGCGCCACGCTCAACACACCGCGCCGCAGCCGGTAAGTTCCCGCGCTTTCATTGCTCTCCACTGAAACGAAGTTCCAGCACAGGGGATTGCCTGGAAACGAGGACAAGGACACATCCAGCAGGCGGCTTGCGGGATCCATGCCCGTCAGGCTCGTTGCCACTGCGCGCTTCGCCTGGCCCGATGCAAAACCCTGGATGCCGACAAAAGCCAGACTGACGATTGCAGCGAGAATCAAGCCGCTCCTGCCGCGCGCGCCGGCCTTGAGCTGGCTGGCGCCCAGCACAAACGCGACGATCGCAAGAGCGAACAATGATGTCCACGGCAGGAATTCGCGGATCGTGAAAAACAGGATCGGGGCAAACAGGAGCGCGACGAAAAGCGCCTTCAGCCAAAGGCGCCTGATGGTCATGAAGAGCGGGATGCCGCAAGCGACCCAGAACACCGGTTCCACGATGTACACCATGTCGCCGTACAGCCATCTGGAATCAAACGGATGGAAGGGATGAATGCCGTACGAGTTCAGGTAATCCATCAGCAGGTGCAGTCCGAAGCCGATCACCAGAACCAGCGCGAAGCCCAGGCGCGCGCTGCCGCTTTTCTTGAGCAGCATGCGCGCCGAAGGCCACAACAGCCAGATCAGTCCCCATAACAGCAAGGCTTGCGGCAACGCGTACAGCAGCGTGTGCGTGTGCCCGCGGTGATGCAGCAGATAACCGAGCGGTGCGGGAAGCAGCGGCGTCAGCACAAGATCGAGATCAGGGAAATTACTGCCAAGCCAGCACACGGTGAGAAGCAGGCGCCGGCGCAGTTGATTGCGTTCGGCGTCCGCTTCTTGCGGCAAGCTGCGATGGACCAGCTCGCCGGCGGCCAGGCCGGCCAGGGAATGACTCAGATTATCCATGAAGGCTTGTCATGTAGAGGGCAAAGGGGCCGCGGACCGCGGCATTCGATGAACGCACAGCCGGCCGGAACCTCCCAGGCCAACCCTGGCTCTTTTCACTTCACGTTCAATTTTCGCATCAGACCGGAAAACAAAGTGCCGGAAGCGGCATCGCCGCTACTGTTGCCGGCACCGGATTCGTCGCTGTCGTCGGCATATTCGTCGGCCAGATTTTTCCAGCCCTTGCTGGCGGCGAAGCTGTTGAATTCTTCCGGCGCTTCCAGCACGATCAGCTTGTCGTCCTGAAGCGCAAGATCCCCATGCCCGAAGTCGGGACCCTGGTAGCCGAGGCTGCGCAATCGCGACAATATCTGTCCGATCAGAACACTATCTTCATACAAGGGATCGTCTTCCATCGATACGACGAAGTCGACGTACACATCGATGATTCCATACCCTTCATCAAAGATGCGGATGGCCTTGATGTCACGGGTTTGCCCGGAGGAGTCGGTGGCGCGGAACGGGCCGCTGAGCTGGATTTCGGTTTCATTGTTCATAGTGCGCAGGATACACCACGGCAGCGTGGCTGTGAGGTCGGCGCAATGATGTGAAATTGAATTTCATTTTTGCAAATAGACGTCCGTCAATGCTGCTTTTCCTTGCCTTCCCGGCATGAGCAAACATTAAATATTGCCCTAAAGAATTGAACTTTTTCAAATTCCGGTGGACATACATTCCATGCAGCAATTTTTCTGCATGGAAACTCCTTATATCTGACTGGGAATCTTTAATGTCTCAATTGATTGAACAACAATATCAGGCACGCCTCGCTCGCACCAGCCTTGCTTCCGCCATCGCCCTCGCATGCATCGGATATGCTGGCGCCGCGTCATCTGCGACCTTGAGCGTCGGGCCCGGAAAAACATTTGCCAAACCTTGCCAGGCGCTGAAATCCGCCGCCAACGGTGACATCATTGAGATCGAAGGTTCCGCCGTTTATTCAGGCGACGTATGCGCTTTTACGGCAAACAATCTCACGATCCGAGGTGTCAATGGCAGACCGAAGATTGATGCCGCGGGTTTGAATGCCGACGGCAAAGGCACCTGGGTGCTCAAAGGCTCGGGTACCGTGATTGAAAACGTGGAAATGATGGGCGCGCGCGTGCCCGATCTGAATGGCGCGGCAATCCGTGTGGACGGGGCTCACCTGACCCTGCGCCGCAGTTTCATCCATGACAACCAGATGGGTGTATTGACCAGCAACGACCGCATCAGCAATATCCTGATCGAGAATACCGAGTTCGGCTATACCGGCAATGCCGGTGGCAGCCATAACGTCTATATCGGCATCGTCAAAAGCCTGACCTTCCGTCATAACTATTCGCATGACGCCAGCACAAAACATTTGCTCAAATCGCGCGCCAGTCTCAACACCATCGCCTACAACCGCTTTTCGACCACCGCCGCGGGCAAGCCCAATACCACGCAGTATGGCAAGCCCAGTTATGAGATCGACCTGCCCGATGGCGGCACGTCGTACATCATTGGCAATGTGATCCAGCAGCCGGCGTCCATGAACAATTCGACCATGGTCGCGTACGGCGAAGAAGGCGTCAAATATGCCAATAACGATCTGTACGTGGTCAATAACACCTTCCTGAATGAATTCAGCTCGGGTGGCATCTTTGTCCAGGTCGGCTCCAGTGTTGCCACCCCTGTGCTTCTTCAGAATAATCTTTTTGCCGGCGGCGGAACGGTCACCAACCAGGTTTCCGCCATTCAGAAAACGAATTTTGCCACGCTCACGCCGGCCTTTGTGGATCGCGCAAATTACAACCTGCGTCCTGCGGCCGGCGCGCAATTCATCAATGCGGGCTCAGCGCCCGGAGTCAGCACATCCGGGTTTGCGCTGACGCCGACGATGGAATACACCCACTCGTCATCAGGCCAGGCACGCGCAGTGTCGGGCGCACTTGATATCGGCGCATATGAGGCTGTTGCTTCAACAGTGGTACCGGCACCAACGCCTACGCCGACGCCGACGCCTACGCCTACGCCAACGCCAACCCCGGCTCCTTCTCCATTCCCCATTCCCGAACCCACTCCGGCGCCAAGCCCGGTCGGGGCCGATATCACGCCACCAACAGTTTCATTTGCATTGCCGGCTAACGGCGCGATTGTTGCAGGCGACATGCGCATTACGGTGAAAGCCGCCGATGACCGTGCGGTATCAAGGATCATCTTGTACATGGACGGCAGACAGGTGTATTTCACGGCAAATTCAACATTGAATCTCACCTGGAACACCCGGGGAATAGTCGGAACGCGCACTTTTTCCGCCGTCGCGATCGATTCCTCGAACAACAAGACAAGCACCAGCGTCACGGTAAAAGTCAGCGGTTAAACAAAAAAGTCCGGCCTGTGGCCGGACTTCCAGTAAAACAAACAAGCTGAAATTACACGACGCGCAGTTAGTTCCGGCAGCTCAAGCTCAGCGTATCACCTTCGTTCTTCACCTGCCGTTGCGCGCGATTATTGCCGCATTGGTAAGTGACGAAGAACTGCTTGGTGCGGCCGACCGCGGGATCACCGCACAGCTGGTTATTGACCGTCACGTTGAGTTGACGCTGGCTTTCGGCATTGCGCTGCATCGCTTCGCGGGCATCGCAGGTTGCGCCCTGCAGACCATAAAACGCTTCGAGAATCACCAGTCGTCCGCCGCGCTGCCCCTGGCCGCCTCGCTGATATTTCTTGTCCTGCTCGTATCGCGAGCCCTGCTGCTGCGCTGCGTAGCCGTCGCGATAACCCTGCTCATAACCTCGTCCGAACTCCGCGCTTTGCGAAAATGCTGATGCGGACATCGCACCCAGCACTGCAAAACTCAGGAGGCAAAGTGTTTTCTTGGTGCTGGATCTGGTAATCATCAGGATTCTCCGTGTAAGTAAGGTACAACGAACATTACCCTACGACAGGGCGCGCTCTCTGTACGCTAGCGCTCATAAGGAAATTTACGCATTCTTCATGACGACAGCCGGTTAAGGACGGGCACCTCCCTACGACTCCACCACGCAGCGCGTGACCAGCGGCGCCGTCTCGCCTATATGGAACGCCAGCTTGCGTTCGCGCAGCGCGACGTCGGCTGCGGTGACGCGATCGAAACGACGCAGGTGTTCGGTCCAGGATTCGTCGATGATCTGTTCGATGTAACGTCCGGGATCACCTATGTCGCGCAGCAAATCCCATGTCAGCGCACCCTGCCGCAAGCGCCGTTGACGGCTTTCCAACATCAGCACGCGAAAATCCTCGGCGCGTGCCGGATCGATATGATATTCGATGGTAACCTGCACATGGCCCGGTCCGGGCGGCGCATCGGCGACCGGCAGCTTGAATTCGCGCGACGGCGTCAGGTCTTCCTCGATGCTGCGATCGACCGCCAGCCGCTGTGCGACCAGCATGGCCACAACGCCGGAAACGGCGGCAATGAGCAGGCTGATCTGCACGCTGCCGACGGTGGCTACCTGCCCCCACAGTGCGGCGCCCAGCGCGCTTGCGCCCATGATCGACATTTGAAAAATGGACATGCCACGCGCGCGCACCCAGTTCGGCAGCGCGAGTTGCGCCGACACGCTCAGCGAGTTGGCAGCACTGATCCAGGCCATTCCCGCCAGGCACATCGCGGGTGCGGCAAAATAAATATTCGGCGAAAACGCGATGACCGCCGTCATCGCCGACTGCAGCAGGGTGCCGCCCATCACCAGGGTGTCGCGATCCATCGCCCGGCGCAGGTGCGGCAGGAACATCGCGGCAAAGATGGCGCCCGCTCCCATTGCAACCAGCAGCAGCGTGAAAGTGCCCGCATCGCCGCCCTGCAGACCACGCGCTACCAGCGGCAGCAGCGCCATCAGCGCGGTCGAATGAAAGAAGAACAAGGAAATCCGCAGCAGGACTGCCTTCATGCGGCCGGACTGCCTGACGAACTGCACACCCACGCGCATCGCGCTGACCAGCCGCTCGCGCCCAAGCGGACTCGGCACGTGCTCGCGCCGCCAGCGCATGATGACAAACGCCGAGATAACGGACAGAACCGCGTTCAGCACAAACACATAGGCGCTGCCGGCGCTGGCAATGATTGCCCCGGCCACCAGCGGCCCCACTATGCGCGAGGCATTCATGGTGATGCCGTTCAGCGCCAGTGCGGCGGGCAGTTGCGACAGCGGCACCAGCTCCGGCACGATGGCGGAAAACACGGGCCAGCGCATCGCCAGGCCGACGCCATTCAGGCATGTCAGCCCCAGCAGCAGCATCGGTGTCATCATGCCCGACAGGATCGCCCCGCAGAGCAGCAGCGCCACGGCGGCGACCCAGAACTGGGTAAAGATGAAGTAGCGCCGCCGGTCCAGGATATCGGCCAGCGCGCCGCTCGGCAAACCAAGCAGGAAAACCGGCAGCGTGGCCGCGGTCTGCACCAGCGCCACCCAGATCGGTGAAGTGGTCATCGAAGTCATCATCCAGGCCGCCGCCACGTCGCTCATCCACATGCAGATATTGGCAATCAGCCAGGTGCACCACAACATCCGGAATACCGGCCGTTTCAGAGGATCGAGCGTTGACAATGAGGTGGGGGATGGCGCTGCGCTGGCGGGTGAGCGAGAGGGAAATTCAGAGGGCATAGTTAGCGATTGTTCAACCCAGGCCGCGCGGGCCTGTCACGGCAAAGATGGGACGGTCATCAGTACTGCCGACATCATATATCAGATGTCATGCGCACATGCATGGCTGCCATCCAGGCTCGGCTTTATCCATTCTGGATGCGATGGTTAAACGCCGTGCTATTTGCGCGTCACCCTGAAAATCGTGCCGTTCGCGTCGTCGCTCACCAGCAGCGCGCCGTCCCGGGTGACCGCCACGCCAGCTGGTCGGCCCCAGACACTGTCGTTGTTCACCACAAACCCGGTCATGAAGTCTTCGTACTCGCCGGTCGGCTGGCCGTCCTTCATGCGCACGCGGATCACCTTGTAACCTGTGATTTCGGGCCGGCTATGGGAGCCGTGCAGCGCGACGAACGCGTCGCCGCGGTACTCGGCCGGGAAAGCGTCGCGATCATAGAACGCCGCGCTCAGCGCGGAGGAGTGCGGCTGAATCAGCACCTCGGGCAGCCGCACCTGGCCCTTGAGGTCGGGACGCTTGCCCTTCAAAGCGGGGTCTTCCCTATCGCCGTAGTAGTACCAGGGCCAGCCGTAGAACGCTCCCTCCTGCACGCGCGCCATGTAATCGGGCGTCAAGTTGGGGCCGAGGTGGTCGCGCTCATTGACGACGCACCACAGGTTGTCGGTGCCGGGCTGCATCGCCAGGCCCGAGCAGTTGCGCAGTCCGGTGGCGTAGTTGCGGACGCTCTTTCCTTCCGGATCGAACACGCGCACCACGGCGCGATTTTCTTCTTCGCCCCAGGCGGCGCCGCGACCGTGGGTTGCTTCATGCTGCCGGATCTTCTCAGGCGTCATTTCAGGCATGCCAGCCACCCCCAGGTTGGATGCCGAGCCGACGGCGAGGAACAGGCGCTGGCCATCGCGGGAGACCGCGAGGTCGCGCGTCCAGTGCCGCTTGGTCGGAATGTTGGCGATGACCACTTCGGCCGGACCCGTAGCGATGACTTCGCCGCTGCGATAAGGGTAGCGGACCACCTGGTTCGCCGCCGCCACATAGACGTACCGGGGATCGGCGGGCGGCACGAAGCTTATGCCGTACGGCCGCTCCAGGTTCTCGGCGAAGACCTCGGGCTTTGCCGGTGTGCCGCTGGCATCTGCGCGGAACACCAGCACACGTCCGGTGCCGCTCTCCGACAAAAAGATGTCGCCATTCGGCGCTACGCGAAGCGTGCGCGGCTGCTTGAATCCTGTGGCGAACACCTGCACCGCAAAGCCGTCCGGCACTTTCGGCAGCGCGCCCTGCGGCGGCTGGACCACCTTTGCGGTGCTGGCGATCGACTTCTCAGGGTCGGCGCCCGTCACCGGCGCCGGCAGGTCGGACGGCCTGATATGGTGGCGAACGCCGGGGGCATCGGACTTCCAGTCGGCAAAGGTGGCGGCGCCGGTACTGACTTCCCCCGTCCGCGCGCATGCAGCCAAAGACAGAACGGCCAGCAGAACATGGACGAGACGCGTCGACAATGTCGGGATTTGCATGGTTGTTCTCCTTGTGCGTAGATTGAGCGGCTATTTCAGGATAGTTCAGCTCGAATAAGCCGCTTGGCTATTTACCAGGGAGTCTGACTTCAATCAAGTTGGCAAGCGTCGCTTGCGAAACGAAGTGAATGGAGAAGCAATAACCCGCTATTGGCTATAAGCCTTTCTTTCGCATTGAGAGCTTAAAACTGGGTGCGCGCCCCCACGAATAATCTTCGCCCTGCAGCCGGTTCGAAAAAGCGGCGGTTGCCATCGTTGACAATGACCGATCCGGCGTAATGCTTGTCGAACATGTTATCGAGACGGGCGAACCAATATATCGTCACCGCACCCGCCCTTGTTTCCAGCCCGGCGCGCGCATTAAAAACCGCATAACCTGGCGCCGCATCGCTGTTGACGTCGTCCACGTAAGCCTTGCTCTCGGCACGCATTTCCACTGCCATGCTGAGGTCATCGGACACCTTGTAGGCCAGCTCGGTGAACAGGCTGTGCATAGGCGCGCCGGGCAGGCGATTGCCGGCCGCGACCATCTCGGTGCCGTTCGAGAAGGATTTCCTGAAAGTCGCATCCAGCAGCGTATAACCAAGCTGCGTGCTGAGCTTGCCCCATCCCGCTTTCCAAGATACTTCGGCGCCACGCCGTTCGACCTCATCGACGTTCTGATAAATCGCACGGCCGTTAAGCGTGGTCAGCGGCGTAATCTCATCGCGGCTGCGGGCGATGAACAGCGCGGTATCCAGCGCATGGATGCCCGATCTGATTTTCATGCCGACTTCGGCCTGGGTACTGATGGAGGGCTGCAGCGCCAGGTTTGGTCCGCTGCCATCGGGGCGATAGGCCAGTTCCGACTGGGTCGGCGTTTCGAACCCCTGGCCGATATTGCCGTAGATATTGACCGCATCGCTCGCATGCCACACGAGGCCGAGCACCGGGCTGGTATGGCTGTAATCGACCTTGCCGCTGTCGTCCGGACTGGCGGCGGTGAGGTAATGGTCGGCGATGGAAAACCGGACCTTGCTGGCACGCACGCCGGCGATGGCTTGCCAGGCCGGCGTGAAGCTCCAGTCGACCTGGCCGAAGACATCGATGTTGCGCACGCGGCTGTCTTCATCGCGGCGCAGATCGCCGCTGCTGCCGGCATTATTCACGAAGCCCCGCCGCCACTGGTCCTGCTGCCCGGCTTCGATGCCGATCGTGGTCTGCAGCGGCATGTGGTTGACTTTCGCCTTGCTCGTCCAGCTGGCGGCGCCACCGTAATAGTCGCTGTCCAGATCGACCACGCCGCCCGACGATGTCGGTGCAGCGCCGCTGAAGGCCAGTGTCTGATTGACCTTGCGATTGCCCGCATACACGCGGGCGCTGATCGAATCGGCAGCGGAGAAGCGGTGATCGAACACGAAGCCTGCCTGGTGCTGCCTGACCGACTTGCGCGTGTCGAAGCTCAGGGCGGCGGGAACCACCTGCCTCGGATTGTTCTCGAAATCCGCCCGGTTCAGGCCGAGCGGATCTTGCGCGACAGGCAAATCGAAGATATTCAGGATACCGGTGACCGAGGTATCGTCAGATAATTTTGCCAGCGCCTTGGCATTAAGCTGCGTGCGTTCGGCGGCACTGTGATCGCGATAACCGTCAGTCGAAAAATGCGACACATCGACCAGCGCGCTCAGGGCGTCGGAACCGCCGCCAATCGATGCGCCAAACTGCCGCTGCCGGTAGCTGCCGGCCCCCGCCGATACACTGGTTACCGGTGTCGCCGAAATGGGCGGATCGCGGGTGAACACCTGCACCACACCGCCGGCCGCATTGCCATACAGTTGCGCAACCGGTCCGCGCAGCACTTCGATGCGGCGCGCCGACGTCAGGCTCGCGGTCGCGGCCTGTCCCTGGCCGTCCGGCATGGTGGCCGGAATGCCGTCAATGATGATCCGCACACCACGCACGCCAAACGTCGAGCGCGTTCCGAAACCGCGTACCGACAATTGCAGGTCCTGCGCATAATTCTGACGTTCGCGCACCTGCACGCCGGGCACCGCCGACAGCAGTTCGGACAGGTTGACCAGCGGTGAGGCAGTGCGGAATGCGTCGACCGTTACCGAGTCGATCGCAGCCGGCGCATCGAAACTGCTCTGTTCGGAGCGGCTGGCGCTGACCACCACGGGCTCCAGCTGACGTTCGCCTGTCTGCTGCGCCTGCGCATGAAGCGTGCACACCACGATAGCGCCGGCAAAGGCCAATTCCCTGGCAGGAAACACGGGCAGGCATCTGCGGCTGCGGGATAATAAGATGGCGCTGTCGGTTTCAGGCATGGGGATGGAAGGCAACTCGTTAAAAAAACGTGCAGCATGCATTATATTTTGAATGCTCGGCGGCCTGCTTGACACGCGCAAGATCAACCTTCCTGCACTGGATGCGCGGCACATGAACGGGCAGATCGGACACAATTGAAGGAACCGCATCATGAATGAGAAAGAACACAAGGCGCAGCTCACGCAGCAGCGCCAGGCATACGAGGATTTCCAGGCCGGGCTGCCGGAAGTGCGGGTGGAAGGCGGCGCCGCGCTGACCCGTTTGCTCAAGATCGTATTCGACGATAATGGCCAAAGCAGGCTGGTCGCAGGTTTTTTGCTGGGCCTGTACGATGGCGCGCGCTTCAAGGTCAACCTGAATGCATTGCGGGCCTTGCAGACTGACGTATTCGACGACTGCATGAAAGTGCTGCGGATGGACTACACGCCGTACAAGAAGGTCCACGAGTATTTTGAAAACGGCGCTGCCCTATTCGAACAGATGGCGGCCGACTGGGGTACGCCGGACCGCACTGACATGTGACAGCGGATCATGGCGGACTGTCCTGCCCACCTCAAACTACACGTGGACATGGTTGCCCTCCGCAGCTAGACTCGACGGTGTCATCATCTAACGCGTGCCCTGCCCGGGAGAAGCCGTGTCCATCCTCGCCAATATCGTCGTTGCCCTCATCGCGGCACTGCACGTCTACATCCTCGTGCTCGAAATGTTCTTGTGGGAGAAACCGACAGGCCTGCGCGCTTTCCGACAGACTCGGGAAGCGGCGGCGGCGTCCAGGGTGCTGGCCGCGAATCAGGGTTTGTATAACGGTTTCCTCGCCGCCGGCCTGTTCTGGGGGCTTGTGGCGGGTGCGAACGCAAGCAGCATCCAGATATTTTTCCTGACCTGCGTTCTGGTCGCCGGCCTGTATGGCGCAGCCACGGTCGGCCGCAAGATTCTGTTCATCCAGGCGATCCCCGCCGCCATCGGGCTGGTACTGGTACTTCTAACCTGAGCGCGAATTGATTATACGGGCCTCGAATTCGTTCGCAGGCAAGGGCTGGCCGAACAGATAGCCCTGATAAAAATGACATCCGTTCTCGGCCAGGAACGCCCGCTGCGCTTCGGTTTCTACCCCTTCGGCAATCACTTCCAGGCCCAGGTTTTGCCCCAGGGCGATGATCGTGCGGGCGATCACCGCATCGTTGGAGTCGCTCAGCACGTCCTTGACGAAGGACTGGTCGATCTTCAACTGGTCCAGCGGCAGGCGTTTCAGATAAGACAGCGACGAATAACCGGTGCCGAAATCGTCCAGCGAAAAACTGACGCCGCAGGCCTTCAGCGCGGCCATTTTTTCGATGGTGGTTTCGACGTTGTCCACCAGCAGGCTTTCCGTCAGTTCCAGCTTGAGTTTGTGCGGACTGGCACCGCTCCCGGCGAGTATAGCCAGTACCTGCCCGACAAAATCGGCGTGGCGGAACTGGCGCACGCTGACATTGACGGCGATGGTGAGCGATGCGGTTTCCGGCTGCGCCGCCCACGCCGCCAGTTGGGCGCAGGCAGCTTCCAGCACCCACTGCCCCAGCGGCAGGATCAGCCCGGTATCTTCGGCCAGCGCGATAAACTCACCGGGCGCCACCAGGCCGCGCCGCGGATGCTGCCAGCGCACCAGCGCCTCAACCCCGATCACGCGCTGCGCGTCATTCATTTGCGGCTGATAGAAAAGAACGAACTGCCTGTCCTTCAGACCCTGGCGCAACTCCGCTTCCAGCAGGGCGCGGGCCGTGACATCGGCTTGCATGTCGGAATTGAAGAAACGCAAGGTGTTGCGGCCCGACGCCTTGGACTGATACATCGCCAGATCAGCCCGCTTCAGCAGTTCATTCAGATTGTTCTGCGGGTCGGCAAACAGCGTAATCCCAATGCTGCAGGTGCTGAAATGCTCGCTGTTGTTGAGCACGTACGGCCGGCACATCGACGCCAGTATTTTCTCGCCGACGCTCTGCGCCTGGGCTGCGGCAAGCACCGGGTTTTCATTCAGGCTTTCCAGGATCACCACAAATTCATCACCACCGAGCCGGGCCACCGTATCGCTCTCGCGCACGCTGGAAACCAGCCTGATGGCGGCTTGCTGCAGCAACTGATCACCGACGTCGTGGCCGAGGGTGTCGTTCAGGGTCTTGAAGTCGTCGAGATCGATGAACAGCAGCGCCCCTTCGCAGCGGTTGCGCGCGCTGGTGGCCATCGCATGCTGTAAACGGTCCATCAGCAGCACCCGGTTGGGCAGGCGCGTGAGCGGATCGTAGAACGCCAGGTTTTGAATCTCCGCCTGCGCCGCCTTGCGCTGCGTGATGTCGTTGCTGATCGACAGGATCGAGTGCGGCTGACCGGCATCGTCCAGCACCAGGGTGAGGTGGCCTTCCACGTCCATGCGGGCGCCGTTCTTGCGTGTCTGCGTGAACTCGCCGGTCCACTCGCCGGCATCCAGCAATTTGCGCGTCATCTCGACCACACCGATGGAATTGCCGGGCATGACTTCGCCTGTCAGGGTGCCCACCACCTCTTCCGCGCTCCATCCGTACAGTCTTTCGGCGCCTTTGTTCCAGAACAGGATACGGGAGTCGAGTCCGCGCACGACGATGGCGTCATTTGCCTTGTCCAGCAGCGAGGCCTGTGCGCGGATGCGCGCATCGGCCTGCTGCCGCTCCAGTTCGGCGGCCGCACGCGTGGCAAAAATCCGCAGCGTCGAGACGACAAATTCGGCGCGCTTCAATGGCTCCCGGAACAAGACGAACAGCAGCCCGACGGGCTGGCCGAGAGAATTGTCGAGCCGGCAGCCGACATAAGCCTCCGCGCCGGCGAGATACAGCGGGGAGGCGGCCGGATAGCGGGAGGCTACATCAACACTGGCGACACATTGCTGGTCCTGAAAAACCTTCTCGCACGGGGTGCCCGCCAGCGGATAGTCGACGTTGCCGATCAGGGCGCCGTCGACCACGCCGGCGATGGTGCGCGCCGTGGCCGGCTCTCCCGGCAGCAGGCGGACCAGGTAACCTGCATGCGCGCCAACCGCTTCGGCCATGTTGCGGGCCAGTTGCTCGAAAAATTCGGTGCCGGTGCTGGCGGAAACGCCGGCCGCGACCTTGACCGCCGCCAGTTGAAGCCGCCGCCGCTCATCCTGGGCGCGAATGTTATTGATGCCGAAGGCGAGGTCATCCGCCAATGCTTGCAACAGCTTGATCTCATCTTCGCTGACCTGGGCCACTTCCGGGGAGTAAAGCGCGAGCAATCCAAAGGTGCGATCGGTGTCGCGCAGCGGCAGGCATACCATGCTGCGATGGCCATGCGCGCGTGCGTCGTCCAGCCAGCTACGGAATCCCGGATCCACGCTCAGGTTTTCCATCACTACCACTTTGCCGCTGCGGATAGTCCGGCCGGCCGGCCCCCGTCCGATCGGCTCATCGGCGGACCACGATATCCGGATATTGCCCAGGTAAGCAGCTGCTTGCTCGCCAAAATGGGCGACCGGCAGGATGGTCTTGTGCGGATCTTCCTGCCGGAAGCCAACCCAGGCCATGCGGTAGCCGCCGATCTCCACTGTGACCCGGCATATTTCCTCCAGCAGGGTTGCTTCCTGATCGGCACGGATCAATGCCTCGTGGCAGGCGCTCAGCATTTGCTGGGCGCGATTGACGCGAGCCAGTTCACGCTCGGCACGCAAGCGCTCGGTTACATCGGTGGCCAGCACCAGCCGCGCCGGCAGGCCATTGAAATCGATGCCGTCGGACGATACCTCGACCTGGATGATCGAGCCGTCCTTTTTCCGATGACGCCATACGGCTGCACTTTTCTGCTCCTGCGGAAGCGACCGTACGGTTTGCTCCATTACGTCCACATCTTCCGGCAGCCGCAGTTCGCGCAGCGTCATTGCCAGGAATTCCTGCTCGGTATAACCGTAATGCTGAATCGCCGACAGATTGACTGCCAGGAAGCGCAGCGTCGCATTTTCAAATACCCACATGGGGTGCGGGTTGTGCTCGAACATGAGCCGGTATTGAGACTCCGACTGGCGCAGGCGTTCGGCATCGCGGTGACGCTGGATGACGTTGCCCAGCGACTGCACGAGGATCTGGAGGTTAACCACATCGCGCTTCCTGAAAGCATGCGGCTCCATCGCCATCACCTTCAGCACGCCGATCACCTGGTCCGCCACCCGCAGCGGTGCGGCAATGAGCGAACGAACCCCGATTGCCCGGCTGGCGCTGCGGTCGACGTGCGGATCCACTTCGGAGTCTTCACAGTGCATGACCATGCCGGTGCGTATTGCGGCGCCGGACAAACTGCTTCCATGTCGCAGCCGCAAGCCTATCTGCCTGGCAGCAATTCCCGCGGTTGCGCGGTACACCATTTCATCTTCTTCAACCAGCTCGACCACGGCGCCGCAAGCCCGCGTCAAAGCCTGAGCGCGCTCCACCATCAGATTCATCACGGACTGCAGATCGAGGTCGACCGCGGACATCTCATGCTGGACCTGGACGATGCCCGCATAGGTGTCAGCGTAGCGCGCTTCTTCGTCCGCATTTCCGGCGTCGGACGGATTGCCGAACGCGGCCGCCGGCGCTTCCGCAGACAGGTTCTCCTCAGCGCGCGGAATGAGAGTCACTGTGCATTCCTTCCCGGGCCATCGGCAAGCTGGCAGCATGCTTGCGGATCACGATAAACCTGCGTGTCTGAACATGAAATCCCGAGTAGACATCTTATAAACACCCCGGCTAAAAAATCCGCAACCGGGCAAGCGTAAAACCAAGAGTTACTGCCAATACAGTACCAACGCTTCATCTGTCCGCGCGGCCTAAAAATGCCGCTTGATCACCTCGGCGAATGCGTCTTCGGCCGAAATGCCATTCTTCATCAGACCGGCGATTTCATCCGAATGTTTTTCGATGCCAGCCGGCAGGGTCTGACGATTATTTTTGAAATATTCGTATTTCGCGGCGTCGACCAGGTCCTTGGCCTTGACTGCCGCAGGGCTGCTGCGCGTACCGACACGGCTGACGCGCGTTGCTGTACCGGTGCGGCTGCCGCCGGCGATCACGGCCTTGAGCTGCTCCAGCGTATACACGGTTGTCGCATTGCTGCCGACGAATTCATCCGCCTTCGGGGTCAGCAGATGATTGTTGCTGTCGAAAGCCATTTTCTTGCCGGCCGGGTTGATGACCTGGTAGTTCGGTCGCTGCCCCGAGCCGGACAGCGCGAATTGCACTTGCTCGCCGTAGGCAAGCATCTGGCCCATGACATCATTCAGATAATCGGGTGAAAGTGTTTCAATCTTGCCATTCCAGCGTTTGTTTCTTGTCGTATTCAAAATGCGTTTTATCCAATAATGATGGCGCGACCCGGACGCGGCATTGACTGTCGTGATTCCGTGAGTCGCGCCGTTTGTAAATTCGTAAACAGGAACAGACCGCCATTATCCCCCGCCTCGATTTATTACGAAATCTCCGTAACAAAATATATTAGTCGCCAAGCGCGTTTTTCAGTGTTCTGAGCACTTACCTAATCAGTTTCAGTCCTGGCGGCAGTGAATCACCCAGTACCCGGCGCTCGCTGGCGTCATCCAGTTGCACCACCTCGCGCACCATGTTTATCCAGGAGGGTGGCGCACCGATCGCGGTCAGCCGCTGGATGATGTGTTCACGCAAGTCGGCATTCAGGTCACGCGAGCGGTCGCCGGTCATGCGCGCCAGATGGGCGGCGGCAAACGCGGCCGGCTCGACCCGCCGCCAGTCGATCGCCAGCACGTTTTCCAGCCACGATGCAACAACATCGGCCGGCACCACATCATGCGCGCTGCCATAAAACAGCTGGCGCGCGCCGAGCCGGCCGAGCGCCCACAACGTCCTGCTGTCGAGCGCCTGGGCAGCATCCGATCTTGTCCCCGGCTGGTGCAGGCGCTGCAGCAGCCATGTGCCGATTTCATTCTTGTAGCCAGCCGGAATCCGTTCCAGCGATGCCACCAGGCGCAGCATATCGTCGTAGCTGCCCTTGACCAGGCCGGCGGGGCGGCGGCCGCGCGCCGACTTGTCCTCATGTACATTAAAAGCAAAATCATCGAGCAGGCGCAATTGCGCAGGCTGGTCGAGGCCTCCGGCAACACGGCGCCACAAGGTCCACCATTCGGTGCGCACCTGGCTGTCGCCGCCATACTGCACGCCGGCCCCGAACAGGCTCCACAACTGCTCGATGCGCCAGTCGTCCAGCGGATAACCGACACCGGGGCGCAGGCAATAACCAGCCAGGTTGAGCCACAGCCGCTCATGCTCGGCCGAACGGCGCCGGCCGCGCGCACGCTGCAGCAGGGCGTCGAACAGAGCGCGCAGCAGCGGCGGCTCCCAGCGATCGCGGCTGCCGAGCAGTTTTTCCAGCTGGGCGCGGAGCTGCCTGACCTCCTTCGGCTGCACCTGCTGCGCGCGGGCGCCAAAAATGCGCTCGATTTTTTCGACGGCTTCGGCAAAGCGCGGCGGCAGCGCTTCCTGCCCGGCGTCCGCGCCGTCGCCGCGCAGCTGGAACTCGAGCAGCCAGCGCTGGCTTGGGTCCGCGGTAGCGACGCAGTGCATGTCGAGCGTGCCGACCTCACTCAGCGCGCTCGCCAGTTGCACCGGCGTTTCCTGCCTGCCGGCAGCCGCACCGGCGCGCAGCACCGTTGCAATCGGCGGCAGGCGCAGGTAGTCGCCCTGTTCAAGGTCGACCAGTTCCCCCAGCCGCGGCGGCGGCCGGTTGCCGGCCTCGGCAATCGACGATACCAGGTGAAAGCGTACCGGCTGGCCGAGGCGCAACGCAAACACCCGGTCTTGCAGCAGGTTTTCGCGGCCTGCTTCACTGCCGCGCGGCAGCACGCAGATGCCGTGCGCCGCATTGCCACCCTCCTCATCCAGCACCAGGAAGTAGCTGCGCGGTGAACCGCCGCCGATCTTCGGCGCCCGCCCCTCGCGCGCCAGCGCATGCGCGACCGCGCCGCGCGCCACGGCGACATCCGGATTGTCGTTATGCAGCAGGCGCAAGGGCTGGCCGCGCCATGCGCCGAGCGTGTTTTCCAGGCGCCTGGCAAGAGCGTCGGCCCGGAACACGCCGCCATTGAGCAGTAGCGTATCGGGAATCGCGACCGCATCCGCGGCAGGCGCCGACGCGCCCAATGCAGCACGCGCCGTTGCCGCATGCTGCTGGAGAAAACTGGCAAGGTGGCGCGTGATCGCCGGGTCGCTGGCATACGGCAGGCCGAACTCGACCAGGCCGCCGCGCCTGTGCTGCACCTGCGCGTCCGCTGCGACCAGCGGGAAAAATCCATCGACGATCGTGCGTTCCACTTCTTCCCGCGTCAGCGCCACCGAGCGTGCGCCGCCGATCAACTTCGATCCGGCGCCGAGCAGCGTGACCAACGCTTTTTCCGGCGCGTCCGCCGCCAGCAATTGTTCCTTGGCGGCGCGGCAGCGCTCCAGCATCTGCGACAGCCGGCTTGCCGACAGCCGGTCGGCGCCGGCATCCGAATTTGCCATGCGCGTCTCAACCATATGCGCCAGCACCAGATCCATGTTGTCACCGCCCAGCATCAGATGTTTGCCGACGCCGATGCGCGTCAGTTGCGGCTCGCCGTCCTGCATTTCGACCTTGATCAGGCTGAGGTCGGTCGTGCCGCCGCCGACATCACACACCAGGATCAGCCGGGTCTGCGCCAGTTCGGCGGCCAGCGTTTGCCGGTGGCGGAACAGCCAGTCGTGGAAAGCAGCCTGCGGTTCTTCCAGCAGCCGCAGCCGGTCCAGGCCGGCCTGCGCTGCGGCCTTGACGGTCAGCGCCCGCGCGCCTTCATCGAACGAGGCCGGCACGGTCAGCACCAGTTCCTGCCGCTCCAGCGGACTGTCGGGAAAACGCCAGTTCCATGCCGCCCGCACATATGCCAGATAACTGGCGCTGGCCTCCACCGGCGATACCCGGGCGACATCGTCGGCTGCGCCCCACGGCAATATCGGCGCCAGACGATCGACCGCCGCATGCGAGAGCCAGCTCTTGGCGCTCGCCACCAGCCGGCCGGGAACCTGGGCGCCGAGCTTGCGCGCCAGCGCGCCGATCACCACCTGTTCCTGCGCCGCGCCATCGGTTCGTGTCCACGGCAGTTGCAGCGCACCGGCCGGCAATTCGCCCGGCGCCGGATGGAAGCGCAGCGACGGCAGCAGCGGACTGGCCTTCACCTCGCCCGGCGCGAACAGCTGTTCGATGTCGAACAGGCGGATGTCATTGCTGCCGGCCTCGGCATAAGCGACCACCGTATTGGTGGTGCCAAGATCGATGCCGACAACATATTTTTTCATCTGTCTGCTCTTGATACTCAGGACTGGGCGTGGCCGCGGACGTCGAATTCAACGTTCCAGCGTTCGTCGCCGGTGCGCGGCGTCGCCGACAATTCCAGCGTACCCGCTTCCGTCACGCGCGCATGCAGCCTGACCTGCACCACTTCACCCGGCTGCCGGCCCGCGGTCGGCAGCGTCGCCTGGATTTCATCGAGTTCCTGCAGTTCGTCCTGTTGCCAGGAGTCGAGCATGGCGCCGATCTGGTCCTGGCGCCGCACCGACGACCCGAAGAAGCGGAAATGCACCGGCTCACCCACCACCAGCCCGAATTCCATCGTTTTTAATGCCGCCTCGGTGCCCTCTTCCATGCCGAACGGCGCGACGCACAGCGCCTGCACCGGCGGCTCCATGCCGGGTATCGCCGGCATCGCCGATTCGACCGCGACATAATAAGCGCGGGCGGTGCCGCCGCGAATACGCACGCCCTGCCCGCGCCGCACATAACCGTAATAAGCCGCGCCCCGCGCGACGGCCAGATCGAGATCGGCGCCGGCCAGCAAACGTGCCGGCTGCGCGTTTTCGGCCGCCAGCCAGCTGTTGAGCGTGGCCAGCGTGCGCTGCGCCAGCAGGCTGGATTTGAATATGCCGCCATTGAACAGCACGGCCGTCGGATGCAGGAAACTGGCGTCCGGCGCGGCGCCGCCGAAACCTTCCAGTTCGGCAGTCGCGCCGACCTGGCGCCCGAGAAATCCGGCCAGATGGCGGGTGATCGCGGCATCCTGCGCGAACGGCAAACCCAGCTGCGTCAGGCCGGCACGCGTGCGGGTCGCCGGCCGCGCGGTGGCGTCGACCTGCGGGAAAAATCCTTCCAGGATCACCGCCGTCACTTCCTCGCGCGTCAATTCGGTGCGGATCGATCCACCGATCAGTTTCGAACCGCGGCTGGGCACCACGATCGGCATCGACTGGACGTCGGATTCCGACAGCAGGATTTCCTTGGCCGCACGCGCGCCGTAGGTCAGCGCGCGCATTTGCCACGGGTCGAGCTGGGGTCCGTTCGCCGCCAGCTTGCGCGCAACCACGTGCGCCAGTGTGAGGTCCATGTTGTCGCCGCCCAGCAGGATGTGGTCGCCGACCGCGACCCGGTGCAACTCGAGCGTGCCGTCACGCTCGACCACGGCAATCAGTGAAAAATCGCTGGTGCCGCCGCCAACGTCCACCACCAGGATGATGTCGCCCGGCCTGGCTTCCTTACGCCAGCCGCCCTCGCTGGCCTGGATCCAGTTGTATAGCGCGGACTGCGGTTCTTCCAGCAAGGTCATGTTGTCGTAACCGGCGGCCCGGGCGGCTTCCGCGGTCAGCTCACGCGCCGCCGGGTCGAAGGACGCCGGAATGGTGACGGTAATTTCCTGCTGGTTGAACGGCGCGTCCGGATGTGCATGGTCCCAGGCCTGGCGCAGATGGCTCAGGTAACGGATCGACGCTTCCAGCGGCGACACGCGTGTGACTTCTTCCGGCGCATCGCTGGGCAGGATGGCGGCGCGGCGATCGACGCCGGGGTGGCACAACCAGCTTTTTGCGCTGGACACCAGGCGTATCGGCGTGGTCGCGCCACGGCTGCGCGCCAGTTCGCCGACGATGGCGTCCTGGCGGTCGTGCCACGGCAGGCTGAGGTCGCCCGGCGCCAGTTCGGCCTCATGCGGCAGATACAGGAATGACGGCAGCAGCGGCGGCGCTTCAACCTCGCCGGGCGCGGTCAGCTGCGGAATGCCGAGCACACCATGACTGGTCTTTTCACCATCGCTGGCGTCGAGATCGGTGTAGGCAAGCGCACTGTGCGTGGTGCCCAGGTCAATGCCGATCGAGTAACGCGCATTGCTCATAATTCCACCTCGGCCGGCGCCAGCACGGTCGCATCATGCGTGTCGGCCAGCCTTGGGAGGCGCACTTCGGTGGCGCGCCAGCCGCGATGGCTGATGTTGCCGCTGAACGGCGCGGCGCCGACCACATTGCCGGTCAGGCGCACCGATGCCGCATCGAAGCCTTCGGGCAGGGTCACGCGGCTGCCTTCGGATTCCTGGCGCACCGGCTCGATGGTGAAATGCTCGCGCAGCACCTTGCTGCAGCCTTCATGCACTACCCGCGCGGCAGCGCCGATGTCGGCGTCGGTATAGTTGGCCAGGTTCTCGCGCGTGAAGTCGATCAGGCGGCCCTCACGCTGCAGCAGGCTGAGCAACTGCAGCGCCGCATCGGGCGAGACATCCTTCAGCGGCCGCGGCGGTGGCGCCGGCGGCGGAACCACGGCCGGCGGCGGTCCGTCCTGCTGGCTCATCTCATCGATGCGGGCAGCAAAGTCGAGGTTTGCAATCGTACGAAAAAACGCACCGAATGCGAGCGGTACCCTGCGAAAGAAAGAAGGCCTGGCGCCGATCGGCGGACGTGGATTTGTGCTGCTCATTACATGCTCCTGAAGGTTCCGGTGGGGTCACGGAGTTGGGAAAATGCACCGGGCTCATCAGCGGGTACGTCGTTCAGGCGCACGCACGCAAGCCGGTGCGGAGAAAAAAAACGCACCACCAGCAACAGCTTGCTGGTGGTGCGTGATGAACACTACTGCTATGCAACCATACCTGTCATTCAGGCAGGCGCTGCCGCACCCGGGGGCGGTGTAGCGGACCACGGCGCTTTCTTTTCCGGCACGCCATAACGCGGCGTGCGCGGCTCGTCGCCACCCATGATGTCGTTGATCTGGTCGGCATCGACGGTTTCCCAGTCGAGCAGCGCCTTGACCATGGCCTCGACCTTGTCGCGGTTGGCTTCCAGAAGACGGCGCGCCAGTGCGTATTGCTGGTCGAGGATACTGCGAATTTCAATGTCGACTTTTTGCTGCGTTTCTTCCGACACGGTTTTTGCTCCCATGCCGCCCATGTCCTGGTCATCTTCATACACCATGGTGCCCAGCGCATCCGACATGCCGTAGCGCGTCACCATGGCGCGCGCCAGCTTGGTGGCCCGCTCAAAATCATTGGACGCGCCGGTTGACATTTGCCCCATGAAGATTTCTTCGGCAATCCGTCCGCCGAACAGGATCGAGATGTCTTCCAGCATCTTGTCCTTGTACAGGTTCACACGATCGTGCTCCGGCAGCTGCCAGGTCAGGCCGAGCGCAAAACCGCGCGGCATGATGGTGACCTTGTGCACCGGATCGGCTTTCGGCAGCAGCTTGGCAACGACTGCGTGACCGGACTCGTGGTACGCGGTATTGCGGCGCTCTTCTTCGCGCATGACCGCTGACTTGCGCTCCGGTCCCATGATGATCTTGTCTTTCGCATCCTCGAAATCCTGCATGTCGACGGTCTGCTTGTTGCGGCGCGCCGCAAACAGGGCCGCTTCATTGACCAGGTTAGCCAGGTCGGCGCCGGAAAATCCCGGCGTGCCGCGCGCCAGCACATTGGCCATCACGTCCCTGGAAATGGGCACCTTGCGCATGTGGACATTGAGAATCTGCTCGCGGCCGCGGATATCCGGCAAGCCGACCATCACCTGGCGGTCGAAACGGCCGGGACGCAACAAGGCCTTGTCCAGCACGTCGGCGCGGTTGGTGGCCGCAATCACGATGACACCCGAGTTGACTTCAAAACCATCCATTTCGACCAGCATCTGGTTCAGCGTCTGTTCACGTTCGTCGTTGCCGCCGCCCATGCCGGTGCCGCGCTGGCGGCCGACGGCGTCGATCTCGTCGATGAAGATGATGCAGGGAGCATGTTTTTTTGCCGTCTCGAACATGTCGCGCACGCGCGATGCGCCGACACCGACAAACATTTCCACAAAGTCGGAACCGGAAATCGTAAAGAACGGCACCTTCGCCTCGCCTGCGATTGCGCGTGCGATCAGGGTTTTACCAGTGCCCGGAGGCCCGACCATCAGCACACCGCGCGGAACACGGCCGCCGAGTTGCTGGAATTTGCCCGGATCGCGCAGGAATTCTACAATTTCGCCGACTTCTTCCTTGGCCTCGTCGCAACCGGCGACATCCGCAAAGGTCACCTGATTGGATTTTTCATCGAGCATGCGCGCCTTGGATTTGCCCATCGACAGCAAACCGCCCTTGCCGCCGCCCTGAGACTTGCGCATGAAAAAAATCCACACGCCGATCATCAGCAGCATCGGAAACCAGGAAATGAATATCTGGGCGAGGAACGACGATTTTTCGGGCAGCTTGACGTCGAACTTCACATCGCTGGCGATCAGATCGTTGATCAGGCCGCGATCCAGCACGGTCGATGTTGTCTTCAGCACCTTGCCGTCATTGGTCACGGCGACAATGTTCTGATCCGAGATGACTGCTTCCTTGATATTTTTCGCTTTGATTTCAGCTAAAAAATCCGAGTAGGCAATCGGCGTGGCCGCGGTGGCCGGCGTGCCGCTGTTGAATTGGGAAAAGACCATGAAAACCGCAAAAACGATGGCGGCCCAGAGCGCATATTGAGAATACTTTTGGTTCACTAAATCTCCTGGGTAACGATGACAACTTTTATAGCTGTCCTGATGCATGCAATGCAAAAACGATAGCACGGCAAGCCACATTATCCTCATGTGCGTACAGCGTGCGGAAATTCAAGGATAAGCGATGCAGAAATATGTAAAAAGCGACCTAACCGGCGACATTGGTTCGGAAAACCAGAACCGGTACCTGACGCCGCGTTGATGCTTTCGCAATCAGGGGATGCGATAATCACCGCCGGTTCAGGATGTTACCGCGCCGTCGTTAGAGCTCTCACTATAACGCGAATGGCTGGTTCGCATCCGGCGCCGTGCCGCTGATGGCACATGCACAACAGTAAGCAAAAGAATGGCAGGCATTAAATCAAGAGGCGAGACACCAGTGAACACACCGCACCTATCCGCAGCAGAAACGCCACTTGCTCCACGATTTTCCTATCCGCATGTATTGAGCATCGCCGGCTCGGACAGTGGCGGCGGCGCCGGCATCCAGGCTGATCTCAAGACCTTTTCCGCGCTCGGATGCTACGGCATGACCGCCATCACCGCGATCACCGCACAAAATACGCTCGGCGTGACGGGCATTCATGCGGTACCGGCCGACGTGCTGGCCAGGCAGATCGATGCAGTCGCCACGGACATCGGCGTTGACGCAGTCAAGATCGGCATGCTGCATGATCCCGGCATGGTCCAGGTAGTAGCGCAGGCGATCAAGCGCTACCGCTGGCAACGGGTGGTGCTCGATCCGGTGATGGTGGCTACCAGCGGCGATGCGCTGATCGCGCGCGAAACGATCGCCGTGCTGGTGCGCGAACTGTTCCCGCTGGTGACCGTCATCACGCCCAATCTGGATGAGGCCGGCCTGTTATTGGGCCGTTCCGTGCAGCTTGAATCGCAATTGAACGACGCGGTTGCAGACCTGATGACACTGGGCCCGCAAGCAGTGCTGCTGAAAGGCGGACACCTGGCGGGAGAAAACGTCGTCGACCTGCTGCTGCAGCCGGGACATCCGGTGCTGCGCATGACAAAGCGCAAGATAAACACCCGCAATACCCATGGCACCGGCTGCACGCTGTCTTCGGCAATCGCCTGTTATCTTGCCCTCGGCGTTGCGCTTGAGGAGGCGGTGCAACTGGCGCGCGATTTTGTCCATCAGGCGATTTTGCAGGGGACCGATGTGCAGACCGGCCACGGACATGGGCCGCTCAATCACGGCCATGCGCCGCGGGCAACGCAAAAACTTCCACTGCCGATTACACGTAAACCTTAAGCAGCAGGGAATTTAATGCCTGATCCCCGGTCAGGTCTTGCGCAGTCAGTCCACGGTTGTTCACCGCCGCTGCGTCGGCGCCGTTTTCAAGCAGCGCCTGAACCAGTTCGGCATCCCCCGCCTCCGCCGCCAGATGCAACAGGCTGTTGCCGGTCACCGCATCACGCAAATCGACGGATTTTTTGAGGATGATCAAGCCGTTCACCAGCGCGGAAATATTGAATGGCATCCCTTTTTCGAACAGGGACTGCTGCTGTTTTACATGCTGCGATACCAGCGGCGAGATCTCTTCCTCGAGGTGGTATTCCTTCTCCAGCGCCTTCAGTTGCGCATCAAGATCGGGACGGGCGACCAGATTTTCGTCGTACTCGGCGCCGAGCAGCCTGGAGATCTCCCGCAGCCCTGCTTCGATTCCATCGCGCGGATCGTTGTCTGCGCCAACCGCCGGCAAGACTGCCGTTGCAACGGTCGCAGGCGCTTCCACCGTTTGTTCTGCCGGGATGGCCGGATGCGGGTCTTCCATGACGGGCGCCGCTTGCGGTTCGGGCAGCGCTGCGGGCGCCGCAAGTTCCGGCGCACTTGCCAGCGTCGTCACTTGCGGCGCAGCGGAATCGGCAGGATCGATGCGCTCGGCAGCGGCCCGCGATCGTGCGCCGATCGCATCCGCGTTGATCAGGTACACCAGGCTCAGCGCGATGCCCAGAATCGAGCCTATCGAGACGCTGAGCGTCAGGTCGTCGAGTACTCGCCCGATTTCGCCGAAGAATATTTTCTTGAGCGCGCAGATGGCGATGATCAAGGTGGCCGGGAGCGCAAGCATCGCGACTTTTGCGAGTGTGATTGAGGTCGCATCGAGGTCGAAGCGCAGCCTTTTGACGACAAAAATCTGCTGCATCGCCACCACTGCGATCAGCCCCCACAGCCACACCTTGTATTCGATCCAGGGCGCCTGCCCCAGCAATTCCGGATGCGCCAGCTGCAGCTTGTTCAGGCCGTATGCAAGGCCGGCAAACATCAGCAGGGGGCCCGATATAGCCACCGGAAATTCGAGCAAGGTCAGCGACGCGCCGTTCGGCACCGGATAGGCATAGCCGGATGCCGCCGGCACCTCGGTCCTGCGCAAATGCAGGTATCGGAAGATCGAAAACAGCAATATCCCGATGAACAATCCGAAGCCCAGCAGATCGGCGCCGTCCTTGAAGATTGGAAATTGTTCAAAGACGCCACGTGGAATTACAAAAAGATTATTCGTCAACTGAACCCCGCCCAGAATAGGTGAAAATTGCACCGGATGTTAAGTAATTACCCGCCAAGTCCGCGAACATATTCGTCACCATTGGGAGGCCGCGCAGGTGGTGCGAATATTGATTCGGACTTCGCTACGCGTTTCTTCTGTTTCTTCTTGTTCGCCTCTTTGCGCGATTCACTGGATTTTTTTGCTGTTGCCGGACCACCTGCGGCCACGGTGACATCGGGCTTGCTTTCCGAAACCGGGGCCGGCGCATCTTTACGCGCCGGGGCAACGGCACTGACGGGCAGCACCGTGCCAACGGGCGCCGTGCCAACGGGCGCCGTGCCAACGGGCGCCGTACGCTGTACTGTCGCCGGCACCGGCTGCATGACTGGGATGCGAGCGATCGGCTGCTTGCGCAGAAAAATCGTTTCCTGTGAAGGGACGATGCGCTGGCGTACGGAATCAAAAAGCAAAGCGGTCGCACACCCGGACATCAGCACCAGGCACAGCCCCCAAACCCGGATTGCCCAAGCGCCCGGCCGCGGCGCGCCAAGGCTGGCTGCCGTGCCGCCCGGATTGTCTGCTGACGGAAATGATGAACTCATTCAACATGCCTTTTCTCCGCATCTCATGCATTCGATCTGCTTGCCAACTGCACTCAAGACGGAAATTATTAACGGTTCAGCGGGAGAAAAATTCAGGCTATCGTGACACTTTTGCTGTCAGGATAGCCACCTTATAAGCACCCGTATTAAAATCACAAGAAGGATTCTACCGAGAGAACGCATGTCGCGGGTGTAAGAAACACCAACATAATTTCAAAAACTGCAACTACAGGGGGCGAACAGCACTGGTTCTGCGCCGACGACCATTTTTTCTCCAATCAAACGTTGGCATAAAGGGCTTGTATAAAGAGCCGCGCGGCTTCATCTATCTGAAACGATGCACGGAGTACATGCTATG
This sequence comes from Pseudomonadota bacterium, assembly GCA_040387375.1. Taxonomy (GTDB): domain Bacteria; phylum Pseudomonadota; class Gammaproteobacteria; order Burkholderiales; family Burkholderiaceae_D; genus JAZKDW01. The sequence goes on from JAZKDW010000021.1 coordinate 65,313, forward strand.
GATAATGTTGACATTGTAAAACTGGACATTGATCGACTGGCTGCCTTGATGGCGCAATCGCTGCCCGATCTTCAGTGCCCCGACTGTTGCGGCCCAGTACATGAATTTATCGAATGCGGCGCAGCGTTTTATCGTGAAGAATGGGAATGGTCTTGCTTTGTCATGGTCGTAACCCGGGTTCACGCAGAAAAAAAACGTCGATGAGCTTGTGGTACACCTGCGTATATCCAATGTTACGGCAGCGCTAGCGTTGCGGGAACCACGGACATTACCTTCGACAACCAACCATCAATAACTCTTGCAATGGATTTTGCCGGTTTATTGGAAACCTATGGTTACCTTGCGCTTGCGCTGGGCATGTTTCTGGAGGGGGAAGCCGTCCTGATCATGGCCGGCTTTGCCGCTTCCCGCGGACATCTGGCCCTGCCCGCGGTGATTGTGGTGGCAGCACTGGCGAGTTTTGCGGCTGACCAGCTCTATTTTCTTGCGGGCCGCCGCTATGGATCAGTCTTGCTGTCACGCATGCCTTCGCTGCAGACGCGGGCCGCGCGCGCAAGCGTGCTGGTGCAACGGCATCATCTGCCGCTGATCCTTTCGATTCGATTTTTATATGGATTGCGAACTGCCGCGCTGCTTGCCCTCGGCATGAGTCAGGTGACATGGCCGCGATTCTGCGCACTCAGTTTTATCAGCGCTACCGCATGGGCGAGCAGTGTCGGCAGCGCCGGTTACCTGTTCGGGCGAACGCTGGAACGCCTGCTGGCTGGCGCCGGTTATTACCAGTACTGGATAATCGGGACAATTGTGGCGCTGGTCATGCTCTGGTTCGGATTTTCCCGCTTCAGGCGACTACGAACGCCTGGGAAGTAGCGGCCGGGCTTCATGCATCGGTAATTTTCACAACCTCGGTATTGGCCAGGTAGTCGCCAAGGCGGCGCCTGCTCTCACCCAGAATAAAAACCCAGTCGATAATGCCAAGCACGATCAAGGGGATATTTCTCCCGACTGATTGCCAGAGCCGGCCTGGGTTGCCGCTGTTTTTTTGCAGCACGGCGATTCTCAACAGCTTCTTGCCCAGGCTTTGGCCACCGCTGATCCCATCGCAAAAAAGCATGTAAACAAGCGCTGCGGGAAGCGCAATCATTTCGGGCGCACCCAGCGCCCGTGCGGCTAAAAACGCCAGCGCCGCGATCGCGCAGGCAATCATGATATCGATGAACCGCGCAAGCAGACGGTCGCCCAAGGTGGCAAGCTGGTGTCGCGCTGCCTGGGACGGCGAATTGATTCCCTTCTTCAGTTGCTCACTCTCTATACCTCGCTCGAGCAATACCTCATTCATCACCGCGGCAGCAATATCGCCAAGATCGCCCCGGCTCTGGATAGCGATCAGCATGTCAGTGTCCATGCCGCGATATCTCTGTTGAAAAAACAGCGTCTGTTTTTCTGCGCTCATGTCTTGCACCCCCAGATTACTGATCGAAACCGGCGCTGCATCTGCCGTGCCAGCCGCGGTCCGGCTCTTCCTGACGTGGCGACAGGACCTTTTGGATTGTAAGTCTGGAGTTGCCTGGCGGAGTGACTATGCTCGGCGAGTGTTGCGCTATTGCCGCAGCACACGCGTTGAGGACGCGCTTACCACGTCGCCGGGCGCACGCCATGCATCAATTTTGTCCGTATTCGACATAGGGGATTGTGCAGACTCGACGCATGCAAATGCGGAACCCTCAGAATGTTGCATTACCGAGACAAACAGATCGATGTTGCCCTGTAATTCACGCGCCTGCCCGAACCCGGCAGCCGAAGTGCAACTCCTGCCATTCTTGATTGAACTCAAGGCAAACACCCGGAGACAGCCCACCATAAAGATGCTTATACAGGGGGCTGAACATGAAGATGCTTATACAGGGGGCTGAACATGAAACCCGCTTTCTCGAACATCCTGTGGTCTGTCCTGCTCCCGCTCGTCTTTGTTACTGCAGACGCCAGGAGCCAGCCCCCACCGCTGCTGAAGATGCAGCGCGAGAGTTGGAAAGCAAGCCTCGAGCGGCAAGGTTTCATTGACCGTTCGCTTCCTCCGCCATACCGCATCGCCGTGCCGCTCATGGCGTTTGGCGACAATGGCCCGAAGCTGATGTTTACTTATGCGCCGAGAATGCCCGGCACCGGCCAGCGTCAGGTTTTTCTCGTGTTTGTAAAAATACCGCTTGATTGAGCGCCGCGGCCACGACCGGATCACACGCCGCGCCGTGACTGCATTCCTCCTCGTCGGTTTTGCGCATCCTTGACGGCCCACCGGCATGCCGGGCTCGCGCCAACGGACAATCATTTAGAATAGAACACGCACCTCACCCACTCTGCCGTTCCATCCGCATGCAAATAATCGACCAGCAGGCCAGGCAAGTATTAAAACACCCCGGCGCCTTTGCCATCCAGGTAATAAAGGGATTCCGCGCCAACCAGGGACTCCTGCTGGCTGGTGCCGTCGCTTATTACGCACTGCTGTCGATCGTGCCGATGCTCATTCTCATCGTCATCGCGCTGTCCCACGTAGTCGACCCGGCGGAACTGCTGCGCACCCTCGGCCGCTACATGGAGTGGCTGATTCCCGGGCAGTCCAAGTCGATCGTGAACGAACTGGCGAATTTTCTTGCCCATCGCGACGTGCTCGGCTGGGTGCTGCTGGCGACGATGATATTTTTCAGTTCACTGGCCTTCACCGTGCTGGAAAATGCGATGTCGATCATCTTCCTGCACCGGGTCGCCATCCGCAGACGCCATTTCCTGGTGTCGGCGGTGCTGCCGTATTGTTACATCCTGTTCCTCGGACTTGGCTTGTTGCTGGTAACGCTGGTGTCCGGCAGCCTGCAGGCCATCGGCGAGGAAAGCATCGATTTTTTCGGCAGCACCGTGTCGCTCGGCCGTGTCTCCCGCGCGTTGCTCTACCTGCTCGGCCTGACTGGCGAGATTTTCGTGCTGACCTCGGTCTACCTGGTGATGCCGGTCGGACGTCTGTCTTTGTGGCATGCGCTGATTGGCGGCGTCACCGCGGCGCTGCTGTGGGAACTGACCCGCCACCTGCTGGTGTGGTACTTCGCCACGCTGTCGCAGGTCAGCGTCGTTTATGGATCGCTGACGACAGCGATCGTCGTCCTGTTGAGCCTTGAAATCGCGGCGACCGTGCTGTTGCTCGGCGCCCAGGTAATCTCGGAATATGAACGCATCGGCAAGGGCCAGGGCGATGCGCCGCCGCAGCCCATGCGCACCAATTAGACGGGAGAATCAATCGCGCCTGAAGAGACTGGCAAAAAATCCTTTCCGCTTCTTCGGCAACTGATTTCCCGACGGGCCGTCATAACCCAGCAGGAGAAATTGGTTTTCGAGTTTCTGGATGAACCGGTCCTTGTCCTCGAGGCGCGCGCGCAGTTCGTTGGTCACTTCATCTTTCACCTTGCGCAGCGCCGCTTCCAGCTCCAGCACATGGCGCAGCGATTTGATCTGTTCTTCCAGGATCACCAGCTGCACGTTGTCGGCCGACCCGCCATTGGCACTGGCCTGGACTTTGTGCACCGGGCTCCAGGACTCGACCAGTTCGTCAAAATCGTCGACAGCGGAACTGCGCTCGGCCACCGGCGCACTATCGTCAGTTTTGTGAAGCGCGCCATACACGCGGAGAAGTTCGGCGGTGTCGATGGTCGGCGCCCCGGTCGATGTGAGCGTTTTGCTGAGACGACCGCTATCCATGTCCCGGTACAAGGTCCTGCGCGAGCGGCGCACAAGTTTCGCCGCCTCCGTAATTGTCACAAAAGCCATAATTAAATCTGATCATCCATCGGTGGAAAAAAGGACAGTACTATACGTTAAGTACCCGCCCGGAATAAATTGTGAGTGTCTGCGGCCCTCGGCGGGCCCCCCTGACCGGCGCGCTGCGGCGTTGCACGGCCCTTGCAGTGGGGCCGCCGAGGTGCAAGCACTGCGGCGGCCCGCGCCCTTGCAGGGCGCAGACAGGCTTGCAAGCCTGTCCCGTTGCGCAGGCGGACAGCATGCTGTCCGAAACCCCTGCTTCACCCTTGCATCACATCCCCCTAGGCGGGCCCAGCCAGGACCACATCCATCTCCCAATTTATCCCGGGCGGGTACTTAGTTAATTTTGAATCAGACAGTGAAAGGCTGGCGCCGTTCACAAAAAGAAATCAGTGTACGCCGCCATGCGTGCCGCTTTGGCGTGCATGGCGGCGTTGCTGGTGTGGCTCGCTACAGCGCGCTCCTCGCGCCTTGCCCTGCACCCCAAATCAACCCGCACACCGAATCGCAAACCGCTCTAAGCGCAGTCATCGATCTGCGCGCTGATCCACGCACTGAAATCCGCCTGCATGCTGTCGGTCAGCGCATGCTCGCCCTCATATTCTCGATACACATGGCGCACGCCTCTTTCGGTCAGCAGGCGATGTGTATTGCGGCCGCAATCGATGCCAAGGACGCCATCCTGAACGCCATGCGATACAAAACCCGACAGTTTTTCAAGCGCCTGCCCGCGGGCGATCATCGGCACGGTTTCCGGCGGGATCCTGCCGCTGAGCAGCCCGAAGCCACGCACTTTTTCCGGCTGCGCCAGGGCCACGGCCGCACTCATGATGCCGCCCTGGCTGAAGCCGGCGATCCATACCCGTTCCGGATCGACGTCATAAGCCTGCGGCAGCGCATCGATGAAGTCGGCCAGCAATTTGCGGGATGCCAGCTGATGCTCAAGATTGATGACTGGCCCCTCCGGACTAATCCGCACCTGGAACCAGCCGTACTGGTTGCGCCCGAAGGCACGCGGCCCGCGGACGACAATCACCAGCAGTCGCGGGTCCAGCAGCCGCGCGATGCCTGTCATGTCTTCCTCGTTCTGAGCCAGACCGTGCAGCAGGATCACACACGGCGCCGCCGCACCGGGGGCCGCCGCACCGGGGGCCCCCGCACCGCAGGGCGCAACCGGCACCCGGGCTAGATGCACGAGGCCGAGGTCGGCCGTTCCGTTTTCAAAAGGGGGAGTCGTCAATGTCGTCTCGTCTAAAAAATTCACTTGTCAAATCCAGCGCCGGACCCTCGCCTGGTAATCGGCGTACGCTTTTCCAAACAGCCCGGAGAGGATGTGTTCTTCCGGCCCGATCTGGAAACGGTTCAAGTACAGCACAAATACAGGGAGCAACACAATCGCCAGCGGATTGGAGAGGGTCACACTCCAGCCGGCCAGGACCAGCAGCATGCCCAGATACATGGGGTTACGTGTGGTGCAGTAGATGCCCGATGTCACCAGCGCTGACGTGTGCCCGGGCCGCATGGGATTGACTGTTGTCCTGGCGATTCGAAACGATATCAATGCGGCGGCATCAATGCCCAGGCCGATCAACACAAGGATAGCCGCGAGTGCAGTGCTTGCCGGAAAACTAAAATTTAATGCTGGTGTGGCGGAGGAAACTACCCACATCAATGTTGCAGTAATCAGCGCGACAACTGGCGGCGGCAGCTTGAGTTCAAAAGCATGCATGGATCTGCGTCCTTAAATCATGTGCTTTGCATGATAAACGCGATAGGCGCCGGACTGGCGGCAATTGTTACTTGCCGCGGCGCTTGCGCTCCTGCCGCGCCAGTTCGATCAGATCCCAGCCAAGCTGGCGGCGGATTTCCTTCAGGTCCGGCGGCGCCTCGCTGGATTCGCTGCGCTTGCGCATGTATTCCCGGATTTGCTCTTTGGAAGGCTTGGAAGTCGAATCCATGGTGTGCGCCTGTCATCAGGGTGAATACCCTGTTAACGTTGCAGCGGCCACCGTGTTGACAGCGCTGCAGGTTTCCTTGTAAGCAGTTGTAAATATCCCAAACCAGAACATGTGGCCGCCAACGAAGGAAACCCTTCCGCATTACTTTTTCTCGAGATCAATCGCCCGCGCAATCAGCGCATGATCGTCGCGCAGCTTGAACTTGGCGACCCGATGGGTGGGCGTCAAGGGCAAGGCATCGGTGAATACGACGTAACGCGGCACCTTGATCGGCGCCAGCCGCTCGCGGCACCAAAGCGCAATGTCGGCGGCGCAGAGCGATGCTTCCGGCCGCGGCACAACCACGGCCAGTATGTCATCCTCTCCCAGCGCTGACGGCACGGCGATGGCAGCGACGTTGATGACATCGGGATGGCTGCCGATGACCCGGTCCAATTCGGCGCCGGAAATATTTTCACCGCGCTTGCGGATGATGTCTTTCTTGCGCGCAATGAACCAGAAATATCCGTCCGCATCACGCCAGCCAAGGTCGCCGGTCAGGAACCAGCCGTCGCGAAACGCCGCCGCTGTCTGTTCGGGATCGCGAAAATAACCCTGCATCGCAATCGGCGTGCGCACTACCAGTTCACCGGTCTGGCCATCGGCAACCGGATTGCCGCTTTCATCGACAACCCGCATCTCGGCAAAACAGACGGCTGGATCCGGATGCAGGCTGGGTTTTCCCATGCTGCGGATCTTGTGCGGACCGTCATACGGATTATTCAGGACGCCGGGAATTTCCGACATGCCATATCCTTCGATCAGCGTCGGCACCGAAAACTCCTGCTTGAAGACGACGTAGGTTTCCTCGTCGAATGGGGCGCCGTAAATCTTTCGCAGATTGTGGCCAGGCACATATTCGCTGCGCGGGCGGCGCAGCAGGATGCCGGTGACCGCCGCAATCGTATTGACCTCGGTGGCGCCATGCTGCTTGACCGTCTGCCAGAATTTCGACGCCGAAAAACGCGGCTCGAGAATCAGCGTGGCGCCGGCGGCCAGCGCGCCTGCCAGCGAATAACAGATCGCATTGACATGGAACATCGGCAGGATGCACAGCAAGCGGTCTTCCGGCTGCAGATGCATGCGTTCGACAAATCCTTCGCCCGCCATGACGACGTTGCGCTGGTTATGCATGACACCCTTGGGGAAGCCGGTCGTGCCGGAGGTATAGATGAAAACGCAGGTCGCATTCGCGTCATCCGGCGCCGGCTGCACCGCGGGCCGCGCCGCAAACAGCACCTCTGCAAATACCGGAACCCCGGGATCGCCCGGCTCGTTGAGCATCAGCCATGGCTGGCTGGCGGCGGATCCGCAAGCCGCGCGCACGGTTTCCAGCGCCTCCGGCGCGCACACCACACCGCAGACTTCCGCATGCGAAAGCACGTAACGCGCTTCCTCGATGCCGTAATCCGGATTGATGCCGACCATGACTGCGCCGAGACGTGCAAGCGCCAGGAACAGGAACACGGTCGACGGATGGTTGGTCGACATCACGCCGACCCGGTCGCCCGCCCCTACACCTTTTTCGGCCAGCAGCGCCACGGTGCGCGCGACCCGGTCCAGCGCTTCCGCATAACTGACGCTGGAACTGCCGAACACCAGGAACTCGCGTGCGCCGGCGACGCTGGCCCGGCTCTCGAGCAGTGAGTTCAGCGTGTGCGCATGCGGCGGATACAGGCGCAATACATCGATCGGTTCGCGCATCCCGCTCACTCCTTGTCCGCACGGAGTTGACCGCGCATGTGGCCGGTCGCCTCGTCTTCGGCCCGATGCCACAGCTCCATGGCGATCGGCTGGCGCGCTTCTTCGAGCACATGGCCGACCAGGCCGACTGCGCGCGCCATCACGCCGAGCCCGGACGCGACCTTCCACGAAAATCCCATCTCGCAGCAAATCGCGCCGATCGCACCCGTGGCGTTCACCGGCAACTGCCTGCCGGTCACCGCCTGCGCCTTTTCCGATATCTGCTCCATCAACGCGATGTGACGGCCATGGAAACCGGTCTCGCGCGCAATCCTGAACAGACGAACCGTGCGCGGATCGACTGGCTTGTGAATCGGATGGCCCAGCCCCGGAACGATGCGCCTGGCTTCACGGTGCGCGGCAACGATGCGCCGCGCATGCTCGGCCAGCGAAAGCTGGCCTGCCTCGTCTTCGGCGAAGGCCGCCGCCAGCATTCTGGCGGAACCTTCGGTCGAGCCGACGAATACGCTGCCCAGCCCCAGCAGCCCGGCAGCCACCGCAGCCTGCATCGCTTCCGGTGCGCCGGTGTAGGTCATGCGCGCCGCCAGCGTCGACGGCACGATGCCATGTTCGACCAGCGTCACCAGGACCGCGTTGAACATGCGCGACTCGGGTGCCGATGGCAGCCGGCCGCTTACTTCGAGAAAAGCCATGTCGCCGAGATTGACTTCGCCGATCAGCTCCTCGGTCAGGTCGTAGCCGTGAACGCCGATCTTGTCGGCAGTGCTCCACGCAATGTCCGAGCGCAATTCCTTTTTACCATCCATGAGTCATAGTCCTGTTGGTTTTGTTAGTCCAGCTTCGCACCGGATATCTGCACTTTTTTCGCCGCCGCATCGCGGTCGCCGACGAGGAAAGCGCTGAACTGTTCCGGCGTGTCGCCGACCGCCTCGAAGCCGAGGTTGGTCAGGTATTTCGCCTTGAAGTCGGCGCTGTTGACGATGGCGCTGGCATCCCTCGCAAATTTGCGCGCGGCCTCGGCAGGCGTGCCCTTGGGCGCTGCCACGCCAAAATAAAACGAGGCGTCAAACGCAGGATAACCGGCTTCGGTAAAGGTCGGCACCGTTTGTGCAATCGTCGAGCGGTTGCGTCCGGCCACCGCCAGCGCTTTCAGCTTCCCGCTCGGCAGCTGCGGCGCTGCGCCGCCAATCACCGCAAAGCCGACATCCACCCGTCCCGACATCAGATCCTGCAAGGCTTGCGGCAAACCCTTGTACGGCACGTGCTCCATCTGCAGGCCGTTGATGCTGTTGAACCAGGCCATCGCCAGGTGGTTGACGCCGCCGGCGCCCACCGACGCGTAATTCAGCTTGCCGGGATTTTTCTTCGCGTACTCAACCAATTCACCCACGTTCGCAGCCGGGAAATCCGGCCGTGTAACCAGCATCAGATTGGCCGTCACCAGCTTGCTGACCGGGACAAAGTCCTTCGGTTCGTACTGGATTTTCGCGTACAGGTGGCTGTTAAGGCTGAACACCGCATCCGACGCCAGCAGGAAGGTATAACCGTCGCCAGGCGCGCGGGCCACTTCGATCGCCGCGATCATCTCGTTGGCGCCGGGCTTGTTGTCGATGACAACCGGTTGTCCCCAGGTCGTGCTCAGTTGCTGGCCAAGTGCGCGCGCCAGCACGTCGGCCGGACCGCCCGGCGTGTAGGGAACCACGATCCGGACCATCCGGTTCGGGAAAGCCTGGGCATGCGCTGCGGACAGCGGCGCCAGTACGGCCAGTGCGGCTACCGCAAGAATCTTGTGCAGTTTTTTCATTTCATCTCCTCATGTAATTTTTGACTGGCCACTGGTTTGGTGAGCCTGTTTTTTCCTGCGTCCATGCCGCTTTCGGCAGTGAGACGGGAATTGATTTTATTCTAAGTACGGTATATGGACTTCGTGAATTCCGTGCTCGACAGAATGCTATCTCATTAAATAAATGGCGGTCAACGAAAAATTTAAAGCCCTTTTATTCTGCATTTAATATCAATATAGTCCGGAATATGGACTCTTTGATTTGAATCGGTTATTCTTCGGCATGAAACAAATCCAGACATCCATTACCGCAAGCGGCGCCCAGACCGTCGACCGCGCCTGCGTGCTGCTGAAGGAAGTTGCCCGCGCCGGAACGAACGGCGCGCGCATCCTCGACTTGTGCCAGGCGACTGACCTCAGCCGGCCGACAGCGCACCGCATCCTGCAATCGCTGGTGGCCGCCGGATTCCTGCGTCAGCAAGCTGAAACTAGGCGCTACCTGCTGGGGACGGGGCTGTTTGAAATCGGTCTGGCCGCGCCCAGTCCGGTCGACGCCTACCCGGAGGTCACGCGCCTGCTGGATGAACTGGCCCGCGCTACCGAAGACACGGTGTATCTGATGATACGCAGTCATGACGACGTGTTCTGCGCCTGGCGCGCAGTCGGCGCGTTTCCGATCAAGGCCAATATCGTGTCGCCGGGGGACCGCCGGCCGATGGCCGCCAGCGCAGCCGGACTGTGCCTGCTTGCCGCCATGCCCGAAGCCGAAGCCAGCCTGGTCATGAAACGCAGCCGCCCCTACCTGCCGCAGCATTGCAAGCCGCCCTTCAATGACCTGCTCAAGCTGATCGAGACCACGCGGCAAACCGGTTATGCCTTTGGCTACAATCTGGTCATGGAAGGCGTGACCGGTGTCGGCATGGCGGTGCCGTCCCGCGCAGTCCAGCCTTACCTCGCCATCAGCATCTCGGGCATTTCGTCGCGCATTACCGCCGAGCGGCTCCCGAGCCTGGTGTCCGCGCTGGAGCAAACCACGCTGCGTATTGCCGCGATCGTCGATCGCGACGGAAAAGTCAGCTAACCATTCATGCGGCTTGGCTGAGCGTATCGGTCAAGCGGTCGAATAGTTCCCGCGGTATTCCACCATATCGGGGATAGCAGGCTCAGTCTGGATTCCCACTAGCTCCGGCTGGCTGGTGAAATAAATCCTGATTTTCTGTGGGGCCTGGCGTCAAACCTTCCTGGGTGACTTGATACCGAATTCCGCGAGCACCTCATCGGTATGCTCGCCGATATTCGGCGGATGGCGATACACGGACGAGGGTGTCAGGCTGAAAGTAATCGGCGGTGTCATCATCCTGATCTTGCCCTCGCTTGGATGTTCCATGGTCTTGAACATTTCGACCGCCTTGAGGTGGGGGTCCTCGATCAGCTCCTCAATGCTGTGCGCGGGCGCCCATGGAATATCGTGATTTTCGAGCGCGACCTGCCATTCGGCGGAAGTCCTGGTCTTCATCACGCTTGCCAGGAAACCGTACGCCTGGTCGTAGTTGCGGGTACGGGTCGCGTGATCGCTAAACAACGGCGTGTCAAGGTACTCTTCCGGCTTGCCGAGCAAATCGAAAAAACGCTTCCAATGGTCATCCGTATAAACCAGTGCCGAGATGAAGCCGTCGCTGGTCTGATAGGGCCGGCGATCGGGTGACAGCAGCCGGCTGTAACCGGTCGGTCCCACGGCAGGCTCAAAACAATGCCCGCCCAGATGGTCGCTCAATACGAACTGGCTCATGACCTCGAACATCGGCACTTCAATGCTCTGGCCACGGCCAGTGCGCCCCTTGTAAACCAGGGCCGCCAGGATCGCGTGCGCCGCGGAGATTCCGGTCACCTTGTCAGCCATGGTGAGCGGAACATATTGGGGATCAGTGCCATGGACACGGCTGGCCAGCGACGGTATGGCCGAAATTCCCTGGATCAGGTCATCATAGGCTGGCCGGTCCTTGTACGGACCCGCCTGGCCGTAACCGACCAGGGAGGCATAAATGATGTCTGGATTGTGGACCTTGACATCGTCATACCCCATCCCCAGCCGCTTCAGCGCCGCAGGACGAATATTACTGACAAATACGTCGGCTTCTGCGCATAACTTCAGAAGCGCTGCACGCCCTTCCCCGGTTTTTGCATCCAGGACCACACTTCTCTTATTGCGATTGGCCTGCAGGAACAGCGAACCCATCTTCGGATTGCGCATGGCTCCCGCCAGGCGCAGCAAGTCCCCTTCTTCGCTTTCGATCTTGATGACGTCGGCGCCGTAGTCGGCAAGGATCTGGGTCGCAAATGGTCCCATCAGGACCGACGTCATATCGACAATCCGGATTCCCTCGAGCGGGCCGGTTTTATTGCTCATGAAATTCTCCCTGCCACAGCAAAAAGGTGAGCGGCCTACTTCGACTTGCCGAACACATGCCGCGCGCGGAACAGGGCAGTGCCGCACAATGCCAACGGCAAGGTGGTGACAACAAAGCTCAGGCCGTACGAGCCGCTCCATTCGGTAATCAGGCCGAAAATCGGAGCGCCCAGCATGGCGCCGAGAAAGGTGATGGCCAGCGAACCGCCGGTCGCCATGCTCGCCTGCCCGGCCGGCGCCTGGCGCGCCACCGCGGCCAGATAGACACCGTTCCAGCCGACGGCGGAGGAGCCGTACAGCGCGAACAAGCCAAGCAGCAGCGGCAGCGGCGTGCCGGGCGCCAGCAGCGCCGTCAGCACGCTGGCGGTGGCCGACAGCATGGCGATACATCCCAGCATGACCGGCGGCGCCAGGAAACGGTCCGCCAGATAACCCCACACAATACGTCCGATCACACCACCGCCCTGCGCAACCGAAAAGACCACACCGGCGGCAATGAGCGAATATTTCATGTGCGAGGTCAGGTACGGCAGCAGGAAGGTAGTGAGGGAAATCTGAACGATCGAAAAGAAGAATGAGCTGATGCCGAGCAGGCGCAGCGTGGGCACCGACCACACCAGCTTCAGCGGTGCGCTGATACTTTGCAGCGACAGCGTCAGCGACACGCCCGGCTCGAGATCGGTATCGAGCTGGCGCCGGGTCGACTGGGAGAGGATGGCGATGACGATGCAGGCGATTACCACTACCAGGACGGCGCCGCGCCAGCCGAACCCCAGGATCAGCGGCGGCAGCACCAGGCCGGCCAGCATGCCGCCCAGCGGCACGCCGGTCTGCTTGATCGAAAAAATCAGCGACAGCAGATGGCGCGGTGTGGTCTTGATCAGCACGTGAGAACTGGCCGGCGTGATCGGACCGTAACCGATGCCGATCAGCAGCGCGCTGATTACCAGCAGCCACGGCGACGCGGTGAGCAGCACCAGCAAGCCGGCGGCGCACGCGAGCAAGGCAAGCTGGCTGATGCGGATGGCGCCAAAACGGCGCACAAAACCGCCGCTCAGCAGCGTCGACCACATCGCCCCCAGGTAAAGCAGGCCTACGAATACACCGACATAAGTGGGCGGCAAACCGATGTCGGGGGCGGCGGACGGCGCCAGCACCGACACGGACACCATCGACAGCGCGGTCAGTATCTGGATGGCCAGCGTAGCGATCAGGGGAATAAAGGTAGATGGCATGGAGCAGGTTGCGACGGACGGTTGGACAGGATGATCATTACCGGCGCCGTCCGGCGATGCAGGGTCGCCGTACTTGACACACCCGCATCACCGATCTTCACGAACAAGAAATTTGCACCGCTTCAAGGAGCCTGCACGCCGCCCGGAAGTATACCAGCGATACCAGTATCAATGCCATCGATCGGCGGCATGCCGAATTCTGGCGCGTCGATTTCGAATTCATCGCCCGCTTCGGTTCTCACGCCGTCGGCAAAAGACAGCGTCGCGGTGCCTGCCGACCTGGTAGCTGTGCCTAATCGAAAATTCGAAATGAGTGATACCCTCCGGTTATACACGGCTTTTTTACCTGATGATTCCTTCTTCAAAAACCATACAAAATCGCCTGCGCATGCGGCAGCTCACATCCTGTCGGACCTGGAGAATTTGCGCGAGGACCGGCTGGCGCGTGAAGCGGGCGGCATGGGAGAAATTTCGATCGGCGCCACCATGGCGCCAGTGCCTGGCCTGCTGAAACGCTTCCCTGCATGCTCTTTTGACCTGAACGCGAACCAATTAAAATTACCCTATGAAACGCTCCTTTACCATTATCGGACTCGGCACCTTCGGCTCCACCCTCGCGCTTGAACTGACCCGCGCGGGAAATGACGTCATCGGCATCGACCTGAATCCCGAACTCGTCAATGAATTTGCGGACGGCATCACGCAGGCGGTAGTGGCCGATGCGCGCGATGAAAAAACGCTGCGCGATCTTGGCGTGCATGAGTGCGACGTTGTTGTGGTCGCCATTGGTGAAAACCTGGAAGCCAATATCCTCGCCACGCTGATCGTCAAAGGCATGAACAAGCCGAAAGTCTGGGCCGAGGCACTGAACCACAGCCACCACCGGATCCTGGAAAAACTCGGCGCCGACCATATCGTGCATCCTGAACATGAAATGGGTGTGCGGCTCGCAAACACCCTGATGTATCCGGAAGTCATGGATTACATCAGTCTGGGCGACGACCAGTTTACCGTCGAGATACATGTGTCCGAACGGCTTGCGGGCAAAAAGATGAACGCCTTGCATCTCACTGAGCATGATGTCCAGTGCCTGCTGGTCAAGCACCAGGCCGAGGTCATGGCGCCGCCGCCGGCGCATTACGAATTCAGCCTGGATGACCGGCTTGTCCTGCTCGGCACATTCGCCAACCTGCGCAAGATCTCGGCCTATCTATGAGACAGGCGATGCCGCCGCGCCTGCTCCGGCAGGCAAAAAAGCAGTTCCTGCGCCTGACGGCGCCACAGGCGCTGATCCTGTCTTACGTTGGCCTGTCGCTGGCCGGCGCCGCGCTGTTGAAACTGCCGCTGGCAAGCCATCAGCCGACCTCCTGGATGCAGGCGCTGTTTACCGCCGTATCCGCGTCAACGATCACCGGCCTGACCGTGGTCGATACCGCCAGTCACTTCACCCTGTTCGGTCATTGGGTGCTGATTTTCCTGATGCAATGCGGCGGCCTGGGTTTGATGACCTTCGGCATACTCATCCTGCAGTTGAGCAGCGGCCAGCTGGCATTACGTCATCGGGCGGCATTGCGTGAATCATTCAACCAGAGCGGCCCCGGCGACATCGCCCAACTGATGCGGCTGATGTTCACATTCGTGCTCCTGATGGAGTTGCTCGGCACGCTGATGCTGGCGCTGCAATGGGTACCGCAAATGGGATTGTGGCGCGGACTGTTCCACAGCTTTTTCCACGCCACGTCTGCATTCAATAATGCCGGCTTTGCCCTGGCCAGCGACAGCCTCGGCGCTTATGTGGGCAACCCGCTGGTCAATTTCGTGATTTCCGTATTGTTCATTTCGGGCGGGATCGGCTTTGTGGTGATCGCCGACATGCTGAATAAAAAACGCTTCCGCGACTATGCATTGCACACCAAGCTGATGCTGCTGGGCACGGTGGTGATCAACCTGGTTGCCATGCTGGTGTTGCTGGTGCTGGAACACGGCAATCCGGAAACGCTGGGCGGTTTGCAAGGCTGGGGCGCAAAATTATGGGCCGCCTGGTTCCAGGCGGTGTCGCCGCGCTCATCGGGTTTTAATACGGTGGACACCGGCAAATTGCTGCCGGTCACCGCCTTTTTCATCATGGGCCTGATGTTCATCGGCGCCGGCAGCGGATCGACTGGCGGCGGCATCAAGCTCACGACATTCATCGTGCTGCTGCTGGCGACACGGGCATTCATCTGGCAACACAAACACCCGGTCGTGTTCGGCCGCATGATCGATGCGGTCATGACATTAAAAGCCCTGGCCATTACCATGATCGCCTTGCTGTGCGTGATCGCAGGCACCTTTCTGCTATTACTTACCGAGCCGGGTGATTTCCTCAACCTGGCGTTTGAAGCGGTATCAGCCGCCACGACTACCGGCCTGTCGCGCGGCCTGACGCCGTCGCTGTCGCTCGCCGGTCAGTGGATCGTGATGATCCTGATGCTGATAGGCAGGGTGGGTCCGCTGACGCTGGCATTCACGCTGGCAAATCCGCGCGGTTCGCGTATTCAATATCCGAAGGGGCAGGTCAATATCGGTTGAAAATCGGCAGGACGCGAACATGCCGTTGTGGTTGGCGTTGTGCTGGTCAAGTCAGAAACGCGGACGGTAGATTGCCACTACCGATTCCGCCGTTCAGTGTTGCAGAAGCCTCTGCGTTTTACCTTCCGCTTTTTCCTCTGCTTTTCTTATCTGTCTTCTTTCAATTTTTTCTAGCATTTTTTCCATACAACGCCTGTCGGGCCACGGAAACACTGCAAAAAAAATAATACTAGTTATTAAATAGATAATATCAATATAATTTGAAAGTTATCTTTTTAATAATTTTTTAAGGGGAGGATTTGTATGTCAGATATGAGAAAAATGTGCCGCAGTCTGGCGCTGGCGGCGGTGGCTCTGATGACCTTGAATGGCTGCGGAGGCGGTGGTGGCACCGAAGACACCCCGACAACGCCGACCACGGAAGTGACAGCGGCCAGCACCGGCGTTATTGCCGGACGAGTAGGAGACGCGAAGACCAGGGCAGCGCTGTCAGGCGTCTCGGTTCAGATCGGCACGCAGAACACCACTACTGACGCGAACGGCAATTACGAATTGACATCGGTGCCAACCGGCACCGGTATTGTTGCCCGCTTTTCCAAGGATCAATTTGCGACCAACTATGCGATTCTCGACGTTGTGGAAGGTCAAACCACGTTCGGCGACCTCCGCCTCGCGCAAGTGGCCGTCAAACAGGAAGTCGATGCCGCTGCGGGTGATCTGGTAGTCTTGGCCGACTCGCCTGCGGTGGTGCAACTTCCCGCAGCAGGATTGGTAAACAAAAAAACCGGCGCGCCCGTGATCGGCAAAGTATTTGTCGAAATGACGCCGATCGACCCCGGCATCAATGTTTCGGCCATGCCGGGCAACTACCGTGCAGGGAACGAGACGGCGCCGATCGAAAGCATGGGCGCGCTGCAGGTGGAAATCCGGGACCAGAACGGTGAATTGCTTGATCTCGCCGCAGGCAAGACGGCGACGATACATATCCCGGTGCCCAGCGGCGCCCAGAATCCGGATCTGACGATACCGCTGTATCACTTCAATGAGTCGACCGGCTTGTGGCAACGGGAAGGCAATGCCAATCTCGGCGGCACCGCACCCGACCAATTTTACGAAGCCCAGGTGTCCCACTTTACCGTCTGGCATGCGGCCAAACCGGCGCAGACAATCGTGATCAGCGGATGCGTGCGAGATTCCTTGAATAAGCCGGTTGTGGCAACCGTCCAATCGTCCGGGGTGAATTATTTCAGTGCCGAGTCGGTACAGACGGATGCGAACGGCAACTTCCGCATACCCGCTCGCCGCGACAGCGAGGTCAAAATCTATGCAAGAGTTGGTGACGTGGAAAACAGTGTGGTGGTGGTCACCGGCATGGATGATCTGACCATGACTGAGTGCCTGAATACGGCCAAAAATCCACCCGCCATCGTCACGGAGCCGTCAGACATGACATTCGACGGTGATGGCGGTGTGTGGTTGAAGGTGGTGGCAATCAACGCATTGAAAATCCAGTGGTACCGTAACGACCTGCCAATCGGGGACAGTTCGGCCTACTTGCTGATCAGAGGAGGTGATTCGGCAGCGGGAGAGTATCACGCCGTGGTAACCAACGATTACGGTTTCGTCAAAAGCCGATCTGCAATCATCTCGTGGAGCGCCTTCCTCGAAGCAAATCCAGCTGGCAATTTGCCTTGATGTAAAGCGCC
This sequence comes from Pseudomonadota bacterium, assembly GCA_040387375.1. Classification (GTDB taxonomy): domain Bacteria; phylum Pseudomonadota; class Gammaproteobacteria; order Burkholderiales; family Burkholderiaceae_D; genus JAZKDW01. The sequence goes on from JAZKDW010000021.1 coordinate 82,517, forward strand.
TGACCGTCTTGACTTACAAGACGGTCAGGTATTTTTTCGCCGTTCCGCGACCAGCCCGGCCATAACCGCGCCTGCTCCGCCCTCTGCCCGCAAACCATCGATTACACCCTGGCGCTCGGCCTCGGTACGATTCTGGCTGACCTTCCATTTACCTTCGATACGAACAATCGGAATCTCCACGCCGATGATGCCATTCATCTGCGCCGCGATAAAACTCGCGGGAGCATCGTCGACCCGCCACGGCGCCGGACGTGCACCCTCCTGTGAGTGGGTCAGGTCTTCCAGTTGGCGGCGCAACCAGGCCGCATCGTCGACGACACGCGGCGCGCCCCAAGCATGCACGGTAGCGTAATTCCAGGTCGGAACCACCTTCCCGGTCTCCTGTTTGGTCGGGTACCAGGACGGCGTGATGTAGTGTTGCGGTCCCTGGAACACGACCAGGCATTCCTGTACCGCGCTCAACTCGGTCCAGAGCGGATTGCCGCGCGAGAAATGCGCGCGCAGCGTGCCGAATTCTCCTTCATCTGAGTACATCACGAATGGCAGCGGATTTGCGCTCAATCCTGCGGAACCGGCGATGACCAGCAAGCCAAATGGATGCGCCCGGACAAGCGCATGCTGGTGCTCGAGACGATCTTCACGAAAAGCGGGCGGTAAATACATTGGTTACCTTATTTGGAACGCGGAAGCCGCCAGTGTAGTCATCCCCGGTCGCCAATGCCAGCACCCTGTAGGTGCGCCCGGGCCGTTGTTGCCAGCGAATGCGGATACCAGTCAATTGTCAAACAGGGTGGGAAAGGAGAGAAATGAGGAAATGAGGTGCACAGCGCGTCGTCCCGGGCCGCAGCAATCTAAAGACATCAGCAGAAAAAAGCTGCGATACACCATGCGGCATCACATGGATCAGCTGACGCCCGCCCGTTGCGGTCAGGCGCCGGAAAACGGACTACCGTCAGGGCAGGAAAATCGGCATCGACGAATTGTGCAAAAACTCAGCCGCACACAGGACGTAAGCTGCAACAGCCGCCAGCGCCAAGGGCAAAATGGCAATCACACCCGTCGAGTATTTACGCATGATCGTAACCCTTTCCTAGATGATTTCAGAATAGACGATAGCGAGCGCCATTCATATAGGATGAAACCTTATTCCCTTGTAGGACTTTTGGTAATTTCCGGCTTTTTACCGACCGGCCCCGTCATGGCTCATCAAACATCGCCGCGAACGCCATCCGGTCCGTGGTCGCCTTGCGCGCATCGTCAAGCGTCACCTTCTTCGCATCCAGCAGCAGCTGCAAATCCGCATTCATCGTGTGGCAGCCGGCGCCCTCATCCTCTTCCAGCTTTTCCAGCAAGGGCCGGATGCCGCCAAAATCGCGCGACTCGATCAGCTTCGACACCTGCGGATTGACGGTCAGGCATTCGGTAGCCAGATGAAAGGTGTCGCCGCGCATCGACGGCAGCAAGGCTTGGCAAATCATGCCGCGCAAGGCGGTGGACAATGCCTGCGCCTGGGTATCGGTATTGCCCAGCAGCCGCAGCATTTTCTGCAATCCCAGTTCGGTCGACCTGGCGTGCAGCGTAGCGAAGACCAGGGGCCCGGATTCAGCCAGCGCCAGCGCCTCCTGGGCTGTTTCAGAATCCCTGATTTCACCGATCAGCACCACGTCCGGCCGCTCGCGCAGGGCATCCAGCGCGCCCAGATAAAAGCTCTGCACGTCGCCGTCCATGCCCACTTCGCGCTGGGTAATGATCGATTTGCGTTGCGGCAGCAGGGTTTCGACCGGATCTTCAATCGTGATGATGTGGCCGGACCTGGTTTTATTGATCTGGTCGAGCAGCGAGGCAATGGTGGTTGATTTTCCCTGGCAGGTGTCGCCGATGATGAGCACCAGGCCGTTGTGGAGTTTGGCAAAATCCTGCGAACTCTGGCGCAATCCGATCCGGTCCAGCGCCACCGGCTCAGTCGGAAAACGCCGTATCACGCAGCCGAGCCGCCGTTTGCCCTGGAAGGTGAAGCAGTTGAGACGGATGCGCGCGCTGTGCAAATCCTTGGCGCGGTCGAACGCGCGGTCGCGGATGCGCTCTTCCCAGTTCGGCTCGATGACCTCGAAAAACTCTTCCATTTCCTCCAGCGTCACCGGTGTGTCCGACACCGCCACCAGCCGCTTCGGCTGCCGCAGCATGATCGGGCTGTTCTGGTGAATGATGATGTCGCTGAAAAAAGTATCGGAATCGAGCAGGTGCACAATCTGCTCGACCAGCGTCCCCAGCACCGGATGGTCATCGGTTTCTTCAAATGTCAGTGTCTCGATCAGGGACTGCTGCTCGTTCTTCATTACATTCCTCTCCCAAAGGTTGGCGCGCGACGTGTGGCCGCGTTCTTGTGCGAATATTATCGCCTGCCCGCCCGGATTTTTGTGTAAAAGTATGCGGTATCAGTCCGCAGCTTTGGCGGCCAGGTGCCGCACCAGCCGCTGCCCGGCGATCTGCAGCGCATCATGGTCGCGATAGCAGATCGAAAAGCGGCGCTTTGCCCAGGCATCGGTCAGCGGCTGCTGGAGACGCTGCGCGCCACCTTGCAGCACGTGGATGGCAAGGCGCTGGCAATCGAACTCGAACGGCGCAGCATTCCGTTCGCCGCCATCTGCCGCCCGCAGGATCTGTTTGACGATCCGCATCTGAAGGCCAGCGGCGGACTGGCGAAGCTGACGCTCGAAGACGGTTCGCAGACCGACATGCAGCTGCTGCCGATCGCCCTCGACGGCGAACGCCTGTTGCCCCGCATGCCGATTGCACACATCGGCGAACATACACACGACATCCTGCGCGAGCTGGGATACACCGACCAGCAGATCGCCGGCTTCCCGGCGCCGGCGATCGGAAAAAATTGACTTCCCACGGAGTCCGGATATACAGAACACCATAAATAATTACTCAAGGAGACAGCATGACCAGCATTTCCCATAAACGTCGCCACACCACTGCGCTGCTGGCGCTCTCGCTGGCACTGCCGCTGTTATCGGCCCCGGCGCAAGCCCAGAGCGACAAGCCGCTGCGCATGATCGTGCCGAACGCGGCCGGCTCCAGCGTCGACGCACTGGCGCGCACCTTCGGCACTCCGCTGTCGAAAGCGGCCGGGCACCCGGTCGTCATCGAGAACCTGCCCGGCGCCGGCGGCATCACCGGCACGGTACAACTGGTGCGCGCACCCAAGGATGGCCTGACCCTCGGCATGGTGTCGAACAACCACGTGGTCAATCCCAGAGGCGACCGCGCAGATGTTCCAGTCGGATATGGTGAAGTACGCGAAAGTGGTGAAGGAATCGGGCGCCACGATCGATTGATGTCAAAAGATGTCGGTCTGCACAACCCCGCCAAGGCGGGGTTTTTTTATTGGGCGGGATCCGGCGATTTTCAAAACGCTTGTGTGAGATATCTAACAGACATCATGTTGGCTTCGCGCTAAGATACAAGCTGCTGAATTAAACATGCATTCCTTGCATGTGCTTCCTTTACCAGCAGGCAAGCCGGTCGCCTGAGACCGGCACCAATTTTTAAGCACATCTGTTTTCGCTGACCGTACGATACCGAACAGACCACAGAACTACTGCATGTTCAGATGCGCCTTTAACCAAGGAGCAGCATGATGAAAAAATATCTGACAATTGCAGCAGGTTTTCTTGCTGGCGCCACGTTGATGTTCGCTGCCGTCCCTGGTGTGGCGGCAAACATCGACATTAACGTCGGCATTCCGGGCGTGATCGTGCAGCCGCCTCGTCCACTGTATGTGCAACCGCAGTACGAAATCGACTGGCGTGAACGTCAGGTGCGCGCTGCCGAATGGCGTGACAATCCGAAAAATCATGGACAAGCGGTTAGCGCCGCCGCGCATGAACGCAACGCGGCACGCAAAGGCAAGCACAAAAAGCACGGCGGCAAACACTGAATCGGCATAGGGGACGGCCAAATCGGCCGTTCCCCTGCCACACCACCCGGCATGC
>JAZKDW010000022.1:0-110239 GCA_040387375.1 Pseudomonadota bacterium
TGGTCAGTTCACGGCGGGACTTTCACCCACAGGAGTGCGCCCATGCTGGGCGCACAGATAAAAAAAGGCCGGCAATTTCTTGCCGGCCTTTTTTTTCATAACCGGAATCGAAGCGCCTGCTTCAAGCTCCGGCAATGATTTTACATCCCGCGCTTATTTGAATTTCCAGGCACGGACATAGTTCACTTCATACGAATTGCCCTTGCCTTGCGGCGTCGTGTTATCAGGCTGACCGCTGGCGCTGCCGTACCAGAGGTCGAGCATGATGTACATTGGATCGCCCATCGATACGTTCGCCGAATACACTTCCTTGCCATCGAAATAGAAGGTCATCTTGTTCGGCTCCCACTTCAATGCATACTTGTGGAAGGCAGCTGACAGGTCAGGTGTCTGCACTGTTTTTGTGCCAGCCAGGTTGCCCGCATCTCTCCAGATGGTTGGCGCATAGGCTGTCGGATGCAGTTGTGAATCCGACCATCCGCTCGACGGACCGCCGCCTGCATACGCTTCCATGATGTCGATTTCAGGACGGCGATTGCCGATATGGTTGAACAGCCAGAATGCGGGCCATGTGCCTTTGCCGATCGGCAGCTTGGCTTCGATTTCATAATAGCCATAGGTCTGGTAATACTTGCCGTCGGTATCGATCGTGCGGTTGAAGAACTTGCCCGATGCATCACGCTGCGGCCAGATTTTCAAAGCCCCATTTTCCACCGTGTAGTTTTTGGTGGGATTGGAAGTTTCGTACCAGATCGTGTCATTCCAGCGGCTGGTGTTGAAACCGCTGTTGAACTCTTCCGAAAAAGTCAAGGTGTAGGCAGAAGCCGTCTGACCGAATGGCGACATTGTAGTCGGCTGGGGCGCCGGAGTTGGCGCTGGTGTTGATGTCGGCGGCGGTGTCGCGGTGCTGTCCGAGACATCACAGGCTTTGCGGACACCTGGCGCCGGGTCGCCGAAAGTTCTGTTCGAACACTCGATCGATCCGCTTGTCTTGGTTACAAACTTTCCATCGGCGCCGTAGCGGACCTGCTTGGTACCGGGGAATACACAATACGATCCCTCCGTTGCACAGCGTGTCCACGTAGTAGTTGGGGATGGTGCGGGTGCAGGCGCAGTTGTTGTGGTGTTCGCAGTGTCGCAGGATTTGCGCACACCGGGAAGCGGATCCGTAAAACCGTTATCGGAACACTGGATTGATCCGGTAGCGGTCTTGTAATCGTAGGTGCCGTTGGCGCCAAATCGGACCAGCTTGGTGCCGGAAAAATTACAGATGTTCCCCTCAGGTACGCAGTGCGTCCAGGTTGTGCCCGCAGGTGGCGTCTGTGCGGCGGCTGGGGTGATGCCAGCAGATGCAGCCAGGAACAGGGTGCCGATACCAGCGCTTAAAATCGAACGTTGAGCGATTTGATTATGTGAGGTTATGTTCACTAAAAACTTCCTAATTCAAGTTCAAAAAATAAGATTCGATGATTTCAAATCTTCCGTGCAGCAACTCTGAGCCCTTCTTTTCGGAAATAGTTCAACACGGAAAATTTAAACTTTCTATACGTAACTTTCCTGTTGAGATGTTGTCGTGGGTACCGTTGATCAGGTCGACAATTGGCCGATGCGCAAGCAGTTATCCTGCGTGCAAGGAAGTGGTTTTTACATGCGGTCGCTATCGATGCCGGACTGTCGGTCGCGATCTGCACAGCAGTTCACGCGCTGAATTGCATGGCCGATAAAAGCAATAAAAAAAACCGCAGACCTTGCGGTCGTGCGGTGTATTTTTTTATTGCAGCGGCAGCAGTGATTTAGTAAAAAATCCTGTGGTGGTGGATGACCTGCTTGAAGGTATCGTGATGCGGTCTCAGTCAGGCCCGCCGCAGGCACGCTGATATGTACCCCTATCTTTGCAACGCCTGTGCAATCGCTGTAGCGGCTGTGCTGGATTTATGGTGGTGAGATTTGCAGAGTGTATTTCGCAGGATGTAACAAGCGTGAGCGCATTACACCTTGCAGCATTCGCAAATGCCAACCGGCACGGTGTAATGGGCTTTGCATGGCGACTAAGTACCCGACCGGAATAAATTGGGAGATGGATGTGGTCCTGGCCGGGCCCGCCCAGGGGAGTGCGATGCAAGGCGCCCGGGCCGCCGCAGTGCGAGCACCTAGGCGGCCCCACTGCAAGGGCCGGGCAACGCCGCAGCGCGCCGGTTAGGGGGGCCCGCCGAGGGCCGCAGACACTCACAATTTATTTTGGGCGGGTACTTAGATCGGACCTATCCCATCAATCACCGCCCTCACCACAGCAGCAAATTCCCGAGGCGCCTCCACCGCCGAGGAATGCCCCGTATCCATGACAAACAGCTGCGCGCCCGGCACATGTAATACGAATTCCTCCGCATGCGTTAAGGTACGCGCCGGATCCTTTCGTCCGTGCACGACTGCCACCGGCAGCCCCGCCAGACGCGGCAGCACTGGCACCAGATCGATCGCCTGCTGGCTACGCAAAACTTCCACCACCGACTCGGGCCTGATCATCGGCGGATACGCCTTCATCAGCCCGATCACCGAATCCGGCACCGGGTTACTGATGCAGCGCTGTACAAACGCATCCCAGAACACCGGGCCCCATTGCGTCGCAATCTTGTGAAACACCGCATCGATGTCGCCATGCCCCTTGGTATTGGCGCCGCTATTACCCAGCACAAGGCCAACGATCGCAGGCTTCTCCGAAGCCAGGTCGATCTCGGCTGCAAGTACGGCGATTGCAGTTCCCACCGAATGACCGATCAGCACTACCGGCCCGAGCCCGGCCAGCGCATCGATGACCCGGCGAGCGACAGACACCATGTCGTGCGGACCGTCGCCTTCAAGCCAGGGCAAGCCGAACGAACGGCAACCGCTCAGCCGGGCCACTTCTGAAAAAATCTCCGGCGGGCATATGGCGCCCGGCACAAACACCAGCGTCGGCAGGGTATCCGGACCGGCGGCCAGCATGATCTTTTTTATGGCATTCGACATCCTGCTTTTCCTTTTTATTATTCGTGCGATCAATCATTGAGCAGCACGCAGCGCTCCGGCGGCATGTGCACTCCAACCCGGGTGCCCACCTCATGCACCTGCAGCGACGACGCCTGCGCCGCCAGCGTGCAATCGCCCAGTTTCACCTGATAGTCGACATAACGCCCGCCGAACGACACCGCCGTAATGATGCCCTGATACGCATTGATTGCATGCTGCTTCCCGGCCCCGATCGCATCGAGCACGATATGTTCGGGACGGATCAGCAGGCTGCGCTGGTCCTGCACACCGGCCCCCGGGCACGCCGACAGCACGCGCCCGAACGAGGTCTCGAGCAGCGCGCTGCCCCCGGCCGGCGACAACTCCAGCACCTTGCAGGGAATCAGGTCCGCCAGCCCCAGGAAGGTCGCGGTGAAATGCCTGGCTGGCCGCAGATAAAGGTCGATCGGCTTGCCCAGCTCCACCAGTTCACCCTGATTGAAAATCGCAACCCGGTCCGACATGCTCATCGCCTCTTCCTGGTCATGCGTGACGAACAAAGTCGTGACACCAAGCATGCGCTGCAACTCGCGCAACTCGCGCCGCATCTCTACACGCAGCCCAGCATCCAGATTGCTCAGCGGTTCGTCAAGCAACAGGATCTTTGCGCCGCGTATGATCGCCCGCGCCAGCGACACTCGCTGCTGCTGGCCACCGGACAGGTTGGTCGCCGGCCGGTTGGCCATCGCCGACAGGCCGACCATCTCGAGCGCCTTGCCGACCCGGGCTTGCTTCTCCGCGCCGCGCACATGCTGCACATCGAGCGGGAAGCCGACATTTTGCGCTACCGTCATGTGCGGCCAGATCGCATAGGATTGGAATACCATTGCCACATCACGCTTGTTAGCCGGAACCTGCAGCCCCCGTTCGCCCGAAAACACCAGCTCGCCGCCAATCCGGATTTCTCCGGCGGTCGGCACTTCGAGTCCGGCGACGCAGCGCAACGCCGTCGTCTTGCCGCACCCGGAAGGCCCCAGCAGCGTGAAGAATTCGCCCTGCGCTACCTGCAAGTCCAGTCCCTTCAGCGCGCGATGCTGGTTGACGCCGCTGCCATACGTTTTTGCTACAGTGTTTAATGTCAACATAAATCAGATTTCCCGTTCGCGATCGACGACCAATTGCCAGATGAGCACCAGAATGCCCATCACGACCGTCAGCCAGATTCCGACCGCGGCAGCACCCGTTGCATTTCCATTTGTCCAGAACGCCCATAACAGGGTGGCGATCGTGACATTGCGCTCGCTTTGCAGCATCAACGCGATCGTCAGCTCGCGCAGCCCGTGCGAGAACACCCATATCCAGACGCCGACCATCGCCGGCAACAGCAGCGGCAGCGAAATCCGGCGCAGGATGCGGCCGAAGCTCGCACCGCTCATCTGGCCGGCTTCCTCCAGCACGCGGCTGGTCTGTATCAGCGCCGCATTCATCGTCTGCACGCCATAGGTCAGGTAGCTGGTGGTAAATCCGATGATCAGGATGCCGAGCGAGCCGAACACCAGCGTCGGCGACACTTCCAGGTAAACATAGGTCAGCGATACGCCGAGGATCACGCCCGGCATCGCCAGCGGCATGAAACTCGCGTAGTTCAGCAGCCCGAAGCCGCGCGGACGCAAGCGGACGATGACATACGCCATCCAGACGGCAAGCGCCACCACCAGCGTCGCCGTTGCGATCGAGCTGATGAAGGTGTTGACAGTCGCTTCACGGATGCGTGAATTGGCGAATACCTCAACATGGTTTTTCAGCGTGATCAGGTCCAGTGCGGCCGCCGACACGCTGACCTGGTATGGCATCAGGCTGACCCACAACAGCACCGCAAGCGGCAGTACCGTCGACAGCACGAAATAGATGCTCACCCCGCCCACCGCGGCAAAACGCCAGCGCCCGAGCGGTATCCTGGACTGCCCCTTGCCCTTGCCGGTCACCGTGACGAACCGTCCGGTGTCCGAGGTAATCCTCTGATAGAGATACACCAGCGGCAGCATCAGGGTAACGATGAACAGGCCGATCACGCCCACCTGTCCATACAGCGGCAAGCCGGTGACCGACATGAAAACGTAATAATAGATTTGCGAGCTGACGACAAATTTCCCGACCGGCATGCCGATCGCTCCTGGAATGTCGAAGGTGGCAATGCCGGCGATGACAAGAAACAGCGTGGTCGCGATCAGGCCGGGACTCAGGATCGGAATCGTTATACGGAACGTGGTGCGCCAGAATCCCGCGCCTGAGAGCCGCGCGGCTTCTTCCATTTCCGCATTGGTATTACGCACTACGGACATGAGGATCAGATAGGCGGTTGGCACGATCGACAGGATCTGCACAAAAATCATGCCGGGCATCGTGAAGACATCGAACATCGCGCGCACGCCGGTCACCTGCTGCACGAGACCGTTGATCAATCCGGAGCGCGGGCTCAGCAGCAGGATCCACGCCATCGCCAGCAGCAAAGGCGGCATTGCCATCGGCAGCACGATCATCGCGCGGATCAGTCGGCGGCCCGGAATGTCGGTCCGTTCGGTCAGCCATGCCAGCAGCAGGCTGATCAGCAGCGATATGGAAACCGCACTACCGACGAAGACCAGCGTATTCCAGAGCACGCCGAGCAGCTGGCGATCCTGAAACACATTGGCGTAATGCGCCAGCGTGAAACCGCGGTCGAAGACCATGCCTTCCGGCTTGATGCTGCTCACCGCCATCAACAGGAACGGGATCGCGACCAGCCACAACATCAGCACGGCCAGCAGCGCGACCGATACGGACGACAGGCGCCAGTTGCGCGGATTCCATGCGTGGACAAGAATGGAGAATGCGGGCGACCGCGGTATCTCTGGTGCCATTTTCTTCCTGGATTTTTCGATAGTAAAAGCTAGCCGCCCGGCCAATGGCCGGGCGGATCAGCGCAGTCGATCTAGCGTTGCGCGCGGATGATTTCCTGGTATGCAGGTAGCAAGGTACCGATGGAATCCGCCTTGTCGAATGGCCAGGCGGCGATCTTGACACCCTGAACCGCCTTGGCGGAATCAGTCGCAGCGACATGTACATTGCCGCGATTGGTCGCCGACTCGTATGCTTTGGCGCCTTCGTCAGTCGTCAGCCACCAGATCAGCAGACGAGCCGCATTCGGACTTTTTCCGCCCTTCACAATCGCCGAATAATTCACGGCGACCGGGACCACATCCAGGCTTTTCATCACAACCGGTGCGCCGGCCTTGACCGAGTGCGAAGCAATGTGGTGCAGCACAATGCCGATCGGCAGATCGCCCGATACGACTGCCTGCACGCTGCCGGTTGGCGCCGGAAAAAGCGTCGCTTCCTGTTTCACGAATTTTTGCAGATAGGCGCGCGTAGCCTCATCGCCCCAACTGGAAGCCAGCAACGCGAATGGATAAGGATTTCCCCAGGCCGAGATCTTGCCCTTCCAGCGCGGATCGAGAAGATCGTTCCAAGTCTTGGGACGCGCTTCTTCGCTGACCAGCCTGGTGTTCACGAGCAGGACGACCATCGTCGCCGAGCTTGCCACCGCAATTGGATCGGACCAGAATTTCTTTGCGATGCCCAGTTCCGCCCAGTTGCCCGGCGAGAGTACACCGCGCTTTTGCATTGTTGCAATCTGGTCGGCGCTGATCTGCACTACATCCGCTGTCGCGGTACCCGCTCTCGCCTCCTGCAGGATACGCGGCGACATCTGCTCTGCATTCGACACTGACACATGACGCAGCTTCACGCCTGGAAAACTTTTTTCGAAGGCATCACGCAGCTTGTCGCCGACTTCCGGCACGCTGGTTTCATACCAGGTTACCTGACCTTCCTTTTGCGCCGCCTCCAGCAAACCCTTCGGCACGGCGGTTTGCGCATGTGCCGCGCCCGCCGCCAGAATGGCGGCCAGCAGCACGGATGCATGGCGGGTGAGCTTCACTGACAACGATGCCGCGCGATGGCGGAACGGGGATGGCATGTTCATACGTTCTCCTTGGATTAATTTTGATTTGTTTACTTTGCAAAACGTTCGCGCAATTCGGCGAATGACACCAGTTCTCCGGCGATGGCGCTGGCCGCTACGGTTGGCGGACTGGCAAGCCATACATTTCCCGGCCCCGACCTGCCGGCAAAATTCCGGTTGATCGCACTGACGGTGACCTGGCTGGATTCAGTCGACGATCCCGGGCCGCAATTGGCGCAGGCGCCGCACGCCGGCTGCAGCATCTCGGCGCCGACTTCCTCAAACGCCTTCAGGTACCCTTGTTCGATGCAGTAATCGCGCACCGCGGTGGTGCCGAACTGCAGGTACAGCTTGACATCGGGCGGCACGCGCAAACCGTGTTCAGCAGCCCATGAAAGCACCTCGTGATAATGATCGAAATCCTCGCGCTTGCCTGCCGTGCAGGAACCGCCATACGCAATGTCGACCCGCACGCGGTTTTGCAGGTCGCCGAGCGCGATGCCATTGCCCGGATCGCCGGGCGCGGCGACCATCGGCGTCATGCCGGCGCAGTCGATGGTGATTGTATCGGCATACACGGCATCGGCATCGCTCTGCATCCACGGCTCGAGCGTCAAGATGATGCCGCGCCGCTCGCGCAGGAAATCGACCGTTTCCTGGTCGGGTGCGACGATGCCGGTAAAGCCGCCCAGCTCGGCCGTCATGTTGGTCAGCGTGGCGCGCTCGTCGGTCGACATGGCGGTTATCGCCGAGCCGCAAAATTCGAAAGCTCTGCCGATGCCGGCGCCGGCCTTGATCTTCGGGTGCGCAAGCAGATGCAGCGCCAGATCCTTGGCGGTCACGCCGGCGCGGACAGTGCCTGCAAATTCGACGCGCAGCGATTCCGGAATCGTCAGCCGCACCGCGCCGGTCACCATCGCGTTGGCCATGTCGGTGGTGCCGACGCCAAACGCAACGCAGCCCACCGCACCGCTGTGCGGCGTGTGCGAATCGGTGCCCGCCACCACCTGCCCGGGCAACGCGTATGTTTCCGTCATCATTGCGTGGGAAATACCCTGCGATCCGCCTTCGGCGCCGTCCAGGCCCTCCAGATAACCATGGTTGCGGATGCCGTAGTCGGCGACGAAGGCGCGGTGCGCGCCCGACAGGTGATGCACGCCGGCCATCAATCCGTTCTTCAGATGCACCGGGCTGCGGTGGGAATAGGACAGGTGGTCCTCGAACGCGATGATCGATTGCTGATCGTGCAGCGTGACCGGCTTGCCGAAAGTGGCATGCAGCATGTGCGTGCACATGCCGGTGTAATACTCGTGGATGAAGCGCCAGTCGGCGCGCACAAATCCGCCGCTGCCCGGCTGCAGCGCACCGGAAGTATCGTCGGTGCGCACCATGTGGCGCGCCAGGATTTTCTGGACCAGCGTCTGCGGCGTGCCGGAGTTTACCGGCGTTGCGATAGCCGCGATATCGCGCATCCGCTGCTGCCCGTAGCGCAGCAGGCCGCCGGCGCGCAGTATCGCGCCCGCCAGCGCATCGCGCGAGGCGACCAGTTCTTCGATATCGATTTCCTCGCCGTTGCAGATGCGCTCGACCAGGCTGAAATCAGTGGAGGTAAAAAGGCCGACGTTATCGGCATTCTGACGGTAGATGCGTTCGAAACTTTCGGCGATCACCAGCCGGATGCCGGCCGTGCGTTCGGCCACCGGGCTATGTTCGCGCGACGAGCCCTTGCCGTAGCGTTTGCCCGCGACCGTAACGGCAAACCCGCCATTTTTCACGGCGTCGGCGCCGATCGGCAAACGCTCGCCGGCCTTCAGGCCAACGTAAGGATAACGCCCCAGCCGCTCGTCATAATTGGTCAGCACCGGAATCGGCGTGATCTCGTCGGTCGACACGTCATCACGCAAGGGACCGGCCTCGGCCAGCGTCAGGCTGCTGCCGTTGATTTGCGCGTCGATCTTGCCGGGGTCAGCGCAAAGGAAAAGAATGCGCCCGTGTAGCTTTATTGTTGTCATGCCAGTCTCCTGGCGGATAATTTACACAAGCGGAACGGGAAAACGAAGTGCTGATTGGGATGGTCAGGCATCGCTGATTGCGATGCCTGACCAGTCAGTTGTGCTGCGCGAGAAAATTGATCAGCGTCCTGACGGTCGGGTTCAGGTGCTCGCTGGCCCTGAATACAATAACCAGCTGGCGCCTGGCCCATGGGTCGGAAAGAGGAATCAGGCTGACATCAAGCGTATTGAGGTACATCTCGCCGACCTGATGCGGCACCACGGCGATGCCGAGGTCGGCATGCACCATCCGGCACAGGGCATCGAGGCTGCTGACACGCATTTTTATGTCCAGCACGGCGCCGAGCGCGCTGGCTTCCTGCGCAAGCTGGATGGTCAGCGCGCTTTCGCGGCGAAAACCGACAAATTTTTCCTGCAAAATGTCCGCCAGCCTGACCTGCGCCGCGCCCGCGCGTGCATGGCTGCGCGGCGCGAGCAGGGAGAGCCGGTCGGTGCGATAGTGCAGATGCTCGAACTGTTCAATCCCTTCAATCGCATTGCAGATGCCGAAATCCGCGCCGCGTTCCTCGAGAGTGTGCAGCACTTCGGCGCTGTTCTGCTCTTCGATATCCACACTCACGTCCGGGAAAATGCGCTGGAAGGCGGCAATGTCTTCAGGCAGGAACTGGACGATCGAGCCCATATTGGCAACCATTTTTACATTGCCTTTTGCACCCGCAACAAATTGCGACAGCTCGGCGCCCAGCGCTTCGATGTTCGCGATCACGGCAAGCGCGTGGCGCAGCACCGTGTCGCCGACCGGGGTCACTGAAATGCCGCGCGACTGCCGCTCGATGACCGGCAGGCCTATGATGGTTTCGATATCGGCAATGCGGCGGCTGACTGCCGATGGCGCGATGAATTCACGCTCCGCGGCACGCGCGATATTCCGTTCCTGGCACACCGCGACAAACAGGCGCAATGAGGTCAGGTCGAGTTTCTTGAGAAGGTTGTCCATGTTGGCCTGGCTGAATTGAATGGAGATTTTGTTTCCTACCGGAATTCTACTATCCGCCAAGGCGTGTTACGGAATCAATGTAAGCCTCTTCCTACAATCAAATGCGAACCGCGCCGACATTCCGGTTCGGCTGATTCTCCGATAATGGACGCATGGGTTTACATACAGCCATCCAAAAGCCCCCTGGCGGAAGACCGTGTAGCCTTCCACCCAATCACCAGCTGCCAGATTTGTCATACGGTGAAAGACGCTGCGGCTTTCCCCTCTACCTGTTGCGCCTGCCTTCGCAGGGTAGCCTCAAAAAATTCAACTGAAGGAATCCATGATGTCCAATCTAGCGCATGCGTCGCCTTCGCATGACCATGTAAGCGTACCCCGGCACAAATACGCGTCGAAAAACATTTATCAGCTCCTGAGCAAGGATGCGCCGGATAACGCGGACCGCGACCTTGCACGCAAGTATCTCGCGCAGCAGCTTGCGGCCACCCGCACGTATGCCGGCGATCTGCCTGCGGACGACAATGTTCTGGCAGAGTGGATATCGCGTAACACCGAGGCGGTAGGTCATGCGTACCGCGAGTATCTGGCCGAGCGGAAGAACGGCGCGCCGCGCCGCTACTTCAGCAATAAATCCCACGCGCTGTATTTCCTGAAATCGGTTGCGCCGTCCAAACTGGTTGACGGCTCATGGCTGTACGGCCTGCTGCAACGCTGGGACGATCCGGATTTTTATGAACTGATCAGGATCTACCTCGAAGAACTGGGTGACGGCGTACCCGAGAAAAACCATGTGGTGCTTTATAAGAAACTGCTGGCGACCCACGGTTGCGGCCAATGGGAAAACCTGAGCGACGAGCACTTCGTCCAGGGCGCCATCCAGCTGTCCCTGGCCTATGATGCCGGACATTTTTTGCCAGAGCTGATCGGCTACAACCTGGGTTATGAGCAGTTGCCGCTGCATCTGCTGATCACGGCCTTCGAGCTCAACGAACTCGGCATCGACCCGTATTACTTCACCCTGCACGTCACGGTCGACAGCGCCGGCACCGGCCATGCGCAAAAGGCGCTGCAGGGCTTGCAGCGCCTGATGCCCCGCGTCGGCGACAAGCGCGCGTTTTACCGCCGGGTGATGGATGGCTATAAGCTGAATGACCTGGGCGCCAGCACGACCTCGGTGATCACATCGTTTGACCTCGAAACCGAACTGATCGGGATCCTCGCCGCAAAAAGCGTGGTCGGAAAAAACATGCATTCGGATTATTGCAGGGTCGCGGGCCGCACGGTCAACGACTGGCTGTCGGTTCCGGAACAGATTCCTGATTTCTTGCAGAGTCTGGAAAGCGCGGGCTGGATCAAGCGCGGCGAGGATGTGGAGAACAGCCGGTTCTGGCGTCTCATCCAGGGCGAGCGGGCGGAAATGTTCGGCGTCTTCAGTGCGTACGAGCAGCAGGTACTGCGCGACTGGATTGCGGCGCCGCGAGAAAACGCCTTTGTGCCGCCACGAGTTGCGACCCACCGCGCAAAGCAGCGCAGCCTTGGCATACTCGGCCAGCACAGCGCACGGCAGCACCGCCCCGCAGAGACACGTGGCATCATTCGCCATGCGTTTCCGCGGGACGACCTTGACGACCAGGAATTCGGTTCCGACTTGCGCCTGCTGGAAGCCCGTATCGCCATGTTCGACAACAAGGAAGAAGCGATGCAGGCATTGACGGCACTGATGTCGCCCGCGGCCCACCATACGTCCGCCGGTCTCATGGCGACGCGGGTATTCATACGGCTCCTGGATCGGTAATACGTGGCAGAATAGCCGATGTCAGGCATTGTTGCGCACGCTGCCGCTGACGGCCCCAAAAAGGAGGATGGATGGACGATTTGATAACTGCGGACATAGCGGCCGTGCAATCCATTAGTGCGGTGCCTGTGATCATGCGCGTTCTGGCGGAAACAACGGGGCTGCGCTTTGTATGTGTTGCTCGCGTAACGCCTGAATCATGGACTACCTGCGCCGTCCTGGACAGCATCGGGTTTGGCCTCAATCCAGGCGATGAACTGGATATTGCCACGACCATTTGCAACGAGGTCCGTGCCAACAATGCCGCTGTCATTATTGATAAGGTCAGTACGGACAAGATTTATCATAATCACCCCACGCCCGAGAAATATGGCTTCGAAAGCTACTTTTCGATTCCCATCTATCGGGCTGGCGGAGAGTTTTTTGGAACATTGTGCGGCCTCGATTCCCGTCCCGCGCACCTGTCCACACCTAAAATTCGTGACACCCTGTTTTTATTCGCCGATCTTATATCGCGCCAGCTGGAGGCGGAAAATCGCTTGACTGCCAGCGATTCGGCTCTGCGGGACGAACGCGAAACATCCGAGCTGCGTGAGCAATTCATCGCGGTGCTTGGCCACGATTTGCGTACGCCCTTGTCATCAATCGTATTTGGCGTGGAAGTATTGAAACAGCTTTCGATTGGCGAAAAAGCCAACACGATCGTGCAACGGATCGAGCGCAGCGGCAGACGTATTACCAGCCTTGTTGACGATGTCATGGATTTCACGCGCGGCAGAATGGGGGGCGGCATGCCGCTTGCACTGCGGGAGAGCAGTGAACTGGGTAGTCATCTGCATCATGTGATAGAAGAAATCAAGAGCGCTCATGGCAATCGCATCATCCGTGTCGACATCGAACTTGACGGGAGTGTGTTCTGCGATCAGGACCGCATTGCGCAGTTGCTGTCGAATTTGCTGTTGAATGCATTGGTCCATGGACAGTTGGACAAACCGGTTGCGGTGTCCGCAAGCCGTGTCAATAGCCTGCTGACGATCACCGTGTCAAACGCCGGACCGCCTATTCCTACTGAGACGATGTCGCGGCTGTTCCAACCTTTCTGGCGCGGCACCGGTGAGAAAAAATCCGCCGGCCTTGGCCTGGGTTTGTATATTGCCTCTGAAATTGCCCGATCCCATAACGGCACGCTCGGCGTCATCTCGGATACCGAAGCCACCACGTTCACGTTCACCACAAACCTCGCGCGCAATCCGGCGACCGCGCCGTAGCAACTGCGCCGCGCAGCTTCAACGTTTCCGGATTGAGCAAGCCGGGATACGAAGGGATGTTTCATTCGGCATGCATTTTCCTATGCATGCGCTGCAGCCCGAACCACACGGCGACCGCCGCGACAGGCACCAGCAGACCGGTGCCGATTTCCATATTGATCGGCAGGCCGGCTGCCTTGAGCGCCTTGCCGGCATAACTGGCCAGGCCGACCATATAGTATGAGATCGCCGCGACCGAGAGTCCCTCCACCGCTTGCTGCAGCCTGAGCTGCTGCGCCGCGCGCGCGTTCATCGATTGCAGGATCTGGCGGTTCTGCTGCTCCTGGACGATGCCGACACGAGTGCGCAGCAAGTCGTTGGTATTGGCAATGCGCCGCGCCAGCGCTTCCTGGCGGCTGGCGACCGCTTCACAGGTATTCATTGCGGGCTTCAGGCGGCGATCCATGAATTCACCGATGGTCGGGATGCCCTCGATGCGCGTCTCGCGCAGTTCGTCGACCCGCGCATGCACCAGCTGAAAATAAGCCTGCGACGCGGAAAATCGATAGTTATTGTCGAGCGAAAGCTTTTCAGTGCGTGCTGCAAGCCGGGTAATGTTGCCAAGCAGGGCCTGCTCCTGGTCGACCGCGGGCCCGGCCTTTCCGGCCGAGGTGACGCCGATTGCCTCGTCGGCATCCACCATGGCGGCAGTCAGCGTGGCCAGCTTTCCTTCCACATCATTCAGTACCGGCGCCGCGCGCTGCGCATACGGCAGGCCGAGCAATGCCATCATCCGGTAGGTTTCGATTTCCAGCACACGCTGGACCAGGCGGCCTGCCTGCTGTTCGCGCAATCCGACGTCGCGCACCACAAAGCGGCTGAAACCATCTGCCTGGATCAGGAAATCCGTCCACACTTCGCCGCCCTGCAGGACCTGGCTGCCGACCATCATGTTGCCGTCGAAAATACGGCGCAGGTCCTGGGAGAATTGTTCGCCTGGCGTGTCGCTGGCGTCGAGCACGACGTGAGCAGCCACCATGATTTTTCCCTGCAGGCTCAATAACCATTCCTGCGGAACGTGGAACAGCGGCGCGCGTGTGAACGCTTCAGCCACCGGGATGCCCTCCTCGTGGTGCCGGGCAAATGTGTAGGTGGAAAACTCGGTGTGGCATTCCCACTTCAGGCGAAAGCGTCCGAAGTCATGGTAAAAATGCTTGGCGTCGATCGCTGGCGCGGCCACGCCGAAACGCGTACAGAAGGCAGCAAGCATTGCATGCTGCGTCGCCAGGTCAGGCCCCCCGGGCTTGGCGCCAATTTGCGCATAGACTGCAAGATGACTGATGCTTTCCGGCGCATTGAGCCGCAGGAACGGCCGTGAGTGAACCTCCGCAGCGAGCGGAATACGCAATGCATGATTCAGGCTTGAGTAGTTCATTGGCATGGGCTTCTGAATGTTTTTACTGAATAAGTGATGCAACTGTAACAAATTAACCGTTACGGTAAACACGGAAAGCGCCTTGCGAGACAAAATGCCGCACTAAAATTTATCTGTTCATGCTGACAGGCTACGTTCAGGTGCCGGCCCGGGCACTCGCCCGCCGAACTTGACGACGATGCACCGGCTGCTTCAGAAGTTCGTAGGGTGAAAAAATTCCATGGCATGACTTGCGAGGCTTCAATGTACCCGGCAGACTGCTGAAATATCGCCCCGGCAAGTCACGCTTTTTTTCAATTTTCATGCGACATCAATCTGGATTATCACGTCACTCTTTGAGTCGTCTCAAGCGATCCAATGTTGGAAATACCAAATCGTTCGGATCGGTGACAGTATTGAATCGTGGCTGTGAGCCTGTTGCCATTGCGAGATGGCAAGGCTAGTCACATTCGGCTATCAGACGTAGTGATTTGTCTGGTCAACTTTTGCTTTCCACATACAACAAGGAGTATGGAAATGAAACCTCGTTTACTTTCATTGGCACCTCTCGGCGTGTTTGCCATTGTCGCCAGCAGTGCCATTGCTGCCCCGGTCAAACTGACCAGTGCGCAGATGGATCAGGTCGTCGCTGGAGCTATTACTCCGGTCAAGGAAAACAATGGCGGCAACACGCCCAACGGGACTGCTAACGGTGTGCCGACCGTGAACAAGAACCCGGCCGGAAAAGCGCCTGCAGGACAAAACAAATAAAATTAACGACTCCTTCCAGGGACTGGAACACCGGAAGGTTCCAGGTAAAAAGTAAATCGCCATTACCAACCAGGGCCATGGCGTAGCCAGACATCGTAGACATCGACCAAGCGGAGACTCATCTTGCGATCCAGCACATCAGGAAGCATCTTTGCTTTCCTTCTCTGCACCGCCTTGCTGTTGTCTGCTTCTGCCATGGCTCAGGAAAGGAGCGGCCGCGTGCGCTCGCTGGCGGAAATCCGGTATGAAAGCGTGATCCCGCAACAGTGGGACACCAGTTGTGGCGCGGCCGCATTGGCCACGCTGCTGTCATACGATCTGCAAGACAAGGTGACAGAACGGCAGGTGGCGACCGCCATGCTGCATCGGACCGACCCCATCCGCGTACGCACGCGCGGCGGCTTCTCGCTGCTCAATATGCAGGAGTATGCGGCGATGCGCGGTTATCAGGCCGATGGCTACGGCGATCTCAGTCTGGGCGATCTTGCGACATTGCTGCCTGCGATCGTACCCGTTGAATTTCATGGCTATGATCATTTTGTCGTCGTCCGTAAAATCGAACAAGATCAGGTGTTCTTTGCCGATCCTGCCTTTGGGCGGCGCACGATTTCGGCGCCAGCCTTTGAGCAGGCCTGGAACGGCAAAATCGCGTTCGTCGTCACTCGCAAATGACGACCAGTCGGTGTACCACGTCATGCCTGCTGCTTGCCGCTTACGCAATCTGCTCGACAGCCCTCGCTCAGGAAACGACGGT
Organism: Pseudomonadota bacterium; assembly: GCA_040387375.1. GTDB lineage: Bacteria > Pseudomonadota > Gammaproteobacteria > Burkholderiales > Burkholderiaceae_D > JAZKDW01. The sequence continues at coordinate 15,979 of JAZKDW010000022.1, forward strand.
CGTAGAACAGCTGCGAAGTCAAATTCAAGAGCGGGAAGCCGAAATCTCGAAATTGCGGCAACAGCTTGAACAGCTGCATTCGCAACGATCGCCAGCGACGTCCTCTCCGGCATCAAAAACCGCCGCCGCTCCGTCTCCGTTAGCTGCTGAAAAAAACCCGGTTAACTCTGCAAAGGAGGAAGAGGAGTTAGCCACGGCCCTGGAAAGCTCCCTGGTGCGCCAGGGCGGCGCGGTGCTGTCGTCTGGCACGATCGAGATTGAACCGGAACTCTCCTACTTCTATGATGAGCCGACGACAGGTAGCCGGCGTGATGCCTTCGGCACGGCATTATCGGTGCGCTTTGGATTGCCCGCTGCAATCCAGGCCGACGTGTATGTTCCGTACGTGGTCCGGGATCGTCAGGCCGACCTGGGCAGCAGCTCGGGCATCGGTGACATACGCCTGGGGCTGACCAAACAGTTGGTGCAGGAGCGCATGGGGAGACCGACGCTGCTGGTGTTCGGCCGCTGGCGCACCACCACCGGCGACATCAACCGCACGTTGCCGACCGGCTTCGGGCAACACGCTATCCAGGTCGGATTCACCGCCACCAAGCGCATGGACCCGGTGCTGTTGCTCGGCAGCCTGTCGTACACCGCCAATCTGGGCACCGCCCATTTAAGCAATGGCGCACGTATAGAGGCCGGCAATGTGTTCGGCGGCCGGCTTGGCGCCAATTTGGCAGCCACACCGGATACTTCTTTTTACTGGGGTGTGTCGTATGACTCCAGCAGCGCGGATCGCTTCAACGGTGAGCGAGTGGAGCTGACGGACCGCGCGCGCGGCTTTGTTGAATTGGGCAGCACGACGGTGATCGGTCGGGGCCGCTTTTTCAATCTGGGCATAGCACTGGGGGTAACTCCCGCGGCGCCACGATTTTCCATTGCAGCATCCGTGCCGTTCCGTTTCTGAGTGGACGGTCATCTGGAGCGGTTTGCGGCACTTCCGCTTGCCCACACCCTTCCTTCCCCCTTGCCGGGCGGACCGCAAACAGCCTTACCGACGCCGCGCGGCACGATTCAGTTCAGTGTAAAGTCCGGCGGCGCCGCCGCACCAGCGCGCGCCCGTCGAAATAGTAGCGGCGTTTGTCCAGTGTGATCCACAAAAAAGCGGGTGAAGTAGGAGGGATCCTCGAATCCAATCGCGTAGCCGACCTCGGCAATCGTCATGTCAGTGTAAAGAAGGTTGCGCTTGGCTTCGAGCAGCAGGCGGCGATGAATGATCTGGATCGGCGACTGGTTTGCGAACTTCATCGTGAGGCGCCGCAGGCTGCGTTCCACCACCGCCAGCGCTGCGGCGTAAGACGCAACCGGCCAATGTTCACGGAAATGCAGCTCGATCAATTCCTTGAACCGATGATAGATATCGGCGCCCTTTTCATTCGCTGGCTGCAGGTTATGCAGGTTCAATTGTTTCAGGCGGACGATTTCTGAAAATATGATCAGCAGGTTGCCGGAAATCGTCATGGTCCTGCCGATGCGTTCACCGATGAGTTCTTCGGCGATGTTCTCGAAGGCCGCCACCACCCTGGCGCAATCCAGTCTGGTCTGATGACTCGCCAGCACCACAGGCTCCGCCAACGCGACCCTGATCGCCGCATCACCGGATACCCTGATCAAATCATCCTTGAAATTTTCAGCCACGGTCAGGATCAGGCCCAGCGAATCCGGCTCCCATTGAAAGCCATGCACCATGGACGGCGGTATGCTGATCAGGACAGGTGCGCGCAGCGTCAGCAGCTTTTCATCCATCTCCACCTTGCCGCCACCATGCGTCACCAGAACGACTTGGTGCAGGTCGTGATGCCGGTGCGGATGAATGTCCCAATTATGCAAGTGGTTAGTCGCGGCAAGCGACTCCAGGTAAATGAATCGCAGCTCAGTTGCGCGATCCGTTTCAGGATAAAGAGAGTACAAAGGGATGGAGCCCGGCGCGGATTTTGTTAGATGAGATTTAGGCATGCGATTTTGGCCGGAGAAACGGCTGCAAGAAAACCAAGAGGGAAAGTATGTTCCATTTGTCCGAAAATCACAATTCATAGTCCTATTTATCCCTTCGCTTTAATCCCTCCGTATTTCATCATGAAGCACTTATATTCCAGTCATATTTTCACATGCATACACAAGTTGCCATTCTGGGTGCGGGTCCGGCAGGACTCTTCCTTTCTCACCTCCTCCACCTGCAGGGCATCGACTCCGTTGTCATCGAATCGCGCAGCCGCGACTATGTCGAAGGGCGGCTGCGTGCCGGCGTGCTGGAAAAAGGAACGGTCGATGCGCTCGTCGAAAGCGGCGTCGGCGAACGCCTGCTGCGCGAAGGCCTGCGCCATAAGGGATTCAATTTCCGCTTCGGCGGCAGGAACCATGTGCTCGACCTCGCGGACCTGGCCGATGGAAAACATGTCACGGTCTACGGGCAACAGGAAGTCGTCAAGGATTTGATCGCCGCCCGCATCGCCGCCGCGGGCAAGATTCTGTTCAATGTCGAAGCGAAGGAAATATGCGGCATCGACACAGCAAGACCGACGATCCGCGTTCATCAGGATGGCGAAGAGCGGGAAATATCATGTGAACTTGTCGCCGGGTGTGATGGCTTCCATGGCATTTCACGCCCCGCCATCCCGGCCGACATATTGAAGGTATTTGATCGGGTCTATCCGTTTTCCTGGCTCGGCATCCTGGCCGAAGCGCCACCGGTCTCCGACTACGTCACCAATGTGTACCACGAAGAGCGTGGATTTGCGCTGCTGAGCATGCGCTCGCGCACGCTCAGCCGGCTTTATCTCCAGGTCGATTCGAATGAGAAGCTGGAAGACTGGCCGGACGTTCGAATCTGGGATGAGCTCGACCGGCGGCTGGAAGGAAAGGATGGCCTCAAGCTGATTCGCGGACCGATCCTGCAAAAAGGCATTACGCCGATGCGCAGCTTTGTCGCCGAGCCGATGAGTTATCGCCGGCTGTTCCTGGCGGGCGATGCCGCCCATATCGTGCCGCCGACGGGTGCGAAGGGCATGAACATGGCGATCGCGGACATACGTGTGCTCGCGGTGGCCATGACCGATTTCTTCAAGACCGGGAGCACCAGGCTGCTGGACGCTTACTCCGATACCTGCCTGCGCCGCGTCTGGAAGGTGGAACGTTTTTCCTGGTCGGTCACATCGATGACACACAATTTTCCGCAAGACAGCGCATTCGACAAACGCATGCGCAACGCCACCCTTGATTACCTGATGAGCTCCAAAGCGAGCGGCAAGACCTTCGCGGAAAACTTTGTCGGATTGCCGCTGGAGGAAAGTGTGGTCACGGACGATGAACGCGACCCGCGTACCGTCATGCTGAAAAGCGGCTGATCGGCGTTCGTGCCCACACATCGCCAGTCGCACGACGGCCGCGATCAATTATTGATGAACTAATGAGGAGACAGGTATGAAAATCACGAGAATAATGCAAGCCATCACAATGGCTGGCCTGGTTGCAGCGGGAACCGCGTCGGTGCAGGCAGAGGAAGTCATCAAGGTTGGCATGATCGCCCCTTTTTCCGGTGCGTTTGCGCATTATGGCAAGCAAATGGAAAACGGCATGAAGGCCTACATGAAGCTGCACGGCGATACCGTCGCCGGCAAGAAAATTGAAATCCTGCTGCGCGATACCACCGGTCCGGTGCCGCAACTGGCGAAACGACTGGCACAGGAGCTGGTGGTGCGGGACAAGGTCCATTTCATGGTGGGTTTCGGCTTCACGCCGGAAGCGCTGGCCGTGGCGCCCGTCGCCCAGGCGGCCAAGGTGCCAATGATCGTCATGAACGCCGCCGCCGCGGGCCTGACGGGCAAATCCGATTACATGGTCCGGGTCGCACAGTCATTACAAACGGTTGCCTCACCTATGGCGGCCTGGGCCTTGAAGAACAATATCAGGAAGGTGGTGACGCTGGTGTCCGACTACTCGCCGGGCATCGACTCCGAAACGGCGTTCATCAATACCTTTACCGCCGGCGGCGGCCAGGTGCTGGAGAAGTTGCGGGTACCGGTAACAAGCCCTGATTTCGCGCCCTACATCCAGCGCATCAAGGACGCGAAACCCGACGCCATGTTCGTTTTCCTGCCAGGTGCCGAGCAAGGCATGTCCATGCTCAAGAGCTATCGCGGGCGGGGACTTGAGGAAGCAGGCATCAAGCTGATTGCCGTCGGCAACCTGACCGACGACCATACCCTGCCGTCCATGGGTAATGACGCGCTTGGCATCATCACCTCATTCCATTATTCGATCGCGCACAAGTCGCCGGAAAATACTGCTTTCCTGAAGGCGTATGCCGATGCCAATCCGGGCGCCGGCCGCGCCGACTACCTGGCGCTGGGAGGATATGACGGCATGGCTGCCGTGTACGAAGTAGTCCGCAAGCTCAATGGCAATGTGGATGGCGAAAAATCGATTGCGGTCCTGAAAGGCATGAAACTCAACAGCCCGCGCGGCCCGGTCACGATTGATGCCCGGTCAGGCGACATGGTGCAGAACATTTACATCCGCCGGGTTGAAAAGGTCGCCGGCGAACTGATGAATGTCGAATTTGAAAAATTCAACAGCGCCGATTTCGAGAAAAGCGCGAAACCATAATGCAAGGAGCAAGCATGAGCGACAAAAAGCCTCACGACTGGGACATCCCGGGGACCTATGTATTCGACTACACGCGCTCGAGGCTCGGCTACCGTCTGAACAAGATGGCCATGTCCTTGACCAAACCCGACAATCGCGCTGCCTTCAAGGCCGACGTCGAAGCCTACATGGAGAAGTACCAGGTACCGGCGGCGCAGCGGCAGGCAGTGCGCGACAGGGACTGGCTGCAGCTGATCAAGCTGGGCGGCAATATCTACCTGCTGGTCAAGGTGGCCGAAGCCTTCGGCATCGGCTTGTATGGCATGGGTGCGCAACAACGGGGACAAACCCTCGAGCAGTTTCTGGAAACACGCAGCGGAAAAGGAGCAACCTGACATGGCGAAAATAGTAGCGGGTATCGGCACCTCGCATGTGCCTTCGATCGGCCGCGCATACGATGGAAAAATTCAGGAACAGGCAGCCTGGAAGCCGCTGTTCGACGGCTACAAGCCGGTCAAGAAATGGCTGGAAGAAGAAGTCAAGGCCGATGTCGCCATCGTGGTCTACAACGACCACGGCACCGATTTCTTTTTTGATAAATATCCGACCTTCGCCATCGGCGTGGCCGATGACTATGGCGTTGGCGACGAGGGTTTCGGTCCGCGTCCGCTGCCGGTCGTGCCCGGCAACGCGGACTTTTCCTGGGAGCTTGCCAGATCGCTGATCCAGGATGACTTCGACATGACGGTGTGCCAGGAAATGGAAGTCGACCACGGTCTGCTGGTGCCCTTGCCGCTGCTGTGGTCGCACGAGCCGGAATGGAACATCAAAGTGGTGCCGGTGGTGGTCAACGTGATCCAGCATCCGCTTCCCAGCGCGTTACGCTGCTACCGGCTCGGCCAGGCAATCCGGCGTGCGGTGGAAGCGTATCCGGAAGATCTGCGGGTGGTGATCCTCGGCACCGGCGGTATGTCGCATCAGCTGCATGGCGAGCGCATGGGACACATGAATACCGGCTGGGACAATGACTTCCTGGACAAGCTGGAAACCGATCCGCAGGCGCTGACACGTTTGTCGCACAAGGACATCATGGATGCGGCCGGCGCCGAGGCGGTCGAGCTGATCATGTGGCTGACCATGCGCGGCGCAATGGCCGACAATGTCGAACGTGTGCATCGCAATTATTATGCGCCGATGACCAGCGGCATGGGCCTGGTGGCGTTCACCGACAAGAGCGCGTGACCGTATGGAGAAGGAAAAAGACATGTCGATTTTCGTAAGGAATGCATGGTACGTCGCCGCCTGGTCCAGTGAAGTGGGCCGGACCTTGTTCAAGCGGCGCATCCTGGGCGAACCGCTGGTGTTCTATCGCAAGAATGACGGCACGCCGGCGGCGCTGATCGATCGCTGCGCGCACAAGCTGCTGCCGCTGTCGATGGGCACGCTGGTGGGCGACAATGTGCAGTGCGGCTATCACGGCCTGCAGTACGACTGCAGCGGCAAGTGTGTCCATGTGCCGGGCCAGGACCGGATTCCGCCGACGGCCGTGGTGCGCAGTTTTCCGGTTGTGGAGCGCAACAATGCAATCTGGGTCTGGATGGGCGATCCGGTTTTGGCCGATCCGTCGACGATTCACTCGATACGCAAGCTCGACGATCCCGACTGGGCCGCGATCGACGGCGGTTATCAGCATCATCAGGCGGACTATCTCAATATTGCGGAAAACCTGCAGGACCCGGCGCATACCACCTATGCCCATAAAGGGACCATCGGCAATCCGGCGGCCAGCGACGTGCCGGTGAAGGTCGAGCAGGAGCCGGGACATGTGGTGGCCTACCGCTGGACCAACAATGCGCCGCCGCCGCCGATCGACAGGAAGAACGGCGGCTTCGAGGGCATGACGGACCGCTGCCAGTACTATCATTATTTCGCGCCTTGCGTATCGCGGGTCGACGTGGTGACGATGGAAGCCGGGCAGGAACATAGCGAAGAAAACATGAACAAGGGATTGCGCGCGTTCAGTTACAAGTTCCTGACGCCGGAGACCGAGACTACGACCCATTTTTTCTGGCTGCATGTGCGCAATTTCGGCGTCGGCAACAAGGTGCTGGAAGAGCAGCTGATCGCGGGCATGAGCCAGACCTTCGACGAAGACAATGTGATCGTCGGCGCGCTGCAGCGTGAACAGGCGATCACGGGTGTGCTGCAAACGACGTGGCTTGCAATCGATGCCGGACCGTCGCGTGTGCGGAAAATGCTGGTGGAAATGGCCGCGGCCGAGAATCAGAAAAATTAAGCGCGTGCTGTCAACGCCCTGGCAGGAAACGGGATGTCCATTTTCCCGCCTGTTTATTCCTGCATCCATATAGGCATCCCGCGCAAGATTCCTGCCTTGCGAAATGGCGGCGAAACGTTGCAGAAAAAGTAGGGTGGAAAAGCGCAGCCTTCCACCGTTGATCGATCACGAGCGGCAATTGCGAATGCTGCATGGTGGAAGGCGCTGCGCTTTTCCACCCTACGATTCTCCCTCGCGTCATTCCCGCGCAGGCGCTACCGCGATTGGATATGCGTTGCAAAGATGTGGGTACAAGTTAGCCCCACAGCGTGAGGCAACCGCATCTGCGCAATAAACAAGACATTCCGCTCCAGACCGTATGGCACAGCACAAAAACGCACCCCGACCAGAAATTGCAAATTAGGAATATCTTTTTATCTAGAAATAGTGTCTAATTGCAACTATAAAAACAAACCATAAAAACAAGCCTTTCCCGCTCCAAGTCGGAATTATTAAATTTCAAGACTGCAAAGACGTCCTTCAAGACGCGACAGTCACTCCCCTCCTATTTACGTAACCAGGATTTAGCATGCATACCAAATGGACACTTTGCCTGTTGCCCTTATTGCTGGGCGCGTGCGCGGTCACCGCGCCGCCACAGCAACCCGTCGAAGCCCCGGCCAGCCGTAGCCAGCAAGTCGAGGCACAAAAACAGGCAGCACTACCGCAGGTAAAAACATTCAAGCGCAAGGTGGCAATCGCGAGATTCTCCAATGAGACCAGATACGGCAGGACGTTTCAGGTAGATGCGAACCAGGACCCATTAGGCAAGCAGGCTTCCGACATGCTGATGACCCGCCTTGAGGGATCTAAAAAATTCCTGGTATTCGATCGCTCGGACCTGGGCCGGATTAAAGCCGAGCAGATGATTTTGAAAGAAGCCAACATGATCGGTGTCGATACATTGATCCTGGGATCGGTCACGGAATTTGGCCGCAGCACGACCGGCACGTCCGGATTCCTGAGCTCTACAAAAGTGCAGACAGCTCGGGCCAAAGTGGAAATCCGGCTGGTCGATGCCAGAACCGGGCATGTGTTTTTTTCAGCAAGCGGTGCGGGCGATGCCAGTACCGAATCAGGTGCGGTCGCAGGATTTGGAAACAGGGCCGATTATGACGGCACCTTGAACGACCGCGCAATCGGCGCGGCGATCTCCGATGTGCAGAACGCGTTGATTGCCAAGCTCGAAGAACGCCCATGGCGTACCGACATCCTCAAGGTAAGCGGCAATCAGGTCTTCATCTCTGGCGGTGTGCGCCAGGGTCTCAAGGCAGGCGACATGCTCGCCGTCATGCAGCAGGGCGAAGTAATAAAAAGCGCGCAAACAGGGTTCGAGATTACATTGCCGCCGATGTCCAAAGGAAAAATCCGCGTTGTCAGCTTGTTCGGCGATAACGAAACCAATGAAGGATCCGTTGCCGAACTAGTGTCCGGCTCAGCCAGCGCTGCTGCGGGCACGAGCGTATTTGTGACCGAAGCGAAGGAATGACGACGATGAAATTTCTAACCACCGCGATCCTGTCCCTGTCCCTGGCCGGATGCGCACTGCCCGAAACATCGGTCCGTACCGGATCGCCCCGCCCTACTCTGGTAATCAAAGGCGCGCCCGCCGATTCCACGCTGGTAGTCGACGGCCTGCAAATGGGCGCCGCGCCCACGTTCGACGGCAAGCCGAAAGTCCTGGTGATTGAAGAAGGCGTGCATCTGATTGAAATTCGCCGCGCCAGCAATGTAATTCATAGCGAAAGAACCTTTGTCAGCAATGGCGAGACCAGAACCATCACCGTCAATTCAGGAGCACAATAAATGCGGCCTCTCACCCTTTTGGCAGCCATTGCGGTTGCCAGCACCCTTGCCGGCTGCGTAGCGCAGCCGAAGTACAACTGGGGCAATTATGAACGCTCGCTGTATTCGTTCTACAAGGACCCGGCCAAGGCCGACGAGCTGGCCGCCTCCCTGAAATCTGTCATTGAGGAGTCCGAATCGACGACCAAACCGGTGGCGCCCGGCATCTATGCCGAGTACGGCTACCTGTTGCTACAACAAGGCAAATCCACGGAGGCCATCGGGATGTTTGAAAAAGAAAAAACAAAATGGCCTGAAGCCACACACCTGATGAACAGCATGATCCAGGCCGCCTCGACCGCGTTAAAAAAGCCCACGCCATCCAAGGAGTAACTGAATGTCCCTCTGCATCCGTATCGTATTTTTATGCATGATCGCGCTGGGCCTGAGCGCATGCGTAGCGCCGATGAAAAACAATGACTACACCGCGCTGCGTACCGCAAAACCGCGCTCCATCCTTGTCGTGCCGGTCATTAACCGAAGTGTGGAAGTGGATGCGCCAGATTATTTTCTGTCGACGATCTCCAGGCCTATGGCCGAGCGCGGCTATTACGTATTTCCGGTTCATCTGGTCAAGCGCGTGATGGAAGATGATGGATTAAGCGATGCCAACATGGTGCATGCGGGCGATCCGGCACAGCTCGGGAAAATGTTCGGCACGGATTCCATCATGTACGTCACGATTGAACGGTGGGATGCGCAATACATGATTCTTTCTACCGCTGTGACTGTGGAACTGAGCTACCGCATGAAAAGCGCGGCGACTGGCGAAACCTTATGGGAGAACACGCAGAAGCTGGTTTATCAGCCGCAGAATAATTCCAGCGGCGGATTGGCGGGCTTGATTGCGAGCGCTATTGTCGCGGCGATTACGAGAGCGGCGCCGAATTACGTACCGCTGGCGCAGCAGGCGAACATGCAGGCTGTTTCGTTCAAGGGACGGGGGTTGCCTGCCGGGCCGTATGACGAGTTGTATCAGAAGGATCAGGCGGATTTTTGATGGGGTTTAAACCGAGGGGAAACCTCAGGCTCGTTGGCGCATCCTGTGTCAGATTTTATCGAGGCTAAGATTTAAGCGGCCATTTGCGGGGGCCGGTATTGTGGTCAGTGTCTGAGTCGACATGCTTCGATCAGGACACTCAGCAGGTCGCCGTTTCAAAGAACACGATGCAAGGTTCCCCAGCTCACCGCAGATTAAGTGTAATGCAGTCGAGTCGATGTACGTTAAGCAAATAGATTTTCAAATGTCATTGCGTCCTATCCCGATCGTTGTAAGGGTAGGCAAAGTCAGCAGAAAATTGCATAGTGAGAATTTTGATGGAGACAGAGTTAGCATTTTTGACCTTCAAACAGTACGTGGATGCGACCCCTATCGAGCCAGCCAGAGAATTACGCAGCTCAACTGAAATATATGAGGTTATCAAGGGATGTTTTCCCAATGCAAACATGAGGCTACGGGAGCTCACGAATATTCTTAGAGACGAGCTGGTTGTCAGACACATAGCGAATGACGAACCGTTGAATCCGTACTTCAATATCGCATACGTTTTAGATGACAGCCTGCGCGAAGGTGGCAGTGCCACGACCCAGGAATGCGACTGGTTGCGCGCTATTCACATTATTCAGGCAAATCGATCAAGATTGAGTCTTCTCGCATTAGAAGATGAACATAACTTGAAATTGAAAGCGGGTGCCGTTGCCCGAGGCAAAACTGTCAAGAATTTGCGTAAGCTCGGATATGACCCGATCATTCTTCATGGGGGAAAAGTCAGCTTAAGTGACAGCGCGCTGGAAAAACTGGCCGCCGATATCGATCGGCAGGCAAAAGAAATTGGCGGACAAGTCCTAGTTAACAATGTATTTGAAAATGTGAAGCAGAGGTATGAACATACATCAGGCCGCTATCAACTTGTTCGACAAGTTTCCACTGCAAACACGGCACCAGACCCGCAAATTCCTTGGGGTTATTTGTATCAGTTGGGAATCAAACATTTTCAAATAAAAGCCCAAGACATAAGTTACTCAGCTTGGGCTCGCCTTCTCGAACTGGTGACTACTGCCGCCGCAGCTTTGGACGTCCAGCCATACAGTGGATTCGCTAGCTTCTATCTTAAGCCCGATTCAGTCATGGCTTTTTTGCGAGATTCGGTGATCTATGACTCGCTTTTCACTCTTCCCCAAGTCCCATTCCGTCATGCGGAGGTGTTGTATTGCAGCCTAATTGAGGATTCGCACTTTAACAAACTAAAGTACGGCGAAATTCCGATAAAAGCAGCGCTAGAAACGGGCGCGGCATTTTTGCGCGCATGTCATGTGGATCGGGGAATGATATTTACAGCTGCAGAGCTTGCTAAGGATATAAAGAAAAGCAAATTGAATGTAGGCGTGATTTTGGACACGGTGTTCGCTCACGCGAAAACCGGTGTGAACTCAGCCCTTGGCTTCCCACCTAAAAGCACACAGGTCGACGCCGGTTTTCGGCCCTTGTTGAAGTTCGATAGTGAAAAATATTGGTGTCCCCCACAGCCAATCGCAGGTCCGGCAGTCATCGAAGCCCTCCTAACCATGGTGCGCAAGGTTGACAAAAATGCTGATAGCGAATTAGGTATTCTATTAGAGACCTTGCTTCGTACTCAGCTTGCGCTCAAGGGAGTTGAATTCAAATCCGGTAAGTACATCTGCGGAGGAGATACCGGAAAGCTGCAAGAGGGGGAGTGCGACATCGTCGTCGAAACCGAATCAAGCGTTATCTTCTTCGAAGTAAAGAAGAAGCCATTGACGCGGATGGCTCGATCTGGCGACGAAGTCGAGATTCTCGTTGACCTCTCGCAAAGTCTAATTGACTCCCAGCTCCAAGCCCTTCGTCACGAACACCTACTGCGCAAGTATGGAATGTTGAAGCTAGTCGATACGAACGGCAAAGAGTCGGTCCTTACTCTCGGCATCCGGGAGGTGATCCGAGTTTCCGTTGCGTTTTTGGATTTTGGAAGCATACAAGACAGAAGCACAATTCGGCAATTTATGCAGATATGTTGCGGGGTTGACTTCACCGCTGTTGATCCAAGTTCGCAACACAAACTCGACAAACTGCGGCCAAAGTTCGCGGAGTTAAAACAACTTGGCCTTGAACTAGGTGAGTTCCAAAAGAATTTCCCACTGGATGGTTCTTATTTATTGTCAGTTCCCCAGTTGCTTTTGCTTTTGGACCATTCTTCAGGCACCGAAGCATTTGCGACGGAGCTCTTGCGTAATCGACACATAATGACGCCCACGAAGGATTTCTATTCAGAATATATCTATCTACTTAACGTTTTGCATGCTCACTCCGCATAATCAAGCCCGGAGTGAACTTTGTAGTTCGCGTGCGTAGCAGCGAACCTTTCATTGAAGTTGACCAACCGGAGCGACTTTAGAGAATTCAAGGCCTTACGTTTTTTAGAAGCATTTGGTGCCTTCGTTAATTTCAATTACATGATCAACATGGCGGCCTTATTCGATGTCCGCATCGCGAACGACAGAGGCGAGAATTTTCTTCGAAGGATTGGGCGAACGTGTATAGGGCGCAAGCTCGAGTGAGTGCCGTCCCTCGTCCCACTCTCTTTTCATGCGATCCAGGAATTGCTTCTCCAAACGACCACCATGCTCTTCAAGAGTCGCTTGCATTGCATCGGCAATCCGTTCCAAAACTTGTCCAGGATGTTTCACAAAACAGATTTTTGCAAATTCAAGCAAATCTTTGCGGTTCGGATATTCCTTGCCATGGTTCAGATTTAGGGCCATTTTCCGATCGACCATCGTTGTACCCGGCTTGGGATTAACAAGATCATAGGCGGTGGTTGTCACCACGTCATATAGCGGCGCCAGGGTCGGGGCATTGCCGGAATTCGGGTGATCGTAGAGCAGTCCGAAGTTTTTTAAATGGGCATCCCCGTTGCGAACCATGACGGACAGCGCGACATACTCAAACAATCGATTCAAGCTCTCCATGTTGTTTTCGCCACAGAAGATATTGATAGCCTTGGCAATCGCCTCGTAACTGCTTTTGTACTTGTGATCCCGTTCAGTAGTTTTACCCATCAGTACGGCCATGTCTTCAAAGCCAAGCTGAGCATTGTCCACCAGATCAAAGCGTTCCATGACAAATAGATTGTTGTCCTTGGAAAGCCAGAATTCAGGAACGCGCAGCCCTGCTTTCTTCGCAGCGGTCATGCACAGAAATTCATTGGCTGCGAGATGCGGATATTCTTCTCCGCGAGCCTTTACGATCAGGTCCGCATGCACAACGGTAAGGCGTCCATCCAGGGCAGCGGGATTTGAAGAAGGGACAGGCTTGTCTGCATCCGGGACCATGACTTTAGGCTGCACGCCGGAGATTCCCGACTCCAGGTAAGTCTCCAATAAAAACTCAAACAGTTCTGACGTAGAAGATTGATTGAGCAGCTCCTTTTTGCCAATCTGTATTTTGGCGCGAGTCCTTGATGCCTCTGGCGCGTGAAAACTCAGACGACCAATCTGATTGGCTCCGGTAAAGGCGAGGAGTGTCATTTCATTGAAGGAACCGTGTTTTGCAAGACGCTCTGCAATTTTCTGCAGTAAAAATCCCTCTGGCATATTCATCGTAAAGGGCGAAAGCATGGCGCCCGATGCGTAGCTCTCGGCTCGCATTGGCATCACAACGGAAGTTTCACGTTCCCGTTCGCTGCTTGTGTAGTTGAATACAAAACGGACATCGTGCGTGAGCAGCCCTGCCTCCCCTTGGGGCGTAGTCACCTGAAGCTGTTTAATCTTCTTCATGGAATATGTCCCTGAGTTGGTCCAGTGCGACACGCCGATCTGTAATCAACAAGCCTTTCCCCAAGGCGTTTAATGCGGCCATCAAGGTAAAAAGTTCGACGTTCTTGCCAGCCTCGAGGTCAGCAATGGTTTGACGGCGAAGCTTGCACTTTTCCGCGACCCACTGGAGGCTGCGGCCTTGTGCTTTTCTTTCTGCGCGAAAAGCCTGTCCTAGCTCGCTGGCGGAGAAATAACCCGGCTTTGACTCTCCGAATCTTGTATTAGTTTGCGTTGAAATGTCTTCCATAGCGAACATTTATCCTTCCAATATCGTTAAATGTACGCCATAACGAACATCAAGGAAAGAAATATGGAGATTTTTTTAGCAAACCGACTGTCATGCTCAAATTGCAAGAGGTTCGTATAACGACAGATGATCATCATACGAAAAAACCAAAAAAAGGCGGACAAACTCCCCCGCCTCAACATTCCCAAACTACTTTTTCCCCGCAAACGGCTGTGCCTTCAATGACCGCAGATAGGCAACCAGCGCCCCCACATCCGCATCACTGATGTTCTTGTAAAACGCAAACGCCATCGGCGGTTTCAGAGGCGCGCCGTTATTGTCCACGCCGTTCCGAATCGCATTGGCAATCTGCGCATCGCTCCAGCCCTTGAGCCCGCTCTCATGCGGCGTCAGGTTGCGCGCAATGCTCGCGCCCCACGGCCCCTTGAACACTTGCCCGCCAGCCCCCAGATCTGCGCGCATCAGCATGCCCTTGTCGCCGCGCGGGGTATGACATTCCATGCAATGACCGATATTGGCAAGGTACTCGCCATACCTGACCTTGTCCTTGGGCGATGGCGCACGAACGTTCTTCACCGCCGGTCCATAATTCGGCGGCAGCGGCATGTTGTACTTCGATTTCTCCACTATGTTCCTGACCGCCGGCTGCGCTCGCAGGTAAACAATGATTGCGGCCAGGTCGGCATCGGACAGGTGGCGGTAGAACTCGACCGGCATCGGCGGTCCGATGATGCTGCCGTCGGGGCGGACACCTTCGCGGATTGCCTTGCCGAGCTGGACATCGGTCCATTTTCCGATCCCGGTTTCGGCGTCGGGTGTGATGTTCGACGCATAGGCCTTGAAGGGCACTTCATCAAACAGCATGCCGCCCGATAGTCCCTTCGCGGCGATCAATTGACCCTTGTCGCCCCGCACCGCATGGCAATTGCCGCAGGCGACCACACTCTCCATCAGGTATGTGCCGCGCGCGATGCGCGACTCTTTCTGTGCCCAGCTTGCGCCCATCTGGGTCACGAAAACAGCGCATGCGGCAACTTGCAGAAGCTTCAACATTTTTATCCCCTCCCTTTTTTGTTGAACCACTTGTTGACATCAATCTTTGCACCGGCCTCTCCCGCCAGAGGGCCTATGCTGCCACGAAAGAATTGTCAAGGCAATATCGGGTTCATCGGGAGGGCTGCTCTATTGCTGTGCGATCCCTGCGCCGGCGATCACTTTCTTCCTGCGCACGATTTCGCTTTCCACCAGCGCCTCCATCCTGGCCGCGGCGGCAATGAAAGAATTGCCAAACCAATATGGCGCTCATCGGAAAGGACCTTTGTCCTCCCTCGTTTTCCCTCGCTGAAGCCAGGCGCAGGCCGGGAATTTAAACGGGATGAAGGGGTCAACTGACAGTAACCACCAATCGAGGGAGCCATGGCTGAGGATGTTTCCACTGCAGCGGAAGATTATTCCCCAGGCAAGTTGCTGGACACGCTGATCACGCTGGCGGGGCTGAAAAGCGATGCGGCGCTGGCGCGCATGCTGGAAGTCCCGGCTTCCACCATCAGCAAGATAAGGACGGGCCGCAGGCCGGTGGGTGCCCGGCTCCTGATCCGTATGCACGATGTATCCGGCCTGACCATCAACCGGCTGCGGGATCTTATGGGTGACCGTCGCGGCCGCGTGCGTTTCAGCGATGCCGAAGGAAAACCGGCTCCAGTCATGCATGATGAACTGGAACAGTCCGGATTCCTCCACTAAGAACCTGTCTGGGACGTAAATAATTTTGTCATTCCAGCAAAAGCGCTAATCCGAACCGGTGTAGTCAGTGATACCCCTCCCCCGGCTGGATCCTGCCGCGAAAAAGCCAGAACACCAGCACCGTATAGGCCAGGATCATCGGCAGCAGGAGGGAGGCGCCGATCAGATAGAACATTTGTGACGACGGATGTGAAGCCGCATCCCATATCGTCATCGATGGCGGCACCAGGTAAGGAATATTGGAAATTACCAGCCCGACAAACGCCAGCAGGAAAATGCCGATCGCCGATGCGAACGGCAAAATCGGCCGCTCCCGCCGCATCCCGTGCCAGCACAGCCAGGCAACCAGCAGCGTCGCCACCGGCACTTGCAGCAGAAAAAATATATTGGGGATGCTGAACCAGCGCTCAGCTATCCGTTCGATATGCAGCGGTGTCCACACACTGACCAGGACAATGAAGCCAAGCAGCGCAAACAGCAGCGGGATGCCGAGACGGCGCGCCCGCCGTTCCACCTCACCGCCGGTTTTCATCATCAGCCAGGTTGCGCCGAGCAAGGCGTAGCCCACCACCACGCCGGCGCCGCACATCAGGCTGAACGGCGTCAGCCAGTCGAGCGATGTGCCGGCGAACTGGTTATTCCTGACCTCGATCTCCTGCAGCAGGCCGCCCAGGATCACGCCCTGCGCAAAAGCCGCCATCGTCGAACCAGCCGCGAACGAGATATCCCACTTCCGGTGCCGCGGTTTGGCGACCCAGCGGAATTCGAACGCGACACCTCGAAAGATCAGGGCCAGCAGCAGCACGATGACCGGCAGGTACAGTGCCGGCAGGATGACCGCAAATGCCTTCGGAAATCCGGCCCACAGGCTGACGCCGCCCAACACCAGCCAGGTTTCGTTTCCATCCCAGAAAGGTGCCACCGAATTCATGATCTGGTCGCGTTCGCCCTCCTCCCTGAAGAATGGAAACAGGATGCCGATGCCCAGATCGAAGCCATCCAGCACGACATACAGCGCGACCGCGGCGCCCAGCAGGAGCGCCAGGATGACCGGCAGGATATAAGTCAATTCGCTCATGGCGGCACATCCGTCGTCGTTTGTCCTGCCGACAGCGGCCGGTTCGGCAAGGCTTCCGGAGCGGCCATTCCTTCCCGCGGCCCCTTGTCGATCATCTTCTTGATATACCAGATGCCTATCGAGAACACGACCACATACACCAGCACGAACAGCACCAGCGAAATGGCGACAGAGGCGGCGGTGACCGGCGACACCGCATCGGCCGTGCGCAACACACCATAGGCGATCCATGGCTGGCGGCCGATCTCGGTGACCATCCAGCCGGCCAGCAGCGCGATAAAACCCAGCGGCCAACAGTAAGTCAGCGGCCGCATGAACCAGCGCGCGTGCAACAGCCGCTTGCGCCACCACAGGAACACACCCGTCAAGCCAATGGCAATCATCAGCAAGCCCAGTCCGACCATCAGGCGGAACATGAAAAATACCGGCACCACCGGCGGCCGGTCTTCCGGCTTGAAATCGCGCAGACCGCGGAACAGGCCATTCCAGTCGTGGGTAACGATCAGGCTGCCCAGATTCGGCACCGACACTTCCGCCAGGTTGCGTTCGCCTTTCTCGTCCGGCCAGGCGAACAGCACCAGCCCGGCCGGTTTGCTGCCGTCCCAGTGCGCCTCGATTGCCGCAATCTTCGCCGGCTGGTACTCAAGCGTATTCAGGCCGTGCAGGTCGCCAACCAGCAGCTGCAGCGGCGCCATGAGCGCCAGCATGCCCAGTCCCATGTGCATCATGGTTTTCGCTTCCGCCGGATAACGGCCGGCCAGCATATAACGTGCACCGGTCGCCAGCACCACCAGTGACGTAGTGAGATAGGTTGCGATCATCATGTGGGTGAAGCGGTACGGAAAGCTGGGATTGAAGATGATCTCGGACCAGTCAACCGGATAGGTGATGCCATTATCAATCGCGAAACCTGCCGGCGTATGCATCCAGCTGTTAGCGGAAAGAATCCAGAAGCCGGACAGCGCGGTGCCGAAGGCGACGATGATCGATGCCAGCGCATGCAGCCACGGCGGGAAGCGGTTCCACCCAAACAGCATGATGCCGAGGAAACTCGCTTCCAGGAAAAAGGCGGTCAGCACTTCATACGCGAACAGCGGGCCGAGGGTATTTCCGAACACTTCAGCGAAGCGGCTCCAGTTGGTGCCGATCTGGTATTCCATCACGATGCCCGACACCACCCCCATCGCAAACGAGACCGCGAATATTTTTGTCCAGAAGCGCGCAAGCGTGTGGTAATGCTGTGTTGCGGTGCGCAACCACAGGATTTCAAGCGTTGCGATATAGGCGGACAGGCCGATGGAAAACGCTGGAAATATGATATGGAACGCAATGGTGAAAGCGAACTGTATACGGGCAAGAAGTATCGCATCAATGCCTGCCAGTGTTTCCATCGGATGCTCCCTTACGGTCTGTCATTGACGGGATGTTGCGCCGGGCAGGAGCGGCCCGTTTTGAATGATTTGCACATCCGCCGATGCCGCTTCGATTCCATGCGGGCAACGACGGATTGCATCATCACGCATGGTGCGGCGATCGTGGTTCTGTCCTGAACGTCATTTGCCGGCTATCGAAATAACCTTTAAATCGTGCGATCTTTCCTGCGTCATTAAACACCAGCAGACTCACACCTTCGTAAGCCAGTGGCTGGCCAGCCGTGCCTGTGCCGACGGAGCGCCAGAAGAGACCGGCAGAATGATCGCTTGCCGTGACTTCAGAAAATTCTGAATGAATATCGCCGAATGCCGCCCGGTACTTGCGCCAGAATTCGGCGATTTCGGCGCGGCCGCAGCGGCTGCTGCCGTCACGTTCAATAATGGTGTTCGTCAGTTCTGCATTATCGGCAAACAGATCGACAAGATTATCGATACGCGCTGCATCGCCTTTTTCCACACGATGCAACCCGGCGATATACCGATCCGCAATGCTTCTCGCTTGCTGCTGGTCCATGACGTCCTCCTGAGTGCTCATCGGCCCTGGCCACAATTGATGCAAACACAGGCTCCTGATTGCAGGGTACGCGGAGCGACAACAGATGGCTTGTTATCGGCCAAACCTTCGTGCATGGCGGCGTCAATTTTCCTGATTCCTGATTTGCGTCACAACTGGATGGCATAAAAACTGCATGAGAATTATTGGCTTCATGCGAAAGAATTCTGTAGCCATGGCTCCTGGTATTTTTTTCGTGGCGCCTGTTAACCGGAATACGAACATGTTTTCAAAGCTAACGTTGTAACTCCTTGAAAGGAATTTGTCATGGCTACGATACAACCCCCGATTACTGAACGGCGTCATATTCCAGACCGGCGCGCAACAGGAAGTGCATTGAGAGAAACCGGCACAAAACGAATGACGGCCGCAGACTGGATCCCGATGATCCTGCTGGCAGTTGGCGGTATCAACTGGGGCCTGATCGGTTTGTTCGACTTCAACCTGGTCGCTGCTTTATTTGGTGAAGCGAGTCCGCTGACGCGGATCATTTATATCGCGGTTGGTCTCTCGGCTTTGTATTCAATCTATCTAAGCGCGAAGATGTC
This sequence comes from Pseudomonadota bacterium, assembly GCA_040387375.1. Taxonomy (GTDB): domain Bacteria; phylum Pseudomonadota; class Gammaproteobacteria; order Burkholderiales; family Burkholderiaceae_D; genus JAZKDW01. Next base: position 35,223 of record JAZKDW010000022.1, read on the forward strand.
GAGCAAAGGTCGCTCGAGGACTTGAGATGGATGGAGGCTGCGTCTGGGCGATGCATGGGGGGTGTCTGCATTGTTCCTCTTCTGCCCGTCAATCGCAGCATTAGGTCTTGCCCTTCGTGGGTACGAGCCGGCTTTGCTCTTGCACGGGAAGAACTTCGATAGCGATGCTGCTTCGGACTGCAGCAGTCCGTAGGGTGAAAGTCCGTAGGGGGTAATAAGAGAGCCCGTTCCGGTACGCGCTCCGGATCCCGGCGCATCCGCGCGACGTTTCGCTTTTTACACACACTGTCATGCCATTGAAGTGGCGCTCTCACCACCATTTTTTTTGGAATTTCCTCAGTGCAACTCCACATTGTCGCCTGTGGTTAACAGCTTGCTTTTAATTTAATTTTCCTGTCCTGCAAGCTTTTATATTATCCACTTACACCAGATCCGACTCTGTTGAGCAAGGCTGCCTCACTGCGCTTTCACACGAATGCTGCACAAGGATCTGTCTGGTTTTGAAGAAATACAGGACAAGGACATCCATCATGCGACATCGTTTTACGCAGCTTCTCACAACCTGCATTTCGCGGTTGACACAAGCCGGACTCATCGCCATCGCGCTGTCCACCATCGCCAGCGCTGCGCCGCCGCTGCTGGGCAACCCTCCCGCCCAACGCGCGATGAGCGACCGCCCCGACGATGTCAGCGGCTCGCAGATCCACGTGATCTATGCGGTCCCCGCCGGCGGCATTGACAAGGGCCTGGATACTTCCATCGCTTTGACCAACAGCGTCGGATCAATGAACAACTGGCTGAGCGGACAGACCGGCGGGCGCTGGCTCCAGTTCGATACTGCGGGCGGTGCGCTTGATGCCACCTTTGTCCAGCTGCCCGGAACCGACGTCCACTATGACGCCTCCGGCGCCCGGAAACGCGACGCTATTGAAGCGCAGTTGAAGAGTTCAGGCATGCTCCGCCCGGAAAAAATCTACGCGGTATTTTATGAGGGCGGCAACCCAAGGGCATGTGCCGATGCCCCGAACCCGCCGGCGCTTCCGGGACAAGTCACCATCTGGTATCTGCAAGGCCTGTCTTCCGGCCGATGGCCATGCGCAAGCAATCCATTTGCCGCCAGTCAAACCGCTAAAGCGGGTTACCGCGAGTTGAGCCTCCTGCATGAACTTCTGCATACCTTGGGCGCTGTCAGTGCCAATGCCCCCCACTACGACAATACCCATGTCGGCAGTGATCCGACGGACATCATGTACGCCGGTTCTCAACCATGGGTGCCGAGCGTCCTCGACGTCACGAAGTCGAATTACTACAATCCGAACGGTCTTCCCGGCAATATCTTCAACCTTGCCAAGTCCACTTTCCTGATGACGGGGACTGCTGCACAATCCGGCAATAGTTATACCGGACCTCAACCCTGGATTGAGCTCATGTTCGACTAGTCTGCAGGGTGGAAAAGCGCAACGCTTTCCACCATTCAACATTCGCAATTGCCAATAGTGATCGAACACGGTGTAATGCGCGTCGTTTATTACATCCTGCGATTACCCCCTGCGAAACTGGAAGACCGAGGATCAACCAACGACCACAGAGGAACGGTAAGACCTTCCTGAAATGCGTGGCTTCCGAATTCTTTCACAGTCATTTCACTTATCACACCTTGAGAAATCGCAAGAAGCATCCCTTTTTCTACACCCTGATACATTCTCGCAACAAATAAGTGGCTCTCTCAAAGCCACTTTTTTTGAAATTCATCAAATATCGCCATTGATTGTCTCTCGCTGCTAACGGCTTATTTTTTTATTAATTTTCCTGTTGAAAATCATTTTATATTGGCCTCGTGCACCAGATCCGTATCTGTTGAGCAAGGATGCCCTCCCATGCCATCAAAAGGATCTTGCATGTATTGTCCGGGCTTTTTTGTGTTGTTCAACACCGCACTCCCCGAAAATCCTGCGCCAATATCCGCATTGATCTGAAGGGATTCAAGACCAGGAAATTTATCATGCGACATTTTATTGCTCTGCTTGTCATAACATTCAATCTTGCAGCCTGTGGCTCAGGAAGTTCAGACTCTACCCAGCCTGCGGGCAGCCAGGATTCACAGGCGACACAAGCCGAACTTCTCACCATGTTCAGCGCGACGCCGCTGCCGCTGAGCAACCCGCCGGACACTCGCGCGGACCGCGACCGGCCGGACGATTTCAGCGGCTCGCAGGTACACGTGATTTACGCGGTCCCCGCCGGCGGCACGGACAACCGGCTTGATGTATCCAGCACCTTGAGCAACTCACTCGGCTCAATGAACAACTGGCTCGCCGCGCAGACTGGCGGTCGCTGGATCAGGTTCGATACTGCCGGCGGCGCGCCTGACGTCACTTTCGTGTCGCTGCCTGGCACCGATGCCCACTATGAACTCTCAGGCGTTTTCAAACGCGATGCCATTGAAACTGAACTGAAGAGAATGGGCAAACTCAGTCCGGAAAAAATCTACGCAGTATTTTATGAGGGCGGCAACCCAAGAGCATGTGCCGATGCCCCGCATCCACCGGCGCTTCCGGGGCAGGTCACCGTCTGGTATCTGCAGGGATTGTCTTCGGGACCCTGGCCATGCGCCGGCAATCCATTTGCCGCCAGCCAGACCGCTCAACCGGGATACCGGGAGTTCAGCCTTCTGCATGAACTTCTGCATACCTTCGGCGCCGTAGGGTCCGGTGGACCTAATTATTTCAGTGCCCATGTCAACCATGATGCGAGGGACATCATGTATGCCGGCTCCCAACCCTGGATGCCGAGCATCCTCGACGCCGGCCGGAGCAATTATTACAATCCGGCCGGCCTTCCCGCTGGTGTGATCAACCTTGCCAACTCCACCTTCCTCACGCCGTTGGCCCTGCCGCCGTCGCTGGGCGCCCCGCTCGGACGCGCCACTGCCGACCGGCCGGACGATTTCAGCGGCGCGCAGGTACACGTGATTTACGCCGTTCCCGCCGGCGCCGAAGACAAACGGTTTGACGTATCCGGCGCCGTAGCCAATACGTTCGGTTCAATGAACAACTGGCTGGCCGGACAGACCAGCGGGCGTTGGCTCAAGCTCGATACTGCCGGCGGCGCACCCGACGTTACCTTCGTGCAGTTGCGCCGCACCGATGCCTACTATGATCGATGGGGAAATCGGAAGCGCGATATCATCGATTCGGAGCTTGCCGATCTCGGCCTGGTGAGCCCGGGAAAAATCTATGCGGTATTTTATGAAGGCGGCAACGCAAGGAATTGCGCCGATTCGCCCCGCGCCTCGCCAGTTCCCGATCGGGTATCGATTTCCTACCTGCAGGGCACACCTCCGGGCAAGATACCTTGCGCCAGCAATCCGTATGCCGCCAGCCAGACCGCGGCGCCCGGCTATCAGGAGTTCCTGCTTCTGCATCGGCTGCTGCTCACCCTGGACACCGTCAGTCACGATTCACCCGACCGCGCCAACATCCAGGTCAGCTACGATCCGCGCGACGTGATGTATGCCGGCCCTCTGGAATGGGTGGCCAGCATCCTCGACGTCAACAAGTCCAACTACTTCAATCCGAACGGTCTTCCCGCCGGCGTATTCAACCTTGCCGATTCACCCTTCCTGACGGCATTGCCGCAACTGCCGCAATGAAGCACTGAACGATCGGGTGCGGGCCCTGCCCGCATCATTGACGGCGTCTTGTTAAAATTGAAGCGTGGCGCGGCTTGCGACAGTAGCCCGTGCCGCGCGGACAAACATGTCCAGGCAATTCACAGACAAACATCCGGAGAGTTCATGGGCATTTGCATGTACGCGCAGACCTTGAGTGACGACAAAATAGACATCATCATGGCCGACCCTCCGCAGGTCTGGCTGATTATTGAGCCGGACGACACGGCGAGGTATCTCAGGGAGATTGGCCAGGCAAAACCTCCTGGCATTTTTTCCCGGCTGCTCGGCAATAAAAAGGAATGGCCACCCCGGATTCCCGCCTTCAGCTTCTCGGAAAATGAGCGGCATGAATTAGACCTGGACAAATCCTGGGACGGCGTCAATTTCTGCCTGAAGCAGCTGATACCAGCCGGAGCATGCAAGAATTTCTTCGAGGACGGGAAACCCGTTGGCAAGGTAGAGGTGGGCTACGGCCCCGCGATGTGCCTGTCCAGCGGCGAGGTCACGGCGATCGCCGCAAAATATGGTGCGCTATCGGGAGCAGAACTGCTTGCGCAGTTCATCCCTTCAAGGATGAAGGATGTCTATCCCGAAGCGCTCTGGGCAAAGGATAACGATGACTGCCGGGACTACCTGACCGAAAATTTCCAGGACCTGAAAGTCTTTCTTGAAAATGCCGCGGCACACAAGCTCGGGGTTATTGTCCAGTACACCTGACGCTGCAGGGTGCCATCCGAATTGACAGACCATGATTTCCTGAACTGCCTTTTTCTGAAAATCGTGGCTTGCCTGCGCCTGTTATCCGCTCCTGGTTTCGCAAAACATCACGCCACTTTTTTCGCCAGCCCAAGATAGGTATCGATGACCCGCTGGTCATTGGCAAGCGTTCCGGCATCGCCTTCGAGCACAATGTCGCCAGTCTCCAGCACATAGGCGTAGTCCGCAGCCTGCAGCGCCGCGCGCGCGTTTTGCTCGACCAGCAGGATTGCCACGCCGGTCTGCTTCAACTGCACGATGATGCGAAAAATTTCCTTGACCACCAGAGGCGCCAGGCCGAGGCTCGGTTCGTCGAGCATCAGCAATGCCGGCTTGGCCATCAACGCCCGGCCGACCGCCAGCATTTGGCGCTCGCCTCCGGACAAGGTGCCGGCCTCCTGCCTGCGGCGTTCCTTCAGACGCGGAAACAAGTCATACACGACACCGAGCTGATCGGATGAATTTTCTTCCTTCGCCTTGTAACGTCGGAAACTGCCGAGCAGCAGGTTGTCCTCGACGCTCATGGTCGTAAACAGCTCGCGGCTTTCCGGCACCAGGGACATGCCGCGCGCGACGCGCGACTCGATCGGTATGCCGCTCAGGTCTGCGCCGAGCAGGCTGACCGCTCCCTCCATGGCGGCATTGCCGCGCAACGCGCCTGCCAATGCATTGAGCATCGTCGATTTTCCGGCGCCGTTGGGTCCGATGATGGTGACGATCTGGCCGGCGCCGACCGACAGGCTGGCGCCATGCAAGGCCTCCACCTTGCCGTAGGTGACATGCAGATCCCTGACTTCAAGTATGTTGGCGCTCATTGGCTGTGATTCCCCGTTCCTGACATTGATCGCGGCTTTCCGTAATTCATGCGGCGCTGGCCTGGCTTTGCGGCCCGGCCGTCGTGTCCTCGGTGTCCAGGCCGCCCAGGTACGCTTCCAGCACCAGCGGATTCTGCTGCACATCGGCCGGCAGTCCTTCGGCAATCATGGTGCCGAATTCCATGACCACCAGACGATCGGTCAGGTTCATCACGAAATCCATGTCGTGCTCGACCAGCAGGATGCTCATGCCTTCGCCCTTGAGCTTGCGCAGCAGTTCGGCCAGCGCCAGCTTCTCCTGATAGCGCAAGCCGGCGGCCGGCTCGTCCAGCAACAGCAGGGTCGGGTCGCAACACAGGGCGCGTGCAATTTCCAGAATCCGCTGCTGGCCAAGCGCAAGGTTGCCCGCTTCCTCATACAGCATGTGGCCCAGGCCGACGCGCTCGAGCTGCTGGCTGGCTTCGAACAGCAGGACCTTCTCTTCGGCCCGGTTGGCGCGCACGATGCTGGCGGCGATACCCGCAAAGTCGCCGTAGGCGCCACGCAGGTGGGCGCCGAGCGCGACGTTTTCCAGCACGGTCATGGCCGGCATCAGGCGCACATGCTGGAAGGTGCGGGCAATGCCGCGCCGCACGATTTTGCGCGAAGCCAGGGTGTCGATGCGGCGCAGTTCGCCGTCGGAACGGAATCTTATTTCGCCCCCGGAGACCGGCAGCACACCCGTTACCAGATTGAACATGGTGGATTTGCCGGCGCCATTGGGGCCGATCAATCCCATGATCTCGCCAGCCTTCACATCGAAGCTGAGATCGTTCACCGCCACCAGGCCGCCGAATTCCTTTCGTGCCCGCTGCACCTGGAGCACGATGTCGCCGGTGCGATGTTTCTCCCGCAGCGGCAGCGCGGCGGCCGACACCGGCGCCAGCGCCGCCGGGCTGTGCGGAAAACGCTTGCGGATGAAAGGCCAGATGCCGTTGCGCGCCCGTTGCAGCAGCAGGATCAGCAACACACCAAACACCAGCAATTCAACATTGCCGCTGCCGCCGAGCAGTTTCGGCATCAGGGTTTGCAACTGGTCTTTCAGCAAGGTCATTACGGTTGCGCCCAGCAGCGCGCCCCAGACATGGCCGGCGCCGCCGACCACCGCCATGAACAGATATTCAATGCCCGCGTTGAGCCCGAACGGCGTCGGATTGACCGAACGCTGCAGGTGCGCGTACAGCCAGCCGGAGATCGATGCCAGCTGGGCCGCCAGCACAAAGATCACGATCTTCATCCAGGCAGTATTGACACCCATGGCTTCGGCCATGATGGCGCCGCCTTTCAAGGTGCGGATCGCACGTCCGGGCCGCGAGTTGAGCAGGTTGTGAATCGCGAACACTGCCAGGAGGACAACCAGCCAGATCAGGTAATACATCTCGCGGCCGGACGCCAGCGGCCTGCCGAACACGCTGACCGGCTTGATGCCGTTCAGGCCGTCGTACTGTCCGAGGAATTGCAGGTTTGCAAACAGGAAGTACAGTGACAGTCCCCATGCAATCGTACCGAGCGGCAGGTAATGGCCGGAGAGCGGCATCGTGATCGCGCCCAGCACGAATGCGGCGGCGCCGGTAATCGCCATCCCGGCCAGCAAGCCGATCCATGGCGACAGGCCGTACCGGGTACTGAGGTACGCGGTTGTATAAGCGCCGAGGCCGACGAACGCCGCCTGGCCGAACGAGGTCAGGCCGCCGATGCCGGTCAACAGCACCAGGCCAAGCGCAACGATCGAGTACAGCCCGATATAGTTGGCCAGCGTGATCCAGAATTCCGGCGTCGGCAACAACGGCAGCAGCACGATCGCCAGGATGAAGATGCAGAGCGCAAGCGTTTTTTTCATCACTCGTCCCCCTCATCGACATGCCTGGAGGTCAAGGAGCGCCACAGCAGCACCGGTATGATCAGGGTGAAGACGATCACTTCCTTCAGCGCGCTGGCCCAGAATGACGAATAGGACTCCAGCAGCCCGACCAGCAGCGCACCCACCGCCGCCGCCGGATAACTTGCCAGGCCACCGAGAATGGCGCCCACAAATCCCTTCAGCCCGATCAGGAAACCGCTGTCGTAATAGACGGTGGTCAGTGGCGCGATCAGCACACCGCATAACGCGCCCAGTCCGGCCGCCAGCGTCAATGCCAGCCGGCCCGCTTGCGTGGTGCCGATGCCGACCAGCTGCGCGCCAAGGCGATTGACTGCTGTCGCCCGCAGCGCCTTGCCGGACAAGGTGCGTCCGAAATAAACATAGAGCGCGAAAATCAGCACCAGCGCGACACCCATGACCACGAGGCTCTGACCGGAAACGGCAAGCGCGCCGAATTCAAACTGCGCTTTGGAAAACGGTGTGGTGCGGGAACCTTCGGCGCCGAAGATCAGCAAACCCAGGCTGAGCAGCGCAAAATGCACACCAACCGCCACGATCAGCAGCACCAGGGTGCTGGCCTCGGCGAGCGGCTGGAATGCAAGGCGGTAGATCATCGGCCCCATCGGCGTGACGATCAGCAGTGTCAGCAGCACCTGCAACGCCAAAGGCAGGGCTGGACCGGCGATCGCCCGCGTCGTCAGGTACACCGCCACCGGGAACACGATGAATTTCGCGCAGGCAACCGCTACGGCGCGCCGCGCATGCCGGCGCTGCTCCTTGCTGCGCACGATGGACGTCGCTTCCACGACAAAACACAGCAGACCAAGCACCAGCAGCAGCGTCGCTGAATGGGGAAACTGGCCAGCCTGCATCGCCGCCCAGGTTAGCGCGCCGAAGGCGACGAACTCTCCCTGCGGGAGAAAAAGAATACGGGTGACAGAAAACACCAATACCAGCGCGAGCGCAAGCAGCGCATAAATCGCGCCCGTTGTAATGCCGTCCAGCGCGAGAATGCTGGCAATCGAGAAATCCATAAATGCAGCCCTGGAAAAACCTGCTTCGAAGAGATCGACAATCCGGTGCGGCCAGTATCGCTATCGGCCGCTACCGCGGATAGTCAACGCTGCTGCATCAATCGACGTAACGCCATTTTCCGTTTTCGATTTTCATCATCACCACGCTGCGTATGTCGGCGCCATTATGATCGGTCGGCGACATGTTGTAGACGCCGTGAGTCAGCACCACATTTTTGGAACTTTCGAGCGCATCGCGCAGCGCGCTGCGGAACTCCGGCGTGCCTGGCTTGAGATTTTTCGGCACGCGGGCGAGCGCGTTATCCACCACCAGATAGGCATCCCAGCCGGTGCCGCTGAACAGCGAACGTGATCCCGCGCCGAATTTTTCCTCGAACACTTTTGTGTGATTCAAGGCCACCGGCTTGACTGGATTGTTTGCCGGCAGTTGCTCGGCCACCAGCAGCGGCGAGGCGGGCAACAGCGTGCCCTCCACCTCCTTGCCGCCAACCCGCAGGAAGTCATTGCCTGCGATCGCCTGGGTCTGATAAATCGTGCCTTTGTAACCCCTGCGCGCCAGTTCGATCTGAGGCATTGCCGCCGGCGTTCCCTGGGCCACGATGAAAATCGCATCGGGCCTGGAGGCAGTCAGTTTCAGCGCCTGCGATACGAAGCTGGCATCGGTGGCGTTATACCGTTCGATCCCGCCGACCTGCACACCGTTGGCGGGCGCAATGCGCTGCACCACGTCGATGAAGGTTTGGGCATAGGCATTGTTGATGCCGACGATCCCGAGGGTCTTTTCCTTGTTTTTCTTCATGCGGTCGAAGATCAGGGACAGCTGGATTTCCTCGCTCGGCGGCAGCTTGAACGCCCACTTGCGGGCGCCTTCCTGCGGCGCGACGATCGCGCCGCCGCCGGCCATGCTGACCATCGGCGTCTGCGTCTCGCCGGCGACTTGCAGCACGGCCAGCGAGGTTGGCGTCAGCGACGGTCCGATCAGCACATCGACCTTGTTTTCCTGCGTCAGCTTGCGCGCGGCCAGCGTGGCGGCGGTGGTGTCGGAGGTATCGTCGATCACCGTGACGTTAACCTTGTGGCCGCCGATCTCCTTTGGCCATAACGTGACGGCATTCCTTTCCGGTATGCCGAGCGACGCCGCCGGTCCGGTCAGGGACAATATGACGCCTATGTTGACATCGGCAGCGGCGAGACCCGATGCCGTTAACAACGTGACGCCCAATATCGTTTTTTTAAGATGTTTCATCAACTTGTCTCCTGGGTTATTAAGGGTAATCCACTGCCGGGTAATCTATTGCCATTCGCTTGCGGGAAAGTCCAGTAAGGATTGGTGAGGCTGGCGCACCGCAAATCGGCACAAGCTGGCGCTCATCCTCACACGCTTTCGGCCGCCGGCGCCGCTTCCCGCGATGCCGGTCTCGGCATGTTGATATGCCGGACCGTGACCGGCACATTGGGCTTGCGGCCTTCCGCCCGCTGCTTCAGGAACTTGCGCATTTCGACCGACGGACGATCGCTGGCAATCGAAATCTCGAATGTATTTTCGTCCGCCCTCTCCAGATTTTTTTCGAGATCGGCGAGCGCCACCACATCTTCCTGGAAGACCACCGCCAGTTGCTCATGCATGAATTTTGTGATCCATTCCTGATCGAGCGCGAACGAGCGGCCGTCAAGCACAAAATAATGCGTCGAGCCCTGCGTTTCCGGCGTCGGCAGATGGGCGCCTTTCACATAGAATGTCGGGCGCTCGCTCTCGGGCAGCGCGGTGTCGTAGAAAGCGACGGTGGTTTCGTGCACGCCGGGCGCCAGGAACTCCGATTGCGCGATGCGCGCGGCGGTCCTCGATTCGCCCAAGCCCGTCGATTGCGCCCATATTGGCGGCAGTTTGGTCGGCACCACACGCCGTTCGAGCGCGAAGTAGTTGTCCTTGATGACAACATCGAACGGCGCGTGCGCATAATCGGGGGTGCCGAATGACTTCGCATGGATATAGCTGAGGTGCGTCAGGTCGAGCAGGTTTTCATGGAAGCTGACATAGTTGCCCTCGAGGTGCATGTAGCCCTTGCTGTGTACCCACTCCGGCGATGTCACCCAGGGAAGCGCCGGGATTTTCGACTCGTCCGCAGCGGCGGGTTCGCCCATCCAGATCCACACCAGCGGCCCGATTTCCTTCAATGCATAAGCGCGCACGCCAACCCCCTTCGGACAACGTTCCTGCGAGGGGATCTCAATGAGGTCGCCACGTTCGTCATACCGCAGGCCGTGATAACCGCAGATCAGCGTGTCGCCGTCGAGCGTTCCCAGCGAGAGCGGATAGGAGCGGTGCGCGCAGCGGTCGTCCAGCGCCACCAGCTTGCCGGCTTCGGTCCTGAAAAAAACCAGATTCCTGCCCAGCAGCGTACGCTTGAACAAGTCGCGGGCGAACTCATCGGTATAGCCGGCCACGTACCACTCGTCAAACACAAAAGCGGTATTGCGGTCCGCCATTGCCTCCGACAATTTTCTGGTGGACTGCACGAACTGCACGCTTGGTAGAGTCATTGTTCCTCCTTCAATGGTTATTTACTTCTTTGCGCTGTGCGCCTCGCCTATCAGCGACAGGACCGCCGCCTTGTCGTCCATTTCGCCGATGAGCAGCATGCACAGGCGCGCCAGGAAATCGGATGCAGGTTCGCTGCCGGCCTGGTCAAGCCGCTCGCACAGCGACGTGTAGATGTCGTCCAGATCCTCTGGCCGTTGACCGGAATTAAATTTCATCGCCTGGCTCCTTTCCTGCCGCGCGCCGGAGCGCGGCGTCGATGTCGTTCAAAGTGGGGGCAATCCAGCGTGCGGCCACGTATCCATCCGGCCGCACCAGATAAAGTCCGCTGCCGCGAATGCCGTAGGCACTGGCGGCAATGCCGCCTTCGTCGGCCAGCACCCAGGGATGGTTTGCAGCCGCCGCCGGCGTGACGACGCAGTACCTGAACGGCAGGTCTTTCTGCTGCAAGCGCTCCAGCGCCGGCTGCAGATCGGCAGGCAGTTTGCCGTCGGCGCAAAACCAGATCGCCAGAAAATGACGTCCCACTGCTTCCGTCAGAAATTCAACGCCAGGACCTTTCGCCGCGCGTATCGGAATCTGCGCCATAGGTTCGCCCGGCCGCGGTCCGCCATCAAAGTCCAGCGGCGCGTCCCTGCTGCTCAGCGGCGAATCCTGATAATGAATCGCCGCGCTTTGCCGCGGGTTGATCAATGTATTGAGCCACGGATGGCTGATGACCAGCGACAGCACGGCGCTGCGCATCAGCGTGTACGCAGGCGACGGCGGGCTCATGAAGACCGTGCTTTTTTTCGCATTGCGCAAATTTTCGGCGGTGGCGCCGGTACGCTCGATGCTGAAGCTGTCCAGCAGCCTGTCGCCGCCGATGCCGCGTATCGCCAGCGCCAGCTTCCATGCCAGGTTGTGCGCATCGTCGATGCCGGAATTCAATCCGCGCACGCCGAAGATCGGGATCGGATGGGCGGCATCGCCGGCAAACAGCACCCGGCCGTGCCGGTAATGCTCCAGCGTCAGCGCATTGGCTTTATAAATGCTGATCCACGACAGTTCCCAGCTGCCTGTTTCACCGATCATCTTCAGATGGGCGGCAATGCGCGCCGATACCCGTTCCGGGTCGGTCGCTTCCTCTTCTCCGTCCTCAGGCTGCAATTGATAATCGAAGCGCCAGATTTCGTCGGTCAGCTTATGCATCAGTATGGTGGAACCGGGATTCGATGGCGGATCGAACCATGCCAGCCGGCCTGCCGGACGTTTGGAATCGAGCCGGATATCGGCAATCAGATACCGGCCCTGGTAACTCTCGCCATGCAGCTTCAGGCCCATCGATTTGCGCACGGTGCTGCGTGCGCCGTCAGCGGCAATCAGCCAGTCCGCATGCAGCCGGTAGGCGCCGGATGGCGTGCTGATGTCGACGGCAACACCCTCTCCGGCGCCGGCGTCGACGCCGGTGACCTTTTGCTGCCAGCGCACCTCGATCAGGTCACATTTGCTCACTGCATCGAACAGGTACTGTTCCATGAAATTTTGCGGCAGGTTGATCATCGGCGGGAATTTCTGCCGATCGTCGTCGGGCATGCTGAAGCGCAGGACTTCCGCGTCGCGGTAATAGCTAAACCCCATGGTCCACGGCAAGCCTTTTTCCATGAACGGCCGGGCCACACCGATGCGATCGAAAATATCCAGGCTGCGGCGCGAAATGCAACCCGCGCGGCTGCCGTAACTGAGGGTGTCGCCGTCCTCGATGACCACGCTGCGTATGCCATACCCGGCGAGATCGAGCGCGACAGCCAGGCCAACCGGCCCGCCACCGGCTATGCAAACCGGGTGGCGGCTCTTCTCTCCCGATGCGAGTTCCGGCGGCATCCGGAAAGGCTGATGCTGATAATCGAAGTACTCGAAAAACGCGTGATTCTCGAGAGCGGGAACGGCTGGGTCAAGACGGTGATTATCATTTGGCATAATCTCATTTATTTTAATAATTACGTTTTAATTGTCTCCTGTTTAAAATAGTATGTCGATTTTTGTATCAGATCAAGATATTTTTCTTACTTTCAATTCATCTCAAGAAGGTCTTGCGCCTATAATTGCCTTTCAGGACAGACGACATGCCGGCAGCGTCGGAAATGCGCTGTGCAAGGATTTTCAAAATTAAAAGCCAACCAATTCCGCGATGACTAAACTTGACAAGATGGTTGATGTTCTTGACCTGTTCACTGAAGAAAACCCGACGTTAAGCGCTGATGAAATAGCAGACCGGCTGCAGATTTCGCGGCCGACCGCGTTCCGCTACGTCAAGGAATTGGCGCACACAGGCTTTCTCGCCAAACTGGGAAGCCGCTATGCGCTGGGCGCTCGCATCATCGAACTTGACTATCGATTCCGGCACTCCGACCCGATCCTGAGGGAGAGCGTTGACGCGATGAAGGAGCTGGCAGATTTGACGGCGTGCGGCATTTTTCTATCGAGAATATTGGGGCATCAGATTTTTAACGTCCACTACGAAACCTGGCGCGAAAACAATGCGGTTACTTTCGGCCGCGGGCGGCCCCTTCCCTTTTTCAAGGGCGGAGCGGCGAAAATCGTGCTGGCGCATCTGGCGCCGGCAAAACTGCGCGACATATATGAGAAGTATCAGAAAGAAGTGGACGTGCGGGAAATCGCGACCGACTGGCCGACCTTTTCAAAGACCTTCCGCGAGATCCGCAAGCAAGGCCATTACATCTCGCGAGGTGAGGTCGACAGTAGCCTGATCGGCATTTCAGCGCCGCTGTTCAACGATGGAAAAACCGTGGTCGGCAGCCTGTCCCTGGTATTCGAGAAAAGCCGCGAGGAATGGATCAATGAGGAAGGCTGCGCCGAACTGGTAAAGAATTTTGCCGACCGCATCAGCCTGCGCATAGCAAATGCGGATCCGGCGATCAAGGCTCAGGAAAGCGGATCGTCTGATTGAACAGGTGCGGGCATTAGCTTGCTTCAGAAATCATGGCCTGTCCCGTTATTGGCGCGAATTCATTCAGCGCCCTGCGCCGCCATCCCGATTGCGCCCGCTGCATCTCGAGCGCCGCCTGGAGACAGTTTCGAACGTATTCGCGATCATTGGCAACGGCAAAACGGGACGGAAATTTTCGATAAAGATATCGGCGGTGCGCGCCAGCGTACGCACGATGGCCGCGCATTCCGGATTGCGGATATCGATGGCAAGCGAGCGTTTGCCGGCTTTCACCTGCAATTCCACCTATCGAAATAGCCTTGATTTGCCGATCCGGCACAGGCAATTTCCGAATCTCCTTGCTGCGCGAGGCGCTTCTGTCCGGAAAAAAAGGTGCACGCCATTTGACGTTGACGGTCTCCATCGATTGCGATCGCCGTTTCATTTTCCTTATGCGTCAACGGATTGTCGTGGGTCAGCACTGGCGCAGGCCATCTCCTGTATTTTGAACGTCCAATAAATGCAGCTGTCCTTATTTAAGCGCCTCTGCACATTTGCATGTCCTTCGGTTCTGCAGTTCAAGAACCTTGCCGGCGCCTGAAACGGATCAACCCATGACTCCAGCTGCTCCCCTGCCCCAATTCGTGCAGATCGAACCCGTCGGCCAATGTAACCTTCGCTGCAAGATGTGCCCGATACAATTTCGCAGCGACGGCCAAGCCGGCACGCCTTCCGCCTTCATGCCCTACGACACCTTTTGCAAACTGATAGTCCAGTTCAGCAATCTCACCGAACTGCATTTGCAAGGGCTGGGTGAGCCGCTGCTGCATCCGCGCTTCTTCGACATGGTCAACTTCGCCGCGCAGCGCGGCATTCGTGTTTCCACCAACACCAACATGACGGTGATGAACGCCGAACGCGCGGCGGAATGTGTGGCGAGCGGTTTGCATGTAATGCATGTTTCGCTTGATGGGGCCAATGCCGGGGTGTACGAGGCAATCCGCGTGCGGGCGCGATTCGACAAGGTGCTGCGCAACCTGCGGCGCCTGATGCATGCAAGGCATGCCGCCCGCAGCGAATTGCCGCAGGTGCGGCTGGTGGCGGTCGTGATGCGCCAGAATCTGGACGAGCTGCCGGCGCTGGTGCGGCTGGCCAGCGCGGAAGGCGCGCAGAGCCTGTCGGTGCAGCAGCTGTGCCACGACTTCGGTGAATCAAGCTTGCCGGAACGTTATAAGCCGATGCGGACCTTCATTGATGAACAGGCATTGCTGGGGGAAAGCCGGTCCCGCATCGACGCTGTTTTTGAGCAGGCGCGCGCCGAAGCGCGGCGCCTCGATATAACATTGCGTCTGCCGAATATCGAGCCGCGTCTGCACGCGCCGGATGTGCCCGGGCGCGAACGCTGCGACTGGCCGTGGCGCGGTTCTTATATCAGCCATGACGGCAAGGCAATGCCGTGCTGCATGGTGGCGACACCGGATCGCATCAATTTTGGCGATATGGCGCGCGATGGTGTGGGGGCGGTCTGGAACAATGCGGATTACACATCATTCCGCGAGCGCCTGTCGTCACCGGCGCCGCCGGAAGTCTGCCGCAGTTGCGCAGTGTATTCGGGGACATTCTGAGCGTGAACGCCACGTGCTTTCGAACCAAATCTTCTTGCTCTTGTCGATCTGAACAGGATGCACGATCATCTTGCCTCGATTGGATTAACGCTTGCGCCGTATGGAAACACATCCCGCACCGGATGCCATTCAACCTGCGGAAATACTTGCCGAACGCGATTTTCTGGAGCAACAGCTACATGCTGTGCAACGCGTCGCACAAGTCGGCGTCTGGAGTATCCGGCCGCCATCCACGCTAATCAGCTGGTCCGATGAAGCATGCCGCATTCTAGGCTTCGTGCACAAAAACGATGGGCACGCCGATGAGATAGCCTGTCTCGCAACCATTCATCCGGATGATCGGCAGACATTCGACGCGGCAATTGAGCAAGCGCGGCTAGAAAGCGTTTCTCCGCAAGTGGAATTTCGCATTGTCCGACCCGATGGACAAGTGCGCCATATTCACATGCAGGGACAGCTGCTGCGCGACAATTCCGGCAATGCACTTCTATACGGCACCGTCAAGGATGTCACTGAAGGCGAGCAAAGCAAGGCGGCCGTGCGCGAAATATCTGACCGGCTTGTCGATGCGCTGGAAAGCATGACGGACGCGTTCTACACGCTCGACAAGGATTGGCGCTTCACCTACACCAACAAGGAAGCCGAACGTCTTTTGCAGCGGCCTCGCGCGGAACTTCTCGGGAAAGTCATCTGGAACGAATTCAGGGACCTGACCGGCTCTACCTTAGAACATGAATTCCGGCGTGCGCTCGAGCAGAATCGCGCCACGTCTTTTGAGACCGTCTACGCGCCTCTCAATGCCTGGAAGGAGCTGCGGGTATTTCCATCCGACGAAGGTCTGGCAGTGTATTTCACGGACATTACGGAACGCAGGCTGCTGCAGAAAATGCAGCGCCAGAGCGAGGAACGGTTCAAGGTCGTGGCGAAGGCGACCAGCGACATCATCTGGGACTGGGAGCCGGACCGTGACCAGCTCTGGTGGAGCGAAAGCATGCACAGCGCATTCGGGTATTCTCCGAACGAACTTGAGGATGGACTCCCATCGTGGATCGGCCGCGTCCATCCTGATGACATGGACCGGGTGCGGGACAGTTTTTGGAAGGCGATAAAGGGCGACAATGACAAATGGAGCGATGAATACCGTTTCATGCGCAAAGACGGTTCGTATGCAGTCATGCTGGATCATGCCTTCTTCTTCCGCGATCCCGCAGGCAAGGCCATTCGTGTAATCGGATCGTTTGTTGACATCACTGAACGCAGGCAGGCGGAACGCGACCGCCAGCAAGCCGAGGCGCGCAACCGCATGCAGGCATCGCTGCTCGACAAGGCGCAGGATGCGATCTCGGTTACCGGAATGGACTCCCGTATCAACTTCTGGAATAAAGGCGCGGAGCGGCTTTTCGGCTGGACGGCGGACGAAGCCATCGGCAAGTCCAAGGCCTGCCTCCTGATTATCACGCACGACGAATTCTCCCAAGCCTATCGGGAAGTACTGGCGCACGGCGAGTGGACCGGCGACATTCGCAAGCGGCGCAAGGATGGCAGCATCCTCATTGTGGAATCCCGCCTGACACTGGTGCGGGACGACGACGGAATGCCGCAAGCGGTGCTTGAAATAGAGACCGACATCAGTCAGCGCAAGGAAGCCGAGCGGAGGATCGAGGAGCTTGCCTTCTTCGATCCGCTGACCAGGCTGCCCAACCGGCGGCTGGTGCTGGATCGGCTGCAGCATGCGCTGGCAACGTCAGGCCGCACGCGGCGTGCGGGCGCGCTGTTGTTCATCGACCTCGATAACTTCAAAAGCCTGAACGACACGGTGGGGCATGACAAGGGCGACATGCTGCTGCAACAGGTTGCGCGAAGGCTGGAAGCATGCGTGCCGCGCAAAAGTGATACGGTAGCGCGCTTGGGAGGTGACGAATTTGTGGTGATGCTGGAAGACCTGAGCGGCAAGCCGGAGGACGCCGCCGCGCAGGCCGAGATCATCGCGGAAATGATACTTGCCGCATTCAAGCGCCCGTACCAGCTGGATGGGCACGAACACCATACTACGGCCAGCATCGGCGTGACCCTGTTCGATAATCGCATCGGCAATATTGACGAAATGCTGAAGCAGGCGGACCTTGCGATGTACCAGGCCAAGGCGTCAGGCCGTAACGCGATCCGCTTTTTCGATCCGGGCATGCAAACCCTGGTCAGCGCGCGCGTCCAGCTCGAAGCCGATCTGCGCCTGGCATTGCTCAGGCATGAATTTCTCCTCCACTACCAGCGTCAGACAGACAGCAGCGGCAATACGGTCGGCGCCGAGGCACTGTTGCGCTGGCGTCATCCGGAGCGTGGCCTGATTTCACCGGCACTGTTCATTCCGCTGGCCGAGGAAACCGGATTGATCCTGCGCCTGGGCCAGTGGGTATTGGAAACCGCTTGCACACAACTGGCCAGGTGGGCAACGATGCCGGCAACCGCGCATCTCACCGTGGCGGTCAATGTCAGCCCACGTCAATTTCGCCAGCCTGAATTCGTGGAACAGGTGTTGACGGTACTCGCTGACACCGGCGCCAATCCAGCGTACCTGAAGCTGGAGTTGACGGAAGGCCTGCTGGTGGCGAATGTAGAAAATGTCGCCGCCAAGATGACTGCACTCAAGGCGAAAGGGGTCGGCTTTTCGCTGGACGACTTTGGCACCGGCTACTCTTCCCTCGCCTATCTGAAAGGCCTGCCGCTGGATCAGTTGAAGATTGATCAGTCTTTCGTCAGGTACGTCCTTACCGACTCCAATGACGCGGCCATTGCGCGCACGATCGTAGCGTTGGGACAGACGCTCGGACTGGATGTGATTGCAGAAGGCGTGGAGACGCAGGGCCAGCGGGACTTCCTTGAAATGAATGGATGCCATGTCTATCAGGGCTTCCTGTTTAGCCAGCCAGTGCCCGCCGAACATTTTTGACATTACCTATGCCGCGGGACATTGCGCTTTCATGTTTTCCGCGGCGACCTGCATTGCGAAACAACTTTGAACTAGCTGGCGGACGGCCATTCCAACAGGCTGGACATTGAAAGGACACCAGCCATGCACTATTCCACACAGAACACTGCTGACTCAATCAGGCAAGGACTCCGGAAACGCGCTTCGTTCATGCAAGGACGCGGCACCATGCTTGCCGGAACCGGCGCGGCGTTGGCGGCGATGGCACTCTTCGTGCAATATCGGACCAGGAAGGCAGAACGGGACAATCCGCCAATTGGCAATTTCATCGAAGTTGATGGTGTCCGGCTGCACTATGTAGAACGCGGACAAGGTCAGCCCGTGGTTCTTCTGCACGGAAACGGCACCATGGTGCAGGACTTTGACATCAGCGGCGTGCTTGACCTGGCCGCCGATAAATACCGCGTGATCGCCTTCGACCGGCCGGGTTACGGCTACAGCGAACGGCCGCGCGGCAGAAGCTGGGATCCGGCGTCTCAAGCTGAATTGCTGAACAAGGCGCTGAACCTCCTCAACGTCGAGCGCCCGGTCGTCGTCGCCCATTCATGGGGCACCATGGTGGCGGTCGAGCTCGGACTGGCGCATCCGGAACAGGTGGCGAGCCTGGTCCTGCTGTCCGGCTACTATTACCCGACGCCGCGCCTTGATGTGCCCTTGCTGTCCATGCCTGCAATCCCGCTCGTGGGCGACCTGATGTGTTATACGGTGTCGCCGCTGATCGGACGGATGATCTGGCCAGCCATGTTGCGGAAGCTCTTCAGCCCCGCCAGAATATCCGAGCGCTTCAAGACCAGATTTCCCGTCTGGATGACGCTGCGCCCAGGCCAGCTGCGGGCCAGTTCGGCGGAAACCGCGCTCATGATTCCCTCCGCATACAAGCTCAGCGGACACTATCGGGAACTGAGCATGCCGGTGATCCTCATGGCAGGCGCGGGAGACCGGCATGTGCTGGCGAAGCTGCACTCGGAACGTCTGCACCAGGAACTGCCGCAGACCGATCTTCATGTCGTGCCGGCGGTCGGCCACATGATTCAGCATACCGTGCCGCAGCAGGTGTTGTCCGCAATCGATACCGCGGCGCGCGCGGTATCGCCGGCATCCGTGGCGCGGCGGACTGCGCCGGTGGAAGCGGTTCAACAGGCGCATTGAATACATCACAAGCGGCCAGCGGCGCAATCATTCAGGACAAAATAGAGGCGGCATCCGGCGTGTCCGGGCAAGTGGTTCATGCAGGCATAAACGGCCTCAGCGCCGGATGTCCGCGCCTTGGATCAGTCCGGTCTCCATGTTGACTACGCGCGAATGTCCTGGATTGCCTTCGGGAGTGGGCACGCCTGGCGCAAGGAGGAATGTCACCGAATGCGCGCCATGCAGGCCGACAGGAAAACGCATCGGCGCCAGGATGACATAGGCTTGCAGGCCAAAAGGACCTGATGATCTGCGCTCGACGGCGGCGCCCGCCACATTGATCTCCCGGTTTTTAGCGCGTGTCACTGCATCGAGGTCTGCCTGCGTAGCGATGCGGAGCTTGCCCTCCTTCATCAGCTGATCCAATCCATCCTTCCCTGCGAGCGGCGCATTCCTGTCACGGTAACTGTCGACTGTCACACCACCGGACTGCGAGAATGCCTGCGGTGGCGCAGGCTGTCCGAAGTCGATTCGACCGTCATTGGCGATGAAGTAGATTTGCGCCGATCGTCCGAATATTTTTTTCATCAACATGTCTGCCTTGCCCGCATTTTCTTGTGACAGATAAAAATATCCGCATGGCGAGGAGCTGACGTACGTTGACAGCAGGATCGGCGTGGCGGGAGAAACACCTGCGACCACCTGCTGGTAATAGCCCGACAAAAATAGTCCTGCGATGTTCGTGCCGGATGCGAGATGAATATTCCAGACTGACGGTTCGTAAGCACCGAGCGCGAGCACTACATTCTTGCCAGGCTCATTGACATACACATCAAAACGCGTTGCCGCTTTCCCGGACTGGTCGATCGGGAAGTTCAAGTTTTTTCCCCGGTATGCACCGCCGGCAAGCAAGACATATTGATCGGGCAGCTTGCTGGTGAAAGCGCTGCAGGCATCAAGCACATTGATCGTTTGCGCCGGCAGTGTCACGGCTGCTTGTGGCGGCGGCAAGGCCGCCGCGGGAACATTATTGGGAACCGCCATTTCGGCGCTCGGCGGCAAAACCGCCGATATCCGCTCCTGATTGGCCCGCGGTTGTCGTGCTTGTCGTGCTTGTCGTGCTTGTTGCGCTTGTTGCGCTTGTTGCGCCACCGTCCGTTCGAGCAGTTTGCGGTTTTCCAATCGCTGCATGTGCTCCCGCCAAAAATAGGAAATCGTCATCACGGCCAACACGCCCGCAAGCAGAAAAATCGCTGCCCAGGGAGTCGTGTCCGGTTCCTGGTGACGCAAGGCGGCAGCAGATCGATGGTTTTCTGCCGATCGCCCGGGTGTGCCGATCGGCGGTGGCGGCGCGTCTGCCATGGTTTCCCGCTCGACTGCGACGCCGGCCGTTGCAGCCTCGAAAAATTCCGCCGGCGCGGCTTTCCATGCGGCGACAGGCGGCTCTCCGCCTGTTTTCTTTGGTTTTGCGCCGCTCCATGGTTTCGGTGCCGCCCGCGATTGCTTGGGCGGAAACGGCGCGACCCATGCGAGGCCGAGGAAAACGATACTCGACGCGATGAGCGCCAGGATATTACCCAGCTGGTCCAATGAGCCGAAATCAAACAGGACCAGCTTCGCCGCTGCAACGCCCAGCAGCCCTGCCCCGGCGCTCCACACTGCGCGCGAGGAGACTTTCACGCCCCACCATGCCAGACCGCCGCCGAGAACGATCCATACCATGGACACGACCGCGCGCAACTTCATGCGCCCCAGGTCGGCAATCGTCAATACACCGTCGGGACCGAAACCGCGCAGCAGCATCGCCTGCAAAACCAGGGTAGCCGCGATCGCCAGCACGATGCCCGAATCCACGCCGGACGAACGTTCATTCCGCTCATGCATCGTACCGATCACGAGGTAAATCAGCGCCAGCACTTCAAACGCGATGGGCAACGCGCCACGCTCGATATGAAAGAAGGTGACGGCTGCCAGTCCGATCCCGATGACATAAAAATGCCCCATCCGATAGGCGCGCCAGCGGCTGCTTTCGGGCAGCCATGAAGCGCCCGCCAACATCGACAGCAGCGCAGCAGCGACGGCAGCAATCGCCATGATGAAACCCGGTGCGGCGCCAATGTGGGGAGCCGCACCTTCAGCCCAGGACAGCAGTGCGAGCGGCAGTATGGCTAACACTGTGGCCGGGCTGAAATCATTGCCCTGCCATGCGGCATCACTGCCGCTCCATGCCAATGCAAGCAGCGCCAGAACCGTGAGCACGAAGCACGAATAGATGACAGGGGCCGATGCATCCGGCATAGCCCACCATCCGCAACCCAGGATCGCCACCATCAGAAAAGCGGTGCCCACAGCAGGCAGGCTGGTTCGGCGATTGAATGCCGCGGCGGCAAAAGCCATTGCCAGCAGCAGCCCATAGACCAGTGACGCGAAATGATCGATATTGAGGCGCCATAGCTCGGAGAACACCGCCAGCATGGCCGACACGATGGCGCACACACCCAGCACCTTGGCCAGGCCAATGCCGCGTTGCGCGGCGGCCCACGCGCCATATCCAAGCAGCGCGGCAGCGGCAATGCGCTCGATGAAAATCCGGTTCATGAATAATTCCGCGGACCGCGGCTCCAGGATCGAGCCTATGACATGCAAGAATGCAAACAACAAGCTGGCGCCGCAGGCCATCTCCTCCGCCCACCGGGGCAGACCCAGGCGAGGCGCCAATCGCATGGTGGCGATCGCCAGCGCCAGCGCGGCCAGCGTCCATGGCACAGCATCGACCCTGCACAACACTGTGCCGGCCGCCAGCAGTACGGCAACAACAAGATGCTGTAGAACGCCCTCATGCCGCACAATGCGCAATGCCGCACCGGCCAATGCCCACGTCAGCGCAAGACATGCCAGACCGATCGCGCCTTCCGAACGCCAGTCGGGTGCGATCATGAAAGTCAGTATCGCCGCAACGACCGGCAGGAGAATGAAATAACCGAGGTCGAACCGCGCCAGCCAGGTAGAAGCACGCCTCTGCGGTTCGACCAGCGGCATCGCCAGATGGAGCGCCACCAGCGCAAGCAACAAGGGCTGCATGATCTCGTAATGCTCGGGCCGGTAAAAATTCGCAGACCATCCGAAGAATATTCCACCGGCCAGCGTGAACAGGAAACTGAGGTGAATCAGTGGCCGCCAGCCACGCATCAACACCATCACAAAACTCAAGGCGCTGGCGGCCAGATAATAGCCATAGACCGGCACTGGCCCCGGACTGCCAAGGGTGAACGCAGGCGCCACATAGGCGCCGGCCATCGCAAGAATGGCAACCGACATCGCCTTGCCGGACACTGCGAACACGCTTGCCGCCGCTGCCACCAGCACCAACAGCGCGAACGCGTTGACCTCGTTTATGTAATTGAAAAAGCCATAGGCGCTATAGGCAGTGAGGTATGCGACACCGAAGCCTGCGCCGGCCAATGCCAGATGAAGCGCGCGGCGCTGCGGATGCTGGCGGAGGAAAAAAGATGCGAACCCAAGAATTGCCGACACCATGAGGCCGGCGCCGAACTTCACCTCGGGAACGACGTTGATGTTGATGAACGTGTACCGGAGCAGCGCGCCGACCCCGAGGATCAGCAAACCTGCGCCCACCTTGGCTGGCCAGTTTCCGGACATCAGCCAGCGCACAAGACCGAACTGGCGTATTCCCGGCTGGATGGCGTCGGCGCCGGCTTCAAACCGGAGGAGCGCTGTAAATAAGGCCAGTACAGAAAAGATGAATAATAGGGATGTCATGGCTGATTGTTTCCCGATGCAAGTTGGCCCAGGCTACACATTCGCTTTTCAATGTTGTCATGCGCTTTAGAGCCGATGGCCGTTTCCGGCCTCACCCGATTCCCTGCCGGACAGCAGGGGCGATGCAATTGAACATGAAAATCAGAGTAGCCGAAAGCAACTTGCTCTGACCAGCCTGGCAAATGCCTGCGGTCAGATCCACGACAAAAGTGTTGCAAATTTGATTAATAGGGATCCCGTGATGGCGGACGTGATGTCAACACGGGAGAGACCGGCAGGCTGCCTGGCCCGCAATAAAGTGTGAGTGTCTAGGGTTCTGCCGGACGGGAGTTCATTCTCCGCTGACTTCACCCCACGCATCCTGCGAAAGATGGCCGCCCTCGCCATCCCATTTGGACACATCGCTTGCGTCGACTTCATATCCGGGCGCGCGATAAATGGCAGTCATCCTGACGGCCTGATCCACTTCCTGAGGTGTCATCAACACTGTCGTCTTGCACCTCGCCGCGCCGGACGCATTAACCTTCAGGGCGAGCGCAACGGCAGCGGCGTTGCCCGGAAGCTCGCCAATGACAAAAACGTCGGTGTCGCCGAAAGCATAATAAAACGCTTCGACGACACCGCCCACCGACTGGAATAATTCATCAACAGCAGCCCGGCGCCCGGTACCGCCTTCTTTGAGCAAACCGCTTACGCCCTCGCCGACGTAGTTCGCTTCAAGCAGAAATTTTGGCATGCGGCGGTCCGTTGCCTCAGGGTGCAGTCATCCTGAGTCTCTGGCCCTCGTAGATTTGATCAGGGTTCCGGATGTCATTCCAGTTGGCGAGGTCTCTGGCGTTCATGCCATGCTCACGCGCGATGTCAGATAAGGTATCGCCTTTGCTCACGGTGTACTCGGAGGCAGTTCCAGAGGCTCCCGAGGTTTCTGGCATTCCCGACTCACCCGAGGTTTCCGGCATCGCTGGCGCAGCTCCCGGCGTTGCTGGTGCTCCCGAAGTTTCCGGTGTACCTGTAGTTCCTGATGTACCTGATGTACCTGATGTACCTGATGTACCTGGTGTACTTGGTGTACCTGATGTACCTGATGTACCTGGTGTACTTGGTGTACCTGATGTACCCGGCATTCCCGATGTCCCCGATGTTTCCGGAGTTCCTGCTGTTCCCGATGTTCCCGATGTTCCCGGAGTTCCTGTTGTTCCCGCTGCTCCCGATGTTCCCGATGTTTCCGGAGTTCCTGTTGTTCCCGCTGCTCCCGATGATCCCGATGTTTCCGGAGTTCCTGTTGTTCCCGCTGCTCCCGATGTTCCCGGGGTTGTTGCGGTTCCCGAAGTTCCGGCAGCTGGTGAGGATTCAGCGACCGGCGTTGCCGGCGCGGTTTGCGCAGAAGGAGCGGTGGACGGCGCTTGCGCGGTGTTTCTATTTTCGCCGCAAGCGGCGACGGTGAGCACGACTGCAATGGGAATAAAATATTTCATGATCTACATCCTTCCATGTCAAAGCAGGTTTGGTCAGGAAGCAGGCGAACAGACAACTCATCGCATGCGCGTGATTTCAGAACACCCAACCTGTTCTCCATCTTAGGCACACCACGCAAGGCAACCCAAATATTCTCTGTCCTTCTTTGTGATAAATCAGACTTGCGTTACACCTCAGGGCGCGCACGCCGGTGCGCAAGCATTCAATGACATTGCCGCCATCAATACCAATATGGGAAAACTCTTTCCTACTATTGGTTAACTGAACGATGACAAGAGCACATCGCCACCGCACGAAGTGCCTGCGGGGTCCTGCGTAAAATATTGCGATTCCGTCTAGTGGCGCAGGCATATTGCCGGGTCTTTGCCGCCACTAGCCGCCAAGATGCGATCTTCACATATTCTTTTCACATTGCATGCGGCTTGCTACTGTTGGTCATGCGTGCGGCACGACCGTTGAAGATCTCGAAACAATGTCCTTGTAACGACGAACAATTATGAATAACATGGCCTCGTCTGCCAATCGATGACGCTAACGAGCCGCAGCAGAATTCCTGGAATTCTATCTTGATGATCAGTGCTGAAATGAACGGTGCGAAGGTCCGTCGAGCGGCACGCGCACAAGAAATCATCGACGGCAATTTGATACCAGGAAAAGAAGCGAGAACGAATGAATGACAAGACCGCGCAATCGCGCGTGTCGACGGGTGTACCAGGCTGCGATGAAATACTCGGCGGTGGCCTGATGGCGAATCGCTGTTATCTGATCGGCGGCGCGGCGGGCGCAGGCAAAACAATTTTCTCGCTGCAGTGGCTGCGCGAAGGTCTGCGGCAAATCGAAAAATGCATGTACATCACGCTGTGCGAACCCGGCACGGAAATCCAGCGCAACGTCGCCGGTTTCGGCTGGGACCTGGATCGGATCCGGAAGACAACGGTCTCATGCAGGCCGCGATCGATGCGCTGCTGGCAGGCCATGAAGGTGTGATGGCGCCGTTCGACCAGCGCTACCGGCGCCGCGACCAGTCATTCATCTGGACCATCGTCAAGGTTTCGCTGGCGCGCGACGCCGCCGGCCATCCAAAACACCTGATCGTCGTCATCGAGGACATCAGCGCGCGCAAGCGGATGGAGCAGGCGCTGTGCGAGTCGGAGCGCTTCGTCAGGTCAACCATGGACGGCTTGTCGCATCATCTCTGCGTGGTCGACGAACACGGCGCGATCCTTGCGGTCAACAAGGCATGGCGCAATTTTGGCGAGGCGAATGGCGGCAAGCCGGCGATCTCGTGGGAAAACGAAAATTACCTGTTCGTGTGCGACCGCGCTGCGATGCGCAAGGTCGAGGAAGCCCGCGCGTTCGCCGAAGGCATGCGCGATGTGCTGTTTGGACGGCGCGAGGAGTTCAATCTGGAATACGAGTGCAGCTCTCCCGACGAGCAGCGCTGGTTCCTCGCTCGCGTGACCCGTTTTCCACAGGACGGACCGCTGCGTGTCGTGGTATCGCATGAGAATGTCACCCATGCCAAGCTCGCGCAGAAGCACCTGACTTATCTCGCGCACTTCGACAATCTGACCAGCCTGCCCAACCGGGTACTGTTCTACGACCGCCTGAAGAAAACGCTGCTGCAGGCCAAACGCAGCAAATGGTCGGTGGCGGTGATGTTCATCGACCTCGACCATTTCAAGATCGTCAACGATACAATGGGCCATGCGGTTGGCGACAGCCTGCTCAAGCAGGCTGTCCGGCGCATCGTGAACTGCCTGCGCCGCAGCGATACCGTGGGACGCCTGGGCGGCGATGAATTCGGCGTCTTTCTGCCTGACTTGCGTTCGGCGCAGTGCGCCTCGGGAATTGCCAGGAAGATCATGGCAACCCTGGCCGAGCCGTTCCATATCGACGGCATTGAAACCTTCATAACACCGAGTATCGGCATAGCGCTGTATCCACTCGACAGCCTTGACGCGGATACCCTGGTGAGCAATGCCGACACCGCCATGTATCGCGCCAAGGAACTGGGCCGGAGCAATTACCAGTCGATCAAGATCGACAAGTCTTTCGTCAACGGCATCGGCAAGGGCAGCGACGAAGGAGTGATCGCCGCCACCGTCATCACGCTCGGACATAGCCTGAAGCTGACGGTGATCGCCGAAGGTGTGGAAACCGAGGCGCAACTGGAGACACTGAAGATGCTCGGCTGCGACATGATGCAGGGGTTTCTGTTCAGCCGGCCCTTGCCTGCCGATAAAATCATGGCATTACTGAAAGAACATCAGGGCGGCTGACAGCCGTCCCGCTCCAGCATCGCTTTTCTTGCCAGTCGGATTTGCGTTCCAGCACCGTTTCGGTTGACTGAGCTGGACTTTATCCATTCAGCTCGCATGAGAAAGCGAATCGATAAAGCGCCCCACCAAAGGATATCGACGTCCTTCCCGTGCGAGCGGGTTATGGATTCCCGCTTGCGCGCTAATCTATACCCACATCTTTGCAAGTCTCCAGCCCTGTGCAATTGCGTAAAAGCGTTTTAAACCTTCAAGCATGGTGATCGGTCCAGGTTTGACCTGGCTGGCATATCCTTTCCAGCCACCCAATCGGGCGATGGTCCAGGCGGCCCACGCCAACTTTCCCTGCTGGTGGGGGTTCTTCTGCTTGTCCGTGCGCCCTTCCAGTTGCGGCTGGAGGTTTTCCAGCACCTCAATATCGTCCTTCTCGAACACATCCGTCGCAGGACGATCCGTTTTTCCTTCCCGCGCCGCCGTCAATTGCAGCGTGCGGACCGCCGCCTGCAGTGCCGCGCTAGCCAGTTTCATCAGGTTTTCCCCTTCTTCCACCTGACTCGATTCCATATCCAGCCCCTGCTTTTTCAGGGTGCGAAACAGCTGCTCGATCTGCCAGCGCTCGCGGTACCAGTCCACTATCTGCAACGCGTCTTCCACCCCGTGAATTGGATGGGTCGTCAATAGCCGCCAATGGATCGGCTCTTCGCCTTCCACTACACTTTGTCCCAGCTCCCGCACTTCAACAACGCGCAGAGCAATGCTTTTCTGGACCGCCTTGCTTTTGGCTGGCCGCACAATGCTTACCTGGCCATAGCGAATGTCCATCTGCGCTCGATGGGCGGTGCGTTTGCCACTGCCGCCATTGCGCCCGCCAGCCGACACATAACTCTCATTGGCCGAGCGCGCCGCCACCTCAAATTCATAACAGGCCATTGCGGGCTGCGCCTCCAGCCAGTCAAACAGGTTGGTGCCGTCGGCAAGCTTGCGGTCCCGGCATACGCGCGTGAGCAAATGGGTGCGGCCGTCCGGAATCCGATCCCATTCTTCGTAAATGTCACTTTCCCTGTCCCCAACAATGGTAATCTGCTCTGCCTTGTCCAGACATTTTTTGGCCGCTTGCGCTGCCTGTAGCCAGCGCCACGATTCCTTTTCTTCAATCGGCAAATTCGTGTAGTCGGCCGCGGCGGCCTTGGTCCTGACCCAGGCATGCTGATGCGCCAAACCCAGGCACGCCCCACTTCGGGCATCCAACACCAGGACCGGGTGAATGAACAGCCCCGCATCCTTGTTATTTCCCACCTTGCCCAAACCGGCGCTGCGCCTGCTGTGCTTTTGATAGTTCAGCTCGCTCGTATCCTGGATGGCCAGCACCGACAATCCCGTTGCCAACTTCCCGGTTTTCAGGCAGCCTTCTCTCATGATTTCCTGTCGGGTGACGTTCGGATTATGCAACCAGCGGCCGAATCGTTTCTCCGTTGCCCAGTCCCGCCCCAATTGCCTCAAGCAGACGGTTTCCTGCTCTACCATTCGACTGAACAACTGCGCGCCTGTTCTGCTTAACCGCTTATCTCCAAATTCTCCAATGCAATACGTTTGCTCTGGCATTGCCGACGCGACCATGTCCACGTCCATCTCCTTTTCCGTACAACTCGTCCCCGCTTTGATTCAGCGATTGGACATGCGTTGCAAAGATGTGGGTATAGATTAGCGCTTGCGCGGGAATGACGGTAGCGAGAGTGGAGATCGTCTCAATTACTACCGTCATTCTCGCGAAAGGTGAAGCAGGGGTTTCGTGAGGCATTGCCTCACGCCTGCGTAACGGCACAGGCTTACAAGCCTGTGTGCGCCCTGCAAGCGGGAATCCAGACTGAGCTTGCATCACGATGTCGTCAAGCCGATCCCCCCAGGCTTGACCGATACGCTCGGCTACACCGCATGAACGAATAAAATCCAGCTGAGCTCTGGCGCCTGAAAATCTGCCGCTTTCATCACGTATCATGGGATGTATTGCCTGCAATGCCGTTTGCCTCGGCATCGCATGCCTGAAAAATGGGAAAATTTCGCATGCCCCATGACATCACACTGATTACCACCATTGCCGCCGCGCTTGGCGCCGGCCTTTTCTTCGGGATGATCGCGGTGCGTTTGCGCCTGCCGGCGCTTGTCGGTTATCTGGCGGCCGGCATCGTGATCGGGCCTGCGACCCCCGGGTTCGTGGCCGATGCCGCGCTGGCGGGACAACTGGCGGAGATCGGTGTCATGCTCCTGATGTTCGGTGTCGGCCTGCATTTTTCCCTGGATCACTTGCTCGAGGTGCGGGCCATCGCCGTGCCTGGCGCAATACTGCAAATTGCGGTGGCCACCGCGCTCGGCATGGGCATGGCGCACTTGTGGGGCTGGAGCATTGGTGGCGGCCTGGTGTTTGGCCTCGCGCTCTCGGTCGCGAGCACGGTGGTGCTGCTGCGCGCGCTGGAAGAAAGAGGCTTGCTGGATTCATTGAACGGACGCATTGCGGTCGGCTGGCTTATTGTCGAGGATCTGGTGACCGTCCTTATCCTGGTGATGCTGCCGCCGCTCTCGGCCTGGCTCGGCGGCACCGATGACGGCGCCGGGAAGAACCTGTTGCCCACGCTCGCCATGACGATCGGACAGGTCGCGGCCTTCATCGCGTTCATGCTGGTGGTCGGACGCAAATTTTTCCCGTGGCTCCTGTGGCAAGTGGCGCGGACCGGGTCGCGCGAATTATTCACGCTGTGTGTGGTGGCGGCGGCGGTCGGCATTGCCTATGGCTCCACCGAACTGTTCGGGGTCTCGTTCGCGCTGGGCGCATTCTTCGCCGGCATGGTCTTGCGGGATTCGGAATTGAGCCATCGGGCAGCGCAGGATTTCCTGCCACTGCGCGATGCGTTTTCCGTCCTCTTCTTCGTCTCGGTGGGCATGCTGTTCGACCCCATGGTACTGACCAACAAGCCGATGCAAATTTTGGCGGTGGTCGGCATCATTGTCGTTGGCAAATCGCTGGCGGCATTCCTGCTTGTATTGATGCTGCGGTATCCGGTCAACACCGCGCTCACCGTGTCGGCAAGCCTCGCTCAAATTGGCGAGTTTTCATTCATCCTGGCGGCACTTGGACTATCGCTTGGATTGTTGCCGCGAGAGGCGCAAAGCCTGATCCTCGCCGCGGCCATCATCTCGATCGCGCTCAATCCTCTCGTGTTCCGGCTGATCAAGCCGGTGCAGTCATGGATCCGCGCCAATCCTGCGCTGGCGCGCCACATCGAACTGCGCCCAGACCCCCTGGCCGAACTGCCGATGACAACGGACCAGGACAAGCTGACGGGACAGATCGTCCTGGTGGGCTACGGCCGCGTCGGACGGCGCATCGCCGAGCTGCTTGCGGGACGGGGAATCCACTTCGTGGTGATCGAGCAAAACCGCGAGATCGTTGAACAATTGCGCAAGAGCGGCATGGCGGCGGTGGCGGGAAACGGCGCCGAGCCCGCCGTGCTGATTCAAGCCCATATCGTCAGGGCGAAAATGCTTGTGGTTGCCACACCCGATACCTTCCAGGTGCGCAAGATGATTGAAACCGCGCGCGCACTCAATCCGTCTGTCCGCAGCGTTGTCCGCACGCATAGCGAAGCCGAAGCGGAATTGCTGCGTTCGGAGAATGCCGGCAAGGTCTTCCTGGGCGAGCATGAACTTGCCTCTGGCATGGCGCGGCATGTTGTCCACATCTTTGAAGAAGAAATGGAAGCCGGTGAGTTGCCAGGCAACGGCGGGCGCAAATGAAAGCGATGGATTTCCGGTCCCGCCGGACGGCCACTGTCAATGCGTTAAAACTTTATCCGGATGGCGCGGTCAACAATTGCGACTGCTTTGAAAATCCATGACCTGACAGGTTTTTTTGCGATAAAACATTGCATCGTGTTTCATTAGCAAAAAAGAACGCACCATGTCTGATGCAAAACCACCCGACAGTGGGCGCTGGCCCATGTCCGATGATGCGCTGGGCGTTCTCATGGGCAGGTTCGACTGGTCGGTTACCAGCCTTGGTCCCATCATCACCATTTCAAACCGGATGAGAGAGATCCTGGGATTGTCCGCGCATGACGCTCTTGACAGTTACGATGACTGGGAAAATCGTGTCCATCCTGATGACCGTTCCGGGGTGCTGACGGCTTTGCACGCATGCCTGGACGGCAGGACGCCCTCGTATAGCAGCGAATATCGCATGCGGTGCAATGACGGCCGCTGGAAATGGATTTTGGCCCGCGCCATTGTCGTTGCCCGCGATGCATGGAACAAACCACTGCGCATGACCGGCACCGTGAGCGACATTTCAGAGAAAAGGCAGTCGGAAGAAGTGATCTGGCGCTATGCGAATTTTGATGCGCTCACCGGCCTGCCGAACCGCCGCCTGTTTCGCGACCGGCTGGACCTTGAGGTAAAAAAGGCGCATCGCAACGGTCTTCCGCTCGGCATGCTTTTCATCGATCTCGATCATTTCAAGGAAGTCAACGATTTGCTTGGCCATGATATTGGCGACCAGTTGCTTATTGAAGCGGCCAAACGGATCACCGGTTGCGTGCGTGAATCCGATACGGTGGCGCGACTGGGTGGCGACTAGTTTACGGCTATCCTGACTGAACTGGATAGCGTCGCGCATGCCGAGGTGATCGCGCGCAAAATCAATGACACGCTGGCAGCGCCTTTCCGTCTGGGCAATGAAGTCATTTATCTTTCCGCCAGCATCGGCATCACGCTGTATCCGGCGGATGCGGCAACGGCGGAAGACCTGATTCGCAACGCGGACCAGGCAATGTACGTTGCGAAAAGCGCGGGACGCAATCAATTCAATTATTTCACGCGATCGATGCAGCAGGCGGCACACAACCGGCTGCGCCTGATCAGCGATCTGCGCAAGGCCCTGTCCCTTGGCCAGCTCAAGGTGTATTACCAGCCGGTCATCGATCTGGCAACCGGGCGCGTAACCAAAGCCGAGGCGCTATTGCGCTGGCAGCATCCGGTACTGGGGTTGATTGAACCTGCCCAGTTCATTTCCTTTGCCGAAGAGTCCGGACTGATCAACGAAATCGGCGACTGGGTGTTCAAACAGGCGGCGTCATGTTCACGGCATTGGCGCGCCCGGCTAGGCGAATCGTTCCAGGTCAGCGTCAACAAATCGCCGGTCCAATTTTTGGCGCGCGCGCAAGAAATGGACTGGCCCGCCCATCTGTATGGCCTGGGCATGGCAGGCAACAGCATGTCGATTGAAATTGCGGAAGCGGTGCTGCTCAACGCCTTGCACAGGGTCTCGAACAGGCTTTTGCAATATCGCGAGGCTGGCATCCAGGTTGCCATCGATGATTTCGGCACCGGCTACTCGTCGATGGCTTATCTTAAAAAATTCGAAATCGATTATCTGAAGATCGACCAATCGTTTATCCGCGACATGGTCACTAACGATAGCGACCGCGCGATCGTCAGGTCGGTAACCGCCATGGCCCACGAGCTGGGACTCAAGGTCATTGCTGAAGGCATTGAAACGCCTGAACAGAAAGAACTGCTGATCAGGACAGGATGCGATTTTGGCCAGGGATTTTTCTTCTCCAGGCCGGTTCCGTCAGACGAATTCGAGCGCGTGCTGGCCGCAATGTAGGGCAGGCCGCCGCCTCCTGCACGTTTACCTCAATCCCAATTACACTATCGTATGACTGAAAGCATCATATTGAAGGAGTAGCAACGTGCATCCAAGTTTGGATCATAAGGAAAAAATGCAGGGTGATGCCAAAAAGATATTGAGCAGCATTACAGACGCATTTTTTTCTCTCAACACCAACTGGGAGTTCAGTTATTTGAATCCCCAAGCCGGAGAAATTCTCGGCAAGCGTGTCGAAGACATGCTTGGAAAAAGCATCTGGACGGAATTCCCGGGCGTTGCCGGCAGCGAGTTCGAGCGGATGTACCGCAAGGTCGCGTCGGAACGTGTGCCGACCTCCTTCACGTCGTATTATGCAGATCATGACCGCTGGTATGAAGTCCACGCCTATCCCGCAGCCGACGGCATTTCAATCTATTTCCAGAATGTCACCGACCGTATCCGGGCCGTAGAACGATTGCGCGAAAGCGAAACGCGATTCCGGCTGATGGCCGATGCCATTCCGCAGATCGTCTGGATCACCGACGCCGCTGGCCGCATCGAGTTTTTCAATCAGCAATGGAGCGACTATGCCGGGATCGCGTTCGATCCTGCCACCGCCACCGAAATATCCGCAGGCATGCTGCATCCGGATGACCATGCGTTGACCCTGGATGCCTGGGATGTGGCGCGCCGGGATGGCAGCCCCTTTCTTGTCGAGCATCGCATGCGCGCGGCATCCGGCGATTACCGCTGGTTTCTGGTGCGGGCAGAACCCTACCGGGAGCCCGGCTCAGGACAAATCATGCGCTGGTTCGGCACCTCCACTGACGTCCACGACCGCAAGCTTGTCGAAGCGGCGCTGAAAAAAAGCGAGGAGCGGTATCGCACTCTGTTCAATTCGCTGGACGAAGGATTTTGCGTTATCGAAATGATCTTCGAGCAGCAAGGCAAGGCAGTCGATTACCGGTTCCTCGAAGTCAATCCGACATTCCAGCAGCAAACCGGCCTGGACCAACCGATAGGAAAGACGATCCGCGAACTTGTTCCTCAACATGAGTCGCATTGGTTTGACATCTACGGCGCGGTGGCGCTGACCGGTGTGCCGGTTCGGTTCCAAAACGAAGCCAAGGCGCTCAATCGCTGGTACGACGTTTATGCATTCCGGATTGATGAGCCGCACACACACAGGGTCGCCGTCCTTTTCAACGACATCACCCTGCGCCGGCACACCGAGGAAAGCCTGCGGATGGCCGACCGCCGCAAGGATGAATTCCTGGCCATGCTTGCGCACGAACTGAGGAATCCGCTGGCGCCGATCAGCGCGGCGGCCGATCTGTTGCGCCTGTCGCGGCTGGACGAGACGCGCGTGAGGAAGACCAGCGAGATCATCTCCCGCCAGGTCAGGCACATGACCAGCCTGGTGGATGACCTGCTCGATGTCTCGCGCGTTACCCGGGGCCTCATCAATCCCGACATGGTGGCGCTGGATGTGAAACGGATCGTATCGGATGCCATCGAGCAGGTCCGTTCGCTGATCGAAGCGCGGCTGCATTATTTTGCCGTGCATATGCCGCCTGAATCAGCCTTTGTGCTGGGGGACCAGAAGCGCCTGGTGCAGGTGATTGCCAACTTGCTCAATAATGCAGCGAAGTACACGCCGGAGGGCGGCAATATCGTGTTGAAGATGGAAGTGCATGACGAACAGGTAGTGATTGCCGTGGCCGACAATGGCATCGGCATGGCGCCCGAACTGGTCAGTCATTCGTTTGAATTGTTTGCGCAGGCGGAACGGACATCGGATCGCTCGCAAGGCGGTCTCGGCATCGGACTGGCCTTGGTGAAAAGCCTGGTTGAACTGCATCAGGGCCGTGTCACTGCGCACAGCGAAGGCGCCGGCGAAGGAAGCGAGTTTACAATTTTCCTGCCGCGCATAACCACGCTGGAGCTGCCTTCGGCGCCGGCGCAGCAAGGAACGAAAACAGCCGCAAGAAGCGGATTGCGGCTGATGGTCGTGGATGATAATGCGGACGCCGCGAGCATGCTGGCGATGTTTCTGGAGTCCTCGGGACATGATGTCATCGTGGAGCACGATTCGACCGCCGCCATCGAGCGCTCGCGCAGCGCCACATTCGACGCCTTCCTGCTCGATATCGGCTTGCCTGATATCGATGGCAATGAACTGGCGCGCCGTCTGCGTTCACAGCCGGAAACCGCCAACTCCTTGCTGGTTGCGGTCACCGGCTATGGCCAGGAGCATGACAAGATAAATTCCGCTGCCGCCGGATTCGACCATCATTTTGTGAAACCGGTCGACACGGCAAAACTTGCGGTAGTGCTGGCTGGGCTTGGAGCGTAATCGCGGCAAGTATCGAAGCCGGTAGGGGGCAATCGTAGGGTGGAAAAGCGCAGCGCCTTCCACCATCCGGCGTTCGCAAGTGCCATCCGTGATCGATCAACGGTGGAAGGCGCTGCGCTTTTCCACCCTACATAATCCACCTTGGCAAACCGCGTCCCAAGATACCAGACGCCCCGGTTCACCCATCCAGCCTGAGCGGCACAAACACGGTCTCCCCGCCGCGCCTGATGAGCAATGCGACCGTCTTTCCCACATTCTTCGCCAGCAAGGCGTCGAGCTGCCGCACGCTTTTCACTGGCTCGTCATTCAGCTTCAGGATGATGTCGCCGGGCTGGATGCCGGCTCGCATCGCAGGTCCTTCGGTGCGATGCACCAGCACACCCTGGTCGAGTTTCAGGGTCTGGCGCTGTTCATCCGGTAGTTCGCTCACCACCAGCCCCGCCTTGCCTGCTGCTTTTGCACTCGCGTCCGCCCCAGGCGTGGCAGCGGCCGGATCGGGCAGTTCCTCGGTTGTCACCTTGAAAGCAACAACCTTGCCCTTGCGCCATACATCAGCGCTCACCGTGGTTCCCGGTTTGAGTCCCGCAATAATGCGCGCCAGATCGGCCGAACTCTGAATCGGCTGGCCATTCAGCGACAGCACCACGTCGCCGGCCTGGATCCCCGCCTTGTCTGCCGGACCGCCCTTTTCCACCATCGCAACCAGCGCACCACGCGGCTCTTTCAAGCCGAACGATGCCGCCAGTTCACGCGTCAACTCCTGCGCCTGGACGCCGATGCGGCTGCGCGTGACCTTGCCGGTGGCGCGCAACTGGCTGGCGATATCCATCGCTATGTCGATCGGAATTGCAAACGACAAGCCCATGAAGCCGCCTGTGCGGCTGTAAATGATGGAATTGATGCCGATCACTTCGCCGCGCATGTTGAACAGCGGTCCGCCGGAATTGCCGGGATTGACCGCCACATCCGTCTGGATGAACGGCACATAACTCTCATTGGGAAGCAGGCGCCCCTTGGCGCTGACGATGCCCGCCGTTACGCTGTTTTCAAAACCGAACGGCGCACCGATGGCTGCGACCCACTCGCCCGGCTGCACGCTTCCCGCCGCACCGACTTTCACTTGCGGCAGGCCGGCCGCCTCGATCTTGATCAGCGCAATATCCGTATAGGGATCGCTGCCGAGCACCTTGGCCCGGAACTCGCGCTTGTCGGTCAGCTTGACCGTCACCTCATCGGCGTTGGACACCACATGCGCATTGGTGAGAATGTGGCCATCCTGGTCGATGATGAAACCGGATCCGAGGCCAAACTCCTGATGCTCGCCTTCGGTGGGCGGCGGCAGGAAGCGCCGGAAGAACTCGTACAGTGGATCGTCTTCCGCGAACGGCAGCGCGGCGGCCTGGTCGGGCATCGTGCGTGTGGAGCTGATGTTGACGACGGCGCCGCCATGCTGCCTGACCAGACTGACGAAACTGGGAACTTCCATGGTCGGCACAGAAGCGCCCTGGACAGGCGCCGGTTGCGCGGCGCCCGGCAATGCGTGCAGGAACATCAATACCAGGACCGCTGTTCGCATGTAGCGGTGAAAGAGACAATCAATATCTGGCATCACATTCTCCGGCACAATAAAGACTTCAAATGGTGCATGCCACCAAGGCAAAACGAACAAAACCTTGCGCCCGAGGGGGGCAATATAAAAATCTGATGAATGCAAGAGAAGTGCCAGTGCTGCCGCGCCCGGACAACTTCACGCGCGCCGCCGTCAGAGCGTCGTGTCAAAAATAAATTACAAAATTTTGTAAAACTTTTTCACGGCTTTCACCTGTGCGTGGTTCGTCGCGCTTCAATTTGCGGGTAGCGAAGCGGTCTGCCGCGTTGATCGGAGGTGAGTGCAAGGCGCCGAGCACAGCCAGGGCCGTTCCCTGGCGCGCATCGGCAACGCCGCAATCGCCTTCGAGCAACCGGCAGAACCCGTGAATTGGAGCGTGACGGACCACTATAGCGGTTTGCGGAACCACTAGTGCCGGACCTGTCGCTGTTTTTGCATCAGGCACGACGCTTGCACTCGTCATCACGACCTGCTTCGCATGCAATAGAAAACCATGATTGCGGCCGCGGGAAATTTTTCTTTATGGAAGCGGCTTGCTCCTAAAACTTCACAGGAGAATCTTCATGAGAATAGCTGATGCGATGACGCGCGACGTTCACGTAGTCCATCCCGGGCAAAGCATCGTCGATGCCGCCCGGATGATGGCCGACCTGGATTGCGGCGCGTTGCCGGTAGCGGAAAACGACCAACTGGTCGGCATGATTACCGACCGCGACATCGTGATCCGTGCACTGGCCCAGGGCAAAGATGCCGATACCAGGATCGAGGAGGTCATGAGCACGGAATTGAAATACTGCTTCGAAGAAGACGAGCTGGACAATGTCGCACGCAATATGGGTGATCTCCAGATACGCCGCCTGCCGGTAGTCAGCCGGGACAAGCGTCTGGTCGGCATTGTATCGCTGGGCGACATTGCCATCACCGATGAGAAGCCGGCCGCGGAAGCACTGTCCGAGATTTCAGCGCATGGAACATCACAAGCAGGCAGCGGGCAGCGACCGCACTGACAGTGCGGGCATGGGTAGCGGAGTGCATGTCGGCCGCGTGGCGGGCATTGACGTGCACCTTGACTGGAGCCTGCTGATTGTTTTTTTCCTGGTTGCCTTTTCGCTCGGCACCGCACTGTTTCCGCTGTGGCATCCGGAATGGAGCCCTGCACGGTCGTGGATGACAGGGCTGGCTGCCGCGCTGCTTTTTTTCCTGTCGGTGTTGCTGCATGAACTGTCCCATGCGCTGGTGGGACGGCGGCATGGCATTGAGGTCAAGCGCATCACGCTGTTTGTGTTCGGCGGCATGGCGCATATGGATAACGAGCCACCCACCTGGCGCGCCGAATTCTGGATGGCGATCGTCGGCCCGGTTACCAGCCTGGCGATCGGCGCCATCTGTGCCATCGCGGCGACTTACATGGCGGGGACGGCCAGCATCGATCCCGCTAACATCGAACAGACCCTTGCCGGGCTTGGCGCGGTGCCGACACTCTTGCTGTGGCTGGGGCAGATCAATATCCTGCTGGCGCTGTTCAATCTGGTTCCCGGCTTTCCGCTGGATGGCGGACGGGTGTTTCGCGCCGTTCTGTGGGGTCTTACCGGCAACTTGCGGCAGGCAACCCGCTGGGCCTCCGCCGCCGGGCAGCTATTCGCCTGGCTGCTCATCATCAGTGGCATTGCGATGATGCTGGGATTTCGCGTGCCGCTATTCGGCACCGGTTTTGTCGGCGGTTTGTGGATCAGCTTCATCGGCTGGTTTCTCAACAATGCAGCATTGGTCAGCTACCGGCAATTGCTGATCAGGGACTCCTTTCAGAATGTGCCGGTCACCAGCCTGATGCAAACCGGATTTGCGAACGTGCCGCCTGATCTGCCGGTGGACAGGCTGGTCGAGGAATATATGCTGCACAGGGATCAGCGCGGATTCCCGGTTGTCGCGGGTGACCGGCTGGTCGGGATGGTATGCCTGGAAGACATACGCAAGCTGGACCGCGGCTTGTGGCCAGTCAGCATGGTGCGCGACATCATGACGCCGGCCGCGTCGCTGATCCAGATCAGTCCGCAAGACGATGTACTAAAAGCGCTGTCGCTGCTGGGCGAACGCAAAGTCAATCAACTGCCGGTGGTCGGAGACGGCAGGG
Organism: Pseudomonadota bacterium; assembly: GCA_040387375.1. Lineage (GTDB taxonomy): Bacteria > Pseudomonadota > Gammaproteobacteria > Burkholderiales > Burkholderiaceae_D > JAZKDW01. Next base: position 73,880 of record JAZKDW010000022.1, read on the forward strand.
TGCAGGGTCTGGTGCGCCGGGAAGATATTCTCAAGTGGCTGTCGCTGCATGAAAACGCAGAGACACAAGCGGCGGCAATCGGCCTGGGCCGATGAACTAAGAGCCTATCCCAGTAGGTCAAGTCGTCGTGGCGGGGCGCTTTGCGTCCGGCACTGCGTTGTGTCTCCTTGCCATGGCTAGCCATGTCGCGTCGCCACGCCTTGTTCCGAACGCAAATCACCTCCGCCACAACTGACTCGACCTACTGGGATAGGCTCTAAAATTTACCCGTTTTTGAAACAAATTTTACGAAACGCCAACCAGCGCCGACGCAGGATGAGGGCCGCGCATTGGTACGGAAGATGCAAGCGGTGTACACCGCGTGTGCCGCACCCCGGCGCCATGCCCTCCAGAAAGGGAATCTTCCGTGAAAAAGCCGATCTTCCTGCTGTCCATTCCCTTCTCGTTTTTCCTGGGCGCTTGCGCGCCGACGCAGACGTCGTGCTCCACAGGCCAGACGATCGACGATGCCTCGATTACCGCTTTGGTAAAAACCGACATCGCGAAGACGCAGGGCGTGGATCAAGCGGCGGCGATCAACGTCGATACCTACCGCGGCGTGGTATCCCTGGCCGGCTTCGTCGATACCGAGCAGCAGCGGCGCACCGCGTCGGAGGTTGCAGCGCGCGCACCGGGCGTCGAGAAAGTCGTGAACAATTTGCAGCTCAAGAAGCAGCCATGACCAGCCGGCGGTGAAAACACTGGTGCATCTCCGGCTTGCCACCGTCTTCCCGCGCTGCGTCCCGCTGTTTCTGGTCTGCCTGTTCTTATGCCTGGCCGGACCTGCCGCACATGCCGCCTACCGGGTGGAACTCGAAGCGCCTGCGCCGTTGAAAGAATTGTTGAGCACACATCTGGACCTGATGCGCTACCGCGAACGGGAAGACATCAATGCCGACCAGTTCAGTTTCATGATCGCCACTGCCGCCGATCAGGTCGCGCGGCTGGCATCGACAGAAGGTTATTTCTCGACGAATACCAAGGTCGAGGTAGACCGCGCGAGCGGTACGACGGTGGTGCGCCTGCGCGTCGATGCCGGAGCGAGAACCAGGGTGTCGCAGGTGGACATCGACGTCACCGGCGCCGCAAGCAGACAGTCCCCGGCCCAGGTCGCCGCCATCCATCGGCAGTGGCCGTTAAGGGCTGGTGAACCGTTCCGGCAGCCAGACTGGGCCGAGGCAAAACAATCCGGCCTGGAAATCCTGCATCAGGTGCGTTACCCGGCAGCGCGCATTGCCGATTCCGAAGCGCTTGTCAATGCTGACAGGCAGCAGGCGGCACTGGCCATCAGCTACGACAGCGGCCCGCTGTTTACGGTCGGCGAACCGGTCATCAGCGGCACCAGCCGTTATCCCGAGCGCATCATCCGCAATCTCAATCCACTGCGAATCGGCGAGGAATACAGCGTCGAGCGCCTGCTCGAATTCCAGCGGCAGGTCCTGAGAACACCCTACTTCAGCAACGTCGTGGTCGACATCGACAAGAATCCGTCGAATGCAGAGCGGGCGCCGGTCCAGGTCGCGGTGACGGAATTTCCGACGCAACGCATCAGCGGCGGCGCCGGTTTTACCACCGATACCGGTGCCCATCTCGAGGGTCTTTATTCGCACACCGATGTGCTGGGACGCGCCTGGGTGCTGGATGCGCAAACCAGGCTGGAGCAGCGGCGGCAGTTCGGCGCGCTGGATCTGGCCATGCCGCCCGCCCGCGGAGGTTTCATACACAGCATGCATGGGTCGATCGAGCGCACCACGCTGGAAGGCGTCGATCTGCGCAGCCGGCGCCTGCGCGTGCGCCGGGCGCGCACTTCGGACAAACGAGATACCGCGTATTCCATCGAGTATTACCGCGACAAGCTGGAGCAGTTGAGCGGCGCGCCGCTGCCGCCCGACATCGTGGCCGAACCCGGCAGCCATCAGGCGCTGGTGGCCGGTTTCGAAAGGACCCGGCGCCAGGTCGACGATCTGCTGTTTCCGCGCAAGGGGCGCATGGTTTTCCTGCAGGCCGGTGTGGCGATAAAGGGCGTGCTGACCGACCAGACTTTTTTCAGGACGTATGCAAGGCTGCGTGAATACGTGCCGATCGGCCGCCGCGACCTGGTGATCTTGCGGGCGGAACTGGGCGCGGTCGTCACCAAGGGCGGCAATGCGGCCATTCCGGCCTCGCTGCTGTTCCGCGCCGGCGGCAACGAATCGGTGCGCGGCTACAGTTACCAGAGCATCGGCATCGAGCGCGGCGGCACCGTGTATCCCGCGCGTTATCTCGCCACCGGCGGCGCCGAATACCAGCACTGGATTTCCGAACGCTGGGGTGGCGCCGTGTTCTATGACGTCGGTTTGGCAAGCGACAGCTGGCACGGCAAATCCCTGTTCCATGGCATAGGATTCGGCGTCCGCTGGCACAGTCCGGTGGGCCGCCTGCAGGCCGACCTCGCGTATGGATTCCAGGACAATAAAATCCGCCCGCACCTGTCGCTAGGCGCGGCCTTCTGACATGCGCAACACATCTTCATCCCCCAATCAGGCTCCCGCCAGGCGCCGGCTGCCATGGATCGCGGCGGCGCTGGCCGCGCTGGTTTTGGCGCTGGCCGCCCTGATGCTGGTGGCGCTGCAGACCGAATGGGGCGCGCGCATGCTGTGGCAGACGGCATCCCGAATGACGCAGGGACAATTGTCAGGCGAGTTTGCCGGCGGCACGCTGAGCAGCGGCATCAGGCTGCGCAATGTCGTTTACCGGGACGACAGCAAGCTGGTCAGCATCGACCGGCTGGAATCCGGCTGGCGCCTGGTGCGTTCGCCGCTGACGCTGATCGTGCAGTTCCTGCACCTGGGCACGGTCGATATCACCCTGTTTCCAGCGCCGCCGGCGCCGCGCACGCTGCCGCGCCAACTCACGCTGCCGCTGGCAATCGAAGTGCAGAACGCCACCGTAAGCCAGCTTGCCATTCATCAGGATGGGCAAACAATGCGCAGCAGCGATATCCGTCTGCAGGCCCGCTCCGACCGGGTGCGGCACGCGATTACGCTGGTACAGGCGCTGACGCCGCAGGGAACCGCCACCGCGGCGCTGCGTCTCAACGGCAGGCCGCCCTTCGATGTCGCCGGCACGGCGGGCCTGAGCGGCAAATACGATGAGACGCCCTATCGTCTCGATGCCCGTCTTTCCGGCACCTTGCGGGCGCTGCGCATCCAGCTCGATGTCAAGGCAAACAATCTTGACGGCCAGGCGACGATCGAGGCGACGCCGTTTTCTGCCATTCCGTTCCGCCGCGCGCGAGTCAGCATCCGCGGACTCAATCCGCAGGCATTCAATGCAGAGTGGCCGCGCGCCGACCTGAACATTCATGCCCTGCTCGCACCCGTCGAGAAGCGCGCAGGCGATCTGACGCCACAGGCCGTCGCCGGATCGGTGTCGATGACCAATGCGCAATCGGGCGCAATTGACAGAGGTTTGCTGCCGCTCGTGTCCGCAAGCGCCGATCTGGTGCTGGACGCCAGGCGGCAACAGGTATCGCGCATCACCATCACGCTGCCAGGCAAGGCCACTGTCACGGGCGGCGGCGACCTCCGCGACGGGCAAGGGAAACTGGCGCTGCAGGTGAGCCGCCTTGACCTGCACGCACTGTACACCACACTGCGGCCATCGCAACTGAGCGGCCCCCTCGCCGTGCGCTTCGCAGGCGACACGCAACATGTGGAACTGACACTGGCCGGCCCGGCGCTTGCTGTCGCGGCGCAAGCGGCGCTGGATCCGCAACGGATCGTGCTGCATTCGGCGCTGGTGCGGGCCGGTGCGGCGCAACTCGCACTCAGCGGCACGCTGGCGCGCGATGCGCAAGCGGCGTACTCGGTTACCGGCAGCCTGCGCGACGTTAACCCTTTCCAGTTCCTCACCCCGCTGCCGCGCATCAGGAACCGCAACGCGCGCATCAATGCCGACGTCGACGTCCACGGCTTCTTGAATCCGTCGCTGAGCGCGCACATCCAGTTCGACGTGCGCGACAGCATGTATGCCAATCTGCCGATGACCGGCGGCGGCACCGTGCAGATCGAAGGCAGGCAGTTGCTGCCGAGCGCAGCGCAGCTCTCGATCGCCGGCAATACACTGCGGCTCGATGGCAGTTTTGGTGCGCCGGGCAACCGGGCGCCGGGCAACCGGGCGCCGGGCAGCCGGCTTGTTTTTGCCATCGATGCGCCGGCGCTGGACCGGCTCGGGTTCGGATGGTCGGGCCTGCTGCGTCTGAACGGCGAGATCGGCGGCACGCTGGAGCGTCCTCTCGTAGACGTCCGCTACCAGGCGGAAAATCTCGCGTTCGGCGCCTACCGGCTGGACTCGCTTAGCGGCGCCGCGCACACTACCGGTGTCCCTGGCGCCACCCCGAATGCGCGCGTAAAGCTCGACCTGAACGCACGCGGCGTGCGCGGCGGCGACCTCCGTCTCGACAGCCTCGACGCCGGCATCGGCGGCACGTATGCGGACCATGCGATTCGCATAACCGCCACCGGCAGCGTGCGCGGCGAAGCGCTGGACCTGACACTCGCGGCGCAAGGACGGCTGCAGGAGGAGACACAGGGCCTGGCCTGGGACGGCGTGCTGCGGACCCTTGAGAATCGCGGCGTCCCCCGCGTATCGCTGGCGTCGCCGCTGCCGCTCGGCGTGGGGCCGGGACGGTTGACCCTGGGTGCAGGCCGGCTGACGATCGCGCAGGCAGCGATCGATCTGAAAAGCTTGCGCTACGAGCCTGGCCTGATCAGTTCCGAAGGCGCGGTGAGCGCGCTCGATGCCGGCCGCCTGCTGGCCTGGTGGCGGCGGTTCACCGGCGCGTCACAGCCCTTCTCCACCGATCTGCTTCTCGACGGCAGCTGGAACGTGATGCTTGCCGACCGCGCCGACGGTTTTATCAACATCACGCGACGCCGCGGCGACCTGCGCCTGGCCGGCGACATCGCGCTCGGACTGAACACGCTGTCGCTGCGCGCCGTTCTGCAAGCCGACCGGGTCATGCTCGATGTGCAGGCCGGGGCGCAGCGCATCGGCACGCTGCGCGGACAGGGACAGATCGGGCTGCAGCGCGCGGACGGGCGGATCGCGCTGACGCCGCAGGCGCCGGTGTCGGCCCGCATTACCGCCGCCATGCCTCGCCTGCGAACCCTGGCGTCGCTGACCGGCCCGCGCATCGCGCTCGATGGCAGCCTCGGCATGGATCTTGCAGTGGCCGGCACGCTGGGCGAACCCATCCTGTCGGGCACGGTGGCGGCAGACGCTCTTGCATTGACACTGTTTGATCAGGGGGTGCGGCTGCGCGACGGTGTTGCCCGGCTCCGCCTCGCCGACAATATCGTGGAGCTGCAGCGGCTGGAATTTTTCGGCGGCGAGGGAACCCTGCGCGTCAGCGGCCGCGTTCCGCTGGACCGTAGCGCGCGGGGGCTGCGCGCCACCATCGTCGCCGACAAACTGCAACTATTGACCAGCCCGTCCGCGCAAATGACGGTGTCCGGCAGGGCCGAGGCCACCGATGCGAGCGGTCAGATGCTGGTGACCGGCAAGTTCATCGCCGATCGTGCCCTGTTCAGCAGGCCGGAACAGGCCGCACCCGCGCTCGACGACGATGTGGTGGTGATCCGCGGCGGCAAGCCGTCAACTGGCGCCGCGCGCGGCAAGGCGGGTCTGCCCGGCCCGTTCACGCCGGCGATCAATATCGAATTTGGCCTGGGCGACAATTTTCACTTCGAGGGATCGGGCGCCGACCTGCGCCTGGCAGGCAGGCTGACCTTGCGCAGCGAACCTGGCGCGCCGCCGCAGGCGTTCGGCACGGTGCAGGTGGTCGAAGGCAGCTACGAAGCATTCGGCACCGAGCTTGTGATCGAACACGGCGTGATCAATTTCCAGGGATCGCTGCGCAACCCGAACGTGAATATCCTCGCCATGCGCCGCGAACAGGACGTCGCCGCCGGCGTGCAGCTAACCGGCAACGTGCGGCAGCCACGCGTCCAACTGGTGTCGGAGCCCGACCTGCCGGCCGACGACAAGCTGTCATGGCTGGTATTCGGACGCAGCAGCGGCGCCACGCCGGGACAGGCGGAGAACCTGGCCGAGGGAGCGGCGCTTGGCCTGCTCAACATGTTGGGCACCGGGCCCATCGCAAAAACCCTCGGACTCGACGAGCTCTCCATCGGCGAGACCGAAATGGGCCTGGCCGGAACGCAGGTGGTCAATCTCGGCAAGGAAATTTCAGACCGTCTTTATATCGGTTATGAACAAGGCCTCACCGGCGCCACGAGTGTGTTGAAGCTGACGTATGAACTGACACGGAACTGGTCGGTGATACTGCGCGGCGGAACGGTGACCGGTCTGGATGTGTTCTACAGCAGGCGATTCGATGGCAAGTGAATCATTTTCTGCTTACCGAAAACTTCACCTCATCTTCCGGCACATACAGCATCACAACCTGAAATGAATGTATGCTTGCGGAATGACATCCTGCCGATGCACACCGGTCTGGAATATTGCACGATCATTTCAAAAAGGCAGACAAAGGGAACCGGCAATGCGCAAGCTCATCAACATCATCGGCTTTATTAGCTTCAGCGGTCTTGCCGGCGCTGCCGCGGCGGCCGAGCTGTCCGGATTCACCAATCAGCAAAGCGTGACGGGACTGAAGGACGCGCTCAGCCAGGGCGCGGCAAACGCGGTGGCCAATCCGGGCCGGCCAGAAAGGCCGCCGCCAGCGGGCTTATTAAGGGCAACGACTTGCGGATCGAAAATTATGTGACGCAGAAGGCGCTGGACGGACTCTACCTGATGATGGCCGAGCAAGAGAAAGCGTTCCGGCAAAATCCGGTGCAGGCGGGCAGCGACCTGGCGAAGCGGATATTCGAGTCGATGCGGCGCTGAGTCGGCCCCCAGGTCAGGTTTTCTGCGGCGCATTTTATTCCACCCTATGCTTTTCTGCAAGGATGCGGGAATAGATTAGGACATCGGGGATAATTCCTCCTGGCCAGACAATTCGGGAAAAAATGTTCGACATCGATATCATTGCAGCAGTCCTCTTCGTCGTCGCCCTGATCCACACGTTCGCAGCAAAATCATTCGAACGTCTCGCCGACCGTTATCCGAAACATGCCGGGCTGTTTCATTTCCTGGGCGAGATCGAAGTTGTGTTCGGCCTTTGGGCCTTTGTCCTGATTGCGGTCATGGCACTGGTCACCGGCGGCGCCGAGGCGATCGCCTATGCGGAGTCGCGCCAGTACACCGAACCGCTGTTCGTTTTTGTCATCATGGTTGTGGCGGCGTCGAAACCGGTGCTGGAAGCGGTGAAGGGACTGGTTGACATGCTCGCCCGGCTGGTGCCGATCAAGACCGCCGTGGCGCGGGTCTGGATGTGTCTTGCCGTGGTGCCGATGATCGGCTCGCTGATCACCGAGCCCGCCGCCATGACGCTTGCCGCGCTGATGCTCGCGCCGCAGGTATTCCAGCAAGGCATTCCGGAGTGGCTGAAATACGGCGCGCTCGGCGTGCTGTTCGTGAATATCTCGATCGGCGGCACATTGACATCGTTTGCCGCGCCGCCGGTATTGATGGTGGCCTCGACATGGGGATGGGACAGCGCGTTCATGGCCGCCAATTTCGGCTGGAAGGCGTGTCTTGCAGTGCTGATCAACGCCACCGCCATCACCTGGCTGCTGCGCGCCCATGTCACGGAGCAGGCAGCGCGCGAACCAGGCGACATCAAGGTGCCATGGATGGTCAGCATGATTCATCTTGTGTTTCTGGCGGGTGTGGTCGTCGCCGCGCATCATCCCGTCATCTTCCTCGGGCTATTCCTTTTTTTCCTCGGCTTTACGCAAGCTTATGTGCATTACCAGAATCCGCTGATCCTGAAGGAAGGTTTGCTGGTCGGCTTTTTCCTTGCCGGACTTGTTGTCCTGGGCGGCATGCAGCAATGGTGGCTGCAGCCTATCGTGTCGAGCCTGGAACCCACCGCGCTGTTTTTCGGCGCGCTGGCACTGACGGCGATTACCGACAACGCGGCGCTGACGTATCTCGGCTCGCTGATTGAAGGCATGACGGACCAGGCAAAATACATGCTGGTGGCGGGTGCGGTTGCCGGCGGCGGTCTGACCGTCATCGCCAACGCGCCCAACCCGGCCGGCGTGGCGCTGCTGAGGAACGGATTTAATGATGAATCGATCGGCGCCGGCGGATTGCTGCTGGGAGCGCTGTTGCCGACCGCGGTGGCGGCGGCGTTTTTCCTGCTATAAAAAATTGTTCTCTGTCGGCCCAATCCCATCGCCGCATGCGCTGGACGCGCTCGACACTGCCACGGCGATTTCGCCGAAAGCCAACTGTTCCCTGGTGCGTATCACGTCGTGGGACAGGATTGACATTTCTCTAAAAGGAAAAGGGAAACGCTCCTATACTTCAGTAAATAAAATGCCGTGCTCATCTGTAGTTTTTTATCGGCTTGCTGTCCGGTTCTTGCGATGGCACCTGTCCATGTTGAAATAACGCACCTGCGGCAAGAAGAAATGTATGGCGCCCGTCAGTCGACAGTTTCCAAAAAATGAAAAATTGGCGGACATTGCCAGTGCCGGCTTTGACGGCCGATTAGCGCTTGTGAGCCAGTTGTCCACTAATGCAATTGAAAGTATCCAACAGATTGTCGATCTCAATCTGAATGCCGCCAAGGCCTCTGCGGAAGGTTCCGCAGTGGCAGCAAGCCGGTTGCTCGCTGCCAAAAATCCCCAGGAATTTATCTCGCGCGCTGTCGCTCAGGCAAAGCCGGCTACGGCCGAGGCGATTGTATATAACCTTCACCTCGCCGCTATCGCTGCCGCTACGCAAGCCGAAATTGCCCGCGTCGCTGAAGAGCACATTGCCGAATTTTCTCCGGCCAAAAGTTCACAGGAATTCATGTTGCAGACCGCCGCACAGGCGCAGCCAGCTGCTGTCAGCGCAACGGCATATAACCTTCACCTGGCCGCTATCGCTGCCGCTACGCAGGCCGAAATTGCCCGTGACGCTGAAGAAAAAATTATCGAAACGGACCGCGAAGTCTCTGCATTGGTTGACGAGGTCTCCAAAAGCGCGCCAGCCGGTTCGCAAGATGTGATGGCAGTCATGAAGTGCGCGGTCGACAGTGCCAGCGCGGGTTATGAACACTTCAGCAAGACCAGCAGGCAGGCAATCGAAGTCATGGAAAAAAATTGGAACACTGCAGCGAACCGGTTTTCGCAGGTGGCCGAACGTTCCGGAACAGCTTGAACGGCATCAGTCTATCCCATGCGAGAGACTTCACCATCGTTCGCCACCGTTGCCCGCTCCAGCAGCGTCCCTATCACCAGCATCTCCGGAATTAGCATCGTAAAATTGCCGATTGCGCGTTCCAGCTTGTCCCTGGTCCCGGCGGTGGGAGCGGCCAGCTTCGGCGGCGGCACCTGCGCCGCCAGTTCGTCGGCCGCCTTTTCTATGTCGGCATTGAGCATCGTGACTGCACGATCGATACCATCGAAATGGGGCGGCAAGATCACCGCGGCAAACCCGAGGTACGGCGGCACGTGCGCGAGGTAGCGATACAAGCTGGGCCAGATGCCGGCGTACCGGCCTTGCCCTCGATGGCTCAGCCAGTCGACAATATCCCTTGCGGCAGGATTCATGTCGCCCGGTTCCAGCATCGCCGGCAAGCGCGGCAAGGAAGCGGGAGCAGTCCATGCTCGTGGGTTCGCGCGAGCCCCGGCTGCCACGGCGCCGCGCAGATGGCGTTCGAGGCAGCGCAACGAAAGAATATTGATCGGGTTGGTCCGGTTGAAAGCCGCCAGCGACGACGCAATGATCGCCTCATCGGTGGCCGAAATGCCCGCCGCCTGCCGCGCCTTCAATGGAATCGCCAGCGTCTGCGGCAAATCGGCCGTGCGGGCCAGTTGCCACCCCTTTTCCTGCAGCAGGCCGGACACCATCAATGGCCGCAGCACCTCCCATGCCCACTCGAGCACGCCGGGCAAGGTCGCCATGTGGCGGTAAATGAGCGCCACCATCGGCACCGCCGAAAGATATTTGATGTCATCGTAGATTTCGCGTATTTGTCCGGTTGCCTGCGACTCGGGAAGCTCTGGCAATACCTGCTCTATGTTCATGTTCATCCTCAGCTTCATGTGGAAAATAATTGCCCGCGCTACGTGATGCTGGCTGACTCTCACCTCTTTTGGGCGCACGGCAAACCATGCCCGATCCGCTGAATTGTAAGTCAGGCTGCAAAAGTGGGTGGCGGAGCAACGAACCCTGCAGGTGAAAGCGGCGGATTTTCGAACCAGGACAGACATCCTGCGTGACCGGCGGACAGAGGCCATCTGGCGCTGCCCCGATGCAGCGCCAGATGGCCTCGGCTGTTTTTTCCGAATGAAATGAGCGTCGGGCTTCCTCTACGCTTTTGCCTTGTGCGCGTGGATCTGCTCCCGCAATTTCTCGCGGTTGAACTGCGTGTAGTCTTTGTTGATTTCCGCACTTACGGCCGACTGCAGCTCCGGGTCAAGCAGCTTGCGCAATACGCCAAGGAATTCAGGAGAGGCGACCAGGCAGAGCTGCCGGAAGCGGCCTTCCTGATGGGCGTGCAATAGAAAGCCGGCGATGCTCCTGGCGAATATCTCCGTCTGATGCTCGACAGGCGATTGATCTGGTTCATAACCGCTCGGTTGTGTCGGTGCCCCGGTGCTATGCCGACTCTTTGAGGCGGATCGCTGGCCCAGGTCGTCGGTCTCCAGGTCTGCAGCACGCAGACGCGCGGCTGTGTTTACCATGTCATTGATTTCTTCCAGAGGTGCGCCATCCTGCTTTTGAGAAAAAATGCTCGCACGGCCTGCATTTGCTGAAACGATCCAAGTAGCGTCCATAGTGTCCTCGTTAATGGTTCGGAAAGAAAATAGGATGCTCGGGATACCTGAATTGTTCCGCACTTTGCCGGAAAAACTTGTTTGGACGGAAGAGGACCACCCGGCTCTCGGCGGACTCCCGGATCCACATCGATCTCACTCGATCTGATCCGGGTGAGTGCTTAACAACGGGAACGGATTAATGGCCCCGGCGCTACCGTATATTCCATAGTGCAAATGCGGCGGCGTGGTTCTGGCGTTGCCGGTGTTGCCGACATATCCGAGCACCGTGCCAGACGCTATACGCTGGCCAATAGAAATCTGGGAAAATCGGTCCAGATGGGCATAATAATGGCGTTGGCCGCCCGGCCCGAGCACCCACACTACATTGCCGCCCAGACCGCTGGAGCCGCGACGCAGCACGACACCCTCCGTAGTTGCCTGCACCGGCGTTCCCTTTCCAGAAAATAAATCGATGCCTTCATGCCGGCGCCCTCCAGGACGCGATACATGCCAGCTATCGCGCAATGCGCTACGCTTGAGATTGTCGACCGGCATGGACAGGGTGGCAGGGACAGGCATCGATGCCAGACGCACTGCATAAACAGCGGCATCAAGAAACGGCAGCACAACGCTGAGCATTGCCAGCCATAGCACCGCATAAAAAAACCTGTGAATTGCCTTTCTCAATGGCACGCTCGCAAATCAGGGGGGCATGACAACATGCCGTCAACGGTTTTGGTCCAGGAATCAAGCATACCGCGATTTGAGGACCACGATCGGGGTTGCGCCGGAATGCCGAAGATAGTGAATTTTGTATGGGCAGCAGTTCTGGCGTTCGTCACCCTCGCCTGGCGGACAATGCAAGCGGTATGATTCAGCGTTAATTTCAGGAGCAGCGAATGCGATTTGTTTCATGCACCCATGAAGAACACGCCGGTCAGATGCTTGACATCCTGAACGAAGCCATCGTCAACTCAACCGTCCTGTACGACTACCTTCCACGTCCACCGGAAAGCATGGTCAGCTGGTTTGGCGCCAAGGAGGCGGGCCGCTTTCCTGTCATTGGTGTCGAAGACCATACCGGCACATTGATGGGATTTGCGACCTACGGCAGCTTTCGCGCCTGGCCTGCTTACAAGTATTCAGTGGAAAATGCACTGTACATTCACAAGGATCACCGCAGAAAAGGTCTGGGCCTGATGTTGATGCAGCGCCTGATCGAGGCCGCGGGGGAACAGCAATACCACTCGCTCATAGCTGGAATCAGCATGGATAATCCTGCCAGCATAAGCTTGCACGAGAAGCTGGGATTCGCCCATGCCGGGACGATCAGGCAGGCGGGACTCAAATTCGGACAATGGCTGGATCTTGGTTTCTATCAGCTGCTTCTGGAGACGCCCGCTGAGCCGGTCGATGGTTAAGGCATGATTTTCCGTTCAGCGGCAATCCAGATTTCTGAAGCACCAGGTGCGGACGTAATTCACCTCGTAGGTGGCGCCGGGATCGAAAGTGTCATCTCTTCTGGTTGGCGTTGTTTCGTCCGGCGGAGATAAGGGATCAGCGCGGATACCAAGTGCGATATACATCGGATCCGACAGACTGATCGGGATGGTGTGAACAGCATTTCCATCAAGGTAAAACGTGACCTGACTGGGCTCCCACTTCACCGCATAGCGGTGGAAGTCTGCGGAAAGATCCACGCCAGGATAGGTGATCTTGTTATCCACCGCCCTGGCGCCGGAAGTTGGGGAGCACTCCGGCTCCTCAGGGGTACAGGCTACGTGCACAACCACTTCATAAGAAATGGGGTGCAGCTGCGCGTCGGCATATGGTTCGCGCATGTACGTTTCCATGATGTCGATTTCCGGAAGATCAGAGGTGGCCGCCAGCCAGAACGCTGGAAAGAGCCCTTTGCCGAAAGGCAGTTTTGCTTCAATTTCGAAACATCCATACCTTTGCAGATATCCGGTTCTCTGGAGATTTCCACCTTCAGGTGTTATTGGGCTGCTGTAGATGACTCTGTCAGTGAAATCACTTTGCGGATCGCTATCACTACGCTGCAGCCACAATGTCAAGGACCCATCGGAAACTTCATAACCTGTGGCGGGTCCAGGACTCAGGAATGAGAACCGGTCCAGCCATATGTTCGGGTCAAGCGGCGTATTAAATTCTTCCGCAAGTCCGGCAACATAATCGTCAGCATTGCCGCCACATGGAGCCAGCGAGGCCGGTGGCGCAGCAGGTACGGTCGGCGGAGCGGCGTTCGTTTGGCTCCATCCAGTGATTGGTTCGGCCAGCAGTAATAAAAAGGATAATTTGCAAAGGCAAGTTGTGAATGACGCGTTCCTCATGGAAAGCTCCTCCAGTCTGTCCAAGTCCGACAAGAAACGGCGTGTCCATCACTTTAACGGCAGCATTGTAAAAACATTCTAGGCATTCGCTGTCACGGGAATCGATGAAAACGAAAAGGATTTGATGTATGTCAGCGAGAGTAATGCACATAAATTCCAATAAATATCCGCCGATATTTATTGGAATTTATGTGCCTTCTATTGATCCAATCGGTCAAATGTTCATCGACCCAAAATAAAATGACATGAAGAGATAACTTCCGAGAACCATGATGACTAGACTGGTCGGCATTTCAGGTAGCTTGCGCAATAACTCCTATAACACTGCGCTTCTTCGAGCTTCGGCAACGATGATGCCAGACGGCACGGAGCTCATTTTTGGAGAGATAAAACAGATCCCGCTTTACGACGGGGATATCGAGACGGCACAAGGAATTCCAGGCGCTGTTGCCACGCTTAAAGATATGATTGCCATGGCGGATGGCCTGATGATCGTGACGCCTGAATACAATAATTCGATACCGGGCGTCTTGAAGAATGTAATCGATTGGCTGTCACGTCCGCCGGCCGACATTGAACGTGTTTTTGGCGGCAAACCGGTTGCGCTGTTGGGCGCTTCCCCTGGCGGTTTCGGTACGATCCTCAGTCAAAATGCATGGCTGCCTGTCTTGCGTACCTTGGGGACAGAACCCTGGTTTGAGGGGCGTTTGATGGTGTCGCGCGCCCAAAAGGTTTTCGACGACAATGGCGCGATAATCGATCAGGCCGTTCACGACCAGCTCAAGCAGTTTGTCGAAGGATTTGTTCAATTCGTCCAGTCGCATCAGGATCCGGACACGGGACTGGAGCAGGCGGCAAGCCAGACAATGCCGCAGTGATCGACCGCTGTAGCCATGTCAACTTCACCAGGCAGTTCGTATCACGGCCAGACCTGGCCGGAGTGGCGTTTTGATGAGGGCAAGGACACTTGCGCAACGCTGCATATGTGGACGCAGATCGCCGGCAAGATCCGGCTGGCTCAGAGCCCCTGGCTCAACCACTCCTGGCATGTCACTTTCTATCTTACGGCGCGTGGCATGACAAGCTCGCCTGTTCCCTGCGGCATGCGCACGTTTGAAATTGATTTCGACTTTATCGACCACCAACTGCGGATCCTGACGAGTGATGGGATGACCAGGACCTTGGCGCTTCGGCCGCGCCCGGTTGCCGACTTTTACCGGGAATTGTTTGTCCATCTGACCGGCCTCGGCTTTGATATCAAGATCCATGCAAAGCCCAATGAAGTGATCGACGCAATTCCATTCGAGCAGGATCATGTCCACGCGTCCTACGATGCGGAGTATGTTAACAGGCTCTGGCGCATCCTGGCCCAGGCGGACCGTGTGTTCAAACAATTCCGCAGCGGTTTTATCGGCAAATGCAGTCCGGTGCATTTTTTCTGGGGCGGCTTTGATCTCGCGGTAACGCGATTTTCCGGACGCACAGCTCCGCAACATCCAGGTGGCATACCCAATTGCCCGGATTGGGTCATGCAGGAAGCCTACTCGCATGAACTCAGTAGTTGTGGATTCTGGCCCGGCAATGACGGTTTGCCCTATCCGGTATTTTATGCCTACGCGTATCCGGAACCACCGGGATTCAATACGGCACAGGTGCGGCCGGACGAGGCCAGCTACAACAAGACATTCGGCGAGTTCATCTTGCCCTATGCCGTTGTACAACAATCGCAATCTCCCGATGCCATGCTGCTCGAATTCTTGCAGAGCACTTACGACGCGACGGCTAACCTGGGCAAATGGGATCGCGCAGCGCTTGAGAAGGGAGCGCCAATTCCCCTTTCCAGGCACTGATGATGCGTTGCGCGTTTTAGTAAAACCATCTTGCCGGCACCATCACCAGCAAGGTGGCCGCGAAATATTGCAAAAATACACTTTCTACCCGTTATGGCTTGCTGCCTGGCCTCACTCCGTAAAACCGATTTCTCCTTCAGCCTCCCCGGCCCAATCGAGCGGATACACACCCTGCGCCACCAGATAATGAAAAGTCGAAAAGCGCCAATCGGCCTCCCGCTCGACCAAGCCATGTCTGAGCGGATTGACATGCACATAATCCATGTGTGCCGCAAAATCCGCATCGTCACGAATCAGATGCTCCCAATAACGCCGCTGCCAGATACCCCGCTCGCCACGCCGCAGCCGAGTCGCGGAGCGCCATTCCTTGTCCGGCAGCGATTTTGAAAAGCGAATCTTGATCAGCCGCCATCGCAACGCAAAATCAGCATCACCAGCCGGCAGCTCAATCACGCAATGCATGTGTTCAGGCAGCACAACCCATGCGTGTATTTTGAATGGATGCGCCAGTCGAACCGTACGTACAGCATCCCGAAGAAAATCAATATGGCGCACCAGGAGATCGTTGTCGGATCGCTGTAAAAGATTCACCGTGAAAAAGTAGGTACCACCAGGACACCAGGCGCGATGGTAATTGGGCATGCAGAAATTTTACATGGCATGCGCCGCGCCTGACGAATTACGAATGGCACAGTAAGGCTCTACATCCAGAGACGTGTAATTTCGAAGAAAAATCAATTGCTTC
The DNA here is from genome assembly GCA_040387375.1 of Pseudomonadota bacterium. Classification (GTDB taxonomy): domain Bacteria; phylum Pseudomonadota; class Gammaproteobacteria; order Burkholderiales; family Burkholderiaceae_D; genus JAZKDW01. The sequence continues at coordinate 89,733 of JAZKDW010000022.1, forward strand.
TGGCGCGCAGCAACAACACTAAAATTCCAACGCTAAAAATCTAAGGCCAACAAGTAGGGCGTCAATAAGCGCAGCGCATTGCGCTGCGCTTATTGACGCCCTACCAATTTGTCTGGTGTTGCGCCGCTGAGAGGACATGACGGGAGCTTATTTGCCTTCGTTACCCCCACTCAGCCCTTGCTGCAGCATCGCGTCGATCTCCTTTGAACTCACTGCATCGCGGCCATAGGAAAATGTGCCGCACTCCCGCATCTCCCTGGATGCACGCAAAAATGCCCCCAGTGCGGCACGCGCCAGGGAACCGCCTACACTCACACGCTTCACGCCCAGACCGGAGAGTTCGGCGACACCAAACGCCACGTCGGCAAAACCCATCAAAACATTAACCGGCCGGTCAACCGAAGCAACCACGATCCTTATCTCTTCCAGAGTCTTCAATCCTGGCGCATACAAGACGTCGGCGCCGGCATCCTGGAAAGCTTGAAGGCGTCTGATCGTGTCTTTCAAATCCGGGCGGCCGACCACGTAGTTATCCGCGCGCGCAGTGAGCGTGAAGGGGAAGCTCAAGCCGCGTGCGACGTCGACGGCGCTCCTGATGCGCTCGATTGCCAGACCAAGGTCATGAATTGGCGACTCCATTTCGCCGGTTGTGTCTTCAATCGATGCCCCTACCACACCGGCGGCAGCGGCTAGCCTGATCGTTTCAGCAATCGACTCGGGGTCAATGCCAAACCCATTCCCGAGATCGGCACTGACGGGCAGTTCGGTTGCTGCACTCAGGTCAGCCAGGTGGCGCAAGGTGGGTTCCAGACTGACGCCATTGTCCGGCAGCCCTTGCGAAAATGCGTGACCCGCACTGGTGCTGGCCAGGGCTGTAAATCCAAGCATTTCCAGCAAACGCGCGGTACCAGCGTCCCAGGGGTTCGGAATCAGAAATGCGCCGGGCTGATGATGCAACTCCCGGAAAATACGGCCTTTTTCAGCTTGGGAAACCATTTTTTTCCTCTTCAATTTACATCAACAAAAGGACATCATGCGAACCAGGGCCGCCACGAATTCCGGCCGTAGTAGCGCATGAAGGACAAAACCGCACCCCATCGCCGTCATTAACATTATCAGCAGCAGGTCTTTCCACACGACGTTCACTGCAGCACCGTCATCATGATAGCGCGGGCCGCAGGCGGACAATCTGCCGGTCGTCAATCGGCATATGCAGCAATGCCGCGGCTATCCCGAGAAGGATCGAGCAGAGCCACATGATCTCATACGATTTGCTTGCATCGAATACCAGTCCACCCAGCCACACGCCCAGAAATGCGCCCAGTTGATGTCCCATGAATACAAAGCCGAATAACGTCGTGATGTACTTCACGCCAAACATCTGGCTGACCAGCCCGGTAGTCAGCGGCACCGTTCCCAGCCAGCCGAATCCCATGATGAATGCGAACGGATAGAGGGTCGCTTCACTCAGAGGAAGCAATACGAACAGCGCCATCGCAACCGAACGCGCAAGATAAATCCAGGCGAGCAGATGTTTCCGGCGCCATTTACCGCCCAGCATGCTCCAGATGTATGTGCCTGCGATATTGGCAAGCGCAATCAGCGATAGTGCAATAACGGCCGAACGCCCGCCCAATCCCTTGTCCAGCAAATAGGCGGGCAGATGGCTTCCAATGAAGGCGAGCTGGAAGCCGCACGCGAGGAAACCTGCGTTAAGAAGCCAGAAGCCGCGATGCGACAGGGCTTCGCGAATTGCATGGCTGAGCGACTGCTCAGCGGCGGCCGGCCCCCCTTTGCGCCGGTCATCCAGTACGAACGATGCGGGCGTGATCGCGGTGATGCAAATTGCAATGAGCACCAGCGCCACCATCCAGCCAAAACCGTCGATCGCTCCCTGCGCCGCCGGCACCATGAGGAACTGTCCAAGTCCGCCAACTGCGCCGGCAAGACCAAGTGCCGACGCGCGTCTCTCCGGCGCTGCGATACGGCTCAGCGCGCCATAAACGACGCCAAATGAGGTGGCCGACAGCGCCATGCCCACAATAACGCCAGCACTCAACGCGAGTCCTACCGGGGTATCTGCATGCGCCATGAAGTAGAGACCCGCACCGTACATAAGGCACCCGGCTAACAAGACGCGCATTGAGCCAAACCGGTCAGCCACCATGCCGGTAAAAGGCTGGGCCAGACCCCACACCAGGTTCTGCAGCGCGATGGCGAACGCAAATGCTTCCCGCCCCCAGCCATGCGTACTCGTCATCGGCATTAAAAACAGACCCATGACATGCCTGGCGCCTAATGCGAGGCCCATGATGATGCCGCCGCATAAAACGATCGCGATAAAATTCCTTTCGGTCCGGATCATGGGGTCTCTCGTGAAGGTGTTTCCGCGCTGCTGCACATGTCAGCACAGGCAAAGGCAATTGCATCCTCCAGACGATCATTACCCCAAAACATTTCGTCACCAACAAAAAACGTCGGCGCGCCGAAGATGCCACGCGCATGGGCTTCTTCGGTGTTGTTACGCAACTGCAGCTTGTTGGCGTCGCTGAGTGCGGCGCGGATGACCGAATCAGGATCCTGCACCAGCCCCATGAGCGCACGCGCTACATTCGCTTCGTCGTCGATCTCAAGGTCGCCGACCCAATTCTGCGTCATCACATTCCTGCAAAACGCGCCTATCCAGGGCTTGTCCGTTGCATGGACCGCGACGCGCATCGGCAGTACAGCGGCACGGGGGAAAACCGATGGCCTTGTAAATGGCAGCCTGTATTTCTGCGCTTCGCGCGCCATGTCCCGCCACATGTATTTACCCTTCGCTGGTTGCAGGACAAACGGCGAGGAATCCCAGCCGAATTTCCGGAAAATCGGACCGAGCAGAAACGGCCTCCAGTCCAGTTCCACACCAGCGCTGTGCGTCAGCGCTTCGATCCGCATGGCGGTCAGATAGCTGTAATTGCTGCCGAATTCGAACCAGAATTCAAGGCGCGGCCGGCTGGTCAACGTGTGTGTATTATTCAAAATCATCTCCTGGGTGGAAGCGGGTTACACCATATCGGCGTGGATTCAATCCAGAACGACAAGGCAGCGTGCTTCAATACTGCGGCGGGCTGGCGCATCGGCGGGCGCGGTCGGATCATCGAATGCGCAATGGGCAGTCATGCGAGCCGGCAGGTCCAGGCGCGAATCGTAGGTCTTGAAAACCAGCACCTCGCTCGGCATCATCGACGGGTAGTAGTACCAGCGATGGGCAGCCGAATGCCTGGCAAGATAAATTTCGCCGGTGCGATCCGGATAAATGATGTCGCCCGCTATCCAGTCCTGCATGGCAAAACTCCGTGTATCGCAGACGGCCAGCGGTGTATCGATCGCCGCATGATGGACCGGCCGCCAGAAGTTGAGGATCACGAAGGGTGAATCGGCAGAGCCATCCGCAAATACAAGCTCGCGGCGCCGCTGGCCGGACTGCTCGGTGTAGTCGTTATGAACGCGCCCCACAGCCGACGCTTGTGTGCCATCGCCGTCGCGGCCGAATGACAATGTCGGGCGCGCTCCGTCGCGCTGGCGATACAGGTGATCGAACACCCTTGCCTGCCTGCCGCCGGTCATGCGTAGCGCCAGCGCTTCCAGTTCGGGATAATAAATCTCCTTTACCAGGCGATCGTCATAAAACTCGCTCAGGCCGGCAGGCATGTCCACCAGTTCGAAGCCGTTCAGTTCCAGCGCGAGCGCTGAGCTGATGCGGCGCGCATCATGAATCGCGCATGGGACATCCTCGTATTCGCAGTTCTCGGATGGCACGCCATCCGGCGGCTGGAACATATAATTGCAGGGGCGCTTTGCTGACGGCACAAGATAACCAAGCCGTCCTGTCACAGGTGAATTGCCCGTATCCGAATTCATTGATCGTTCCTTTCGCAGGATCTGCGCTCATGTCATAGAATGTGTTGCGGTGCTGATGGCCATTCTCGTTCCGCCCATGACCAGACACAAACGGTGTTTTTGCATGGCTCACATGAGTAAAACGCATGGATAACGATTTGCTGGGACTGCCGCCGCTGGATGCCTTGCGCGGTTTTGTCGCGGTTGCAAGGCGGATGAGCATCACGCTGGCCGCGCAAGACCTGTGTCTGACACAGTCGGCGGTCAGTCGACAGGTTCAGGCCCTGGAAGAGCACCTGGGCACGGCGCTGTTCATCCGCAGGCATCGGGCGCTGGCGCTTACCCCGACAGGAGAGGAACTCCTTCATATCGCGTCGCCCTGGCTGGAACGCCTGAGTGAATTCACCCACTCCATCCGGCAGGACGGGCGCGTGCGGCCGGTCACCATCACCGCCAGCATAGGCGTCACGGCCCTGTGGATACTGCCGCGGCTGGGAGCGTTTCAAGCCGCGCATCCGCATATCGATGTCAGGGTCGCGGCGAATAACCGCATGCTGGATCTCGAGCCGGAAGGAATTGATCTGGCGATCCGCTATTGCCGTGAGGCGCAAGCGCCGCGTGGCGCAATCCATCTGTTCAACGAACATATCGTGCCGGTGGCGAGCAAATCGGTGGCGGCGGTGGCGTTCAAGCGCGGCAATGAATTGTCACAGCAGATCTTGCTTGAGTTTGATGACCGCATGCGTCCGTGGCTGCGCTGGTCGGACTGGTTGCGCCAGCGGGGATTGCCGTCTCCCGAGCCGAAAGCCTATTTGCACTTCAACCAGTACGATCAGGTGATTCAGGCGGCGATCGCAGGGCATGGCGTGGCACTAGGACGAATCGGCCTTGTATTTCCGATGCTTGAAGATGGCCGTCTTGTCGCTCAGCCTGACATAGACATTGAATCGAGTGATTATGCGTATTGGCTGATCGGGATGTCGAGCGCGCCACGCCCGGAGGTGACGGCGCTTCGTGACTGGATCATGAAAGAGGTCGCCCACGTGGCCGACGGCATTGCAAACATCAAGGGACTGGGTTGATTAGCTCGAGTTCATGTGTGCAATTTGTCCCTAGTCCCGCCCCCGCCCCATCGATTACATCAAAGAAAAAGCGTTACGCCGGGTTGTCCGTGCCTTTGGGATCCCAGCGCTTCACGACGCCCGAATCAAAACCGAACAGGTCGAGACAGCGCCCCACCGTATGGTCAACCATCTCCTCGATTGACGCCGGTCTCGAATAGAATGCCGGCACTGGCGGAAAGACAACTGCGCCCGCTTCAGTGACCGCCGCCATGCTGCGCAAATGCCCCAGATGCAGCGGTGTTTCCCGCACCATCAGGACGAGCCGTCTACGTTCTTTCAGGTTCACGTCGGCGGCACGGGATAACAGGTTGCTGGTCACGCCGGTGGCAATCTCGGACAGCGTTTTAATCGAACAAGGCGCGACGACCATGCCGGTAACCTTGAACGAACCGCTGGAAATTGCCGCGCCGATATCGCTGTTCGCATAGGTAACATCCGCCATCGCCCTAAGCTGCGCGACGCTCAGATCCGATTCATGCGCCAGGGTGACCTGCGCTGATTTGCTCATGACAAGATGCGTTTCAACCCCCAGCTCGCGCAGGAGTTGCAGCATTCGGATCCCATACACTACGCCGGATGCGCCGGTAATCCCGACGACGATGCGCGGTGGCACCTGCTTGTTCATATTCATTCGATGTCTCCGTTGTGACTATTGCGTTGCTTCAGCAGTCGTGCGCCACATTTTGTTTCCCGGGAATGAACTGTGGATACGTCGCCTTCGAAGCCGCAAATCTTACCAGAGCTTTTTGGCAAACAGGCATGGCAAGGCGTGCGGCGCCAGCCGGCACATGAAAAGAGCATCGCACCTTCTTCTCCCGCAGGCGCTACAATCATCTCATGTGCTCCAATTACCGCCCTTCCACGCGCGAACTGCTGCAGCAACACTTCGGTGTTGCGCCACCGGATTCCGACTACAAGCCAGAGGTTTACCCGGGTTACATGGCGCCCATGATCCGCCTTCCGCGCACGGACGCTGTTGCCGGCGATCGATCGTGTGCATTAGCCATGTTCGGCATGGTCCCGAACTGGGCCGATGTGAAGCTCGCCCGCCAGACCTATAATGCACGCACCGAGACGGTCGCCACCAAGCCGAGCTTCCGGAATGCATACAAACACCGGCAGTTCTGCGTCATACCAGTCCAATCCTTTTACGAACCATCCTATGAGTCGGGCAAAGCGGAACGGTTCGAAATCGCCCGCGCCGACGGCGCGCCGCTCGGCATTGCGGGCATATGGGAATACAAGGCAGCCGCTAAAGGCGCCCTGCCGCTGCTGTCGTTCTCGATGCTGACCATCAACGCCGACGGCCATCCGCTGATGCAGCGCTTCCATAAACCCGACGATGAAAAACGCATGCTGATCATTCTCGATCCGGATCAATATGATGACTGGCTGCATTGCCCGGTTGACGATGCGGCGGCGTTTTTTGTGCGTTATTCGGCGCAACGGCTGGTCGCGCATGCGGCACCGAAGGCGGGGCGGACGACGCCACAGGGAACGCTTCCGGGGATTTGACAGCAGGAAGAACTAAGCTCGACTTTATCCATTCATGCGTCGTAGCTGAGCGTATCGGTCACGTGATGCAAGCTCAGTCTGGATTCCCGCATTCGCGAGAATGACGGTGGTAGGAGTGGAGGTCGTACAAATTACTACCGTCATTCTCGCGAATGCGGGAATCCATAACCCGCTCGCACGGGCACAACGTCGATGACAATTCCGGGCGGGTACTTAATAGGCGAGTGTGCTTGCCGGATTGGATGCCGCATCATGTGCCTCCCCCATCCGCGCGCCCGGCCTGAAGCCGCCGATCCGGCCCACGATGGGAAGATTCAGCCCATTCGGACCGACGCCGAAATTCAAGCCAAGCACGTTGATCTCCACCCCATCCACGCCGCTCGCCGCAATGCCGAGCAAACCGCCTAGCGACACCTGGTACCCGCTGCCGCTAGGTGCGGTGGCGAAGACCGAGCTGCCCAGATAGTTCTTGCCGATCGCTGTACCAGGGAGGTCCATTTCCAGTTCCGGCACCGCGCGTGCGATCCAGGCCGTGAAGGTATTGGAGTTCGGGCCCGGCCATGCCGTGTATTCGTTCGCATACGGATAGTCTTGCACCGCCTTGTCGATACGCTGGATCAACTGGTCCACCCCGGCGCCGCGCTTTTCGGCGTAGAGCTCGGGCGATTCTCCGAACCAGCGCGCATCGGGCTGCCGATTGCGCACGACGACGGCACTTCCGCCCGAGCGCAGGCGCCAGCCGATCACCTCGTACACGTTCCACTCAAGCGCGTCTGTGGGTTTGACCGCGACCCAGGTGTGGACGCCGAAAAGACCCTTGGCACCCACCGTACGCGCGCCATAAACCTGGACTACCGCCTCCTTGACCAGCGCAGGATCGGGTGCGAGTCCTACCGGTTCGCGGCTCGCGTTTCTCCAGTCGGTTGCTTGGCCGCTGATTCCGGCGGCAGCGATAAGCGCCGCCACGCACGCGTAGATCACGGAACGCAAGGCGCGGCGCCTGGGTTGTTTCACATTGGCGGTCACAGCGCCCGTTTCTGTTTTTGACATGACTGATGATTTCCTGTTCAAGATGTCGATGGCCCCTGCCGTCGCTTTATTGTCCCAATAGCGCCAGAGTCTGGTTCCATTCCGTAGCCCATTCGTCTAAAAAATCATGTGAATTAAAGGTTCTTTTCAGATGTGAGATCGGTACCCGGTACACATCATTTAATCCCAGCGCCAGCGTAACCGGATTCCACACGACTTTGTTTTTTGCCTTTTTGGCACTGCCTTTCACCCTCGCGCCCTCATCGCCAAATATGCCGCCGCCTCCCGCAAGGGCCTGTTCCAGATCGATCTTTACCAGACTGGCAAATGCGATCAACACCTGCTCCCTGTTGATGCCAGCCTGCGATTCCCTGGCTTCCTCGATTTTGACTGGTTCGGGCTCGGCCTCGCGCTTGAGTTTGCTTGCCAGGCGCTCCAGATCCTTCTTCAGGAAACGTAACTCATGCAAATCCCTTCGAAAGCCCGGGGGCTTGAGTGTCGTCACTATCCTGTAAACGTCTTTCGTGATCGTGATGAGCACATCCTCGCTTCCGGCTGCAAGCCGCCGGGTGTCGCCTTCGAAAAAAATCGGCGCCGCATATCCACCGTTCGCGTCACCGAACAGCGCAGGATAGTCGGCGTCATGGTCCAGCCAGACGTAGGGGATCAAGCCGTTTTCGATCAAACCTGCCAAAACCCATGGCGTACCGGTCTGCTGCGCCAGCCAGTCGCAAGCCTGCGCCGTTGTTGCTCTAAAAGGGAGTTCGGTGATCGTCATTGTTTCTTTCACGTGCCAAAATTATCCAGGATGTTGCCATCATATGCGAAACCTGAAGGAACGCTCTCGCGGCATTGCTGGCGCACGCTACCCTGTATCAAACCATGTTATTCCAGCAGACATCGTTGGATGCGCAGAAACAGATCGCCAGGCCGCAACTGGCGGGACTCGCACGTCCAGCCTGTTTGAGTTTCCAACTCCTCCACGATATAATCGCGGATTCATTTCTGCCATGAAATGGTCACTGAAAGTGGCTCGGATTTGCCAGAGCAGAACCAAAACGCGTGTTCATGCGGAGTGCGGCGTGAACTTCCAGTTGGTCCCTTGGCAACGGACTCTCCCAGCTTTTTTCGATTTTGATTGCACCTGCCTATGACGCGAGTGTTACCGCGTACGAATTTCCACAGCTCAAAACTCATTCGTTGTCTCGCTGACATGGACATGGTGGAGGCGGCCGAGCCCGGGAATGCGTTTGCGGAAAAACTGGGCCTGTGGATTCACTTTACCGACGCCATCACCCTGTCTGCGGTGCACGACGACGACGTGGCAAATCCGCCAAAACTGCAGCCGGACGCCCGATTCGACCCGCGTGCCGCCGTCACTGTCGAATTCGACCGGATACAGGCTGGCCTGATCGATTCGATCATGAAGAGCTGCTCGCCCAGGCTGGGCAAGACACACATCGAACTGCCCGCACCAAAACTTGAGCTGCCGATGGACCTCGCGGCGGCTTACGCGCCGTATCGCCGGTTCTACGATGCACATCAGCACGACATGGAATTGCGCCTTCAGCCCCTGCGGGTCAATGTCCGGGCGGCGCTTGCGAAGGTCTCACCAGAGCTCAGGAAACTTGCCGACCTGGACGCGGCGCTCGAGAAGATACTGCGCGAGCGCGAGAGTAAATTGCTCTCGAAGGTGCCGCTGCTTCTTAAAAAACGTTTTGAACAATTGTTCAAAGCACATCAACAGATGCTTGTTGATACTCAGCAGGCAGACAACCCTGCCGGTTGGATAAAGGCGGGAGCCTGGCTGGCGCGCTTTTGCAATGACATGCAAATGCTGCTGCTGGCTGAAGTGGAGCTTCGCCTGCAACCGACGGTGGGGCTCATCGAAGCACTCAATAACAAGATACAAAATGAATAGACATTTATTTACAGTCGCCTTCGTCCTGGGCGCACTTGGGATCGTTTGGGTGGGCCGCGGATTTATCGGCGACAGTTATCTGGCGCTGGCGATGACGGGCATCATTGGCGCTGTCTATGTGTTCGGCGCGCTCGAATTACGGCAGTTTCGCCAGGCGACATCCACACTGACGGCGGCGCTGGCGGCAATTCCGGAAAACCTTTCGGAACTCGGTGGCTGGCTGGTCAGCGTGCATCCTTCCCTGCAAAATCCCGTGCGTTTGCGCATCGAGGGCGAGCGTGTCGGTTTGCCCGGTCCCGCCCTCACGCCCTATCTGGTCGGGCTGCTGGTGATGCTGGGGATGCTGGGTACATTTCTGGGAATGGTCGTCACCCTCAATGGCGCCGTGTTTGCAATGGAAAAAACGACCGATCTTCAGGCAATCCGCTCCGCGCTGTCGGTGCCGGTCAAGGGATTGGGACTGGCGTTTGGCACCTCGGTAGCAGGGGTTGCCGCATCTGCGATGCTGGGCCTGATGTCGGCACTCTGCCGACGCGAAAGAATGCTGGCGGCGCAACTGCTGGACACCAGAATTGCGACGGTATTGCGCCCCTTTTCGCTTGCTCATCAGCGCCAGGAAACCTTCAAGGCATTGCAGTTGCAATCTCAGGCCTTGCCTGCGGTGGTCGATAAACTGCAGGCGATGATGGCGCAGATGGAGGGCATGAGCCAGCAATTGAACCAGCGCCTGCTCAGCAATCAGGAAGGTTTTCACAGCGATGTCAAAGGTGTATATACCGATCTGGCATCCGCAGTAGATAAATCCCTGCGCGAGAGCCTGAGCCAGAGCGCACATGCTGCCGGCGAAAGCATCAAACCCGTGCTCGAGGCGGCGATGAGCGGGATCGCACGGGAGGCGACCCTGATGCACGAACGCATGGCCGATACGGTGCAGATGCAGCTCGACGGACTTTCCGCGCGTTTCAGCGATACCGCCACCACCGTGTCCGATACCTGGACGGCGGCACTCAGCAGCCACGAACAGGCAAGCAGCAGCCTCGTCACCGGTGTGGGCCGCTCCCTTGAGGCATTCACCGACACATTCGAGCAGCGTTCCGGCGCCCTTGTGGCTGCAGTGGGCGAAACATACGCCAGCCTCCGGGCGGATCAGGCAGCGAACGACAGCCAGCGGGAACAGACGTGGACAAAATCGCTGGAAACCATGGCGGCGGCGCTTACCCACGAATTGCAGCAAACCAGCGCACAAACGCTTTCCCAGCAACGGCAAATCTGCGACACCCTGACCCGGACCGCGCAAGACATCAACGACCATGCGCAAACCAGCGCCAGCAATACGCTGCTCGAAACAACACGATTGATCACGTCCGCTGAAGAATTGATGCGCTCCCGCATCACCTCGGAAGCCCAATGGATCGCACAGCACAGCGAACGCATGGATCAACTGGCCAGCGTGCTGCAGTCCGAACTCGGCGCGCTCAGGGATGAAGAAACCTTGCGTGGCAATGCCGCGGTTGAACGGCTGGGCCAATTGCAAACGGCCCTGGCAAGTCATCTGACCACGCTGGGCACCGCGCTGGAAGAACCGATCACGCGGCTGATAGAAACGGCCTCGGAAGCGCCACGCGCCGCGGCAGAAGTCATTGGACAATTGCGCCAGGAAATCTCCAGCAGCGTTGCGCGCGACAACGAACTGCTTGAGGAACGCAGCCGCATCCTGGAAACACTCAATGCACTGCTCGATTCGATCAATCATGCGTCCCTTGAACAGCGCGTCGTGATCGATTCCCTGGTGGCCTCCTCCGCGGTGGCGCTCACCGCTGCCGGCAGCGCGTTTTCAGACAATGTGGCTACCGAAGCCGCCAAACTTTCCGACATTGCCGCACACGTCACCAGCAGCGCGGTCGAAGTATCGAGCCTGAGCGAAGCTTTCGGTTTTGCCGTGCACTCGTTCAATGAAGCCAATGAAAAGCTGATCGCCAACCTGCAGCGCATTGAAGGCGCAATGGACAAATCCATGCTGAGAAGCGACGAACAGCTTGCCTATTACGTGGCCCAGGCGCGAGAAATCATCGACTTGAGCATGATGTCGCAAAAAGAAATTTTTGAAGAGCTGCGCCAACTCCCGGGCAAACAAGCCGTGTCTGCCGAGGAGGCCGGCTAATGGACGACAACGACGCCGGTGTGGAAAACACCGCGCCGGTCTGGGCCGTTTTTGGCGACCTGATGTCCGGTTTGCTGGGTGCCTTTGTGCTGATCCTGGTGGGTGTGGTGGGTGTGCAGATGGAGTTGACATCGCACCTGCAGGACGAAGTGAAAAAGCGCCAGGTCGAAGAGCAGCGCCGCATGACCCTGGAAAAAGCGCTGGCGATACCGTTGGCAACGGGCCGCATCACGCTCAACAACGGCCGCATTGGCATCAGTGGCCAGGTACTGTTCGCACTCAACTCGGACCAGTTGCAGCCTGAAGGCCGGCAACTGTTAAAAAGCCTGGTCACCCCGCTGCGGGCTTATTTGACTGCGCGTGACGAACTGCTGATGGTGAGCGGATTTACCGATGACAAGTCCATGCGGGGCGGCGGCCCCTTCGCCGACAATTGGGAATTATCGGCCCAGCGCGCGTTGACCGTCACCCGCTCCCTGATCGACGAAGGGATGCCGTCTTCCATGGTATTTGCGGCAGCTTTTGGCGCCGAGCAGCCGGTAAAACCCAACACCGATGACACCGCGCGCGCGCAAAACCGGCGGGTGGAAATGGCGCCCGTGCCTAAGACCCCCACCGCCAAAACGCCGTAACATGAATGAAGCCGATCACAGGGAAATTGCGGATACGCCACCGGATTCATCCGCTGATTTCAACACGCTGATCGCTTCCCTGCGCACGGCAGGCGCGGACCGGTTTGATCCCGTGCGCCTGCACTACATCGAAGTGCTGGCCAGACGCGCAGAGGCGCATGACGGAAACGTCAAACGCATGCTCGACGCCAGGCTGGCGCAAGCGCTGGCGGCGTTTGCAGAACGTTTTGAAAAAGCGCAATCCGATGCCAGGGAAACCATCGCTCGGATAGTGCAGCACTTTCCGCATGCGGCCGAGGAACTGCAGCGGTTTTTTGCCGCCAGTGATTTCAAGGGATTAAAACGATTTATCGCCACCCTGGAGACAAGCGGGCAACACACATCGCTGTCTGCCTTGGTGCGCCAGCTTGAGCAACACGCTCCGGAAAATAGTCATACGCGTCTGGAGGGGATTGCCGGATCGCGTCCCGAACTGAAAACCATACGAAATTTCAGAAATACCTGGTCAAAACTGAGCGCTGACAAGCAAGTGACACAAGCACTTGAACAAGCCCCAAGGAATGCCGGACCGATCAATTCGCACATGCTGGTGCTGCGCTCACTGGCATTGATGCGCGATATCTCACCCGATTACCTGAACCGGTTCATGTCCTACGCAGATACCTTGTTATGTCTCGATCAATGCGAGAAAGAAAAGCCGGGCGCGCCAAAAAAACGTCAGGGTACGAAAGCGGCGAAAAAATAGTGCACGATGGATTGCACAGCTTTGCCATCCAGGGGCTAAATCCCCACGCGGAATAAATTGGGAGATGGATGTGGGCCTGGCCGCGGCCAAAGACGCTCACAATTTATTTTGGGTGGGTACATAAGGATTAGATTCGAGATCAATAAAAAGCTCGCACTTCCTAGACAGAGGATGTGCGAAACAACGTTTTCGCTCAGTTCGCTCCCCTTGCTTGTTGCTTTTATGCTCAATCGCAATCTCTGATATTAAACCGGCATTTTGTGGTTTATAACGAAGCAGGCATCTGCCTCCATGACCGGCCGCAATTATTCTGACGATGAGGACTAACAGGGCCTCATCAAGGAGGCCGGGTTCGATTGTTCAAATCCTGCACGTCGGAGCCAAAATGCAATTATCAGCCATCATCGCTGGTGCGCCCCTGATCCTGACAATGTTAACGCCTCTGGCTGTTCAGGCCGCGCTTCCCACCCAGCCACCGCGTTGGGTGCTGGTCGACGATTTGCGCGTACGCGAAGGTCCAGGCTCCGAGCGCAAAGTCACCGGTACGCTGGCGCGCGGCGCCGAGTTGATCCTCAAGGCCACGACTGAAGTCGACGGTTTTTGCCTGGTCAAAGGCGAGGGCCATTATGGCTACGTGGCCTGCAAGTATCTGAGCGCCGATCGCATCGCACGGCCAAGGGCCGGTGAGGACGGGGTGGATGCAGCGCAGCGCTGGGTGAGCGGCAATGCGGTGATACTTCGCGAGGCGCCGCGTCCCGATGCCGCCGTCGCAGGCCGATTGGCGCTGAACGCTACGGTGAAGCTGTTGGGCGAGCAATCCGGAACCGGCTACTGCGAAGTTCAGCCGGCGAGTAGTCCGAGTGGTTACACCGCTTGTCGCTATCTCGCGTCGACGCCGGTGATCCTGTCCCACATCCGGGGCTACCGAATGGCCGATGAAACGCCGTCTCCCGATTACGACCCCGAACGCGCGTTCTGGCTGGAACCCGGTTGGCGTGCGCTGGAACAGTATGCAGAGTACCTGAAGGGGAGCCATCCACCGCAAGGACCCTGGCCGCGCAACGAGGCGCTGGAGAAAATGAAAGCGCATCTGGCTTTGGGGCTGAAGGGCCGCAAGCCCGAGCCCTGGCCGGACTGGCTGGAACTCAAGAAGCGCGAGGTCAGGCAGAGCGGCGAAGCGCGCCGCTTGCAGGCAGAAGGCAAGAAGGCGACGGACATGTTTTTAGGACGCGAGGAGCCGATGCCCAACTTGATCGTCAACTCCGGGGTGGCGGAGCACATTGTTAGTCTGGTGCGGGCGCTGGAGTTCCCCAGCATACGCCCTTCCCTGTTTCGCAGCGAGGCGGAACTGGCGCCGCCGAACACCACTGCCGAGGAAGCCAGCGGCCGCTTCGGCATCGTATACCGGCAACTGGTCACGCCGCGCCCGAAGCCAAAACCGGGTTCCGAAGACGGCAGCAACGCAGGGCTGTATGACATGCTGGCGCACACGCAGGTGCTGGTGCGACCGGTACAACGCGTGCAGTTGTTACGCGATGGTCGGTGGCGCGCGGAATCAAGTCTGATTCGTGAGAAGGAGATCCTGTGGCGTGACGTCGATGAACCCATGTGCGAGGGCTGGGCTCCAGGTTTTCGGTTCGGTGATGCCGACACCCGCATCTGGCGCTACTTCAGTGGCGAAACCTCCCCTGAAGCCATGCCCCAGACTATCCGGCAAGATAGCTTGAAGCGCAATCCCGCCGGAAGCCTGTACGCGTTTTATACGAACATCGATTTGCCACCTGGCCCTGCCATCCGCACCGAAACGCAGATGAAGCTAAACCGCGAAGACACCGGCTTTGTGCGGGGAACCCACTTGCACTACGATCTGGATGGCGACGGCATTCCCGATCTCTCTGTGTGGGAGGGTGAGGGAAAAGGCCCGGGTCACCTCGGCGGCGAGACCACCACCGATGACCGCTGGTACCGTCTGGTGCTGGTCAACATCGGCGGCGCGTGGAAGGTACTGGGCAGCGATGAATTTAGCTACGGTTGCGGGTGCTGACGACCAGAGCGTGATTTACCGCTTTGCCCCCGGCTCCGGCGATCACGCGCAATCAACCATTCAGAACAATGCGGAAGTCTCACTCCGCAAATGGATACTTTCAAATCGTTCCCTCGTCGTTCCCGCACAAAGGATCGTAGGGTGTAATAAGCGAAGCGCATTACACCGTGTTCGATCACTATTGGCAATTGCGAACGCCGGATGGTGGAAGGGTGCAGCAGGGGTTTCGTGAGGCATTGCCTCACGCCTGCGGAACGATATTCGCGTGCAAGCGAATATGCGCCCCTCGGCGGGCCCCCTCGGCGGGCCCCCCTGCAAGGGCTGCGCTTTTCCACCCTACGATATTCTGCAAGGTTTCGCCGCCTGCGCGGGAACGACACGATGAAAGCAACAATCCGGAACACTCACGCCGAAAACAAATACTTCAAAATTTATTTATGTAAGCACCGCTTATTTATGTTGACATCCCCGCATCGTTAAATGTAATCTTCAGTCACTTATGTAATCGTTGCTTACATAAACATCCATCAAACCACTGAATATCGTCACCGCAAACCCACAAATTTGCGGCACGAACGTCGCGAAGGATCGCCCTTAAAAAGCAACCGATACCCACTTTTATCGAGTCCATAATGAAAAAATCAATGCGAACATTCAGCCGGCACGCAATCGGCGCCGCAGTCGCCATGCAGATCGCCTTCCCTTCCACCGCGCAGGAGCGGGCATTGCCCCCACCCGAGAATACCGATCCGGTCGCACTGGAGATCATGAAGGGATTTCCTCCGCCGCCAGAAAAGATCGTCACTTTGGGAAATCTGCTGAAATTCCCGAACGGCCGCTGGGGCTTCCAGCATATTCGCGAGCTCGGTCCGACAGCAACTGTCTGGCGTGGAAAAGCGCCAGTGTCGCCGCTGCCGCAAGCGGTGCGGCAGATCGGCAATATTGAATTCCAGGACAAGAGCGGCAAGCAGGTCAGCATTGCAGACTGGCAGAAAAATACCTATACCGACGGACTGCTGGTGCTGCACAAAGGCCACATCGTCACTCAACAATATCATGCCGGCATGCGCGCCGAAACGCCGCACGCGCTCTGGTCCTTGAGCAAGTCTTTTATCGGTCTTCTGTCGGCGATCCTGATCCAGGAAAAAACGCTGGATCCGAATGCCAGGGTATCCCAATACCTGCCTGAACTCGTCAACACCGCATGGGGTGATGCGACCGTCCAGCAGACACTGGACATGACAACAGCGGCCAAATACAGCGAGGTGTTCAGCGATCCGAAATCGGAGATATTCCAATACCTGTTCGCAGGCGGCATCCTGCCCGCGCCAAAGGACTACGCAGGGCCAAAGACCATCCATGATTTCCTGAAGACGGTGAAAAAGGAAGGTGAACACGATAGCGGTTTCAAGTACAAGTCGGTCGACACCGAAGTCATGGGCTGGGTACTCTCGCGCATCACGGGCAAGTCCTTTGCGGAACTGGTATCCGAGCGCATCTGGAGCCAGATCGGCGCTGAGGAAGACGCTTATGTGTGGGTCGACCCGACCGGCACGGCACTGTCAAGCATCGGGCTGAACGCGACGCTGCGCGACCTGGGCAGGCTCGGCGAGGCATTGCGGATGGGCGGACGCATCAATGGCAGACAGGCGATTCCGCAAGCCGTCGTTGCTGAAATCCGAAAAGGGGCCGATCGCGAGAAATTCAAGGCCAACGGACAGGCTGCGCGATCGGGTTATTCCTATCATGACTACTGGTGGATTCCGCACGATGCAGATGGCAGCTTTGAAGCGAAAGGACTGAACGGGCAGCACATCCACATCAATCCGGCGGCGGAGCTGGTGATCGTGAAACTTTCGTCGCATCCGATCGGCGACACCGGCTTCACCCACGACATCGACCGCAAGGCATTTGCGGCTATTGCAAAGGCCGTGAGAAATTCCGAAAGATTGAAATAATCGCATAAACGCGGAATCAGGCCAGAATTCAGGTACTGTTCTGGAAACGATCAATACCTGCATGCGGTTTTCCGGAGTCGCAATACAAAAAAATACAAAGATGATCAGGTTTCCAGCCCCGCAGGACCTGAAGCATGGACAGAACCCCTTCGCCGGCAGCAAGTTCGACGACTGGGTATCTGCATCCAGTGTATTTGCGTTGCTGCAGGAGTCGGGCAAGCAGCATGGGGATCGCATTGCCCTTACCTGGATCAATGACGGCGAGCCAGAGGACAAGCCGCGTCATGTCAACTATGCCGAATTCATCCAGGAAGTATCACGCACTGCAAACATGTTCCGCTCACTCGGCGTGCAGAGAACGGACGTTGTTGCCTATATGCTTACGGCCTTCATCGAGACCCAGTACATACTCTGGGGTGCGGAGACCGCGGGTATCGCGTGTCCCATCAACTTCTTGCTGCAGCCAGAACATATCGCGGCGCTTCTGCGGGCCGCGGGCGCAAAGGTTCTTGTTGCGTGCGGCCCGCGGCCCGGTTCCGACATCTGGCAAAAGGCGCTGCTGGTGCGCAGTCTGGTTCCAGGCCTTGTGCTGGTCAGAGTGTTCGGACAAAAAACGCACGATGATGACATTATCGAATTCGGGAGCGCATGCCGTGCGCAGCCGGCCGAACTGACATTTCCGGATCGTCCGACCCGCAGCGACGTGGCAGCCTATTTCCATACCGGGGGCACAACCGGCCTGCCGAAGCTTGTTACCCACACCCATCAAAACCAGCTGGCTGCCGCGTACGGCGGCGCCGCTGCCGCCAATCTGAAACCATCGGATGTCATTACCAACGGGTTTCCGATGTTCCATGTGGCGGGAACGATATTCTGCAGCCTGTCGCAACTGATGGCCGGGGCAGGAATATTAATCATGTCCGGCGACGGATTCCGCAATCCGGCGATGATCAAAAATTTCTGGCCCATCGTGCAAAGGTACCGCGTCACCATCGCCGGCGCCGTGCCCACGGCACTGTCGGCGATCCTGGACCAGGACCCCGGCGACGCCGATATTTCTTCATTGCGCGTTGTCATGTCCGGCGCCGCACCCCTCCCCCGATCCGTGGCCGAACGGGCTGAACGTGTGACCGGACGACAGGTACACGAGCTGCTCGGCATGACCGAGACCGGCGGCATACTGGCGACCGAAGCGGCATGGCATGAGCGTGTGCTGGGTTCGGCCGGGCATCCGATACCGTTCGTTGACATGGAAACACGGCGCATGCGGATGGATGGAAGCCTGGGCAGCCGTTGCGACGCTGACGAGATCGGCGTGTTTGTCATCCGCGGCCCGAACGTGACCGCCGGCTACAAAAATCCGGCACACAATGCAGGCGCGTATACGGACGATGGGTGGTTTGTATCGGGCGACCTTGGTTATCTCGACACGAGCGGCCGTGTTTTTATCACCGGCCGCGCGAAAGATCTCATTATCCGCAGCGGACACAATATCGATCCCGCGATGATTGAAGACGCGTTTCTTGCACATCCGGCTGTTGCCGCTGCGGCGGCGGTGGCCATGCCGGACGCTTATGCAGGTGAGCTTCCGGTGGCATTTGTCGTGCTGAAGCCCGGACATAACGTGCCGCCCGAGACCTTGCAGTCATTCGTCGAAGCGCGCATCCATGAACGTCCCGCATATCCGAAGAAAATATTCTTTGTCGACAGCCTGCCGATGACCGGGACCGGCAAGGTATTCAAGCCGGCCTTGCGCAATCAATGCGCAGCAAACCTGTTCGCGGAAATTCTGAACGGTGAACCGGTACGTTCCCTGTCGGTCAGCGAACATTCAAAACCAGGACGGCTGCTTGACATTGACCTCGATGTCACGGCCGGTCAACGCGCAACCGTACAGTGCCGCATAGAAGAAAAGCTAACGCCTTATCTGCTGTCGCTTGCGTGGAATGCGTAAAACATGCGCCGATGATCAAGCAAAAAACCAGCCGCCAATAATTCCCGATCAGCCTCACCGACCGGATTGCCTGGCCGTCTTATTTTTTGCTTTTTGGGCCGGCGACAGGGGCGGATGATTCATTCATTTCTACGGAAAGCCCGTTCATGAACGTGTCCAGCATCTCGGTCATGGCCCGCTTTGCACTCGTTTTGCTCAGCCCCCATTGCGTGAAATGACCTGACACGTACATGCGCGCGAGGCCAAAGACCAATGCCCGCCCGCCAAACTGGATCTTGGGCGGGACACCTTCCATGAGCGCGCGCACCTCTTCATTGTCACGACGCAGGGATTCCGATCCATCGAAGTCAATCTGGCTTTGCGCGGAGATGATCTGGAAATGGGTGGGATGACGGACTGCCCAGTTCAGATAGGCAATCCCGATCGCGCGGAAACAGGACAGCGGATCGGGATTGTTCAGCTTTTTCATTTCACTGACAATTTCATTTCGAAAAAACTGCATTGCCTCTTCGGCGACTGCCGTCAAGAGCGCAGTCTTGTTCGGAAAATGCCGGAACGGCGCTCCGGTCGACACACCGGCACGCCGGGCAACTTCGCGCAAATTGACATTCTCGAATCCACCTTCCTCAACCAGCGCGAGGGTGGCATCGATTACTGCCTGCCGCAGGTTTCCATGGTGGTAGTTCGAACGGACGGCGATCTCTTTGGGCATGGTTTCTCTTGACGTCGGTTTTCAGGGTTCCCTGTTGCTGTCAACTGATCGGGTGATCCTTGAAGTAAGCGGTGCATATATACGATGGCCGTATTCTACCGCGAGAGTGTTCTCGTTCCCATCAAATTGCCGATTCGATTTCTTGCGGGAAGATTCCCCGGTCAACGGGGACTCTTTCATTTGGACGGGAGATTCAGGGCGATACCGTGCTCCGGCGTACCCTCCAGGTAATCATGTCCCCGGTTCGTCAGGCGCCAGCCGCCATTTTCGGATTCCTCCACCAATCCCTTGTCCTGGAGAAGATTGAGATGGTGGCGAATGATTGGCAGGTCCACGTTCAGCCGCTGCACAATGTGACTGGTCCCGATGATCGGTTCGGGCGACTGTAGAAGCTGGCCCAGGATGGCTTCCATCAGCATTTGATCACGCTTCATGACTTCCTCAATTACAAAAAATGCCATCTTAGCGGAATTCAGGCTGGGTATGGCTTCAGAGGGGAATCTTCGATAGCTTGGGATGGATGGCGTTGTTCCTGCGAATGCGGAATTTTAGGCTTCGGTCGAGCACCGTATGGGTTCCCGCCTGCAGCGCGCATATTCGCTTGCAAGCGAATACCGTTTCGCAGGCGTGAGGCAATGCCTCACGAAACCCCTGCTACACCCTGCGCGGGAACGACGGTAGTAATTTCAGCGTTACCCGTGAAGGGTCAGTCAAACGCCTTCAAAGTGCAAACATGCAGTACCGCGCAAGTCAAAATTCCGTCGTTCCCGCGAAGGCGCACTGCTGTCCGGAATAATCTTCTTGACGATTTCATGGGAATAGGCACCCCT
>JAZKDW010000023.1:0-33957 GCA_040387375.1 Pseudomonadota bacterium
CGTCGATCGGGTTTCCGCTTTTATGGATAGTCACAAAAATGGATAAAGTCCAGCTTAGAGCATATTCCCGAACCATATGACAAGTGTGGTCAGGGAAAGCAGGCACTGCGCCTGACTGACAGGCTGACTTGATTCAAAGGCTGAAATTCGTTCGTGGCTGAGGATCAGGCAAGCCCCAGCACGCGAATCCGGATGTCACCCAGAGTGACTTCCTGGCCTGCGCGAATCTTGCAGGTCTTGCGCAATTCCACCTTGCCGTCGACAGAGACATCGCCGGTTGCGACCACCATCTTGCCCGCGCCGCCGCTGTCGCAAATGCCAGTTAATTTCAGCAACTGGTTCAGTTCAACATACTCGCCCTGAAGCATGAATTCGATTTTTTGCATATGCGGATTATAAACCTGGGATGTGAGAGGACCAAGCAGTTACGCGCCAGTCGTCCAGCCTCTTGTGTGAGCTAGCGCACATACGGCAGACAGAATGCGGGTTATCGTTATCCAACTGGTTCAGCCAGGTGCGGTCGTAAAGACTGCAAGTGCAGAGCAACGCGCCGTAGCAATCAAGTCACGGTGAATTTATTCTAGTAAAGAGGTATACATGAAAAACTTACGTCAAATGCTGCTTGCAGCCTCCATTCTGGTTATTGCCACTGCGTCCCAGGCGCAGTCCGTGCGTGCGAACGCCGACGTCAACGTCAATCCGAGCGCGCCAGGCAGCCCGACCGTCACGGTCAGCCCTAACGTGTCGGCTTCCGGCTCCACCGATCCGTATGTGCAGAAACGTGCTGCGGACAAAGTATCCAAGGATGAATACAAGGCTGAAAAACGCGCCGCAAAAACCAAGATGAAAGAAGAAAAGAAAGCCGCAAAAGCCGAATTGAAGAGTGAGAAGAAAGAATCTTCTCAAGTGCGCAATGAAGCTTTGGCCACACCGTCCGCTTCGACAGGTGCTTCCGGCAGCGTGACGACCGGCGCTAGCGCTCCGGCGCCCGTGGTGCCGAACGCGACCAAATAAAAATCGCGTATAGTTCACCCGATCAGGGCGCGCAAGCTTCGGCTTGCGCGCCCTGGTTTCATTTGCAGGCCAACCGGACTAGGCCGCGCCGGCCAGAATGACGGACTGCAGCAGGAATTTTTTATCCAGTGTCAACAATTTCTCGAACTCGGCCGGCGGCACGGGTTTGCTGATTAAATATCCCTGTATCTCGTCACATTGAAGCTGCTGCAGAAAGGATAATTGTTCCTTGGTCTCGACGCCTTCGGCGATGACCTTGAGCCGCAAATTATGCGCAAGTGCAATGATCGATGCCACTATCCCGGCGTCGTCAGGATCGAGCGTGATGTCGCGCACGAATGTCTGGTCTATCTTCAGCACATCGATCGGAAAGCGCTTGAGATAATTGAGGCTCGAATACCCGGTGCCAAAATCATCCAGCGACAGTCGCACGCCGAGTTTCTTGAATTCGCGCAGGATGCCAACAGTACGCTCGACGTCGGCCATCACCAGGCTTTCCGTCAGTTCGATCTCCAGGTACTCCGGCGCGAGCGCCGTTGCATCGAGAACGGCTGCGATTGTCTCGACCAGGTCGCGCTGTACGAACTGGCGCGCCGACAGATTCACGGCAACGCGCAGCCCGGTAAATCCAGCGTGTTGCCATGCTGTGTTTTGGGCGCAGGCTGTTCGCAGCACCCATGAACCTATTTGCACGATCAGTCCGGTCTCTTCCGCCACGCCGATGAAGCGTGCGGGTGCGATCAGTCCAAGCTCGGGATGCCGCCAGCGGATCAGCGCTTCGGCGCCGACGATGCGGCCAGTCACCATATCCACCTGCGGCTGATAGTGGAGCAACAACTCGTTGCGCTCGAGAGCCATGCGCAAATCCGCTTCAATACGCAAGCGTTCGAACGCGCCCTCATTCATCGCCGGCTTGTAGAACTGGTAGTTATTGCGCCCCTTCTGTTTGGCGCGGTACATCGCGATATCCGCATGTTCCACCAGGGACTCAGGCGTTTTTCCATCGGTTGGATAAACGGCGATGCCCATGCTGCAGGTCAGCGACAGTTCGTGACCGCTGACCATCAGGGGCTGTGCAATGATGTCAACGATGCGCTGTATGGTGGCGGCGCTCAAGTGTCCGCCAGCGTTAATTTCAGACAGGACGAGCACAAACTCATCGCCGCCACGGCGGGCGACCGTGTCGGTTTCGCGAATGGCAGCACGCAGACGTTCTGACGTCATTGTTAAAAATTGGTCGCCAGCCTTGTGGCCGAGACTGTCATTGATGAACTTGAAGTGGTCGAGGTCGAGGAAGATGACCCACACCAGGTTGCCGGAGCGCGCGGCATACGCAAGCGCTTGCCGCAAGCGATCCTCCAGCAGCGCGCGATTGGGAAGTCCGGTCAGAACGTCATGATGCGCCAGGTGACGGACCCGCTCCTCGGTCAGTTTGCGTTCGGTGATATCGCGGATGAAGGCGATCGTGGCCTTGCCCTTATCGACCAGCACGTCGTTGAAGTTGGCCTCGACAGGCAACTCGTTGCCATTTTGATGCAAAGCCAGGCATTCCATCATGCGCCGGCCGGAAGATTCTTCCGCTTTCACGGCGTCCAGCCGCAGGCGCGCGAGGTCCATGCCTATGATGGCGTCGGACGGATAGCCGAAAATCGTGGTCATTGCAGGATTTGCATACTGAATCCGGTGACTGGCATCGATGACGATCACGCCATCGGAACAGGATTCCCAGATCGTCCGGTAGAAAACTTTACTGCTTTTCATTTTCTGCCGCAATGTGTTGAGATAGCCGCCCATCCACGCAAACCAGGGCAGGGCGATCGCCACCACCAGCCAACTGACAATCTCGACCGGGATATCCACTTTGTCGGGTTTGATCTGCCAGGCCAGCGCAACCACCGTCGTATAGGCGGACAGCAGTAAGGCTGCCTGCAGCAGCAAGGCGCGCATCGAATAGCGGAATATGCCCAGCATCAGGATCATCGCAAATACGATTGCCACTACACCGCGTGTCTGATCCGATTCATACATGACGTACAGCACGTGTAGGGCAGCCACGCACATCTGCGGCATTGCGAGGCTGGGATCGGTCGCCCGGAGGTTGAGTCCGAAGCGGAATATCAGGTAAAAGAGGCAGGTGAAAACAAGGATGGAGCCAACGACAGCCATGGCGGCTGTTTCCGGGAAAAATTCCAAACCGTAAAGCAGCAATACCAGCAGCGCAAACAGGGTCGACGTCAGGGCGGCAAGGGTAAACCGGTGCAGATGCAGTTCCTGCCGTTTTTCGGCTCCTGACCCTGCCTCAGCCGGCAAGCTGTTCATGCTGAGCGGATTGTCATTGTCGTGCGCTGTCATCCTGCTTCTTTCGAGAAAGGCCATCCTGTGTTGGCGCGTGCTCTAAAAATGCGCACAAAATTCGATCAATAGCGTAAAGAATGCTATTGATACCACAAAGCAACATTTTCCGATATTGCTATTGGATAGACGCTCGGGCAGTGTGGGCTGAAACGCAAGTACCGCCGCCGGGTCCTGATGGAATGTTTATTTCCCCCAGCTGTCTTTCAGGGTCACTGCGCGATTGAACACCGGCGCGCCCGGCTTCGAATCGACGCGATCCGCCACAAAATATCCGTGCCGCTCAAACTGGAATTTGTCATCCGGTTGCGCTTTTGCCAAGCCATGCTCCAGGTAGGCGGTGACAACTTCCTTTGCGTGCGGATTCAGGGACAACTTGAAATCCTTGCCGCCCGCATCCGGGGTCGCATCGGTGAACAGGCGGTCGTACAGGCGCACTTCGGCCTGCAACGCATGGGCGGCGCTGACCCAGTGGATATTGCCCTTGACCTTGTAATTCGCCGACCCTTCGGTACCGCTCTTGCTGTCCGCGAAATAGCTGCAGTGCACCGCTATCACATTGCCGTTTTCATCCTTGTCGCAGCCGGTGCATTCGATCACATAACCATACCGCAGCCGCACCTTGTTGCCGGGGTAGAGACGGAAATATCCCTTGCTCGGCACTTCCATGAAGTCATCGGCTTCTATCCACAATGTCTTGCTGATCGGGAAAGTGCGTACGCCACGTTCCGGATGATGCGGATGGATCGGTGCGCTACATTCGGTCGTCAAATCCTCGGGGAAATTGTCGATGATCAGTTTCAGCGGGCGCAGCACGGCGGTCGCACGCGGCGCCTTGGCGTCGAGGTCGTCGCGCAAGGCGCCTTCGAGCGTGCTCATGTCGATCCAGCTGTCAGCCTTGGCCACGCCGATCCGTTCGGCAAACAACTGGATCGCTTCCGGCGTGTAGCCGCGGCGGCGGATGCCAACAATGGTCGGCATGCGCGGGTCGTCCCAGCCGTCGACGATGTTTTCCTCTACCAGTTGCAACAGCTTGCGTTTGCTGGTGATCGCATAAGTCAGGTTGAGACGCGCGAATTCATATTGATGCGGCAGCGGCTTCTTGAAAAAGCCGCCTTCGGCCAGGCGCTCGAGGATCCAGTCATAGAACGGGCGATGGTCCTGGAATTCGAGGGTGCAGATCGAGTGTGTGATGTTTTCCAGCGCATCGGAAATAGGATGTGTGTAATCGTACATCGGGTAGATGCACCATTGGTCGCCGGTGCGATGATGGTGCGCATGGCGGATGCGGTAGATGGCCGGGTCGCGCATGTTCATGTTGGGCGAGGCCATGTCGATTTTCGCGCGCAGGATGTGTTCGCCATCCTTGAATTCGCCTGCTTTCATGCGGCGCAGCAGCGCCAGTGATTCTTGCGCGGTGCGATCGCGGAACGGCGAGTTCTTGCCCGGTTCGCTGAAGTTGCCGCGGTTGGCGGCCATGTCTTCCGCACTCTGGCTATCGACATAGGCGTGGCCGGCGCTGATCAGATACTCCGCCATCGCATAGAGCTGGCCGAAATAGTCGCTCGCGTAATACAGATGTTCGTTCTGCTTGTCGTTCCAGTCGAAGCCCAGCCATTTGACGCTGTCGATGATGGTATCGACGTATTCCTGCTCTTCCTTGCTCGGGTTGGTGTCATCGAAGCGCAGGTGGCACTGGCCGCCGTAGTCGCGCGCGAGGCCAAAGTTGAGACAGATCGACTTGGCGTGACCGATGTGCAGGTAACCGTTCGGTTCCGGCGGAAAACGGGTGACGACCGCCGGCAATGGATTGCCGTTGACGTCGGTGCGTCCCTGATGATTGCCGGCGGCAATGTCCGCTTCAATGATGGCACGCAAAAAATTGGAAGTCGCTGGGGGAGTGGCTGTACTTTTAGTGTCGTTGCTCATGGGTGTAAGTCTGGAAAATACTTTTGCGGAGTGCAAGATTGCGCACATTTTACCGTAGCGTGATACGCGGCTTGTTTTGAGTCCGGTAAGGTGAGGACAAAACTTGATATTTATCTAGAAGAGCGAGGACAAAAATCGCTTCAATACAGAATGTAGTCGTTCTGGCAATGCAGTCAAGGGATTTGCCTTGATTCTATCGGGCTGTGATGAAAATAGCGACGAGGAGAGAAAAATGACGGTGAAACGCGAAGATCTGGCTGCCGCCGCAGCGGAGGGCGTATTGCAATATACGCAAATCGAACCGGTATTGATTTTCCTGTTGCGGCGGGATGTGCAGATGCACCGGACATCGGCATTCAGGGAGCAGAAGGGCGCGCGTTTCAGCGGCAGACGTGCGCTCTGCTCTATGGCAGCCATCCTGGCGATCGGCCTGGCGATGGCGCTGGTGGCGTTTCATACCAGGCTGGCGTCCGACGTGCTCGGGATCAGCGGGCTGGTCTGGTTCATCACGCTATACGGACTGTTTGCGGTCGCGATGGCCGCCTCGTTCGAGCGCTGGCGCTTCGGGAGCGCGGCCCGCATTGTTTGCACCGCAGTGATCGCGCTGGCGCCACTGGCCATACTGGCATCGCTCCATGTCAATCTGGCATGACACCGGACCGGGTTGGCCGGAGCCGGAAATCACCGATACGTTCCCGGGCAGGCGCCTACTTCGATGCCGGGACCAGCGAGATGATATTGCCCCCAATCGAGATCTGGTCCTGTACCCGTTCGATTTCGGCCAGCAGGTTGACCAGCGTTTCCAGCCATGGGTAGAGGCTGTAGCGTTTTGCCTTGTTCATTTCGGCCAGTTCGGCGATGAACTGCGGCGTCAGGATACGAGGCGCGGTCCGGTTGCAGACACCGCCATTAAATTGCGCACGCTTGCCGAGGTAGGCGAGAGCACACTGCTGTTTGTACCTGATGACACTGGCATCCTGATTAGGGAAGTCCTTGTCCCGGTAACAATTACCGATCTGCTGTTGATAGGCTTTCCAATCACCCTCATGGTTTTCAATTGCCGCCAGGTGGGGGGTGATTGGAGATACTGTGTAGTTCGATTCCAGTACTGCTGACATAGGACCTCCGGCGTTGAGAGATGTTATTGATTTCGGAATAAAGATACGCGAAGGAAAGAAATTAATATGTTCAGTAGCGCACAGAAGGAGGCTGAAAGTTCTGGTCCCTGGTAAATCACATCCTTTCCCCGGCGCGCCGCGAATACCACATAAGCGTGGGGCAACGTTACACTGTCAGACGACCGGTTCCCATTAACCCTTTCGATTCGTTGCATGTGGCCCTATCCGACTGTTATCGCGCACCGCGGAGGCGGCAAGCTCGCGCCTGAGAACACGCTGGCAGCCATGCGTTGCGGGCTGGCTTTTGGCTTCCAGGGCGTGGAATTTGATGTGATGCTGGCCGCCGATGCGGTGCCGGTGGTGATGCACGACCCGCGCCTGGGGCGTACCGTGGCAGGCCGTGGACGGGTGGCCGAGTACACGGCCGCGCAGCTGATGGCGATGGATGCCGGCGCCTGGTTTGACGCCGCCTTTGCGGGTGAGCCGGTGCCAACTTATGAGCAGGTGCATCAGTTTTGTTCGCAGCATCGCCTCTGGATGAACGTGGAAATCAAACCCGCGCCGGGCGCCGATGAGCAGACCGGGCGGGTCGTGGCGGAAATGACAACACGCCTGTGCGCCGCCGATGGCGCCTTGCCGCTGCTGTCTTCGTTCTCCCTGCCGGCGCTGCTGGCGGCAAAGAAGGCCGCGCCCGGCATTCCGCGTGCGTGCCTGTTCGACGTCATCCCCGCGGACTGGCAGGCGCGGCTTACGCTTGCCGGCGCCGTTGCGTTGCACACCAATCATCGGCATCTGTCACGGACGCAGGCGCAGGCCGTGAAAAAAGCCGGATTCGGCCTGTTTTGCTATACGGTCAACACGCCGGCGCGCGCACGGGAAATCCTCTCGTGGGGTGTCGATGCGTTTTGCACCGACCGCCTCGACCTGATCGATCCCGGCACCCGGGCGGAATGAGCGAACTTGCTTTCCGGGTCCGGTTCCGGCCCTGAATCGGGCAGGGTTATCACGTATAATCAACGGTTTGCAATGCTTTGCCACTCTACTCGCCCAACCACATGAACTCGTCAGAAATCCGCGATAAATTCCTCAAGTTTTTCGAATCCAAAGGCCATGCGATCGTGCGCTCGTCGAGCCTGGTGCCCGGCAACGATCCGACCCTGCTGTTCACCAATTCAGGCATGGTGCAGTTCAAGGACGTATTCCTTGGCACCGACAAGCGCAACTATGTGCGCGCAACGTCCGTGCAGCGCTGCCTGCGCGCCGGCGGTAAACACAATGACCTTGAAAATGTCGGCTACACGGCGCGCCACCACACGTTTTTCGAAATGCTCGGCAACTGGTCGTTCGGGGATTATTTCAAGCGCGATTCGCTGGTCTGGGCCTGGGAACTGCTGACCAAGGTGTATGGATTGCCGGCCGAGAAGTTATGGGCCACGGTCTATGAGACCGATGACGAGGCGTATGACATCTGGGTCAATGTGATCGGGCTGCCGAAAGAACGTGTGGTGCGCATCGGCGACAACAAGGGCGCGCCGTTCGCATCGGATAATTTCTGGCAGATGGCGGAAACCGGCCCCTGCGGCCCGTGTTCCGAAATCTTCTTCGACCATGGCCCCGACATCTGGGGCGGGCCGCCGGGCAGCGCCGAGCAGGATGGCGATCGTTATATTGAAATCTGGAACAATGTGTTCATGCAATTCGATCGCCAGATCGATCCGAAAACCGGCGAATTCACGCTGACGCCTTTGCCAAAACCCTGCGTCGATACCGGCATGGGACTGGAACGGCTGGCAGCGGTGCTGCAGCACGTCCACGGCAATTACGAAATCGACCTGTTCAGCCGTCTGATCAAAGCCGCCGCCAGGGAAACCGGCACCGAAGACTTGAGCAACAATTCATTGAAGGTGATTGCCGATCATATCCGCGCCTGCTCGTTCCTGATCGTCGACGGTGTGATTCCGGGCAGCGAAGGACGCAGCTATGTCCTGCGCCGCATCATTCGCCGCGCGCTGCGCCACGGCCACAAGCTGGGCCAGACCAAACCCTTCTTCTATCGCCTGGTCAAGGACCTGGTGCTGGAGATGGGCGATGCTTATCCCGAACTGCCGGAGGCCGCGTCGCGCGTCGAGCAGGTGCTGAAGCAGGAAGAAGAGCGTTTTGGCGAAACCCTCGAAAACGGCATGAAGATTCTCGAAGCGGCGCTGGCCAGGGATCCCGCCAACCTCGATGGCAAGACCGCCTTCACCTTGTACGACACCTTTGGTTTTCCGCTCGACCTGACCGCCGACATCTGCCGCGAACGTGATGTGACGCTGGATGAAGCAGGCTTCAACGCCGCGATGGCGCACCAGAAATCGACCGCGCGCGCCGCCGGCAAATTCGAGATGGCCGCCGCAGTGGAATACAAGGGCGAGAAGACCAGATTTGTCGGTTACGACACGCTGGCGCAGGAGGGCAAAGTGATTGCGCTTTACCTCGGAGGCAGCGCGGTGCAGAAGATCGAACCGGGCCAGCAGGCGATCGTGGTGCTCGACAGCACGCCGTTTTACGCCGAGTCGGGCGGCCAGGCCGGCGACACCGGCATACTGGAAACGGATGCCGCCACATTTGATGTCGCCGATACGCACAAGATCCAGGCCGATGTATTCGGTCACCATGGCGAGTTGACCCGCGGCTCGCTGGCGGTTGGCGATACGGTCAACGCCAGGGTCAATACTTCAGTGCGCGCGCAGATCATGCGCAACCACTCGGCCACCCATCTGATGCACAAGGCCCTGCGCATGGTGCTGGGCGGCCATGTATCGCAAAAAGGCTCGCTGGTCGACGCCGAAAAAACCCGTTTTGACTTCAGTCACAATGCGCCGCTGACGGCCGATGAAATCCGCCGCGTCGAAGCGATCGTCAATCATGAAATCCTCGCCAACGAGGCAACCGAAGCGAAGCTCATGCCTTACGACGATGCGGTCAAGCACGGCGCGATGGCGCTGTTCGGCGAAAAATATGGCGACGAGGTGCGTGTGCTCGGCATCGGTTCGTCGCGCGAATTGTGCGGCGGCACCCACGTCGCCCGCACCGGCGACATCGGTCTGTTCAAGATCGTGGCCGAAGGCGGCGTGGCCGCCGGCATCCGCCGTGTGGAAGCGGTGACCGGCGAGAATTCGCTGGCCCTGGTGCAGGGGCTGAACAGCCGTGTCAATGAAGCGGCAGCGCTGCTCAAGGCGCAGCCGGAAGAGCTGACACAACGCATCCAGCAGGTGCAGGATCACGTCAGGTCGCTGGAAAAGGAACTGGCCACGATGAAGTCCAGGCTTGCCGCCAGCCAGGGCGACGAACTGGTGGCGCAGGCAGTCGACGTCAACGGCATCAAGGTGCTGGCCGCCACGCTGGCCGGCGCCGATGTGGCGACGCTGCGCGAAACGATGGACAAGCTGAAGGACAAGCTGAAATCGGCGGCGATCGTGCTGGCCGCGGTCAATGAGGGCAAGGTCAGCCTGATCGCCGGCGTCACCTCGGATGCCACCTCGAAGGTGAAAGCCGGCGAGCTGGTGAATTTTGTCGCGCAGCAGGTAGGCGGCAAAGGCGGCGGCCGTCCCGACATGGCGCAAGCCGGCGGCACCGACCCGAGCGGCCTCGACAAGGCGCTGGGCGGCGTCGTCAACTGGGTACGGGAGCGTTCATGACTTACCAGTATTGTCCGATGTGCGCGGTGCCTTTGATCATGCGCGCCGATCCCGCCGCGGAAGGCGGCAAGCAGCGGCTGGCCTGCCCGGATGGACACTGGACACATTGGGATAATCCGCTGCCGGTGCTGGCGGCGGTGATTGAACTTGACGGCAAGATTTTATTGGCGCGCAATGCGGCATGGGCTGAAAAACGGTTCGCGCTGATCACCGGCTTCATGGAGCGAGGCGAAACGCCGGAACAGGGCGTGGCACGAGAGATAAAGGAAGAAACCGATCTCGACGCCGTCGACATCACGCTGATCGGCGTCTATGAGTTCATCCGCAAGAATGAATTGATCATTGCCTACCATGTCAAGGCCAGCGGCGAGATCCGCCTGTCCGAGGAATTGCTGGAATACCGGCTGGTCGCGCCGGAGAAGCTGCGGCCGTGGAAAGCTGGAACCGGTTATGCGGTAGCCGACTGGCTGCAGTCGCGCGGTTTCCCGGTCCAGTTTGTCGAGACATCGCTGGATTCGGTCGCCACCTGATGATGCATTAAAGCACTAATTTGCTGCGACGCATCAATGTGGATCATTTGGAGTAGAATCTGGGCAACTATCACTTACGAGCATGAGCATGGACTTTCAAAAGGAACTCGACGCCCGCGGTCTTAATTGCCCGCTGCCGATCTTGAAAGCAAAGAAGGCGCTGGCAGAAATGACGACAGGTGAAGTACTGCGTGTGGTCGCGACCGACCCTGGTTCGGTCAGGGATTTTCAGGCATTTGCAAAGCAGACCGGCAACGCGCTGGTCGAGCATACGCAAAACGATAATGAATTTGTGTTTTTCATGCGGCGCAAATAGCGCCGTAGTGCTGACGGATACGATTAGCCCATGTGTTCGCAGAGGTGACGTATTTTTTACAGAAAATCAACAGTCATTTCACACCCCGGCCATAAGCCGGTTCCCGATTTGAAAAGCGTCAAAGACTTTTTATCGGGAGATGCTGGCCACAGTCCCAGGTTATTAAAAGAACGGTCGTGCTATATTTCTGCAGGCTGTCTGGTTCTCTTCTATAATCCGGTTTGAATTTACGATTACGACAATACGATTTTTTTCAAAGGCAGAGCTATGAAAGTACTGGTTCCAGTCAAGCGTGTGGTTGACTACAACGTCAAGGTGCGTGTCAAGTCCGACGGTTCGGGCGTCGATATCGCCAACGTCAAGATGTCCATGAATCCCTTCGACGAGATCGCGGTCGAAGAAGCGATGCGGCTCAAGGAAGCCGGCACCGCCACCGAAGTCATCGCCGTCTCCTGCGGCGTCACCCAGTGCCAGGAAACCCTGCGCACCGCCATGGCCATCGGCGCCGACCGCGCCATCCTGGTCGACACCGACGTCGAACTGCAGCCGCTGGCCGTCGCCAAGCTGCTCAAGGCCGTCGCCGACAAGGAACAGCCGCAACTGATCATCCTCGGCAAGCAAGCCATCGATGACGACAGCAACCAGACCGGCCAGATGCTCGCCGCGCTGCTGGGCTGGCCGCAAGCCACCTTCGCCTCCAAGGTCGTGATCGCCGACGGCAAGGCCACCGTCACCCGTGAAGTCGACGGCGGACTGGAAACCATCGCCCTGACGCTGCCGGCCATCGTCACCACCGACCTGCGCCTCAACGAGCCGCGTTACGTGACGCTGCCCAACATCATGAAGGCCAAGAAAAAAACCCTGGACGTGCACAAGCCGGCCGACCTGGGCGTCGATGTCACGCCGCGCCTGAAAACGCTGAAAGTCTCCGAGCCGCCCAAGCGCTCGGCCGGCGTGCTGGTGCCCGACGTCGCGACGCTGGTTGCCAAGCTGCGTAACGAAGCCAAAGTCATTTAATTTCAAGGAACCTTCATGGCCGCACTCGTCATTGCTGAACACGACAACACGTCGTTAAAAGGAAGTACCCTCAACACCATCACCGCCGCCCTCCAGTGCGGCGGTGATGTCCATGTCCTCGTCGCCGGCCACAATTGCGGTGCTGCCGCGGAAGCCGCTTCGAAGATCGCCGGTGTCGCCAAGGTGCTGGTCGCCGATGCGGCGCAATTCGGCGACGGCCTGGCGGAAAACATCGCCGAGCAGGCGCTGGCGCTGGCAAAGGATTATTCGCATATCCTGGCGCCCGCCACCGCCTACGGCAAGAACATCCTGCCGCGCGTGGCGGCCCGGCTCGATGTCGGCCAGATTTCGGAAATCACCAAGGTCGATGCGCCCGATACGTTCGAGCGTCCGATCTATGCCGGCAATGCGATTGCGATGGTGCAGTCGCTCGATGCGATCAAGGTCATCACCGTACGCACGACCGGCTTCGATGCGGCGGCTGCCGGCGGTTCGGCGGCGATTGAAAACGTGACGGCGGTCGCCGATTCGGGCAAGTCCGCCTTCGTGTCGCGCGAGCTGGCGAAATCGGATCGTCCTGAACTGACTGCAGCAAAAGTCATCGTGTCCGGCGGGCGCGGCATGGGATCGGGCGAGAACTTCAAGATCCTCGAGCCGCTGGCCGACAAGCTGGGTGCGGGCATGGGCGCGTCGCGCGCGGCGGTCGATGCCGGTTATGTGCCGAACGACTGGCAAGTGGGCCAGACCGGCAAGATCGTGGCGCCGCAGCTGTATATCGCGGTGGGCATTTCGGGTGCGATCCAGCATCTGGCGGGCATGAAGGATTCGAAGGTGATCGTGGCGATCAACAAGGATCCGGAAGCGCCGATCTTTTCCGTGGCCGATTATGGCATCGTTGGTGACCTGTTCACGATCGTGCCGGAACTGGTGAAAGAGCTGGGTTAATCCTGCCAGGTCAAACAAAATAGTTAAAACAATAAGGGCAGGGTGTGTGGTGTTGTCGCCGCTGCCCTGCCCAAATTTTTGGAGAATCATATGAGCTACGTCGCCCCCTTGAAGGACATGCTGTTCGTGATGAACGAACTGGCTGGCCTGTCCGCCGTCAATGCATTGCCCGGCTGTGAAGATGCGACACCGGAAACCGTTGAAGCGGTGCTGGAAGAGAATGCCCGGTTTTGCAGCGAAGTGGTGGCGCCGCTCAACTTTGCCGGCGACCAGGCGCCGAGTTTCTGGCGTGAAGGTGAAGTGGTCACCAGCAAGGGATTCAAGGAGGCGTTCAAGGCTTATGGCGACGCTGGCTGGCAAGGTGTGCAGCATCCGCTTGAATTCGGCGGCCAGGGTTTGCCGAAGCTGGTGGCGACGCCATGCATCGAAATGCTCAACTCCGCCAATCTGTCGTTTGCGCTTTGCCCGTTGCTGACCGATGGCGCGATCGAGGCGCTGATCACGGCCGGCAGCGATCATCTGAAAAAAACCTACCTCGCAAATCTGATTTCCGGCAAGTGGACCGGCACCATGAACCTGACCGAACCGCAAGCCGGCTCCGACCTGGCGATGGTGCGTTCGCGCGCCGTGCCGCAGGGCGATGGCACTTACAAAGTGTTCGGCACCAAGATCTTCATCACTTACGGTGAGCACGACATGGCGGAGAACATCATCCACCTGGTGCTGGCGCGCACGCCGGACGCACCGGAAGGCGTCAAGGGAATCTCGCTGTTTGTCGTGCCGAAATTCATGGTCAATGACGATGGCTCGATTGGCGCGCGCAATGACGTGCATTGCGTGTCGATCGAACACAAGCTCGGCATCAAGGCCAGCCCGACCGCGGTGCTGCAGTTCGGCGATCACGGCGGCGCCATCGGCACGCTGGTCGGCCAGGAAAACCGCGGCCTGGAATACATGTTCATCATGATGAATGCCGCGCGTTTTGCGGTCGGCATGCAAGGCATTGCGGTCGCCGAGCGGGCTTACCAGCAAGCGGTGCATTACGCCAAGGACCGCGTGCAATCGCGCGACCTGGCAGGTTCCGCCGGTCCCGTCACGATCATTCATCAACCCGATGTGCGGCGCATGCTGATGTCGATGCGCTCGCAGATTGAAGCCGCGCGCGCCTTGTCCTACGTGACAGCGGCGGCGTCCGATGCGGCGCATCATCATCCCGATGAAGCGATGCGCAAGGCAAACCAGTCCTTCTACGAATACATGGTGCCGATCGTAAAAGGCTGGTCCACTGAATTGTCGATCGATGTTGCATCGACCGGCGTGCAAGTGCATGGCGGCATGGGATTTATCGAAGAGACGGGCGCCGCCCAGCATTATCGCGACGCGCGCATCCTGACGATCTACGAAGGCACCACGGCCATCCAGGCGAATGACCTGGTGGGCCGCAAGACGGCGCGTGATGGCGGCGCGACGGCAAAAGGCATTCTTGCGCAAGTGCGCCAGACCGAATCGGAACTCGCGGCATTCACCTCGGGCGATCTGGCGGCAATTCACACGCAGCTGGCCGCTGGTTCCAAGGCACTGGATGAGGTGGTGACTTACATTGTCGGCAATATCAAGTCCGATATCAAAGGTGTGTTCGCCGGCAGCGTGTTGTACCTGAAGCTGGCCGGCATCGTGCTGGGCGGATGGCAAATGGCGCGTGCGGCGCTGGTGGCTGAGCAAAAGATCAAGGCAGGCGAGGGTGATGCGAAGTTTTATCAGGCAAAGATTGCCACAGCACGCTTTTTTGCGGATCACGTGCTGTCGCAGGCCGCCGGATATCGCACTGCAATTGTCGATGGCAGCGCCGGCGTAATGGCACTTGCGGAAGAATCGTTTTAAGCGATACCGCACTGCTGGAAAAAATGGCGGCCTCCGGGCCGCCATTTTTTTTTGCCGGCATGAGGTATATCAAGGCATTCGTGCTCGTCCTTCTCGGTTTGGCGTGGCCTGCTCTACACTGGCTTTCATGCGTTCCGATGTCGGAGGGTGTTCATGAAACGTCGCGTCATCGTGATGTTGAGTTTGCTGATGGGATTGCTGGCACCGTTGGCAACATGCGGCGCGTCCGCAGAGGAAGTGGCGGCTCCCGATGCGCAGGAGATTCACGCCCTTGTGCAGGAACAGCTCGAAGCGTTTGCCAATGATGATGCGGAAAAGGCATTCGACCTGACCACTGATTCCGCGCGCGAGCAACTGGGAAGCGCGGATGATTTTTTGCTCATGATCAAAACGGAATATCCGGCCATCTACCGGCACCGGCGCGCGCTGTTCTCGGTGGCGGAAAGTGTCGCCGGCAACACCTTCCAGATAGTGCGCCTTACCGATGGCGAAAACAATGTGTGGCTGGCGATTTATCAGGTGGAGCGTGAATCGAATGGGCGCTGGAAAATCGACGGATGTATTCTCGTTGCGACGTCCAGCGTCTCCATTTGACGGATGCCGGACCGCGGATCAGGCGCTCCGGCGCCCCCGGCGAATTTTTTTACAATATACAATCAGGAGATGACCATGGCTCGCAAATACATAGACTGCCGCGAAATGCCAAGTGAGAAAAATTGCACGGTGGCGCTCAGCGCCGACAGCGAACAGGAATTGCTGGAAGCCGCCGTGCAGCATGCCGTGTCGATTCACAAGCATGAAGACACGCCGGAACTGCGTCAACAACTCAAACAGTTATTCAAGGAGGGCTCACCGCCGGTCGAGCGGCCGGTCAGCACGGCCTGATTTTTGCAGGGCCTTGTGACGGGCGCGTAAGTAAATATCGCTTGCCCGTCACCCATTCCGTATTGCCTCCGGAGCAGGTTTGCCATTGCCATTGATGACGTATTAGTGGGTCACTTGGCAACAGCCTACGCATAAAAGCGCGTCTTTTTGGGTCATGCGTCGTTGCCAATCCGCGCGATAGCTAGGCTATCGCTGTGGTTGGCGCCTCGCCTGACCCAAAAATCCATCGCTTTTATTTGCGCAGTCCGTTGCCAAGTGACCCACTAGCACTATTTCGCGTATGCTCATCAGGACAACGGGTTTTCAATCAAATTGCAACTCACCTCCTGGGGCATCCGGAATGAATTTCTTGACAGTCGATGTTGCTGTAATCGGTGCCGGCACAGCAGGGCTCGCCGCATATCGTGCTGCCCGGTCACATGGCAAGCGTGTGGTGCTGATCGAGGGCGGACCTTACGGTACGACCTGCGCGCGGGTTGGCTGCATGCCGAGCAAGCTGTTGATCGCGG
Organism: Pseudomonadota bacterium; assembly: GCA_040387375.1. Lineage (GTDB taxonomy): Bacteria > Pseudomonadota > Gammaproteobacteria > Burkholderiales > Burkholderiaceae_D > JAZKDW01. Next base: position 16,177 of record JAZKDW010000023.1, read on the forward strand.
CGGCCGAGGCGGCCCACATGCTTCAGGCGGCGCCGGCGTTCGGTGTGCATCCCGGCAGCGTGACGATCGATGGCCGGGCGGTGATGGCCCGCGTTCGGTCCGAACGCGACCGCTTTGTCGACTTCGTGCTGGAAGGTGTAGAAAAAATTCCGTCGGCCGATCGACTGCGCGGTCATGCGCGTTTCATCGATGCCGGCAGCTTGCAGGTCGACCAGCACACCACGATCAATACGGCAAGCATTGTCATCGCCACCGGATCCAGTCCGCACATGCCGGCTGCCCTCGAGGGCATCGGTGACCGGCTAATAACCAATGACGATGTGTTCGACTGGGAAGATCTGCCGCGATCGGTCGCCGTGATTGGCACCGGCGTGATCGGACTGGAACTTGGTCAGGCCCTGCATCGGCTGGGCGTACGGGTAGCGCTGTTCGGGCGCGGCGATAGCATTGCACAAATAAGCGATCCTAAAGTACTCGGCTCCGCCACTGCCGCGCTGGGTGCGGAACTGGATCTGCGCCTGAATACAGCGGTGACGGGCGCGGTGCGTGACGGTGATGGTGTGATGCTGCGCTCGCGCAACGAAGCCGGCATCGAGAGTGCCGAACCTTACGCCTATGTGCTGGCAGCAATCGGACGCACACCGAATGTGAAAGGACTGGGGCTGGAAAATACCGGGCTGGTGCTGGACAAGGCTGGATTGCCATCGTTCGATTCCCACACCATGCAATGCGGGGACAGCGCCATCTTCATTGCCGGTGACGTCAGCCTGGATCGCCCGCTACTGCATGAAGCCGCCGACCAGGGCCGCATCGCCGGCGACAACGCAGGACGCTACCCGGACGTGCAGCCGGGACTGCGCCGCGCACCTCTCACGGTTGCATTTACCGACCCGCAAATCGCCATGATCGGGCAATCGCATCGGGACCTGGACCAGGAGCGCCATGTGATCGGCGAAGTTTCGTTCGTCAACCAGGGCCGCAGCCGTGTATTGCTGCAGAACCAGGGCTTGCTGCGCGTGTATGCCGAGGCCCGATCAGGCCGCTTCATCGGCGCCGAAATGGTCGGGCCGCGTGCGGAACATATCGCGCATCTGCTGGCCTGGGCCTGCCAGAGCGGCATGACGGTGGAACAAATGCTTGCCATGCCTTTTTATCATCCGGTGGTGGAAGAAGGTCTGCGCACGGCATTGCGCGATGCCGAGGATAAACTTCTGCATGGCTTGCCTGAGATTGAGCATTGCACGGATTGCACTCCCGGGGTCTGATCTTGCGGTAATAGCGATACGGCCTGCTGGGATAGGCTCTTATGTTCGTTATCGTACAGAATCACTGTCCAATTTCGGTTAACCTATAATCAACTCGCAACACGACTATTTTAGTGTGCCGCATTTATTTTTTTGGGAGCATTGCAATGTTGGAATCCAATTTGAAAACCACCCGGACCGATATGAAAAGCCTTGTTCAGGATGCACAGGATTTGTTTCGCGAAGCGACCTCTGCAACGGGATTGAAGGCCGATGAACTGCGCACCAAAGGCCAGGCGCTGCTTGATACGGCATTGGCCAAAGCGCAGGATGCGCAAGCTGCTGCGCTGGATACAGGCAAGGAAATCGCGGAATCAGCTGACATGTATGTTCAGGAAAATCCGTGGAAAGCAGTCGCCATCGCAGGCGGCGTGGGCTTCTTGCTCGGCTTGCTGCTGGCGCGTAAATAATTCTAATGTCACCCATGCCGACTTTATATGAATGATCAACAGTCCCGCTCCGACAATGCCCGTCCCGGTCTGATTTCGGGTCTGGCCGGCATTGCAAAAAATGCTTACGGCCTCCTTCTCAGCCGCATAGAGTTAGCGGCGCTTGAAGTCTCCGAAGTTCGCACCAATCTGCTCAAGCTGCTTGCTGTGGCGGCACTGGGCATACTGGTGGGATGGTTCGCAATCGCCTACTGGACCGTGCTGATCGTGGCGCTGACCTGGGAATCGCTGGGTTGGCGGATACTGCTGATTTTTGCCGCCGCGTTTACGTTGCTGCTGGCTGGTATTGTTTTGTATCTGAAGTCGATGCTCAAGGATAGCAAGCTTTCCATGCCAGCCACGATGGCGGAACTGCGCAATGACCGTGATGCATTACTTTAAATATCCGTCCGGTACGGCAAACCGGACAGCGTGACTTACCAGCGAGGTTTCAAATGTCCGACGACATGAAAAGCGAAATGCTTCCCACGATCGAGCAACGCAAGAAGGCGCTGCTGGCCCAGGGCCGCATGTATCGTGCGGCGATCAATCAGTCCAGGGAAACGGTGCTAGCCAACCTGCACGTCGATGTGCTGGCAAAAAATGCGGCGACTCAGTTGCGGGCGAAGGCAACTTCCGCATTCGAGAGCGTGTTTAATCTGGAGGCATTGAAAAGGGGAGATCTGAAGACTCTGTTGCCCTTGCTTACTACCGGTGTGACCAGTGCCCTCTCGCTATTGTCAAAGCGGGGTGTCAACGTGCGTAGCAGTTATGCCATGTTGTCGCGCAAGGGCTTGGTCAAACCGATTGCCGGCGTCGCCGCAGTATTAGTGGCGGTCGGGGCTGCGGCTTATTTCCTGAATAAAAAAGGCTATCTGGTGAATGTACGCCGGCAGCTTCACTCCCTGCGCGATACCTTGTCGCAAAGAATATTGTCACGATAAATTTGCCGGTAAGCCTTACCGAACTTCCGCCGCACATGTTTGTCAGATATTCATGTAAATGAATCGAGGACAATGATGCGTGTTTCTTGTGCAGTAGTTGTTATCGCTGGTGCATTGGCATCTTCAGGTTGCGCAAACATGACTGAAACCCAGCGCGGCACCGCTACCGGAGCTGGCATAGGCGCCGGTCTTGGTGCTGTTATTGGCGCCAGTACAGGCGGTGGAGGTGGCAGCCGCGCGGCAACCGGTGCGGTGGTGGGTGGTGCAACCGGCGCGTTGATCGGCAACATCTGGTCCAAGCGCATGCAGGACCAGAAACGCCAGATGGAGCAAGCCACTCAAGGCACCGGCGTCCAGGTCAGTCAGACCGCTGACAATCGACTCAAGCTCGACATTCCCAGCGACATATCGTTCGATACCAATCGGGCCGACATCCGGCCTGATTTTCGTCCTGTTCTCGATAAATTCGCATCCAGCCTGGTCGACAATCCCGGAACCAGGATTACGATTGTCGGCCACACTGACAATACCGGCACTGATGCAGTCAATGATCCCCTGTCAGTCAATCGTGCCGCCCGCACCCGTGACTATCTGGTGACCAGAGGTGTGGCGCCGAACCGGTTTTTGGTCGACGGCCGTGGCGCGCATGAGCCGGTCGCCGCCAATGATACCAACGCAAATCGTGCGAAAAACCGGCGGGTCGAAATCTTCGTGGCCGAGCAGCAGGCCGTGGCACAGACGCCGCAGGAAAGATAATGTCCCTGCGCAGTCACAGGCGCACTGTTCGCTCGCCAAAAAATCCGAGCTGAAGGCTGCCTGCAATCCGGTCTGCGGTTTCCAGAATCCCGCTTGCGGCCTCCTCGACATACAGATCTGTCACCACCTTCTTGAACAGGGACAGCCAGCGGACGAAGTGTTCTTTCTCGATGCCGGCAAGCGCCATGTGTTTTCCGTAGACGTTACCCTGGAATCGTCCGCTGCCGAGCAGGCTCGTTGACCAGAAATCGACCATCCGCGGCATGTGGGTGGACCATCTTCCTTCCAGCTTCTCTTCGAATACCGGCCCGAGAATCTCGTCCTTGCGCACACCATCGTAAAAGGTATCAACGAGAACACGGATCGATTCCTCCGTGATGGCTTGAAATTGAGGCAGATCGGTTTTCTGCATGGGGTGCCAGTCTTTCTACAATAAATATAACGGCGGACATGAACGTCCGCCGTACGAATTAATTCAGGTAATCCAGCATTTCAGGACCGAATACTTCCCGATGCAGCCGGGTCACTGGAACGCCGGCTGCCACCAGGCCCAGCCATTGCGCTTTCATGAAGCCCAACGGTCCGCACATGTAGACGTTGGTTTCGGAGCGCGGCCATTTGGGAAGGCTGGCGACGTTCATGAATCCCGCATGAATGCTGTCAGCGTCCGTGGCATCGTCAGCAGCGGATTCATAAAAGCTTATCGTCTGAAGATTAGGCATCAATGCTTTTGCCGCGTCGATGTCCGCCCGATGCGAATGATGTTGTTGGTCGCGTGCGGCGTGAGCGAAGATCACATGACGTGAAGGATTTTTCCTGGCGATGCGGTTCAGCGTCGAAATCATCGGCGTGATACCGACACCGGCGGACAGCAGCACGACAGGTTCGAGCGATTCGGTGTCGGGAGTGAATTCCCCGAACGGATGGGTGATCTGCAAGACGCTGTCTGGTCCGACATTGTCATGTATCCAGTTGGATACCTGGCCTTCCGGCGTAGCCGCCTCCGCTCTTTCGCGCTTGACTGAAATTCTCAGGGAGTCGGTTTTTGGCGCATCCGATAGACTGTATTGCCTGAGTTGGCGGCGCCCATCATCAAAGGTCACCGAAACACTGACGTACTGGCCTGGCATGAAAGCAGGCACTGGCAAACCATCGGCGGCTTGCATGGTGAAAGAAGTGACCTCGTCGTTTTCCTTGCGCCTCTCGGTGACACGCATCTCGCGCAGCTGGCCAGCTTCGATACCCGCATGGGCATACAGATTTTTTTCCGCTTCGATGAAAAGACCGGCAAGTTCGCCATACGCCTCATCCCAGGCGGCCAGCAACGGCGGTGTGGCTGCATCTCCCAGGATTTCCTGGATCGCGCCGATCAGATGGCGTCCCACGATTGGATAATGCGCGGCCGTGATTCCCACGGAAGCGTGTTTATGGACAATTCGATTCACGACAGGTCCAAGCGCTGCGGCGTTATCAATGTTGGCGGCGTAGGCAAAGACGGCGGCAGCCAGCGACTGTTGCTGCACGCCGCTTGCCTGATTACCCATGTTAAACAGATTGGTCAACTCGGGATGGGCTTCAAACAAATTGCGATAAAACGTTTTGGTAATTGCCAGTCCATGTTCCTGCAACACAGGAACGCTGGCATCGATATATGGACGTGAAGCTGGTGAAACCATTGATAATCCTTTCACTATATGTTGCATATTAGATGCAAGTTATTACACAAAAAAAAAGCCCGTGTAATGGGCGCTCAATCTATCGATGAGCCGGTCGGCTATGCGGATGACTGACTCACAAAACTTCTATGCATGCGCATGATCTGCTGCCCGGTAGTGCCTTTTGTAATATCCAGGAGCGTGTACGCATTCATCGCATCATAAAAAGCCTGAAGACCTGCCTTCAAGGCGCCACGCAACCTGCAGTCCTGGCTGAGGCGGCATCCCTGGCCCTCGCAATCGGCCAACTCGGCATCTCCCTCCAGTTCACGCAGGATAGTGCCGACCTGTAAAACAGAGGGATCAACACAAAGACGTACGCCACCATTGCGCCCACGCGTCGCTTGTATCCATCCGGCGCGCGCAAGATGTCCTACTACCTTCACCAGATGATTTACAGGAATGTCGAATTGCAAAGCGATCTCTGCGACTGTCACCGGTGCGTGTCGTTCGCCGGCGCGGGAGAGGTAAATAAGGACACGAAGTCCGAAATCTGAAAAGCGAGTAAGGCGCATTGAAAGGAGGAGGGTAAGAGTACAGGCGAATTGTACCAAAAGATGCATATGATATGCATATTTAAAAAAATTTCCGCGAATTTAGATAAGGCGAGGCCGGGTGCCGGCTTCGCGATCCTGGGCCAACAGATTCAGGACCTCGTCCGCCTCCACCGGCCGGCTGAACAAAAATCCCTGGTATTCATCGCAGGACAAACCCAGCAATAGCGCCAGTTGCCTGTCGGTTTCCACACCTTCGGCGACTACCCTTAATTTAAGTCCATGGCCCAGTGTAATAATTGAGTTGACAATGGCCAGGCTGTCTTCGTCGTGCCCAAGGTCGCTGATGAATGCCCGGTCAATCTTCAGCCTTTGGACCGGAAAGCGTTTCAGGTAAGCCAGGCTGGAATAGCCGGTGCCAAAATCATCGACGGACAACTCGACACCAAGGGCCCGGATGTCATGCATCAAGGCGTCGACCTCGTAGGCCCGGCTCATCACCGTACTTTCCGTAATTTCCAGTTCGAGGCTGGTGGGCGGCAGGCCGCTGGCGTCAAGGCATTGCCTGATCATGGGGACCAGTTCTTTCTGATGGAACTGCCGAAGCGAGAGATTGACTGCCACCTTGATCGGGGCGCCTTGATGCCGCGTCCAGCGCATGGCCTGATGACAGGCTTCCAGCAAGACCCAGGCGCCGATCTCGAGAATCAGTCCGGTCGCCTCCGCTATCGGTATGAAGCGCACTGGCGACACTGCGCCAAGAACCGTGCTGGTCCATCGCAGCAATGCTTCGAAGCCGACAATTTTTCCTGTGCTGATGTCGACTTTGGGTTGATAGACCACCCTGAATTCGTTGCGCGCCATGGCGCGGCGCAAATGACGTTCGAGCATCAGTTGCTGATCCAGCCTGGTGTGGGTATTTTGCGAGAAAAAATGCACCGGGCTGGTCCGTTCGGATCCGGACGTATGGCGGGCAATGTCAGCCAGGCGGAACAGTTCATCGGCGCTGCGGGCATCCTGGGGAAAGGTGGAGACGCCAATGAGCGGCCCCAGGTAAAACTCACGCTCGAACACAACGACCGGCGCGGACAAGGCCGCATGAAGTCCTTCCGCAAAATCCTCCAGTTCCAGTCCGGTGGGGTCGCAATTGACCAGGACCGCGAACTCATTGCTTTTCACACGTGCGATGCAAGCAGGTGCCGGAATGAAGGAACGAAATATATTGGCGGCCTGTTGCAATGCCTGATCCCCGGCCTCGTGACCGATCAGGTCGTTGATTTCCTGCAGGCGTTCAAGGGAAACAATGATTACGCCAAGCCGCTGGTCCGTCAATGCGGCATCGGTCACCGCTGCTTGCAGCAGGCGGCGGAAATGCGCTTGGTTCGGGAGTGCGGTCAGGGTGTCGTAGTCGGCTACGTAGGCAAGCCGCACTTCTGCTTTTTTTCTGTCCGTAATATCCGTAAGTACATTGACGATCTCGGAAATGCCTTTCGCGTTGGACAATGTCGAGGTAACCTTGATCACGGTCCTGCGCTCGCCATCGCCGTTGAGCAGGTCACCCTCGGTAACAATATTTCCGGAGTCGTCAGGCGTTTGTGCAAGCTCCTTGATTTCAAGCGCCTCCGCGTCCACCCGGCCGAGCAATTCGTCGTCGCGTTTTCCGACAAATCGTCTGAATGCATCGTTCAATAATACATAGCGGCGCTTGTCATCCAGCACGGAGATGGGATTGCCGATCGTGTTCAGGATGGATTTGAGATAATCCGCGCCATGCGCCAGTCGCTTCGCATCACGCGCCACTCGCCACGCGAGGAACAGCACCAGCAATATGACCAGCCCGAGAAAAAGCATGGTGGTCCAGAGCCGGTCGTACCATAAGGCCAATGCATCCGATTTGTCCATCCCGGTGATGATCACGAGCGGGTAACCGGTTACCGCGCCATAACCATAGATTCTTGGCGTGCCGTCGAAAGGGCTCGCGCTCTCGAACGATCCGTGCTCCCGTGCCGGCAATTGCTTCTGGAATAACGGTGTGTGTTGAAAAGGCTGGCCTATGAACCTGGGCACGCTCGGCCCCCTGACAAGCATGGTGCCGTCACGATGCAGCAGGGTTACCGAGCCGCCCTTGCCCAGTTCGACAGAGGCGTAAAGCGACTGAAAATACGCTGAATTGACCTGGGCCATGATGACGCCGGCAGCATTGCCGGAAGCATCCAGGAGTGGACGCGTAAAACTCAGGACCGCATGTCCGGTTTCCGCATTGATATCCGAGATGTCGATGCGAAGGCGCTGATCCGGGGGCAACGCCGGTGGCGCTGGCGGACTTGTGCCATTCGCCGTCTCCTGGGTGCTGGCGAGGAGTCTTTTCTCCGAGTCGAACAAATAAATGCCCAGCAAAGGAAGCTGCTCCAGATTTTTATCCGACAGATGCCGGGGTAAGGTGCGGAGTTGGCGATGCTGGGGATGCAGAAGAAATTCGCGCTGAACCTCCGCCAATACCTGGTCTATCGATTGTGCGGCGCCGACCGTCTGGACGCTGAACGCAAACGACAGGTTACGAAGTGCGGTTTTTTCCTGATGGAGCGTGTCGCGATAACTGGTTTCGAGCACGGTTGCCGTGGCTGCGATCAAGGCCAGTATGAGGATCAGTATTCCGGCGATCAGTTGGCCTGCGTTTGCGCGTGGAGCGGATGGAAATTTTGCCATAAGGAGGTTCGAGAACACCATTGCATCGATATTGGCAATGTGGTGCGCAGGCCCCTGGCATCAGGCCTCACGAAGAAGCAGGCAGGATTTCGGCCGGTGGCACCGTTCGGGCTTTCGGCTGCCAGTGTAACGCACACTCCGGGTTTATCGGACGCTGCTTGAGAGATTGGCAAATAAAAAGCCGACTATCGAGTCGGCTTTTTGCAATGAACTGAAGCGGGTTTATTTGACCGCTGCAGCCATGTAATCGACTGCGGCCTTGACTTCTTCATCCGATGCGCTGCTGCCGCCTTTCGCTGGCATCACGCCCGTTTTCCCCTGGAAGCCTTTGATTGCATGCTCGTACAGGACAGCTGTGCCTTGCTGGATCCGCGGCGCCCATGCTGTCTTGTCCCCCAGTTTTGGCGAACCCGCAACGCCGGTAGTATGGCAAGCCTGGCATGCCGCTTCATACAACTTCTTGCCGGCATCGGCGGAAAGTTTGGCCGGAGCGGCGGCTGGTGCTGCGGGAGCAGGTGCAGCGGCTGGTGCAGCAGGGGCAGGTGCGGCCGGGGTTGCCGCTGCAGCGCTTGCTGTCGCAGCGGCAGGAGCGGCTGCCTTGACTTCAGGTTCCTTGAACTTGGCGCCAGACTCGTTCGCCATGTACACCACGGCACGTGCTACTTCGACATCGTCCAGATCAGGATTGCCGCCTTTGGCTGGCATCGCGCGAATGCCCTTGATGGCATTCGAGACCAGCGTGTCGTAACCCTGGGCGATGCGGGCAGTCCAGGCGGCGGCATCACCGACCTTCGGCGCACCCGCCGCACCGGTGCCATGACAGGCTACACAGGATGATTTGTAGACGTCGGTGCCAGCCAGCAATATTTTTGGCGCGTTGACGTCCTTCAGTACAAAACCTTCATCGGCCACCGGCTTGATGCGCGCGGCGATTGCTTCGGGTGTCTGCCCCGTCGATCCGGCGCCGGTTGTGCGGTTGTTGGCCACATATTCAACCAGCAGGACGATGATGATGATCGGTACCACAAAACTGGCAACGATTGCCACGATGAGCTGTTTTGGTGTTTTGATCGCGGATTCGTGTTCGTTGTGTGCGTCGCTCATTATTCCCTCAGTACATTTTTAAAACCGTACGGCACGCGCTGACAGGCGTGCTCAAGGTCGGCTTGGGTGGCAAAGTATCATGCCGCCAAACCCTTGATTATAGACGTAAAGGCTTCAATTTGGAACGGGAAATCATCTCTTTCCATGGACGGCGACGCAGAAAAACGGTATCCTGCATGCCTCTTCAGTGTTCCCCTCTTTAATACAGCTCGGGGATCCCCTGTTGATGTCAATGCTGAGCACATTAATGCGACCGTCGTCCAACGGATAGGATACGAGCCTCCGAAGCTCGGGATACAGGTTCGATTCCTGTCGGTCGCACCAGATGCCAGTTTCAGGAAATTCCCTGCCGCTTTTTACGATTCAAGGACCGGTCGCCGGGATATCGCACACCGGCGCCGACGGCGCCTTTTGCGCCGCGTCCTTGGCCGCCTCGACCCGCACTTCGCTGGATAACGCGACACCGTTTTTCACCGCGGTCAGTTCCGCCAGGATGGAGATCGCGATTTCGGACGGCGTCTTGCTGCCGATGTACAGGCCGATCGGTCCGTGCAACCTGGCCAGCTGGGCATCGGTCAGGTCGAATTCCTTCAGCCGTTCGCGGCGCCTGGCATTGTTCACCCGCGAGCCGATCGCACCCACGTAGAACGCTTCGGATTTCAACGCTTCCATCAGCGCCAGATCATCGAGCTTCGGATCATGCGTCAATGCGACGACTGCGCTGCGGCCGTCGAGTTTCATGTCCAGCACCAGATCATCCGGCATCGCGTGCACGACTTGCACGCCGGGTACCTTCCATGTCTCGCGATATTCTTCACGCGGATCGCAAACGGTGACGTGGTAATCCATGCCGAGCGCGATCTGCGCCAGGAAGCTCGACAGGTTCCCCGCGCCGATAATCAACAGCCGCCAGCGCGGCCCGTGTATCGTCGTCAGCGCAGCTTCCGATGCCTGCAGGCTCATGCCGCTGCCTGCCGGTCCGAGCGTGACGTCGCCGGATGAAAGATCAAGACGGCGCGCCACCAGTTCATGCTGGCCTAGCCTGTTCAATAATTCGGCAATGCGGCTGCGTTCCGATAAAGGTTCAAGCGCCAGCTGGATGGTGCCGCCGCACGGCAGGCCAAAACGATGCGCTTCATCGGCCGTGATGCCGTAGGTGACGATTTCAGGCAGCGTGCGGGTGATTCCTTCCGCGCGCACGCGCGCGATCAGGTCGTCTTCGATGCATCCGCCGGAAACCGATCCCACCACAGTGCCGTCTTCGCAGATCGCGAGCATGGCGCCTTCCGGCCGCGGGCTGGAGCCCCAGGTCCTGATGACGGTGACCAGTTCGCATTGCTTGCCGGCGGCGATCCATTGATCGCAGGTTTTAAGAACGTCGAGATCTATGCTATCCATATTTGTTGCGAGCCCGGGTGGCTGGAGAATGAGCGAGGTATGTTACCTCATCCGGCCACCGGCGACAGCCAGCTGTCATGTTTCGGCGGATTGATGTCGATATGGTTAACGTGCAGTATAGTGTGTCGAAATTTGCAGCTGCCCGCAGCTGCTTTAACCGACACATTTTCAGACAATAAAAACAATGGAACATCGAGACGCCGGGCTTGCGCCTGTATCGCGAGTGCTGGTCATCGTCGCCCTGCTGCTGGTCGGCGTCAACTTGCGGCCCGCAATCACGAGCGTCGGCCTGGTACTGGATGGAATCAGAAGCAGCACTGGCATGTCAGCGGCCAGTGCCGGCGTGCTGATCTCGCTGCCTGTCATCTGCTTTGGCATTTTCTCGCCGCTTGCTCCGCGGCTGATCCGCTGGCGTGCCCCCGAACAGGTCATCATGCTGGCCCTGCTGGGTCTGGCGGCCGGCATCGGCGGCCGCGTCTTCTTCGGCGTTCCAGGCCTGTTCGCTGGCACGCTGCTGGTCAGCGCATGCATCAGCGTCATCATGGTGCTGGTGCCCGGCATTATCAAGAATGAATTCCCGGCCAGGGCCGGCTTTCTGATGGGGATGTACAGCATGGCGCTGAATGCCGGTGTGGCGCTCGGCTCGGGTGTCTCGGTGCCGATCCAGACGCTGGCCGGTGGCGACTGGCGCATGGCCCTGCTGTTCTGGAGTTTGCCGGTACTGGTCGCCATCCTGGTCTGGATGCCGTTCATGCGCCGCCGTTCGCCGCAGCCGCGGCAACAGCGTGCGCCGTTGAATGGATTGCGCGGGAGTGTGCTGGCATGGCAGGTCACCGGGTATTTTTCCTTTCAGAGCGCGCTGGCATTTTGTGTGTTTGGCTGGCTGCCGACGATCCTGATCGATCGGGGTTTGAGTCCGCTGCAGGCCGGTTATGTGTTGTCGGTATCGGTCCTGATGCAATTTGTTACGGGTTTCGGGCTCACCTGGATGTGTCGCAACAAGAGCGACCAGCGGGCGGCAATCGTGATCCTGATGAGCCTGATGTTGATCGGAGTGGGCGGCTGCATGTTCGCGCCGCTTGGCCAGGTGTGGATATGGGCAAGCGTGCTGGGGCTCGGGCAGGGCGGGGCCTTCAGTATTGCCATGATCCTGATGGTGGCGCGCGCGCCGAATGGTGTGGTGGCGGTATCGCTGTCCGGCATGGTGCAGGGGGTTGGTTACCTGATCGCCGGGCTTGGGCCGCTGATCGCCGGAGTCCTGCACGACTTTACGCATGGCTGGAATGCGGCGGCCATTTTTTTCGGGTTTCTTGCGCTGGCGGCGATCGCTGCAGGGCTGGGTGCGGGACGCAATTTGCAGATCGACGCCCAGGTCGAGCGGCCGGCTTTGATGTGACATTGCCGGTAGTTCCACTGCGCCGCGCTTTTGAAAGGCGGTGGCCTACACCACGTAGTTCTTGTAGCGCTCGATATATTCACGCGCGCTTCTGTTCAATTCGCGCACCCGCGCTTCCGCCTCATCGGCGTCGCCGCGGATCATGGCCGCCAGCACCGCGCGGTATTGCTCCATGCCTTTCTCGGCGCGGCCGGGCAGCAAGGCCACGCGGCGTATCGTGACCCGGGTGCGGTCGTACAGGCGCTCGCTCATGTCGCTCAGGACCGGATTGCCGGCGGCCTGCTTCACACGTTCGCGAAACGCTTCGATGGTCGTGATGTGCTGGTCGATATCGCCGGATTTCAAGCTGTTTTCAAACGCCTCTCCAAACATCTCCAGCAGGTCCTGCCAGTCTTCCGGCTTCGAATTTATCGTGGCCAGCCGGACCGCCAGTCCATCCAGCACCTCTCGTACCTCATACAGCCGGTAAGTGGTTTCCATGTCGACGAAGGCCACAACTGCTCCCTTGTTGGGGACGCGGATTACCAGCGCGCGGTCCTCTAACGTCGCCAGCACCTCCCGCGCTTTTGCCCGTGGGATCCCGTACGCCTGAGCCAGCTCTTCTTCCGGAATGCGGGTGCCGGGAAGCAGCGCCTGCGATGAAATTTTTTCCCGCAGGTCCTTGATCACATTGTCAGTGACGGTCGCTGGGTTGCCGAGGTCGGCGGCAGTGGTGCGGGAGTTGAATGAGGGACTGATCATGGTTTCTATTTTGGCGTGAAGCGGTTGATGTTGGCGCAGTAACTATACGCGATTTCATTGTACTTCTAATTGTACACAATGTCATATACATTTTTGTATAAAGTAATTGACACAATAAATTTCTGCCAGTAAAGTCCTCATCAGACTTAACGCAAATCAATAATTTAAGGAGTGCACCGTGGTGAAACCCGCAAACCAGACATCTTCTCTTCCCGGCCTTAAATGCGAGGAATTTCTCGCACGGCGCAAAGCAGCCGTTGCGCTGGGTGTTGCCAACGGTGCACCGGTATTCGCGGCAAGCGCCTCCGGCGCCACCATCACGGATCTTGATGGCAACAGCTTCATCGATTTCGCCGGCGGCATCGGCACCCTTAACGTCGGCCATGCCCACCCTGAAGTCGTTCGTGCGGTGCGCGAGCAGGCCGAGCAGTTCCTGCACACCTGCTTCAATATCGTCATGTATCCGGGATATATCGAGCTGGCCGAAAAGCTGATATCGCTGGTGCCGGGCAACTGGCCAAAGAAGGTAATGTTGCAAACCACAGGTTCCGAGGCAATCGAGAATGCGATCAAGGTGGCGCGCAAAGCCACCGGCCGACCAGCCATCGTCGCTTTCGAAAACGCGTTCCACGGCCGCACCTACATGGCACTGTCTTTGACGGCCAAGGCGCCATCCTACAAAACCGGATTCGGTCCGTTCCCAGGCGAGATTTACCGCGCACCGTTTCCCGTCGCCTTTCGTTCCGGTCATGCGGATGAGGAAACTTGTGCCGATGCAGCGTTTGCCGACTTCCGCCGGATGATCGAATCGGAAGTGATCCCCGAGCAGGTTGCTGCAGTGGTCATCGAGCCGGTGCAGGGCGAGGGCGGTTTTAATGTCGCGCCAAAATCGTTCTTGCGCAAGATCCGCGACTATTGCACCCAGCATGGCATTGTGCTGATTGCCGACGAGATCCAGTCCGGATTTTGCCGCACCGGTGAATGGTTCGCGACCGAACATTATGGTATCGAAGCCGACCTGTACACGCTGGCCAAGTCGATGGGCGGCGGCATGCCGATTGCAGCGCTGGTCGGCCGCGCCGACCTGATGGATGCGCCGAAGGTCGGCGGTCTGGGTGGCACCTATGGCGGCAATCCGCTGGCCTGCGCTGCCGCGCTGGCAACCATCGGCATCATGGAAAAGGAAGATTACCGTGCCCGCGGCCGTCACATTGGCGCCATCGTCAAGGCGCGCTTCGACGACTGGGCCCAGCGTTACGACATCGTTGGCGATGTGCGCGGCCTTGGCGCGATGGTCGCGTTCGAGGTGGTGAAAGACAAACGCTCGTGCACGCCCGCTGGCGACCTCGTGGTAAAGATCGTGGAAGAGGCTTATCAAAACGGTCTGCTGCTGGTCAAGGCGGGTTTCCACGGCAACGTCATCCGTTTCCTGGGACCGCTGGCAATGTCCGATGCCGAACTCGCACGCGGGCTCGATATCCTCGGCGCCGCGCTTGCCAAAGTGGCGCAGCAGAGTCAGCCGCTGGCCAAAGTCGCGTGACCGGGGCCTGACATGAACACGCTGCTTAAACTGAATAACGCGCGCAAGGTGGTCCACCTGATGGGCGCGGTCAAGCCCGGCATGCAAGTGCTGGTCCTGTTTGACCTGTACACCGGACATAACGTCGAGCCGCTGGCGATCGCCATCAATGAAGCCGGCGCCGGTTTGCACCTGCTGCAGATCGAAGGTTCGGCAAAACATGGCCGCCAGTTATCGAAGGTGGTGGCCGAAGCAATGAAAGCCGCCGACCTGGTCATCGCCCTGACCCGCGCCAATGCCGCGCATACCGACGCCCGCCAGCAGGCGACGCGGGCCGGGGTCGGCGTGATCGTGCTGCCTGAATCGCATGGTGCGGATTTTTTCCTGGCCGACGGCTGGGACGCCGATTTCATTGCGCTCAGGCCCGAGATCGAAGGCCTGGCCGCAGCCCTTACCGCCGCCAGCACCGCCCGTGTGACCTCGGCGCTGGGCACCGATATCACGATGAGCATCCAGGGCCGGCGCGGCCGGGCGCTGCACGGTTTTGCCAACACTGAGGACATTTCGGCCGGCTATTGCCTGGAGTCGAGCCTGGCGCCAGTCGAGGGCACGGCCGAAGGTGTGATCGTGGTCAATGCCAGCATCCCGGGCGTGGCGCTGATCCGCGACCAGCCGGTCCGCATTCGATTCGAGAAGGGGCTGGCGGTGTCAATCGAAGGTGGCATCGAAGCCGATAAATTCCGCGCACTGCTGGACGGATTTAATGATCCGCTGGTCTACAACCTGGGGGAACTGGGTGTAGGCATGAATCCGAGGTGTGTGCTGGACGGCACCATGCTATCGGACGAAAGTGTCTATGGTTCGATCCAGCTGGCGCTGGGCACCAGCGCCTACATCGGCGGCACGGTGAAGGCCGCCGCGCATTACGACACCATCGTCACCGATGCGACGCTCGAACTCGACGGCCGGGTGGTCCTGCGCGGCACCGAGCTGATGCTGCCGGCGGCGGCATGAGCATCGACGTCGGGCGTGATGCCGCTGGCATCGTCACGATCCTGCTGAACCGGCCGGAAAAGCGCAATGCGATGACGATGGGCATGTACCGCGACTTCGGCACCGCGCTGACCGAACTCGACGCCGACGACAGCGTGCGTTGCATCGTGGTGCGCGGGGCCGGCAACGCATTCTGCGCCGGCAGCGACATCGGCGGTTTTGATGATGAGCGCAATGGCAGGGAACAGGCACGGGAATACGCGAAGTTTACCTTGGCCATGACCGACTGCCTGCGCGATTCGCGGCATCCGACCGTCGCCTGCATCGAAGGCGTCTGCGTCGGCGGCGGACTGGAAATCGCCGCCATGTGCGACATCCGCATTGCCGGCCGCGGCAGCCGCTTCGGGATACCGGTCAACCGCATTGGACTGACGGTGGATCATCACGAACTTGCAGACCTGATCGCCGTGGTTGGCCCTACCGTGACGCTCGAGATACTTCTCGAGGGACGCGTCTTCGGCGCGGAAGAAGCGCTCGACAAGGGTTTGCTGACCCGCATGGTGGAGGACGATGCGGTGAGCGTCAGCGCCTATGAAGCGGCGCAGGCAATTGCGCGCGGCGCGCCGCTGGTCAATCGCTGGCACAAGAAATTCGTGCGCCAGCTGCGCGAGATGCAACGCTTGAACGAAGCGGAACTCGACGAGGCTTACGCGTGCTTCGACACCGAGGACTACCGGACCGGGACAGCCGCATTTTCACGCAAGGAAAAGCCGGTTTTTTCCGGCCGGTAAACGTACAGAATACAAAGGCATCAAAACATGCATACGACAAAATCCCCGCTGGCCGGCCTGAAGATACTGGATCTCTCGCAGATCATGGCGGGACCCTACTGCACCATGGTGCTGGCCGATCTGGGCGCCGAAGTGATCAAGGTCGAAAAGACCGGCCCTGGCGACGACTCGCGGGAGATGGGTCCCTATGTGAATGGCGAATCGGCGTGCTTTGCACACATCAACCGCAACAAGACCGGCATCGCCCTCAACCTGAAGGATCCGCAGGCGCGCGAAGTGCTGTACGATCTTGCGCGCTGGGCGGACGTCGTGGTCGAGAACTACCGCGTCGGCGTCACCAAATCGCTGGGCGTCGATTACGCCACGCTGAGCGAGATCAATCCCAAGCTGGTCTATTGTTCGATCTCGGGTTACGGGCAAACCGGCCCGTACTCGAAAAAGGGCGGCTTCGACCTCGTCATGCAAGGCATTACCGGCATGATGAGCATGACCGGCGAGCCTGGCGGGCGTCCGCTGAAATCGGCCATCGCCGTGTATGACGTCGGTGCCGGGCTGACGGCGGTCTATGCAATCCTGGCCGCCTGCATGCACCAGCGTGCAACCGGCGAAGGCCAGCACATCGACATCGCGCTGGCCGAATGCGGTTTGCCCTGGTTCGTGTGGGAATCCGCCGCTTACTTCGCGGATGGCAGCGTGCCGGCCGCGACCGGCAACCGGCATCGCGTGTCGGCGCCCTACCAGGCATTCCGCACCGCCGACCAATACATCGTGATCGGCGCCGCCAACCAGCGCACCTGGGAGAAGCTGTGCACCGATGTGATCGGGCGTCCGGAGCTGATAGAGGATGCGCGCTTCATTACCAATTCCGATCGCCTGGCCAATATCGCGCTGCTCGAACCCTTGCTTGAAGCCGAGTTCGAAAAGGCCGACGCCGCCACCTGGATCGCGCGTTGCGACCAGGCCAGCGTACCATGCGGACCAATCAATGATTTTGGCCAGGCCATGCGCGACCCGCATTTCCTGGCGCGCGGGATGATCGAGGAAGTCGACCATCCCACACTGGGACGGATGCAGATGGTTGGCATTCCGACAAAGTTTTCAAAAACGCCAGGGCAGGTGCGGACCGCCGCACCGACGCTGGGGCAGGACACCGACGCGATTTTGCGCCGGTTTGGTGTGCCGGAGGACCGCATGCAGGAAATGCGGGCGCGAGGCGCTATTCAATAGCAGTCACGGGTTGTGTCGTTCAACTATAAAATCAGGAGCAAGCATGAATCAGCCTACAAATATCTCGCGTCGCAATTTCGTCGTCACCTCGGCTGCCGCCGCAGCCTGTGCCGCCTTGCCAGGGTTGGCGGGCGCACAGTCGCGGCCCTCGTTTAAAGTCGGATCGCTGAACTCGATCACCGGCACCGGCGGACCTTACGGCTCCGGCATGCTGGAAGCAATCAAGATTGGCATCGCCGAAGTCAACGCCGCCGGCGGCGCGGCC
>JAZKDW010000023.1:33967-124108 GCA_040387375.1 Pseudomonadota bacterium
CGCGGCCGGCCGCCAATTCCAGCTGTTCGCGGAAGATGATCAGACCAAGCCTGACGCGGCTGTGCTCGCGGTCAAGAAGCTGGTGGAAATCAACAAGGTCGATGCAGTCCTTGGCATCTGGTCTTCATCGATCGGATTGGCTACCATGCCGATCACCAACGCGGCAACCCTGATTTCGATGAATACCTGCGGCGCCCCAGAGATGCTGACGGAAGACAAGCGGGATCTGGTATGGCAATTCCAGGCATCGAATGCCGTTTTCGGCCGTGCGTTCGCTGAAGCGGCACGCAAGCGCGGCTTCAAGCGTCCGGCCAGCATGGCCTTCAACAACTCGACCTTCGTGGCGCAGGCGGAATACTTCAAGCGCGCGTGGGAAGAGGGCGGCGGCAAGCTCGGCGCCCACGTCGTTTATGAGCCCAACCAGACCAGCTATCGCACCGAACTGGAAAAAGTGCTGCAATCGAAGCCGGACGTGATTGCCTTGTGTTCCTATACGCCGGACGCCACCATCATCCTGAAAGAGTGGTATCAGTCCGGCCAGGATTGCAAGTTCATCATGCCAGGCTGGTCGGCGACGCCGGACCTGGTCAAGGCGCTTGGACCGAAAGCCACTGAAGGCATCATCTCGATTTCGAATGTGGTCGCCGAGTCGCACGTGGCGTATCAGCGTTTTGCCGCCTCATTCCGTAAAGTCACGGGCAAGGATCCGGACATTTTTGCCGCCGAAAGTTATGACATGGTCATCACGCTCGCGCTGGCAGTCGAAGCAGCAGGCGCAAATGCCGACACGCTTGCCATCAACAGCAAGATCCGCACCGTGACGAACGCGCCGGGCACCAAGGTCAGTTCATTCCTCGAAGGCCGCGATGCCTTGCGCAAGAAGGTCAAGATCGATTATGACGGCGCGTCATCCGGGCTCGAGTTCGGCAAGTTTGGTGAAACCGTTCCTGATTTTGGCGTCTCCGAAATCGTGGCCGGCGCGTTTGTACGGAAAGAAGTCATTTCCGGCAAGGTCTGATCCTTCAAGAAAGCGATAGCATGGACTGGATTTCAATAGCAAATGCGGCGATCAATGGCGCCGTGATTGGACTTTTGCTGGCGCTGCCGGCGCTGGCGGTGACGCTGGTGTTTGGCATCGCACGCTTTCCCAATGCGGCGACTGGCGACTACATGACCCTGGGCGCATACAGCACGGTCGCCATCCAGTCCTTTGTCGGCGGCTCGGTGCTGTTGAGCGGGCTGGCGGCGTCGCTTTTCACCGGCCTGGTGTCGGTGCTGTTCTACCTCTGGGTATTTCGCGCACTGGCCGGGCGTCCGATGGTCGCACGCCTGGTGGCCTCGATCGGCATCGCGTTTGTCGTGCGCAGCACGATTACCTTCTTCGCCGGGCAAGGACAATACGCGATCAACACGCCGCTGGTGAGGGCGTGGAATTTCGGCGGCATTCGCATCCTGCCGACCGACGTCTACATCGTGATCACGGCATTCATTGCGCTTGGACTGATTTTTTACCTGCTGCATTTCACGCCAGCCGGACGCCGCATGCGTGCGGTCGCGGACAACCCGGATCTGGCTGGCGCCAGCGGCATCAGCGCACGCAAGGTCATGCTGACGCTGTGGGCCATCGTTGGAGTCTTTTCCGGCCTCGGCGGTGTCCTGCTGGGCATCAAGGCGGTGGTGATGCCGGAGCTTGGCTGGGAGTTGCTGATGCCGATTTTTGCCGCCGTCATCCTCGGTGGCATCGGCAGCCCGATCGGCGCCATCGTCGGCATGCTGGTGTTTGGTATTTCGCAGGAAATCGCCAGTCTGTATGTCGGTCCGGCGTACAAGATCGTACTTGCCTTTGTCGTCCTGCTCTGCGTCCTCCTGGTGCGGCCGCAAGGTATTTTTGGCCAGCGTAAAGCGGAGAGATAAGACCATGGAATTCTATTTGATCGCGATCTCGATCAGCATCCTGATTTACCTGTTGCTGTCGGGCGGACTGGCACTGCAATATGGGTTTACAGGGCTGGTCAATTTTGGCCACGTCGGCTTTTTTGCCATCGGTTCCTATACCTCGGCGCTGCTGTCGATGCATGGCGTGCCGCTGCCGGTATCCATGGTGGTGGCGACGCTGCTGGCTGCGCTGCTGGCCTATCCTCTTGGCATCATCGCCTTGCGTCTGGGCGGCGATTACCTGGCCATCGTCACGCTCGGCTTTTCCGAATCGATCCGGATGATCCTGCAGAAGGAAGAGTGGCTGACGCGGGGCGTGCACGGCTTGCCCGGCATTCCGCGCCTGTTCGCCGGCTGGGCCGAGTCCAGCACAACCGACACCTGGATCCTGGCCTTGCTGGTGGTTACCAACGTGCTGGTGTTCATGCTGATCAAGACAATCGTCAAGAGCCCGTTCGGCCGTGTCATCGAAGCGATCCGCGATAACGAGGTCGCGGTGCAGGCACTGGGAAAAAACCCGGCGCAATTCAAGACCCGTTCGCTGATGCTGGGCGCCGCTCTGGCCGGACTCGGCGGTTCCTTCCAGTCGCACTATCTGACCTTCATCAGCCCGGAACAATTCGTGCCGCTGATCACCTTCTATATCTGGATCGCGATCATCGTCGGCGGCGTCAGCCGGCTCAGCGGTGTGGTTCTCGGCACCGTGGTGCTGGTGGGATTCCTGGAGGGTTCACGTTTCCTGCGCGATTTTGTCACTGGCGTCTCCGACGTGCAGATGGCCAGCGTGCGCATCTGGCTGATCGGCATGGGGCTGATCTGCATCATTCTTTATCGGCCGCAGGGCTTGTTCGGCGGCACGCCATCGGGAGAAAAATAAGATGACAAATCCCATACTCTCGGTATCCGGCCTGAGCGCCAGTTTTGGCGGCTTCAAGGCGCTGGACAACGTCTCCATCGCGCTTGAAAAATCGGGCATGGTGGGACTGATCGGCACCAATGGCGCCGGCAAGAGCACCTTGTTTTCCGCGATATCCGGCTACATTCCTCAGCAATCCGGAACCATCCATTTCGCCGGCGAGGAAATCAGCGGACTGCAGATTCATCACCGTGTCCAGCGCGGCCTTGCGCGCACCTTCCAGGTGCCCAAGGAATTCAGCAACATGACAGTGTTCAACAACATGATGGCCGCCGCGCCTGGCCAGGCCGGTGAAGGCCTGCTGGCGCTGGTCTTTGCACGCAAGACGATTGCCCGCCAGGAAGCGCAGACGGCGGAACGGGTGCACGAACTGCTGGCATTCCTGAACCTGACCCGGGTCGCCGACACGCTTGCCGGCAAGCTGTCGGGCGGTCAGAAAAAACTGCTGGAACTCGGCCGCCTGCTGATGCTGGAGCCGAAATGCATCATGCTGGACGAGCCGTTCGCCGGCGTCAATCCGGTGCTGATCGAAGAGCTGTCGCAACGGATCATCGATCTGAATCGCCGCGGCATGGCGGTGCTGATCATCGAACACAATCTTGACGAGCTGTCGCGCATCGTGCCGAAGCTGTATGTCATGGACCGCGGCCAGGTCATCGCGGAAGGCAAGCCGGATGAAGTGCTGGAAGACGATCTGGTGCGTGAAGCGTATATGGGAGGCGTGATATGAACTTGCTGGAACTGAAGGGAGTGGCGGCAGGTTATGGCGATGTGGATATCGTCAGCAATATCGACATGCATGTCGCGCCCAATGAGATCGTGACCATCGCCGGCACCAACGGCGCCGGCAAGTCGACGCTCATCAAGGCGGTGATGGGTCTGTTGCCGCGCATCTCGGGGGAGCTGAATTTCGAGGGCGCCGATCTGCGCTCGATATCGATCGAGAGCCGCATCAGGCTGGGCATCTCTTATGTGCCACAGGTGAAAAATGTGTTTGGCGCGCTGACCGTGATGGAGAACTTGCAGGTGGTTGAGCACAGCGGCAATCGCGCCGCCCGGATTGCCGACATGTTCGACTTGTTCCCGCCGCTGGCCGCGCGGCGCAAGGTCAATGCGGAAAATCTTTCCGGCGGCGAGCGGCAGCAGCTGGCGTTTGCGCGTGCACTCATGTCGTCGCCGCGCCTGATGCTGCTTGATGAGCCATCGGCCGCGTTGTCCCCGGCGCTGACACGGCAAGTGTTCGACGAGGTCAGGAAATTGCCCGGCATCGGCGTCGCCGTACTGATGGTGGAACAGCGCGCCCGCCAGGCATTGGCTTTCAGCGATCGTGGCTACATTCTCGATTCCGGAAAAGTCGTGCTGAGCGATACCGGCAGCGCCTTGCTGGCCAATCAAGGCATGGCGGACCTGTATATCGGCCGCAGCGCGGGCGCCCACCAGGCCTGAAGAAACGACCTCGCAAGACATCCTGAAATCCTTCCCCAACAGAGGAGCAGTACCGTGAAATACAACGAACTTGACACCCCCGTCCCGGCGGCACGCCGTCCGGCGCCATCGCCGACTGCGGCGCTGACCGTGGCTGAAGGCATACGCGCATTGGAACAGGGAACCCTGACTTGCGAAGCCTGGACCGCCGCCTGCCTTGAGCGCATCGAGGAGCGCAATCCAGCGGTCAAGGCATGGGTGCATGTTGCGGGTGGAAAGGCGCTGGAGCAGGCACGCGGATTCGACCGCAACGGCCGCCGGCAACTGTTCGACGGCGTGCCGCTTGGCATCAAGGATACGATCGATACGGCCGACATGCCTACCGAATTGGGCGATCCGGCGATTTTCCCGGGCCGGCAGCCGACCGCCGATGCGCCGGTGGTGCGGATGGCGCGAGAGCTGGGTTTTTCGCTGCTGGGCAAGAACACGGTGTCGCGGCATGCCATCATGCTCGCCGGGCCCGCCCGTAATCCGCATGACACCACCCGCACGCCGGGCGCCTCGTCCGCTGGTTCCGCCGCCGCCGTTGGCGATTTCATGGTGCCGATGTCGATCGGCACCCAGACCGCCGGATCGATCCTGCGGCCGTCGAGTTTCTGTGGCGCGGTTGGTTTCAAGCCGACGCTGGACTTGATTCCGTATGTCGGCATCCGCACCTATTCGCGGCCGCTGGACGTGATAGGACCGATCTGCCGCTCGGTCGAGGATGCGACGCTGTTCATGCGCGCCTTTGCGCGCGATCCGCGCTTCGATCCCGCCGTGGCGGTGCGGCGCGACCTGCGCGTAGGCGTCTGGCGGCCGGCCGACTGGGATAATGCCGAGCCGTATATCCGGACCATATTCGAAGACAACCTGCGCGCGCTGTCCGCGGCGGGCATGCACGTGTCCACACTCTCGATGCCGCCATCCTTCGACGCTACGGCCGAAGCGCAGGACGTCATCATGGCGTATGACCTGGCGCGCGAGTATACCGCCGTCAAGCGCGACCACGCCGACAAATGCGACCGTGAATTGCTCGACTATCTTGAGAAAGGCGAGGGCTACAGCGACCAGGACTATGCCGCCGCGCTCGACAGCGCCGATGCCTGCAGACGGGCTTTCTACGATGTGGCGCGCGACATCGACGTCATGGCGATGCCGGCCACCCTGAACGAAGCGCCGCCAGCCGCGTCGACCGGCAGCTCGACCTTCATCCGCATCTGGTCGCTGTTGCACAATCCGGCCATCACGCTGCCGGTTGCGCGTGGCCCGAACGGATTGCCGGTCGGCTTGCAGCTGGTCGGCTTCGTGAAGGAAGATGCGCGGCTGCTGTATTCGGCGCGTTGCGTCGAGCAGGTGCTGGGCAACCGCTCCCATCAGGTCTGAGCCGGCTGCGATGGTTTTTCATCATCGGGATAATTGCGTCACGAAGACGGGCGGGGCATGGTCATGATCGCCGCGCCGGTACTGGATGCGCTGGCCGCGATCGTCGGCAGCAAGCATGTGATCGCGGGCAGCGATGAGCGCAGCCTGTCCTGCGGCGAGGACTGGCGCGGTCTGGTGCGCCGTCGCCCGGCGCTGTTGCTGCGGCCCGGATCGACGGCAGAAGTCTCGGCCGTCATGCGCGTCTTGCACGAGGCGCGCATAGCCGTCGTGCCGCAAGGCGGCAACACCGGCCTGTGCGGTGGCGCGGTGCCGGCGGAGGACGATAACGAAGTGGTGCTTTCCCTGTCCAGGATGCGCGGCATGCAGGCGGTGGAGCGCTCGGCCGGCTCGATCCTGGTCGAGGCCGGCTGTGTGCTGGCCACGGTGCAGGCGGCCGCGCTAGCCGCCGGACGGCTGTTTCCGCTGTCCCTTGCCGCCGAAGGCAGTTGCCAGATCGGCGGCAATATCGCCACCAATGCCGGTGGTGTCGCCGTGCTCCGTTATGGCACCATGCGCGAGCTGGTGCTGGGACTGGAAGTGGTGCTGGCAGACGGCACCGTGCTCGATTTTCTCAAGGGGCTGCGCAAGGACAATACCGGCATCGACCTGAAGCAGCTTTTTATCGGCAGTGAAGGCGCGCTCGGCATCATCACGCGCGCGCGCCTGCGGCTGCATCCGCTACCGGTGCGCAGCCTGACCGTACTGGGGGCGGCGCCATCGGCTGCTGCCGTGGTGCAGGCGTATGCCGCGTTTTCCAGTCAGCTGGGCTCGCGGCTGTCGGCTTTCGAATTGATCGACCGCGCCTGCATCGAGGCCGTGGCCGCCCACATACCCGGCGCGCGTGATCCGTTTGGCGCGCCGCATCCGTTTTATTTCCTGCTGGAGCTGGACGATACGCTGGCTGGCGCCGATCTTGAAACCGCCGCCGAATCGACGCTCGCGGCATTGATGGAAGACGACGCGGTCAGCGACGCGGCGGTGGCGCAAAACGAAACCCAGGCAGGCGCTTTCTGGGCGCTGCGGGAAAACGTGTCGGAGGCCTTGCGCGGCGCCGGGCGCCTGCTCAAGTACGATATCTCGATACCGGATATTCCCGCTTTCCTCGACGCCGTCACGGCCGATATATTGACGGCGTTTCCGGCGGTGCGGCCTTTTGTGTTCGGCCATATCGGCGATGGCAACCTGCATCTGAACATGAGCCTGGCGGCGCCGGATGCCGCGCTGGAAGCGGCGCTGACCGAACGGGTCTACGACCTGGTCGACGCCCATGCCGGCAGCTTCAGCGCCGAACACGGCGTCGGCCAGTTCAAGGTGGCGGAAATGGCGCGCTACAAGCCGGCCGCCGAGCTCGCGTTGATGCGCAGCCTGAAGACGGTGTTCGATCCGCGTGGTTTGCTCAACCCGGGCAAGCTGCTTCCCTGACGTTCTTTTTAGGCACAATCATCATGAAACAGAATTACATCAACGGCGAGTGGCTCGACGGCGCTTCCGCCAGCGCCAACATCAACCCTTCCAACACCGCCGACATCATCGGCCATTATGCGCAAGCCGATGTGCGGCAGGCCGAGCTGGCGATTGCCGCCGCCGCCGCTGCCGCGCCGGCCTGGGGCTTGTCGAATACGCAGATGCGCGCCGACGCGCTGGACCGGATCGGCACCGAAATCCTGGCCCGCCGCGAAGAGCTGGGCGCCTTGCTGTCGCGTGAAGAAGGCAAGACCCTGCCCGAAGGCATGGGCGAAGCCACCCGTGCCGGACAGATCTTCAAGTTCTTTGCCCAGGAATGCCTGCGCCTGCGCGGCGACAAGCTGGCCTCGGTGCGCCCCGGCATCGATGTTGAAATCACGCGCGAGCCGATCGGTGTGGTGGGCATCATCGCGCCATGGAATTTCCCGATCGCGATCCCGTCCTGGAAAATCGCGCCGGCACTGGCCTACGGCAATTGTGTGGTGATCAAGCCGGCCGAACTGGTGCCGGCCAGCGCCTGGGCGCTGGCCGAGATCATCAGCCGCGCCGGCCTGCCGGCGGGCGTGTTCAATCTGGTGATGGGACGCGGCAGCGTGGTCGGCCAGGCCCTGCTGAATGACCGCCGCGTCGACGGCATCAGCTTCACCGGTTCGGTCGCCACCGGCGCCAGGGTCGCGCAGGCGGCAATCGGGCGTCTGGCCAAGGTGCAGCTTGAAATGGGCGGCAAGAATCCGCTGATCATTCTCAACGATGCCGACCTGGCGACCGCGGTCAATTGTGCGGTGCAGGGTTCGTTTTACTCGACCGGCCAGCGCTGCACCGCATCGAGCCGCATCATTGTCGAGAAGGATATCTATCCGGCATTCGTCGCCGCGGTGAAGGAAAAGCTCGCCACGCTTTCGGTCGGCGATGCATTGAAGGCCGGCACCGACATCGGCCCGGTGGTCGATGCCAGCCAGCTGGAACAGGACCTGGATTACATCCGCATCGGCCGCGAAGAAGGGGCGACGCTGGCGTTCGGCGGCGAGCGTGTGTCGTGCGACACCGAAGGGTTTTACCTGCGCCCGGCGCTGTTCACCGATTGCAGCAACGACATGCGCATCAGCCGCGAGGAAATCTTCGGGCCGGTGGCGAGCGTGATTGCGGCCGACAGCTACGAACATGCGCTGGCGCTGGCCAACGACACCGAGTTCGGCCTGTCGGGCGGGATCTGCACGACGTCGCTGAAGTACGCGACACATTACAAGCGGCATGCGCAGGTCGGCATGGTGATGGTCAACGTGCCGACCGCGGGGGTCGATTACCACGTGCCGTTTGGCGGCAGCAAGGGGTCGAGCTACGGCGCGCGGGAACAGGGCACGTATGCGGCCGAGTTTTTCACCACGGTCAAGACCGCTTATTGCGGCCTTTGAGATCCGTGCATGAACGTTTGACGGCCCGTTCTATTCCGGCACGGCGGTCCAGCCTGGGCGGCGGCCGCTGGCCGGAGTTTTCGCGGCCAGCAATTCCTGATAAAGATCGATGTAACCGGCCGCCATCCGCTCCGCGGTGAAAATTTTCCAGTAACGCTGCTGCGCGCGTTGTCCCATGCCAGCCGCCACCGCCGGATGGTCCCACAGGAAACGCATCGCGTCACGAAAGGCCAGCGGGTCGCTGCGCGGCACCACCAGACCGGTTTCGCCGTCGACGTTAACGTAGCTGGTGCCGGTGCCGATTTCGCTCGAGATCATCGGCTTGCCGTACATTGCGCCCTCGAGCAGCGACACCCCGAAAGCCTCCGATCGCAGATGCGAGGGAAAGGCGACCGCGTAACAAAGCGTGAGCAGCGCTGCCTTGTCTTCGTCATTCACCGTGCCGAGGAAATGGATGTTTTTCAACTGCAGCCGCTGTGCATGTTTTTTCAGCTCGTCCTCGACCGGGCCGGAGCCGACGATCACGATCGGGTAACCGGTGCCCTGCACGGCGTCGAGCAGGATATGCAAGCCCTTGTAATAGCGGATCATGCCGACAAACAGGAAAAAACGTTCTCTGATCCTGGCACGCCAGGCTGCCACCAGATCGGGCGCCGGTACGGGGTAGCTCGACTTGTCCAGACCGATGGGGATGACGGCAGTCTTGTCGCGATAGCGATCGAGTACGGCACTGGTCGACAGATAATTGGGCGAGGTCGCAACGATCCGGTCCATGCTGCCAAGGAAACGATGCATCAGCGGACGATAGGCTTTGAGCAGCAATTTCTGGCGCAGGATATCGGAGTGGTAAGTCACCACTGTGGGTTTTTTCAGGCGGGTGGCAAAATGCGCCAGATCCATGAAAGGCCACGGAAAATGGTAATGCACGATATCGGCCTCGCCAGCCAGCGCCGCAAAACGGCGTATCGAAGATAGCGAGAAACCGGTCGACGCGATCTGGAAATCCATGCGCGCTCGGTGCGCGAGATGGTTATCCACCATGAGGGTTTTTTCGCTGGCATCGCCGCTGAGCGACAGCACTTCCACCTCCAGGCCACGCTGCACCGCGCCGCGCGCAAGCTGAAAGATGACTTGCTCGATGCCGCCGTAGGAGTCCGGAAAATAGGTCTTGTAAAAATGCAGTATTTTCAAGTCAGGCACCGTGCCAGGCATCGCGGGCCGGGGAGTCGAGCAGCCTGGCCGGCACACCGACATACGTGCCGCGCAGCCTGATCGAGTTGATGACCACGCCGCCCGCACCGATCGTGATGTGATCGGCCAGCACGACGCTATCGATGACGGTGGCGCCGGCGCCGAGCAACACGTAGTCGCCCAGCCTGCTGCGGCCGGCCGCGGCCGCATTGATGGACACATGGACATAGTCGCCGAGCACACAGTCATGTTCGACCACCGCCGCGGTATTGATGATGCCTGCCGTCCCCACCCTGGCCATGGGCCCCACATGGGCATGGTGTCCGACAAAACTTCCCGCATCCAGCACGGCGCCGCGGCCGATGGTGGCGGTGGGCGAGATCAGGGTGGCGAGCGGCCATTGCGCCTGCCGCGCCTTTATTACCTGCGCCTGCCGCCGGTAGTTATCGCCGGCGGCAGGCAGGCACATCCAGTCGTCAGGCAGTGGCTGGCTGAAGTCACGCTGCACGGCAAAGCCGAGAAATTCCTCTCCAGGATCTGCATTGTCATCAATGAACAGCAGGGACTCGACGCCAGCGGCGAGCGCGACATCGGCCACACTGCGCGCGTGCCCGCCACATCCGAGAATCAGCAAACCCTTGCAGATGCTCATCGATTCATTTCCTCTTCTGCGATTTCCTGCGATTTTGAAATACGATCAAGAATCGCCACGGTGTCGTCTACCACGTGGCGCCAGGTGCGCTGTGCCAGCAGTTGGTAGAACTGCGTCTGCTGCTCCAGCAGCACGCGCTGGTTCTGCAATCCCCATTCAATCCGCTGCGCCATGTCTTTCCAGTCATATGGATCGAACAGCATCATTTCCTGCAGGGCCGCACTGGTGATGATTTCCTCGGTGACCGCAAGGCGGGCCATCACCGCCGGCGTGCCGACCGACAAGGCTTCGGTGAAGGTGAATGGACATCCGCCCTCGCTCAGGCTCGGATTCACCGCCAGGTCCGCCAGCCGGTAGCAGGCGGCGAGTTCCTGCAGTGACAGACGGGTCAGGAACAGGACATCGTTTTCCAGGCAGTGCTCGGCAATGAAGATGGCAATCTCCGGCATGACATTCGGGTCGCCGGTCAGCACCAGCTTGTGTGTCACGTAGCGCCGCTTCAGCAGATAGTCGTATGCCCTCAGCAGGGAGAGCAGGTTCTTGTTGGGGCGGAACTGGCTTGCATAAAACAGGAAACGCACATCATCGCTGCCGAAGATGGGCGCGTACTGATTGTTGACGGCCTTGCGCAGCGCGGTCCTGAAAAAATTCCGGCACAGCGCATCGGTAGCCGCCTCATTGTCCGGAAGGCCGGACACGACTATTGTCTCGTCGAGGCGGTTGGCGCCGTGCGGAATGACGGATATCGATGCCGGGTCGGTTTGATAACGTTCGACCAGCATCCGCCATTTGGCGTCCTGGCTGTAGGTCACGAAGTGCTGGCCGCCATCGATCGCTTTTTCGACCTGCCTGAAATTGTCAAGGAACCGGTTGCCGCCCGCCTGCGCAAAACCCACGGGGAAGTTCGCCAGCACCACATCCGGCACGCACATCAGCCGCGGTGCTGTTATATCATTGAAGTGCGGCCAGAACGCTGTCGGGCTGTACCAGGCGGCGACATCGTTGCGATCCTCGATCAGCGCGCGCATCAGGGCAACTTCGGTTTCTTCCATCGCGCGATACAGTCTGGTGGCAAAACCGTCGTGCTTGGGCTGCGAGGCCAGGACGCTGGCGCGGGCACGGAATTTCTGAATCAACGGATATTTTTCCAGCGCAGAATTGGTCCTTCTGGAGAGCGACAGTCCAAGGGTGAACGGCGCTGCCACCAATTTTGCGATAAAGCCGATGACGATAAAACAGGACAGTACGATCAGCAGGATTGTCATCAGCAAACTGCTGCGTGTACTGACCAGGATTTTCTCGGTGCGGCTTCGGATCGCCGTGACTATCCTGGCACATTTTTTCAGCAGGCCGTGCAGCCGGCCTCCGCGCCGCGGCTTGTCCCTGAACGCGAGGTAGCGTTGATACACGCTGAGCAGCAGGGGTTTTCTGCGGGGGGCGATCAGTTCAAAACTGCCGTCACGGATATCGGATTCCGCCAGCAGCTGAATCAGGTTTTCCCGCATCCAGCTCGGGCAGGCAAGGACAAAACGCAGGTCGCCACGCTCCTGGCTGCTTTTGAGAAATTGA
Organism: Pseudomonadota bacterium; assembly: GCA_040387375.1. Taxonomy (GTDB): domain Bacteria; phylum Pseudomonadota; class Gammaproteobacteria; order Burkholderiales; family Burkholderiaceae_D; genus JAZKDW01. The sequence continues at coordinate 45,996 of JAZKDW010000023.1, forward strand.
CCGAGATGGCGGCCGAGTCCCTCCGCGCGCAGATCGACGGTTGGCGGATAGGCGAGGTAGATACCGTATATTTTCACAGGCATTCCTGCACCGCCTTCCAGTAGGCGCCGGCCAGCCGTTCGACCGACTGGCTGGCCATGCGTTCAGCAGAGGGCAGGGTGCGGCGGCGCGCAGCCGATTCGGTTTCCATGCGTTTGATCTGGCGCGCCATGTGCTCCGGATCATGGGGATCCATCCAGGCCATGTTCAGACCGAACTGCGCATCGATTTCACGCATGGCCGGGTAATCGCTGGACAGCGACGGCACCCCGAGGCAGGCTGATTCGACCACGGAAAACGTACCGTTATCGATGCGGCCCGCATGCAACAGGAATTCGCTGCCGGCAAGCTGCGCCTGGTAAGCGTTGTCGGGGAGTTCTCCCAGGATTTTCAACTGGCGTTTCAGCGCCGGACTCGTGGCGATGATTTCCCGCAGGGACTTGAGATGCGGCAAATCGCTTTTAAGCAGATTGCTGGTGTCCACGCCGGTGATGCGGCATTCAAGCTGCGCATCGTGCGCGTCGTAATAGGCACGCATGGCCCTGAAGGCATTTTCATGATTTTTGTGCGGCGCGAGGTTGGTCGTCCATAAAAAGTAGCGCTGCGGTTTCCTGCTCTTCCGATCCGCCGGATGAGCAGGCGTGGCGGGTGCGGAAAACGACGGCGCGAGCATGGGAACCTGGATAATCCGGCGTTCGGGCAGGCCCGCAAACTGGATGGCATCCTTGCGCGTGAAGTCGGTGGTGACAAACACGCGTTGCGCGGCATGGGCCGCACGGATGAATCGCTGATTGAGAACTTGCGGCAGCAGATTTTCGTAACGCTGCAGATAGTCGTACACCATCAGCGCGTAAGGACGCAGTGGCAGCAGCGCATGCTCCAGCCGATCCGACACGATGACCCACAAGTCGCAATCCATGAATTGCCGGATGCCGTCATCCGGCACCTGGTAATGGGCCGACTCCATGGGCCGCTCCAGGCCGGCGTAGGCCATGGCCCGCTGTGCTTCCTCGCGGCCAATGATCCGCCATTTGTAGGGGCGCCGCTTGATCGACGGCGGCAGATCGTCGAAAGCATTGTCGCGATAGCAGTCAGGATCATCGAGGTGTGCCAGTACGACTTCGGCTTCCTGCCCTGCCTGCCGGCTACCGCTTTCAATTGCCAGTGCCAGTAATTTTGCCCCGCGCAGGCTGCCACCCCGATAGCCGACCGGCACGATGACGGCAATGCGGGACTTGCGCGGAACGCCTGTCGGAGGAGCGAACGCTTTTTTCTGCAGGCTGCCGAGTATGCGCTGGAAACCGGCGCGCCAGGCAGCCGCGCAGTTTTCCGGTTTCATCGGCTCCAGCAGGCACATCTGGCTGCCGCGTATGTCGGCGACCAGCGTGCGGTCGTCACCCAGGATGCGCACGATCTTCCGCCGTGCCTCGCCCAGCGTCTTGCAGCGCCCGGGCAGCTCGCTGCCACCCAGCAGATCGAGCATGCCGCCGGCCATGTAGACCAGGGGCATGCCGGCGCGTATCGCTTCGAAAGGATGGTAATGAATATGATTGGGATCGGTGCCGTGATAGAACATCACGCGCATTTCCCGCATGTTGCGTTCGTGGATTTCACGCGGCACGTAACCAAGGACGCTGGCATCGTTGACCCGGATCGGCTGAGCGCCGCCAATCAGGTATCCCAGGCCGGAGAATGTTTGCTTGAAGGTACGGTAGATCGCCTGGTAGTACGGTGATGTTTCTATCCGTGGGCAGACAAAAAAGATCCGCCTGTCGCCGCCGTGCCATGCATCCGGATCCACGTCTCCTTCGAGTCCCACCGGGAGAAAACAATCGCGCTTGCGGAACAGGGCGCCTTCTTCATTTTTCAGGTGCTCGTATCCGGCGCCGAACCAGAACCTGGCTTCCAGGCGCCGCAATTTTTCGATGTACGCCGCACCCAGTTCATCGCCCAGTATCCCGGTATAGGAATGCCCTTTTGCGAGTCCGAAAACCCGCATGACGATCGCGCCCTCGAAATGCCGGACGCAGGATTCGATCTGCTTCGGGAAAAAGCCGATGATGGCGACATCGAAGTATTGATTGGCAATGCGCCAGGCATCTTCGCCGGGCGTGTCATACCAGTTCTGGCGATTGAGAACCTGCAGATCGGCCGCTGGCAGGGTGAGTGTCTGGTCCAGTGTCTCGTCCACGCTGGCGGAGAGATTGCCTTCATCGTATGGGAAATTTTTCGGACAAAATATTTCATTGATGCCCAGCGCGCGCAACTGGCGAACTTCAAACCGGCGCAGGGTGGTGTGATTGAGCAGCCACAGGACACGGACATTTTTTTTCATCATGGCTTGAGTCCGTTTTCACTTTTGTAGCACGCGATCGCTTGCCTCACCGGGCCGTCGAAAATCAATTCGCCGTGATGGAACACCAGTCCGCGTTCGCACAATGACTGGAGGGCGCCAAAATCATGGGATGCCAGGATCAGGATTTCCGACTGTTCGATCAGCTGGCCGATGCGCTGTTTTGCTTTCGCCATGAAACTGGCATCGCCGGCGCCGATCACTTCGTCCAGCAAAAGCACATCGCCGCCGACTGCGGTGGAGATCGCAAATGCAAGCCTGACCTGCATGCCTGCCGAATAGGTCTTGATCGGATAGTCGATGAACTCGCCGAGGCCCGCAAAGGCAATCACTTCTTCCTCGACTTCGCGCATGAAGCGCGGCGACAGGCCAAGCAGAAGGCCGCGATAGAGGATGTTTTCACGTCCGCTCGCATCCGGTTCGAAACCCAGGCTCAGGTCGAACAGGGAACGCACGGTGCCTTCGACGGTGCGTGTGCCCGCCGAGATCGGATACAGGCCAGCCACCATCTTCAGGAAGGTGCTTTTGCCGGCGCCGTTATGCCCGAGCAAACCGACACGCTCACCGGCGCGGATGTCCACGCTGATGTTCTTCAGCGCATGAACGTCCTGCACCTCCGACCGGTTGCGCTTCGACGTCGCGAGGCCAAACAGCATCGATTTGAGTGAACGTTCCTTGAACGCGATTGACGAGTAGACGAGGTCTACGCCTTGTAGCAATATACGATTGGCGCTCATAAATAAAAGATTATTTTCCTTTCCGCGTTGCGGCCAAGCAGCCACGCCAGCAGCATCAGCACCACGATGGCGCCAATGCAGTAGGCGAAATTTTCGGCGCTGGGCCAGTGCCCCTGAAGCAGCGGCGCACGAACAATCTGCAGCAGGTGATAGATGGGGTTGTAGTCGACCAGTCCGTGCAGATCGCCGCCGCGGAAAACCTTGGCTTCGAAGTAGATCGGCGATATCAGCCAGAGCGCCTGGAATACGAGGGCAAGCGCATGCGGCACGTCGCGAAAGCGTGTGCCGACATATGCCAGGGCGGTGGCGAGTGGCCAGGCGATCAGGGCAACGATGGGGAAAATCAGCAGCGCCGCCAGCCAATGCCATCCAAAGTTCTGGGGTGCGACAAGCAGGACCCAGGTGATCAGGCCGGTACTGGCCAGCATCAGCACCATGAGGTTGGTGAGCGTCGTGCGCAATGTATAAATTGCCAAGGGGTGACGGCACTGCTTGATGTAGGCATCCGCCTGCGCGAAAGCAAGGGAGCCGCCGATGGCGGTGGCGGTAACGAATTCCCACACCACCATGCCCGACAAAATATAGGGCGCGTACTGCAGCACATCGGACTTGAATATTTTTCCAAAAACTATCGCTAGCAGCAGGGTCATGCCCAGTGGCTGAAGAATCGACCAGAAAATGCCCAGGAAAGATCGTCGCCATCGTGCGCGCAGGTCGGCCAGCGAAAGATGGGTCCAGAAATGGCGCGCGTTCCAGATCCCGGAAATATAGGCGCTCATTTCAGGTTCTTCCAGTCCGGGCCGGAATCAGAGCGAGCGCAACAACCCATCTGCCTCCCCTTCGAGTTCTTTCGCATCCAGGAAGTGCGTTTGTTCATTGTCGAAGAACTGGCCTATCGCAGCGCAGACTTCCTGCACATCGGCGTGGGTCAGCGCCGGATAGCTCGGCAGATTGATCCCGCGGGCGCTGAGCGATTCGGCCACCGGGAACGAACTGTTTGCTGCGTATGGGGGCAAGGTATGCGCGGGATAAAACAAAGGACGTGTTTCAATGCCGGCTGCCTTCAGATGCTCCCGCAGGGGCTGACGTTGCATGCCATGATTGAGCAGGATGGAACACATCCAGTACGAATGGCGAGTGCCGTCGATTTCATCATGCGTCTTCAGCGGCAAGCCCTGCAGTTCCTCGCGGTACCAGCCGGCGATACGCCGCTTTTTCTCCAGGATCGCGTCGGCATGCTCCAGTTGCGCCAGCCCGATGGCGGCGCAGATGTTGGTCATCCGATAGTTGTAGGCGACGATGTCGTGCCAGTATTCCCGCACCCGCGATACGCCCTGGGTCTTGAGATGGCAGGCCTTCTCGAATAATTCCGGGTTGCTGGTGACAACCATGCCGCCTTCACCGGTCGTGATGGTTTTGTTGCCATAGAAACTGAATGAGGCGATATCGCCGAAACTGCCGACATGCTGATTGTTGTAATAGGTGCCGAACGCTTCCGCGCAGTCTTCAATCAGGTAAAGCTTGTGCTCCTTGCAAATATTGACCAGTTGTTCCATGTCGCAAGGCAGGCCGTACAGGTGGACCGCCATGACTGCTCTGGTGCGCGGCGTAATCTTGCGCACGATATCGGCAGGATCCATTTGCCAGGTGGCGCGGACGGAATCCACAAAGACGGGTGTGGCGCCGGTTTGCACGATGGTATTGACCGATGCGATATACGTCAGCGTCGGCACAATGATTTCGTCGCCTGGCCCGAGGCCGAGGGCCGCCAGCGCAAGGTGAATCGCAACCGTGCCGTTGCACACTCCGGTTGCGTGCCTTGCCTCGACATAGTGTGCAAACTGGTGTTCGAATCTGACGATGAATTCGCCCTTGGACGAAATCCAGGACGAATCAAGGCATTGATTGACATACTCTTTTTCGCGCCCGGTCAGGTACGGCTGGTACACAGGAATCATGGTTGTTCTCACGTAGACGCACTTCCAGTAAAACTTGCAATTTCACTAAAAGTATCCTGTTACCGCGCGGCCTCCTTGACGCGCCGCAATCGCGGCGCATTGAATGAATAAATCGTGTTTAACGAAAGGGGTTTGTCGTAATAGCGCCGCAGAATGCCGTGGCAATTAGCCAATCATGCGTGGGGGGATCAGCCGTAGGCACCGCCTGTATAAAGCAGGTCAAAGGTGCGGGCAAGCAACGCGATCAGAGCGGTGGCGCCGATCGCGAGCGTCAGCACCATTACAATAGGGATCGGCCAGCCTGAGTCCGATACCCGGCCAGAGTCCCGGTTGTGGAGCGCATCCCACTTGTCGTCCGGACTGAGACCGATGACGAAGGTTTCGATGAAACCCGCCAGCACGGAGACAAGGAAGGGCATTCCCGAAAAAATCAAGGGCAGGTCGCGGGCGGAAAACATGATCAGCAGCGACAGAGGCAAACTCGCGACATGCAGCCAGCCCCATGTATCTTTCCAGCCGTATAAGTAAAAACGATGGAAACCCAATCCGCCAGTCAGGAGGGCAAGCAAGGAGGCGAAGGTTTTATTTTTGTGGCGAGTGACCATGGTACGGTGATCCAGACAAGGAAAATGAGAAGTAGTTTGCCGTAAATAGGGATTCGGAAATTATCAGATATGCATGATTTTCGGGCCGGTAGTTACCAGCAACGGCGAGGCGTAGTGTGCATCAGCGCGGAAGTCAAAGCAATGCGCCGGGCCGACCGATTTCGCTGGCCGGTCCGGTCTCATTATGGAAGTGCTTGATTTCACAACAAAAACCCCCGCAAGAATGCCTGATTAAAGTTGCGGCCAGATGTCAAACTACGCTATAATTTGCGGCTTTTTCCGTCTTCGAAACACTTATTTGGAAATATTATGGTCGTTATTCGTTTAGCTCGTGGAGGCGCCAAGAAGCGCCCGTTCTTCAATATCGTTGCTGCTGATTCGCGCAATCGCCGCGATGGCCGCTTCATTGAGCGTATCGGTTTTTACAATCCGGTTGCTTCCGGTAATGAAGAATCTGTCCGCATTGCACAGGATCGCCTGACGTACTGGCAAGGCGTAGGCGCACAATTGTCGCCGACCGTTGCCCGTCTGGTGAACCAGTCCGCGAAAAAAGCGGCTGTTTAATTTGGCAACAAGCTTGTCGCACAAGACTGCATCGGGAGTTCAGATCCCCGAAGATCTGGTGTTGGTTGGCTATGTGTCGGGCGCCTATGGCATCAATGGCTGGATACGGATCAAACCCTATTCCGCGGATGCCGATGCGCTGCTGAACGCAAAAACATGGTGGCTGGATAAGCCAGACATGCATGATGTCGAGATGATGCAAGCCAAGATTCACGGCGAGGATGTGGTGGCCCAGTTGATGGGTGTGGTTGGCCGCGATGCGGCCGAAGCGCTCAAGGGCACGGCGGTACAGATTCGCCGCAGCCATTTTCCAGCGCTCTCCACGGATGAATATTACTGGGTCGATCTGATCGGCCTGGCAGTTGAAAACCTGAAGGGCGAACAACTGGGAGTCGTCAACGACCTGATGGATTACGGTGCGCATCCGATTTTGCGGGTAGCTGTGCCGGCACTTCCCGATAGTGAAAAAGCACCATCCGAATTGCTGATTCCCTTCGTTGACCAGTTTGTAAAAACAGTCGACCAGGCGGCAAAAAAGATTACGGTGGACTGGGAGCTGGACTATTAGCGTGTTGTTGCAGACGTTTTTGGGTGGGACACGAGATGCAATTTGATGTCGTAACGCTGTTCCCTGAAATGTTCACCGCGCTGACCCAGTCGGGCATTACCCGGCGAGCATTTGAGCAGAAAAAATGTGATCTGGCGCTCTGGAATCCGCGCGATTTCACCAGCGACAATCACAGGACGGTCGATGACCGGCCATATGGCGGCGGTCCAGGCATGGTGATGCTGGCCAAGCCGCTGGAGGCAGCGCTTGCCGCAGCCAGGGCCCGTCAGGCTGGACAGGGATTGACGGCGCCGCGCGTGATCTATCTGTCGCCGCAAGGCCAGCCGCTCACACATCAGCGCGTGATGCAGCTGACTTCGGAGCCGGGCCTGGTGTTGTTGTGCGGACGTTATGAGGCGGTTGATCAGCGTTTGCTCGACCGCTGCGTCGATGAAGAAATCAGCCTTGGCGATTTTGTGCTGTCGGGTGGTGAATTACCGGCGATGGCGTTGATGGATGCGGTGATCCGGCAATTGCCGGGTGTGTTGCACGATGATGCGTCGGCAGTCGAAGACAGTTTTGTCAATGGCTTGCTGGATTATCCGCATTACACGCGGCCGGAAAATTATGAAGGTGTCGCAGTGCCGCCGGTGTTAATGGGTGGCCACCACGCCGACATTGTAAAATGGCGCCGTGAGCGGGCGCTGGAAGTAACGGCAAAAAAGCGGCCGGACCTGATTCCGGCAGTGCGCGCAGCGGGATTGCTTAGCGCGGCTGACGAAAAGTTTTTAAAGAATTTGTAGCAGGGCCTTTGTAGTATCGAGCAGGCGCGGTTTATATAACAAGTAGTCAGCGCCTGCATGAATAACCCCATCCTCTACTGGGCAAAAACGGTTTATGACAACCAGCGCCAGCAAGATGGTTTTTGGAGCGTAAAATGAACTTGATTCAAACACTTGAGCAAGAAGAAATTGCTCGTCTCGCCAAGAGCATCCCTGACTTTGCCCCTGGCGATACCGTCGTTGTCAACGTTAACGTCGTTGAAGGCACACGCAAGCGTGCCCAGGCTTATGAAGGTGTCGTGATCTCACGCCGCAATCGCGGCCTGAACTCCAACTTCATCGTGCGCAAGATTTCGTCCGGTGAAGGCGTCGAGCGTACGTTTCAGCTGTATTCCCCGCTGATCGCCTCGATTGAAGTCAAGCGCCGCGGTGATGTGCGCCGCGCCAAGCTGTATTATCTGCGTGAGCGTTCGGGCAAATCGGCGCGTATCAAGGAAAAGCTGCCAAACCGTCGCGCAACCGCGAAATCCACGGCAGCGTAATCGCCGGCGGCTGAATGCAAAAGGGGCACCCGTCGGTGCCCCTTTTTGCATTCAGTGCCACACTGTTTTACCGCATTCATCTTTGATTTTGTCAAAGGCGCCACACGCATTATTCGCACGACCTGTTATCGTACGTAAAGTTTTTGATGAAAGGCCTCTCGGGAACTATCGTGACCACATTGCATTTCGATCCTCAAGTCATTCCGGTTGACTCCCTCGCTGGCGAAGCGGCAATCCAGTCGGAAGTGCTTACCGTCGATTGGCTGCGTTCCCGCTTTGGCAATCCGCCCGAGTGGATGCCGGAATATACGGCGGAACACCTGCAGCGTCAGTCCGGCGCAGTGCTTACGCCCGCATCGGTGCTGATGCCTATCGTGGTGCGCGACCACGGGCTGACATTATTGCTGACGCAGCGTACTGCCCACCTGACCGATCATGCCGGGCAGGTCAGTTTTCCCGGCGGCCGCGCCGAGCCCACCGATAGCTCCGCGACCGACACCGCCTTGCGCGAGACGGAAGAAGAAGTCGGCCTCGACCGCCGCCATGTGGAAGTGATCGGGAGTTTGCCGGATTACCTGACCGGCACCGGTTATCGGGTGACGCCCGTGGTCGGCCTGGTGCATCCGCCATTCGATTTGCGTGCCGATTCGTTTGAAGTGGCCGAGATATTCGAAGTGCCGCTGGCATTTTTGATGGATGGCATGAATCATCAGCGCCGCACGTTCGCATCGTCAGGCGAGACACCGTCGCGGACTTTTTATACGATGCCCTATGATCGTTTTTTCATCTGGGGCGCAACCGCCGGCATGCTGCGCAACCTGTTCCATTTTCTGCGGGCGTGATGGCATCAAATTCCATGCGCTTTTTTCAAGCTTGTTTGATTCTGATGCTGTGCTGCGTTATCGTATGGGCTGGCTGACTTATATGGCGAATGGATGACTTTTTTTTCTATATTGTGCGCGCTGCTGATCGAACAGCTCAAACCGCTGCGTGCGGACAATCCGGTGTACGGCGCGGTCAAGGCATATGCATTGCGTGTCGAGGGATGGTTCAACGCCGGCCAGGCCGCCCACGGGCGGCTGGGATGGGTGGTGATGATGGCCGGACTGGTCGTGCCAACCACCCTGGTGTACTGGCTCTGCACCAAGCTCGGATTTGCCGCTGCGCTCGCCTGGAATATCCTGATTGTTTACCTTACCCTCGGATTTCGCCATTACAGCCACTATTTCACGTCCATCCAGCTTGCGCTGAGTGCCGGCGATGTCGTTGCCGCGCGCTCTTTGCTGGCGGAGTGGACCAAACAGGACACTACCGGCATGGAGGTCGGCGAGATCTCGCGCGTTGCCGTTGAAAAGGCGCTGATCACCACCCATCGGCATGTGTTCGGCGTCTTCTTCTGGTTCCTGATGCCTATCGGCCCCGCCGGTGCGGTGTTATATCGCGTTGCGGAATATCTGGCGCGCGCCTGGAATGAGCCTGACCACATGAGAAATGAAGCGTTTGGCCGTTTTGCGGCCCAGGCGTTTTACTGGATAGACCTGATTCCCGCGCGCCTCACGGCGACTGCCTTTGCCATTGTCGGCAATTTCGAAGACGCGATCTATGCATGGCGAAATTTTGCCAGCCGCTGGCAAAATGAAACTGACGGCATCATTCTCACTGCCGGTGGCGGCGCCATGGGTGTGCGCCTGGGCACCGCGGCCGAGAATGCCGCGAACATGCTGCCGGCAGACGCCTCGGTCATCGACTCGATGAATATTGAAGGCGATAGTCTGCCCGGCGAAGAACCGTCGTTGCGGGCATTGCAGAGCACGGTGGGGCTGGTGTGGCGCGCTTTACTGTTATGGATGCTGTTGCTGTTGTTGTTGTCGCTGGCAGTGTGGATGGGTTAAATTTTCGCATGTTATTGGGCGGCAGATTCATTTCTCTTGGCCTATTAACTGAAGTCTTCTATAAGATATAATATGCAAGAATTTGCAAATCCTGCAGTCCTACAATGACGGCAGGAAATTTCATACCTACTTGCTACCAGAACAAGCTTCATTAATGGCCGATCCCGTTAAAGCCGAGAAACCACCTTCCCGCGAATTTTTCATTCAGGGGCTGACCAGCGACGGCAAGCAATTCCGTCCCAGCGACTGGGCCGAACGTTTGTGTGGTGTCATGGCATGCTTCCGGCCTGAGGGCTCAGGCGGTCCTAATGCCCACTTGAAATATTCCCCTTATGTACGGCCCACATTGCTCGGCAATATCAAGTCGGTCGTTGTCAACGAAGACCTGCGCGAGATCGAACCGCTGGCTTATCATTTCGTGATGAATTTTGCGAAAGACAATGACTTGCAAATAGTTGCCGCCTGCCTGTTGCCGGAACCCGGCGAACAGAAATCCTGAACGACCGGCTGCAGCCATGCGAGATGGTTCGGCGGTAACATGGGAGGCGGATCGGCCATCGGCACAGGGAGAAACAGCAGTGTCTGAGTCACATCACCACCATCACCATCATCACGCCGGACATCATCATGCCGCACCGGCTAACCACAACCGTGCATTCATTCTGGCGATCGCGCTCAATACCGGTTTTGTCATCGTCGAGTTTGCCTACGGTTTCATAGCCGACTCGACAGCGCTGATGGCGGATGCCGGGCACAATCTTTCCGATGTGCTTGGATTATTGCTGGCGTGGGGCGCCGCGCTCCTGTCCAGGACACAGCCCGCCGGACGGTATACCTATGGTCTGCGCAGCACGTCGATTCTGGCCGCACTGTTCAATGCGATGCTGCTGCTGCTTGCCTGTGGCGCGATCGCGCTGCACGCGGTGCAGCGTTTTGTCGAACCGGCAGAAGTCGCCGGCCTGACGGTATCGGTTGTTGCTGCCATCGGGCTTGTGATTAACGGATTTTCCGCCTGGTTGTTCATGGCGGGCAGCAAACACGACCTGAACCTGCGCGGTGCATACCTGCACATGGCGCTTGATGCCGCCGTGTCGCTGGGTGTTGTCATCACCGGCCTGGCGATGATGCTGACCCGCTGGTATTGGCTGGATCCCGTCATCAGCCTGGTGATTGTGGCGGTGGTGTTGCTGGGAACCTGGGGGCTGCTGCGGGACGCCATCCGCCTGTCGCTGAGTGCAGTGCCTGCCCATATCGACCTCGAAGCGGTACAGTCGTTTCTGGCCGCTTTGCCCGGCGTTGTTGATGTACAGGATCTGCATATCTGGGGCATGAGCACGACAGAAAGCGCATTGACTGCACATCTGGTCATGCCGGACGGCTATGCGGGCGACGAGTTCATGGCGCACGTATCGGCAGAACTGAAGTCACAATACGCCATTCATCACTGCACCCTGCAAATCAAGCAGAATGCGGCCGGGATTGACTGCGCGCTTGGGGCGTAAACGGCGATAAAAGCCGTGCCATGTTGTTGCCCTGCGTTGTAATTTCCCCATAGCAAATCCGCGCGGGCATACCACACATCTCGAAATTCGCACCGCCTGTCTGAGTCATGACCCGTCGTTAAAAGTTTCTCCTAATATCAAAATCATTAGGGGAGACAGGTCATGATCCGAAACCGAATAGCTGGATTTACGTTAATTGAAGTGATGATCACGGTGGCCATCATCGGCATACTGGCGTCAGTCGCAATGCCGATTTATCGCGATTACATGATACGCGGGAAGATACCCGAAGCGACCAGCAACCTGTCCAGCCTGCGCATCAGGCTGGAACAGTATTATCAGGATAATCGCACCTATGTCTCTACCGCCACCACGTGCGGCGTGGTGCTGCCGGCCAACAAGAATTTTTTATATACCTGTGGCGGCACAAGCGTTTCCTATGTGGTCACTGCCACAGGAGATGTAGCCAATGGCATGGGCGGTTTTATTTATACCCTCGATGAAGCCGGCACGCCGCGCACGACTTCCGTGCCTTTGCCAGCCTGGGGCACGACGCCGGCAAATTGCTGGATTGTCGCCAAAGGCGGCAGATGTTAGTTCTGCGCACACAGCATGGGGTCACGCTGATCGAGTTGATGATCGTGATCGTGGTGTTCTCGATCGTGCTCGCGCTCGGCATGCCCTCGTTCAGCGAGTGGATCCAGAATGCGCAAATTCGCACCGCGGCCGAATCGGTCCAGAACGGCTTGCAACTGGCGCGCAATGAAGCGGTGCGGCGCAATGTCAATGTGCGCTTCGACCTGACGGCCAGCGACGGTACGGTCGCATGGACAGTCGGTTGCGTCAACACGGCGCAATGTCCGGCCAGCCTGCGGCAACGTGCCGCAGAAGAAGGCGGCGGCCTGGCCCGCGCCGGCGTCAGCACCGCCACACCGCTACCTGCTTTCACCACCGCCATAGCCAGCACGACCGGCCTGCCTGCCGGGGTCACGTTCAATGGACTTGGCGCTGTGCCAAGTGCCAATGCCGGCACGGATATTACCCGTATCGATATTACCAATTCCGCATCTGCCACGGCGCGCAGGCTGGTCATTGTGGTCAGCAACGGCGGGCTGATCCGCATGTGTGATCCGGCGCTGAGTTTGTCGAGCAATCCCCAGGGTTGCAACTGAGTGGGAGGGGGCAGCATGAAAACCATGAACACCAGGCAGGGCGGCTCCATCATGCTGGAAAGCCTGCTTGCGATCCTGATTTTCTCATTGGGCATACTTTCAATCGTAGCCCTGCTCGGCGCCTCGATCAAAAGCACGACGAATGCGAAATACCGTGCCGACGCCAGCCTGCTGGCCAATCAAGTCATTGCCAGCATGTGGATAGGGGATAAAACCAATGCGGTCCTGATTTCCAGCTTTGCCAGTGCAAACAACGGCGCCGGCTACGTGGCCTGGAAAGCAAATGTCACAAGCGCCCTGCCTGGGGCCGCCGCAAATCCGCCGACCATTACGATCGATTCCAGCAATCGTGTGAATGTCACCGTGTTCTGGAGCGTGCCAGGTGAATCCACTGTGAACAAGTATTTGACGATTGCGATAATCAACAGCTGATTCGGAGAAGGCCGCCATGGACGCACAAACGAATTGGAAGGGGCACAAGGGTTTCAGCCTCATCGAATTGATGGTCGGAATCGTCATTGCGATGCTCGGGGTTCTTGTGATGATGCAGGTTTCGACGGTATTCGAGGGACAGAAACGCACCACGACTTCGGGTTCCGATGCGCAGACCAATGGCATGTCCGCCCTATTCGCCATCGAACGTGACCTGCGTGGCGCCGGATATGGCTTGAGCAAGGCCGACGCGGTCGGCTGCACCGTCACGCGCTCGTTCCGGAGCGCTGCGGCAACAAGCTTCGTCCTGGCGCCGGTCACGATTACCGATGGCGCCAGCGGCGGGCCGGACACCATACGCACACTCTCCAGTTCCAAAACCAACTGGAGCTTGCCCAGCAAGCTGACTTCCGACTTCGCGCAGAATGGAACGAACATTTCCGTGAACACCACGCTGGGCATGGCGCTGGGCGACCTGCTGGTTTTTTTTGAGGCCGCCAAACCCTGCGCCATGGTCGAGGTGACCGCGCTGCCTGTCGGCAGTGTTCTGGTCAGCCACGTCTCCGCTGGCAGCAATTGGAATCCGGCCGATCCGGCCACGGTGCTTCCGGCAACCGGTTATATTCGCGGCGCCGTATTGATCAATATGGGCAGTCTGGGCGACCGTACTTTCAGTGTGGATGGCAGCAGTAACCTGACCCTTGGCACGTATGCCAGTGGAACGAATACCACGAGCTCCCAGACGGTCGCGCCCAATATCGTCAATCTGCAGGCGCAGTACGGATTTGATACCAGGCCAGGAGTGCAGACCGATATCCGGGTCGACAGGTGGAGCTCAACCATGTTTAACGCCGATGGTGATGCCACCACAGGAAACAGCGGTGATATCGCCAGAATGATTGCGGTGCGCATTGCCCTGGTGACGCGCAGCGCAGTGAAGGAAAAAACCAATACCGCAGGTGTGTGTGACATTACGACCAGCGCCGGCGCCAACTATCCTCGGTGGATGGCTGGCAATCCGACCACCGGCGTATTGGAAACGACGACAATTGATGTCAGCAAAAACCCCGACGGAACGGCCAACCCTGACTGGCAATGCCATCGCTATAAAGTATTTGATAGCGTCATCCCGCTGCGTAACCTGATCTGGAAAGACTTATGAGAGCCGGTTCCTTTTCAGGCCATGGTCAGGCGGGTGTCTCGCGCAGCCGGCCCATGCCGGCGCGCCAGGATGGTGTGGTCCTGTACATTGCGCTGATCGTCCTGATTGCGATGACGCTGGCGGGCAGCGCGCTGATCCGTTCGGCGGATACCGGCACCATGGTGGCCGGCAACCTGGCCTTCAAGAAAGCGGCGACGCTGGCCAGCGATGCCGGTGCCGAAGCGGCAATTTCCTATCTATTGCCTCTTGAGGGCAGCGCGACACTGCATCAGGACCAGGCGGCCTCCGGATATTATGCGACCGCTCAATCCAGTCTGGACCTGACCGGTAACAGCGGCATTGCCAACCTGGCGAAAGTCGACTGGGATGACAATAATTGCAACGGCGCGGGTGCGGCGGCATGCATCAAGGCTTCTGCCCCACTCACGACTGACGGGGCTGGTAATACAGTGACCTACATCATCCACCGTCTGTGCCAGGCCGCAGGCGACTCCAACTCGACATCGAACAGTTGCGTTACCTATCAATCTGTCGGCGCCAGCCCCAAAAGAGGCGAGCTTAAATACGGCGACGACAAGCGTTTCGAGCCACTGCCGACCGTGTATTACCGCATCACGACCAGAGTGAAGGGGCCGAGGAACACGGTCAGTTTTGTTGAAACCATGCTGCATTTTTAAATGCAACTTCCAGAAGAAACGATCATTCACCGACAGCAATCGCAGGAGTCCATCATGAAGCACTATTATTTTGTTGTCCGGCTTGTCGTGGCCGTTGTGGCAGGGATGTCATGGCCCGCTACCGCGGTGCATGCGGCTACAAGCGATCTCGCCAATGCCCCGCTGGCATCGCTGCCACCGGCTGCAATCAAGCCGAATGTGCTGTTCATCATGGACAACTCCGGCAGCATGGCCACTACCTATGTGCCGGATCTGGCTTCTAACTTCCGATGGATTTCTGGCGCGGCCAAGCCCAAATATGGCATGTACAACTACGTTTGCAACCCTCTTGCATATAATCCTGCAATCACCTATAGCGCGCCGCCGAAAGCCGATGGGACCGGTAACATGGATAACGCTTCTTTCAGCGCCGCCAGGGTGAATGGTTATGTGAGCACCTCGGCCACAGTGGATCTCCGCAGCGCCTTCAACGTTGACGGCGTCGCGGGTAATGATAGGGCCGCCTTCTATTACAGATATAGCGGCGCCGCAGACGAGAGAATGATATGGAGCCCTGCTTTCCCTCTGTATGCGCGCTGCGTCAGTGTGGAAGGCGTTAATCCAGGCCTTGGCTTTTTCACCAAGGTCACCGTCGACAGTAATTCCGGCGTGGGCACTAATAGAGATGAAAGAACCAATTTCGCCAACTGGTTCTCTTATTACAGGACCCGGATGCTGACGATGAAAGCCGGGGTTTCGCGCGCATTCAAGGAGGTCAGTGGCAACATCCGTGTCGGTTATTTCACCATCCTGACGACTTTTGCGGCTGGTGCCCCCAACATGACTTTCCAGAATATCGCCGACTTCTCCGGCACGCACAAAACCGCATTCTTCAATAATCTGTATCTTGCCGAACCCTCTTACACAACACCGTTGCGCCCCGCATTGACCAGGGCGGGATTGATATACGCCGGCAGATATCTTACCGGTGAAAATGATCCGGTCCAGTATTCATGTCAGCGCAATTTCACCATCCTTTCCACTGACGGCAACTGGAATAGCGCGGAGGAAAAGCCCGGCATCTACAGCCCCGGAAAACTTGATGGCACTCCGGTAGGCAACCAGGACAATCTGTTGACGCGCCCGATGTACGATGGCACATCCACCGCCACGCCACCAACAGCCGGCGGCGCGTCGGACACGCTGGCCGATATCGCCGCGTATTACTACAACACGGATTTGCGTACTCCGGAACTGGGAAATTGCGCGCCCCGGACTGGTATCGATCTCTGTGAAAATAATGTTCCGGGTTCAAGCAGTGACAACAATCCAAAGCAGCACATGACCACCTTCACCATCGGACTGGGCGTGGATGGCACGCTAAGGTACGATGAAAATTATGATACCGCCACGTCAGGCGATTTCTTCGATATCAAGCAAGGCACCAAAAACTGGCCGGATGCAAGCCCAGCCGCCGCCGAGTTCGATGGCAGGCGGATTGACGACCTGTGGCATGCGGCTGTCAATGGCCATGGCAAGTATTTCAGCGCAAAAACCCCGCAGGTTCTCTACGATGGCATGTCCAAAGCGCTGGAATCGATAGCGCTCGCCGAGCGCACTGGGTCGTCGGCGGCAGCGGCTACCAGCAACCTGGAACCGGTACTGGGTGATAACTACGTTTATATGGCGCTGTACCGGTCATTGAAGTGGGACGGCGACTTGCAGGCAAGGTCCATCGATCCAGCCACCGGCGCGCTTTCCACAAACCCCATCTGGACAGCGCAAACCCAGCTGGACGCAAAAGTGAGCGCAGACAGCGATACCCGTACGATCTATACCTATGACCAGACCTTAAGCACTAAACTGAAGACCTTTGTCTGGGACAATCTGAGTAACAGTGAGAAAGCGCTTTTCGAAAATATGTGCGGTAGTCCGAACAAACTGTCGCAGTGCGTGGGCCTGACCAACACTCAAAAAACAATGATGGAGGGGCAAAATCTGCTCAATTTCATCCGTGGCCAATACCTGCTGGAAGAGCGGACCGCCAATGTCAATCCCCTCTATCGGATGCGCGAGCATGTGCTGGGCGACATGGTGAATTCGCAACCGGTCTATGTGAAGCGGCCACCGTTCAAATATTCCGACGCCAACTACAGCACGTTTCGCGACACGACCCAGCTGAACCGTGCGGGCAGGGTGTATGTTGCCGCCAACGACGGCATGCTGCACGCATTTAATGCCGATACCGGAGCTGAAGAATGGGCTTATGTTCCCAGTGAAATGATGCCGAGTCTTTACAGGCTGGCGGACAAGAATTACGAAGGCAACCACCGGTATTATGTGGACGGGACGCCTGTCATTGGCGACATCTGTCCGAGAGCGCCAGCGGACACCTGCAGCGCAAGTCAATGGAAGACGATACTGGTTGGCGGCTTTAATGCCGGCGGCAGAGGATATTACGCGCTGGATATTACCGATCCGGCCAATCCCAAGGCATTGTGGAACTACAAGACCAAGGATCTCGGTTACACCTTCGGCAACCCTGTCATTACCAAACGGGCCAATGGTGCATGGGTCGTGGTGTTTGCCTCCGGGTATAACAATCTGAAGGATACCGCCGATGACGAGAGCGTCTATGACAACGATGAAACGGGACGCGGCGATGGACAAGGGCATCTGTATGTGCTTGATGCGTATACCGGCGTGAAGCAGGTGAGACTCGACACCGGAATCGGAACCCGGACTACACCCAGCGGTCTGGCAAAAATCAATGCCTGGATAGAGAGCACGTCTGACAATACCGCAAAGCGCTTTTATGGTGGCGACCTGCTGGGCAACGTCTGGCGTTTCGATATTGACGATGTCGTCGCGCCGTCTGGCAGAGAAGCCTTCAAGATTGCCGAACTCGGAAATTCTGGCAGTGTGGGCATACAGCCAATTACGATCAAACCGGAGTTGACCGAGATTCAATCGGGAGGCCAGTCCTATGCAGTGGTGCATGTGGCTACCGGACGTTATATGGGTGCTACCGATCTGCTCGACGCCAGCAAGACCCAGCAGTCGATTTATGCAATCAAGGATACGCTTGCCAATACGTCGCTGGGCAAGGTACGCGCGTCGGCAGCCGATCTGGTCCAGCAGACACTGACCGCCGTTACAGGCGGGGCGGGCCGGAGCACCAGCACCAATCCGGTGAACTGGGCCACCAATAACGGCTGGTATGTGGACCTCAATCCCGGCAACACCTCGCCCGGCGAACGGGTCACCGTGGAGATGCAGCAGCAACTTGGGCTGTTGACCGTCGTTGCCAACGTGCCGGAGTCAAATTCCTGTACCGTAGGCGGTTACGCCTGGTTATATCATTTTGATATCCGGAGTGGTCAATATGTGCAAAGCGCCGTCGGTTCTCTGGCCGGGAAGAAGCTGAGCCAGAATGCACTGGCGGCAGGACTCAAGACCGTCCTGCTGACCACCGGGAAAACTACCACCTATGTGACCGATACGGGCGGGGGCATTACGGGCATGGATGACCCATCGTCGGGAGGGGGGGCAGGTACGGGAGCGCGGCGGATTTCATGGCGCGAACTCACCGAATGAAGGCACGGGCCTGACTTCTGTTCACATGCGATCCATTACCGAACAGTCCGAACGAATAACGGCAACACGGTTGCTGGCGTTAGGATTGTCGGCGATGGCGCATATGGCATTGACCCTGACCTTCCATCTTGGCGGCAACGTGCAGGCTGAAGGAACGGGGCGCCAGCAAATGCCGGATGCGCAAACAACGGTACGCCTCTTCAACCCGGGTAACACCGGCATGCCTTCTCTGCCGATGCCTGCCGGCGCTGCTGCAAGAAAAAATGCAACGATGGCCGCCGAGGCAACACACGGCTTGCCGGCAGAAAGCGCGCTGGTGGAGATCGCAAAGCCGCTGGAGCCATATTATTTCCGCACCTCGGAACTGACCGCAAAACCCTTTGTCCTGCAAGACATTCCTGTCGAACTCAATTTGCCGGATGTGCCGCCGCAGCGAGCTGCTTTCCGCTTGTTCCTTAATGAATATGGCGACGTCGACCGCGTCCTGGTAGAAACATCCGGACTGAGCGAATGGGGAGAACGGTTCCTGACCGATGTCTTTTACGGCACGAAGTTTTATCCCGGAAAAATCGACGGTATCCCGGTAAAAAGCCAGATCAGGATCGAGATGTCGATCGAGGAAGCCGCGCCGGCGCCCTCCGGCACCACATCCACTGCTGCCGGCAAGACCCTGTAGACTCTCTGCTAAGTATCTGTCCCCGCGCGCAGGTACGGGGAATTGACTCTCCCGGCAGCAGTCAAATATTCAATTAACCAGGCAAGGAAACAAGTCATGGCTGGCAGAACAGAACACGATAGTTTTGGTCCGATCGAGGTTCCCGAAAATCATTTGTGGGGCGCCCAAACCCAGCGCTCGCTTCAACACTTCCGCATTTCCAGTGAGCGCATGCCGGCCGAACTGATCACTGCGCTGGCTGAAGTCAAACGTGCCTGTGCGCACGTCAATCGCGACCTCAAGCGGCTGCCGGACGACAAAGCGCAAGCCATCATGGAAGCGGCGCAGGAGGTGATCGCTGGCCGTCATGCCGACGAGTTTCCGCTGTCGGTCTGGCAGACCGGTTCCGGCACCCAGACCAACATGAACATGAATGAAGTCCTGGCCAATCGTGCGTCCGAGTTGATGGGCGGCGGACGTGGCGCGGCGCGCCTGGTGCATCCGAACGACGACGTCAATCTGGGTCAATCGTCGAACGATATATTTCCGACCGCGATGCATGTCGCAGCAACCTTCGGCATCACCGACCGGCTGCTGCCGGCGCTGCGAGACCTGCGTGCAACCCTGAGGAAAAAATCGGAAGAATTCGCCGCCATCGTCAAGATCGGACGCACCCATCTGCAAGACGCCACACCGCTCACGCTGGGACAGGAATTTTCCGGCTACGTGGCCCAGCTCGAACATGCGGAATCGCTGATCGTGGCGGTATTGCCCGCGCTGCATGTACTGGCAGCCGGCGGCACCGCGGTCGGCACCGGCCTCAACACACATCCGGAGTTCGGCGACCGCGTCGCGACTGAATTGGCCAAAAGCAGCGGCTTCCCGTTCCGGACCGCAGTCAATAAATTCGCCGCGCTGGCCGCGCATGACGAGCTGGTCGCCGCCCATGGCGCCCTCAAGACGCTGGCCGTTGCCCTGAACAAGATTGCCAATGATGTGCGCTGGCTGGCCTCAGGCCCGCGTTCCGGACTCGGCGAACTTGCCATCCCGGAAAATGAACCGGGCAGTTCGATCATGCCCGGCAAGGTTAATCCCACCCAGTGCGAGGCACTGACCATGTTGTGCGCCCAAGTATTCGGCAATGACATGGCGATTACCGTCGGCGGCGCGTCGGGCAATTTTGAATTGAATGTGTACAAACCGCTCATCGCCCATAATTTTTTGCAGAGTGTGCGTCTGCTGGGCGATGGCATGAAAAGTTTTGATGAACACTGTGCCGGCGGCATCCAGGCCAACCGCGACCGCATCGCAGAATTAATGGAGCGTTCACTGATGCTGGTTACCGCATTGACGCCCCACATCGGTTATGACAAGGCGGCACACATCGCCAAACGGGCGCATCAAGATGGGAGCACGCTGAAGGAAGCGGCACTGGTGCTGGGTTACGTCACCGACGAAGAGTTCGGGCGCTGGGTGCAGGCTGAACAGATGACTGGTCCGAATGCTTGATGCCGCAGTCCGGCGGCAACATGTCCGCCGGATACAATTCACTTTCATTCACTTTCATCGCGGGGAGCCGCGCCGGAACAAATTCACGATCGCCAGCAGTATCACCGCGCCCAGCAAGGACACCAGCAGCGAACCGATACTGAAATCGCTTTGATTGATCGTACCGGTTCCAAACAATGGGGCAAGCAACCATCCACCCAGCAGGGCGCCGACAATACCCACCACCACATTGAGAATCATGCCCTGCTGTGCATTGGTTTTCATGATCATGCTTGCAATCCAGCCGAGTAAGCCGCCAACAACAATCCAGATAATGAAATTCATTTTTTTCTCCAAAAAAGTAAGCCAGACCGGCTGAATCAAAGTAGAAAAAATATGAGCAATCCTTGGGCCAGCTTTTTACACGCTCAAGATCCAAGAACCTGGGATTTAGATCGGGTAGCCTTGTAATTGTTTCAGGCATCGGTGAAAACAATACAAGGTCTATCAGGAATTTTGCCGGCACCGGCGTTCTGCTTCGGTAAAACGAAAATCATGCGACAATCCATCGGCTGCCTGCGATAAATTATCCTGGCACATTTCATGAACATACAATCCCAAGGACTGTAATCGGCCGTTGACGTTCCGGGACACGGAACCTTGGAAAGACATCATTGTCAGTATAGTGCCGATTTGAAACTTACTTTCAGTTCATTGATGAAAGAAACTATAAATCAAACGTGCACATAATTGTCATCGGTGGGGAAGGTAATGAATGTCGTCTGACGCAGAAAATCCGCAACACCGCCCGCCAGCATTTTTCCTGTCACTCACTTCGGTGGCGGCCGCCTTGCTGGTGGTGTCCGGCGCACTCGTACTCTATGGCTGGCACGTGGGTTTTGAGCCGCTCAGGAACGTGCTGCCGCAGATCAGCGCAATAAACGCCAACACGGGCGCCGGCTTTATACTTGCCGGCATGGCATTGTGGTTGCAGCGTGCGGCCAGGCCGTCGAAGACCATGCTGCAACGTTTGCAGCTTGTGCTCGCATCGCTGCTGGCGCTGGCAGTGATCCTGCTTGGCGCCTTGACGCTGGCGCAGGATTTGCTCCAGGTCGATTTTCACATTGATCAATTATTGTTCATCGTACCGTCCGTGGATGGTGTTCTGCATCCCGGCCGCATGTCGCCGTTTGTCGCGCTCAGTTTTCTGTTGGCGGGCACGGCGCTGCTATTGCTGGATCATGCGACCCGTGGCGGTCATTATCCGGCCGAGTATTGTGCGCTGACAGTGGTCGGCATCATGGGTATCCCGCTGATCGGTTACCTCTACGCCGTCACCGGCATCGTTGACGAAAATTATTTTCCCGGCGTGGCGCCGCAAATTCCGCTGCTATTCATCGTGCTTGGTTTCGGCATCATGAGCGCACGTCCTGCGCATCGCCTGATGTCACTGATGAACAGCAAGGCGCCGGGCGGGCATCTGCTGCGCCGGCTGCTGCCACAAAGTTTGCTGCTGCTCGTGATGTTCAATCTGCTGGTCGAATGGGGCGCGCGGCGCGGCTTGTACGGACCGGAAAGCATTTCGCCCCTGCTTGTGCTGCTGGCCGGCGGCTGGTTGTCGATCCTGTTCTGGCGTGCGGCGGCGCTGCTGAACCGGGAATACGATGTGCGCAGAAAAGGCGAAGCCGCGCTGGGGGAATCGAATGCGCTGCTCCATGTGGTAAGCGACAACACGCCTGATGCGATTTTTGTAAAAGACCGCAATGGCCGCATGATTTTCGCCAACCCGGCGACACTGCGCATGCTGGACAAGAGCGCCCCCGACGTCATCGGACATGTCAGCAGCGAGATCTATGCGGACGCGGCCGATGCGCAAATGGTCGATGCAAACGATCAGCAGGTGGTTAGCAGCGGCAGGGCGCAAATGATGGAGGAAACCCTGCACTATCCTTACGGCGCCAGGACTTTTTATTCAACCCGGGCGCCGTGGATCAATGATCATGGTGAGGTCATCGGCGTGGTCGGCATCAGCACTGATATCACCGACCGCAAGCGGATAGAGGATGCGCTCAAGGCGCACGAGACGCAGCTGGAGGTGCTGGTCGCGGCCCGCACCGCTGAGGTCAGCGAGCTGATGGCGCATCTGGAGTCGACCCGCGAGGAAGAGAAGCGCGCGATTGCCCGCGAGCTGCATGACGACCTTGGTTCGGCGCTCACTGCGTTGAACATGCATCTGGCCATCCTGTTCCAGAAAATGCCGGCGCAACCCGACCTGACCGAACGCTCGGTGCAGATAAAGGCGCTGCTGAGTTCGGTTACCCAGACCACGCGCCGTATCCAGATCGGCTTGCGTCCCGATAAGCTGGATATCTTCGGCATCAAGATTGCCATTGCCGAGCAGGCGCTTGAATTTGAAACCTACACTGGCGTCACCTGCCACGCCAGCCTGCCCGATGAGGAATTATCGTACACGCCGCAAATGGATATAGCGCTGTTCCGGCTGGTGCAGGAAGCCCTCAATAATATTGCCAAGCATGCCAAGGCAACCCGTGTCGATGTGGTGCTGGACGATAACGATGATGAAATCATGCTCAGCATTCGTGACAATGGTGTGGGCATGTCAGCGCTGCCGGACCCCAGCCGCATTACGCATGGCTTGCGCGGAATGCGTGAGCGCGCCAGTTATCTCGGCGGCGATATCAGGATCACCAGTGCGCCAGGCAATGGAACCAGCATTGTCGTGAGACTTCCAAAGCAGCCGGTTGATGCGCCTGGCGCCGTGCGGGAAAAAGGGCTTGGCCTGGGGAGTTAAACCGACACGGACGCGGAAACCAGTTTCAGCAGCAATGCGCGCAACTGCGGCAACTCATTCGATTTATCCAGGAAATGCTGGACGCCGTATTGCTGGCCGGCGCGGCGATAGGCATCGCAGACGTTATTGCTGAAGATGATTTTTACGCTGGCTGACTGCGCATGGGATTGCGCCAGCTTGCGCAGCAGGCTCATGCCATTGCCCGCCTTCAGTTCAATGTCAACGATCATGACGTCGCACTCCAGCGTGAGCAACTGATCCAGCGCATCGCTTTCCGTATCGGAGAACCCCGCCCATATGATGCCGGGGATTTCATCCAGACATTCGACGATCAGCCGCCGCACTTCCGCCGCATCCTCTACCAGGAAGATTCGCAGAGCCGGATGCCGGCCGGCAGATGACAGGCTGTTCGCTTCGTTCATCTTGTTTTCCCGGAGAGCGTGTCGGCTTCCACCTGTCATTGAAAGGTCATGCATGTGGCACCGGTCCCTGATCCGTCAGTCAATCAGATTTTGTTTGATGGCGTAATAAATAATGTCGGCGTTGTTCGTCATATGCATTTTTTCCAGAACGCGAGTGCGGTAAGTGCTCACCGTTTTCACGCTCAGGCACAAGTCTTCTGCAATCTTGGTTACTCCATCGCCGCGGCCCAGCTTGTAAAATATCTGATACTCGCGCGCCGACAGAGATTCGTGCAGCGGCTTGTCGTTTTCCGCCGCAGCGGGATCCATGGTCAGCAGCTCCGCCACCGCAGGGCTGATGTATTTGTGGCCTCGCAAAATCGTATTGATCGCACTCACAAGCTCGGTGGCCAGCGCTTCCTTCTGCACATACCCGCTGGCGCCTCGGCGCAGGATCTGCACCGCATAACGATTTTCCGGATACATGCTTAACATCAGCACCGGCAGGTCGGGCTTTTCGCGCTTGATCTGCTGCAGCACTTCGACGCCGCTCTTGTCCGGCATTGCGATATCGAGCAGCACCATATCCCAATCTTTGCTGCGCACCAGACGGATTGCCTCGTGCGCCGTTGCCGCCTCGCCGCCGATTTCCATTTCCGGAATATCGGATATGAAATGCTGAATGCCGGCTCGCACCACGGCATGATCATCTACCACCAGAATTTTTATCATCTTCATTGCGCGTTGCGCGTTTCCCGGACATCGGCTGTCACTGTCGGTGTTCTCCAATATAAATCCCGCCAATCTTGGCATGAAGCCAAAAATTTCAATGCCGGTGTTTTTCTGATTTTCTTGTAGGATTTCGCTTACATGGGTATCCCTGCCAGGAACTCATGCGGAGCGCCTCGCTATGTGCGCCAACGCACGGAGATATGGGAGATTTTGACCTATCCTGAGTTCACTCATGCTGCAACCCGTCGCGTTACTCTTGAGTGGGCGAGTACGGTCGGAGGAGTGTTTCGGAAGAACGGGTTTTCATAAACGCTCGATTAAACAAGCTCTCGATCGAACGACCCTGGTCAGGGTTAACACAAACTGATTGAGATTTTTTTGCTCACAATACTGTGCGCAGTGTTCAAATTCACTTAAAGGATCACCATGAAACATTCATTACTCCTGGCAGCACTGATTGGAACCATCGGACTGGCTGCCTGCGAAAAATCAACCGTAGTCACACCTGCCGCCGCACCTGCAGCGTCAACCACTGTTGCGGTTCCTGTGCCTGTTCCCGTTCCAGGCCCTGCTGGCGCACCAGGCGCACCAGGCGCGACCGGCGCATCCGGCACGTCCGGCTCTGATGGCGCAAAAGGTTCGACCGGCGCCACCGGCGCTCCAGGCGCACCAGGCGAGACCGTCGTGGTCGTGCCATCCAAGTAATACGGTCTGGCGCGGCGGCGTTTGTCCGCGCTGCAGATGGGCTAACCTCAGTTACGGCTGAGGTTTTTTTTCGTGTGCTGTCCTGACGTGTCCTGAGCGGCTCAATCGAACGAAATGTTATAGAACAGCGACAGCACGCTACGTGTCCCGGCCTCGGCTTCCAGCGTCAGCCGCGGTGTCAGCGTGTAGCGGATCAACAGCGCGCTGGTTGCGGTGGCCAGTCCCTGCTGGTAACTGACATGCAGCCGCGACGATATCTGCTTGCCGAGCGTAATGATGCGCTGCTGCAGATTGTCCTGGCTGGTGGATACGCTGAAGGTATCCAGTCCGAAGGCGGTGGCGATCTGCGACTGCACGCCGGACGCAGCACCTTCCGAGAGCAAGGCGGCCGCCGCGCTTTGCAAGGCGCCCAGGTCGGCATCGCCGGTGGTGCCGAGGCCGCGTCCCAGCACCAGCCACGACAGTTTTTCCGCATCCGCCACCACCGGCTCCGACACCAGTGTCACGCGCGGCGCAAGCACCGTGCCGCGCACCGAGACGCCGGCTTCGACTGACTGACCGCGGCGCATCGCCACGATATCCAGCGCCGGATTATTCAGCGGCCCGGTGAAACGCAGCAGGCCCTGCTCAATGGCGAGCGCGCGCCCGTATGCCTTGTAAGTGCCTTTCGCGGCCCGCACCGTCCCCTGCGCCTGCAAGGGCTCGCCGGCAGTGCTCAGCAGTCGGAACTGGCCCGCCAGAACGGCATCCAGCCCGCGTCCCCGCAGGACGACATCGTTGCCGAGGTCGATGCTGACATCGATGGCGGCGGCGATCTGCCCGGCAGGTTTTTTTGAGCGGCCGACAATCACCACATCGGATGACAATTGCGGCATGTCTTCGCGACCGATATCAAAAAATCCTGAATCGACCTTGACGCCGCCGGTCACTTTCGCGCGGCCGTCTGCCAGCACCAGCTGGCTGGCGCCGCTGACCGTCAGCTTGCGGTCCGAGCGGTTCATCACGGAAAAGCGTTCGGCAGTCAGCGCCAGCTGCGCCGCCGGTTTTCCCGCCGTGAGCCTGATCGCTCCTGCTGCCTGCAAATGCCCGCCCTCATTCTGAAAACGCAAGGTCTTGATCACCAGCGCGGCACCGCTGAATTCGCTTTCCAGCATGCCTTGCCGCAGGTCGACGCCGAGGTCGGCGAAGAACAGCCGCAAGCCGCTGCCGTTGATCTGGCCCGCCAGGCGGGGATCGGCAAAGCTGCCCGCGATCGAGAGATCGCTCCGCAGCCGGCCTTCGGCAATCAGCGACGCCGATATCAGCGGCGCGGCCCAGCCTATGTTGGGGATATCGAGGCGGGCGGTGCCGGAAAGCGGCGCGTCCGGCGCGATGGAAAATCTGCTGCTGCCACCGGCCATGCTGGTGCTGACCCTGGCATCGATACGCCCGAGCTGCTGGCCGTCGGCCGCCAGTTGCACATTGAGCCGGCCATCGCTCGCCGTCACGCTTGCCTCCAGCGCGCGCAAGCCCAGCGCCACCGGTGCGCTGCCGCGCATCACGATGTCGCCCTGCTGGCGCCGGACCTTGATGCTGCCGCTGACCGTGCTGGCGATATTCAGATTCCACTCGCCGGCGAGTTGCAGATCGGTGGTGAGGACAGGCGAGGAACTGGCGAATTTCAGCAGCGGCGCCAGCAGCAGGCGGTCGACCTGTCCGCGCGTGACAATGCCGCGCTGGTCACGCAGGAAATGGTCGATGACCATGCTGCCGTTGCCGGAGTCGATGCGGAAACGTTCGAGCTGTACGGTGCGTTGTGACACGCTGAACGGCGCCGGCGCCGCCAGCTGCGCGGTGAACGCGCCGCTGGCATCGAGGCGGTCGATGTTTCCCTGCCACTGCGCCGTGCTCGCCAGGTCGCGTAGTCCGCCGCTGGCGCGCATGCGCCAGTTCTGCCGGGCGTCGGTGAGCGCGGCATCCAGCGTATGCCGCGCCGTCGTGCCGCTGGCGCTAATGTCGATGCTGTTTGCGCGCAGCTCTCCCGATGACACATTGCGCGCATGGAGTTCAAGCGCCAGCGGCGCATTCGGCTGTGGCGCATAGCGTATTTTCGTCGACAGTGCAGCCAGGTCAAGAGTGCCGCTTTTGAGCCTGCCGGCGCTGGCATCGATGCTGGCGCCGCTGATGAAAAAGGGCTGGGCGGGATCGATGCCGAACGCCGCTGTTCCCTGCATGGCGTCGATTTGCACGGCGCCGGGCAGGCGCACCCGATCGGCGCGCCAGGTGGCGCTGACCTGCGGCGCCGTCAGTGAACCGCGCGCCGTGCCGTTTGCCTGCAGCGCGCCGCCGAACAAGGGGCCCAGCTGGTCGAGTCTGGGCGCGCTCAGCGCAAAGGTCAGGCGCGAGTCGCGCTGCGCCAGTTCACCCTCCATGCTCAAGCGGTTGTCGCCGCCCACCAGCAGCAGCTTCGGAATCGTGATGCGGTCCGCGCGCAGCTGCGCCCGGCCGTCGCCATGCAAGGGATACCCCGCCACCCGGCTATCGGTAATCTGAAAGCTTAGATCGGCTTCCAGTTTGGGCGAACGTGTGCCGCGCAATGAAAAGCTGCCGTTCAGGTCAAGGCGCGGCAGGTTCGCGAAATCTCCCAGCTCCTGCAAGCGTAAGCGGCTGATACGCCCCTCGGCGGTAAAACTCTGGCGGCCCGACAGATCGACATGACCGGATGCCGAGACACGCGCCTCGCCTGCGCGCAGTTCCGCGCTTTTCACGGTCAGTCCGGCATCGGCCAGCACTGCCTGCGCCGATAGCGCCAGCGTGTTCTTGTTCCATGGTTCAGTCAGTGCCAGCGTCAGTTGCTGCTGGCCCGCCGCATGCGTGATGTCCGCGCTGCCTGCCAGCCGCGTGGCGCGCAGGCGATTGTCCAGCCTTTGCAGGTTCAGTGCCCGGGTCGTCAGCTTGAGCGTCAGCGCGCCATTGACAAAGCGCGCGTCGCCGCTCACCTTGCCCGCCGGGTGCGCGGCCGTGCCCAGCGTGGCGGCAATCGGCTCGAAGAAAAACCCGCCGCCGCTTTGCTTGAATGCCAGCCGCAAGTCAGCCAGCGGCAGGCGCGCCTGGTTATACAAGCCGGCCGCGGCATTGCCAGCGGTCAGTTCGCCGCTGCCATCTGCCCGCGACAGCAGCCGCAGCTCGAGCGCGGTGCGCGGCAGCGCTGGCGCCAGCGCGGACAGGTCCAGCGCCTGCACGACCAGATTGGCGTTGCCGAGCGGCTGGGCGGAGAAGGGCCGCAACAGTACGCTGCCTTTCGCCTGCGCCTGGCCGACCGCCAGATCGATGGTGGCAGCCAGTTCCGCCAGCGTACCGTCGATATTGACCTGGCCGCTGGCATCGATCGCGCGCTCCTGGAAGCTGGTCGCGCCGCCGCTGCGCAGGCGCGACTGCAATGCATAGGGCCGGGTCGCCGACAAGGTGGTGTCGCCGCTGAAATGCGCACTGAGCTGGCTGTTCGCTTGCGCCGATTGCAGAGCCATCCGATCCAGGCCGAGCCGATAGCGTTTTCCATCGAAATCCAGATTGAAGACCAGCGCGCCAAGGTCGACCATGTTGAGCGGGCCCCAGCCAAGGCTGCCGGCATCGACCTGCACGCGGTCGATTTGCAGCGCCACGGGTAGCGTCAGGCTGTCGGGCAGCGTCAGCGGCGCGGTCCTTTCCTGCATCTTGCTGTTGATGCCGAGATGCCCGATGCGCAGCAGGCGCACATGCAGGCGGCGCGAGAATAATGCCGACGGCTGCCAGTCTAGCTGCACATTGCGGAAGGTCAGCCGCTGGTCTTTGCCATCCACTGAAATCTGGTCCAGCTGCAGCGGACCGCTCAGGCTGCCGTGGACACCGCTTACCTGCAGCGAACCGGACGTCAGGTTCTGCACGATCGAGAACACCACGCGCGTGCCGCGCTCCGACCCAAGCAGCCAGGCGCCGCTTGCAAACACCATGGTCAGCAGCACGGCAACCACGATGATCGCGAACCGGAGCCGCGAGCGGCGCCCTGTCACGGCATCCGGCCGCGAATCAGAAGCCATAACCGACCGAAAAGTGAAGGCGCGGCTTGCGGGTCTCGTGGCCGTAAGCCACATCGATATTGATCGGGCCGATCGGGCTGCGCCAGCGCGCGCCGGCGCCGGTGCCGCGCTGCAGCCGGAAGTCGCGCCATGAGTCGGCCGCGCTGCCGGCATCGGTAAACAAGGCGGCGCCCCATTGCGGTGTCACCTGGTACACCAGCTCCGCGCTGATCACGGCGAACACGGTGCCGCCGACGATCGCGCCATTCTGCGGCACGCCGAGGCTGTTGTATGCATAACCACGCACGCTCTGGTCACCGCCGGTGCGGAACAGCAGATCGGCCGGCACGGTCTCGCGGCTGGCGCCGAAAACCTGGCCGACGTGCGCGCGCAATATCGTATTCCAGCGCCTGCCGAGCGGCGCCAGCCGGGTCACCTGGCCGACCACGCGCGCCAGGTTGTCTTCATTCACCAGGCCGGCCGGACCGGCTGACAATTCAATCGATGCCACGTAGCCACGGGTGGGTGTGAGCGGATTGTCGAGGCGGCGCCTGGTATAGCCGTAGGAAGCGATCAGGGCCTGACGCGTGTTGGACGGAAGGGCGGCGATCCGCTGGCGGTCTCCCAGGTAGGACACCGACCATATCTGCTCATCGTTGCGATTGGGGCTGGTGAGGCGGGCCACGGTGCGGATCTTGTCGTTGATTTCACCGGAGATATCGGTGCGTTCGTAGTTGGCGCCATAGCTCGGGCGCCAGCCATTGCCGAGCGCCGGCAGGAAAACGTCGCCGCCGAGCAGGCGGGACTGCCTGTCGATCTTCAATTCGGAATCCAGCCGCCAGTCGCGCTGCAGGAAATTCCGGTCCAGCCATTTCACTTGCGCGCGTGCGCCGCTGTCGGTGGAAAAGCCGCCGCCGAGCGCCAGGCGCTTGCGTTCGTTTTCATTCAGGTCGACGCGCACCGGCACCCTGTCCGGGTGTGCCGGATCCACCTCGATGGTAGCGAACGCCGAGCGGAAGTAGCCGGTATTCTGCAGCCGCGCCTGCAGCTCGTTCAGCTTTTCCTGCGAATAAGGTTCGCCCGGTTCAATCGGATTCAAGTCTTCGACCATCTTGCGCGAGTAACGCTGCAAACCTTCTATCTGCAACGGGCCAAAGGTAAATGCGGGACCGGAATCGACGTCGACCGATAACTGCGCGAGATGGCGATCGGGCTCGATGCGCGCTTCGCTGGCGGCGATTCTCGCGGCCGGATAATCGCGATTCAGCAAGCCTTTCAGGAGGCCGCTCTTGGCATCGTCCCAGGCCGACTGCCGAAAAATCGCTCCCGCTTTCAAGCCCCAGTCCTGCCGCAGCCCTTCCATCCTTTGCCGCTGGTCCGGGCTGGCGGCGATAGCGCCGGCAAAGCCGATGTTGACCGTGCCGATGTCGGTGGTTTTACCCGGCACTACATTAAAACGGGCGACCCAGCGGCCGTTCCGCTGTTCCAGCACCTCCTCGACCGAGGCCGAGAAATATCCTTCGGTAGCCAGCAACTCGCGGATCTGCGGTGGCGTGATGCCGGCCAGCCGTTTTAATTCATCCAGCGTCATGTCGGTGTCGCCGGTGTGACGGTTTATTTCCAGATATCTGGTCAGCAAAGGCGTGAGCGGTCCGGCGCCATTGATCTCGACCGAATAGGGGGCGATGGTCTGGGCGTGCGGCGTCAGCGGAAACAGCAGCAGTAACGGCAGCAACAGCCGCCATATCGGCCAACTGCGCCACATGGCAGGCGTGCGTTGCGGGGACGAGCCCATGGTTTGTCGAAACGGTGCATGGCACGTCATGTTTTCATATAAAAATAGGCGATTCGACTTATCCCACGGCGGGCCTGTCTGGGTTAAATCCGTTCAGGATGGATAAAAGAAAATTTTACAGCAAACTTTTTACGGGGTTCAATATCCTTAAGTAGAATCAACTAAATATTCAAAGTTCATTTTTTTTACTACACTGGCGCAACGGTGAGCTTGCCGTCCGGGCTGCCACTGCTACTGCATATGCCAGCCATGACTGGCAATAATCGATTGACCGGTCAGCGCACTGGATGGAAATGAGGCCAGGAATAGGGCAATGCGCGCGATGTCCTCGGTCGTTGTGAATTCACCGTCGATGGTTTCCTTCAGCATCACGTTTTTAATCACCTCTTCTTCGCTGATGCCCAGTTTTTTCGACTGCTCCGGAATTTGCCGCTCTACCAGCGGCGTACGCACAAAACCCGGGCAGATGACATAGGCGCGAATATTATCCTTCACGCCTTCCCTGGCCACCGTCCTTGCCAGTCCCAGCAGTCCATGCTTGGCCGTGACATAAGGCGCTTTGAGCGGCGAGGCTTCATGGGAATGCGCCGAACCCATGTAAATGACGGTGCCGCCGTGGCCGGCCCTGATCATCTCGCGCATCGCCGCGCGCGTGGTGAGGAATGCGCCGTCAAGATGAATCGCCAGCACCTTTTTCCATTGATCCAGCGTCAGTTCGACCACAGGGCTGATGATCTGAATGCCGGCATTGCTGATCAGAATATCGATGCCGCCATACGCGGCCACCGTATCGGCCATCGCTTGCTCGACTTGCTCTTCGATCGCCACATCCACCGCGAGCGCCATCGCCGTGCCGCCTTCCTTGCGGATGTCGTCGGCGCTGGTGCTGGCCGCGTCCATTGCCAGATCCGCGATTGCCACGCGCGCGCCTTCACGCGCAAATTCAAGTGCGATTTCCTTGCCGATGCCGCTGGCGGCACCGGTGATAAACGCAACTTTATCGTTCAGCAGCATGATGCCTCCGATGCGCAAATTTACTCAAGTTGATTAGACAAAAGCCACGGAACGGAATTCGTTTTGACCGGTCTTTTGAAGTACGCACAGCCTCAACAATATCGAAGAGAAAAATTATCGTGGCGATCGATGATCGTTTGCTGGACTGCCTGATCGTTGGCGCCGGACCGGCGGGTTTGACCGCAGCCATTTACCTGGCGCGCTTTCGGCGCAGCATCCGGATTATCGATGCGGGTGACAGTCGCGCGTCCTTGATCCCGCTATCCCATAATTATCCCGGCTTCCCCGATGGAATCAGCGGCGGCGCCCTGCTGGAGCGCTTGCGTGTCCAGGCATCGCGATACGGCGCCACTGTAACGGCGGGGAAGGTGGATCGTCTGGAGAGAACCAGTGATGGATATTTCGTCGCGCGAGCCGGTGAGGCTGTACTGCACATGAAGACCGTTATCCTTGCCACCGGCGTCGTCGATATCGAACCGGACCTGCCCGGCGTGACTGATGCGGTCAGGCAGGGTTACGTACGCCATTGCCCGATTTGCGACGGCTTCGACGTGATCGATCAGAAAATTGCGGTGATCGGCCATGGCGACCATCTGTTCAGGGAAGCCCTGTTCTTGCGCCACTATACCGGCGACCTGACTGTGTTCTCGCTAGGCCGCGATCTGGCTTTGAGCGATGGGCAGAAGCGGAAATTGACCGATGATGGTATTCACATGATTGAAGAAGCTGTCGCGCAAGTATGTATCGACCATGGCAGGATTGCCGCACTGCGCGGACTGAGTGGCAAAACGCATTATTTTGATACCTTGTATTCAGCGTTGGGAACAACGGTACGTTCGGCGCTGGCGCGGGATCTTGGTGCGCAATTCAATCAGCATGGCGATCTGGTGGTTGACGGCAGGCGTCTGCAGACCTCGATTCCCGGCCTGTATGCGGCCGGTGATGTTGTGAACGGCCTTAATCAGATCAGCGTCGCGACCGGTCATGCGGCGATTGCCGCAACTTCCATTCATCATTATTTGGGCAGGATGGAAAAAGCCAGTTTCAGAGCTGAAGCACGAAATATTGTATAAAAGTTACGGAAAGTCCGGCCGGCACCTCTTATATCTGATTTTTATATAAGCTTAAAGTAGAAATATTGTTGTGCCGCATCGCATGAGTAGGTAAAGTTCGGTTTCACTAAAAATCCGTCAGATGCTTGGCAGGGGTAACGCAAAATCTTTATTGCGTTTGGCTGCCGGCTACCGAATCGACATGAAACTGTCCTTTGAAAATATAGGCAAGCATTTTTCCGGCCTGCATGTGATCGACCAATTCAGTTATGAGGTAGGCGATGGCGAGCTGGTGGCGCTGGTCGGTCCGTCGGGCTGCGGCAAGTCGACCCTGCTGCACATTGCCGCCGGCCTGGAAGTGGCGAGCAGCGGCAGCATGCTGGCAGACGGCCGTCCGGTGCAAGGCCCGCATCCCGAGCGCACGCTGATGTTCCAGGAAAATGCGCTGTACCCATGGCTGACCCTGGTGGGCAATGTCGCGCTGGCGCTGGAATTCCAGAAGGTCGACAAGAAAGAAGCGCATCTGCAGGCCCGCGCATGGCTGCAGAAGGTCAATCTCAAGGGTTTCGAGGATTATTATCCGCATCAGGTGTCCGGCGGCATGCGGCAACGCGCGGCGCTGGCACGCGCATTCGTTTCCCGCCCCAAGGCGCTCTTGCTCGACGAGCCCTTCGGCGCGCTCGATGCGCTGACCCGCATGACCTTGCAGGACGCGCTGCGTGAGCTGATCCGTGAAGAGCGGCCGACGGTCGTGCTGGTCACACACGATGTCGACGAAGCCCTGTTCCTGGCTGACCGTATCCTGGTCTTCAGCCCGCGGCCCGCCACGGTGCTGCGCGAATTCAACCTGGCCCATATTGAAAAGACACACGATTTGTCGGAGTTCGCCGAAACGCGCCGCCAGATTCTGGGATTGCTGGGCATCCATGCCGAGCACGACACCAACTCATCAACATTAGAAGAGGAAAAAGCATGAAACTGTCAAAATTATTGCTTTCCACGCTGGCGCTGTTCGCCATTGCCGGCCACGCGCTTGCCGCGGAAAAATTCAAGGTTGGTTATCTGCGCGTGATGGACGATGCGCAGGCAATCGTCGCGCATGAAGGCGGCTTCTACAAGAAACATGGCCTGGATGTCGAGCTGATCGAATTCAAGTCCGGCACCGATCTGATCAAGGCCATCGTCGGCGGCCAGCTGGATTCCGGCGTGCTGGGCTTCACCAATGCGGTTGCATGGGCGTCCAAGGGTGCGGATCTGAAAGTTGTCGGCGGCGCCCAGCATGGCTATCACGCCATCGTGGTGCGCGACGACACCGGCATCAAGGATGTGGCCGGACTGAAAGGCCGCACGCTGGCATCGCAAGCCGAAGGCAGCACGGCCGATACCGTACTAAAGGGCGTCGTGCTGAAGAACGCGGGCCTGAAACCGGATGACGTCAACATCCTCGGCGTCAGCCCGCAAGTGGCGGTGCAGTCGCTGGTCGGCAAGCGCGTCGACGCTGCCTTCCTGTTCGAACCGCAAGCGCGCATTGCGCAACTGATCGCACCGGTCAGGCAGATCTACGAGATCGGCGAAGTCTGGCCTTTCCCGTGCATGGTGGTCATTACCTCCGGCGACACATTGAAAAAGCGCAAGGCCGATGTCTGGAAGTCCCTGGATGCGCAACGCGAAGCAATCGATCTGCTGCAAAAGAAACCGGCTGACGCATCGAAGCTGATCGCCGGCTACTTCATCTCCGAGCCGACGCTGAAGACCCTGAAACAAGGCGATCTACCGCGTGAAACCGTGATCACCGAGGCGATCAAGAGCCAGACCTTCAGCCCGGTCCTGACCGACAAGGAGCAGGCGCGCATGCAGGAAATCGCCGATATCCTGCAGGCACAAGGATCGCTGAAAACCCGGGACGGCAAGCCGTTCGATGTGAAGACCATCACCGACCTCTCCTGGCAAAAAGAGCGCAAGCTGTAATCGCCGGCACGGCGATTACACGACTGCGGCATTTTTACAATCCGGGTACCTGCCCGGCATGATCTGCGAGCAGGTACCCGCGATGGCCGGCATCACGCCGGCCATCTTGTTTTGAAGTTAACATGAGCACTCAAACCCGTCTTTCCGGTTTCCAGAAAAAATCCGCCATGGTGGTCGCGATCTTTTTCATCCTGCTGATGTGGCAGATCGCCGCATGGATACTGCCTTCCTTCCTGATGCCCGGCGTGCCCACCGTCATCGCGCGCTTGTGGCAGGAAATACAATCGCCCGACTTCCGCGCCGCGCTCGGGGGCAGCCTGTTCCGCCTCGGCACCGGCTATGGCGTCGCGCTGGTGCTGGGCATTGGTTTCGGCCTGATCGGCGCGGTGTTGTTCTACTTCCGCGAAGTACTGAAGTCGGCCATCATCATCCTGCAATCGATTCCGTCGATCTGCTGGGTGCCGCTGTTTCTGATCGTGATGGGTTTTGGCAGTCTTCCCATCATCGTGGTGGTCGCGCTGGCCGCATTCTTCCCGGCCGCGCTGTCGGTGATGAATGCAACCGAAAGCGTGCAGCGCGTGCACGTCGCGGCGGCGCGCGTGATGGGCGCCTCGCGCTGGGACCTGCTGCGGCGGGTTTACCTGCCGGCCGTGGTGCCGGAACTGATCACCGGCGCGCAGCTCGCTTTCGGCAATGCCTGGCGCGCGCTGATTTCCGCCGAAATGCTGATCGGGTTCGGCAAGGGATTGGGACGCACACTGTCTTATGCCGGCGAAACCGCCGACATGGTCGGCGTGATGACCAATATTCTTGCCATCGCGATCCTGGCGCCGCTGATCGACCAGCTCCTGCTCGAGAACCTCAAACACCGGGTGCTGCGCTACCAATACGTCTGATCATGAGACCCGCCACGCCCGCCACGCCATCCCGCTTGCTGCCCCTGCTGGCCGCAATCGGGCTCGCGTGCACGTCGTTCACGGCATTCGCGGACAGCGCCGTGGAGCGTGTGAAACAGCGCGGCACGCTGGTGGCCGGCGTCAGCCATGTGGTGCCACCTTACAAGGCGGGCACAAAATTCCGCACCGCCGAAGGTGTGGAAACGACGCTGGCGGAAGACCTCGCCACCAGGCTGCAGGCGAAGGCGAGCACGGTGCGCTTCGACCCGGCCAAACCTGGCCAGCTGCTCGCCGCAGGCAAGGCCGATGTGGTGCTGGCAGCGCTGTCCGAGTCCGATCCGTTGCACCGCTCGGCCACGGTCGTGCCGACCGGTTATGCCGCCGGGCCGATGGCCATCATGCGCACCGATACCGACATCAAGACCTGGCAGCAGCTCAAGGGCCGCAAGGTCTGCGTCTCGCGCGACAGCCGGTATGCCGGCATGCCGGCCGCGACATTCGGCGCCATCGAAAAAATCTACAATGCGCCGGCCGAGTCATTGCTGGCATTGCGCATCGGCGCCTGCGATGCGGCGGTGCACGACAGCACGATGCTGGAAGAGTTGATCAAGCTGCCGGAATGGAAGAAGTTTTCCGCGCGCCTGCCTGTCGGTCCGCGCAGCGCGCTGGCATTTGTTGTCCCCGCCGGCGATGCCGCGACCGTGGCCTTCCTGCGGCAGGTGGCGGGCGACTGGCGTGCGAGCGGCTACTTGCCCCGGCTCACCAGCCAGATGGTGCGTCATATCGCATTTGAAGTTTATCTGGACCAGGACGTGCCGGACTGTCACTAAGGCCCGAAAAAAGCCTACACTGTCGACTTTTACGCTTTCTGCGCGTCCGCGCGGACCGTTTACATCATGCATGACATCAAACCCGGTCAATCGATCGATCTGCTGAAAGAACTTCACATCCTCACCCGCGACGGCAAGATGAACCAGGACAGCCGCCGCAAGCTGAAGCAGGTCAATCATCTGTTCCAGTTCATCGAGCCGCTGCTGAAAGAAGTGCAGCAGGATCACCCTGACATTCAGCTGGTCGATCATGGCGCCGGCAAGTCCTACCTCGGCTTCATCCTGTACGACCTGTTTTTCAAGTCATTGAACAATGCCTCGCGCATCTACGGCATCGAAACCCGTGACGAGCTGGTCGACAAGTCGCGGCAACTGGCCGCGAAGCTCGGCTTCCCCGGCATGTCCTTCCTCAACCTGTCCGTCGCCGAATCGATCGAATCGGATCTTCTGCCCGCAAAAATCGATGTCGTCACCGCGCTGCATGCCTGCAATACCGCTACCGACGACGCCATTCGATTCGCGCTGAAAAAGCAGGCCAGGTTCATGGTGCTGGTGCCGTGCTGCCAGGCCGAGGTTGCTTCGGTGCTCAAGCAGAACAAGGGCAAGTCGCTTGCCAGGGATGCGTTGACGGAAATCTGGCGTCATCCGCTGCATACGCGGGAATTCGGCAGCCAGGTGACCAACGTACTGCGCTGCCTGCAACTCGAGGCGCACGGTTACCAGGTGAACGTGACGGAACTGGTCGGCTGGGAGCATTCGATGAAAAACGAGCTGATCATCGCCAGCTATAAAAACCTGCCGCGGCAGCGTCCGGCGGAACGCCTGGATGAGGTGCTGCACACCCTCGGTCTGGAGTCGATGCGCGAACGGTTTTTCGCGGCTGGGTAGGGTTGGATTCATCAAACTGAAAACAATCGACAATGGCCTGGTTTCTCTATCTGCTGGAATGTGAGGATGGCAGCATCTACACCGGCATCACCGTCGATGTCGAGGCGCGATATGCGGCGCATGCCGGCGGCAAGGGCGCGCGTTACACCCGTGCCCATCCACCGCGGCGCCTGCTGGCCATTGTTGAATATCCGGATCGGTCAGCGGCGTCAAAAGCGGAACATCGGATGAAGCGGCTGTCGGCCGGCGAGAAGCGCGCATTCAGCGAGCTGCACGGTCTCAAATTGCGGGCCGGCTAAACAAGGATTTTCACTTGCGCTCGCCATTGTGAAATGCATCGACAGTCGTCGTCAGTCGGCGTGCGATTCGTAAATTTCCTGGAACCGTTCGCTAGTGCGGATGAATGCATCGAGTACTTGGGGATCGAAATGTCCAGGCATGGTGCGGCCGTCGCCGACGGTAATGATTTCCAGTGCCTTTTCGTGCGGCAGCGCCGGCTTGTACGGGCGCTTCGAGCGCAGCGCGTCGTACTGGTCGCAAATGTTCATGATGCGCGCGGAGAGCGGAATGTCCTCGCCTTTGCTGCCGTTCGGGTAACCGCCGCCATCCCACCGCTCGTGGTGGTTGAGCGCGATTTCAACGCCCATCTCCAGATAAGGAGAGTTGCCATTCGATAAAATCTGCGCGCCCAACGTGCAATGCCCCTGCATGATCAGCCATTCCTCCGGGTTGAAGCCGCCCGGCTTGAGCAGCACGGCGTCCGGAATGCCGATTTTGCCGACATCATGCATCGGGCTCGAATAAAAAATCTTGTCGCAGAATTCTTTTTTCAGGCCCAGGTGTTCCGCCAGTTCCAGGCAATAAAAACTGATGCGCTGCACATGGGCGCCGGTTTCCTCGTCCCTGAATTCTGCCGCGCGCACCATCGTGTAGATCGTATCGCGATAGGCGTTGGTCAGTTCCCTGGTGCGCGCCGTCACCTGCTCTTCCAGCAGGTCGTTGTGGTTGCGCAGGAGGTTCTGATATTCCTTTAGCCGCAGCAGATTGCGCACGCGCACCAGCAATTCCGAACGATCGACCGGCTTGTTGAGAAACTCTTCGGCGCCTGCCTGCAGCGCTATCATCCGCGATTCGCGGTCGTCGAGCGCGCTGACCATGATGATGGGGATGTTCCTCGTGCGTGCATCCTCTTTGAGTGTGGTGGCGACTTCGTAACCGCTCATCCCGGGCATCATCACATCAAGCAGGATGAGGTCGGGCAATGCTGTCTTCAGCTGCGCCAGCGCCTCCTCGCCACTCGATGCGGTCATGATCTGGTGGCCTTCGCTGCTCAATTGCGCTTGCATCAGGCGTGTGTTGCGCACCTCGTCATCGACCACCATGATTAGCGATTGGGCTTTCGTTTCCATCTTCCTCTCCTTGTCATTTTCCTTGCTACATCGCCTGTCAGACATCCGGCTGTTGCATGATTTCATCGACATCGGCCCACGGCAGGCGAATCCTGAACTTGCTGCCCTGGCCGGGGGCGCTGTCTACCACCAGCGTGCCGTCATGGCCCTCCACCAGCCGCCGTATGAGCGCCAGGCCGATGCCGGTGCCGCCGGACTGCCTGGTCACTTTGCCGTCAGCCTGGGTAAATGGTTCGAACACGCGCTCCATGTCTTCCGCGGCGATGCCGATTCCGGTGTCGGCGATGACGATTTCAATCTGGCGTGCGCGGCCAGTGCGCGCGATCCCGCCGGGTTGCGCCGGTTGATCTTCGATGTCGTCCAGCGCTGCGCTGAGCGACACCTGGCCGCCCTGCGGTGTGAACTTGATTGCGTTCGACAGCAGTTGATCGATGATGGTGCGCAGATAGTTCCGGTCAGCGAGAAAGACAGTGCATTCGGGGGCAATTGCCAGTGACAGTGTGATGTCTTTTTGCGCGGCCGCGGCTTCGAAGTTTTTCATTCTGCGGGCCATGAATGCGGAGACTGCCACGGTTTCCGGATGCAGCTTGAGCTGGCCGGCTTCGCTGCGGCTATACATGAGGATATCGTTGATCAGGTTCAGCAGGTGTTTGCCCGCATCCATGATCTCCTTCGCATATTCCTGCTGCTGCGGATCGAGCGGCTGCGGAATGCCCTCGGCCAGCAATTCCGAGAAACCGATGATCGCATTGAGCGGTGTTTTAAGCTCATGCGACATGTTGTTGAGGAACTCGGTCTTGACACGATCGCTTTCGGCCAGCCGCGCATTCTGCAGCTCGACGCGGGCGACGTATTCGTCGATTTTCCGTGCGGCCGCCCTCGACTCGGTGATGTCCTCGACCGCCGACCAGATGAAAGACTCGCCCGCCCGCTCGATGACGCGGCCGGACAGGCGCACGGGCACCAGGCGTCCGTCGCTTCGGATATATTCCTTCTCGTAGGGTCCGTACCGACCGGTGTCGCGCAGCGATTGCATGTGGGCTGCTTCCGCAGGCGCATATCTGTCGGGGGTGATTTCCCAGTAATTCAGGCCGATGACCTCGTCAATGCTGCGGTCCAGAATCGTGGCATAGGCCTGGTTGACATCCACCAGGCTGCCGTCCATGCGGCACAGGACCAGGCCGACCGGTGATGCCTCGAACAGCATGCGGTTGAAATGCTCGCTTTCGCGCAAGGCAATTTCATTGCGGCGGCGTTCGGTGACGTCGAGGAAAATCGAGACCGTGCCGCGGCCGGGGTTATCGGGGTCTATAGGCTTGAGGTAGCTTTCGCAGTCGAGGCGCCGTCCATCCCGCGTTATCAGCGTCTGCTCGATTTGCCTGACGCCGGCGGCAAAAGCCAGCGGCAGGCTGGCCTGCTGGGCGGCGCCGGATTGCGCATCTCCTTCGAACAGCATCTGCGTGCTCTGGCCAATCAGATCCTTCGCCTGGTAGCCTGTCATCGCTTCCACCGCCGAACTGACCCACCTGAAACGACCGCCGACCACGTGTGCGATCGGTATCGGGCTGGCACTCAGCACCGTCTGCAACTCGGCGGTGCGCTCGGCGACGTGCGATTCCAGCAATTCATTCGACGTCCGCAGTTCCTGCGTCAGGCGGCCGGCCAGCGCCTGGGCGCGTACGCGCATGGTTGCCAGCGTCATCACGACGGCGAACAGCAGCATGCTGATGATGATTCCTCCACACAGGATCAGCTGTGGTGTGTTGTCGGACTCCTGCGTGGGGGAGTAGGGCGCTGAAAAGCGCAATTGCCATTTGCGGTCGGCGACGGGCAGCACGATTTGCCGCGTCCAGCCCAGAGGGGTGGCGCCACTGTCCGCGCCCGACCGGCTATCGAAGATCGGGATATTTTTTCCCGCCTCGTCAATTTCGTGGATGGCGAGAGCAATCGAATAAGGGCGCTTGCCGAGCGCTTCCGCGATGAAGTCATTCATCTGCAGCGGCGCAAACACCCATCCGGCGATAGCCGCCCGCCGCTCATCCCGCGTCACGGGAGTGGTCCCATGGCGATACACCGCGACATACATCACAAAGCCCGGCTGGCCTTCCCGCTGCATCTTCAGCTTTCCGGTAATTGCGGCGCCGCCGAAATCACGCGCGTTCTCCATCGCAGCGCGCCGATCGGGATCGGTGTACATATCCCATCCCAGCAGTCGAGCCGCGCCTTCCGTCAACGGTTCCAGGTAAATGATCGGTGCATGGAGCGCGCCTCCTCCTGGCGGATGGATCCGGTAATTGGCCAGGCCGTCAGCATTCATCTGCCGTTGGTGTGACTCCTTTTTTTCGGCTTCCACCGCGCTGGAAAAACCAACGCGCTCGATGCCGGGGAAATTGTGTT
This sequence comes from Pseudomonadota bacterium, assembly GCA_040387375.1. Classification (GTDB taxonomy): domain Bacteria; phylum Pseudomonadota; class Gammaproteobacteria; order Burkholderiales; family Burkholderiaceae_D; genus JAZKDW01. The sequence continues at coordinate 87,612 of JAZKDW010000023.1, forward strand.
CGAGAGCCAGAGCGCTGACAAAATCGCGCCATTCCGCCCGACTGGGATTTATCGATGCGTTGAAAAATGCGGCGCTTGCGTGCAATACCTGTGCGTATAAATGCAATTGGCGGTCGAGCTGGTTGCGCGCTTCGTCAGCCATGCTGTCCAGGTGCATTTGCGTGCGTTGCTCCGCCAGGTCGCGCGCGTGGTTCCAGCTGAAGAGCGTTCCGGCGAGGGCCAGCGCCAGCACCAGCCAGGCCGCCAGCGTGCCGCGCGAGATCCAGGCGACGCGCGATGCGGCGGCGCCGGTGGTCTCATGCTTCGATGGCGGTGCTGGATCAGGCATGGACGGTGTGCGCTCGCTATTCGGTGAGCGGCGTGATGCCGGCGGTGGATTGTTGTTGCGTGGCTTGATTGCGACCAAGAATATTGGATACCTTGGCCAAAAAATCGGGATAGTGGAATGGCTTGGCAATGTAATCGTCGCAGCCCGCACTGAGAATTTTTTGCTCGTCGCCACGCATCGCGAATGCTGTCAGGGCGATGATCGGTATGGAAGAGGTAGCAGGATTCTTTTTCAGAAGCCTGGTTGCGGTCAGGCCATCCATACCCGACATTTGCACGTCCATCAGGATCAGGTCGGGCATCTCCGCTCTTACGATGGAGATTGCCGCCTCGCCATCGCGCGCCTGAAATACCGCGTGGCCAGCATTTTTGAGCAGTAAAGTCGCCAGTTTGAGACTGATCTGATTGTCTTCGACTACGAGTATGGCTGCCATGCAGGTATCCCTTTCCTGGTTAATGCTTACGCTACAAGACATCTTCCAATTTTTTATTCCGTAACAATGCGCGCTTGACTTCACTGAGGAGAATTTTAGGTGAGTAGTCTGACTTCTCCAGGATGCGTTGCACCTTGCCGGTCAATTTGTCGCGGTCTTCCCGCGTGAGCATTTTTGCCGTCAGGACGAGGATCGGCGTTGCCGCCGTCTCGGGTTGCGCATGCAATGCCTGCACCACATCAAAGCCGGTAATCTCGGGCATCATCAGGTCGAGTATGAGCAGTGCCGGCTTTTTGTTGATGGCCCATTCGATCGCTTCCTTTCCGCCATAGGCGCCGACCGGATCGAAGCCGGCAGCCTTCAGGTGGATCGAGATCAGCGATACGGCCTTCGGATCGTCATCCACCACCAGTACCTGCTGGCCCTGTACCGGGATGACGCCCAGGGAGGCCAGCGCCGCCATCAGATCTTCCTGCACGACCGGCTTGGTCAGCACCTGCGATGCGCCCAGCGCAAAGCCGCGCGATGCATCGTCGGTAATGGAAACGATCACCACCGGAATGCTCGCAATCGAGGCGGTCCGCTTGACCTGCGTCAGCATTTCCCAGCCATCTATGCCGGGCAGGATAATGTCAAGAATGATCGCGTCCGGCTGCAGTTCCGCTGCCAGCTTCAGGCCTTGTTCCGCATTCGGTGCATGGACAACGCGGTAACCTTCATCCTCCAGTTGCACGCGTATCAGTTTGGCCGCCCGTGGTTCGTCCTCGACCAGCAGCAGCAACGGCGCGAGCATGGGGGTGTCGGGTTCGGTGGGCACCAGCGGCTCTTCGCTGCCGATAGCCGCCGTCGTTGCCTGCACGGGGATGGCTTGCGTCTCATCGTCCACATCGGGATGGCGCCATGGCAGCCAGACCGTGAAGGTCGAACCCTTGCCTGGAGTGCTGCGGGCCAGCACGCTGCCGCGATGCAGTTCGGCCAGCCGCCGCACCATCACCAGGCCGAGTCCGGTGCCTTCATATTTGCGTGAATGCGAAGAATCGATCTGGGTGAAGGGTTCAAACAGCCGCAGCAGGTTGTCGGGAGCGACGCCGATGCCGGTGTCGGATACGCTGATTTCCAGGAACTGATCGAAATGCCTGTCCTGCAGCGGAAACAGGCGCGAGCCCGGCACCTCTCGCCAGCGCTCGATCTCGGCACGCGCCACGCAGCGCAGGGTGAGGTCCACCGCGCCGCCATCAGGCGTAAACTTGACGGCGTTGGACAGCAGATTGAAGATGATCTGCTTGGTTTTACGCATATCCAGGCACAGTCTTTCCATCCCTGGCTGCACGTTCTGGCGCAGAGCGATCTGGTGCGCCATCGCCTTTTCCCTGAGCACGGCGATGCCGCTTGCCGCAAGCGAGGCGGCATCGGTCAGGTCGAGGTCCAGCGTCATGTGGCCCGACTCTATTTTGGAGAGGTCAAGGATATCATTGATCAGCGACAGCAGATGCTGGCCACTCGACAGAATGTCGCTGGCATATTCCTTCTGTTCGGCATTGATCGGCCCCGCCATGCCATCCCGGATGACTTCCGAAAAGCCGATGATCGCATTGAGTGGCGTGCGCAATTCATGCGACATGTTGGCCAGGAACTCGCTTTTCATGCGCGAGTTTTCTTCCAGCTGCTTGTTTTTCAGCGCGATTTCTTCGCTGCGCCCGCGCAATTGTCCGGCCAGCAGTTTCATGTCCTCCAGCTGCTTGATGTTGTGCAAGGCCGATCCGAGCTGGGTCGACAGCAGGGCGATGAAGGAGCGGTCGCGCTCCGACAGGCTGGCGGTGGCCGCCAGCGTCATGACACCCAGCAGATGCTCGCGGTAGGTCACCGGGCAGAACACCAGCGCGGCAGGAACGATGTCGGTGAAACCGGTCTGGATCGGCAGCTCGTCCATCTCCGGCCCCGGGCTGTCGATATGGATGACGCGCCGGCTTTGCGCCGCTTCGCCGACCAGGCCCTCGCCCATGTTGATCAGGGTCCGCGTGCCAGCCGGGGCGCCGCGCGCCGCATCCAGGCGCAAGGTGCCGCCCCATTCCTGGTAACCGTAGAAGGCCGACACCGGGAATGCGTGATTGTCGGCCAGGATGGCAAGCGTGCCCTCAAGGATGGCGTGACGTTCGGTCTCGGCGTTGTAGAGGGTCAGGGCCTGTGCGTTTGACACATCGTACTTCGCCGCCTGCTGCATCAGCTGTTCGGCCTTGCGGCGCTCGGCAGTGCTGCGGGCGATGGTCGAAAGTGCGATCGTGCCGTCGGGCTGGGGATGGGAAATGATGACCTGGGAGACGTGAATTTCCCTGCCGTCCCGCGACAGGAACGCACTGTCCCCGCTCCAGGAGCCTGACTCGATCGCTGCCGGTATGCCTACGTTTTTGACGTGCTCAAAAGCCCATGCCGGATGATGGCTCTGGATGGTGAAATGGCTGGGATCCTCGGGACCGACGCCGAGTTGCAGGCGTGCCGCCTGATTCATGTACGTGGTGCGTCCCCCGGCGTCGGCCATGCAAACAATGTCAGGCGTACTGTCGAGTATGTCGGTAAGCTGCAGCATCGCGCGGCGTGATTTTTCGCGTTCGCCGAGGTCATGAATAATGCGGAAATAGAGCATCGGCAAGGCGACCGCGAGCAAGGTAAGCAAGGCAAGAAAGCCGGCCTGCGCCAGTTGTGTCCGATCGTGTTCGAGCGCCTGTCTTTGCTTCAGCAGTTTCTGTTCCTCGGTTTTCATTTCCTCGGTGAGGATACGCAGGCGTGAAATCGTCTGTGTGGGGTTACCGGCCGGCGTGGTGCGGTATTCCTCCAGCATCACGGCCATGCCTTTGGTGTCGCGCAAGGCCTCGAAATGCGAAAAATTTTCAATGCGGCTTGCGATTTCCCGCTTGAGCTCGGCGATGCGGTTCTGCTGTAAAGGATTGTCGAAGGTCAGGCTGGTAATGCGCAGCAGTTCGTTATCGAGCTGGGCCAGCGCAGCGTCCCGGTTTTTCACGTAATTCGGCGTGCCAAGCAGGAGGTAAGCACGCTGCGAGGACTCGGCTCGATAGAACAGGGACTCGATTGCGGCTATGCTGGCAATCGCTTCATGCGTATGCACGACGAAGTCCCCGGCGTCAACCGACTCGCGTGACGACTGCCAGGTTAATCCGGCGAGGATAATCAGGGTAACGAGCGAGGCAAGAAAGCCGGCAAGGACTTTGCGTTCAAGGGTTAAGGTCTTCATCGCCGTTTCGATAGGTTGCCCTACGTTGAAGAAGTGACGCTGCCGGCCTGATCAGATGGCCGCCAGCCCATGTTTTTTGTCGAATTCGCCTGATGTAGATAAAAAAACATCTGGGAAATCTCTTTAGCCGACTATCGGCCATGATTTAATACCAATGGTTGGTATTAAAAAACGTAACTTTTAGTTCATCGATACGTCATTATGCATGATTTTGCAATAAGTTTCTTTGGTTCAACAAAAATCTATTGGGCAACCATGCGTGCAGTAGCATTGAAATGATCGCGGACTGCAAATCAGGCGCCGGACAGGGTCGTGCGACTTGCTGAAGACGTCATCAAGACCTTGTCCCAGCAGGCCAGGTTGTCGCGGTCTACTGGGACAGGCTCTTGGTGGATGACAGCGCCGGCACGGCGGGTACCTGCGCATCCCCGGTCCACACAACATAATCATCGATTGCATACAACTTGCAGGGGGCACGGCTGCTTTCCTGGCAATTGGACAGCGCGCGCGCCGCCGGATCGTCGCCATCTTCTCCCCAGCTCCATCCCCCGTTTGCCGATACGGCAAAGGCCTTGGGCGAGGATTTGCTCAGGAAAGTGCGATAGGCATCGCGGCCGGAATCCTTTATATAGGGAATGGCATCGATATTATCGATCGTTGCGTAATCGCTTTTCGGTAGCGCCGGATTGTCGACCAGTGCAAAGACGGGCACCGTCGGCATGCCGATTTTTTGCAGGAACCTTTCCGTTTCCGGCCACCATATTTTTACGCCGTCCCGGCTGCCGATCAATTTGTGGGCATCGTTCTTGAAGGGACCGTAAGCGACCAGTTGCGCAATGCCGCCACCGGCGACGTAGGCGCTGAACATTTTCGAGGCGAGGTCGTGATTGAAGTAACTATCGTTCTCGCCATAAAACCAAAGACTGGGCACCGTGCTTTCCGCCCCGTAATCCGCGAACGCCTGCACCAGCGCGGATTGCCATTGGCAACTGCCCCCATGCGCACGCAAGCCACCGGCAAAATTCAGCAGCCCCTTGACTCCGGGAAAATTGCGCATGCCAAAGGCCATCGCGGCCAGTCCGCCATACGATTGCCCGGCAATGATCACCTGATTCTTGTCGCTCCATTCCTGGCTGCGCACATAGTCAAGCGTGCTCTGCAAATCATTGGCCTGCGAACGTCCGTTGCGGCTCATGTCACATCCATAATCGCTGTAATCGCCGGTGGAGTTTGCAAACCCTGTGCGCATCGGGATGACCACCGCGTAACCGCGCCGGACGAACTCGCGGCTCAGGAAAATGAAACGGTCACGTTTTTGCAGACGTGGATTGCCACGCGCCTTGCCGTGATTCATGATCACCACCGGGAAGGGGCCGCTGCCCGGGGGTTTGAAAATAGTGGTTTCCAGTTCCACGTTCAGTGCGCCTGAACGCGCCGGTACCAATACGATCTGCTCGTTGAGTTTACTGTCGATACTCATTTCCTGGGCAGAAGACGGATCCGCGGACATCAGTAAAACAGCGAGGACAACACCAGTGGCGATACCGCGCTGCCATGCGTGGGACAAGCACTCTTTGCGAATAGAAAAATCTGTCATGAGTCCGCCAAGCGTTGAATCGAAAAAACAAAAAACGGCCACATCGCGGCCGTTGAATCATGTTTTTAACGGGCAATGCGTTGCTCATTCTAAACAGCGAATTGCCCAAACTCAATACGAATAACGCAATTCGCAGAAGGAATTTTCAAGGGATTTATGAGGGCGACAACAATTGCTCGACTTCATTGCGGAACTGGCAATGGCGCTGCGTACTTGGTGATATCGCGTGAGCTTGCAGGCGTGAGGCGCGCTGCTCCCGCCATGCATGAATGCGTGTGCCGTTACAATGACGGTTCACCCATTTCGATTTTTCACGGTCGCCCTGTCACTGAGCAAGTCAGTGGATGCGGCGGGACATTTGCCTTGAGCCGAGCACAGTGGACTCTGTGGGGCGCGCCCATTTTTACCAAAAGGAGATTTTTTACCGATGCCTCACGACACTCCCCTGCTCACGACAATTGTCGGCGGCTTGGTACTGGCCTTCATATTCGGGACATTGGCATTTCGCCTGCGCATGCCGCCGCTGGTGGGTTATCTCGTGGCCGGCATTGCCGTCGGTCCGTTCACGCCCGGTTTTGTAGCGGACGCAAGCCTGGCCCAGGAGCTTGCCGAAATCGGCGTCATCCTGTTGATGTTTGGCGTCGGACTGCATTTTTCCCTGAAGGATCTGATGGCGGTGAAGATGATTGCGATTCCGGGAGCGTTGGTGCAGATCGCAATCGCCACGCTCCTGGGCATGGGGCTGGCATCGTGGATCGGATGGAACCCGGGCGAGGGATTTCTGTTTGGCCTCGCATTGTCGACCGCGAGCACGGTGGTGCTGCTGACCGCGCTGCAGGAGCGCCGGCTACTGGAAACGCCGCGCGGACAAATCGCGGTGGGCTGGCTGATCGTCGAGGATATCGCCATGGTGCTGGCGCTGGTGCTGATCCCTGCCTTAAGCGGCCTCCTGGGCGGCAAGGGGGAAGCGCTGTCGACCAATGCGCTGCTGCTCACGCTGGCCGTTACACTGGGCAAGGTGGTCGCCTTCGTCGCGGTGATGCTGATCGTCGGACGGCGCGTGATTCCGTTGATTCTGGAGAGGGTCGCCGCGACTGGATCGCGTGAGTTGTTCCGGCTTGCGGTGCTGGCGATCGCGCTCGGTTTTGCGATGGGCGCTTCTTATATTTTCGGGGTCTCGTTCGCCCTCGGCGCGTTTTTCGCCGGCATGATCCTGAGCGAATCGGACCTGAGCCATCGCGCCGCGGAGGAATCGTTGCCTTTGCGCGATGCGTTCGCGGTGCTGTTTTTTGTCTCGGTCGGGATGTTGTTCGACCCCTCCATCGTGATCCGCGAACCGTTGCTGGTGTTGGCCACGGTATTGATCATCGTGGTCGGCAAGTCAATCGCCGCACTGGGTATCGTGCTGGCTTTCCGCCATCCCCTCAGTACCGCGCTGGTTATCTCGGCCAGCCTGGCGCAGATTGGCGAGTTTGCATTCATCCTGGCGACGCTCGGCATATCGCTGGGCCTGTTGTCCGATACCGCACGCGATCTGATCCTCGGCGGCTCCATCCTGTCAATCCTGATCAATCCGCTGCTGTTCTTCGGGCTCGATCGTCTCAAGCCCTGGCTGGACCGGCGTGAAGGCAGGGCGCCCCGACTGGCGCACCAGGAGAGTCCGGCTGCCGGTGACGCGCCGCTGCCTGCGCTCGAATCGCACACGGTGCTGGTCGGCTTCGGCCGCGTTGGCCACCGGGTGGCGGTGTCGCTGGCGGAACAGGACATGCCTTTCATTGTGATTGAGGACCAGGCTGATGTGGTGCGTGCCTTGCGGGCCGATGGTGTGCACGCGCTGTATGGAAACGCGGCAGCCCCCGGTCTGCTGGAAGCAGCCGGCATCGACCGCGCGCGCTGGCTGCTGGTAGCCGTGCCCGATACGCTGGAGGCGGGACAGATCATCAGGCATGCACGCGAGCTGAACCCGGAGGTGAAGGTCGTGGCGCGCGCACATTCGGATTCCGCCATGATTTACCTGGAAAAACAGGGCGCCAACCATATCATCATGGGTGAACGCGAAATCGCCAGAGGCATGGCCGACCTGATACGCAAAACGGGTGACAGTGTCGTGCCCATGCCGCACCGATAACACAAAGCCAATGACGAGGACCGGACTATCGTTGACAGCCTGACAAAGGCTGGCCGGTTCCAGTCCGGTTTTTTGAATGGCGGGTCAAACCATCCCGAGGATGCGGCCGATTTCAGCGATATAGGGGCTATCCTTGAGGACTTCGCTTTCTATCGTGGCCGTCATTTTCTGGATTGACGCCCGCACCGTATGCAATTCTTCGCCGGCGACCGGGTGAGACCCCCGGGAAGACCCAAGCAGGTCTTTCAGCGTCTGAATTTCATGGCGCACTTCCTGCAGATCCTGACTGTCGGCCGGCGCCTTGGCCAATTCCTGCTCAAGATCGGCGACCAGCCGGTTAATCCGCTCAAGGTCGACCCCGTGTGGAGCGGCTGGCTGGGAAAGCATGTTTTGCTCGTCGGATGAGGTCATGGGTACTCCTGTTCTGTTCAACAAAATTTCAACGGGATAGTGCGCCTGCAGAGGCATTATGGCGCATCCAGTGGCTTCCCGGGAAATACGTTCAGCACGCTGTGTCTACCTGGTGAAACCCATTCAGTTGGCGTCCGGCTGTTCCTTCGTCCGGTAGACAAGCACGGGAATGCGGCTGAGCGCCAGCACCCGGGAAGTCACGCTGCCCAACAATAAGCGCGCCAGGCCGCCGCGCCCATGCGACCCCATGAAAATCAGATCGCAATGCGCTGCGTGGGCTGTATCTGCAATCGCCTGCGCGGTAGCGTCGGAGAAGATGGTCGTCCCGCCGAACTTCAGTCCGGCATCTGTCGCCGCCTTGCGCATGCCGGCAAGATAAATTTCCCCGGTCTCGCGCATCGACGCCTCATATTCATCTTGCGCAGGAAAATTCGGCGGTATCGCTTCCACGTAAATCGGATACTGGTATCGCGGCGCGACATAAATGCCGATGAGCTCGGCGCCAAGTTCGCGCGCAAAACCGACTCCGGCCAGCGCAGCCTGGTTTGCCTGCGCGGAACCATCGGTGGGAAGAAGGATTGTTTTGACCATGCTGCTAACCAGAACGTCATGGCAATGCATGAATATAGCAGCACTGACGATGGCGGAATTGAGAATGATCATGCCAGGATTCTCGATTTAACGTTGTTTGCGGAGCCGGAGATACGTGATGGCCTGAACCAGCGCCGAAGTCGGTTTTGATGCATCTCAATTCGCACTGGGGGAATAAGCGCATCCTTGATTGCAGAGCGGAGGTGGCTCTGATTCCCTTTTTTCGCTCCGGCGGCACGTAAGTTCCTTTGCCTTGATGGATATCTCTTCAACGGAAAGACAGCAATTCAGCGAACGTCTGCAACAGGCGCTGCGTAATGCTGATTATTCTCCCACGAGCCCGACCCAGCTCGCGCGGGAGTTCAACATCCGCTTTGAAGGTCATCCTGTAACCGTGCATGCGGCACGCAAGTGGCTGCTCGGACAAGCGATACCGACACAGGAAAAACTGCGTGCGCTTGCGCAGTGGCTGGGCGTATCGGCGGAATGGCTGCGCTACGATAGTAAAGATGCGTCGGCCCAGGGGGAAGCGGGCAACCCGGCGGGGCCCTTCAATTCCGAAGACCTGAAGTTGATTCTCGACTTGCAACGCCTGGACGAACCGTACCGCATTGTCGCACGCGAAATTATCCGCACCTTGCTGCGTGTCGCACATGCCAGGTAATTTTATGGCGGCACGCCATGCGGGCTTGCCAGAGTTGGCAGGGGAACATGGAATCGAACCATGCAAACGCGGCGTTGGACACCGGTCGTCCCCACGGACTTTCCCCTACGTTTTTATTGTGATGCCAAGGCGTGCCGGATGCCTTGATAAATATCAACAACAAAAAATGGACGGAATATTGTGCCGCTCGAGAAGGCTTGTCCAGCATCAATCAACCGGAGAATCGCCGGATAGAAAAAGCTTGTTCACTATCTCATCAACGTGCCGCGTAATCCCGGTCAACCGGCGTTTTCCGGATGGCTTCGACAAACAATTATTTCAGGAGAGGTAAATGGAACAAACGACAGTATCTCCGTCACAGCAGACTGCCATTCCACCGGACATCACACCTGTTCCAAAACCGGCGCGGCAGCAGGTGGAATTTTCTACGGTGTGTTATCGCAATGAGATACCAGAGTTTGTTGAAAGGGAAATGGAACGCTTGTATGAAAGCATTTATTCGACCGTCGCCTTTTACAAAATATACGGCGCCGGACATGAGGGGATGAGTACATATGTCGTATGGCGGAATGAAAAAATAATCACGGTTTTTTTGTTTCGCATGGAGAATGGAAAAGTGACTGTCTTCAATCACATGGTCAATATCAGGCATGCTGAAATCGAACGGTTTTCGGCCTATATTTTCAGCACGCTGGAACAGGTGGCGGTCATCATTTTCAAGGCTGTCGGCATAGTCAGGCGCCGCTTGCCGTTCCCCTGCCAGCAATACCAGTGCACGGAGGATATTGTCCTCAAGCTGCCGGATTCCGAGTCCGCGTATCTCGCCAGTCTGGGAAGGTCAACGCGCAAAACGGTCAGGGGGTACATCAATAAAACGATGCGCAATCATCCCTCGTTCCGCTACGACGTGTACGAAAGAGGAGACGTGGATGAAAAACATATCCGCGACATCATTGGATTTAACCGGGCAAGAATGGCAAGCAAGTACAAGGAGTCGGCAATCGACGAAGCGGAAGCCGAGCGCATCATCAAGCTGGTGCGCCAGTACGGATTGGTTGGCGTGGCGACGATCGATGGGACGGTGTGCGCAGGCTCTATCAGTTGCTGCATTGGCAGCCACTATTTCATGCTTGTCAGCGCGCATGACGCCACATACGATGCGTTGCGCATGGGCCTGCTCTGCTGTTACCTGAGCATTTGCGATTGCATTGCCCGCGGCGGCCGCGAGTGTCATTTTCTGTGCGGGCGGTACGATAACAAATACATGCTGCAGGGAGTGCAGCGGAGCCTCGACTGCATGGTCATCTATCGCTCGCGCGCGCGGATGCTGCTGCACGCTGGTACCGCTTTAAAAGCCGCATTTTCCGCCATTCTTTTCCAGGCAAGAATGTGGCTTCTATATAACGGGAATAATCAGAAATCCTTTTTTTTTCGAGTCGCAGGCAAGCTGCTGTTACGGGTGCGCAAGCAGCGCAGGAACCGGGCGGCCTCCAGCGCGCCGGCGGCGCAGCCGGAACAGACCGGCTCATGAAAAGGTGACCATAAATGAACAAGCCGCTACCGTTGGACCACAGCCTCGTCCAGGCGCCGGAAGTCGGCCCCGGTGCGGCGAGCGACATCGATTCGCCTACCGGGATCGACCGTTTGTTTCACGCGATCACGGGGCGCGTCACCACCGGGATTTCGCCGGCCAGCCTGGCGCTCGCCTACTTCGACTGGGCCCTGCATTTGTCGCAGTCTCCCGGCAAATGGGAACGCCTGGCGCAGAAGTCGGTTCGCAAGGCGGCGCGTCTGGCGATCTATGCGGGCCGCGTCGCGTCAGGTCAACCCAGCGAACCGAGCATCACGCCCTTGCCGCAAGACCGGCGTTTTCGCCATGTTGCATGGCAGAGATGGCCGTTCAGCCTGGTGTACCAGTCCTTCCTGTTGCATCAGCAATGGTGGCACAACGCCACCACAGGCATTGGCGGCGTGTCGCCTCATCATGAACAAGTCGTTTCGTTCGTGAGCAGGCAGTTGCTCGATATGGTGTCGCCGGTGAACTTCATCTGGGCCAATCCCGAAGTGCTCGATACCACGATCAGGGAGGGCGGACAAAATTTTGTGCGCGGCGCAATCAACTTCGTGGAAGACTGGGAGCGCGCACTCGGCGGCCGTCCGCCGCAGGGTGCCGAGGCTTTCAGGCCGGGACGGCAGGTCGCCATCACCAAGGGCGCGGTAGTGTATCGCAACCGCCTGATTGAACTGATCCAGTATGCGCCGAAGACCCGTCAGGTCCATGCGGAACCGATCCTGATCGTGCCGGCATGGATCATGAAATATTATATTCTGGACCTGTCTCCACACAACTCGCTGGTGAATTACCTGGTCGAGAACGGCCATACGGTGTTCATGATTTCCTGGCACAACCCGGGTGTTGAAGATCGCGAACTCGGCATGGACGATTATTTGCAGCTGGGGGTGATCGAAGCAATCAATGCCGTGCAGGCAATTGCGCCGACCGGAACAATAAATGCGGTCGGCTATTGCCTGGGCGGCACCCTGTTATCGATCGCCACCGCCTATCTGGCGCAGAAAAATGATGCCAGGCTGCGGTCCCTGACGCTGCTGGCGGCGCAGACCGATTTTACCGAAGCCGGTGAACTGCGATTGTTCATCGACGAGAGCCAGCTCAATTACCTGGAAGACATCATGTGGGATCAGGGGTACCTGGATAACCGGCAGATGGCCGGCGCGTTCCAACTGCTGCGTTCGAACGACCTGATCTGGTCGCGCATGGTAGCGCAATACCTGATGGGACAGCGGCGGCCGATGAACGACCTGATGGCATGGAACGCCGATGCGACCCGCATGCCATACCGGATGCAAAGCGAGTACCTGCGCCAATTATTCCTGAACAACGATCTGTTCGCGGGACGTTACAAAGTGCATGGCCGGCCGGTTGTGTTGAATGACATCCGGCTGCCGGTATTTGCGGTGGCAACAGAAGGCGACCATGTTGCGCCCTGGCGCTCGGTCTACAAGATCAACCTGGGTGCCGACGCCGATATCACGTTCCTGTTGTCCAGCGGCGGCCATAACGCGGGCATCGTCAGCGAACCGGGGCACAAGGGCAGGTATTACCGTACCAGCCATTGGCCGCATGGCGAAAAATATGTCGATCCGGATAGCTGGTATCAGATGACGCCGAGCATGCCCGGGTCGTGGTGGCCAGTATGGGCGGAATGGCTGGAAGGCATGTCGACGGACCGGGTGGCGCCGCCGTCAATGGGTGCGCCTGACAAGGGCTATCCGCCCTTGGGCGCGGCGCCGGGAAGTTACGTGCTGGAGCAGTAAATGCGCAGGTCTGTCATTTCTGCACATCGACACCGCGCCAGAACGCGACGTGGCCGGTGATCTGTTTTGCCGCATCCTTGGGCTGACGGTAAATCCAGACAGCGTCCCGGTTCACTTCGCCGTTGACCGCGAGGTGGAAATAATTGGCGGTTCCTTTCCAGTGGCACTCGGTCTCGGTGCCGCTGGATTGCAGGTAAGACTGGTTGACGGCTTCCATGGGGAAATAGATATTGCCCTCAACAATTTCGACTGCCGAGTCACTGGCCTCTGCAATGACAGCCCCGTTCCAGATCGCTTTTGGCATGCTTGCTCCCGAAAGAATGGCGCCGTCGATCAGGCCGGATGCCTGAATGCCGGCGGACTCATTCTACTGCTTTTCATGCAGACTGGTCCTACCGGAATACCAGAACCGGAATGGTTGACTGCGCCAGCACCTTTTGTGTTTCACTGCCGAGGAACAGTTTGCTCAATCCCTTGCGGCCATGCGATGCCATCACAATGACGTCACATCCGTGTGCTTGCGCCGCCTTGACTATCTCATCGGATGGGCTGAAGGAATCGGCGACGATCGTTTCGCATGGGACAGCGGCGGCTTTCGCCGCATCCGCCACTTGCTGTACATGGAGTTGCGCCAACTCTCGCAGCTTCGCCGTATAAATGCTGCTGTCGATGGTGGGCGCGCCTTCTCCAAGCGATGGATAGATATACGGTTCGGCTACCGAGAGGGTAATCACTTTGCCGCCATTTTGTTTTGCCAGCGCGATTGCGGCCAGGGTGGATTTTTCCGAGAGCGGCGAACCGTCGGTGGGGGCGAGGATAGTTTTGAACATGAGTTTTTTCTTTCGTTGTGGTCATTGCCGCATGCAGCACGATTCATGATTGCGCAACCAGACTAGCGCCTTTCGGCGCAGAAATTTTGATCCAGATCAAATTGGCGCAGGAAACAAAATCCTCCATCGCCGGCAGCCGGCAATCACATCAAAGGCCGGATGGATAGGTCTCCGGTATTTCCGCATGTGTCCAGTGCGGTGACGGATCGAGCGGCTTGACCGCGCTGGTGCGGTCGACATGGATCACGACGTCGAACTGGTTCGCCATGTCGGCATGGAAGTAATGACTGGCGCGCTCGGTTTGCGGCAGATAGATGACGCCAATCGCGCGTTCCAGGCGGCGGCTGGTGAGCGCGGCGGATGTTGACTCGCCAGTACGGATCGGCAGCATGAAGTCTCCCAACCCGCTGTCGTGGAACAGTCCTTCATAACTGTCCTGCCTTGCCGGAACGACGTTTTTCAATTCGGCAGGCGCATCCCAGTCCGATGCGGCGGTCACGGTGCCGGCATGCGTGGTGAAACCGATCAGGCAGGTTTCTTCCGGCGCATGACGTTCGCGCACCAACTGGCCAAGATTGAGTTGCCCGTGCTGCCCCATCTCGGTGGCGCGGGCGTCGCCGATGTGCGAGTTGTGGGCCCAGACGATGATCTTTGCGCGGCTGCCTTTATGCCTGCCGATATGCTCGCGCAGCGCATCCAGTGTTTCCGCCATGTGAGTGTCGCGCACATTCCATGATTCATCGCGGCTGCGGAACATCGAGCGGTAATAGGTTTCGGCGTTTTTGGCGACACGCGCATTCTGCTGCGCATAAAACAATTCGTCCGATGCGCTCTTCTCGTCGTCGGAAAGATACTGGCTGGACTGGCTGACCAGGTCCGACAGCTGCCGCACCACTTCATCTTCGCAGTTTTCCTGCATGCCGTAAGTGGTGGCGTAGCCGTAGTGCTGCGGGTCGTCCGAAATCTGGTCGAAGCAGCTGTAACGCTCGCGCGCCCGCTGCGCCGCTTGCGGATCGACGCGGTCCAGGTAACGTGTCACGGCATCCATCGACTTGCGCAAGCTGTACAGGTCGAGTCCGAAAAATCCCGCACGCCACGCGGTCTGGTCAATGTTCTGGTTATGCATGCGCATCCAGTACACCAGCTCGACGATTTCGGTATTGCGCCACATCCATTGCGGGAAGCGCTGGAAGCCGGAGAGCGCTTCATCCGCCGTCTGGTCATGCCCTGACCACTGCACGAACCGGCTGACGCGCAGCGCATCTGGCCAGTCGGCTTCGACGGCAATCGCGTCAAAACCTTTTTCTTCGATGAGGCGCTTGCTGATTTCGGCGCGCATGCGATAGAACTCGCGCGTGCCATGGGTTGCTTCGCCCAGCAGCACGATCGACGCGTCATTGACCTGTTGCAGTACATGGTCGAAAGTATCGTCCGGCCGGATAAGTTGCGCGTCTTCCCGCAGCGCGTCGAGCGTAAATTGGTCTGCCATGGCTGGTTCCCCGCATGTGACTATCTTGCTTAGATCGATGTGCACGCTGGTAGTTCAGGCTAGGCGGCATCGTAGGGTGTAATAAGCGATGTAGGGTGTAATAAGCGATGTAGGGTGTAATAAGCGCAGCGCATTACACCGTGCAGCGTTCGCAACTGCCGACAGTGATCGAACATGGTGTAATGCGCTGCGCTTATTACACCCTACGAAATTACACCCTACGAAATTACACCCTGCGCAATTCCTCCCCCTTCATTTCCAGCGTCGCCGGCAATGCGCCGCGCAGCGCATTGCACACCACGATGTCTTCTGCCGCGTACAGATCGTCCAGTGTCAGCCGCCGTTCCTGCGCGTTCCACGCCGGATCGGCCAGCAGCACTGTCCGCATCACGCCAGGCAGCACCCCGATACCCAGCGGTGGTGTGTACCAGCGGCCGTTGAGCTTGATAAATACATTGCTGCGTGCGCCCTCGGTCAATTCGTCCCTGGTGTTACAGAACAGCACATCGAACGCGCCCTGCGCTTCTGCCGCACGCCATGCGGCATCGTAGCGTGCGCGCAGCGTGCTCTTGTGGCGCAGGAACAAGTCGCCGGCCTCGGTACGCTGCGGCGACAGCCACAAACGCACCGGCAACGGCAACGGTGTCAGCGGCGCGTGCTGCACGTTGACGGCGCCCGCCTGGTTCAATGCCAGACGCAGGCGATGGTTGCCTTCGGCGGGCAGGGCGGCACAGGTGCGCAACAGGATCTCACGCAGATTTTTTTCATCGAGAACGAAGCCGAAATAGGCCGCCGATGCCCGCAGGCGCTGCAGATGCAAATCGAGATGGCGGCAGCCGCCGGCGCGTGTTGCAAACATTGTTTCGAACAACTCGAACGCATTTTCCAGTCCCGTCAGGAATTGCGCTTTCAGCTGGCACTCCGCATATTCGTCGTCCGCATCGCTGTCGTGCGTAATGCCGGCCCCGACGCCCATTTCACCAGCGCGCACGCCGTCGGCGCCGGGGGCCTCCAGCATCAACGTGCGGATCGGCACCGACAGGCAGAAGTCGCCGATGCCGTGCCCCGCAGCGGCCGCATCCAGCCAGCCGATCGCGCCGGTGTAGATGCCGCGGGCATCAGGCTCGAGCTCGCGGATGATCTGCATGGTGCGGCGCTTGGGTGCGCCGGTGATCGAGCCGCAGGGATAGAGCGCGCTGATCAGGCCGGCCAGGGTTACATCGTCCCGCAACTGCGCGTTCACGGTCGACGTCATCTGCAATACGCTGCTGTAGGCGCTGACGTCGAACAGATGCGGCACCCGTACCGAGCCCAGTGTGGCGACTTTGCCGAGATCATTGCGCAGCAGGTCGACGATCATCAGGTTTTCCGCGCGGTTTTTTGGATCTGCCGCGAGCGCCGCCGCGCGCGCCGCGTCCTGTGCCGCATCGCCGCTGGCCGCCGCGGTGCCTTTCATGGGGCGCGCGGTCAGCTGGCCGCGCCGGTACCGCAGGAACAGTTCCGGCGACAGCGACAACACGGCGCGGCCATCCGGCAACGCGATCAGTGCGCCGTAGGGAACCGGCTGCCGCGCGCGCAACGTGCGATATAGCGCGGGCAGCGAGCCATAGGCGTCGAAACGCAATCGAACCGTATAGTTGACCTGGTAGGTATCGCCCGCTTCGAGATAGTCGTGAATCCTTGCGAGCGCCTGCTGAAACTGCACACGGTCTACACTTGCCTGCAAGCCGCCGATGCCGGTGTGATTGTCCTGTCCGCCAAGCCAGGCGGTCACCTCGTCCGCGGACAGTCGTTCACAACGGTCGAACAACAACACTTGCGCCCACGCCGATTGCGCGGCGCGCGGCGCGATGGCGTGCAATTCAGCGCCAAGTTCATACGAAAACAGGATGATCGCATGTCGCCCCTGCTGCACTGCATGCTGCATGTCGTCGAGCAGGGCGGGCAAGCCGGCCGCCTGTTCGCAAGCAAGCGTGCCGGCATGGCGGGTATACAGCCGGGAGCGCGGATCGGCGGCGGTCGCGTCGCAATCATCGAGCAGCGCGAAGCATGCAGGCGAAGCCGGGTCGGGGAGTTCTGTTGACGGCATAGTGTGAACGAATGTGTGGAGGTGACCGGGTTGGAAGTGCTGCCAGTTGCCTATGGTACAGCCTTATTCGGGCTGAACCAATTGCACTGGCTTGTGATCCTATATTGTCACTGGTCTTGATTGAGGAGGTGGATATGTCTGTCATTATTGCCGGCCATTTTGAAACGCAGCCACAAATCGAGGCGGCGATAGCGTCACTGGAGCAGGCGGGATTTCCCGCTGAAGCAATTGCATGGTTTTACGTCAATCCCCCCGGACAGCATGATGCCTATCCAATCGGAGGCGACCATGACAAGTCGCCGGGTGCGGAGAATACAGGCGCCGGGGCGGCAGCGGGTGTCGCGGCGGGCGCTACCGCTGGCGTCGCCGCCATTCCCGTGCTCGGGCCGGCCGGACCGCTGGTGGGCGCCTATATCGGTTCGCTGATCGGCAGTCTTGCTTCGACCCGCGAAGAGGGTGATGCGCCGCAACCGGATGAGGCGCCGCAAGAACATCGGGCCGGGCTGATGCTCGCCGTTGCCGTGGACGATGCGAAAGCCCAACTCGCCGTCGACGTGCTGGAACGCGCCGGCGCATCGGATATCGAAATTGCCGAAGGAACAATTAAAGACGGCGACTGGACTGACTTCGATCCGCTTGTGCCGCCACGTCTGTTAAAGCGCGGTTCTAAGTAAAATTTGCAGCGCCGCCGCAAGATGCACCGTTCAAGATGTACTGTTGAATTGCAACGATGCGACAGGACGGCGCTCCTGTTAATGTATGCTTGTATCCGTTGATTGCGAGCCGCTGCCATAATACGACTGGATTGAGCCGGCCCAAGTCTGGTCAGCCATGTCGGGCCAGTCGTCCTTGTCGAAACCCGGCGCATTCTTCAGTCGGTCCTTGGTCGCATTGAGCAGGAAGCGTTTGTTCACGGTGTCGAGTTTCAGTGCCTTCCATGGCACCGCAAACAGCTTTTCTCCCATCCCCAGGATACCGCCGAAGGACAGCACGGCATAAGCCACTGTGCCGTCGCGCATGTCCAGCATGATTTCCTTGATATCACCGAGGTATTCGTCGTTGATGCCATACACCTCTTCGCCAGTCAGCGTGCCAGCGCCCATCAGGATAGGGCCGGGTCCCGTACTCTTGCTCTTTTTGTATATTCCGTAGGTATCTCGTTCCAGATAACTCATGCTGTTCTCCTTGTAGTGCGATGGGAATGAACCTGTTTTTTAGACCGGCTCGGCAGGAAAGTACATGGTTTCCGGGGCGGCATTTGATGCGGGTCAATTACTCGATGATGCGAACTGCGCTGTTATGCGTACCAGCGCACAGAGGAAAGATGCTTCAGGGAATAAGATCGTGATGGCGCTACCATTGCCAGCCAACCCCTCGTTAACCGACAAACCTGATTGGAATATTTCATGTCTACCCATACCTACAAGATTATTGAACTGGTCGGATCGTCCCCCGTCGGCACCGATGATGCCATCCGCAATGCGATCACCAAAGCGGCGCTCACCGTCAAGCACATCGACTGGTTTGAAGTAACCGACACCCGCGGCCATATTGCCGATGGCAAGATCGCTCACTTTCAGGTGACGCTCAAGGCGGGATTCAGAATCGAAGAGTAATTAGTGGGTATTTGGACCCCGGGACGACATAAAACTCTGGAAACAAGAACACCAATACCGGTATCAGGATAAAATCTCCGCAATTTTGCCTTGGGCTGAATGGCGTTGCCGTTCGGCCGCCCACCCGGATCGCGGAGACTCTCCAGAAAATGCCGTCACTCAACACGCAGCCCACCGCTGCAACTGCGACAACACTTTCCCAGCGTTTGTGGAATGCGCCGGTGCTGCTGTTGATCATTACCATCCTGCTGTGGTCGGGCAACGTTGTTGTCGGCCGCGGTGTGAGCGGCAGCGTGCCGCCAGTCGCACTGGCTTTCTGGCGCTGGACCGGCGCCTTCGGCCTGGTCATGCTGATGGCCGGCGGGCAGCTGCGGCGCGACATGCCTGTGCTGCTGAGCAAGTGGAAGGCACTGCTGGTGCTGGCGGCGTTCGGAATTGCAGGCTACAACACCTTGCTGTACGTCGGCCTGCAAACGACCACGGCGGTGAATGCCTTGTTGATGCAGTCGGCAATGCCGGTGCTGATCATCGCGTCAGGCTTTCTGCTATTCCGGGAACGGGTTAGTCTCATGCAAATCGGCGCCCTGATTATTTCGATCGCTGGCGTGCTGACGATTGCGGGCAAAGGTTCGCTCGATGCCTTGCTGTCGCTGACCTTCAATGCCGGCGATCTCTGGATTTTTGCGGCGGTCATTACCTACGCAATTTATTCAACGCTGCTGCGCAAGCGTCCCGATATCCATCCGATGAGCTTTCTCGGGGCCACGTTTGCGCTGGGCGCGCTGATGCTGCTGCCTTTTTACCTTGCCGAACTGCACGCCGGTCGTGAAATAAAAACCAGCATCGGCACGATGGCGGCGATGATTTACACGTCCGTGTTTCCGGGGTTTCTGGCCTACCTGTGTTTTAATCGCGGCGTCGCGCTGATCGGCGCCAACCGCGCCGGGCAGTACATGCATCTGATGCCTGTTTTCGGCAGCATTCTGGCGGTTATTTTTTTGGGGGAAAGTTTGTACCTGTACCACTTCATCGGCATCGGTCTGATTGCCGTGGGTCTGGTAGTCGCAGGTTTGGCGAAAGCGCCTGTCAAATAAAAACGGAGGGGGAACAAATTTTTTCCCCCTCCGTCCACATTCCTGTTGCCGCGCTTACGCGGCTTGGCGTTCCACCAGTTGCACGTTGACGCCGCTGTCAATCGAGATCTTGCGCGGCTTCAATGCCTCGGGAACTTCCCGCACCAGTTCGATATCGAGCAAGCCGTTATCGAGCCGGGCGCCGACGACCTTGACGTGGTCGGCGAGCTTGAAGCTGTGTTCAAAATCGCGCGCCGCGATGCCACGGTGCAGGAAAGTTTGCCCGGACTCGTCTTTCTGCTTGCGGCCAACGATCTTGAGCGTGTCGTTCTCGGATTCGATTTCCAGTTCGGAGCGATCGAAGCCGGCCAGCGCCATGGTGATGCGGTATTTATCTTCCGCTACCAGCACAATGTTGTACGGCGGGTAGCTAGGCTGCGAGTCGGCGCGCTGCGCTTCATCGAACAGATTGGCCAGACGGTCAAAACCGATTGCGGAACGGTAGAGGGGAGCAAAATCATAAGTACGCATGGATATATCCTTTTTAAATTAAGCGATATTGTTAAACAGACCTCAGGGTGAGCATCTGCTGTGCTTGATATACGACCAATGTTGTGATATTTCAAGGCCTTGATATTTTCGCTATCAGCCCATATGTAATTGGGTTTTTTCCTCGCCGCCAATTTATGCAAGTTTAAAAAAGATGAATGCAAGTCTTGCCTGGATCGACCGTTATTTCCCCGACACCATCAAAGTGGATACCCGCGAGAGACTGCGTTCTCTCCTTGGCGCGGTAATCGGCATTTTTCTTACCGGCGTGCTGTGCCAGTTCGCGATCGGTGCAAATCCGGCGCTGCCGTGGCTGGTGGCGCCGATGGGCGCGTCGGCAGTATTGCTGTTTGCGGTGCCGGCCAGTCCGCTGGCGCAGCCGTGGCCTGTCCTCGGCGGCAATATCATTTCCGCGCTGGTAGGCGTCACTTGCGCAAACATCATCGACTATCCGGTCGCGGCCGCCAGCATCGCCGTTGGCATCGCGATCGCGATGATGTTCGCGCTGCGCTGCACCCATCCGCCCGGCGGCGCGGTGGCCTTGAGTACCGCGCTGGGAGGCCCGGCCATTGCGGAATACGGTTATGGATTTGTGCTGTCGCCGATCGCGCTCAACACTGTCCTGCTGCTGGTGGCTGCGGTCATTTACAACAAGTTATGCGGTCGCCGATATCCCCACCTCGGGATCCAGCATGTCAACGACCATCACACCGCGGATGCCTTGCCGACCGAGCGGGTGGGCATCACGCCGGCCGATCTGGATGCGGTGCTGAGCCAATACAACGAAGTGCTCGACATCAGCCGCGATGACCTCGAAGAAATCATGGCGCGTACCGAGATGCATGCGTTTCATCGCCACTTCGGCGAAGTGCGATGCGGCGACGTGATGTCGCGCGATGTCGTGAAGGTGGAATTCGGCACCGAGCTGGAACCGGCGTGGCGCATGCTGCGCGACCATGCGATCAAGGCGCTGCCGGTGGTCAATCGCTTCAACCGCGTGATCGGCATCGTGACCCAGCATGATTTCATCAAACATTGCGACCTCGATGTCATGGATGGGTTTTCCGACCGGCTGCGCCGCTTCCTCAAGCGTACGCCGCACATGCATTCGGACAAGCCGGAGGTCGTGGGCCAGATCATGACGGCGCCCGTGAAGACGGCATCGATGGAGCAGTCGATCGCCAGCGTGGTGCCGCTGCTGTCGGATGCGGGCATACACCATTTGCCGGTGGTGGATGGCAACCAGAGGCTGGTGGGGATATTGACACAGTCGGACCTGATCGCGGCCTTGTATCGGGTGCGGCTGGAGGAGACGGGGGTGCGGCGGGCTGCCTGACGTTCACGCAAGACAAAACAGTGTGCGTTTGTGTGGCTAAATCGTCCACTCGGCAATGCAGGTAAAGAGAATTCGATTACAGTATCGACGCTAACTCAATAACAGTCGATCAAGCGGATTTCATGAAAATGCAAGTGCCGGCAATCCTTAAAAATGCGTTATCGCTATTCCTTCTTCCTGTCGCGGTTTGCGGCAATTCACAAGCCTGCGAGAAACCGGTTTTAAGCAAGAATGTGTCGCTGGAAGCGATGTCGGCATCAGGCTTTCGCCTTGCCTGGAACCCGATTTCCAACGCTCGGCATTATGAGTTGAAATATAGTCTGAGGATTCCGGAAGGCCGCACCTTGATGCAAAGCGAGGTTATCGCCGCCACGCCATTTCATGTGTTTCCTGCGGAAGAGCTGCGTCAGGCAGATGTCCTGCAGTTGATCGTTGAAATCACAACGCAATGCGAAGCAGCCAACTCGGCGCCCGCCTTCGCGCAAATTTCCCTGAAAAATCCCGCGCCCGAATGCCGGTTTGAAAACCAGCTTCCTGCATTGACGAAAAACGAGTTGGCTTGGGCGCCGGTGAAGTCGGCGCAAAGTTATGTAATGTGTTTTCACAAGCAGGGCAATCAAACCGTTTGCCAGGAAACCGTCAGCACACGGAATACAATCAATTCCGAAAAAACACCGCTGATCGGCGTGACGCCCGTCTGCAATAACCTGCCGGGCACACCCGTATTCATCAGCTCGGCTGCACATATTCCCGGTAGGTATTTTCCTTGATCATGTATTTTTCATGATTGCAGAAATCGCCAATGCGCCGACTTTTTTGCCCAGCGATAATCCCTCTTCATTATCAAAACTGAAGTGTATGCCGCCATACAGCCTGGAGTCCGACGCTTCCTGTGCAGCCTGCATCCATTCTTCCTGATGCTGAGGGAAAAAATTGGACAGTAGGCTGGCTGCGGCGCCGGAAACCGTCGCGTGGCCCGAGGGGTAGGAAGGAAAAGACGGCGTCAGTACATGCGGTAAAAACCCAGGGTCATGCAAGCGCCGTATCGCCGTCACCGGACGCTCGGTCCACCATGTGAACTTCACGTACCAGCACGCAATAAATGCATCGAACATGGCAGCGGTAAGTAATGACAAGGCCGCTGTTTGCTCAATCGGCGCCAGGTCAAGGAATGCTGGTTTTTCAATCGCTTTCAGCAGCCATACGCCAGGTGGCGACACGGTTCCCAATTCGAGATTCCAGTCGTCAGCAATCTTCCTTTGTTGCGGCGTCAAATGCTGATGGGTGTGATGTACCTTCTGAATCTCTTTGGCATACCTGGCTTCATCCAGCGTGAGCGGGGGTGGACACCGATCGCCGACGGCGGAAGGAACGAGCCATGGTCTCCAGGTCGACGCGCCCGGTTCTGCCGGCCGGGTACTCCACAAAGGCGGCGCCGCCTTCCAGGCCAGATGAATATTGCCAGGCGGCTGAGCCATCGCATTGATCCGCGCGCTGCCATCCGTCAGTGCATGGGCGATGGTCCGCTGCGCGACCTGTTGTGACAGGCGCCAAAGATCAGCCCAGTCCGGCGTCGTCCGAGTGGCATGCTGCGACGCGAACAGGATGCCTGCACCGATCCAGCGGCCCTTTATCTCTTCCGGGAAAAAATGCTCAACGACCGTGCCTGCTGCCAGATGCATCGCAGTTGCACACTGTGCTGGCGCACTGCCATATTTTTCGATGCACAAACCATGCACATCATGCAGCGTGACCATCAGATAACTCAGCGTACGGGCCGCGCGTAAAGGATTGATGCGATATTTTTTGATGAGCTCGAGATTTGTTCGTGCCCAGAAAATGAGCGGCGCCTGTTTTGATCCCGCCATCTGTACTGCAATCGGCGGCACAACGCTATTTTCCAATGTGATTGCCGGATCTGCGGTTAACCAGCGATGCGCGCACAGTATGGAAAAAAGGGCAGGGCGCGTCGCAGCCAAAGAGCCGCAAGGCGTCAGCGCAGCGGAACCGGAGAACAGGACCAGCCCGGTTTTCAGGAATGTTCTTTTCGTAATGTCTTTCATTTTTTCCTCATTGCAATTCACTCCTTTCAAACCACGCTTCCTGTTGTTGGCGTCTGACATTTACAGACGATTGACGAGAAGTAAGTCGGGAAAGCGAGATCCGGGGCCCATCTTCATTGACAAAAAAGCATCGCCAATTCTACTCTCGGCAAAAGAACAAGTTGTCAAAAATTCATGTCCGGAAAAATATAAAAGTGTAATTCGATCCGTGCGGCCCGCGCTTTTGTGGCCGGGATCGAATTAACGATAAACAAAAAGCGGTGTGTTCCAGGGAGCAGGTCTGTGTTGCTGAAACAGTTGGCGGGGCTGTTTGTTGTGCTGCTGTGCATGCTGGCTGGCGGTTCCGCGATGGCGGCGACCGAGCGTTATGACTACGACCCGCTCGGGCGCCTGATCCGCATGGTGGATGGAGCGAACAAGGTCACCGCTTACGTCTACGATGCCGCTGGCAACCTGCTGGAAGTGCGTACCGGCGAGGCAGCGGCCGCGCCGGTAGTCACCGACATCACGCCGGCTTTCCTGCGCCGCAATGAGACCAGAGCCATCACCATCGCCGGTAGTGGATTTCTGGGCGCCAGTGTCACCGCCGCCGAAGCGGGACTCGATATCGCCGGCTTGCAGATGACGGCGACACAGATCAGCTTCGACCTGACTGCTTCTGCGAGTCCGGCAGTCGGGGCGCACGCCATTACGATTTCGTCGGCTGCGGGCAGCATCACGGCCGGCATCACCGTAGCGCCATTGCTGCCCAAGTTAACGGTCGACCCCACGCCGCTGGCCATACCGCCAGACAGCGTGGCGCGCCAGATCACGATTCGGCTGGCCAATCCCGATGTGATCGACCATGTCGTTTTGCTGTCGACTTCCAACACCAACATTGCTGTTTCCCCAGCCACGGTAACCATCCCCGCCGGTCAGACCAGCGTGCCCGCCAACATCAGGGGCATCAATGCCGGCCAGTCGAACCTGGGCCTGACGTCGGCGACTCTGGGCACGCTGACCGTTCCCGTGTTCGTGACCGCGGAATTCCGCGGTATTACCACCAGCATGGCACAGCAACTGGGGGTGGTGCTGGAAAGTGCGTCCGCAACTGTTACAACCCAAATTGCGCCCGTGGCCAGTGCGTCGCTGGGCGTGCTGGTTGGCAGTGCGGTAGTCGGTGTTGCACCGGATCGCCTGATCGTCGGCAGCGGTCCGGCCCTATTGACAATCAAGGGCATAGGGCTGGCGGCGGCGCAAACGGTGACTATCGTGCCGGATGCCGGGCTGACTGTTGGCGTGCCGGTGGCAGCGCCTGATGGCCTGACAATTGCCGTGCCAATCACTGTTGCCGCAGGCGCGCCGCTTACACAACGCCGGGTTGTCGTCAGGAATGCTGCCGGTGCCGCATTCGCAGTCGCCAGTCCAGTGGCTGACCGTATCGGCATTGTGCGCCCGGCGCCACAGGTCGATTCGATCGAGCCGATGTTTGCCACGACGGATTCGACACTGAGGTTGACGGTGCACGGGCGCAATCTGCAAGAAGCGGCCGCGCTGTTATTTGATCCATCGACCGGCATTGCGAGCGACGCCGCGCCTGTCGTCAATACCGACGGCACGATATTGACTGCCGGTGTGTCGATCGGTTTCAACGCGGCGATCGGCGATCATGCGGTGGCCGCCATTACTCCCGGCGGCACCTCGGCTACCGTTGCCGGCGTGTCCAATACCTTCCGGGTCGTCAATGAAATCCGGCATGCGGTGACGCCGATCATTGCGCCTGCGGTGGGTGTCGTATTGCTGGACACGAACGCGGCACCCTCTGGTTCTCCGACTGCGCTTGTTTCTCCGCTGCTAGGGGTGGCCTTGGGTTCGGTCGCCACCGGACTGGCGCCGGCGACAGGCATCGTTGGCCGCGACATGGTCCTGACCGTCCAGGGTGCCGGTCTCGATGGCGTGACCGGGATTCATCTGCTGCCCGCCACCGGGCTGATAGTCGGTAGCGTGACCGTGACGCCGGATGGAAAAGTGCTCAGCGTTCCGATCACGATCGCGGTCGATGCGCCGCAGACGCTGCGCCAGGTCAAGTTGATGGCAGGAGCCACGGAGATCCTGTTTGCCTCACCCGAGGCCTCGCAGTTCCGTATCAACGTACCCATGCCAGAGGTCGACTCGATTACACCGATCGTATTGCAAACAGGCCAGGCACCGATGCCGCTGACAGTGCGTGGCCGCAATTTCCAGAATGCTTCCGGGATAAAAATTACACCGCCCGACGGCCTGAGCATCGGCACGCCGCCGGTGGTCAATGGCGATGGCACGGAAATCACGGTCAACATCTCCGCCGCCGCCAGCGCGGCTTCCGGCGCTCGGCTGCTTACTGTGGTGACGCCAGCGGGTGAGTCGTCCGTCCATCCGGCGCCGGCCAATACGATCATCTTGACCAGCGCGCCCGGCCCTACTTTCGGTCCCGTCATCGGGGCGTCAGTCGGTGTACTCAAGCTTGACGCTCAGCCGCCGATTTCCCCCGCCGATACGGCCTACGCAACGATGCTCGGCGTGGTGCTGGAACATGCCACTGTGCCGCCTGCCGATATCGTCAGCACCCGCTTCAGCAACGCGTTGGGGGTTGCGTTAGGGCCGACCGGGCTGAGCCTTGACGCCCATGGTTTTGCCCCCGGATTCAATGGCACCCTGACGGTAGACGGCCATCAACTGGACAGCCTTACGGCAGTCACCGTCATGCCGGCCGCCGGCATCCTGCTCGGTGCACCGGTCGTCGCCCCCGACGGGTCACAAGCGTCGGTATCGATTGTGGTGGACGCCGCTGCCGCCCGCGGCCTGCGCACACTGCAGCTTGGCGCGGCAGGCCGCAGCATCCCGTTCAGCGACCCATCCGCTGCGCAATTGCGCGTTGGTCCGGGGATGCCGCACCTCGATTCCATCACGCCGATCCTGGCCAGACAGGGCGAGGTCGTGACCATGACAATTCGCGGCAACACCTTCCAGGATGCGCTGGCCGTCAAGGCCGCGCCGGGCAGCGGCATAACGTTCATCCCCGGCACGCTGGAAGTGAATCCGGGAGGCACTCAGTTGACCGTGAGTTTTGCCATCGCTCCCGGCGCGCCGCTCGGTTCACAGGTAATCCAGGTCGAGGTCCCGGGCGCGATCAGCGATGCGACGCCGCTGCCGGCGAATACCTTCACGATTTTGCCGCCGTGAGGAAGGCAGGCAGTGCCGGTGATGTAAACAAGGGCCGGCAAAAGCACGCGAGGCCGAACAAATTTTATATTTGAAATCCCAAAGGAGCAGAAATGAAACCGACCTACCTGAGTATCATCACAACATGGACCTGTGCACTGCTGCTTGCGCCGGCTTTCGCGTTTGCCTTCGACAGCGGCAGCACGGGGGCGGATGGCGTGTTCAACCCCACAGTGAACACACAACTGCAATTGCCGCCTAGCGGGATTTTCAATTTCACTTCGGTCAATATTCCGGTCGGCGTGTCGGTGACATTCAAGAAAAATGCGACTAATACGCCGGTCGTGATTCTTTCCAGGGGTCACATTACTGTTGCCGGCACAATCAATGTGCAGGGATTTTCATCCCATGCGACTGGTGCCGAGGCCGATGGAAATTTGGGAAATGATGGTTTGCCCGGTCTGGGTGGTCCGGGAGGATTTGATGGTGGACGCGGTGGTAATGCTGGCCGTTTGCCTGGTGGCCCTGGTTTAGGGCCGGGTGGCGGACACTCAGGGACGACGATAGTCAGTGGCGCCTACCCTGTAGGTGGCGGAGGTGCCGGATATGCGGCGGCGGGGGGGAATGCGTATTGTGGTGGGAGTACCTGTAATTCGGGGGGAGGAGGATCTGTATATGGCACTTCCCTGCTAATGCCATTGGTAGGCGGGTCCGGCGGTGGGGGCGCATTTGGAGGAACCAACTACGCCGGCCCGGGTGGAGGCGGTGGCGGCGGGGCCATCCTGCTGGCGGCATCCGGCACCGTTACGGTTAGCGGCGTCGTCAATTCTGATGGTGGTTGGTCGGGCTCTTCTGGAACGGACGGCGCGTCCGGTGGTGGTGGCAGTGGCGGAGCAATCAGGATTGTTGCTGGCACGATTGCCGGAAACGGGAGAATTTCTGCCATAGGCGGAACAACTGGTAGTAGTCGAAATTTCTCTGGCGGCGCCGGCAGCGTCGGCCGTATCCGGCTCGAAGCGGACACCATCACCCGCACCGCATCGACCGAACCTGCTTTTACCGTAGGCGCGCCAGGCCTGGTCTTTGTCGCCGGCTTGCCGACCCTGACGATTGAGAGCATCGCCGGTGTTGCCGCCCCGGCCAACCCGACTGGCAATGCCGACATCACGCTTCCCGCCAACACACCTAACCCGGTAACGGTGGTATTCAAAACCGTCAATGTCCCGGTTGGTAACACCGTCCGGTTGACGCTGGCGCCTGCTTATGGCACACAAGTCTTCGTGACAAGCCCGGCACTGACTGGCGATACCACGGCCGCCACCACCAGCGTGAATGTGAGCTTGCCAACCGGACCGAGCGTATTGCAGGCGCAGACCACCTACACGATCGTTGCGTCCCTGGGCGATGCGATGCGCAACTTCGCCGGCAACGAGCGGGTGGAGCGTGTCGAACTGCTCGCCAGCCTGAACGGCAAAACCACAACCAATCTGATCACCGTCAGCGGCAAGCGGCATGAAGCCACGCCAGAAGCATTGGCGATGCTGGCGCGCGGATCTGCCTTGCCCGCGCAAGGTTCCTGATACCCCTTGACATCAACATCTGCCACGGTTTGAAGCCGCAGCAGTTGTTGATGTCCCATCGTCCACTTCACACCTGCATTAAATAAGAAAAGCCTAGGAGCCACCCGTGCGTGTACCCCGTAAAACTGGCCTGCATGCCGTCCCATGGTGCATGCGCAAACTGTTCCTGATCCCGCTGTTAGTCGCATTCACCCTGTTTGGTAATGCCGCGCAGGCCGCTGCGCAAAGGCAGGCCGGGGCAGTATTTTTCGAGGAAGGTCAGGCCGGGACAGCCCTTTTCGAATGGGTCAACCTGCCGCCGGCAGGCCAGGCCGTGCGGGCGATGGGAGACGCGCCGCATGCACTCGCGCTGGCATCGCAAGCGCGCGTGCTGGCCGTCGCATTAAAAGACTATCGGGGCATGGCCTGGCTCGAGCCCTACTCCGGCATGGAGCTGGGCCGCATCGCGCTGGGCCGCATGCCGGTCGCGATCGCATTGAATGCAGGCGGCGATACCGCCTACCTGCTGCTGGAAGGCAGCACCCAGGTGCATGTGGTCAACCTGCGGCAGAGGGCCGTTGTCGCCCAATGGGATGCCGGCGAGCAGCCGATCGCACTCGCCCTGTCAGCGGACGGCCGGCAGCTGGCCGTCGCAGACCGCCAGCAAAATCAACTGCACATCTTCGATCCTGCGGCTGGCGCCGTACTGCATACACACCGCATGCGCGACGCCCCGCTGCAACTGGCCTACAGCCAGTCGCCAGCGGGCGCCGTGCGCCTGCTGGTTGCCGTGGAAGGCGGTGTGCTGGTCACGCTGGACACCGCAACGTGGATCGAAACATCGCGCCATGCATTGGGCCGCGACATCCGCGCGCTCGGGGTGGCCGATGCCGGCGGCAAGGCCCTCGCCCTGAGCAAGCGGAAAGACGTCCTGACCATCATCGACCCCGTCACCGGCGCGTTCATCAACAGCATCAACTTCGATGGCGACCCCGAACGACTGGCCATCGACAGTGCCGGCAATCGCGTATTTGTCACCACCGGCCATGACCTTTCTATTCACCGCATCGACATGAATACCGGCACCGTGCAAGGCCGCCATGCGGTCCAGGCGCGGGTCGGCGGCATCGTATTCGACAGCCGGTCCAGGATGCTGCTGCTGTCCCATCCCAGCGGCGAAAGGCTGATACAGGTCGACCCGGCACAGACCCGCCTCGCGTTGCCTCTGGCCCTGACGCAGCGCGTAACAGACCTGGCCGTCAACAACAACACCGACGAACTGATCATTCTTGCCGAAAAGACAGAACAGCTGGTGCGCCAGAACCTGGTCACCCGACACAGCGATGCCATCAGCTTGCCGGGAGCGCCGCGCCGCGTTGTCGTCGATTCGGGATTGAACCGCGCGATCGTCGCCATAACGCATGCCCGACATGAAATCGCCTTCGTCGATCTTGCCGCCGCGACGCCGACGCTGTACCCGGAAAAGATTGACATGCCGGGAGACGTGCAGGCACTTGCGGTCGACACCGCACGCCAGCGCACCGTGGTGCTGGCCGGCGGCCGTTTTGTATCGGTGCTCGATAACGATACGCGTAGCCAGCTGGGCAGGTTCAGCGGCACCGATACCTATGTGGATATTGCCATCCACCCCGGCACGGGCGATGTCTATCTGCTGACCGGCCAGGGCAGCTTGCAAAAGCTCAACCCATCCACCATGGTGCTTGAAAATACCTGGCAATTGAATCTGGATGGCCAGCACCTGGCGGTCGACGATACGCACCAGCGCCTGCTTGTTTCTTCAGCCCGTGGCCGCAAGGTATACCAATTCGATCTGGCCACCGGTGCGATCAGCAATGCAGCCGAGTTTGCCGGCCCGCCCGGTCATATCGCCGTGCATCCGGACAATGCGCTGGCCGTGATCCTGTCGATTGAAAGCGGCGGAATCGGTACGCTGGACTTGACGTCCAATGCCACCGATCTTGATTACACCCGGCTCGACACACCGCACCGCTCTGCCATATCGACTCGATTCAATCAGGCTTTCGTGGCCACGGCCGGAGCCAATGAAGTGGCAACCGTAGAGCTGCCCAACCCTGTTCCGGTCATCGGCTTGTTGACGCCGGCACATGTCAATGCCGGCGGGCCGGCCTTGACTGTCACGGTAGAAGGCAGCAAGTTTGTCGACGGCAGCATGGTGCTTGCCAATGGCGTGGCGCTGACGACCAAATGGATCGGCGCCGCAAAACTGGAAGCGATCGTGCCTGCCACGATGATCGCCACCGGCACGGTATTGACGATGACAGTCAAGAACCTTCCGCGAGGGGGCGGCGTATCGGATGGCGCGGACCTCACCGTAACGGCAGACCCCCCGGTATTAAATCGCATCGAACCAGCGCAACTCCTGGCCACCGGTCAGGCGCAAACCATCACGCTATACGGCCAACACATCCATGCGCAGGCTGCCATTCAGGTCGGTGCGCAAACATTGAGGCCGATTGCAGACGGCCTTGGCAATGCCGTTGGGCTCATCATTCCCGGAAACTTGCTTGCCCAGTCCGGCATGTTGCCGGTCACACTCATCAATCCTGACGGCACCCGTTCGGCCACGCTCAAGCTGCCGGTTGTCGCCATTGCGCTGGCGCCGGCAATCAGCGGCATCAGCCCCACGCAAGGTCCGGTGGGCACGCAAGTGACGATCACCGGCGCCAACCTCGCGACGAATGCCGCCGACAACCAGGTCACCTTCGCCGGCGACGCCGGCAACGCCACGATTCGCGCTCGCGCCACCATCGTCTCCGCCAGCGCCACGCAGCTGGTCGTCACCGTCCCCGCCAATGCCGTCACCGGCACGGTCAACCTCGGCACGCCCGGCGGTGCTACCGTCGGCCCGGCATTCACCGTACAGCAGGACATCGATGTCAGGTTCACCGCCAACCCCATCAACACCACCGTGTACCAGGGTGCAAACACCAACATCAGCCTGAATCTGCGCAACACAGGTGTCAAGGAATATGGCGGCCTGATGCAACTGGAAGTCAGCGGCCTGC
The DNA here is from genome assembly GCA_040387375.1 of Pseudomonadota bacterium. Lineage (GTDB taxonomy): Bacteria > Pseudomonadota > Gammaproteobacteria > Burkholderiales > Burkholderiaceae_D > JAZKDW01. The sequence goes on from JAZKDW010000023.1 coordinate 119,178, forward strand.
CCGAAGGCGTCACCTCGCGTCTGACCCCGCGCTTTCTGTCGCAAGGACAGAACGGTTCACTGCTATTGAGCGCAGCCAATGCCGCGCCCGTGACTGCCAGCCCGGTGACCGTCATCCTGACCGCTACCGACACTGCCGGCCTGGGCATCACGCGCACCGCCACCTTCCGCATCAATGTCGCCGCCGCCACCAATGTCAGCGGCATCAAGGGCCGCTTCGTCACGCCTGACGGCGCCGGCATCGGCAGCGTGCGCATCGCCTATCAGGACGCCAGCGGCAACCTGGTCTCCCAGGTGCAATCCGACTCGGCCGGCACGTTCATGCTGACAGGCTTGCCCGCCGGCGCCATCACGCTGCGCATGGACGCCACCCCCGCGCATCCGCTGTATCCGATCTGGCCCTACACGATGAACAATCCCGGCAACGGCCTGGTCAGCCTGCCCGACTGGGTCATCAACCCGCCGCCTGCCGATGACAAGTTCGCTGCCATCAGCAATGCAACGCAGGACCAGGCCGTCACCGATGAGCGCTACCCCGGCCTGGCCATCACCTTGCCCGCCGGCGTGAGCATCACCGGCTGGGACGGCGTCAAGAAAACCCGCCTTGCCGTCGAGCGCATCACGCCGGACAAGTTGCCGGTGACGGCGCCGCCGTTTCCGATGAAAGAAGCGTACCAGCTGTATTTCGGCACGCCGATGGGCGGCATCCCATCGGCGCCGATCCCGATCACCTTGCCCAACGTCGCCGAAGCCGAGCCGGGTGAACAGCTCGCCATCTGGTTCTTCGACGGCAGCCCGATGGGCGGCACCGGCGAATGGAAAATCGCCGGCCAGGGTGTGGTATCGGCCGATGGCAAAACGGTGTCGACCTTGCCGGGGCAGGGGATCACCCGCTTCTGCGGCGTGTGCGGCCTGTTTTCGCTGGCATGCCCGGAACCGCCGAAACCGCCGCCGTGCAACACCTGTACCGGCAACGGTGAAAATCCGAAGGCAGGCAATCCGGTCGATCTGCTGACCGGTCAGGAAGCCCCCAAGAGCGTCGGCCTGTCGCTCGGCGGCGTCAACAGCGTCAATGTCAGCATGAGCTACAACCCGGTCGACGCCTTCAACGGCCGCGCCGGCACCTTCGCCAGTGCCGGCCTCGGCTGGACGCTCAACTACGACATCGTGCTCACGCCGAATGGCACCCAGGCCCGTGTGTTCATGCCCGGCGGGCGTTTGGTCGACTTCATCAATACGGGCAACAACATCTACAAGGTCATCAACGACCCCAGTTTTGATGGCGCCGAAATCAGCCCCACCAATCTGGCCGCCAACCTGTGGCAGATCAAACATCGCGATGGCCGCCTCTGGAAGTTCGGGCCGTTTCCCGGCATCTCCGGGCTGATTCGAGGCGGCCCGCCACTGTTCGTGACGGAAATGGCCGATGCGCAAGGCAATGTCGTCTTCATCACCCGCCAAGCCAATGGCCGCGTCGACACCGTTGGCAGCAGCAGCGATCGCAGCATCAGCCTGACTTACGGCGCCAACGGATTCGTTTCCGGCATCACCGACAGCGCCAGCCGCAGCATGCAACTGACCTACAACACAAGCAAGCGCATCGAGACCGTCACCGATGCCGACAACAGGACCACCCGCTACACCTACGTCGACGACAACGAGATCGCCCCCGACCCGGTCTGTGGCGCCCAGTCAACACGCGGCGAGCGCATCAAGACCATCCTCTATCCCGGCAAGTCCAGCCCCACGGAAAATTTCCATGGCGTAGGCAAGCGCATCCTGCGCCAGATCGCCGCCGACGGACGTGAATCCCGGTTCAGCTACCATCTGACGGGCGCGTGTGTGACCCACCAGTCCAATCCCGGCGTGCGCTGCACCGACGCCAGTTGCCCGACCGAAGACAACTGGGCCAACCACCAGGCCGGCTGGCGCGTGCATGGCGGACAAGTGTTTGCCACCACCGTCACCAACGCCGACGGCACCAGCGAGACATGGCGCTTCGCCGCCGACAACACCCCGGTCGAACACACCGATGCAATGGGCCAGAAGACCGTCTACAAATACGACAACTTCAAGCGCCAGGTCGAGAAGAAAGACCCGCTCGGCCGCATCACGAAATACCAGTACGACGCCAACGGCAACCGGTCACTGGAAATCGACCCGCTGCAGCGCGTCACCCGCATGACCCACGACATTAAATGGAATACGGTAACCAGCACCACCCGCTACAACGACCCGACGCCATTTGGGCAGACCAATCCGCAGGTGCGAAGCATGCAATACGACACGAACACGGGCGTGCTGAAGAGCGCCACCTCGGCATTGAACAACGTCACGCGTTACGAATACACGGCGCAAGGCTTGCTTGCCAGCGTCACGACCCCGGGCGGGGCTGCGATCCGGATCGAATACACCCCTCATGGCGACATCGAAAAAATGATTGATGCGCTGGGCCGCGACACGCAGTTCGGCTACGACGCCGCCGGCCGCGTCATCGCCGTCACCGATCCCCTGGGCTACGGCAGCCAGACGCAATACAGCGGCACCGGCCAGGTCACCAAAACCACCGACGCCCTCGGCGGCGAAACCCGGATTGACTACGACGCGGCCGGGCGCCCGGCCAGTGTCACCAACGCGCTCAACAACACCATCCAGACCAATACCTACGACGACGGCGACCGCGTCAGGACGCAGGCCAATGCGCTCAAGCAGACGGCCAGCAACGACTACGACAGCGCCGGCCGGCTGATCAGCTCGACCGACCCCGCCGGACACATCACCACCTACCGCTACGACAGTGCCGGGCGGCTGGCGACCATCACGCACCCCGAAGGTGATCAAAGCCTGCACTACGACCTCGTCAATCGCGTCACCCGCATCGCCGACGCCAGCGGCAGCCTGGAATATGACTACGACGCCGCCGACCGCGTCACGCGCCATACGCAAAAATCCGGCACCCGCACAACGACGATCGACTACACCCACGACGCGCTGGATCGGCTGATTCGCCGCACGATTGCCAGCACTGACAGCACCGGTGCGAGCCTTGCCGCCGATATCACCGAATACCAGTACGATAACGAGGACCGCATCACGCAGATCCTCTACAAGGGCAACGGCAGCAGGAACGACCTCACCAGTTACAGCTGGGATGCCGACAGCCGGCTGACCCAAAAGACGCTGCCCAACGGCATCAGGGTCAGCTACCAGTATGACCTCGCCAGCCAGCTAAAACAGATCGAATACACCACCAGCGCCAATGTCGTGCTGGACCGCATCCAGTACACCCATGACGCCAACGGCCAGATCGTCCGGCGCGACAGCCTCAATGCATTGGGCGCGGAAGAAACACCGTACACGGCGATGCACGATGCGGCCAACCGGCTGACCCGCATCACGCTCAACCCCGGTACCGGCAATCAGCTGAGCTACGAGTTGACCTACGACGCCAATGGCAACCTGACGCAGAAGCAGAACCTCAGCGCGCCTGGCGACACCACCACGTTCCAGTGGGACAGCCGCAACCGGCTGACGACACTAAATGCACCGGGCGTTCTTGCGAGTTTCCAGTACGATGTTTTAGGAAGGCGCATCGGCAAGACCGTCAACGGGCAGACCACGACGTATCTGTATGACGGCGCGCAGGCGATCGGTGAAATCCAGGCAACGCCGAATAACGCAAACAGCCAGGATATCCGCATCAACCTGACGGGCCTGAACCTGGACGAAGCCATTGCGCGATATACACGGACACTAAGCGACAATGCCATCCCAAGTGAGCAAGCCAGCATCTATTTGACAGACCTGCTGGGCAGCGTGATTGCGCAAAGCAGGGTGGATCAGACGATCGGAAACCGCTATGGCTACAGTCCGTACGGGGAAGTGGTTACTGAGGGCAATGACAGCCAGAATGCGGTGCAGTACACGGCGCGGGAGAATGACAACACCGGGCTTTACTACTATCGGGCACGGTACTACGATCCAGTGTTGAAGCGGTTTGTCAGCAGTGATCCGATTGGACTTGCAGGTGGAATTAATACCTATGCGTATGTCGATGGAAATCCGATTTCTTTAATTGATCCAAATGGTATGTCAGGAAAAATACCAAAAAATTATGGAAAAAATAGGCCGATGAAGCCGATGCCAACAGCTGAGGAGTCGAAAAAGGATGCAGAAAGGAAGGTAGAACCTGGCCAGAACTTAGCAGACGCTCTCAAATGCTATTTTGGTATCAAGAACTGTGAGGCCCAAGAAGAAATCGCAAAGACAAGGATCTGCGTTATGGCTAAGTGCACGACTACATGCCCGGATCGAACCTTCACTATTGATTACAGAACAGGGGAAAGCGTGGCTTATAATCCGGCAAACGCTACATGCGAATGCATGGTCTGGGGATGGAACCCAAAATATCAGGCTAAAGCACTTCCCGGATTAGGGCCGCCAGGACGATGAATAAATCTATACTGACTATTGGTGGTGTTGTACTTGTCCTTGCCATCGGACTTGGCTGCTTTCACCTTGGACGTGGTGTTGGCGAAGAATCGGTTCGACAGCGATCTGAAAGAGAGACCTATCTGCTTTTAAATCTTAACGCGATCGCATCGTATGCTAGTTATGCGGAAATTTCTGCGCAAATTTCAGATGGGAAGTTGAATCAGGCGAAGTGTACTGCTAACGTTGTTGCTAGCGGACACCTTAGGCAAGTGAAGGAGTGCCTCGGGCAACGAGGTTGTCGTGATGTTATTTATGATGAGGTCAAGAAGCGCGCTCCGGAACTTCTCGATGGGAGCAAGCTAAAATTCACATATTATGAAAACGCGGAGGCATGTTTCTCGGCAAATCCTGATAAAAAGTAGACGTGGAGTAATAGGGTCAGTCTCTGAGCCTTCCCCTCAAATTTCACTTGTAAACTGTTGCCATCCGGGTTAACTT
>JAZKDW010000024.1:0-258855 GCA_040387375.1 Pseudomonadota bacterium
GCGGCGCCGTGGAAAAGTCTACGAGGGCCTTGCACACAAAAAACCTGATACTCCCCTTTTCCACCCTACACTTGCATCACGATGTCGTCAAACAAGACTCGATAGCCATATCGACGATTCCCTGCCTCATGTGCGCACACCACCACCGCCGGACACAAGCGCATCCGGCGTCAGCGATTTAATTTGCAGGTTTCAGCCTGCAGCTTGTTGTGTGCTCTCCTGCGCCGGTGCCTGCTGTTTCGGTTTGCCTTGCGCATAACTCAACCGGTATTTTGTCCTGCGGTCGCCCATCAGGTCCCGCAGTTCCCGCACGCTCATGGTGCTCACTTCATGCATGCGAATCAGCATCGATGCGCCGACTGGCAAACGCCGGTGGCGGATCTTGCTGATGACCGGAGGCGCAACTTCGAGCGCCCTGCACAAGGCAGCATCATTTTTCAGATGCAGCTTTTCGATCAGGGTATCGAGCAGGTGGTTGGGGTTGTATGCTTCTGCTTCTGCATTTGCTTGGGGGGTAGTCGACATGATGATCTCTCTTTCACTCAAGTGGTTAACAACTATTTCTACTTGTGAAAGAAAGACCTGCCCCGGGGCACATAATTTCCAGCGACCCTCCGGAGGTTTGATATGGAACAATAAGCATCTACAATTTCTGCCAGCGTCCTAACCTGGAACAAACAGCTTGCCCATGAACGCCGCTTTTACCGATGCAAGCTTGTGTAAAATTTCCGCCATCACGCGATCTCGATAAACCGCATCTTGAAATTCCGCCCCTTGATATTGCCTTGGCTTAAACACGCATGCGCCTTGTCCGCGATACGCCGGTCCAGGGCCACATAGGTCATGAATTCAAACACGTTGATCTTGCCGACCTGTTCCTTGCTCAGCCCGGCGTCGCCGGTCAGCGCACCCAGCAAGTCACCGGGGCGCAGCTTGTCTTTCTTTCCGCCCATGATGCACAGGGTCACCATCGGCGCCTGCAGCGGGCCGCCCGGCGCCGGCTCCAGGTTCTTCAGGTCAAACCAGCGCACCGGCCCGCCCTGATACTCTTCGATCAGCTTGACCCATTTCTTTTCATTCGGTGCGCACAGGTTCAGCGCCAGACCCTTGTCGTGACCGCGTCCGGTGCGGCCGATGCGATGGATGTGGACTTCGGTATCTTTCGACACATCCACATTGATCACCGCGCCGAGCGTCTGAATATCGAGGCCGCGCGCGGCAACGTCGGTCGCCACCAGCACCGAGCAGCTCTGGTTGGCGAACAACACCAGGATTTCATCGCGTTCACGCTGTTCCAGTTCACCATACAGCGCCAGTGCGCTGAAACCCTGCGCGCGCAATTCAGCCGCGAGTTCTCGGCAGTGAATCTTGGTATTGCAAAACGCCAGTGTCGACACCGGTCGTGTGTGATTCAGCAATTGCGCAACGGCGGCATTGCGGTCGTCATAATCCACCTCGTAAAAACGCTGCTCGATTTGCTCGCTGTCATGCTGCGCCTCCACCCTGACTTCCGCCGGATCCTTCAGGAACAGCGCGGTGGCCTTGCGGATATCGTCGGGATAGGTCGCCGAGAACAGCAGCGTCTGGCGCCGCGCCGGGCAGGCGCTGACGATGCCGGCAATCTCCTCGTAGAAGCCCATGTCGGTCATGCGATCGGCTTCGTCCAGCACCAGGGTCTGCACGGTCGACAGCTTGATCGTGCCGCGTCCGATGTGATCGCGAATCCGGCCGGGCGTGCCGACGATGATGTGCGCGCCGTGTTCGAGCGAGGCGATTTGCGGCCGCATTGGCGCGCCGCCGCACAAGGTCAGCACCTTGATGTTATCGGCGAAGCGGGCCAGGCGGCGCAGCTCGTTCGATACCTGGTCAGCCAGTTCGCGGGTAGGGCAGAGCACCAGCGCCTGAATCGCGAACCAGGTCGGGTTGAGCTTGTGGAGAATGCCGATGCCGAAGGCGGCGGTTTTTCCGCTGCCGGTCTTGGCTTGCACAATCAGATCGCGCTGGTTCAGTATCAGCGGCAGGCTCTCCGCCTGCACCGAAGTCATCTGGTGGTAGCCAAGGTTGTCAAGGTTGCTTATCAGGGCGGGCGAGAGAGGAAGATTGGAGAAGGAGGATGTAGTCACGTTGAGTCGGCGCCGGCGTAGGGGGGCTACAGTCTAACAGGCGGGCCGACATTGGGCCAGAAAAAGGCCAGATGATAAAACCTTGGGTTCCGCTAAGTACCCGCCCGGCATAAATTGGGAGATGGATGTGGCTCTGAACGGGTGTGATGCAAGGCGCCCGGGCCGCCGCAGTGCGAGCACCTCGGCGGCCCCACTGCAAGCGCCGGGCAACGCCGCAGCGCGCCGGTCAGAGGGGCCCGCCGAGGGCCGCAGACACTCACAATTTATGCCGGGTGGGTACTTCGGCCTTTGCAGCGCAATGGAACCCGGAAGCCGGTCTACAGACCTCAGTTTACAAATGGATGGTATATGTCGCGATCCTGATTGCCTGCGGATGGCTCGTCGATCATGCCGGTGGTACCGGTGGTGACGGGGGCGCCGGTTCCCGCTGCGTCCGTGCCACTCGTGCCATAACCCGAGCCGTTCATGCCCGCGCATCCTGCCAATAACATTACCATCATCGCGATCATTACATTCTTCATGTTATTTCTCCTGGAGAGTAGGACAACCGAAAACAGCACAGCATATGCGCCTGTTTTTACTATAGTCCGGCATTCCAGGATCGCCAGAGCGCGCAGGGATTGCCTCTCCATGTCTTGATGCAGCGCATGCAATTTGCAGAACCGTCTTGATTATGTCCGAATGACGCGAAGAAGGAATTGCTCCGGATTATTAGACCTCCTGCAAGGCCCGGTTGATTGCCGAGCTTTGCACGGCTATTTTCAGGGCATCCGCCTCCAGCAGCCTGATGCGCCTCTGCAGGCGCTCCCAGCCAGACCAGGCTGCTGTTGCCGGCGCTGCGGATGCAAGGGTTGATTCGGCGGGGAGGGTGACGGCAGCGAGTGACGGCCCGTCAGCCGGCGCCACGGCTGCCGGTGCGGTCCGCGGCTCGATCGTGCCCTGCGCACGCATCAGCGTAGCGCACACGTCGGCCCAGGCCTGCTGCAAGATGGCATTGACAGGTTCGTGCGGCATGCCTTGAACGTGGCGTCTCAGCAGAAGGCGAATTGCCGCGACATGGGCAACGACCAGATAGTTTTGCACGATGAACTGGTTGATGTTCTCCACCGCGCGTTGTTTGCTCAGCGGTTCATCGAGCATGCGCACCAGCGCCGAACTCAGGCCTGCCAGGCTCTCCATGAAACGTTTGCGGCTCAGGCGGTAAACAAAATCGTCGGTCTTTTTCCCTTGCAGTAAATCGCGGCTGGCTTCGATGTAGAGCAGATTGGATTTGAGCACGCTCGTGATCAGGCGCGGCAGGGCGCGGTATTCCCAGCTTGGCAGCACAAAGCTGAACAGGGTGGCGATGGCGGCGCCGATCAAGGTATCGAGCAGGCGTTCGACGATGATGTCGCTGCCGCCGGGAACCAGCAGATTGAGTTGCAACAGGATTTGCATGCTGGCCGCGATCGCGGTGTAGCGGTATTTGAGGACCACGAAGGCGGGCGCGGCTGCGGTCGCCAGGAACAGGAAACCCAGCAATGCTACCGGCGCATGCACGAAATGCAAAATCACCGCGGTCAGCACGCAGCCGATCAGGGTGCCGAACAGGCGGTCGGCGCGGCGTTGTTTGGTCATGCTGAAGCTGGGCTTGAGAATCACCACGATGGTGAGCACGATCCAGTAGCCGTGGGATGAATACGGCAGGACCGCCGCGACCGCCAGGCCGATCGCGATTGCCATCGCCATGCGCAATGCGTAGCGGAAGATCGGCGATTTCCAGCGCAGGTGCGACCGCAGCAGGCGCCATTCATATTTCTGCTGTGTCAGGAATGGCGTCATGTCGGTGCCGGAAAGATGCGGCAACGGCGCGCTTGTTTCCTGCGTTTGCAGACGCAGATCGCCGATCATGTCAATCAGGCCGCGCACCTTGGACCATGAAAGCCGCAATACGGCCAGCGCTTCATCGGACACCCGGCCCGCCTGGTTGTTCTGCTCGAGCTGCCGCAATTCCATTTCAACCGCCTGCAATTCGGCCTTGTAGCTGATGCGCGCGGCGGACCGGCGTTTGCGCGTGATGTCGTAAGCGATCGATCCGATATCGTGCGCCGCCTTGCTGATCAGGTCGCGCAGGTAGGTCAGCACATCGTGGTCGGCGAGATGGCTGCGCAGCAGCGCATAATCGGTATGCGTCGACATGATCATCTCGTACAGGTCAAGCATGCCGAAATGCACCTGCATCAGGACCACATCCTGCTCGCGCGCGTTGGTGCGCAGGATCAGGTCGCGCGAGGCCTGCTGTTTGTCAGCCAGCAGTATCTGCTGCCGCACCAGCAGGTTGAACTGCTGCTGCAGGTCCGCATGCATATCGTAGAAATCGGCCTTGATTTCGATATACCGCGCCAGCTCGAACATGGCTTCGGCCAGCACCTGCTGCTTGATCCGGTGCCGCAGGAACCACGACACGATCATCGAATACGCCACGTAAGACAGGCCGCCGCCGAGCACCAGCGCGCCATGCAGGAATGCTTGCCGCACCGTCAGTTCGTTTTCCATCGACAAGGTCATGATGAACAGGGCGGCAAACTGCAGCGGCATCGTCTTCTTGCCATACACGACCATCATGCTGGCCAGGAAGCTGACGAGGACCACCATGACGTACAGCAGCCAGGTGACCGGCGCGCACAGGCTGATCAGCAGCGCAATGAGCGAGCACAGCAGGGCGCTGGCCACCATTTCATTAAATTTATGCCGCAGCGGGCTGGGCAGGTTATCCATCAGGCTGGTGCACAGCGCGCCGATGCTGACTGTCATCGCAGTCGCCAGGTCGGTGACGGCATACACCAGCAGGGTCAGGCCAATGACGCCAATGGCGATGCGCAGGCCTGTATAGAAATAATGGCTGAATAAAAAGGTCCGGAAATTCAGGGCGTAGTGCATGGACGAGTGACGTGGTGGGCAACAGGAAGCAACTATACAGTGTTGCCGATGGATGCTTCCGGCGCGGGGCTTGAGCGGCCTCGCGCCAGACCTTCTATTGCGTTTTGGTGTCGAAAAAGCGCAGCATTTCGGTAGTCGCGTCCGGACCCTTCGGATCAGTGTAGCTGCCATTGCTGCTGCCGCCGGACCAGGCATGCGCGGCGCCGTGGACCATCCATTGTTCAGCCAGCGCCTGCCCGCCGTTGTCATAACGCACGGTGCGGGTGAATGCATGGCCGTCCAGCACCTGGCCCTGTTCCACCATGAGATCGTCAAGGTCCTTTAGCGGTGCCAGTGCCGGACTCGATCCGCGTTGTGCCATGACCTGGTCACCGTTATCCGGGTGAACAACAGTGTCCTGGTCGCCATGGAAAATAATGGCCGGCACGCTGCGCGGATGGACGGTGATCGGATCAGGACAATTTTTCCTGCGCTCATCCAGTGTTTCGCCGTGCCGGGCGCCGCTGCGCCGGGCGCCGTTGCGCATTGCGGCGAGCGCGGAATCAAGGTCGTGCGCGCCGCGATAGGGCAGTCCGGAATGCACGCCGATCGCGGCGTACAGATCGGGGTAAGTGGCGCCGAGAATCACTGCCATCGCGGCGCCGGACGACAGGCCGGCAATATAGATCCGGCGCGGATCGGCGTGATAGTCCGCGATGAGCTCGCGCGTGATGCCGGCGATGATCGATGGCTCGCCATGGTCGCGCTGCTGATCCTCGGCGTTGAACCAGTTCCAGCACTTGAGTCCATTTGCGGCCCGGGTCTGGGCCGGATAGGCGACCAGGCACTGCCTTTCTTCGGCCAGGGCATTCATTCGAGTTCCAAACGCAAAATCGTCCGGATCCTGCTTGCAGCCATGCAGCATCACGATCAGAGGCAGCGTCTGGCCATGGTAGCCGGAAGGGATGTACAACTTGTAATCGCGCGTGCCGGCATGATTGGTGTAAGTCCTGGTGATGAATCGGGAGTCGCCGGCGTTACCGGGCTTTTCGTTGGGAGTACTGGGGATGTCGACATTTGCGCCGGTATAGGGGCACATCAGACCTAGTCCGCCGAAGAACATCAGGCGGGTGGTTTCTTTCATCATGTCGAACAGAATTCTATTCGTGTTCATGATCTTTCTCCGGGTAAAGCAAAGCTTCAAACCATGCAACAGCGGATGCCGTGTGGAGTGGGTTTGATTTCTTGATGCGGTGTTGGGTGGGAAATATTCAGCCCAGCGCGCAGATTGTTTCATGCGCTGGCGCTACGGAAGGAGGAATCTCCTCTTTCCGCTCTTGCCGAAATCGAAACCTGATAATTTTCAGCAAAACTTTCGATGCCGGTGCGCTACCCGGCGCAGGCCGGGCGGTGTTCCGTGGTTCTGGCGAAATCAGCAATTCGACGCAAAGAATTGCAGTTCTTTCGACAGGTTCGGGCAGAGCGCTTCGTATTCATCCGCCATGCGCAGCAGTTTGGCGCGCGCCCTGGCGCGCTCGCGCAGCGAGATTGGACGAGGGACCGCCGCCGCTACCGGCTTGACCGCCAGCAGCGCCGCCAGGAAGGCACGTGCCGCCATGCCGACGTTCGATGCATAGCTGCGATCGGAAGCAGAGGATGATGAAAGGGCAAAAGTGCTTGAGGACATGTCGTACTCCTTATACTGTGTTGATGCAGTGCAGTATAAAGCAGTAGAAATATATTCCTAATTGCGATTTCCAATATCACTCATGTCGATGGTGAATACCAGAAATTGACTTCACGGAGGATAGTGATGCGACGCACCAAACAAATTGATAAATGGCTAACCCTTCACACGTGTCCAGGTATTGGCAAGCCGTTCAAAGCTGACGCTGCCCGAATGTTCGAATTCATTTTTTTCCGGTATCCAGCTGTAGCGTTCAATGGCAATGACGCCGTTGTCGACGCGCAGCACGTTGAATGAATTGGATTCACCCCGGCCCCTGGTCGACGTCGCGGTTCCCGCCTGCACGACGATCGCCGAATAATCGCCGATCTTGTAACGCTCGGCCGTGCTTTCGGTATGGCTGGTATGCAGGTGCCCGGCAAGCAACATGTCGGCGCCGCACTCGGCAAACGCCGCCATCGCCAGCGGTGCGCGGCCTACCAGGTCGTCGTTGTCCTGGTTGTCGGGCAGGTCAAACGGATGGTGCGTGACAATGATCTTCACAAGATGGTGAGCCGCGGGGCAGAGGACTTTGCGCGCGTTGGCAATCTGCTCCTTGTTGATGCGTCCATCCTTGATGGTCAGCGAACGTGCGGTATTGATGCCGACAACGGCAATTTCTTCATCGATGAAAACCGGGTCGAGATCATCGGTGATGTAACGACGGTATTTTGTCAGTGGCGTGAAGAAGCGGCTGAAAAGATTATAGAGCGGCACGTCATGGTTGCCGGGCACAACGATTTGCGGCGACGGCAGTTCATCCAGAAAACGCCGCGCTTCCTGGAACTGATTGCTGCGCGCACGTTGCGTCAGGTCGCCGGAGATGACCACAAGATGCGGTTCCAGTTTCCGGACGAGCGTGGCGAGCGGCGCGAGCAGTGCGGGATCGGTGCGCCCGAAATGCAGATCCGATAAATGTACGATGGTACGCATGGCTTCGTTTTCAGATAGTTGTCGGACGCCCGTTTTTCGGGACGATAACTTGCAGGGCGCCGGCGCGAATCCGGTACTGCAAGGGCATTTCCATTACTGTCACCTCACCATCCAGGGCGACACGCATGCGCCGCCGCCGTCCTTCAATCAGGATGTCCCTGGCGGTCAGCACATCGAAGTCGCGCGCCTGGCGCAAACGGCCGAACAGCGCATGTAATGCCAGCCGCAACAATCCCAGCCGCCCGGTACGCTGTGCTACATACAGGCTCAGGTGGCCATCCACAAGAGAGCTGCGCTCGCCAATGGTAAAACCTTCCATCGAATACTCATTATTGCCGATAAAAATAAATGGCGCTTCACGATGGTGGTACGCGCCATTGACACTCAAGCGTACATGCAGAAACGGATAACGGCGCAGGGCGGTCATCAGCGACCAGCCGAATGCGGTCCACTTGCCGCGGCCCAGGCGCTTCTGCTGCTTCTCCCGTTCGCGCACGATATCGGGATAGATGCCGAGGCTGGAATTATTCAGGAAGATCCTGCTGTTGACTTCGCCGACATCGACCGCAATGCTGTCGCCGATGGCAATATTCCTGATGGCGTCATCGAGCTGCAGGGGTATGTTGGCGTCTTTGGCAAAATGGTTGAGTGTCCCCATCGGCAGCACGCCAAACGGAATGCCGGTGCCGACTACCACCGAAGCGACCGCATTGATCGTGCCATCGCCGCCACCGGCCACAATGGCATCCGGCCGTGCGGCAAGCGCGCGCTGTGCCGCGCCGAGAAGTTCAGCGCCGGTTTTGGCCAGCGTTACCTGCGCATCCATATCATGAGCGTGAAACTTTTCCACCAGCGCAAGCTCCCACTCACCGGAATATCCGGCGCCGGAGGATGCATTGATGATGACTGCTATTTGTGCACGCAAGGTGATTCCCATACTTCAGCGTTTAGTGCAATTCGCTGCGCGACGCCGCAACGTGGAAATGGTCGTGATGCCAAAAGCCAGCCACGCGCCGCTTGCAGCCATCGCAGCAAGCACATCGCTGAAATAGTGTACTCCCAGATAAATGCGGCTGAGTCCCACCGCAATGACAATCAGGATCGCAAACAGAACCACTGCCATTTTCCGCCGCCATGAGTGTGTATTGCACAGCAGGTATGCGCTGAGAAGGCCGTAAAAAAGCGTGCTGCCAGCTACATGCCCGCTCGGAAAACTGTAGGTCGTGAGGGTCAGGAGTGGCTGGTCGAAGCTGGGTCGCGCGCGCTGGTAAAAATGCTTCAAAAGCACATTGAACAGCATGCCGCCGTGTACTGAGAAGACCAGTGCCATTAACCAGTACCACGCTCTTTCCCGGAAAAAAAACAGGCCGAGCAATGCCGACAATACCAATATCCCCACCGTGCCGTGAAGATGGGTAAACGCAAGCATGATTTGCGTAACCGGCGGTATCGCATGTGCATGAAACCACTGAGATATATGGACGTCGAGGACAGTGATCGATTCCGAATCCGATACCTCTTCGGCAATGCCAGCGAACACCCAGGCCGCGCCGATGACAATCAGCAAGCCGATAGTCAGATGCAATCCAAGATGTCCTTCGGATGAAAAACGCGCGCGTAAAAACCTGAGGAGAGACTGTATTCTTGCGTGTGGCATTTGGTGCTTGACTGTTACTGTATGTTTGCAAAAATAGGAACAACATACTAACTCATTATGAAAAAACTCTTTTTATTCCACAGGGCGACTTGTGTTTCATGGCATTTTCGAATGAGGAGTACCCACCCGGGATAAATTGTGAGTGTCTGCGGCCCTGACCGGCGCGCTGCCGCGTTGCCCGGCCCTTGCAGTGCTCGCACTGCGGCGGCCCGGGCGCCTTGCATCGCACTCGGCCAGGACCACATCCATCTCCCAATTTATCCCGGGTGGGTACTCATTATCCTGTGCTGATGCTAGAATCCCAGCTCTTACCAATTAAGGACATTGCATGAATAAAACTGAATTGATCGACGCCATCGCGGCGGACTGTGATTTGTCGAAAGCATCGGCGCAACGCGCCCTCGACTCGATCGTCAACAATGTTGTCAAAGCCGTCGCCAGTGGCGATTCAGTGCAACTGGTCGGATTCGGCACATTTGCATCCGGTAGCCGTGCCGAGCGCACAGGCCGCAATCCGCGCACCGGCGAAGAACTCACCATCGCTGCCGCGAAGACGGTCAAGTTTTCTGCTGGCAAAGCGTTCAAGGACGCAGTCAATAACAAGTGATGTAAAGCCGCCGAAAATGATTGCAAAAAGGAGCGCTCTTCAGCGCTCTTTTTTGTGGGTCTGACGTGCGTTGAAAAAATTGGCTAAATTTCATGCGCATGGCATGCGCATGCCGGGACAATTCAGTCCGCTTCCATTAAAATCGCCTGTCCATTCCAGCCTGCCTTCTTTCCCATGCATTCCAGAGTCCTCTCCGTCGGCCTGATCATTGCGCCCGTCACCGCAGATCATCAAGAATATTTCTTGCGATGCACATTCGGTCGCAGGGAGAGGCCAACGGTGGCCGCACTTGCCGGGGCCGCCTTGATGTAATTTTTTGCAAAAGCCGTCAGCTTGTCTTTTGCAAGTCATGACCTACCCTGAACAACGACTCGCCATTCTCGCGAGGAGAACATCATGCAGAATCTGAGACATGATCCGACGGATCATGAAAGCTACGACACCAGCCATTTGTTTGACTCGGTGCTTGACCAACTGAACTTGCCAGACGATGCCGCGCTCTCGGACCTGCTGGGTGTCGCGCCGTCGGTCATCAGCGACATCCGGCACATGCAATTGCCGCTTGAACCCGCGATGCTGATCCGCATCCATGAACTGACCGGCATCAGCATCATTGGTCTGCGCAACATTCTGGGTGACCGACGCAGGAAATTGCGCTTTTCGAATGATCCGGCAAGAACTGAAGAGTAAGGCCGCGGGAATCCCCTGCCGGCCGGGTTTTTGAACGCACGCTGCCAATAAGAGACACTTCTCGATTGGCATTGACGCGTGCCTCAACGCTTCTGATATATTCGACGTCATTGTTGCCTGACGGAAAAAATAGAAAATATCATGGCATTCAAACTTCGTAAAACAGTGATCCGCTCGATCTGCCTGAATGCCACCGTATGTTTTGGGCTCAGCGCAGCGGTTGGCGTTTTATCGGGTATATGGGAAGTCGGTATTGCCTCTCTGGCCTGGCCGCTGGTTCTTGCACTGGGAATGGGCTTGCTGACAGGCTGGATGATGGTGGCGAAAATCAAGCGGAACGTGCTGCGGGCCATACCTCGCAATATCACTTGTGTTCGCCTGGAGCGAGGTGCGGAAATAAACGGTTTCAGCTTTGACTGGACAATATTCAAGGACCTTGCGCTACAGTTGGAAGCACGCGGTTATGTACATCTGGGGGAGTACGCTCCTTATCCGTTACCGGAGAAATTCGTCGGCATTTCGGCTTTTTTCCTCGACGCGTTGACCTCCACCTTCATTGAAATCCGTCACAAGCAGATGCGGCGGCGGCCAACCCCGAATAGGGCCCCCAGTCTCCAAGGCATGCAGATTTCGATCATCTCCATCGTGGGTGGCAATGTCCGAACGATCACCACCGACCGAATTCCCAGCGCCAGGGATTACCTGATCCGGGGAAATCACGACATTGTTGCTGCATTTCCGGAAATGCCACTCGTGTCCCTGCTGGCAAAACATCAACGGCTGCTCAATCTGCTGCACGAGCGCACCGGCAAGAATGCGAGCGTCGGCATGAGCGTGGAGCGCCACGTATTACTGCAACGCCATTGCTGCGAGCAGGCACGCAGTCGCATCGAAAGCATGAGTGGCTACAGGATCGCACGTCAGGTTGACACCTTCGAGGCGAAACCAAAAAGGAAGTGGGCTCCACCAACGGCGACGATTGCAGCCTTGCCCGTCATATCGCTCGCCGAACTGGACAAGAGCGCGTTTGCAAAAGGAGAACCGTCGATTCTTGACCCCGGGCCATCCAGTTTGATCTCGACCACGTTCCTCAATTCGCCCGCTGCCAGCGGCAATAACGTCGGCGTCGAAATTCTTCAAAAACATTACTCATGATGCGCGGCGGATTATTCACTGCATCGCGCCATTCATCTCCCGCACCACCATGTCGGCAACAGCGAGCATGTTTGGCGACAGCGATCTGTTGGAGTAGCCCACGGCCTGTTCCAGGATGTAATGGTCGCCTTGCCATTTCGCCGACATCGTGGCCACGGGGCGGCGCTTCCCCTCGGAACGGATGGACACCACGACAACCTGGCCGACGCGGCAGTGCGAACGATAGCTTTCCACGCAATGATGCATTGCGGCCGCTTCTTTCCATAACATGAAAGGGCTGTTCAAGGCGACCGCTGTATAACCCTGGATCGAGAGCGTGCTGAAAGGGGTGTCCCAGCTTTTTGCGCGTCGTTCATAAGACTCGCTGTATTTCTCGATCTTCCAGGCTTCCGCCTTGCGCAGGAACCACTCCCAGTTGGCATGCCGGAAGGTCGCCATCGCGATGGTGCGGGAATTGCCTTCCTCGATCAGCCAGCGGAAAACATCGGAAAAAAATTCCCTGATCTTTTCCCTTTGCAAGGTGTTGCCTTGTTCGTAAAGATGCACGATGCGCCTGAACGCGACGATGTTGGCTTGCACATTGGCGCCGCCTTCGTCGATACGGCGCCCCGCATGCGCGTAACCCGCAATCAAATCCCACATGAACCACGGCGGTTGCCGGTGAAACCCCAATGCCTGCAGCAGGAGCAGGTAGTTGAGGACGGCGTCACTGGCGTAACCGCTGGCGTAAAAATGCAGTGACTGCAGGATCAGGCGTGTTCTGCCGTTGGCGACCAGGCGCCAGGTGACCGGTGTGATGCCGCGCTGCAGAAGCGTGGACTTCAATTGTGCCGCAGGCTGTTTCCCGGCCGTCTGATCTGGCCGGTCCATGAACACGAAATAAAAGAGAATCAGCTGCGGGGTTTCGCGCCACAAGGTCATGTAGGCACGCCATGTGGCACGGTCAATTGCGATTGCCGCAGCGCTGTGCCGGACGAGCGCACGCAGATCGCAACAAGTGCGGAGCGCCGTGCCGCAACGGCTGAATATCCGGATGATGATCGGCTGCACGGGCACAAAATCAATACAACGCAATGTGATCGATTCAAACGCAAACTACTTTTCATCAGCTACATTATTTCGACAGGAAGCGGTCCATTCGGTTCACGGCTTCAGGGCGCGGAAATTCCCCACAAGGCCTTGCCGAAGGGGGAATCCAGATGTGTCAGATACAGCCTCAGGTCAAGTTCGTATTGATGGTATTGCGGTTCCATGTAGGTGCACAGTTTATAGAACGCCTTGTCGTGCTCCTTCTCCTTCAGGTGCGCGAGCTCATGCACCGCGATCATCTTCAGGAACTCGAGCGGCACATTCTTGAACAGGGATGACACGCTGATCTCATGCTTGGCCTTGAGTTTGTTGCCCTGCACGCGCGAGATCGCGGTATGCAAGCCGAGCGCATGGCGGATGACATGGATCTTGCTGTCGAAAACAACCTTGCTGATCGGTTCACCATTCCGGATAAAGTCATTCTTGAGTTCGGTGACATATTGATAAAGCGCCTTGTCGGTACGGATCGCATGTGCCGCCGCATATTTTTTCAGAAGTACATCCGCCAGCCTGTCCTCGTCGACGAGTTGCCGAACCTGCCGGCGAATATCGTCGGAATATCCCATCAGGTATTTCAATTGAAGCATTGCCCACCTTCCATTGCACACAAGCCGCTATTTTAACGGTAGCGGGCGAGTCGCTCCTTCGTGATAATCTGGTATCGTTTTTCATTGATACTTTCAACAAGGTGCTTCCATGCCGTTACCCAAAAAACCCGACGCCGCCAGACTGGACCGCATCGTAGCCGACGCCCGGAAAAGCGCCGAGCAGCGAGAGATGGGATATCGCGAACGCGCGCTCAAGATCTATCCCTGGATTTGCGGACGCTGCACGCGTGAATTCAATCGCACCAACCTGCAGCAGCTGACAGTCCATCATCGCGATCACAACCACGATAACAATCCGCCTGACGGCAGCAACTGGGAGTTATTGTGCCTGTACTGCCACGATAATGAACATTCGCGCTACCTCGAGGCCGACCGCCAGGGCACATCGGGACAGAGCAGTGCGCCTGCGCAGGCAGCGACCCATAATCCTTTCGCCGCGCTGGCCGGGCTGATCAAGAAAACCCCATGAAGATTGCCCGCCTGCCGCTCGTGCTGGCGATTGTGGCAGGATGTGTCCTGGCGCTGTCGGGACTCGGCGTACGCGCAGGTCTGTGGTCTTTCCAGACCGGATTCAAGATGTTGGGCGGCGCCGCGTTCGGCGGTCTGGCCGCCGGTGCCGGCGCGCTGCTGGCGCTGGCGATACCACGGATCCGGGCGGGCGCGGTTGCCTTGCTTCTGCCCGCGCTGCTGTTAGGTCTCGCGGTGGCCTTTGTGCCATGGTCATTGCTCAACCAGGCGAAGTCGCTGCCGCCCATTCACGATATCTCAACCGATCTCACGGATCCGCCGGCATTCCAGGCGATTCTGGCGCGGCGGGCTGGTGCGCCCAATTCAGCCCTGCATGGCGGTGAAAAAATCGCGCAGGCGCAACGCGCGGCGTATCCCGACATCCAGAGCCTGCAGCTTGCGGCGCCGCCCGCCGACGCCTTCCAGCGCGCCGTTGCTGCCGCGCGGGCAATGGGATGGGAAATGGTCGCCGAAGAGCCCGCCGCCGGCCGCATCGAAGCGACCGCCACCACCCGGTGGTTCGGTTTCAAGGACGATGTGGTGGTGCGTGTGCGGCCGGCGGGGACGGGCAGCAAGGTGGATGTGCGCTCGGTTTCCAGGGTCGGCGTGGGTGATGCGGGCGCCAATGCGAAGCGGATTCGCGAATTCTTGATAAGGATGAGAGGGTAATACGGTAAGATCGGTGCCGCCAATTCTCCGCAGGCAAGCTTGCAGGCTTGGCAAAAAAACATGCAACGGCGCCGGTACAGCTGGTCGTCACTAATACGGTGGGAAAAACATTGGACGAAAACGTAACACCCCCGAGCCGCGTCAAGCGCTCAATGTTGTGGCTGGCCACGCGTCTGAGGGCGCTCCGGGTTCCTGCATTCCTAAAACGCTTTTGCCTGCGAATCGGCGCTTTTTTCCAGGGCGCAGTGGATCCGGCCCTGGGCATACGCGCCAGGATTTTCTCCGGCATCAAGGGACTGGCCGCATTGGGTGCGACCGTCTTTGTGCTGTTGTGCGTTTATGTAATCGTGCTGATTCCTTTCACGCCCAGTATCGCGGATCTGAAAAAAGAAAAGATCGACCAGCCGACCGAACTCATTTCCTCGGATGGCAAGCGCCTGGCCTCATACAAGCGCCTGAACCGCGAATGGATAGAGCTTGATCGGGTGTCTCCCAACGTGGTCAAGGCGCTGATCGCCACCGAAGACCACCGTTTTTATGAACACCATGGCGTCGACCTGAAACGCACCTTGATCGGCGCCGTGCGCACCGTGTTCGGCAAAACGGAAGGCGGCTCCACCATTACGCAGCAACTGGCGCGCAACCTGTATCCAGAGGATATCGGCCGCAGCCGATCGGTCACGCGCAAGATCAAGGAAATCATTACCGCGCTTAAAATCGAGAGTACCTACACAAAAAAGGAAATCCTCGAAACCTACCTCAATACCGTGCCCTTTCTGTATAACGCCTTCGGCATTGAAATGGCGGCGCGCACTTATTTCGACAAACCCGCATCCAGGCTGAACGTGAGTGAAAGCGCGACACTGATCGGCATGCTGAAAGGCACCAGCTATTACAACCCGGTGACCAATCCGGAGCGCGCGCTAAGCCGGCGCAACGTGGTGCTGTCGCAGATGCTCAAGCGCGAGGTACTGACGCAGGCGAATTTCAACGCTTTGAAAAACCGCCCGATCCGTCTCGATTTCGAACGCCAGCGAGAGTCGCTTGGCCCGGCTCCACATTTTGCCGAGCACGTGCGCAAGTGGCTGATCGAATGGGCCGACCGCAACGACTACAACATTTATTCCGACGGTCTGATTGTCTACACCACGGTCGACTCGCGCTTGCAGGCGGCCGCCAATCAGGCTGTCTCGCGTCAGATGACCAGCTTGCAGGCAGTCGCCGACGTGGAGTGGGGCATGCGATCCGAGCGGCTGATTTCATCCAGCGCAAGTACCTACGCGGGCATGCGGCGGCGCGTCAAGCCGTTCGATTATTTCTGGAGCAGCAAGGACAGCGTGGTCAACGCCTTCATCCGTGAATCGGCGGTCTACCGCAACGCTGTCGAGTCCGGCACGGCGCCGGATGAGGCGCTGGCGCTGCTGAGAAAGGACGAGGAATTCATCGACAAGCTGCGCGCCGACAAGACCCGTTTGCAGACCGGTTTTGTCGCCATTGATCCGGTCAGCGGCGCAGTGAGAGCCTGGGTCGGCAGCCGCGATTTCCTCACCGACCAGTACGACCACGTGGCGCGCGCGCAGCGTCAGCCGGGCTCCACCTTCAAACCCTTTGTATACGGCGCTGCGCTGGAGCAGGGCATGTCGCCGGAGCAGCGTTTTGTCGACCGCGCGGTGGAAATTCCGCTGGGCGGCGGCAACGTCTGGCGGCCGAGCGACATGTCGGCGCCGACTGGCCGCGAGATGACCATCAGTGAAGGCCTGATGTTTTCCAAAAACACCATCACTGCCCAAGTCATGCAGGCGGTCGGACCTAAAAAGACCGCAGCTCTGGCGCGGAAGATGGGGGTCCTGAGCCCGCTTGATCCGGTGCCGGCGCTTGCGCTCGGCACCAGTCCGGTGACGCCGATGGAAATGGTATCGGCTTATGCAACGATCGCCAATGGCGGTGAATACGTCAAGCCGATTTTCATTAGCCGCATTACAGACAAGAGCGGCAGGGTGCTTGCCGAGTTCGAGACCAGCAAGGAACGTGCGCTGTCCGCGAAGTCGTCGGAATACCTGATCGACATGCTGCGCGGCGTGGTCAACCAGGGTACCGGGACCGCAGTCCGGTCACGTTTTGGCATACAGGCCGATGTCGCGGGAAAGACAGGGACCACGCAGAACAATACCGACGGCTGGTTCGTCCTGATGCACCCGCGGCTGGTGGCAGGATCATGGGTGGGTTTCAACGATTCGCGTGTGACGATGCGCAGCAGTTACTGGGGGCAGGGCGCGCATAACGCGCTGCTGGTGGTCGGCGATTTTTTCCAGCAAGCCCTGAACGGCAGAATGATTGAAACCGGCGCCCGCTTCCCGCGTTCCGACGGTGTGTTTGGTCCGCTGCGCGACCGGGTGGACGAATGGTTTGGCAGCAGCAGGCCTGATTTCATTCCGCCGCCGCTGTCGCCCGAGCAGGAAGAGGAACTCGAGACGGCGCAAAGCGAGATCGAACGCATGATCGACCAGGCGCGTCAGGAGCAAAACGGCGTTGAACGGGACCGCGGCCGCGGGCCGCCGGGTGGTGGACGCCGCAGCGAGACTGATTCCTTTACCCGGGGTTTCTGAGCTCGGCTTTATCAGTTCAGCATCATATGGCGAGTCGATAGAATCGGCCTTGGGAGATATTGGCGTTCTTCCCGTGCCAGCGGGTTATGGATTCTCGCGCATGAGGGAATCGTAGGGTGTAATAAGCGTCAGCGCATTACACCTTGCAGCGTTCGCAAATGCCAACAGTGATCGGGCACGGTGTAATGCGCTTCGCTTATTACACCCTACGAAATACACCCTGCAAATGTCACCGTCGGCATTCCAGCACAGTCGCTACAACGATTGGATATGGGTTGCAAAAATATGGGTATAGATTGGCGCGCATGCGGGAATCCAGGGCCAGCTTGCATCACGATGTCTTCATGCCGATCCCACCAGGCTCGTCCTCGATAAAGTCAAGCTGAAGCAAGCGGAACTTGTAGCGGCGGATCAGGTCGCCTTGAATCATGACCACAAGCTTACGCTGAAGCAGAACTGAGCGATTCTCCGCTGGTGTTATGGAAGCCGCACGCTATAGTAAAAATAGCAGCTTTCATCGACCAGTTTTTCAGTGGAATCGTTCAGGAGCAATGTGATGAACAACAGAATTTTTCCTGTAGTGATGGCAGTGATTGCCGCGTGTGTGACGCCAATGCTCGCAAACGCGCAACAGGCGCCAGCGGATGCGCCGCCATCGATGCTTGAACGGCTCGAGGAAGGCGAAGTGCCTCCCATCACCATCTACAGTCCGAACGAACGCGAAGAGTTCACCGAATACCGCCTGCCCGGAGGCAAAGTCATCAGGACAAGGGTGAGGATCGGCAACGACGTCTATTACCTGTATCCGAACGATCAATATGGCAGCGCGCTACCCGGAGATGTGGAAAGCAATCCGAATCGCAGTGCGCAATGGAATGTTCTCGAATTCGAAATGGGCGGGTCAAGGGAAGCGCGTCGAGAGGCCGCCGCACGCGCCGCAGCCTCCACACCCCCACCTCCGCCTCTGCCATCCGCAAGCAGATGAACCGCACGCTGGCAGGCGCGAAGATCAGAACAGCAAGCTTTGCCGGCTCTCGAACTGCCGCAACTGGCCGGATAGCGGATCGGTAAACTTCAGGGATCTGGCGAGCAGTTGCAAGGGTTTGCTGTAGTCGGCGGGCGAGCCGGCGGCGCTGTCTGCCGGGTCTGGATAGTGGCGCGGATAAATCTGGTCGTTTACGATCGGCATGCCAAGTGCGGCCATGTGAACACGCAGCTGGTGTTTCTGGCCGGTTGAAGGGCGCAGCCGGTAGCGTGCCAGTTCACCCCGCTTCTCGAGCAGTTCGATCAGCGTCTCCGCATTTGGCTCGCCGTCTGTCTCTCGCATTTGCATGAACGACTCGCTTTCGGCCAGCCGGCTGCGGTAGGTCAGCGGCAGCACCAGCGCCGGATTGAATGGCGCGATCGCTTCGTAGCATTTGGCCACGGTCCGGTCGCGGAACAGGGACTGATAACGGTCGCGTGTCGCCGGCTGTATCGTGAACAGCACCAGTCCCGCGGTCTCGCGGTCGATGCGGTGCATTGGCACCAGCGTATCGATGCCGAGCGCGCGCTTCAGGCGCACCAGCAGCGTTTCCTGCAGATAGCGGCCGGCCGGCGTGACCGGCAGGAAGTGAGGCTTGTCGACCGCGACCAGATAGTCATCCTGGAACAGCACGATCTCTTCAAACGGGATGCGGGCTTCCACTGGCAGACTGCGGTAGTAGTAGATCTTGCAATGTGCGGTGTAGGGGGAGTCGGCCGCGACCCGAATGCCATGCGCATCGACCACATCGCCACGTGCCATGCGTGATATCCATTCGGCGCGCGCGATGACGGGAAACCTCTGCGCGAGAAAGTCCGTGATCGTCGGCCATGGTCCGGGCGGCAATGCGACGCAGCTCGGCCCCACGCCATCTCTGGTCGGCGGCGCCGGGTTATTCCTGGTTTGCGTCATCGAGGCGTTTGGCGCGTTGCAGGCGCCACTCCCAATCGGGCTCGCCTCCGTAGACGTCTTCCAGCGTGGTGCCAGTCTCCCGCAACCTGGTGTCGAGCGCAATGCGATTGTCGAACACAAAACATTCGCCCTCCCAATCCTTCTCGGCGTCAGGCATGCGCTGGAAATAATTGAGAATGCCGCCCTCGAGCTGGTACACATCGATGCCCATGTCCTGCATCCAGGCGCTGGTCTTTTCGCAGCGTATGCCGCCGGTGCAATACATCGCCACTCGTTTGCCGGCAGCTTGCCAGGCGGGTGCATTGGCTTCGATATATTTCGGAAAGTCGCGGAAATTATCGACTTGCGGGTCGACGGCGGATTTGAATTTTCCGAGACGAAATTCAAAGCTGTTGCGGTTATCGATGACGACCACATCCTCTTCGGCGATCAGCTGGCGCCATTCCTCCGGACTGACGCTGATGCCGGTTTTGCGGGTGGCGTTCACGCCATCCACGCCCAGATAAACGATTTCGGATTTCTTGTGAATCTTGATGCGTTTGAAGGGCGCGGTCTTGCATTCGCTGCGCTTGAACACGATGTCGGAAAAATGGCTGTCAGCGGACAGGGCCTGTTCGAATGCATCAAGCGCGGGAGCTGTGCCGGATAACACGCCGTTGATGCCTTCAGCTGCCACCAGAATGCTGCCCAGCAGGCCGCGGGTCAAGTCGCGAAGATGGATGACCGTGGCATCCGGGTCTTCCAGTTCAACAAATTTGTAGAAGGCGATGTGGAAGTGCGGGACGGGATGGTTTGCGATTGGGGTCATGGTCTGCGGAATTGTCGCAGAATTCCGGCAAGATTGCCGATTTTGAGGACTGTGTCCTAATCTATTCCCCGATCTTTGCAACGCATGTGCAACCGCTGTAGCGGCTGCGCGAGAATGACGGTGAGAATTGTCGGGTGGGAAAGCGCAACCCTCGCAGGGGGGGCCTCGGCGGGCCCCCTCCCAATTTATTTTGTGTGGGCACTTAATTGATTATTTGAACGTAATCGACACCACATCCGCTGTCACGTTCGGCATGAGCATAAAAAAAGATTCGTTTCCCGGATACTTTGGCCGCTAACAGCGTTGCGACAATAATTTTGTAGCTATCCATTCCCAAGGTCGCGGATCTCACGGTCAGGGCCGTACACCCGGCTGGAAAAGCCTGAGTCTGATTTGTTAACGACCAGACGTTAACGATATTGCCATGAGGAGAACCATAAATACCAAACTCCGGGGTGCCTGTTCCCATATGGCCAATGGCGGAGAATGCTGGCTGAACAAGGCTGGCAAACAGCAGCGTGGCAATCAATGGGCGGAGGAATTTCATGTTATTCATGTTTGACCTTTTAAAGAATGGGGAGCCCGCGGGGGCATACCCGGCATGCGTCAAGATGGCTGGATTTTCGATGCACGTCATGTCGAGGCGGTGTGGCGGCTTTTTACTGGCTTACAAAAATTGATTGAATTGGCATTCCCCACGCACAGGCAACGGGAGCGACTTCTATTGCAACCTGTTTTTGCGTTGTCAAGGCAATCAGTGCGGCGGCATATATCGCCTTGCCACCGATAGTCGTGGTAGAGACCGAAAATACGGTTGTGCCACAAGTCCCGCTGCTATGAGTGACATAAATTGTGCCTTCGTTGTAAGGCCGTATATTCGTCAAAACGCCGTAGGACGATATCGGCGCTGCAAATGCATTGTTCAGAATGACCGCGCTCAGAAACAGCGCCGCGAATAATTTTTTCATTTTTTTCCCTGCAATGGGTCAGTCCATCAGAAGCTGAAGGATCGTAGCCATGCTTTTCATTGAACTATCTGGTTGCGCCGGTTCTGGAATGCCAGGTGGTTCTACTCGTACTTGAGCAATACTTTGCGCCGCCGCGAATAAATTCAGCCGCGGTTTTGAAATGCCATTACGATGGTCCGTGATGATTTTCCCGGTGCCAAGCATTCGCTGTATTGTTTGATCAAGCGTGTCATCAGGCGCGGCATCCGCCGCACGCAAGACTGCGACTGCACCTGCCACATGCGGCGCCGCCTGCGATGTGCCTGCCATGACTATTCCACCGGCAAATATGTCTGCTCCGGGTGCGAATAAAGTCAGCAGTTCACCCCCATTCGAAAAGCACGCGACCCGGTCAGCAGCAGTGATGGGGTCGGTACAGAAGCTATTATTGTATTGACCCATATTCGAGTCGTACACGGCCCCGACACGAACCGCACCGGGAGCACACGCTGGCTCCGTAACGCCATCCGTAAAACTATTGTTGCCTGCTGCTAACACTGGCAGCACACCGGCTGCGCGAGCGTTCGCAAACGGCGTGGTAGCCCATGAATTGGAACACTCGACGATATGCTTTTGGGCCCATACAATACTGAGGTTAACTGCCACAATGTTGTATTTCGACTTGTTCTCAACGACCCAGTCAATGCCGGCAATAATATCCTTGGTCCATGCCCCGTCCGGGCGGAATACATCGATTGCTGCAATGTTTGAATCGGGCGCCACGGCGGCAATAATGGCCGCGACATTGGTGCCATGTCCATGCCCATCACGAGTTCCGTCGTCTGGCGCCGTGTCGAATGCGGCGATCACGCGGCACGTTGATGGCGTGCCAGGCGATGTGCAGTGATTGAATGCCCCGCGTGTGTAATCCACACCCGTATCAAGGACGGCTACCGTAGTACCTTTTCCGCCCCTACCCATGCCGGCAGCCTCGGGTTGCGAAATGAAAGGAAGGCTTTGGACTGTAGCCAGCTGGTGGGGTTTGTTCTCGTGTACCGCCTTTACATCGGGGTTATTCAGCAACTTCACCAATGCATTGCGATTTTTTATGCGCACGTAATTCATTGGCAGCGCAGGGTATTCACGAAGATTCTCGTATTCATCTGTGTTGAACGATGCGGCTACATTACGTTTGGTGTTTCCATATCCGCTCTTTTTGCCCCGGAGTTTGACTTCATGTTCGCGTGCCGATACAGCCTTCTCGGGAGGGGCGCTGACATACTCGACGATAAAGGTGTTTTCTTCCTGGTCGAGTACTGTGTCGAGAAATTTGCGATTAATTTTTGCTGCGGCTTTCGACGGCAGTGCTGCAAGCGCTTCACTTTTTCGCATGGATGCCGCAGCTTTTTTTTCGCCGGGTGCAGCTTTTCCAAAAGGGTTAAGCAAGCTCGGATTTGCCGAATTTTGTGCATGTGCCACAGCGCCAATGACAAGCATGGCCGCAAAAACGGATAGTTGTTTTCCATATTTCATTTATCTCCTCCCCAGGAGTTTTTATTAAAGATAAAGTGCGCCGTTATTTCATGCGAGTGTGGCCGGCGCTGTCACGGTCACGCCGGAAATTGCCCTTGCCCGGTTCACGCGCATTGATTGCGGGTTCCTGGGTATTTGTCGACAAGACCGGGAGACCGGTTGTAATTAATTGACTATCTGAACGTAATCGACACCGCATCCCTCATCACGTGGGGAATGGGCAAAAAAACGAACCCTTTTGCCGGCAAGTTTGGCTGTCAACATCGTTGCCACAGCCATTTTGTAGCCATCCAATCCCATCGTCGCGGAGGTGAGCTTTAGGCTCGTGCATCCGGATGGAAAAGGAATTGTTGGATTTGTCAGGGCCCCGACCCAGGCAAAAGTACCCATTGGGGCAGAATGAATGCCAAATTCCGGAATGCCGGTTCCCATCTCGCCAGTAGCAGAGAATGCAGGTTGAACCAGGCTGCCAAACATCACCAGGGCAATGAATGGGTCAGCGGTTTTGATATTTTTCATCATCAACCTTTCTTGAAAAACGGCTCCGCAGATGTAAGTTGTTTTATAAACATTGTCCAAATAATAATAAGCATGTGTTTATTATTTGTCTATTTAATAATTCTTTTGTCAAATTCCAGCAACGCAAGGTGATATGCACGACGACCTGAAGGCTCTCCCACATGACGCTTCAGCCACGTGAATATCCATGGCACCACCGTCATCCGGTGTCCCTTGAAGAGATCAATGTATTGTTGGTGGCCTGTGAGATAAGGGCGATAGCGGAATGCAAACAAGCAGCCACAAGCGGACTGCGTATCGCTACGCCAGCCGCGGCCCATGGGGAATACGGGGAACGAACGAATGGTGCTGGCGCATCACAGCGTCAGGTGGCGTAGCCACATTTTCGTGAGGCGGCTTTTGGCGCTGAAGGCGCCCACCCGGCGTCACCGCGTCTGGCCAGACTCCAGGAACTTGCTCATCTCGGCGGCGTGCACCGGCCGGCCGAACAGGTAGCCCTGTCCGTAATCACAACCGGCAGCGGTCAGCAGGTCACGCTGCTCCGGCGTTTCGACACCTTCCGCAATCACCTTCATTCCCAGCTTGTGGCCCATCACGATGATCGCTTCGCACAGCGCGAGATCATCGGAATCGGCGTTCATCTTCAGTACAAAGGACTGGTCGATCTTGAGGTAGTCGATATGGAATTTCTTTAGATAGGAAAGGGCGGAGTAGCCGGTGCCGAAATCGTCGATCGACAATTGAATCCCCGTATCCCGGAATCGCTGCAACTGCGCGGTAACGACGTCGCTGGCTTCCAGTAACAGGCCTTCGGTAATTTCTACCACGAGTATTTCGTCTTGGGAGGCGCAGGATAGGGTGGAACGTTTTTCGAAACAGCTGCCGCGGGTGTCGCGCGGTTTACGCAGCTGCACCGGCGACATGTTGACGCTGATCTGGAACTGTGGATCGATCGTGGCGCGCCAGATTTCGGCCTGCCGCACTGCCTGTTGACAGACCCATTCGCCAATCGTAATGATCATGCCGGTCTGTTCCGCGATCGGGATGAATTCTGCCGGATTGACCATGCCACGCTGCGGATGCCGCCAGCGGATCAGCGCTTCGGCCTTATGGATGGCGCCGGTCGCCAGTTCGACGATCGGCTGGTACACCACATCGAACTGCCCACAGGCCAGCGCATCCCGCAAGTCGTTCGCCAGCCGCATTCTGGCCTGCGCTGCCTGCTGCATGCATGGCGTGAAATAATTGAACTGGTTGCGGCCCTGACTCTTGGCCGCATACATGGCCTGGTCCGCGTTCTTGAGCAGGATGTCGGCATTGGTTGCATCCTCCGGGAGCAGGGTGATGCCGATGCTGCCCGAGACATGGATCGTGTCGTTCTCCAGGTAAAACGGCTCTGCCAGCGTTTGCAGGATCCCTCGCGCCACACGTTCCACGCTGCCGGTATTCTCCAGCTCGGTGAGGATCACGGTGAATTCGTCGCCGCCGATGCGGGCCACCGTGTCGGCCTGGCGGATGCAGGCCGATAGCCGGCGTGCCACATGCTGCAGCAGGATATCGCCGGTGTCATGGCCGAGGGTATCGTTGATTTCCTTGAACTGGTCGAGGTCGATGTACATCAGTGCCAGACGATGGCCATCGCGCGTGGCTTTTTGAATTTCGTGCTCGAGCCGGTCATGAAACATGCTGCGGTTGGGCAGCCCGGTCAAGGCGTCGAAGTTGGCTTGCTGCCAGATCGTTTCTTCCGCCCGTTTCTGATCGGTGACGGCGGAGAACATGCCGATGCGCATCTTCGCCTTTCCCCGTTCATCGTAAATAGTGTCGATCATCAGCCATTGCAGGTATGTTTCACCGCTCTTGCGGCGGGTTCTGATCTTGCCTTGCCAGTGGCCGGTTTTTTCCAGCGGCTGACGTATCTCGTCAGGGAAAAAACGTTCGCTGTCCGCCGGCTTCAACAAATCGGAGGAGTGGCCGACGATCTCCTGTTCGGTGTAGCCGCACATATGGCTGAATGCCGGATTGACAGTGAGGATCACGTAGTCGGGATCGAAGACCATGATCGCTTCGCCGATCGCCTGGTAAACCATGTCCGACAATTTCAGTGCCTGCTCATTTTTCTTGCGCTCCGTGATGTCGGTGGAAATGCCGATCACACCGATCAGTTGATTCCGTTCGTCACGGATCGGTGAGTCAGTGACATGGATAGGAATGTCATGTCCATCACGGTGACGCACCAGATATTCACCGTCCCAGCTTTCACCGGCCTTCAGGCGGGTCATGATTTCATGTGCGTTCACTCGCATCGATTCTGAGGGAATCACATCCAGGATTGACCGCCCCAGCACTTCGGCGGATGACCAGCCGTACATCTTTTGGGCGAACGGGTTCCAGTAGATGATCAACCCATCGAGATCGGTCGCGATCACGGCTTGTTCGACCGAGGCCAGCAGCAGGTTCTTCAGGCGGAGCCTGCTCTCGGTGAGTTTGCGGTCGATGACGTTCTCATGCTCGATCACGATGCGTAATGGGCCTTCAGTTGGCTCGCGGGTAATCTTGAGTTTGAACCAGCGCTGTTCGGTCGGTGAATTGCAGGGGTAATCCATGCTGGCCGTTTCGCGCTGGCCGGCGACAACGGCGCGTATCATCGCACAGGCGGTAGCCGCATGCGCATCACCGCGTGCCGCGGACTTGTCGCATACCTCGAGATAATTCGCACCCTCGGAGACGGCCGCAGGATCGGCGCCGTTTCCGCGCGCAAATTCACGCCACGCTCTGTTCACGGCAAGGATGAAGCCGGACGCATCGATCACGGCGATGTGTTCATCCAGTGCATCGATTATTGCTTGGGAAAACCTGTCTGGGGCCTGCTGCCGATCGATATTCATTTGGGCCATTGCTCGCTAATGCGTCTGTAATAAATCTTGAGGCCATAAGGGGATGTGGATGTGCTGCTGTTGAATTCAAGCGGCTTTTTTGCTGAAAATGCAGGGGAGACATCGACTGTCTTGATAAAAGGCGCAACAATCGGGCGCCAGCCAGTAGCGCCAGGCGCGCCGAATTCTTTCATGCCGGGTAAGTGTCTTACCCGCGCATCATTCTTCCCATTTTGCAACGACACCTTATAGCTTATTCAATAAAATCTTCACCTGGTTTCAATAGTATGTAACCGTGGTGCCATGGCAAACGCCCCAGACAGCACAACGGAGCCAGGGCGAAAGAACGGTTGAACCTGCAGGCATCACTCATCAAGCCGCCAAAGGAGAAAATGATGGCAGAGTCTTTGCATAGCCGCGTGTCACAGATTATCGTCGGCAGGCAACGGGAGATGCAGGATGCCTTGACCGTATCGGTAGAGCAGGCAAATAAGCTCAGAGAACTCGATGATCTTGTCCAGTCGAAGAAAGTCGAAGAACGCATGGCACAGATCCGCTCAGGCAAGACATGACACTTTTCACCGCATCAGCCAACCTGCCGTTTGGCGTCGCGGCCTGCATCATGATCGGGCTGTCGCTCATCGAGGTGATCGGCCTTTTCATGTCGATCAAACCGTCGCAGCTGCTCGACAATCTGGTGCCGGAATCGCCGGATGGCATCGATGGCGCGCTCAGGTGGCTGCATGTGGGAAAAGTCCCCATCCTGGTGTTGCTGATCCTGCTCCTGTTCGGATTTTCCGTCAGCGGCTACCTGATGCAGATGTTTTTCCAGAGCGTGGCCGGCATGTATTTGCCGGCCATCCTGGCGGTGATTCCGGCGAGTGTGGTTGGTGTCGGCGCCGTGCGTGTGGGCGGCGGTCTGCTGGCCCATGTCATCCCCCGCGACGAAACCAGCGCCGTCAGCAGTACCACCCTGATCGGAAGCACCGGCGTTGTCATCACCGGCACCGCGCGCGCCGGCATGGCCGCCGAAGTCAAGATCCGCGACCAGCACGGCAATGCGCATTACCTGATGCTCGAACCGGACCTGCCGGATGAAGCGTATGAACAGGGAACCGAAGTCCTTATTGTAAAAAAGACCGGCACGATTTACCGCGGCATTCGCAATCCGCATCCGGCGCTCCTATAAAAATCATGCGGGGGATCAGCATCTCATGGAATCATCATTCACATTGCACTCTGGTCAACATGAACACGCTCAAACTCGAAGTGCGGCGTGGCGATGAAGGCAGCCTGATCACGAAGGACCGTATGCGCGTCAATGTTGTGGCAGACCTTGGGCAAGCGCACCGAAGATCCCGCCCGTCTGCCGAGTGACCGCGCTCCCCCCATCCCGTCAATCAGAAAAAGTATCAAAAATCAGCCGCCGCAGCCACTGGTTTCCATGCTCCTTGTGGTTCTTCGCATGCCAGAAAAGATTGATGCTGATTTCCGGCAGCGCTACCGGATGCCTCACATAACGCAGCTGGAACGGCCTGACGCATTGCATCGCATAACGTTCGGGCACCGTGGCGATCATCTGGGTCGATTGCAGCACATGTCCCACCGATACAAAGTGGGGCAAGGTCAGGCGGATTCGCCGCCGCACGCCCTGGTGCGCAAGGAGTTCCTCCACCTTCGCATGCCCTGTGCCTGGTGATGTCACGGCGACATGTTCCGCCGCGCTGAACTCCTCGATGCTGATTTCTTCCTTGTCCAGCGCGTGCCCCTGCCGGAACATGCAGACATAACGCTGCGTAAACAGCCTGCGCTGCATGTAACCTGACTTCAGCTGCGGCAGCAGCCCTGCCGACAAATCGATGTGCCCCGCCTCCATTTCATCGGCCAGGTTGACGGCGGTACTGCGCACCGTGCTGATAGAGACGCCGGGCGCGAGACGCTCCAGCGTGTCCATCAGCGCCGGCAGCAGATAGATTTCGCCGAGATCGGCCAGTCCTATGGTGAATTTCCGCTGGCTGGTGGCGGGATCGAATGTTGTCCTCTGATTCAGCGTCGTGTGCAGCGAGCTCAATGCGTAGGCAATCGGTTCCGCCACCTGGTTCGCATAAGCAGTCGGCTCCATGCCGTTCGACCCCCGCAGGAAAAGCTCGTCGTCCATCAGGCGCCGCAGGCGGCTCAATGCGTTGCTGATGGCCGGCTGGGTCAGGCCCAGTTTCTCCGCAACGGCCGATACGCGTCTTTCCATGTACAACTCGTTGAAGACGACAAGCAGATTCAGATCGATGTCTTTCAGGTTCATGATGGCGCTTGAACATTCATAAGATTGATAATCATTATT
This sequence comes from Pseudomonadota bacterium, assembly GCA_040387375.1. GTDB lineage: Bacteria > Pseudomonadota > Gammaproteobacteria > Burkholderiales > Burkholderiaceae_D > JAZKDW01. The sequence goes on from JAZKDW010000024.1 coordinate 28,223, forward strand.
CAGGTGATTTTATATATTGATGGTAAATGATTTTATATACTCCGGGCTGAAGATAATTTTTTCGGATCACTCGATCCGTAACAAGGCGCTGGATCATGAACCTGGTTGTTCGACCGCTGGACAAGACTTTGGCATTTGCCCCTGGCGCAAATCTGCTCCAGGTCCTGCGTGACAATGCGGTGCCGGTGTCCTATAGCTGCATGTCGGGGCGCTGCGGAACCTGCCGCTGCAAGCTGATCAATGGCGCCGTGCTGGAGTCGGGTGGCGAAAGCAAGATCACGCAGCCGAATGACAATGCCTACGTCCTTGCGTGCATGAGCGTGCTGACCGAGAACTGCACGATCGAAATCCCCGAGCCGGATGAAGTGGTGGTCCATCCCGCCCGCATTATCAAGGCAACCGTGATCGCCGTAGAGGATCTGACACATGACATCAGGCGCGTGCGCCTGCGGCCATCCAAACCGCTGGAGTTCACCTCCGGGCAGTACGCAAGCCTGCAATTCGGTCCCGGGCTTGTCCGGCCTTATTCGATGGTCGGCCTCAGTTCGGACGAAGAGCTGGAATTCCATGTGCGCCTGCTGCCCGACGGCCGCGTCAGCGGCTACATCGCCGGCCAGCTCCAGGCTGGCGATACGGTGCGTGTGACGGGCCCCATGGGCGCGGCGTACCTGCGAAAAAAATATGACGGTCCGATGTTGTGCGTCGCTGGCGGCACCGGTCTGGCGCCTGTGCTGTCGATTGTGCGCGGCGCGCTGGAAGCCGGCATGAAAAACCCGATCCATCTTTATTTCGGCGTGCGTTCGCCCTCGGATGTGTATGGTGTAGATCGCCTGCAGGCGCTGGCGGCGATGCACGGCAACCTTTCCGTCCATGTGGTCGTCGCAACCGGAAATGACAATTCCGGCTATCGGAGCGGCCTGGTAACGAGCGCGGTTGAGGAAGATTGGGAGACGCTTTCCGGCTGGCGCGCCTATCTGTGCGGTGCGCCGCCAATGGTCGAAGCGGCAACCCTGCTGGTAAAACAGAAGGGGATGTTGGCGGAACATGTGCATGCGGATGCGTTTTATCCCGCCGCGACCTAGTTTTCAATTCTATTTTTTAAAAATTTTCAATTAAGGATGCGTCATGAGTCAAAACTGGGTTGATGTCACTGCGGCCGATGCCGTGCCTGAAGATGATGTGATTGGCGTTGAGGTTGGCGGACAAAACGTCGCGCTGTTTAACGTCAGCGGTGAAGTATTTGCCACCGATAACATCTGCACGCATGGCCATGCGCTGCTGTGCGACGGTTTTCTTGAGGGTTTTGAAATCGAATGTCCCCTTCATCAGGGCAGATTCGACGTCCGCAATGGCAAGGCGATGTGCGCGCCACTGACCGAGGATGTTCGAAGCTATCCGGTGAAGATCGAAAACGGCCGCCTGTTCCTGGCGATCGGGTAACAGCGCAAGACGCCGGCCATACGGGAAGCGCTGCTTGAAAAAGCATAAAAACAAGGAGATCAAGATGAGTGAAGTTCCATTAACCTTCAAGCGCAAGCTGTCCTGGGAGGACGAGGGCGGCAGCCGCGTGCCGTACTGGGCCTACACGGACGAAGACGTGTACCAGCGCGAGCTTGAGCGCATTTTCTATTCCGGCCATTGGTGTTATGTCGGCCTCGAAGCCGAAATCCCGAATGCGGGCGATTTCAAGCGCTCGGTGGTGGGCGAGCGTTCGGTCATCATGGTTCGCGATCACGACGGCGCCGTCAACGTGATCGAAAATGTCTGCGCCCATCGCGGCATGCAGTTTTGCCGTGAAAAATCCGGCAACAACAAGGACCTGACCTGTCCCTACCATCAGTGGAATTACGACTTGAAAGGCAATCTGGTCGGCGTGCCTTTCCGGCGTGGCGTGAAGAGCCACGGTGAAGTCCATGGCGGCTTCGACGCCGGCTTCAAGCCGGCGGAACATGGCCTGACCCGGCTCAACGTGGCGGTGCGCGGCGGTGTGGTGTTTGCCTCCTTCGACGCCAGCATGGAGCCGCTGGAAGATTATCTCGGCCCGGCGTTGCTCAAGTTCTTCGACCGCACCTTCGATGGCCGCAAGCTCAAGGTCCTCGGCTACAACCGCCAGCGCATACCAGGCAACTGGAAGCTGATGATGGAGAATGTGAAGGACCCGTACCATGCCGCGCTGCTGCATGTCTGGTTCGTCAACTTCGGCCTGCTGCGCGCGGATAACAAGTCGACGCTGGTCACCGACGAGAAATTGCGCCATGGCGTGCTGACCACGATACGCGACCCGAATTTCCTGTCGGAGGATGTGAAAAAGCAGGCCAGCTACAAGGAAAACATGACGCTCAACGACGACCGTTTCCTGGACGTCGTTCCCGAAGCCTGGTGGAACGGCCCGAGCGCGGCGATGATGACGATTTTCCCGAGCGTGATTTTCCAGCAGCAGGTGAACTCTCTGTCGACACGCCATATCCAGCCTGACGGCACCGGCTCGTTTGATTTCATCTGGACCCATTTCGGCTTCGAGGAGGATACGCCGGAAATGGAAAGGCGCCGTTTGCGCCAGGCCAACCTGTTTGGCCCGGCAGGCTTCGTGTCGGCTGACGATGGCGAGGCGATTGAATATTCTCAGGACGGTTTTGAGCAGAAGCCCACCGCGAGCACCATCGCCGAACTGGACGGCCGCCGCACCGGCGGCACCGATCACATGGTATCGGAGACGCTGATTCGCGGCATGTACGATTACTGGCGCAAAGTGATGGAGATTTGATGATGGACTTCAAGACCTGGTATGAACTGAACCAGTTGTACGCCGATTACGCCTCCGCGCTGAGCAACAACAACTGGCAGCAATGGCCTGAATTTTTTCTTGAGGAATGCATCTACAAATTGCAGCCGCGCGAAAACCATGACCGCGGCCTGCCGCTGGCCACCATGTCCTTCGAAAGCAAGGGCATGCTGAAGGACCGCGTCTACGGTGTGATGGAGACGCTCTACCATGAGCCGTATTACCAGCGGCTCGTGATTGGCGTGCCAAAAGTCCTCGGCATCGATGGTGAGCAGATCAGGACCGAGGCGAATTACGCGGTGTTCCGGACCAAGCCGGATCAATATACAAGCGTCTTTAACGTCGGCCGTTATGTCGACACGGTGCGCCGTACGCCGGATGGCTTGAAATTCGAATCGAAGATCTGCGTGTTCGACAGTGAAATGATTCCGAATGCGGTGATCTACCCGATTTGAAGATGGCCTGGCAATGGATGCCGCGTTTTAGTTGACACCAAGTGAAATAAAAACCAGAGGAGATGAACTGTGAAATTACGTAACTGCTTTTTCCTGACGGCCGCATTGCTGGCCAGCGCGCACGCAAGCGCCCAGACACCGGTCAAGATCGGCTTCATGGCGAACCTGTCCGGCGCCCAGGCTGGTCCTGGCATCGACCAGTACGATGGCTTGATGCTGGTGATCGAACGCAATGGCGGCAAGCTCGGCGGTGTGCCGGTTGAAATCTTCAAGGAAGATACGCAGCTCAAGCCGGAGGTCGCGGTGCAGGCGGCGCAAAAACTGATCGAGAAGGAAAAAGTGTCGATCATCACCGGCATTTCCTTCTCCAACGAGATGATGGCCGTGCACAAGCCGATCACCAGCAAGGAAGTGTTCCTGATCGGCTCGAATGCCGGCCCGTCCCCGATCGCCGGCGCGCAATGTTCGCCGTACCAGTTCATCGCCTCGTGGCAGAACGACGTGCAGTCCGAAGTGATGGGCAAGTACGCCACTGAAAAAGGCTACAAGCGGGTAGTCGCGCTGGCGCCGAATTATCAGGCTGGCAAGGACTATATCGCCGGCTTCAAGCGCATGTACAAAGGCACCATCGTCGAGGAGCTCTACACGCCACTGACCCAGCAGGATTATTCCGCCGAACTGACCCAGCTGGCCGGCGCCAAGCCTGATGCGGTCTTTGTGTTCTATCCGTCCGGACTGGGCGTGAATTTCGTGCGCCAGTACGAGCAGTCCGGCCTGCTCGGCAAGATCCCGCTGTTGTCGGTGGCAACCGCTGAAGCGACCAACCTGCCGGCGCTGAAAGATTCGGCGCTGGGTGTCATCGCCGGCACCATCTGGGCGCCCGATCTGGACAACGCCGCGAACAAGCGTTTTGTGGAAGACTTCGAGAAAAAATACAACCGCATCCCATCCCAGTATGCCGCGCAAAGTTATGACGCCGCCATGCTGATCGATTCGGCGCTGGCCAAGGTAAAGGGCAATGTCACCGACAAGAAGGCGTTGATGGCAGCCTTCAAGGCGGCGAATTTTGCATCCGTGCGAGGCAAGTTCAAGTTCGCCCACAACAATTTCCCGATCCAGGATCTGCGGGCAGTGGTAGTTGCAAAAGATGCAAAAGGGCGCGCCAACCTGAAGACGATCGGCACACCGTTGCCGGATCATCAGGATGCGTATCACGCAGCCTGTCCGATGAAATAACCGCTAAGCCTCACGAAACCCCTGCTGCACCTTGCGCGAGAATGACGGTGATAAGATTGGCGATCGACCCAATTACTACCGTCATTCCCGCGAAAGCGGGAATCCAGACTGAGCATGCAACAGGATGACTTGAGGCCGATCCCGCCCGGCCCATCCACACAGAAGTTCCCATGAAAAACTTGACAGAAAAAACCGCTATCGTCACCGGTGCCGGTTCCGGCATTGGCGCCGGCATTGCGCTGGCGTTGGGACAGGCCGGCGTGAAGGTCGCAGTCGCCGATATCCGGAAAGACGCCGCCGACGAGACGCGGCGGCAGCTGGAAGCGCAAGGTTGCAAGGCAATCGCAATTGAAATCGATGTGTCCGATCCGAAGTCGGTGGCGGCCGCCGCCGCGGCCACCGAACAAGCCTTCGGACGGCTCCACCTGGCGATCAATAACGCCGGCGTCGCAATGCATGGCACTTCGCTCGAAGCCACCTCGCTGGAGGACTGGGACTGGGTCATGGGTGTCAATATCCGCGGTGTCGTCCACGGCATCCGCAGTTTCCTGCCGCTGATCCGCAAGCATGGTGAAGGTGGTCATATCGTCAACACGTCGTCGATCGGCGGCCTGCAGGTGCAGCCGGGATGGAACACGGGCGCCTATTCGATGACCAAATACGCGGTCGTGGCCTTGTCCGAAGCGCTGGAGCAGGAACTCAAGGGCAGCGGCATCGGTGTATCCGTTTTTTGCCCGGCAGCGGTCAGCACTGACTTGCACGCCTCCGCAAAAAGTCGTCCCGCGCGTTTCGGCGGACCTTTCGTGCGCGAGGAACAGCATTTCCTGAAGGACCTGATCGCAGGCGGACTGACACCCTTGCAGGCAGGCGAACATGTGGTGCGCGGCATCCGCGAAGACGCGTTTTTCATCTTCTCGCACTCGGCGCCGCGTGCATGGATTGAAGCCCGGCATCAGCGGCTGATGGCGGCATTCGACCGCACCGCGCAGATCGAGACCGGTGGCATTTGAACAGGCACGGGAGAATCACATGAAGATCAATGCCGCTGTAACACCGGCCATCGGCGCCAGGATGACGATAGCGGAAATGACGCTGGAAGCGCCGCGCGACAATGAAGTGCTGGTGCGGGTAATCGCCGCCGGCATCTGTTCGACCGACGTTCACATGCGCGACCATCCGTCGCTGGCAGCCAAGCCCATCGTGCTTGGCCATGAAGGCGCGGGCATCGTCGAGCAGGTCGGCGCCAGGGTCACGCGCGTCAAGCCGGGCGACCACGTCGTGATGCACTACAACTCGTGCGGCCACTGCGCGCCATGCGTGGAAGCGGACACCGCCTATTGCCAGCATGTCGGCGCCTACAATTTCAGCGGCACCCGCCCGGATGGCAGCATGGCGCTGTCGCATGGCGGCCAGCCAGTCCACAGTCACTTCTTCGGACAATCGTCATTTGCCACACATGCCTTGTGCACCGACCGCAACCTGGTCGCGGTCCCGGACGATGTGCCGCTGGACATGCTGGGCCCGCTGGGCTGCGGCATTCTTACCGGCGCCGGAGCGGTGATCAACACGCTCAAGGTGCGTCCGGGCAGCAGCTTCGCCGTCTTCGGCGCCGGTTCGGTCGGCCTGGCGGCGGTCATGGCCGCGCGCCTGTCGGGCGCCGGCAAGATCATCGCCGTCGATACGCAGCAGGCACGGCTGGACATGGCGCTCGAGCTGGGCGCCACCCATGTCATCGATCCGCGCAATACCGACATGCCGGCGGAAATGCGCCGGATTACCGGCGCCGGCGTCAACCATGCGCTCGATACCTCGGGTAATATCACCGTGATCCGGCAGGCTGTCGAGGCGCTGGCGTCGCGTGGTGTCTGCGGACTGATCAGTTCCGCCAACGGCGCCGACATCAGCCTCAATGTGCTGAACATGATGCATGGCGGCCGGGTCGTGCGCGGCATCCTGCTCGGCGATTCGGTGCCGGAGATTTTCATCCCGCAGCTGATCGAACTGCAGCGGCAGGGGCGTTTTCCGTTCGAGAAGCTGATTACCTATTATCCTTTCGAACAGATTAACCAGGCGGTCGAGGACATGGAGCAGGGGCGGGTGATCAAGCCGGTGCTGCGCATGACGGCGGGCGTGTGAAGACTGGATTCAGGGCAGGGCATGCACGGCCTTCATCGAAGCCCTGAACCCTCGCCCGATCTTGATAAGGGCCTTCGTGTAATACGAAGCCTCCCTCTTATCTGATGATGGTGTTGCATGGTATTCTCGGCATGCTTTGGATTTGCTCTGGAGCACGAAGGATTTTTTGCGTCTTGACAAGAATAAAGAGGAGCACGGATGACAGTAATCAAGTTTCAACTGGCGGATGGCGATACCCGTGACATCGACGGCGCCGAAGGCATGTCAGTGATGGAGGTCGCGGTAGCCAACAACCTGCCTGGCATCGATGCCGATTGTGGCGGCGCCTGCGCTTGCGCAACCTGTCACGTGTTTGTCGATCCGGCCTGGGTCGACCGCTTGCCGGCCAAGGCGGACCAGGAAGAAAAGATGCTCGAATTCGCCGTTGGCGTGCAGCCGAACAGCCGCCTCTGCTGCCAGCTGAAGATTGACGCCAGCCTCGACGGCCTGGTGTTGAACGTGCCTGAGTCGCAGTACTGAATTTGTCATTGTAGAACCAGATAGTCCGGCAGCTCCGCTGCATGCAATGTAAAAAATATAAGAATACCCTTACCAATTTTCAGGAGGCAAGAAATGAAAAAATTTCACGCAGTGATGCTGGCAGCAGCATTGTCCACCTCGGCGCACGCGCTTGCGCAGACCCCGGTGAAAATCGGCTTCATGTCCGAACTGTCCGGCCAGCTGGCCATCATCGGGCAGGAACAACTGGATGGCTTCATGCTGGTGCTCGATCGTAACGGCGGCAAGCTCGGCGGTGTGCCGGTCCAGCTGTTCAAGGAAGACAGCCAGCTCAAGCCTGAACTGGCGGTCCAGATTGTGCAGAAGCTGATCGAGAAGGAAAAAGTATCGATCATCACCGGCATCGGCGGCTCGAACGTGATGATGACCGTGCACAAGCAGATCACGGACAAGGAAGTGTTCCTGATCGGCTCGAATGCCGGCCCGGCCCCGATCGCCGGCGCGCAATGTTCGCCGTACCAGTTCATCACCTCATGGCAAAACGACCAGCAGTCCGAAGTGGTCGGCAAATACGCCACCGAAAAAGGCTACAAACGGGTGGTCGCGATGGCCCCTAATTATCAGGCTGGCAAGGACTATGTCGCCGGCTTCAAGCGTTTCTTCAAGGGCCAGATCATCGATGAAATCTATACACCGCTGACGCAGCCGGACTTCTCGGCCGAGCTGACCCAGGTGGCGGGACAGAAACCGGATGCCATTTACGTGTTTTATCCGGGCGGACTGGGCGTGAACTTCGTGCGCCAGTATCAGCAAGCCGGCCTGCTGGGCAAGATTCCGCTGATCTCGACCTCCACCGCTGACGGCGCAACTTTGTCGGCGCAAAAGGAATCGGCGCTCGGCGTGGCGATCGGCACATTCTGGGGCCCAGACCTGAAAAATGCGGCCAACACGCGCTTCATGGCCGAGTTCGAAAAGAAGCACAACCGCATTCCATCGCAGTACGCAGCCCAGGGTTACGACTCGGCCCTGTTGCTCGATTCGGCAATCGCCAAGGTAAAAGGCAATGTCGGCGACAAGAAGGCGTTCATGGCGGCGCTGAAGGCGGCGGATTTCCAGTCGGTGCGCGGCAAGTTCAAATTCAACAACAATAACTTCCCGATTCATGACATGCGCATGCTCGAAGTCATCAAGGATGACAAGGGTCGCATCAACCTGAAGACAATTTCCACGCCGCTGCCGGATCACAAGGACGCTTACCATGCGTCGTGCCCGCTTAAATAATTTTTCTGTTTAACCGGAGTTCGATGCATGACCTGGGAAGTTTTCTTGACGCAGATGCTCAACGGCGTCCAGCTCGGCCTGCTGCTGTTTCTGCTGTCGGCCGGACTGACGCTGGTGTTCGGCATCATGAGTTTTGTCAATCTCGCGCACGGCTCGCTGTACATGATGGGCGCTTATTTTGCCGCGGCCGTGTTCGGCTGGACCGGATCCTTCCTGGCTGCGGCGCTGGTCGCGGTGCCGGCCACGATGGTGCTCGGCCTGCTGATCGAGCGCCTCATCCTGTACCGCCTGTATGACCGCGACCATCTCGACCAGGTGCTGGTGACTTTCGGCCTGATCCTGTTTTTCAACGAACTGGTCCGCATCATCTGGGGACCGTCCTCTGTATACATGAATGCCCCCAAGGCGCTAATGGGCACGGTCAACCTGTTCGGCCTGCCTTACGCGTCCTACCGCTTTGCCATCATTGCGATCGGACTGCTGGTGGCGGCCGGACTCTATCTGCTGATCCATCGCACCCGCATCGGCATGCTGATCCGCGCCGGCGCCTCGAATGCGTCGATGATCGGCGCGCTCGGCGTCAACATCAAGCTGCTCAACACGCTGGTGTTCGGTTTCGGCGCCGCGCTGGCCGGACTGGCCGGGCTGATGGCCGGGCCTATCCTGTCGGTGCAATCCGGCATGGGCGAGCCGATCCTGATCCTGACGCTGGTGGTGATCGTTACCGGCGGCATCGGATCCATACGCGGCGCGCTGTACGGCGCGCTGATAGTCGGCATCGTCGATACGGTCGGGCGGGCCTTCCTGCCCTTGCTGTTGCGCGAGGTGTTCGAGCGCTCGGTGGCGCAGGCCGCGGGACCGGCGATTGCGTCGATCCTGATCTATCTGTTCATGGCAGTTGTGCTGGCCATCAGGCCGCAGGGACTTTTTCCGGTGAAGCATGGTTAAATTAAATGTGCGTATCGTTGTCGCAGCGGCGTTCCTGACGCTGCTGGGACTGCTGCCCCTGATTGCCAACGCAATCGGGGAATCCTTCTACATCACGCTGTTCTCGCGCATCATGATCTACGGCCTTGCCGCGCTTGGTCTGAACCTGGTGCTCGGCTACGGCGGACTGGTCAGCCTCGGACACGCGCTTTACATCGGTGTCGGCGCTTATGCGGTCGGCATCCTCAGCGCGCATGGCATCGGCAACGGCTGGGCGCACCTGGCCGTGGCGCTTGCCGTCGGACTGGTTTTTGCGGTGCCGATCGGGCTGGTGTGCCTGCGCACCAGCGGCATGGCCTTCATCATGATCACGCTGGCGTTCACACAGATGGTGTATTTCCTGGCGATCGGGCTGCGCCAGTATGGCGGCGAAGACGGCCTCGCGATTCCCCAGCGCAGCAACTTTCATCTGTTTTCGATCGACGACAACACGGTCCTCTACTACGTGATTTATGCGGCGCTGCTGATGACGTTGTATGGCTGCTGGCGCCTGATCCATTCGCGCTTCGGCATGGTACTGCGCGGCAGCAAATCCAATCTGCGGCGCATGACCGCGCTGGGATTTCCGACGCTGCGCTACCGCCTCGTGGCCTACATTGTGTCGGCCCTGATCTGTGTCGTCGCCGGCCTGCTGCTGGCCAATGTCGCCCGCTACATGTCGCCGTCCTACATGGGATGGCATGTGTCGGCGGAACTGATCGTGATGGCAGTGCTGGGCGGCATGGGCACCCTGGTGGGTCCGGTCATCGGCGCCACCGCCATGCTGTCGCTGGAAGAACTGCTGGCGTCGATGAAACTCGGTTTGCCATGGGAGCTGGATAAATTCATCAACAGCCATCTGATGGTCTTCATCGGCATCTTTGTGGTGATCGTCGGGCTGGTCCTGAAGCAGGGACTGTATGGTTATCTGCTTGCGCGCGAGAGAAAGTCCTGATCATGCTGAAAGTACATAATCTCGTAAAACGTTTTGGCGGCCTGACCGCGACCGACGACCTGTCGCTGGAGGTCGCCGCCGGCGAACTGCACGCGATCATCGGACCCAATGGCGCCGGCAAAACCACGCTGATCCACCAGCTGTCCGGCGAATTCTTTCCGGACCAGGGACGGATTGTCTTTAATGGCCGCGACATCACGCGCGAGGCGCCGTACCGCCGCGCGCTGGCCGGCCTCGGACGTTCGTACCAGCTGTCTTCGGTATTTTCCGAATTCACCGCGCTGGAAAATGTCGTGCTTGCCGCGCTGGCTCACGCCGGGCACAGCTTCCGTTTCTGGCGTCCGGTCATGCAGGAAAGTGCGCTGACCGACGCGGCGATGGCGGCGCTGACCGAAGTCGGCCTGGCGGGCCAGGCCCGGCAGATCGTGGCGAACATGGCGCACGGCGAACGGCGTCAGCTGGAACTGGCGATGGTGCTGGTGACCAAACCCAGGCTGCTGTTGCTGGATGAGCCGATGGCAGGCATGAGCCATCATGAATCGGAAAGCGTCGTTGCGCTGCTGTCAAAGCTGAAGGGGCAATACGCGATCCTGCTGGTCGAGCACGACATGGATGCGGTCTTCGCGCTGGCCGACCGGATCACGGTGCTGGTCTACGGCCGGCCGATTGCCACCGGCACGCCGGACGAGATCCGCAACAACGCGGCCGTGCGTGATGCCTATCTTGGCGATGCAGAGGAGGTCATTTGATGAAGCGGCTGCTTGAAGTGCGTGATGTCGAATCACGTTATGGAGCCAGCCAGGTGCTGTTCGGGGTGTCGTTCGATGTCCATGAAGGCGAGCTGGTGACGCTGATCGGCCGCAACGGCATGGGCAAGACAACCACGGTCAAGAGCGTGATGGGTTTGCTGGCGCCGCACAAGGGCTCGGTGTCGCTCGGCGGCGAACAGCTGCAGGGCCAGCCGAGCTACCGTGTCGCGCGCGCGGGTATCGGACTGGTGCCGGAAGGGCGCCAGATATTCCCCAACCTGACGGTGCGGGAAAACCTGGTCGCGACCGCAGAAAACCGCAACCATGCACCCAATCCGTGGACGCTGGAACAGGTCTATGAGATGTTCCCGCGGCTCAAGGAGCGTGAGCGCAATCTCGGCTCCAACCTGTCGGGCGGCGAACAGCAGATGCTGGCCATCGGCCGCGCGCTGCTGACCAATCCCCGGCTGCTGATCCTGGATGAAGCCACCGAGGGCCTGGCGCCGCTGGTGCGCGCCGAGATCTGGAAGTGCCTGGAACGCCTGAAAACAGCCGGCCTGGCGCTGATCGTCATCGACAAGAACATCGGGCCGCTGCTGCGTCTGGCGGATCGGCATTATGTGCTCGAGAAGGGACGCATCGTCTGGAGCGGCACTTCAGAAGAATTGCGCTCCCAACCGGAGGTCCTGCATGAATTTGTCGGGGTCTGAAAGGGCGCAGTTGGCGCAAACGGCAACGCCGACCGACTGGCCGCGCCTGGCTCTGCTGTTCCTGTGCGGCGTGTTCGGTTCGACCCAGATCGGCAAGCTGCCGCCATCGATGGCGGAGTTGCATGCGCAGTTCAACGCCACCATGGTGCAACTGGGGTGGATCGCATCGATCTTCAATCTGCTGGCGGCAACCAGCGGCCTGGCGATCGGCCTGATGGCGGATCGTATCGGCCAGCGCCGTATTCTCAAGGCCGGCCTGGCGGTGTTGGCCCTGGGCGCCATGCTGGGCGCGCTCAGCAACTCGCTGCCGCTGCTGTTCATGTCGCGTGTGATCGAAGGACTGGGATTCCTGTGTGTGGTGGTCGGCGCACCGGTGCTGCTGCGCGAGGCATCCGGGATCGGCCATCGGCATCTGGTGCTGGGCATCTGGGGCAGTTACATGGGCATCGGCATGACCTCTATGATGCTGCTGTCGCCGTACCTGATTGCATGGGCCGGATGGCGCTCCGTATGGTGGTTCAGCGCCGCTGGCGCAGTGCTGCTTCTGGCAATCACGATCCTGACTTTTCCCGGCAATGCGCGCAACGCGGCGCCGGGCCAGAGCGGCGCAGGTGTCCTGAAGGGGCTGCGGGTCGCCGCGCCCTGGCTGGTTGCCTGCTGCTTTGCGCTCTATTCGAGCGAATGGATTTCAATGATGATCTGGCTGCCGACGTTCCTGCGCCAGGAATTGGGGATGACGCTGGTGGCGGCGACGCCGATCGTGGCGGTCATCATCCTCGCCAATTCGCCGGGCAACTGGCTGGGCGGTTACATGGCGCAGCGCGGCGTGCATTATTCGCATGCGGTAGTGGCCGCCACGTCAGTCATGGGTGTGCTCGGCTGGTGTGTGCTGTCATTCGATTTTGCACCGATCGTGAAGTTCGGGATGTGTGTGATGTTTTCATTCGCCGGCGGCATCATTCCGGGAACGATTTTTTCGAGCGTGCCGGCACTGGCTTCGCGGCATGGCAATCTTGGCGCCATCAACGGACTGGTAGCGCAAGGCGCCAACGTCGGCATCCTGTTCGGTCCGCCGCTGGCGGCGGCGGTGGTGACGATGAGCGGCAGCTGGCGTGGCCTCGGCCCCGCCTACCTGCTCGCGTCGGCGCTCTGCGCGACGCTGATTCTGGTGGCGGGTGGCTGGACATCGCAACGCGGCGCAGCAAGAGGCTGAAGGACCGGTTACCCAACCGGAATTATGATAGCGGAACGGCAGTCAAGGGTTTGCCGTTCCATTCAAAAAAAAAGGCCACTGAGGCCCACTTGACAACTGAGGAGCATGTTATGAGTTCTGCAACCGACAATGGTGGCGCGACAGCGTCGTCCTTCGACCTGTTCAACCTTCCGGATTCGTACTACGACGATCCGTACCCGTTCTTCCGCGACCTGCGCGACAACGATCCGCTGCATGTGAACGCCGACGGCTCCGTGCTGGTGACCCGCTACGAAGACGTGAAAGCGGTATGGCGCGACTTGTCCGGCGTGGTCAATCGTGAAGAGATGTACCGCAAGAAGTTCGGCGAAGGCCCTCTTCTCGAACATCATACGTCGACCATGCTGTTCCGCGATCCGCCGGACCACGACCGTCTGCGCGATATCGTCAATCCGTTCTTCACCCAGTCGTCGATGGAGAAGCTGCGCCTGAGCGTTGAAGGCATCGTCGACAAGCTCCTGGACGAAATCGAGGGGCGTGGCGAGATCGACTTCGTCGCCGATTTTGCATCGCTGATTCCGATCAAGGTGATCTGCGACATCTTCGGCGTGCCGCGGGAAGACGGTCCGATCATCCGCGACCTCGGCGCCCAGGTGCTGCTGCCGCTGAATCCGGCGGTATCGCCGGAGGTGGTGCAGGCCGGGCATGACGCGACCGGAAAATTCATGGAGTACCTGCGGCCGTTCGTGCAGGAATGGCGCCGCCGTCCGATCGAGGACGTGCCGAGCAATATCATCAGCGGCATGGTTGCGGCTGAAAAGCGCGGCGACAAGATCAGCGAAGCGGAGATGCTGCACATGTGCATCGTGGTCCTCAATGGCGGACATGAAACCACCACCAACCTGCTGGGCCTGTCGACGCTGGCGCTGATGAAAAACCGGGACCAGTTCCAGAGGATCGCCAACGACCCGGCCATAGTCGGCAGCGGTATCGAGGAATGCCTGCGTTATACGACGCCGCTGCAGTTGCAGGGACGGCGCACCACACGCGAGATCACGATTCCGTGCGGTTCGATTCCAGCCAATACCGAAATCATCATTTCGCAGGCCGCCGCCAACCGCGATGAACGGGTGATCGCCGATCCGGACAAGTTCGACCTCGGCCGCCGGCCGAACCCGCACCTTGCATTCGGCGCTGGCATCCATGTCTGCCTGGGCCGGCCGCTGGCACGGCTGGAAGCAGGTATCGCGTTGCCGAAGCTGGCGCGGCGGTTCCCGAATCTGGAGCTGGCCGGCAAGCCTGTTTATAATCGCAATGCGCGGTTCCGCGGCATTCAGAAAATGATGGTCAAACTGGGGTAGGGTTAAGACATGGGTTCAGGTGTGGTGATTGTGGGAGCGGGCCAGGCGGCCTGCCAGGCGGCGGCGTCGCTGCGGCAGATGGGATATGAGGGGGCGCTGACCCTGATCGGCGAGGAATCATACCTGCCTTACCAGCGGCCGCCGCTCAGCAAGACCTTCCTGAAAGACGGCGCGGGCTACGACAGCGTGCAGCTGCGTCCGCAGAGTTTTTTCGAAACGATCAATTGCACGGTGCGTACCGGCGTGCGCGCCGTGTCGATCAACCGGGCCCAGCATCTGGTGAACCTCGATAACGGCGAGTCGATCGAATACGAGTCGCTGATACTGGCCACCGGCGCCCGCGCCCGGCCTTATCCGGCGCTGGCGCAGGCGGCGCCGAATGTGCATTATCTGCGCACTGTCGATGATGCCACCGCGCTTGCCGCCTCCTTGTCGCGCGCGCGCCGGATTGCCATTATCGGCGCCGGTTATGTGGGAATGGAAGTAGCGGCGTCGGCAACCCAGCTCGGCGTTGAAGTCGCGGTCTATGAAGCGGCGCCGCGTGTGATGCAGCGTTCGATCGGGCCGGTGACATCGGCGGCGATCGAGGGTGTGCATGCCCGGCGCGGTGTGCAGCTGCACCTGAATACGCCGATCGCCGGCATTCATCATGACGGGCAGGGCGGGCCGCTGACAATCAGCGCCGGCAGCGTGGCGCCGTACACGGTCGATGCGCTGGTCATCGGCATCGGCGCCGAATCGAACATCGAGCTTGCCGCCGAAGCCGGACTGGATTGCGGACGCGGCATCATGATCGACGCCGTCTGCCGTACCAGCGACCCAGCGATTTTTGCGATCGGCGATTGCACCGAGCAGACACATCCGGTGTACGGTCCGGGCTTCCGGCTGGAGTCGGTGCAGAATGCGATCGAGCAGGGCAAGTGCGCCGCCGCCACCATAGCAGGCAAACCGCAACCGCCGGCCGGTGTGCCCTGGTTCTGGTCCGATCAGTACGAACACCGGATCCAGGTTGCCGGCCTGTCGGCGGATCACGACCAGTTCATCGTGCGCAAGCCGCAGGCGGATGGCGGGGAATCGGTCAGCCAGTCGGTCTGGTATCTGCGCGATCGCAAGGTGATCGCGGTCGAGGGACTCGATGCGCCCAAGGATTTCATGGCCGGACGGACGCTGATCAAGAGCGGGGCGGAAGTTAATCCGGACAGTCTGGCGGATCCGGCGATCGCGCCGCAAGCGGCATAATTAAAGCGGGCTGGAAAGGCATTGCGCTTTTCCGGTGTGCTATTTCCATCCCCTGAGCCAGCGGGTTATGGATTCCCGCTTTCGCGGGAATGACGGTGGTAAGAGTGACGGTCATACCAATTACCACCGTCATTCCCGCGAAAGCGGGAATCCAGACTGAGCCTGCATCACAATGTCGTCATGCCGACCCCACCAGGCTTGACCAATACGCTCACCTCCGCCGCATGAATGGATAAAGTCCATCGCAGGCGCTTCTGCCAGCCGTCACCATTCCTCTTTTTGTTATTCTGCAAAACACAATATTTAACAAAATTTGTGGGGATTCGATCAGAAAAAAATCGTCATTCCCCGGGATAGCATAGTCGGAAGGCCTGCGAAGTTGGCCTCCCATGCCCGGCAAGAACAACTGTTGTTCCGTCATGCAGGTTGCCCCGGCTAAAGAGGGCACTCTACAATCTATTACGAAAATTTCGTCATCGATCCACCCTGGACATGACGAAAAATTAATTAAAACAATGGAGACGACATGACAGATCAAACCCCCAGGAGTGGCGTATCGCGTCGCAAATTCATCGCAGGCGCAGGCGCAGTCGGCGCCACCGCACTGTTCGGCGGCGTCGCGCCGGCGGTTCTCGCGCAAAGCAAGGCGCCGCTGCGCATCGGCGCGCTCAATTCCTATTCCAAGGTGTTTGCCGCGCTTGGCAATGCCAACCTGAACGGCATGAACATGTATTTCGAGCAGATCGGCGGATCCATCGCCGGTCGCAAGATCGAGATCGTGCGGGAAGATGACGAGATCAATCCGCAGGTCGGTCTGCAAAAGCTGCGCAAGATGGTAGAGAGCGACAAGTGCGACATCATCACCGGCATCCAGGCCAGCAACGTCGCGATGGCGGCCCTAGACTATCTGCGTGAAAGCAAGGCCTTCATGCTGTGTTCCGGCGCCGGCGTCGCCGCGCTGTCCTACTCCCAGCTGCCGTATTTTTTCCGCTGCTCGGTGTCGACCTTCACCGTGCACAGCACGATGGGCGACTGGTTCTATGACAACATCGCAAAAGAAGTGCTGTTATCGGCATCCGATTTTGCTGGCGGCCGCGGCTCGCTGACCGAGTTCAAGATGGGCTTCACCAAACGGGGCGGCAAGATCATCCAGGAAATCTACCCGCCGCTGGGCAACAACGATTTCAGCTCTTACCTGGCGGTGATGCGCAACGCCAAGGCGCCGGCGACGTTCTCCTTCTATGCCGGCACCGACGCCGTGCGTTTCATCAAGCAGTACGACGAATACGGCCTGAAGCAGATCTCGCGCCTGACCGGCTCAGGTTTCATGCTGGAAAGCGATACCTTGCCGGCCCAGGGGCGCAGCGCGCTGGGCGCGATCAATTCCCTGCATTATGCGGATACGCTGGATAACCCGGCCAACAAGAAATTTGTCGCCGATTACCAGAAGAAGTACAAGGAATATCCGAGCGTCTACAGCGAGTATGGTTATGTCGCCGCGCAGGTCCTGCATCAGGCCCTGCAGGCAGTCGACGGCAATACCCAGGACAAGGACAAGCTGCGCGGCGCCATGCTGGCGGTGCGCATGAATGCGCCGCGCGGACCGTTCCGCTTCAATCCGGCGACGCAAAGCCCGATCCAGAACGTCTACATCCGGGAAGTCGCCGAAGTTGGCGGCCGCATCACCAACAAGATCATCCATACTGTTCCAAACGTCGTCGAGCCCATCAACCGGCCTTACTGACGCCTCGCCATCACTATTGCGGCCAGAACTCCCCCGGAGTTTTGGCCGCAGTCAAATTCAACAGCGAAGACTTCATGGAATTCATTCTTACTCAATTTCTCAATAGCCTGGTGTTCGGCAGCCTGCTGTTCATGATGGCCGCCGGACTGTCATTGATCTTCGGCCTGATGAACGTGGTCAATGTCGCGCACGGATCGTTCTTCATGCTCGGCGCCTTCTGCGCCTACACGCTTGCGCAATGGTCGGGCAGCTTCTGGCTGGCGCTCGGCATCGGCTGGGTGCCCGCCGTGATCATCGCGGTCCTGATCGAGCGCTTTTTCATCCGCAGGCTGTACGGGCGCGGCCATCTCGACCAGGTGCTGCTGACCTTCGGTTTCATCTATGTGCTGGCCGATGTCACGCATTACCTGTGGGGTCCGAGCATACGCAATGTCGCGCCGCCGGAACTGCTGGAAGGCGTGGTTGTGGTCGCCGGCGCCTACATGCCGAAATACCGGCTGTTCCTGGTGCTGTTCGGCGGCACGGTGGCGGCAGCCCTGTGGTGGTTCCTGGAGCGCAGCCGGATTGGCGCCATGGTGCGCGCCGGCGTCGACGATGCCGCGACCGCGTCCGGCATCGGCATCAATGTGCCGCTGCTGTTCCGCGCCATCTTCGCGCTGGGAGCGGGACTGGCGGCAATCGGCGGCGTTGTGGCCAGCCCTATCCTGGGCGTGTACCTGGGCATGGATATCGAAATCCTGATTCCCGCCTTTATCGTCGTGGTGGTCGGCGGCATGGGAAGCCTGCGCGGGGCGCTGGTTGCGAGCATCCTGGTAGCCCTGGTGGACACCTTCGGCAAGGCGTATTACCCGGACTATGCGTTATTCCTGGTGTATCTGTTAATGGTCGTGGTGCTGCTGACCCGTCCGCAAGGCCTGTTCGGCATCGCGAAGGGATAACATGAAACTTGCTCGCCCAATTACTTCATTTTTGCTCATGTGCGCAGTCCTCGCACTGCTGCCGCTGGCTGGCGACTATGCCGTTGGCATCGTCGCCGAGATCCTCATTTTCAGCATCTTTGCGATGAGCCTTGGTCTCCTGATCGGCTACACCGGCCTGATGTCATTCGGCCATGCGGCATTTTTCGGCATCTCTACCTATACTGTGATCGGGCTCGGCGTGCACCTCGGCATATCCGGCTGGCTGGGCATGCTGGCCGGCATCGGCATTGCCGCGCTGACCGCCGCTTTTGTGGGCATGTTTTGCATTCGCGTCAGCGGCATTCCGTTCCTCATGTTGACGATGGCGTTCTCGCAGTTGCTGTATTCGCTGTCGCTGAAATGGCGCAGCGTGACCGGCGGCACCGACGGCCTGACAGGTTTTGTCCGGCCGACCCTGTTCGGTTACAGCCTGGACAATCCGGTTGCGCGTTATGCCGTCGTCGCCACCGGTTTTGCGCTGGTGCTGGGCTTTCTCTGGCTGCTGGTGCGTTCGCCGCTGGGCTCGATTTTCATCGGCATCCGCGACAATGAAATGCGCATGCGCGCGATCGGTTATCCGGTGCAGCGCTTCAAGTTCATCGCCTTCACGATCGCCGGCACGCTGGCCGGCGTCGGCGGCGCGTTATATGCGTTTTTCAACGCCTTTGTCTCGACCGATATCCTGCATTGGGCGCTGTCGGGCGACGCCATCATCATGGTGGTGCTGGGCGGCAGCGGCACCGTGATCGGACCGGCGATCGGCGCCGCGATTTTCCTGCTGCTGAAGAATATCGTCAGCTCACAGAACGAATACTGGATGTTATGGATCGGCATCATCTTCATCCTGTCGGTGATGTTCTTGCGAGAAGGCGTCTGGGGCTTCGTCGTCAACCGTTCGCGTGTCTTGCTGGGGGAACGGAAATGACTCTGCTACGAATAGAAAAACTCCATAAGGCGTTTGGCAACCTGGTCGTCACGAAGGACGTGACGCTGTCCGTCGCGCAGGGTGAACGTCATGTGCTGATCGGCCCCAACGGCGCCGGCAAGACCAGCCTCGTGCACCAGTTGACCGGCCAGCTCAGGCCGACTTCCGGACGCATCCTGTTCAAGGACCAGGACATCACGCGCGCGCTGCCCGAGGAAATATGCCAGCTCGGCGTTGGCCGCACCTTCCAGAAGAACAATTTATTCCGCAGCCTGAGCGTGCGCGAAAACGTCAGACTGGCGGTGCAGGCTAAACAGGGCGGCTGGTATGAAGCCTTGCGCGGGGTCGGGGTCCGCCACGCCCAGCATGAACGCGCCGACCAGATTCTCGAGCAAATCCAGCTGGTCAACGGACTGGACCGGCCGGTATCAAGCCTGTCATACGGCGAGCAGCGCCAACTGGAAGTGGCGATCGCGCTCGCCGCTGAACCCGAACTTCTGCTGCTGGACGAACCGACCTCTGGCATGTCTCCAGCCGAAACAGATCGCATGATCGAACTGGTGCGCGGCTTGCCGAAATCGCTGGCGCTGCTGATGATCGAACACGACATGAAAGTCGTGTTCTCGCTCGCCGACCGGATCACCGTTCTTTATTACGGTGAAGTGCTCGCCACCGGCATTCCGGAAGAAATCCAGGGCAATCCCAAAGTGCGCGAAGTTTATCTGGGAGGGAAGCACTAATGCTTGAAGTCGACAGCATCAATACCTACTACGGCGACAGCCATGTGCTGCGCGGCGTCTCGCTGCAGGTGAAGGAAGGCAAGGTCACCTCGCTGCTGGGACGCAACGGCGCCGGCAAGACCACCACGCTGCTCACCGTCATGGGCTACCTGGCGCCGCGCCAGGGGCGTGTCAGCTACGACGGCAAGGACATCGGCGGCAAGGCCTCGCACCGGATCTCGCGCATGGGCCTGGGCTTCGTGCCGCAGGAGCGTGGTGTGTTCCCCAGCCTTACTGTCGAGGAAAACCTCACGGTTGCCGCGCGCACGGGCCGCGATGGCCGCTGGACGCTGGCTCGAATTTACGAACTGTTTCCAAGGCTTGAGGAACGCAAGCGCAACCTCGGTTTCCAGCTGTCGGGCGGTGAGCAGCAGATGGTGTCGATCGCGCGAGCGCTGATGCTCAATCCAAACCTGATCCTGCTGGACGAACCATCCGAAGGACTGGCGCCGCTGATCGTGCAGGAAATCGTTGAAATCGTGAAACGCCTGAAAGAGGAGGGACTGGGAATCCTGCTGGTGGAACAGAACCTCGGGGTTGCACTCGAGCTCGGCGACGTTCATTATGTGTTGTCGAAGGGAGAAGTCTGCTTTACCGGCAATAGCGAAACCTTGCGCAACGACGAGCGGATCCTGAGCGATCACCTGAGCGTTTGATAACAACCTTGATGGAGATAAAACGATGAGCGACAAGGGCATTTTCCTGGTGACCGGCGGCAGCCGCGGCATCGGCGCAGCGACGGCACGGCTGGCGGGCAAGCAGTACCCGGTGGCGATTTTCTATCGTGAACGTTCCGATGAGGCGGACAAGGTGGTGCGGGAGATCGAACAGGATGGCGGTTCTGCCTTCGCGGTGAAGGCTGACGTCGGTGACGAGGAATCATTGCTGCGCGGCTTCGAGGTCGTGGACCGCGCCGGCAGGCTGGCGGTGCTGGTGAATAACGCCGGTGTGACGGGCGGCGTATCGCGGCTGGAGAATGTGTCGGCGGCGACGCTGACGGAAGTCATGCGGGTCAATGTGGTCGGTTCGATGCTCGCGGCGCGCGAGGCGGTGCGCAGGATGTCGACGCTCAAGGGAGGGCAGGGCGGCGCCATCGTCAACCTGTCGTCCATCGCCGCGGTGCTCGGGTCGCCGCATAACTGGATTCACTATGCGGCAACCAAGGGTGCGATCGATACCATGACGATCGGTCTGGCGAAAGAAGTGGCGAAAGAAGGAATCCGGGTCAATGCAGTGCGGCCGGGCCTGATCAATACGGAAATCCAGCACGACCGCAGCGCCAGCCAGATGGAGAAGATGCTGAAAGCGGTGCCGATGGGGCGCATGGGGACGGCGGAGGAAATTGCGGAGGCTATCGTTTGGCTGGCGTCGCCGGCGGCGTCTTATATAAGCGGAGCGTTGCTGGATGTGCGCGGCGGGATGTAGGCGGACGCGGTAAAAACAGGATGTTGAAAACGGCGCATGAGCGCCGTTTTTTATGGCGATTCAGCGAACGGAAATTTTTTGCAATTCGCGATTTAATCCGTGTTTGATGCCAGTCAAAATCGGCCGCGATGAATGGCCGAACATGGACATGACAAAAGAAGTTGCGATTGGCGCATTTCAGGATTTTGTTTTATTGGCTGGATAGAAACTGAGGCCCGCAATTGGCAATGCCCCGTGGGCCTTTGCCCTCCGACGAGGCGGTTGAAGCCGCGATTTCGAAGGTATTGTCGGCAGAGCGTGAGGCGCATGAGTCTGTCGCCGCCTGTCGCCGGCACGCGGAAGAGCGCCTTGACAGCGCCCGTCGGCAGGCACGTTTGATCAGCGAGCGTTGCGCGCTAAGGATACAGGCGGTTCGGCAACGCCATGCACAGGTGCTTGCGGAAAGGCTTTCCGCATTTCAGGATGAATCAAGCCAGCTCAGGAAGGAACATGTTCCGACGGCAGAGGAGATGGCTCGTCTGCGCCGCGCAGTTGCGGCAGTGGCGGACGACAGCACCGGCGAGATCCCATGATGATTCCAGGAAGCCTCGAGTATGCACAAGTGCGGCTGCAGTCGCGCCATGCCGCCCGGGCCAATGTCCCGGCCTGGCGCACGATGGAACACGCGCGTGAATTGCCGGCGTTGATCGCGGCCGCAGGCGCGTCAGGATTTGATTCTGTTGTCCGTCAGTTGCCAATGCCGCCCGGATTGCATGCGCTTGATCTGGCGATACGAAACCAGTGGCGCGAGCAGGTCGATGAGGTGGCGGGCTGGATGCCGGCCGAATGGCAACCGGCGCTGCGGTGGTGCTCGCTGATCGTTGATCTGCCATTTCTTGACTATCTCGCCGGCGGGGGCAGTCCAACTCAATGGATGCGGCGCGCACAGTCTGACAGCCGTGGACAACTTTCGTCCGGGGCAGGCCCGGAGGCGGTCTCAAGCGGCTGGTACCGGGAATGGAGAAACCGCATGCCGCGCCTGTCGGAAGAAAAATCTGCTCATCTCACGGTTTTGGTTCACACCGTCGGATCTCACCTTGACGTGTTCTCCCGGGCGGCAGCCGATGAAGCGTGGCAGTGTCGGCGGCTGCTGGAAGAGAAGCTTGCCATCCTGTTCCGGCGTTTCACGCTGGAGCCGCTGGCGGCATTCGTGTTCCTTGCGCTTGAATGGCTGGCGCTTGAACGTTTGCGGGGCGAAATCGCAATACGCATTGCATTTCCGTCGCGCATGCTGGCGCCATGATGCGGCCGCGCCCGGCACGCTGGTTCGAGGCGCTGGTGGCGCGTGAAGATTGCGCGATGCTGCTCGAGGCGCTGGCGGCAACCGGATTGATCGAGCTTGAATCACGCTCGGTTGCCGCCTTGCCGCCGTATTTCGAGGAGGTGCGTCCGCTGCTGCAGCAGTTCTCTGATTTTGCGCAGCGTTACCGGGACTATTGGCCGGTTTCGGGCCTGCGGCCGTCAGCCACCCATGATGCGCCGGGACAGCTGTTGACTGAAGTGCTCGAACGCTTGCGGGCCTGGGCAAATGAGGCCGAGCCCGCTATCCGACGGCTGCAGCAGCTTCAATCCGAACGCGCGGAACTCGCGTTATGGCGCTCGATTCTGGACGCCATGGGAAACCCGACGATCGGCTTTGCCCAGCTTGCAGCGGCAGGCCCGCTGCTGAGAGCTGCCGTGCTGGAATTGACCACGGACGCGGAACCGGAATTCCCGCCTTCGGCGCTGATGCTGCGGGCCGGACACGCACAGTCCGTGTTCTTCATCATCGTGGCCAGCGCCGCCGATTTCGAAGTGATCTCGTCGCAAGCCACCGCACTCAAAGGGAAGATGTTTCCGATTGCGCCGTGGCTGAGGGACGATCCTGGAAAGAACCGGACATATATCGAAACGCGCATGGATGAAATCGAGCGCGAAGCCAAGGCAGCCGGCAAGCGGATCGGTGAATCGCACCACACGCATGGCCTGCACATTCTGTTCGGGAACGCAAGACGACTCGAGTGGATGATTGAACATGTGCACGCGCTGGAAGGCGGAGAGCATTTTGTCCAGGTGAGCGGATGGACCAGCGACGTTGACGGAACCGAGCTGGCAGCGGCCATCGATCGGTGCTGCGCCAGGGCGCTGCTGCATTTCCCGGCGGCTCCGGGCAATTTGCATGCACCGCTTCTGTTCAGGAACCCGGCCTGGACCAGACCATTCGAAGTGTTCACACGCGCGCTGGGAATGCCGGCCGGAAGTGAAGCGGACCCGACTCAAATATTGGCGGTTGTTGTTCCGCTGATGTTCGGATACATGTTTGGCGACATCGGCCAAGGGCTGACGATCGCGGCCATTGCCTGGTTCATCCGGCGCCGCTACGCTGTTGCGCGCCTGCTCCTGAGCGGCGGCATCGCAGCCACACTATTCGGCTGGATGTTCGGCTCGATCTTCAGCGTGCACGGCCTAATCCAGCCGCTCTGGCTTTACCCCCTTGACGATCCAATCACGGTACTTTCGGTGCCGATAATCGGCGGTGCGGTCCTTCTGACGCTGGGACTCATGCTGCATGCGCTGGCGGCCTACTGGCGTGGTGAATGGTTGCGCTGGCTGGCGCACGATGCCGGCATCCTGCTGCTGTACTTCGGCCTGCTCGGTGCGCTCGTTTCGCCCGCCGCAGTCTGGATCGTGGTGGCAGGCATTGCCGCTTGCATGGTCGGACCTGCGATACAGCTCCGCAGCGTGGCAGCCATTTTCCCGGCGGCGGGGCGCCTGATTGAACGTGTGCTGCAGTTGCTGATCAATACACTCTCCTTTGCGCGGGTCGGCGCTTTTGCGCTGGCCCATGCGGGGCTGTCGTCAGCGATCGTTTCCCTGCTTGACGCGGCGCCCAGTCTGGCGCTGAAGGCGCTGCTGCTGGTGCTGGGAAATGTGCTGGTGCTGACGCTTGAGGTGATGGTGGTATCGATACAGACCACACGCCTGGTATTGTTCGAATTTTTTACGCGATTTTTTACAGGCGAAGGCCGTGCTTTTCGCCCGCTCCCGGCGCCTTCCTTCATCTCCCAGGTGAAAACATGAACATGCCGCGTCCCGGTCGAGCGCTGTTGCTGGCCATCGCGGCCGCCGGCGCAGCAAGTCTGTTATTGACCCTGTTGTCATTGACCCTGGCCCCCGATTCTGCTGCCGCCGTGCCGCCGAAGCCTGCGGCAAGACCGATCAGCCATTGGGGACTGGTCGCGGCCGCACTGGCCACGGCAATTTCTTCCCTGGGCGCCGGGTTCGCCGTCGCCAAAGTCGGCACGGCGGCCATTGCGGCGCTGGCGGAGAAGCCTGAACTGTTCGGCCGTTTGCTGATTTTTGTCGGTCTGGCCGAGGGGATTGCGATTTATGGCCTGATCATTTCAATCCTGATTTTGAATCGCCTCTAGACCATGGTCGTGATCTACATTGGCGACGAACTGACGGCGGCGGGTTTCCGTCTTGCGGGTGCGCGGATCCTGCTGCCGGCAGCAGGCGAAGAAGCCGCAACCCTGACGCAGGCGCGACGGGACGGAGAACTGATCCTCGTTTCGGCGGACGTCGCCGCGCGGATTCCGCGCGAGCCCCTGGAAGCGGCGCTGGCCGCACTGGCGCCGCTCACACTCGTCGTGCCTGATCTGCTCGGACGCCAGCCAATTCCGGAGCGGGCGCAACGCCTGAGACGCCAGATGGGGATGGCATGAATAATGTCGAAAAGCAGATGCAAGCCTTGCTGGCGCTGCTTGAGGAAGACCGCAAGCGGCAATGCGACGCATTGATCGCTGACGCCCAGGCGAAAGCGCGGAGTGTGGTCCAGCAGGCGCAGCGCGACGCGCGGGCACGCATGCGCGCCGTGTTCGCCGAGGAACGGCAACGCCTGGACGAGCAGATCAAGGCGGCAGCCGCGCGCCTGCAGACCGAACGCAGGCTCAGCGATCAGGAACACCTTGCGCAATTATTGGGGCTCGCCTGGCAAATGCTGCCCGGCGCGCTGCTGGAACGATGGCAGGATCCGGGCCGGCGCAGGAAATGGGTGGCGCAGGTGATCGATGGCGCACTGCGGCTGCTGCCGCATGAGATGTGGACCCTGAACGTGGCGCCAGGATGGCCGGCGGAGGAGCGCGAGCAGACGCTCCGGTCTTTGGCCAGCCGCCTCGGCTACCCGCCGGCCTGCAGTGAGCTTGCGGCGCTTCAGGCCGGGCTCCTGATCACTGCGGCCGGAAACCGGCTTGACGCGACACTCGGCGGCCTGCTGGCCGACCGGCCTGCGATCGAAGCGCGGCTCATGGATTACCTGGAGCGGCACCCATGAGCCACGCCACGTTGCGCTGGATCAGCGGACCGGTATTGCGCGCCACGGTCGACGGCCCGTTCACCTTGCGCGAGGCGGTGCGAATAGGGCCGCAACGCTTGCTGGGCGAAGTGGTCAGCCTTGACCGCGACGACATCCTGGTGCAGGTATACGAAGATACGGCCGGGTTGCGGCCCGGCAGCGGCATTGAGGGTGACGGCCTGCCCCTGTCCATCCCGCTTGGTCCCGGGCTGCTGGGCAATATATTCGATGGCCTGCTACGGCCGCTTTCGGGGCAGGACACAGCGTTTGTCAGGCCGGGTTTCAAGAGCGCCGAAGCGGTGCACTTGCGTTTTGTGCCGCAGCTGGTGCCGGGCATGCCTATCCGGGGCGGTGAAGTGTTGGGAGAGGTGCACACGGCAAACGGTCTGATGCAACGCTGCCTGGTGCCGCCGGAAACGCGGGGTGAGGTCATCAAGGTTTGGCCGGAGGACACCTACAGCGAGACCGACTGCGTTTGTCTGGTGCAGTCCGGCCAGGGCGAGCCGCAAGGGTTGACCATGCGGCATTCGTGGCCGGTGCGCGTGCCACGCCCGATCCGGCGGCGGCTGCCGGCGCTGGCGCCACTGGTTACCGGCCAGCGCATCCTGGATTCGCTTTTCCCTATCGCCCAGGGTGGGAAGGGAGCGATACCCGGCGGCTTCGGCACCGGCAAGACGGTGTTGCTCGAAGCGCTGGCCAAAGGCTGCAATGCCGATGTCATCGTCTACCTCGGCTGCGGCGAGCGCGGCAATGAGATGGCCGGCGTGCTGGATGAATTTCCCAGGCTGACACATCCGCGCACCGGGCGTCCGCTGATGGAGCGCACCGTCATCATTGCCAACACGTCGAACATGCCGGTGGCGGCGCGCGAGGCCAGCATCTACAGCGCCATCACGGTTGCCGAGTATTTCCGCGACCAGGGGCTGCATGCCGCGCTGATGGCCGACTCCACCAGCCGCTGGGCAGAAGCATTGCGCGAGGTATCGGGCCGGTTCGGCGAGTTGCCGGGAGAAGGCGGATATCCGGCCTACCTGTCGAGCCGGCTGGCGCAGTTCTATGAGCGCGCCGCCCTGGTAGAGACGCTGAACGGGACCACCGGTTCCGTGACCGTGATGGGCGCCATCAGTCCTCCCTCCGGCGATTTTTCCGAGCCGGTCACAAGCCACTCGAAACGGTATGTCAGGAGCTTCTGGGCGCTCGACGCCAGGCGGGCACAGGCGCGCTTCTATCCGGCCATCAATCCGCTGCAGTCCTACGCCGAGGATGCACGGCAGTTCGAACCGTGGTGGCAGCAGCAGGGAAACCCGCAGTGGTTGTCGCTGCGGCGCCGTTTCCTCACGCTGCTGGAAGAGCAGTCGAAGCTGGAACGCATGGCGCGGATCATCGGCAAGGATGCGCTGCCGATGCGGCAGCAACTGACACTGATCTGCGCGGACCTGGTCAACGAGGCGTTCTTGCGCCAGTCGGCATTTTCCGAAGTCGACTGGGTCGCAACGCCGGCCCGCCAGAGTTTAATGATGCGGCTGATCGGACATTTCATCGAGCTGTCGGAACAGGCATTGGCGGCCGGCGTGGGCCCGGACCGGATCGTCCGGCTCGACTGCATGCGGGCGCTGCAGCGCATGGCCGAAGAGATCGGCAATGACGAATTGCAGCGCTTCGTGGAACTGGAAGCGCAAGTCGAACAGGAGTTCGCCCAGTTCGTCGGCAAAGGGGAGGCAGGCGATGTTTCCGCGCGTGTCGGTTGAAGGCGCCGCAACGCGCCTCGAAGGTCCGCTGCTGTTCCTGAAGCGCACGCTCGATGTCGGCCTGTCCGATGCGGTTGAAGTGGTGGGACACGATGGCCGGACCCGGATCGGGCGTGTCGCAGCTCTGGATCAGGATCTGTTGACCATCGAGGTCCTGGAGTCCACCAGCGGGCTCGGACTCGGCGACACCGTGGTCCGATTCCTCGGTCAGCCGCTTTCCTTCGGGCTCGGCCCTGGTGTTCTGGGCCGGGTGCTGAACGGCGTCGGGCAAGTCATCGATGGCGGACCGCCGATTGCCGCCCGCCAGAAATATGCGATCGACGGCCTTCCGGTCAATCCGGTGTGGCGGCGTCCTCCACGTGATTTCATCCAGACCGGCATCACCAGCGTGGACCTGATGAACAGCCTGGTGCGCGGCCAGAAGCTGCCGATTTTCTCCGGCGGCGGCCTGCCGCATGACCGGATCGCGGTCGAGATCGCGAGCAATGCGCGCCTCAGGAAAGGCGGCGAGCGCGACTTCGTTATTGTTTTTGCGGGTATCGGCGTTCCTTACGACAGCGCGGAATTCTTCCGGCGCAGCCTGGAGCAAAGCGGATCGCTGGAGCGGACCGCATTGTTCCTGAATCTTGCCAGCGACTCCAGCACCCAGCGCCTGCTGACGCCGCGCTTTGCGCTGAGCGCCGCGGAGTATCTCGCTTTCGTGGAGGGCAAGCATGTCCTGGTCATCATGACCGACATGACAAATTACTGCGAGGCGCTGCGCGAAGTCTCCAGCAGCAAGGGCGAGATCCCCAGCCGGAAGGGTTTTCCCGGTTACCTGTATTCGGATCTGGCAACGCTGTTCGAGCGGGCCGGTTGCCTGCAGGGCGCGCAGGGTACCCTGACCCAACTGCCGATTTTGACCATGCCTTCCGACGACATCAGCCATCCGATTCCTGACCTGACCGGATACATCACCGAGGGTCAGATCGTGCTGTCGCGCGACATGGACCGGCGCGGCATTTACCCGCCGATCAACGTGCTTCCCAGCCTGTCGCGCCTGATGAAAGACGGCATCGGCGCCGGATATACCGACCCTGACCACCCGGCCCTGGCCAGCCAGCTTTATGCGGCTTATGCCAGGGCGGTACAGGCGCGGCTGCTTGCCAGCGTGGTCGGGGAAGAGGATCTGGCACAGACCGACAGGCAGTACCTGGCTTTTGGCGCGGCCTTTGAAGACAAGGCAGTCAGCCAGTCGCGCGCAAGAACGCTGGAGGACAGCATGGATATCGGCTGGCGCCTGCTTGCCGCATTGCCTCGCGCGGAACTGACGCGTTTGTCCGATGCCCAGATCGGCGCGCATCTTGAGGGGCTGTGATGAGCGAGGTCACACCCACCCGAAGTGCCGTCATTGAACTCAGGGAAGAGCGCCATGCGATGCGCGAAGGCCATGAATTCCTGGATGAAAAGTGCCTGCTCCTGGCCGGTGAGATTGTTACTGAGCTGCAGCGCTACTCTGGCATGGAGGCAAATTTTTTGTCGGCCTGCAAACGTGCCACTGCCGCGCTGCGTGCCGTAATCGGCCGTCACGGGCTGGAGGAACTGCTGGTCTATCCGGTTGCCGTGCTGGATCAGGCTGAAGCGGAAATCGCCTCGCGATCGCTGGTGGGCGTGCGCCTGCTGGAGGTGCAACTGCATCTCGATCTTCCCGCGCAGCCGGCGCGGCTGGTGTATGCGTCGCCGGAGGCCAGGGACTGCCGTGTAGCCTTCGCAGAGGTCATTGAAATGGCTGCGCCGCTGGCGGCGGTCGCCGGCAATCTGGAACGTTTATACCAGGCGTATCGCCGCGCATCGCGGCGCGCGCGTGCGCTGCAGGATGTCTTGCTTCCCGAGCTCGATCGGACGGTGGTTGACATGGAATCCGGATTGGAAGACATGGAACGGGAAGACGCCATCGCGATGCGATCGAAAACCGCGCCTGCGGGAATACGGTGACCGCGGTGGCAGGAAAAATATTTCTGTTCATGTGGCCGCTGCGGCCACCAGGATCGCGCCGCCGATCGCGATCGCATCTTCGAGAAAGGCGATCGGCCGATCCTTGCCGCCGTTTGCCGCCGCCAGTCGGACCCTGACCGCGTAGCCACCCAGGGTGCCGATCACACTGCCGATTGTGCCTGCCACCAGGCCACCTGTCAGTGCGTCATGCTGCGCGCCGAGAGCGGCGCCACATAACGCGCCGCTCACTATCCTGGTGATGAACGGCAGCAGTTCCTTGCGGCTGGGTGTCTTCGAAAGCTTGTCCGCGATCAGTTCCGCAATCGCCAGCAAGGTGAAGAAGTACGGCAGGAAACCAGAGCCCAGATAAGCCAGCGGCGTGTTTTCCAGTTGCAGCCAGCCGAGGTGAGCAGCCCAGCTGACCACGGCAGTGGCGGTCATCGCCCGAAGTCCTGCGACGATACCGATCAACAACGCAAAAACATGGATGGACATGGGTTTACTGGCCGTTGATGAACGCCAGCAGGTCGGCGTTGAATTGGTTCTTGTGCGTGCTGGCGAGACCATGCGGCGCGCCCGGATAGATCTTCAGGGTCGCGTTCCGGACGATTTTCGAAGAGAGCACGGCGGAGGCGCCGATCGGC
This sequence comes from Pseudomonadota bacterium, assembly GCA_040387375.1. Lineage (GTDB taxonomy): Bacteria > Pseudomonadota > Gammaproteobacteria > Burkholderiales > Burkholderiaceae_D > JAZKDW01. The sequence continues at coordinate 58,353 of JAZKDW010000024.1, forward strand.
ACGATCTGGTCGGCATCACCGTGGATGATCAGGGTCGGAATGTCGAATTTCCTGAGATCTTCGGTCAGGTCCGTTTCGGAGAATGCCTTGATGCAGTCGAATTCGCCTTTTAAGGAGCCCCGCATCGACATGAGCCAGAACGCGTCACGCAGGCCTTGCGATACCACGGCGCCTGGCTTGTTGGCGCCGTAGAAGGGCGCGCTAAAATCCTTGAAGAACTGCGAGCGGTCAGCGCTGACGCCGGCGCGGATGTCGTCGAAGACGGCAATCGGCAGGCCTTCGGGATTTTTGTCTGTCTTCAGCATCAGCGGCGGTATCGCACTGACCAGCACGGCCCTGGCGACACGCGCGGTGCCATGGCGGCCGATATAACGCGCGACTTCGCCGCCGCCGGTGGAGTGGCCGACCATTACCGTGTCCTTCAGGTCAAGCGTGTCGAACAAAGCGGCCAGGTCGTCGGCGTAAGTGTCCATGTCGTTGCCGTTCCAGGTCTGGCTCGAGCGGCCATGGCCACGCCGGTCATGGGCGATGACTCGATAGCCGCGTTCTCCGAGAAACATCATCTGGTCGTCCCAGGCGTCGGCGTCAAGCGGCCAACCGTGCGAGAACACCACCGGGCGTCCCGTTCCCCAGTCCTTGTAGAAAATGTGCGTACCGTCGCTGGTTGTGATCATGCTCATTTGGTGTTCCTTCAGAGGTTGACAGGCAGCAGCGCAGGCCTGGAATCGGCAGCGAATGTCAGGACGAAAACAAGCAATGACCTTGGCTGCTTTGGGCGGCTCATGCCTGAAGATGGTTTATTGTTCACTCTACTTCCGGTGGCCGATGGTTCAAGGGGAGCGCCGCATGAATGTGGAGGCGATGGCCTCGCTTTGACGGATATCAATCGATGGTCCGGAAATACGGGTTGGCGGGCAATTGCGGCGACTACAGTTGCGATGCCAATGGACTGCAGAGCAAGGTCGCCAACGCCTGTAGTAGAGCGTTGTTTTATTTCCTTTTTGATATTTAACGCTTCTTGTAATTATTATTCCGGCTTACGCTTGACCTGTACCCAAATCTTTGCAACGCATTGATATGGGTACAGCTTAGCTGCAGGAAGTAAGAGCTTTCCCCGAGCATGTCCAAAGCTAAAAATTGAAATACCTCTTAAATGAATTTCCGATTCATATACTCCGCATATATAACAATTTGATCAACTCTGACGGCTGCGCCGCGGATTATCGTGAACGTTATTTTTCTCAGGGTCCTATGTTCAATTCGCTCGTAATCTGCACTACCGCACTGCTCGTTTCGCAAACTGCGTTTGCCGCATGCGCTAGCCTGGCAGACACATGGTTTTCCTGTAAAACCAATGAAGCAAAGCGAATTGAGCTCTGTAATGAAAAAACGAAAGTTCGGTATACGTTTGGTCCAATTAATGGCGTGCCAGAGATAAGCCTTTTGGTTCCAAAAACAAAAGCATCGACAAGGCAGCCCGACGGACAAGGACGCTGGTGGAGCTATGCGGTCGACATCCCGAACGGAAAGACAATCTACACTGTTTTTTGGGGGTACGATCGAAGGTCGGAGGAGCACGACATAGAGGCAGGCGTTCATGTTACGCCCCCCAGCAGGAGCCCAACAACAGTGTATTGCGTGGCCAATGGGGAAATTACGAACAACCTGGATAGTGTTGACTTAGCGCCGGCAAAATGAAGCCAAATTTTAATTCTGAGTTACCTGTAGGGTGGAAGGCGCTTCGCTTTTCCACCCTACATTTCTAAGCCTGCCGAGCGGGCGATTGAACGACTTACGAGAAAAACATGGACAAATTGAAGACTGGTGGAAAGAACGATTTGGTTTCGGTTTCGAATGTCTCTCAGCATCCGAAGCTAACTACCTTATCAACACTCCAACTAGCGAAAAAATCCGCTCTCGAATTGAAGAAGCGGATGGTGCTGACGAAGCTGACTAACGGTAAATTTGTCGTAGAGGTCAAGATCCCCAAAGAAAAAATTGGGACATCAAGGATGCTCACGCGTTCGGAGATTGACGAATTGCGTCAGACCAAGCACTCGATCGCCGAACGCACGATGCTTGCATTCAAACGTGGTTAAAGCGTCGGGGCACGCTCAAAAAAGCTGCCTGGTGCAGTTTTTTGCTCTTATGTTGATGTGGGAAAAGTTCTCTCCGGGAAGAACGACGAACTTTTGGCCACACCCCGCCACATCAAATGCTCATGCAGAGATATTTGATCTCCAGATAATCCTCAATCCCGTAATGCGAGCCTTCCCGTCCCAGCCCTGATTCCTTGACGCCGCCGAATGGCGCCACCTCGGTCGAGATCAGTCCGGTATTGATGCCGACGATGCCGTATTCGAGCGCTTCGCCGACACGCCACACGCGGCCAATATCGCGGCCATAAAAATAGGCGGCCAGGCCGAACTCGGTATCGTTGGCCATGCGAATCGCTTCCGCTTCATCCTTGAAGCGGAACAGCGCGGCAACCGGCCCGAAGGTCTCCTCGCGTGCAATTTTCATGGCCGGCGTTGCGTCCAGCAGGATGGTCGGCTCGAAAAAATTGCCGCCTTGTGCGGACGGCTTTCCGCCTGAGACAAGACGCGCTCCCTTGCCGATCGCGTCGTCGACATGCTCCTGCGCCTTGGCGACCGCCTTGCGGTCGATCAGCGGACCCATCGTCACACCGGCGTCGCGTCCGTTGCCGAGCCTGAAGCCGGCGACACGCGCGGCCAGGCGTTTTGCAAATTCATCGTACACACCGTCCTGCACCAGAAGGCGGTTGGCGCAGACGCAGGTTTGCCCCGCATTGCGATACTTGGACGCGACCGCGCCCTCCACCGCGGCATCGAGGTCGGCATCATCGAAAACGATGAAAGGCGCATTGCCGCCCAATTCCATCGAGGTTTTCTTGACGGTGTCGGCGCATTGCCGCAGCAGCACCTTGCCGATTTCAGTCGAGCCGGTGAAGGTGAGCTTGCGCACCAGCGGATTGGATGTCATCTCGCCGCCGATCTTGCTGGCGCTGCCAGTGACGACGCTGAACACGCCCGGCGGCACACCCGCACGTTGCGCCAGTTCGGCCAGCGCCAGCGCGGAGTAGGGTGTTGCGGTGGCGGGTTTCAAGACCATGGTGCATCCGGCGGCAAGAGCGGGTCCGGCTTTGCGCGTGATCATCGCGGAAGGGAAATTCCACGGCGTGATCGCAGCGCAGACGCCGATCGGCTCCTTGAGCACGACGATGCGCTTGTCCGCCTGGTGGCCGGGAATCGTATCGCCATAAACACGTTTGGCTTCTTCCGAAAACCATTGCAGGAAGGACGCGGAATAAACAATTTCGCCACGTGCTTCGGCCAGCGGTTTGCCTTGCTCAAGCGTCATCAGCAGCGCCAGGTCTTCCTGATGCTCGATCATCAGCTCATGCCAGCGATGCAGGATCGCGGCCCGATCCTTCGCGGTGCGCGCACGCCATGCAGGCCATGCGGCATGCGCCGCTTCGATCGCACGCCGGGTTTCCACATCGCCCATGTTGGGGATGGTCCCGAGCGGCGCGCCTGTGGCGGGATCGTTTACTTCCAGCGTTGCGCCGCTGTCCGCGTCGCACCAAACGCCATCGATGTAACACGCCTGCCGGAACAGGCCGTTGTCCTGCAAGGCGATCGTCATAACAGCCCCGCGCGCTTGAGCACCTGGTCCAGCCGCTGTTCCAGTTCCGGGGTCGCCGGCAGCATAGGCAGGCGGTGTTCATTGCGCTCCAGGATGCCGAGGCGCTTCATCATGTATTTCATCGGGATCGGGTTGGTGTCGTAGAACACCGAATGATTCAGCTCATACAGTTCGTAGTGCAGCTTGCGCGACAGCGCGAGGTCGCCCGCCATCACCGCATTGCATAGCGCGGCGATGCGTCCCGGCACCAGGTTGGCGACCGCGTTCATGGTGCCGCACGCGCCCACGGCCATCATCGGGAAGGTGAATTCTTCCAGGCCGCAGAAAATCCGGAACTCCGGTCCGAAGGCCTGGACCATGGTCGTCACGAAACCGTGATCGTTGACCGCATGCTTGATGCCGACGAAGTGCGGCAGCTTGTCCACGATCTGTTTCAGCGTATCGATTTCCACCGTCACCGCGGCGCGGCCGGGGATGTGGTACATCATCAGTGGCAGGTCGCTGCGCTGTCCGATGTCGTGGTAATAGGCGACCAGGCCGCGTTGCGACGGACGGATGTAGTAGGGTGTCACCACCAGCAGCGCATCGGCGCCGGCCTTCACCGCGAAGTCGGTCAGCGCCACGGTTTCCGCGTGCGACTGGGAGCCGGTGGCGGCCACCACCGGCACACGCTTGCCGACCACCTCGATCGCCAGCTTCACCAGCTGGTTGCGCTCGTCGATGGTCAGGGTCGACGGTTCTGACGTGGTGCCGTTGACGACGATGCCGTGGGTGCCGTTCTTGATCTGGAACTCGAGCAGTCCCTGATAGGCATCAAAATCGACCTGGCCGTCGCGGAAGGGGGTGGCAATAGGCGGATAGGATCCGACCAGAAAATCGGGCTTTAATGAGATCATTTTGCAGGTGAGGTAGTAATGTCGGAGGTGGCGTCAAAAACAGACGGTACGGGCAAGGATAATGACAGGCTGTTGCACAGCGTGGCGATGGTGATGAAGCGGGTGATCTGCAGCAGCGCCGCGGTGGCCTTTTGTGTGCCGAGTTCGGCGCCGGCGGCGGCAACTTCGGCGGCGCAATCCCGCCCGTGGCGGGCGATGACGGCCAGGGCCAGCGCGCGCAACGCGGTTTCGGCTGGACTCAGCAGGTTGGCATCCGCGCCGGCACGGCCCTCGGCGGCGGCAATCCATTCCGTAGTAAAGCCGAGGCGGGCGCTGAGGCGCTCATGCTGTATCCGCTCATAGTTGTCGCCCAGCGCGGCGCACACCGCGAGCGCCAGCAGTTCGTTTTCAGCATCCGACAGCGGCGCCTTGACCGACTTCGTGTAGGACATGAAGGTCTGCATCGCGCCCGGCACCGCACCGAAAACCTGGAAGAATTCGCCGAAGTAACCGAGTCTGGCGACCGTCGGCGCGAGCTCGTCGCGCAATGCCGGTTCGACCTGTTCCAGCGTCAGGCGTGGTAATCCATCGGCGCTCATAATCCCATCGCTTCACGATAATATTTATAGAATGCGCGGATCAGGACTTCCGTCACCATGTGGTCCTGCGCTGCGACGTCGCGGCCGCCCATTTCCAGCACTGCGCTGAAGCCATCGGCATGATGGGCGCCGTTCTGCGATTCGGACAGCACTTCGCCATCTTCCATCGCGACATAACCGGCCGGGCCGTACAGGTTGGCATGGCGCACGCGCAGCCGCGTCATCTCGTCGTCGTCGTCCTCGTAACCGAAGAAGGTCCACGCCAGTTCGAATGAATCGACGCCTTTCGGAATGATGTGGCGCATGCCGAAGGTGTTGGCCTGCTGGTGCATCACCACGCTCGGGAAATGTGTGATGGCGACGACCTTGCCATCCTCGAATTCATTGCGCGGCGTGACCGAGTCGCTGTCATTCAGAACCAGCGCCTCCTTGAAACGCGCAATCTCGCCCCCGGCATCGGCTTTTTTCTTGCCGACGTTCCTCGATACCATCAGGCTGTGGCCGTGGTCCACCGGAGTCGATTCCGACTGCGTATCCGCGCGCCACAAACCGAAGGTGATCAGGAACGAATGCAGCAGCGTGGCGTGATAGGGGTCTTTCAGGTTCTCGAAATAGAGTTTCCAGTTGCCCGGAATCAGCTGGCGGTTGTAACCCAGCAGCTTGAGTTTCTTGCCCGGGAACTGGCGCCTGATGTTGGTCATGATTTCGGCGCCGCTGTACTCTTCAAACGGCAACGGGTCCGGATGGAAGCTGGCCCAGATGGTGCCGCCCTCGACATGCGCCTGCAAGCGCGTGAGGCCATGTTGGGCATTGTCGAAGTCGAGCGGCATGCCGCCTTTTTTCAGCACACCTCGCTTCAGCGGCACACCTTGCAACTTGCCGTCGAGCGCAAAATTCCATTGATGGTAAGGGCAGGTGAACGACTCTTCCTTGCCCTTGTTTTTCCAGCACAGGCGCAAACCGCGGTGGGCGCAGCGGTTTTCCCAGATGTGGACCTGATCGTTTTCACCCCGCACGACAACTACCTGGCGCTCGCCGATCCAGCTGCGCTTGAACGATCCTTTTTCCGGGATTTCGCATTCGAGCCCCACGTAATTCCAGCTGCGGCCATAGAAAAACAGATCCAGCTCGCGCCGATACAGGTCGGGGTCGGTGTAGACCCAGAATGGCACCCTCGTCCAGCCTTCTTTCGGCCAGACCCGCTGGCTGGTTTCGGCGTTCAGGCTTTTGCCCATGGTCGTCTCCTTGTTTTTATACCGGCACGATCAGCGAACGCCGCACGTGATGGTTGTCGTATATGGCCAGATGCTGCCTGAACATCAGTCGTTCCTCGCGCCGTACCAGGATGTCGACATACTGGCCGACCAGGAAGATGGTCGGCTCCTGGTCCGACATGGCTTCCGTGACCAGGAAGTTGGCGCGCACATGGATGTCGTCGCCATCGAGCGCTGTGATACGTACGCCGCTGATGAAATGGCGCCAGGCGCGCGGCACATAAACCTGGGTTTCACGCAACGCGATCACGCGGTCGCGCACCATGCCGATGCCATCGCAGTAGATGGCGGCCTGCGGCAGGTCTTCGGCGTAATTCTCGCGCGATACCACCTGATAGGTGCAGTCGTCGATGAAATACGAGGGGAAACGTTCGATCCGGTCATGGTCGAGCTGATCGGCTACCTCGTCATACAGGTCGCGAATGTCGGCGGCCAGCGCCCGCACTTCCGGTCCGCGCGGGAATTCGCCGGCGATTGGCTTGATTCTGTGTTCCATGATCTCACGCCGCCTTGATGTGGCTGGCCAGGTTTGTTTCTATGCCGTCGCTCGAGCCCAGCTTCAGGATCGGATCCTTCAGGGTTTCCTGCCACAAAAGAGATTCCATCGCGATATGCAGCGGATGATCCTGGATCGTCAGGGCGACAAAACCCTGGTCCCGCGAGGCGTGGTTATGCACCGACCAGCCCGGGGCGGAAAAGTGCAGGTCGCCTTCCTGCCATTCGACTTTTTCACCGTTGACGACGCTCTTGCCGTTGCCCCACATGATGTAGTTGATCGCCGCCGAGCTGTGACGGTGCGGACGGTCGACCTTGCCGGGCGGTAGCTTGGCGATGGTGGCGAAGAAGCTGTGCGAGGTGCCGATGCGGCGCTCGGTGGCGGGGTTGTACAGCACGTACAGGTGACGGCCGGTATAAGCGACATCCAGGCCGGCTACATTCTCGAGATGGGGCGCGATTTCCTTCCACGGCCAGTGCAGCGCCTTGGATTCGACGGTGTCGATGTCGATCAGCCATTCGTAGCCGAGCATCTGGGCGCCGTCCTTGCCGATCTGGATCGGTTTGGCGGCATCGCGCGCGCGATGCTGGGCGGCGGCCGCGCCGCCGCTTGCGGGCTCGCCCTGCGTGTCCGCTTTCGGATCGGGATCGATGTAATGCACTTCCAGCCGCTCCAGCAGCGGCGCATTGCTGTACGACAGGCGCACGAACAGTTCCTGGCCGTCATTGCGATAGGTGTAGGGTTCCATTGACGGCGTATTCCAGACGTCGAATCTCTCGGCCCGGAATTCCCGGGCGCCGATCTGCACGACGCCGCTGCCGCGGATGCACATGTCGACCATGCTCGAGCTGCGCATCACCGGAGCGGTCTGCTCACCTGGTTTCAGCACTTCAATGTGGACGTCGATGCCGGGCGCAAAAGCCGGCACCGGGCCGGTATTCATCGGATGATTGACCGACGCTGCGCGCCTTCCATTTGCCGGCCGCGGACTGCTGGCAAGGCGGTCGATCTCGGCGTCGATGGCCGCTTTCGGCAACACCACGGTAGGCCAGAAAGTCTGCTCGCGTATCGGCGCGCCGCTGACATCGACCAAGCTGATCTGCTTTTCCATGACAATCTCCTGATAATTATTTTTTAATCAATCAATTCTGTTCACAGGTGCTTAAAAGCGCAGGGGCGCGACATCCATCAGCGGCAGCGTCAGACCGATTCCGGCCGCACGCGCACGCTCGTAGACCAGCATCGCGACCGACAGGTCGGAGATGCCCATGCCCATCGATTTGAACATCGTGATATCGGCGCCAGCGGGCGGACGTTCACCGTCGGCAATGACTTTACCTAACGAACGCACCCGATCCCAATTGCCCTGACCCGCGCCCTTTTCAAAATAATCAATGAACTCGCGCGACGCTTTCTGCACGCCGGTCACATCATCGACCGCAATGAAGCCGACACGTTCAAATATATCCTGATGGAACTCCGCATTGGCCGGCAGGATCGCGCCGACCGCGTTCAAGTGTACGCCCTTGGGCAGCATGGCGCTGGTCAGGAACGGATCGCGGGCACGGGTGACCACGGTCACCAGGCTGGCGCCGTCGGTCGCGGCTTCGATGGTGGGCGCGGCGATGACTTCCGCCTTGAATTTTTCGCGCAACAGTCCGGCGAAGGTTTCCCGCTTCTCCGCGGTCGGGCTCCACACCCGGATGCGTGACAGCGGGCGCACCGCATTGACGGCGGCGACCTGCGCCAGCGCCTGGCGGCCGGAGCCGATCAGCGCCATGTCGCTGGCGCCTTCGGCCGCCACCCACTTGGTGCCCAGGCCGGTCATGGCGGCAGTGCGCAACTGGCCCAGTGAATTGGCTTCCATCATTGCCAGCAGACGGCCTTCGTTGGTGTCGAACAGAACAAACACCGCCTTGGCGCCGCGTTTGGTATGGATCCAGTTCTTGTAGCCGCTATAACCGAGCGCCGGCAGCGCCGATCCCAGCGAATGCATCGATGTCGCGTCGCCGAAGCCGCCCAGCGCCTTCGGAATATTCTGTCCTTCGTTGCGTCCGAGCGAGCGCAGGCCCGCTTCCAGCGCATCGATTGCTTCGCCGAGAGAAACCAGCGATGTGACGTCGTTTTCGCTCAGCCAGAGCGCCGATTGTGTCATGTAAAACTCCTATTGATTGATATCGTCGAGAACCGGATTGCGCAACACGCCCAGGCCGGTGATCTCGACTTCGAACACATCGCCGGATTTCATCCAGAGCTGCGGTTTTTTAGAAATGCCTACGCCGGCCGGGGTGCCGGTGGAGATCACATCGCCGGGCACCAGTTCGGTGAAGGTGGACAGATAGGCGATCAGAAACGGTATCGGGAAGATCAGCTGGTCGATTGTGTCGCGCTGCATTTCCTCGCCGTTCAGGCGGCCGACCACACGCATTTGATCGGGTGGCCCGGCTTCATCCGGGGTGACCAGCCAGGGGCCGAAGGCGCCGCTGTGAAAAAAATTCTTGCCGGGGGTCGCCTGGTTGGAATGGCGCTGCCAGTCGCGCACCGAATTCTCGGCCAGGCAGGCATAACCGGCCACATGCTCCATCGCGCTGGCTTCCGGAATGCGGCGGCCGCCACGGCCGATCACCACCGCCAGTTCGGCTTCATAGTCCAGCTGCTCGGACTCGGGAGGCCGCAGCACGGGCTGGCCCTGGCCTACCAGTGAGTTCGGATAGCGCACGAATACCGACGGCTGGCTCGGCACCGGCATGTTGACTTCCTTCGCATGAAGGTAATAGTTGAGGCCGATGCACAGGATTTTTTCCGGGTCCGGTATCGGCGGCAGCAACTGCACCTCGGATTGCGCAATGCCAGCGCTGTTTGATGCGCTGGCCAGCCGGCTTTGCAGGCCGGCTATGCCTTCCGTTGCCAGTGCCTGGCGCAGGCTGGGCGCGCCTGGGGTGGCAAGCTCGATGATGCGGTCGCCCACGAGGGCGCCATAGGATGCGGCGGCCGAACCGTGTCCGCGGCGGATGTAGCTGACCAGCTTCATGAATAGTCTCCGTTTTTGATCATGAAAGCACACTAAGTACCCGCCCAAAATAAATTGTGAGTGTCTGCGGCCCTGACCGGCGCGCTGCGGCGTTGCCCGGCCCTTGCAGTGCTCGCACTGCGGCGGCCCGGGCGCCTTGCATCGCGCTCGGCCAGGACCACATCCATCTCCCAATTTATTCCGGTCGGGTACTTAGCGCCTCCATGTTATGCGTCAGAGTTTGCCCAGTTGCGAAACGCTTCGCAATGCTGAGGGAGGAACAGCATTTGTTCCGCAGGCGATCAGTCGGCCGCTATGCGATGGACCGGCGTCAAATGGTATGCTGGCGCGCAAATCGACAATTGAATAAAGGGGAATTTTGATGCGTGCTGCTGTTTACGATCGCACCGGGCCGGCTCATGAGGTGCTGCAGATCATTGACATGCCGACGCCGGCCGCAGGGCCTGGCGAGGTCCGCATCAGGCTGCAGGCCAGCGGCGTCAATCCATCCGATGTCAAGTCGCGCGGCGGCATGCGTCCGATGCCTTTTCCGCGCATGATTCCGCATAGCGATGGCGCCGGCGTGATCGACCAGGCCGGCGCCGGCGTCCCGGAAGAACGCGTCGGCGAGCGGGTTTGGACCTGGAATGCCGCATGGCAGCGGCCACACGGCACGGCCGCGGAATATATCGTTTTGCCGGCGATCCAGGCAGTGCCGCTGCCGCCGGATGTCGACATGGCGGTCGGCGCCTGCCTGGGCATTCCGGCCCTGACTGCCTATCATGCCGTGAATGTGGATGGCGGGGTGGTCGGCAAGCGGGTGTTCATTCCCGGCGGCGCCGGCGCGGTCGGCCATTATGCGATCCAGATGGCACGGCTGATGGGGGCGAAACAGGTGATCACTACGGTCAGCGGTCCGGAAAAAGCCGTGCTGGCCAAACAGGCCGGGGCCGACCTGGTGTTGAACTACAGGACAGACGATGTCAGTGCGGCGGTGCAGCAGGCGACCCGCGGCGAAGGAGTGGATCGCATCATCGAAGTCGATTTCGCCGCTAACCTCGACACCAATCTGCAGATCGTCAAAACGGATGGCCAGATCATTGTGTATGGCAGTAGCGCGCCCGAGCTGAGCGCGCCATTTTATCCACTGGTGCTGAAAAACATAGGCCTGAAATTTTTCATTTTGTACAACCTCGACGCCGGCACCCGGGCGCGCGCAACCGAGCATCTGACCGCGATGCTGGAAAAGAACAGCCTGCAGCACAATATCGCTGCCCGCTTGCCGCTGGAGCAGATCGCCGATGCGCACGAAATGGTCCGGCAAGGACAGGCAATGGGCAATGTTGTCATTTTAATCAAATGAAATGAATAGTCGCCTGGCGGGGACTTTGCACGGAAACAATGCATTGGAGTAGGATACGGGATCTTTCCCGACACCTGAACCGATGATCAATCAAAGCGGCCAGTTTTCCGACATACGCACCGGCGCCGACGCGGCATTCGAAGACCTCACTTCCTTGCGCATCTTTGTCCAGACCGTCGAGATCGGCAGTTTCTCGGAAGTGGCGCGCCGTCTCGACGTCACGCCGGCCATGGTCAGCAAGCGGATTGCCGCGCTCGAAGCCCGCCTGCAGCAACGCCTGCTGAACCGCAACACGCGCGGCCTGTTCGCGACCGAAGCCGGACAGCGCCTGTACGAACATTGTGTGCGCGCGCTGCTGGAACTGGACCAGGCGGCGGCTGAAATGTCGGATCTGCAGGACCGGCCGACCGGACATCTGCGCATCACGGCGCCGTCGGTGCTCGGCGCGGTTCGTATCGCACCGCGCCTGCCCGAATTCATGAAACAGTATCCCGCACTGACGCTGGACGTCAATTTTTCACTGGACAAGCTGGACCTGTTCCAGCAGCGCATCGATGTCGCCGTGCGCATTGCCGATGTGATCGATCCCGGCCTGGTCGCCATCAAGCTTGCGCCATACCGGCGGGTATTCTGCGCGGCGCCGGCTTATCTGGCGGAACATGGCGTGCCGGACACGCCGGAAGACCTGGTGCGTCACAACTGTCTGATCTCGCGCGGGTCGACGCCAAACAAACAATGGCCGATCAAGCGCGGCGACGACATCAGCCATGTGCAGGTAAGCGGCACCCTGGCGACCGACAGCGCCGAACTTGCGCGCGCATCGACGCTGGCTGGTCTGGGTATTTCGATGACGGCGCGCTGGCTGGTTGAAGAAGAATTGAAAGCGGGCACACTGGTCGAATTGCTGCCCGGGTTCACGCCGCATAACCGCGCGATTTACGCGGTTCTGATTCAGCGCAGCGATTCCTCGCGCAAGCTGTCGAGCATGGTCGAGTTCCTGAAGGAGTGTTTTTCCGACCTGCACTGACGCCAGCAGATTATTGTTCTCGCGGCCCCAATGCTGCCTTTTCAGCGGGCAAAGAGTAAAACGCTGTAGCGCAATAGCCGCAGAACATTGCTCCTGCTTTATAAAAAAAGAAAATTTTCCTTGAAACCCTAAACCTTCCCAAAAATCTCCGGATAAATTTTTTGTACGGGCAACTGGCCCTGCTTATAAAGATTTTCCGGAGAATAAAATGGCTGGATTAGATGGAGTACTGATTGCCGGCAACAGTATTGGCTTGAGCCTCAGCCCAACCGTTGCTGCGCTCACGAACCCATCCCGCAATAACCCAAGTCAATCCGCCCAGGGCCGCAACGGCGAACTCGTTTTCGTCAATTTGTCCAACGGCAACCTGGTATTGCAGGACGGGGATAGTGTCCTGGTTGGCGCCGGACCGGATACCCTGGTTACCCGCACCTACAACAGCCAGGGCCGGTTTGACGATGACAATGGCGACAACTGGCGCATCGGCCTGTACCAGTCCGCGGTACTGCGCGGCATGGCCAACCAGGCGGGCAGCAGCATCGTGCGCACCGGCGGCGACGGCGCGAGCGCGACCTATCAGTTCGACGCCGCGGGACAACGCTACATCAGCAGCGCCGGCAGCGGTCCCCGCGATCAATTCACGATCGATGGCAGCGGCCGGCTGCTCTGGACCAACGGCGACGACGGCCTGCTCGAAACCTACGAAGCCGGCAGCGCGGGACGGCTGCTGTCGAGCGCCGATCGCAGCGGCAATCGCCTCGACTACAGTTACGGCGCCAATGGACTGCTGAGCAAGGTCGTCAATCAACGCAGCGACGGCCAGGGCGAAGCGACGTTTCTCGATTATTTGCAAAACCAGCTGGTCCAGATCCGCACCGTCGTCTCCAATGCCGGCGTCACAAGCAGCCAGACGCGCGTGCGTTACCAATATGACGGCGCTAACCGCCTGTCCACCGCCATCATCGACCTGACCCCCGCCGACGGCGACATCAGCGACGCCAGCATCTACGAGACCCGTTATGCCTATGACGGAACCAGCAAGCGCATCGCGCGCATTACGCAAAGCGACGGCACCAGCCTGAGCGTCACCTATGTCCAGACCGGGCCGGGTGCCGACTACCGCGTTGCCAGCGTCACCGACGGCCTCGGCCACACCACGTCTTACACCTACGATCTCCCGAACAGACGCAGCACGGTTGCCGATCCTCTGGGAAAAACGACTACTTATGCATACGACAGCGCGGGTCAGCTCACCCGCATTACCGGCCCGGCAATCGATGGTTTTGCCGAGACCACGCAGTTTGTTTACAACACACAGGGCGATGTAACCCGCATCATCGATGCCGCAGGCAACAGCATCGATCTGGAATACGACGCGCAAGGCAACCAGATCCTGCAATCCGACAGCGCCGGCAATCGACTCACGCGCCGCTACGATGCGGGCAACCAGCTCATCGCCGAATCGATTTCGAACGGATCCGGCGCCAAAGCCACAACGTTTTACGTCCAGGACGCGGGTCAGCGTTACCTGCTGCGCTTCGTGATCAGTCCCGAAGGCCGCGTCACCGAATACCGCTACAACTCCCTCGGCCAGCGCACCAGCAGCATCCGGTATGTCGACAGCCTGTATCCGCTGGCAACGCTCGCCGCCGGCGCGATGCCGGAGGAGGCCGGGATGGCTCGCTGGGTAGCTGAATCGGCCAACCGCGCGCGCAGCCAGCGCAGCGACATGGACTACGACTTCCGGGGCCAGCTATCGCGCCTGACCGAGTATGCCTTTGTCGATGCCGGCGGCAATGGCGTGGCCGATGGCAGTCAGGGCATCACCCAATACGTCCATGACGCATCCGGACAGCTGCTGAAAACCATTGCCCAGGATGCGGTCCAGCTATTCGTGTACGACGGTCTGGGCCGCCTGGTGGCGGGCACCGATGCATTCGGCGCCATCACCACCACCCGGTATGACGACGCCAGCAACAAGACCACCGTCACGCTCGCCAACGGCCTGACCAGGACCCGGTCCTACGACCGCGCCGGGCGGCTCATCGGCGTGTCCGACGCTGGTGGCGCGGCCGTGAATCTCGGTCAGACCCGATATGTGTACGACGCCGGCAACCGCCTGCACATGACGCAGGATGCAACGGGTGTCCGAAACTGGATCCTGTACGACGAACGCGGCCGCAAGATCGCGGAGATCGATGGCGACGGCAGCCTGATCGAAACCCGCTACACCCCTGGCGGTCAGGTCAGCCGCACCATCGCCTGGGCCGGCGCCGTCGATCTTTCGCTGCTGGTCGATGCCAATGGCCAGCCGGCCTATCCGGCACTGGCAGCGCTGCGGCCGGCCGCCTCCGCGCTCGACCGCTCGACCCGGTTTGCCTACGATGCGAGCGGACGCCTGGTCCAGACCGTCGACGCCAATGGTGCGGTCACCGAAACGAGTTACGACAGCGCCTCCCGTGTGCAGGCGGTGACGCGCCGGTCCAACCGGGCCGATACCGCTGCACTGGCCGCTGCCTCCGTGACCGTCGCCGCCAGCGCCGGCGACCGCGTCACGCGCAATTTCCATGATCGCGACGGCCTGCTGCGCGCCACACTTGACGGCGCCGGGGCCTTGATCGAATACCGTTATGACAGTGCGGCGCAATTGATCCAGCGCATCGCTTATGCGACGCCGGTCGGCGACACCTTGCGTGCCACCGCAACACTCGAACAACTGCTGGCAGCCCCTGTCGCCAGCGCCGACGATGCGCGTACCACCTGGCTGCGCAACAGCCGCGGACTGGTCGCCGGTGAAATCGATGCCGAAGGTTTTCTGACCGAAAACGTCTACGACAACCGGGGTCAGCTCAGCCGGCAGGTCCGTTATGCCATCCGCGTCAGCGTCCCTGTCGATCCCGCCAGCACCATTGCGGGCATGCGGCCGGCCGCCAGCGCCGGCGACCGCGGCAGCAGCTGGCGTTACGATGCGATGCAGCGTGTGATCGAGGAAACCGACGCCGAAGGCACCGTCACCCAAAACCGCTACGACCTGTCCGGACGGCTGGTGACAACCAGCCGCGCCGCCGGCACAGCGGAAGTGCGCTCCCTTGCCGCACGCTATGACCTGCAGGGCCGGCTCACCGGCGAACTCACTGCCGAAGGCGCCCGTCTCCTGAGCGGCGACCTGAATCAGACGCAAATCGACAATGTCTGGAACCAGCATGCGTTGACACACCGCTACGACCTGGCCGGCCGGCGCATGTCGACCACCGACCAGCTTGGCAATCGAACCCTGTATTACCACGACGCCGATGGCCGGCTCACGCACACCATCAATGCGCTAGGCGAGGTGAGCGAGGAGCAGTACAACACGCTGGGCCAGCAAAGCGGCAGCGTGTTGTACGGCCAGCGCATTGCACAGGCCGTGCTGGCCGGATTGAACGGCGGCCTGGCCGATGCCGCGCTCGGCATCGTACTGAACGCCATACGCAACAGCGATGCCGATATCCGGATAAGTCATGGCTACGACCTTGGCGGCAGGCTCGAGCACAGCGTCGATGCAATGGGTCACATGATCCGCTACGTCAACAACACATTCGGTGAGCGCGTCAGCCGCAGCGAGACCATCGATGCCGGCGGCAGCACAAGCACCGTCACGCAAAACACGTCCTACGACCGGCGTGGCCTGGTCCTCGCCACCAGCGAGGGCGGCGCCGTGCGCTCGATGCAATACGACAGCTTCGGGCGTCTCATTCGCAGCGTCGATGCCAACGGCAACGTGCGCAGCCAGCAATACGACCGCCTTGGCCGCGTAGTGCAAACCACCGACCCCACCGATGCCCGCCGCTTCACCAGCTGGGACGCCTTCGGGCGTGTGCTGACCCAAACCGATGCGCTCGGCAATGTGACACGCACCGAGTACAACAGCGCCACGCGCAGCACTACTGTCACGACACCCGAAGGCATAACGGTCACCACCATCCGCAACCGCCATGGCGAAACGCAGTCGGTGCGCGATGGCCGCGGCAACGTCACTCAATTCAGTTATGACGCCAATGGCGCGCTGCTCGGCACCACGGCTGCCGGCAACGCCATGTCCAGGCGCTACGACCGCGCCGGGCAGTTGATCGAAACGATCGATGCAAACGGCAACGTGGTGGTGCTCAGCTACGACGCCGCCAGGCGCGTGCTTGCGCGCACGGTCGCTCCGGGCAGCCTGAATCTGACCACCCGCTATCAATACGATGCCCAGGGCCGGCAGACCGGCGTGACCGACGCCAACGGCACACTGACGCAAATGGTCTACGACCGTAACAGCCGCCTGACCCGTCAGATCGTCGACCCCGGCGGCCTGGCGCTGACGACCATCTGGACTTACGATCAGCGCGGCCAGATGATCAGCGTCACCGATCCCAACGGCGGATTGACGCAATATCTCTATGACAGGCTTGGCCGCCGCACCGAAGAGCGGGTCGACCCCAAGGGCCTCAACCTGACGACACGCCATGCCTATGACGGCAACGGCAATGTCATTACCCGCACCGATGCCAACGGCAATGTCACCCGCTTCGCGCATGACACCAACAACCGTCTTGTCTTCACGCTCGATGCGCTCGGCACCCTGCGCCACATCGTCTACGACGCGGAAGGCCGCACCATCAAGACGGTCGCTTATGCAAGGCCACTCGATACGGCCGCGATGGGCGGCGATTTTACCCTCGACCGGATCCGGCAGGCGCTGGCAAGCAGCGCCGGTGACGTGATCGAACACCGCGTGCTGGACCGCGACGGCCGCATCACTGCGACGGTCAATGCGCTGGGCGAAGTGGTGGGTTTCAGTTACGACGCCGGCGGCAATGTGATTGAACGAACCGGCCATGCCAATCGTATTGTCCTCGCCGACTGGATCGTTGGCACCACACCCCGGCCTGTCGCCGATCCCGCGCATGACCAGCGCCAGCGCACCGTGTACGATGCATTGGGCCGCGCCGTTTATACGATCGATGGCGCGGGCGCCGTGGTGGCGCAAGCTTACGACCGCAACGGCAATCTGATCGAGCGCATCGCCTGCGCCAGCGCCATCGATCCCGGTACCGCAGCAACGGCGCCCGCGCTGTCCGCCGCGATCCTGGCCGTGGCCGACCCCAGTCGCGACCTGCGCCAGCATCATGAATACGACGCCGCCAACCGCCTGATCCGTAGCCTCGATGGCGCAGGCGCCGTCACGGAATTGCGCTACGACGGCAATGGCAACCTGACGCGGCAAATCCGGTACGCCACAGCGGTCGCTGCGAACGCACAGGCCAGCACGGTCGTCGCCAGCAGCGCCGACCGCATCACGGTCATGCAGTATGACGCCGCCAATCGCCAGGTCCTGATCATCGACGCCGCCGGCGGCGTGACGCGCAGCGAATACGACCGCAACGGCAACCTGATCCGGCGCGTCGCATACGCAAAAGCCGCGAGCGCTCCGACCGCCGTCAGCGACCCCGTCAACATGGAAAGTCTTGCCAGCCTGCTGGCCGACGCCAGCCGCGACCGTGTGCAGCGTGTGGCTTATGACGCCGCAAACCACGCGATCATCACGGTCGATGCGCTCGGCGCCGTCACGGAGAACCAGTACGACGCCGCCGGCAACCTCACGCAAATCACGCGCCGGGCCATCGCGCTCGATGCGACGGACGGCATGCCGGCCGCCAGCGCCTCCGCACTGCGGGCAGGAATCCGCGCCGACGACGCCAATGACCGCATTACGCGCAGTGTTTTCGACGCCGCCAATCGGGCGGTCTATCGCATCGACCCGCTTGGCTACGTCAGCAAGAGCGACTACGACACATTCGGCCGCGTGACGGCACGCACCGAATACAGCCAGGCCCTGTCGAGCGTGTCCGCCAGCACCGCCGCGGCCATCGCCGGCGCGCTGGCGGCAAGTCCTCAGCGCGTAACGGCCAACACCTGGGACGCAGCCGGCCGCCTCATCAGCAGCACCGATGCGCTGCAATTCCGCGAAACACATGCCTACAATGCCCTCGGCGCCAGGATCAGTTTCACCAACAAGAATGGCGCTGTCTGGCAATACGACTACGACACATCCGGTCGCCTGACCCAGGAAACCTCGCCGCAAGTCGAGCTGACAAGCGTGATCACGAACGCCGCCGGCAGCCTGAATATCGACCGCTCCCGGTCCGGCAGCTTCGCGCTGGTCACGCGTTTCGATTACGACGCGCTCGGCAATTTGCTGGCGCGGCACGAAGCCGTCGGCCGCCCGGAAGCGCGGACCACGCGCTACGTTTACGACGCGCTCGGCCGCCAGATCAAGACCATCCATCCGGCGGTCGGCATCTACAATGCCGCCGCCGACAACCTGCTCACCAATGGCGCAACAGGCCTGGCCGCGCGCACCGAAAGCCTGCAGGTCCTGTACAGCCAGGTCAGCTACGACACGCTGGGCAACGCCGTCAGCAATCGGGACATCGCCGGCCTCATGAGTTACAAGGTTCATGACCGCCTGGGACAGGTCACTGAAGACATCGATGCGCTCGGTTTTGTCAACGCCATGGTCCGCAACAGTTTTGGCGAAGTGATCGCCATGACGCGCCATGCGAGCGCGCTGGCGCCGGGCGTGCTGGCGGACCCGAACCTGAGCAGCGCCACCATCCGCGCCGCGCTGAATGCGGCCGGCGCCGAGCGCCGCGCCGACCGCATTCTGCTGACCGAATACGACCGTGCCGGCCGAGAAATCCTGCGTACCGAACCGCAAGCGCTGTTGCTCGACCCGGACGGCCCGGCCAGCGGGCAATCGTTCACTGCTGGCCGGACCACGCATACCCTCTACAACGCCTTCGGCGACGTCATTCAGCTTGCGCAACTCAAGAACCCGCTCACGCGCGCCTGGACCGTCAGCACCAGCTATGTTGACCAGCGCGGCCAACAGATACTCCAGGTCGATGCCCTCGGCCATGCCATTGCCCAAAGTTTCGACGGCGCCGGCAATGTCTTGACACGCACCGCGTTCGCCACCGCGATCGCAAGCTGGAAGGGCACCCGGACCAGCAGCTCGGCCAGCACCTTCGCCAGCGCGGACGCTCCGCCGCCAGCCCCGGTAGCGGTGGCCGCAAAGGCGGACCGCAGCACGCTGTACGCCTACGACGCCAACAACCGCCTGCTGTCGGAAACGCAGCGCGACGTCGCCATCGGCTCCGCCAGCAGTGCCATTGCCGGCGCCGTCAACCTGGTCACGCGCCACGCCTACGATGCGCTGGGCAATCAGACCACCCTGACCAACGCCGCCGGCGCCAGCGCCTACACCTGGTATGACGTTCTTGGCCGCATCGCCGCCCAGGCCGATGTCCAGCGCCTCAGTGTCGAGCGCACCGAGCTGTCGACCCCGCTGACAGAATTTCGCCGCGACGCCTACGGCAACATGGTGGTCAAGACCGAACGTGCGCTGGGCGCGACCGGCGCGGTCGCCGCCACGGCCGCTCCGATTGCAGCGGCCAATGCCGCCGACCGCATCACGCTGATGCGCTACGACAGCCTGGACCGCGCCACGCAAAGCACCGATGCACGCGGCATCGGCCACTTCAATTCTTATGACGCGCAGGGCCGGATCGCCAAGGAATGGCAGCTCGTCACCGATGTCAACGGCGCGAAGCGCAGCGTGTTCCGCGTGCTGCAATTCGATGCCCTCGGCCGCAACACGGCCATCATCAGCGAGGCCGTCAGCGTCTACGACGCCGCTACCGGCAGCAGCCGCGAGGTCAATCCGACCGAGCGCCGCCGCTACGACGCGCACGGCAATCTCGTCCAGCGGACCGATGCCAATGGCCACAGCACCTGGACCTGGTACGACAGCGGAAACCGCAAGCTTGCCGAAGTCAACGCCGTGGGCATGCTCTCGACCTGGGCTTATGACAGCCGGGGTAACGCCGTACTGCAACGCATCCATGGCGAGGCCGTGCCTTTGCCGGCCGGCGCCAACGCCGCCATGCCCGTGCTTCCCGGAACGGACAATCTGCGCGAAACCCGCTTCCGCTACGACGCGCTTGACCAGTTGGTCGAAACACGCACCGCCGCGGCCATGACCGGCCGCTACAGCCAGGCCGTCAGCAGTTATGGCATCCGCATGGGCGCCATCGTCACCACGAACGAATACAACAACTTCGGCCAGGTGGCGCGTTTCACCGACGGCAACGGTGGTCAGAGCACCACCTTCTTCAACACCCTCGGACAGACCATCCTCAGCATCGATGCCGAGGGTTACGGCGTGGCCCGGCAATATGACGCGCAGGGCAGGGTGGTGCGTGAAACGTGTTATGCGCAGCGTTACGGCAATCCCTACTCGGCCGATAGCGATGCCCTGACCATCCTGGCCGCCTGGCCGGCAGGGCCGGACGATCGCATTACCACCACGGTCTACGATCAGGGGGGCAACAGCGTCCAGGAGTCCCGCCTTAATGTGGACTACGCCAGTATCGAGGGCGCCGGCGCACTGACGCAGCGCAACGCAAGTGCGGTCACCGGCAAACGCGTCAATTTCGCCGGCGAGGTGGTGCAGCAAACCGATGCCAATGGCAACGTCGTCAATTTCCGGCGCGACGCAAGCGGCAATCAGCTCTCCCAGACCAATGCGTACTTCACCGATGCCAATGCCAGATCGGTGCGTGTTGTCACCGAGCGTGTCTACGACGAACTGAACCAGGTCACGCGCAATATCGAGCGCGGCCTCGACGGCAGCACCGACAGCGATGACCTCATCATGACTTCCCTGTACGGCGCCGGCCGCCGGCTGCTGCAAACCACCGACGCTCTGGGCCAGATAACGCGGTATGGTTACGACGCAGCCGGCAACCTGAGCGCCATCCTGCACGGCCGGAGTGACGCCGATGGCACGCTGCATGGTGAAGAGACCCGCATCGAATACGATGCCCGCGACCGGGAAGTGCGTCGCTGGACCGTCAGCGACGGTGTGCGCGGCACCGTGGACGAAATCCGCTACAACGTCCATGGCGAGGTCACCGGGCAACGCAGCCATGGCGGAACGGTTGCCCCGGCAGACTGGCAACGCATCGCCCGCTACGACACGCTGGGCCGCGCCTGGCTGGCCACCGACGAACGCGGCCAGGACATCATCTATCTCTACGATGCGAACGGCAACGCCACCTTGAAACTGGAGTCGCAAACGCTCGATCTGCGCATGCTGACGCTGACCGACATCCTTGGACAGCCCAACGTCATGCAGACGTTTACGGTGTATGACCAGCGCAACCAGGTCGTCAACATCATCCAGCCCGCGATGAGCGCCAGCCGTCCGGTGGCCAACTTGCAGGCGTTTGCGCTCGATGTCGGTCAGCTCGGATCGCATACCGCGCAACTCGCGATCGGCGGCTCGGTGTGGGCAGCGTCCGGTGGCGGGCGTCGCGCTGGTGCCGACGCGCGGGGCGGGCAGTCCCGCGATCAGCGGCACGCTGGCTGCATCAAGTACCTACACGTCGACGCTACTGCCCATGGTCAGCAGATTCATCAGCTCGTACTCGACCATCTTTTCCTTCAATTTTCCGGCCTTCGAACAGATCTTCGGCAATTACAACGTCAGGGTCGTTTTTGATGCCAATCAAGTTGTGCCGATCTACAGGACAGTGGATGTCAAACAGACTTCCATCCACCTTGAGTCCATTGCCATCGGCAATGCTCGCCAGATCAATATCGACTACCCGGTGCCGGTCGCCTCTGGAGCACGTTTTTCCTACACTGCCAAAATACTGGTGACATCCCTCTCTGATGGTGTCGAGACGCTGGTCGCCCAGCTTGCCAACAGTTCGGAAAACACGCTGAACAATATTCAGCTCGGCAGCCAGGCCGTAACAGCCGGCTCCAACATCCTGCGTCTGTCCAATGGCGAACTCGCCGATGCCGCCAGGACCGTCCTGTACTACCGTCCGAGCGGCAGCGCCGCCGCCTTCAGCCGGCTCCCGGCGCCCAATGTCCTGGGTGGCATTACACGCAGCGGTTCGTACTTTTCCGATCTCTCGAGCCTGCCGGCGGGTGGCTACGAAATGCTGTTCATGGCCATGGCTTCCGACGGCACGGTACTGCGGCGCAGCCTGTATGACGTGACCAGTCCGGCCACCGGCGCTCCCTCGGTGACAGTGCGTCCCGAAAGTACCCAGGCCCAGATTACCAATATCCCGGGCCTGCGTGTCGACAGCACCGGCACCGCGGTCATGGGCCCGAACCAGATCGACTTTTACGCCTTGCGCGGCAGCGACGGTGTACTCGCCCGGAACATCGTGGTGCGCTACCGGCCAGCCGGCAGCAGCGGTCCCTACAGCATGGCCGGCCTCGGCAATGCCGGCACACCAGGCAATTTCCAGTGGGGCACTGCTGGCCTGGGCGCCGTTGAAATCGTCATCGAGCTTTATGACAGCCAGTGGGTGCTGAGAGACCAGCTTCGCGGAAGCTTCAACGCAGGCATCGGCAGCCTCGCGCTGCAGTTCTACCAGAGCCTGCCAACCACGCTCACCTTCCGCAACCTGCCCGCCAGCGCCACGCTGCTGACCGTGCAATACACGCCGAATGGCGGTGGCGGCATCGCGGGCAGCTCCACCCTCGCGCGCGCCGGCACCGGGTCCTTCCTCTGGGACACCCAGGCCAACGGCCTGACCCCTGATCCGGACCGCACCTACGGCTACACGCTGCGCTATACCGCCCTCGATGCCGACGGCATGGTCGTCAGCCAGGGCAGCGGCACTGCAATCCTTGGCGCCGTCGGCACGCAGTCGAGCGCCACGCTGGCGGCCACCAGTCCGCGCCTGATCGCCTTCAATCCCAACCTGCCAGCCGCCACCCGGCTCGAACTGCGTTATCGCGTAAAAGGGCAGAGCGGCGCCCCGTTCGCCATCATCAGCCTGGGCAGGCTTGCCAGCGGCGCGTTCAAATGGGATGCCAGCGCGCTCAACCCGAATATAGAGTACGAATATGACTACGAAGCCTTCGACAGCGCCAGCCGTTCCCTGACGCGCAACAGCGGCAGCTTCCGTCCCGACAACGACATCCGCAACGACGCCACCAACCGCGACATACGCTGGGTCATCAATGGCGTCAGCAACAGCAACACCGTCATCAGCCGCCACCAGGGGCATAACGCCTTCGGCGAAATCGATGCCGAAACCGATGGCCGTGGCAACCTGAGCACCTTCAGGTACAACGCCCTTGGCAAGCTCGTTACCAAGACCGATCCTCTGGTGAGCAGCACCCTCGCCAATGGCGTTGCCCAGGCCAGCAGGCCCGTCACCAGTTACAGCTACGACCGTCTCGGCCAACTGGTTGGCACGCGCGACGCCAACGGCAACCTCACCACCCAGCAATGGAACAACCTCACCGGCCGCGCCTTTGTCACCAGCATCTGGAACCCTGATGGCGGACGCCAGCGTTATCTTGCGGATATCCACGGCAACATCACGGCGACCCTGGACGAGCTCAGCCGCCGCACCGATTCCTTTTTCGACAAGAACCGTCAGCGCATCCGCGTCGAGCGCCCCGTGCTGGGCAATGGCACGCGCGCCGTCGAGCACTACCGCTACGACAGCCTGGGCCAGCGCATCGCCCACACCGATGCCCTCGGCGCGACCGATACCACTGTCTACGACAGCGCCGGACGCATCATCAGGACCGTCAGCGGCGCAGGCCGCGCCATCAGCTATCAATACAGCTGGGACAATACGATCGCCTCGGTTGGCAATTCCTACGCTGCCAGCCGGAACGGCGGCTGGCGCCGCATCACCGCCGACGCCAACGGCCGCACGCAAAGCGACGATCTGGACATCTTCAACCGCGCCATGGCGCACACCGACCTCGGCGGACGCCGCACCACCTATCGTTACAACTGGGCCGGCGCCATCATCGGCCAGACCAGCAGCGACGGACAGAACATCAGCTACAGTTATTACGGCAACGGTTATCTGCGCCAGATGATCGATCATGCGATGAATTCCGAAGCCAACTACGAATACGATGCCAACGGCAATCGCATCTTTGAAGGCTACAGCAGCGCCACCGCCCAGAGCGGCGGCACGCGGACCTATTTTCAGCAGTCCATTGCCGCGTACGACGCCCTCAACCGCCTCACGCAGGTCACCGACCCGCGCTACGTCATCCGTTACGAATACGACGCCGTCGGCAACCGGCGCCGCGTCGTCTCGACCTACAACGATGGCGTCAATGGCAGCCTGCAGACCCAGGACTACTGGTACAAATACGATGTCATGAACCGCTTCACGGTCACCATGGGACAGCTCGTCGATGGCCAGATCGTGCGCGGCGCCATTGGCGATGGCGTCACAGTCGGTTACGATCTCGCAGGACAACGCAAGGTAGCCATCTACGCGTGGGACGGTCATCGCGAAAATTACAATTACAGCGGCGACGGCCTGCTCACCGAGGTCTCCATAGACGATGTGTTGCGCAGCGTGCGCAGCTACGACCTGGGCGGGCGCGTAACCCAATACAACGAATGGAATGTCGACGGCAGTCCGCGTACCGCCACCAGCCGCACCTGGGATGCCGACGCCCAGTTGCTGCAGGAAAGCGATGTCATCAGCGGCAGCACCACGGCCTACCAGCGCATGGCTGACGGCACACTGCTCAGCAGCACCCAGCGTTCGACGAACTCGTCCACCGTCACCACCACGACCTACAGCTACGCCTGGTGGGATGAAGCCAAACAGACCGACATCAAGGTCCAGGCCAGCAACGAAGCCGTCGCCCGCTGGGCGCCCGGCTATTCCAGCTTCAGCTACGACCTCAACGGCCACCTCGGCAGCGTGGCCGACCCTGCCGGCAAACGCAGCTTCTCCTACAGCAGCGACGCCAATGGCCGCGTTTTGCGCCGCGACGAACTGATCGGCGGCACCCGGAACCGCTCGCACAGTTACTACCTGTTTGATGGCCGCGAAATCGGCAATGTCGGTAATGACGGCCAGGAGCGCAAGGACTACGTCCAGGAACTGGCCCGCGCGCGCCAGTCGGACAACCCCGATGAACGCTACCGCAACTTCACGCCGGTCAATTCCGCCGACTTCGACGCCAACTACCAGCCCATCAACAGCGCTTACCCCGGCGCGGCGCCGCAACGCTACACGGTGCGCGCCGGCGACACGCTGCGCGGCATTGCCCAGGCCGTGTGGGGCGACGCCCAGATGTGGTACCTGATCGCCGACGCCAACAGCCTGGCCGGCGATGAGGTGCTGGCCACCGGCATGATTCTGGCGATCCCCAATAAAGTCACCAACATCCACAACAACACCAGCACCTTCCGGCCCTACCAGCCCGGCCTGGCAATAGGCGACACCACGCCCAGCGTGCCGGAGCCGGTCTTCAACAATAGCAAGAGCGGCAAATGCAGCGGCGCCAGCATATTGGTCATGGTCATTGCGGTGGCTGCTGCCGTCATGACGGGCAATTTTTTGCTGGCCAAATTTGGCACGGAAATCGGCTCCGCCGCGGCGGCGGCCGGCACCACGGCGGGCGCCGGCACTGCGGGCGCAGTCTATACGACCGGCTCCTACATCATGGCCGGCGCTGTGGGTAGCGCCGCAGGTTCAATCGCCAGCCAGGCTGCAGCCATTGCCGGCGGCCTGCAATCGCGCATGAATTTGCGAGCCGTCGGACTTGCAGCGCTGAGCGGTGGCATAACGGCCGGTTTGATGAAAGTGCCGCTATTGGATGGCACCGCCAGCTCGCTCGTCAACTCCATGGCCATCACTGGTGCGCGCGCTGCACTTGGCAGCGTCATCACCCAGGGGACAGGTGTTGCGCTCGGCATGCAGGAGCGATTCAGCTGGAAAGACGTCGCGGCAACGGCGGTGGGAGCGGCTGCGGGTCATTTCGTCGGTGAAGGTCTTGGCCTCACAAAAAACGGCCAGCGCGTGCTACGCATCAATCCCGGAGAACGCTTTCTCAAAACCAGTCTCGCCAATTTTTCAGCGGGGATGATGACTGCCTCGATGCACAGGGATGGGTTCAGTACCCGGCAGATCATGGCGGATGCATTCGGGAATACACTGGGCAACTCGTTCGCGGAGCGCCTGGCGAATTACAGCCTGTCAAATGACAACGCGCCGGAGCCGCTGTTAGAAGGAAATGGTCTTTTCGAGGGATCTGATGAAAACAGGGCGATCCTCAGCGATCGTTACATTCCTTTTGTCGAGCTTCCCGATCGAACCTTGTATTTTGCATCGCTGGATGGCGACGGCCAGTTTGCCCGCGTTAAGGGCAGCACCGTTGCAACGCTGAAGTCCTATCGCGCCGAGGATGGCTCGATCGCCTATGCATCCGCCGATGAACATGGCTACTATCCTGTTCCGGCCGGCCTGCAGACTGTTGACGTTCAGGAGCTGCGATACGGCGATAAAATATTGGGCCGCGACTATGGTCCTGTCAGGGAAGGTTTGGAAGCAGCGTATGAAAGAAATGTCTTTGCCGGTGACCCCATTCGTTCGGTGCGACGCCAGGTCATGGTCGATGTGATTGCCCATCCTGGACTGGGAGCTTTCATTGATCCTGGAACGGGTCAGGTCAATCCGTTGCAATGGGGTGAATTCGAGGCGGCGGCGATGAAGGCGGGCATAGCGATGCTGGTATCCAGCAATGGCATGACCAATTTTTATCAACAGGCGCGAGACAATATCCGCATCCTGGCGGAAGGAAAAGACGTGTTGGCAGTCAATGTTTACAATCCAACCTTCGATGGCAGCGCCCGCAATGACACCATCCGCGAGGCCGGTTTTGCCAATTTGCTTCGTCAAGAACAGACCGTACAGGTTGCCATCGAATTGCAGATGATGAGTGCGCTTGCTTATAATGCCGAGCTCGACAAGGAGCTTGGCCGCCCCATTGGGACCACGCTCACCGACTATGTCGGACACAGCCAGGGAACAATCAATGGCAATCTGGCGATCCAACGAATGTCTGCAGATGAAAAACGCAACATTCGTGTATTCAATATCGGTCCGGCTTCATTGCATATGTCCACTGGGGTGGCCGAGTTTATCAGCATCTACGACAAGAACGATATCGTGCCAAAACTGACCTTCGGGAATGCGATCCACAACACGCTGTATGCGCGCGAGCATCCCGGCAGACACCTGCTCCTGGAAACCGATATCAAGCAGATACCGGGTTTGCGGGATGCGGGAAATCATCATAGTTTCTATCTTTATGCGCAGACCAGAGAGTTTCAGAAGATATTGAATTTTGTGCCGCGCGCGGCGCCGATTCTCATGACCAGACCTTTTGCCGGGAAATAGCGTTCAAACAAGGGAGGGGTTCCATCAAATTTTTTCTAGCAATTCCTTCATGATAGAATTCCGCCCATGAAAATCAAGCGGCTGACAAGATACTTTACTGCATGGGTGGCATGTCTTGCCATTTCAATGGCAGCTCTCATGCCGTCGATTTCTCATGCACTTGCCGCCGCAAACACTGCTGATGCTTTCTGGGCTGAAATCTGTTCGGTAAACGGCCCGACGCTAATCAAAATGGCAAAAGGCCACGCTCCGGATTCATCTACTTCGAACGGAAAAGAGGCAATTTTTGAGCATTGTCCGGCATGCCTTACACATGCCGGCTCATCAGGATTGCCCCCGGCTACCGCGCTCACGCTTCCTGCTGCAAGAAGTGGCTCTTCCGTTTTTCCATCGCTTTTCTTTCACTCGCTCCGCCCGCTATTCGTGTGGGCCACACCGCAGTCTCGCGCGCCGCCTTTCTATTCCTGATCGTTATTGAACGCCTCTGCCCCGCGTCCATGCGGGGTCGATAGGCTCGTTCGTGTTTTCATCAGAGAGCTGCCATGCCGGTCGGCAGAGGCAGTGGTCCATTGATTGCATCCTCCACCTTTCAGGATGCGGTCTGAAATCGAGAATTAAAACGGAGTTCGGGAATGAAAGTCTTCAAAGTATTCATGATCATCGCCTGCGGGTGTGTCTTGCCGTCGTTGGCAGTTGCCAGTTGCGGCTCCGCCTTTTGCACCGTCAACAGTAACTGGACATCGGAGAGCGCGATCACTGAACCGGGTGCGACGATCGACTTGCGTTATGAGTACATCAAACAGGATCAGCCGCGCTCTGGCAGCGACAAAATTGCGGTCGGTCAGATTCCTCGTCATCACGACGAAGTCAGTACCGTAAACCGAAATCTTCTGGCCACGTATTCCTACACCTTCAACTCTGCCTGGGGTCTCTCGGTGACAGCGCCTGTGACGGACCGCAAACACTTCCATATTCATAATCATCACGGCCAACAGATCTCTGACCGGTGGAATTTCACCGAATTGGGCGATGTGCGTGTGCTCGGCAGGTACCAGTTGAATTACGTAGGAGACCCATTGAAGCCGAGTTCGATTGGTCTTGTTTTTGGATTGAAACTGCCGACCGGCAGAACAAATATCGCGAATGAAAAGGGCGATGTTGCTGAACGCAGCCTGCAGCCCGGCACCGGAACCACCGACTCCATCATTGGCGCGTATTACCATCAGAAACTACCCCAATGGAACGCTGCCTGGTTTGCGCAGACGCAGTTTCAACATGCCCTGAATCGTCATGATGATTTCAAGTCTGGCGACCAGTTAGGGATCGATGTTGGCTACCGCCATGGCTTGACGGACAAGCTGGGTGCGCTGCTGCAATTGAACTTCCTGGTAAAACGACGTGACAGCGGAGCGCAGGCGGAACCGGAAGATAGCGGCGGCAAGGTTTTGTCTCTCAGTCCGGGTCTTAGCTATGCGGTTTCAGACAAGGTGCAGATTTATGGCTTCGTTCAGAAGCCCGTGTATCAGTATGTGAACGGCGTCCAGCTGACTGCATCCAAAGCCTTTGTTGTCGGCTTGAGCGGCCGCTTTTAATTTGACACGGATGGAGCGCGCACCAATGTTGAAGAGGATTGCTGCTTTGCTGGTCTGTCTGGCTTTCTCGCTACAGGCCAGTGCGTCAACGTTTTCGCTCACGGATACGCAAGGGCGCACCCATACCCTGGCGGGTTATCAAGGCAAATGGGTGCTGGTCAATCTGTGGGCTACCTGGTGCGCGCCATGCCTTGCCGAAATGCCGGAACTGGAGGCATTGAGCAAGGCCAGGAACGATCTGGTGGTGCTCGGCCTCGCAATTGACGGCCAGAATGCACAGCGGGTGGTGCAGTTCGCCGGCAAGCTGGGCATCACTTATCCAATTGTCGCCGGCAACGAAAAGCTGGCACAACAGTTCAAGCCCAGAGGCGTTCCAACCACCATCCTGTACGACGGATCCGGGAAGCAAATCCTTGTCAAGGAGGGTCCCATTACGCGGCAGGAAATAGAAAAAGTGTTGAGCCAGCAAAAAACAAATTAGTTTTCAACTTCGATTTACTACCTGCACTGCAGGTCTGGAACAGATTCTGCGTACTCCGGGAACAGCACAAGAGCTGCCACCGCAGGCCGCGTTGTTCAATCAGACCAGTGAGGGTGTTTTGAATATTTTCCTATCCATTTTGAAAAACCTGCCCGCCGTCGTGCTGGCGACCTTTGCCTTGCTGGCATGGGCACAGGCGCCGACCAGAGTCACCAATGGCATGCTGACCGATGTGACCGGAATAACGCTGTACACCTATGACCGCGATATTCCAGGTAGCGGCAAGAGTACCTGCACAGGCACTTGCGCGGCGGACTGGATGCCCTTGATTTCGATCGATGGCATCAGCGTGCAGGGCGATTACAGCATCGTCGATCGTGATGATGTGACCAGGCAGTGGGCTTACAAAGGGAAGCCGTTATATTACTGGTACAAGGACAAGAAACCGGGGGATAAAAACGGTGACGGGATGGGAGAAGCCTGGCGTGTGGCGAAACCCTGAGGACGGGTTTCGGCAGGGCTGCTGCACTATCGGGGCCGTTCCCCTGCGAGCGGGTTATGGGTTCCCGCTTGCGCTGGAACGACGGTAGTCATTGATAAGCATTTCCACTTACCACCGTCATTCCCGCGCACAGCGGGAATCCGGAGTGAGCTTAAATCACGATGTATTCAGTCATACCCACCATAATTGACCTCGATAGCAGTATTCCCCTATTTATCAACGCTCCGCCTTCTCAAGAAAGCTCTTCAGCACATCAAAATCAACCGGCTTCGCCATGTGATGATCGAAACCGGCTTCGGCCGCAAGCAGCCGCGCGCTTTCCTGGCCCCATCCGGTCAGGGCGATCATCAGGATATCCTTTCCGCCTGGCTGCTTGCGTATGCGGCGCACCGCTTCGTAGCCATCCATCCCCGGCATGCCGATATCCATCACGACAATGTCGGGCTGCGAGCGTTGCGCCGAGTCGACCGCTTCCTGGCCGTCATAAGCTGTCACTGCGGCAAAGCCATCCGCTTCGAACAGCATCTGCAGCATATCCGCGCCATCGCGGTTGTCATCGACGACCAGCACGCGCCGCACATTGTCGGCAAGGAGCTGATCCCCGACATTCGGGCTGGCGCCGCGACCGACCGGATGCGCTCCCTGCACCACCACCGGCAGCGTCAGGATAAATGTGCTGCCCTTTCCGGGTCCTTCGCTTTCTGCGCAAATCGAGCCGCCATGCATTTCCGTAAACTGCTTTGCCAGGCTGAGGCCAATACCGAGTCCGCCTGGCGCGCGGCCGGGCGCCGGGACATTTTGCGCAAACATCTCGAAGATACGCAAGAGCGAATCCTGTTCCAGTCCAATGCCCTGGTCCCTGATGCTGAAAATGACGTTCTCGTTCTCGACTTCGGCCTTGAAAGAGATCGTGCCGGGCCGGATTGAATATTTGACCGCATTGGTCAGGATGTTGGAAAGGCTCTGCACCAGCCGCACCGGATCGACGTCCAGCGGCACCGGCCCTGGCGGCTGGGTGACCTCGACCGTGTGCTGGCCGCTCTCCAGCAGGGGGGTGCAAATTTCGATTGCATGGGAGATGATTGCCGACAGTGTGGTCTGCTCGCGCTGCAATTCCACCTTGCCGCTGGTGATGCGGGCTACGTCCAGCAGGTCGTCTACCAGGCGGGTCAGGTGGTTGACCTGCCGTTCCACCACTTCCCGCACACGGGTCACGCCAGGGGCATCCGGATAAAGCCGTTTCAGGATGCCCATCGAGGTGCGGATCGGCGCCAGCGGATTGCGCAGTTCATGGCCGAGGCTGGCGAGAAATTCATCCTTGCGCTGGCCCGCCTCGCGCACCTGGTATTGCCGTATCCGGGCCCGCAATGCGGAGCGGACCGCGCTGATCAATGCCGCAGTTCGCACCGGGCGTTCCATCAGGGTCAGATTGCTCAGCTTGGCGGTCGCCTCGTGCAGGCCGATCGAGTCTGCGCCCTGGTGTGTCATCACCAGCACCGGGATATCGGACCAGGTCGGCTGGCGCGCGACATACATCGCCAGCGGCGCGAGTGCGCCCGCCGCCAGTGCTTCTTCCACCGTCAGGATGGCGCCGGCGCCGAGCGCAAGCTGCTTGAGCAGTTCAGGAAAATCATGGCAGACAGCGGACTTGATGCCGGCCGATAAAAATACCTTTTCCGCCATCTGCGCATCTTTTCCGATCGGCGTGTACAGCAGGATCCGGCTTTCCAGCTCGCTCACGTTAGCAGGCATCATGGCCACCGGTTTCTTCTGCCGGAACGTCGAGCAGAGTAGGCACGCCGGTCAGGATCCCATGAAACTGACGCAGCACCGGTCCGACATGGATGCCGTCGGAGGACATCTTGTATTCCCTGATGGTCCGCTCATGCTGGCTGCCGCGTTTCTTGAACACCGAAATCGCCTGCCGCACTTCACCGCCGGCTTCGAAATATCGCAGCATGATGACGTTGTCCGACAAATAGCTGGCATCGACCGTTGTGGTCATCGTGCCCAGCATGCCCTGCTGGACGCCGACCAGGATGGTCACGACGCCGCGCTGGCCGAGGAAGGTCAGCAATTCATGCAGATGGATGGTCAGGAAACGTTCATCCGGCATCGCATTCAGGTAGCCGTTCAGGCTGTCGATCACGACTACTTTCGCGCCGCTCTCCGCCGCCTGGCAGACCGCATGGGCAAATTCACCGGGGGATAATTCGGCCGGATCGATCTGCCGCATCAGCAGCTTGCCGTTGTCGATCGCCGTGCGCAAATCCATGCCCATGCCATCGGCGCGATTAAGGAGGTTGTTAGCCGATTCTTCGAACAGGAACATCGCCGCGCTCAGGTTGCGTTTAGTCGCGACGGACACGAACTGCGCGGCCAGCGATGATTTGCCGGTGCCAGGCGGGCCGGAAATAAGCGTACTGCTGCCCGCCTCGAGGCCGCCGCCGAGCAGCAGGTCCAATTCAGGCAGGCTGCTGGAAAACTGCTCGTTTCCGACCGGCACGCGCGATTCGGAGGCGACCAGCCGGGGATACACGACCAGGCCGCCGCGCACGATCGAATAGTCATGCATGCCGCCGCGAAAAGCGACTCCGCGGTATTTTGCGATGCGTAGCCGGCGGCGTTCGGAGCCATAGTCTTTGGTGCTCTGCTCGAGCGTGATGACCGCGTGCGCAATGCTGCGCACCTGCTGGTCGGCGCCGGACGCCGCACGATCGTCGAGCAGCATGACCGCGCAGGAGCGGGTCGCGAAAAATTGTTTGTACGCCAGCACCTGGCGCCGGTAACGCAGGGAACTGCCTGCCAACAGCTGAAGTTCGGACAGCGAATCGAGAACGACGCGTGTCGGCTTCAGTTTTTCGACTGCGGCCAGGATATTCTGGGTAGTGTTTCCCATCTCTACTTCGGACGGGTGGAACAGCGTGTACTGCTCTTTGGGATCGAGTATGTCTTCGCTGGGGATCACTTCGTGGATGTGGATGCCATCCATCGACCATCCATGCGACTCCGCAACCGCACGCACCTCCACTTCGTTTTCGGACAAGGAGATGTACATGACCGGCTCGCCGAGCCGTGCACCTTCTCTCAGGAACTGCAGACCCATCGTGGTCTTGCCGGAACCCGGCTCGCCTTCCACCAGGTACAGTCGGTCGCGGGTCAGACCGCCGCTGAGAATATTGTCAAGACCGGAAATTCCAGTCGATAAAAAACCGGGAGTTACGTTTTTTTGGTCGGATGCCATGTGTCCTCTATAGGATTCTGAAGTCGGAACATGGCCAGCGGGGAAGATATTATTCACGCATTCCGTCGATCAGCCATGCGCGGGAAAATTATATATCATCGTCCCGTTGTGTGAGTCGGCGTCGTGGCCGGCGAGTCGGTCAATTCCTGTGTCGGAAGTTATGACACAGGCGCGTGAGAATAGTTGCATTTTTATAAGAGAATTATTGCTCCTGAAAGTCGCCCTGTCTGCTCACAACATGGATAATGACGGGTTCGGGCGAACCAACTGGAGTACGGCATGACCTACGAAGAATATCTGGATGAAGTCACCACCTTGATGACTGAAAAATATGACCTGACCGATGAAGCCGCGATCAAGCATGTCATGCGGGCGCAGGCGGCGGATTTTTTTACGCTGCACGACGACGATCCGGCGCTGCGCACGCTGGAGCGCGCGCAGCAGGATGCGCAAACGATTTTTGAAAAGAGAAACAAATCGCGTCCGGAATTATTCCGCAAATAAGTTTGCTTGCACTGCACACCGATTTCCTTGTCTGACTGCGATCCTTTACATGCCACAGCATTTTTTGTTCAAGTTCGCGCCGCCCGGCCGGAAAGCCAGGACGTGAGCGCTCCGCCGGTCATCAGCTGGATCGAGGATGGCAAACCGATGTCGGCGCGCTGGCGTTCCGAAAGCGGTGCGCCGGCGCCAAAACGGGTGGTCATTGCGGACGACCGCATGACTGCCGACGCCGCGTACCGGCTGGCCAGCGAAGGCACGGCGATGTTGTGGCGCGGCGATTTCCAGAACGCGCGCCAGCTGCTGCAGGCCATGGCGCGGCGTGCGGACCGCAAACCGCGCAAGACCTCGGCCGTGCCGGCGGAGGCATTCAATCTGCATCGCCAGGCGCAATCGCAGCGCGCCCGCACGCTGGCCATGGTGCTTTTGCCGGTCGAGTCCGACTACAGTATTCCGCTGCGGCGCGCGCCCGATGCGCGGTTAGCCTGCGTTGAGGCTTATGGCCCGGGTGAAGAAGTGTCGGTGGTCGCGCTGCGCGAATTGCTGGGATTGATCGGCGCGCATGAATGGCGCAAGAAAGGTGTGGAAATTGCGGCGCTGGGCGCGCGCATACATCCGCACTACGGTGTGTTTTCGCCGGTGCGCGGCGAGTATGTCGACCTGGTGGCGCAGGCGGTCCTGCCGTCGCGTGCGCTGGCGTTCGACATTGGCACCGGCAGCGGCGTGCTGGCCGCGGTGCTGGCGCAGCGCGGCATCGCGCGCATCGTCGCCACTGACCAGGATCCGCGCGCGCTGGCCTGCGCCCGCGAGAATCTGGCGCGGCTTGGGCTCGACAGACAGGTCGAGGTGGTGCAGGCGGACCTGTTTCCGGAGGGACGGGCGCCGCTGATCGTGTGCAATCCGCCGTGGATTCCGGCACGGCCCAGTTCGCCGATCGAACATGCGATTTACGATCCGGAGAGCCGCATGCTGCGCGGTTTCCTCAATGGCCTGGCAGCCCATCTGGAAGAAGGCGGCGAAGGCTGGCTGGTGTTGTCGGATATCGCCGAACATCTCGGCCTGCGCACGCGTGCGGTGCTGCTCGAGATGATCGCGCAGGCGGGCTTGAGGGTGCTGGGCAGGGCGGATGTGCGGCCGCATCATCCGCGGGTGTCGGATGCGGCCGATCCGCTGCATGCTGCGCGCGCGGCGGAAGTTACTTCATTGTGGCGGCTCGGGGTAAACTGAGCGCCGAATTTACTATTGATCGAGGAAAAAATGAGCAACAAGCCAGCCCGTATCCTGACCTTCAAATGCAAGAAATGCTCGAAGCCCGTGCAGGTGTTCTTGCAGAAAGTGTCAGCCTGTTCCCATATCCAGCCGTACCAGGGCATCTGCAAATGCGGTGAGGTGATGTACCATGCGACCGGGGAAAAAGGCGCAGTCGAATCCTATCTGGCGGCGCCGGACGGAAATTGGGCGCACCAGCACTGAATCTGACCGGGGGCCGAGTTATCCGCCGCCGATGCCTTCGATGACCTTGCCGGTGCCGCCGCAGTTGGGGCAGTCGCTGCCGTCTTTTGCTTTTCCGGTGCCCTTGCAGACCGGGCAGACGTCTTCGCCGGTGCCGGGGGTGCCGGGGGCGGCTTCGTCACCGGGGTTCAGTGGCTTGTTGTCGGGGGTGCTCATTGGGACTCCTTGGCTCGGGTTGTTGAAAAAAGCTTGACGGTGAATTGGGCGCTGGATATTGAGGGGGATCAGTATTTGTTCGAGTCTTTGTCTTCGCCGACTCCTTTCTCCGCGTAGGGGGTAATAAGCTTCGCTTATTACCCCCTACGAAACTGTCCCCCATTTACTTCACTCTGAAAGCTGTCTCATGCTCATCATTACCATCAAACAAGGCAAGGAAAAAAGCTTGCTGGACCGGCAGCCATGGATCTATGCATCCGCGGTCGAGCGTGTCGATGGCAAGCCGGAAGAGAGGATGAAATCGGGTGCGACGGCGCTGGTGCAGTCTTCTTCCGGCATATTCCTCGCGCGCGCCGCACACAGTCCGAAATCGCAAATCCGCGCCCGCGTCTGGACCTTCGATCAGAACGAAGCGGTCGACCATGCGCTGATCAAGCGGCGGGTCAAGGCGGCGGTGGCGGCGCATGGCGGCAAAGCGGCCGGGACAAAACCGGTGCATCTGGTCCTGGGCGAACCGGACGGCTTGCCGGGACTGCTGGTGGATTGGACAGGCGGGCGCAAGGGATATCTCGTGTGCCAGTTCCAGGCCGCCGGCGTCGATGCATGGAAGGTGCCGATCGTGCAGACGCTGATCGCCGAAACCGGTTGCCCCAATGTGTACGAGCACGCGGATGAATTGATCCGCAAGGGTGAGGGCTTGCCGGTGACCTTCGGTGTGCTGGCGGGCGATGAGCCGCCGGAAGAAATCACGTCCGGCAGCAGGAAAAATGGGCGCTGGCTTTAGTTAGCTGCAGGCGTGACCCGCCAGATGATGTTGCCGACATCATCCGCCACCAGCAGCGCACCTTTGCGGTCGACTTCAACCCCGACCGGACGTCCCAGCGCCTTGCCTTCGCCACTCAGGAATCCGGTCAGCAGATCCTGCGCCGGCCCGGACGGCCGGCCGTTGGTGAACGGTACAAAAATTACCTTGTAACCGCTGTGCGGTTTCCTGTTCCATGAACCATGCTGGCCGATGATCGCGCCGCCAGTGTACTGCCGCGGAAACAGGTTCCCTTCATAAAAAGTCAGTCCCAGCGATGCCGTATGCGGCCCCAGCGCGTAATCCGGCACGATCGCTTTTGCCACCAGGTCGGGACGCGGCGGCTTGACTCGCTGATCGACATGCTGTCCAAAGTAGCTATAGGGCCAACCGTAGAAACCGCCATCCTGCACCGATGTCATGTAATCCGGCACGAGGTCGCTGCCCAGTTCATCACGTTCATTGACGGCCGTCCACAAGGCGCCGCTTTGCGGTTGCCACGCCATCCCGACAGGATTGCGCAAACCGGATGCGAACAGCCGCGACCGGCCTTGTGCCGGATCGATTTCCAGGATCGCCGCACGGTTGACTTCGTTCTCCATGCCTTTTTCGGCGACATTGCTGTTCGATCCAACCGACACATACAGGCGCTTGCCATCCTTGCTGGCAATCAGGCCCTTGGTCCAATGGTGATTGATCGGTCCTGCGGGTAAATCGGCGACCCTGGTGCCGGCCGCGCTGATCTGCGTGTCCCCGGTTTTATAGGGGAAGCGCATGACCGCATCGGAGTTGGCGACGTACAGCTGATCACCGACCAGCGCCATGCCGAAGGGGGAATTCAGGCCTTGCAAAAATACGCTACGTGTTTCGGCAACGCCATCACCATTTGCATCGCGCAGCAATGTAATCCGATTTGCGCTGGGCACACCGGCGCCGGCGCGTTTCATCACCTTCTTCATGATCCAGCCCTTGATGCCTTTGCCATCTTCGGGTTTGGCGGGGGCATTGCTTTCGGCGACGAGGACGTCGCCGTTAGGCAAAACATGCAGCCAGCGCGGATGGTCGAGCCCGGACGCAAAGGCGCCAACTGCAAATCCGTGCGCGGCTGCCGGTCTGGCGCCAGCCGGCCAACCCGTGGCGGGAGCGATGTTGACGGTCGGGATAAGCGTGCTGTTCGGCGCCGGCAATTTTGGCGTCGGACCCATGCCGGCTTCCACCGGCAAAGTCGCCATCTCGGCGCAGGCAGCAAGAGAAATCGTCAGCACGCCAACGAGCATGCAGGGTGCGATCGTTCGGCGCATCGGAAAACTCCGGCAAGAATGGATAGTAGGGCCGACAGTATCAGAAAGCGACCTTGACCGATGTACGCAAGCGTACACACGATTGCGTTCCATCAAGACTACAATTCGAACTTGT
This sequence comes from Pseudomonadota bacterium, assembly GCA_040387375.1. Classification (GTDB taxonomy): domain Bacteria; phylum Pseudomonadota; class Gammaproteobacteria; order Burkholderiales; family Burkholderiaceae_D; genus JAZKDW01. Next base: position 96,156 of record JAZKDW010000024.1, read on the forward strand.
ACCCGACCCCATAAATCGAGCGGATCATTTCATGTTCGGGTGATACCTGGTCAAGCTTGCGGCGCAGGTTCTTGATGTGGCTGTCGACCGTGCGGTCGGTCACCACGCGGTAGTCGTGGTAGAGCTTGTTCATCAACTGGTCGCGTGAATACACGCGGCCCTTGTTGTCATGCAGGGTCTTCAGCAGCCGGAACTCGACCGGTGTCAGGTCCAGCTTGTGGCCGTTGAAACTGGCGCTGTGCTGATCCTCATCGATGACCAGGATATCGCCATCGCCGGGGATGTCCTTCCACTGGCCGGCGCGGCGCAGGATGGCCTGCACCCGCGCCACCACTTCACGCGGGCTGAAGGGCTTGCAGATGTAATCGTCGGCGCCGACTTCCAGGCCCAGCAGGCGGTCGATCTCTTCCACGCGTGCGGTGACCATCACGATCGGCACCACGCTGAAGCCGCGCAATTCACGGCAGATCTCGACACCGTCGCGGCCGGGCAGCATCAGGTCCAGCAGGATCAGGTCGGGCGCCGCCGCACGCACGGCCGGCACGACTTCGCGTCCATCGGCGATCATCACGGTCTGATAGCCCGCCTTGCGCAGATAATCGGACAGCAGCGAGGCCAGCTTGGGCTCGTCCTCGACAATCATGACTGTCGCTGCCGCGGCGCTCATGGCGTCACCGCGCCGGCCAGCGGCAGGCATACCGAAATCCACAGGCCGCCCAACTCCGATGTCCGGGCCGCCATGGTGCCATGATGGGCTTCCACGATATTGCGGCTGATCGCGAGGCCGAGGCCGGTGCCGCCGGACGCGCGGCTGCGTGACGGATCGACGCGGTAGAACCGTTCGAACAAATGCGGCAGCATCTCTTCGGGCACACCCGGCTTGGTATCCTGGAAATCCAGTGTGATCATCTGGCTGTTCCTGCTTCTTCCTATCTGCATTATTCCGCCGGCGTCGGTATAACGCACGGCGTTTTCAAGTATGTTCGCGAACAGCTGGCGCAAACGGTCCGGGTCGGCGTTGCAGAATGCCTGCTCGCCCTCCATTATCTGCATATCCAGCCGGATATGCTTGTGCGCCAGCTTGTCCTGGAAGGCCGGCAGCGTCATCCGCAATACCTCGATGACGTCGATCCGCTCCTTGCGATAGGTAAGGGCGCCGACATCGGACAACGACAGCTCGTACAAGTCATCGACCAGCTTGCCGAGGATGGCGACCTCGCTTTGCAGCGACTTGATCATCTCCATCGCCATGGGCCGCACACCGTCTTCGATCGCTTCCAGTTCGCCCTTCAGGACCGACAGCGGGGTCCGCAGTTCATGCGACACGTCGGCCATGAAGGCGCGCCGCAGCTGTTCATTCTTTTCCAGCGTCAGCGCCAGCTGGTTGAAGTCGCCGGCGAGCGTGCCGAGTTCATCGGTCGTCGATACTTTCACCCGCGTCTTGTAATCGCCGGTTGCCAGACGGTGCGTCGATGCCGCGATCCGCTTCAGCGGCGCCAGGAACATTTGCGCCAGCAGCCAGGCAACCAGCGCGGCGAGCAGGATCGCCAGGCCGCCGATGATCCAGCTGGATGTGAACTGCTGCTCCTGGAAGCGCAGCGCCGCCCCGGTGCTGACTTGCTGGAACGGCACCAGCGTCAGCCAGCCCACCACCTTGCCGTCGACGTCGATGGACGTCATCAGCGCGCCCGGTCCCGGCCTTGGATTGCCGATCACGACCTGCTTCTGCTCGTCGAGCAGGCTGACGCGCAAATTGAGCCCGGTGAGGTCGGACTCGGGCGGCGTACGCCGCGCGCCGGTGCGTGCTTCATCAGGCGCCGGCGGCGAGCCCGGCGGCCGGATCAGCGAAAACCAGGCGCGCGGATTGCCGCGCAAGAAATCCCAGCTGCCATTTTCCTTGTATGCCTTGATCATGCTGGGCCGGAGCATCTCGACACGCTGTGATTCCTGTTCATTGAGATAGCCGAGGAAACCCTTGCTGAAGCTGTAGCGGTACGCGGCCGAGACAGCCACGGCGACCAGCGCGCAGCTCAGCAGAATGGCCAGGAACAGCTTGAATGTAATGCCGATTTTCATGGGTCTGGAAAGGGGCTGGAAACGATGGGCCATTATAGGACGCGCTTTTCAGGCAAAACCGGCTTCTTGGCAATCTCCAACATTTCTCCTTATTTCACAGGCATTATTGCGCCATTGGAAAAGCAGAAATCTTTTTTGCAGGAGAACCCGGATGACAAACGAACACAATACGCCCGCGGCGCCCCGCCCCCGCCTGAAGCGCAACCTCATGCTGGCCGCCATTTTCGCCGCATTGCTCATCGGCGGCGGCTTCGCGGCGAAAAGATGGTATGGCAAGAAGAGCGCCGCACCGGTCGCCACTGTCACCGTGACTTCCGGCGATATTGAAAAAACCGTCACGTCGCTGGGCAAGCTCAAGCCCAAGGATTATGTCGACGTCGGCACGCAGGTCTCCGGACAGCTGAAGAAAGTCGCCGTCAAGATCGGCGACCGGGTCAAGAAAGGCGACCTGATCGCCGAGATCGACGCCACTACCTACGCCACCCGCGTGCGCACCGACCGCGCCAATATCGAGAGCCTGGGCGCGCAAATGGTGCAGCAGCAGGCTGAAGCCAATCTGGCGAAACAGCAGCTCAGCCGCAACCAGGGGCTGCTGCAGGAGCGGGCGATCAGCCAGCAAACGGTGGAAGGAAACCAGTCGGCACTGAAAGTCGCCGAGGCGAAGGTGGCGGCAACACGGGCGCAGATCAAGGCTTCGCAGGCTACGCTGGAAGGCAACATCGCCAGTCTCGGCTACACCAGGATTTATGCGCCGATGGCGGGCACGGTGGTGTCGCAGACCTCGCTGGAAGGCCAGACCGTGAACTCCAGCCAGTCCGCGCCGGTGATCGTGCGTGTCGCCAACATGGAGACGATGACGGTGTGGGCGCAGGTGGCCGAGGCCGATGTGGTCAAGGTCAAGGCGGGCACACCGGCCTATTTTGCCACTCTCGGCAATCCGGACCAGCGCTGGAAGGGCAAGGTGCGGCAGGTGATGCCGACGCCGGAAACAGTCAATGATGTCGTGTTGTACAACATCCTGGTCGATGTCGACAACAGCGACCAGCAGCTGATGTCGGACATGACTGTGCAAATTTTCTTTGTGCTCGAGCAGGCGAAGGATGTTCCGCTGGTGCCGCTGGCCGCGCTGCGGCAGCGGCCGGGTAAAGACCCGAGCATGTACAGCGCGCGGGTTCAGACCGAACAGGGCATCGAGCGGCGCACGGTGAAGGTAGGCGTCGTCAGCCGCACCAATGCGTCGGTGGTCTCCGGACTGGCTGTCGGTGACAAGGTCGTATTGCCGCAGGTCGAAGCAGGCGCGGCGCCGGGCGCGGCGCCTGGTGCCGGCGGCGGCGGTGGTGGTGCCGGCGGCCGCGGACGCGGCGGCCGGCAGGGCGGGGGCGCGCAGTTATGAGGCCGCCCGCAAACAGCAAGGCGGTGCCGCTGCTGGCGCTGTCCGGCGTGTCGCGTTCCTATGTCAGCGGCGACTCGACCGTGCATGCGCTCGATGATGTGTCGCTGCAAATCTACCCGGGCGAATTTGTCGCCATCATGGGACAGTCCGGCTCCGGCAAGTCGACGCTGATGAATATCGTCGGCTGCCTGGACCAGCCGTCGAAAGGCAGCTACCAGGTTGGCGGCCGGGATGTCACCTCGCTCTCCAAAGACGAGCTGGCATCGCTGCGCCGCGATACCTTCGGCTTCGTGTTCCAGCGCTATAACCTGTTGCCCTCGGTCTCGGCGGCCGAGAATGTGGAGCTGCCGGCAATCTATGCCGGCGATCCGAAGCGCGAGCGCATGGAACGTGCGCATGCATTGCTGGCCAAGCTGGGACTGGCTGATCGCGCCGGTCATCGGCCGACGCAGTTATCCGGCGGGCAGCAGCAGCGGGTGTCGATCGCGCGGGCGCTGATGAACGGCGCCGAAGTGATCCTGGCCGACGAGCCGACCGGCGCGCTCGACAGCCGCAGCGGCGAAGAAGTGCTGACGCTGCTGAAGGAATTGCATGCGGACGGTCATACGATCGTGCTGATTACGCATGACCCCAAGGTTGCACAGCACGCGCAGCGTGTTATCCAGATTGCCGATGGGCGTGTGCTGGAAGACTCCGGTCCGGTAGCGGGCACCGGCAGCACACCGCGCATGCAACGCAAGGAAGCGAAAAATGGCGCCTGGCTGTCCGAGCTTGCCGAAGCGGTCAAGATGGCATTACGTTCACTGCGCGGCAATATCTTCCGCAGTGCGTTGACCTTGCTCGGCGTGGTGATCGGCGTGGCCGCCGTGGTCGCCATGCTGGCCATCGGCAATGGCAGCAAACAGCAGGTGCTCGAGCGGATCGAATCGATGGGCAGCAACCTGCTGCTGGTGTTTCCCGGCGCGCCCGGCACCCGTCCGAGCGGTGATGTCGCCACACTGTCACCGGCCGACGCCGAGGCACTGAAGGACATTCCCAATCTGTCGGTGATTTCCCCCGAGCGCAGCCTGCGCGCCACGGTCCGCTTCGGCAATCAGGATTTCCGCACCAGCATCACCGGCGTGTGGCCGGGTTATGCGGCGACCCAGGACTGGAAGATGGCGCGCGGCAGTTTTATTTCGCAGGCCGACGTCACCGGGTATGCGCCGGTGACGGTGCTGGGGCAAACCGTGGCGAAGAGCTTGTTTCCCGACGGCGAAGATCCGATCGGCAAGTATGTGCTGGTGAAGAATGTGCCGTTTGAAGTGGTCGGCGTGCTGGCCGGGAAGGGCGCCAATGCCTTCGGTGCGGACATGGACAATATCGCGCTGGTGCCATTGTCCACCGGATTTGTGCGGCTGTTCGGCAAGCAGTTCCTGAGTTCGATCAAGGTCAAGGTCAACGATGCGGAAAAGATAAGCGCGACCCAGGGCGCGATCGAAAGCATGCTCAAGCTGCGCCATGGCACCGAGGACTTCCAGGTACGCAGCACGTCCTCATTGATGGAGACCGCGGCGGAAACCCAGAACACGCTGACCTTGCTGCTCGGTTCGGTGGCCGCGATATCGTTGCTGGTCGGCGGCATCGGGGTGATGAACATCATGCTGGTCACTGTCACCGAACGCACGCGTGAAATCGGCGTGCGCATGGCGACCGGCGCACGCACCGCGAATATCCTGCTGCAGTTCAATACCGAGGCGCTGGTGGTGTGCGGCATCGGTGGATTGTTCGGTGTGCTGCTGGGCTTTGGGGCCGGGTTTGTTGCCCAGGCTTTCGGCATGAAGGTCGCGTTCACCACCGCGCCTGCCGTGCTGGCTTTTTTCTCGGCGGTCCTCACCGGCCTGCTGTTCGGTTATCTGCCGGCACGCAAGGCCGCCAATCTGGACCCTGTAGTTGCACTGGCCTCGGAATAAGGAACAAAAAAATGAATGGATCGATCAGGAATCTTGTCATTGGCGGCACAATGCTGCTGGCCTTGGGCGGTTGCGCCGTCGGCACGCCTTATCAGAGGCCCGATGTGCCGATGCCGGCGCAATGGGACCAGACCGCCGTCACGGCCACCGCCACCGCAGGCAATATAAGCAGCGTGTGGTGGCAGCAGTTCGGCAGCGCCGAACTTGACCAGCTGATGGTGCAGGCGCTGGCGGCAAATCATGACCTGGCGGGCGCGGTCATCCGGATCCGGCAGGCCCGCGCAACGGCAGGCATAGTCGATGCGGCGCGCCTGCCATCGGCGGGCGTCTCGGCCGGCGGCTCGCAAAGCCGTGGCGACCAGAACGGCAACACGACGTCTTCCCAGTCCAGCCAGGTAGCGGTGACGGTCGCTTACGAGCTTGACCTGTGGGGCGGCAAAGGCGCCGCTTCGGAAGCGGCCCGCGCATCTCTGGACGCTACCGTGTACGACAAGGAGGCCCTGGCGCTGGTGCTGCAAGCCGAGGTCGCGACCAATTATTTCCAGGCGCTGGCCCTCAAGGATCGTTTGGTCATCGCGCAAAAGAACCTGGATGCAGCCCATGAGGTCTTGCGGCTGGTCGAGCTGCGCTACAAAAGCGGCGCCAATACCGGGCTCGAGGTGTCGCAGCAGCGCACCGCGGTGCTGAGCCTGGAAGCCCAGATTCCGCAGTTGCAGCAGGACTTGCGCACCACCTTGACGGCGCTGGCGGTATTGCTTGGCCAGGCGCCGCAGAATTTTACTATTCGCGGTGAATCGCTGGCCGGCTTGCGTGTGCCGGTGATCGCGCCGTACCAGCCCGCTGCGTTGCTGGAACGGCGTCCCGACATCAGGAAGGCGGAAGCGCAGCTGGCGGCGGCCAATGCCAATGTGAGCGTCGCGCGCGCCGCGCTTTATCCGAGCGTGAACCTGTCGCTCAGCGCGGTGGCCGGCGGTGTGCTGACGTCCGGTTCGAGCTTCGTGACTTCGCTGGCGGCATCGCTGGCGCAGTCGATCTTTGACGGTGGCCGCTTGCGCGGTCAGGTTGAGCTGTCGCAGGCGCGCAAGGAGGAAGTGGTGCAGCAGTATTTACAGAGCGTGCTGACCGGATTGAAGGAAGTCCAGGACAATCTCGGCGCGACCGCGACTACCGGCGCGCGCCAGGTCCTGTTGCAGCAGGCTGCGGTGGAAGCGCAGGAAGCGTACCGCATCGCGAATGTGAAGCACGAGGCTGGCGCGAATGATTTGCTCGAACTCCTGGATAGCCAGCGCACGCGGCTGTCGGCCGAGGACAATGCGATTCAGGCGGCACTGGCGCGACTGAATGCGAGTGCGGGTTTGTATAAATCATTGGGCGGCGGTTGGTCGGGCGAGACGCGGGACCGGCGGTAGTCCGTAGGGTGTAATAAGCGAAGAGACTGGGAAAGTATTCGGCAGAATTTTACCGAAGAAAAAAACGGCCTCTCTGGAGGTCCCAGGATCAACGAACGACCACCGAGGAAGGGGTAAGAGACCCCCTGAAATGAGTGGATTCCGAATACTTGCACAGTCTCGAAGCGCATTACACCGTGTTCGATCACGGATGGCACTTGCGACGCTGCTACGGCAGCTCGGCGTCTCTCGCAATAACGGTCGTTGTCAACGTCGACGGCGACAAGACTTCGTGGTGCAGGATCACCTCGCGGATTCTGGCGATATTCGGGATATCCTTTGCATTCCATCGGATCAGCCTGACCTTCGCCGAGCCCAGGGCTTTTTCTTTCTTGCCGTCGGCCTCTCTCCGGTCCGGACGATCATGCGACCTGTCATCCAGTTCAACCGCCGCCACGATGCCTGCGTCCTTTTCGCAGACGAGGAAATCGACGCTCATGCGGTTGATCCGGTTTTTCCAGGCGCGGGAATTGGCATCCTTCCTGACGCCGAGAAATCGCGACAGCTGAACCTGAGCCAGGATCATGTGATCGGGCAAGGCGTCTTTCAGGCGGAAATAAAGCACCTGTTCAGGATGGGTAAGCGGTTTTTTTGCATAGAATGGCCACACGTCGCCGGAGTTGCCGGTGCCGGCCTTGATTCGGAGTGCGATGAAAATCAGGACAACTACGGCGAGAACAACGAGGGCGAGGATGTTCATGGGTCGAGGTGTCCGGAATCCTGTCAATCCGATGACTGACAGCTTGATTAAACGTCATTGAACACTACCACACGTTTCCAAAAACATACATACCAATAGTAGCGCGGCTGCTACTGCGCCGTGTAATTCCGAAAAAGAAAATGGACACCACAAGGGTGCCCATTTTTTTATACAGCCCTGACTTGACCAGCCAATCGCCAAACCACGGTGCGGCGGATCAGGTCAGTCCTGCGAGTCAGCTCCTGGCGCGGCGTGCAAACGCGACACCGAAAAGACCCAGGGCGAGTAACATCAATGTGGCTGGCTCAGGTACCTGCTCGGTCGTTGCCAGCAGCTGTGTGCCAAGAAACACTTTCTCGTCGCCGCCATTCAAAGCATAGTTACCGTCGCATTCAGGTTTTTTGATGGTCCCGACATTCGGAAAAGCACCTTCGGGTCCGCAACCCAAACGATAGTCCACGTGAATCGCGTAGTCGGCCAGATCGCCGCCCAGTGCAAGACTAGCCAGCAGCGCGTCAAGTTCAGGGAACACAATAGCGTATGCCGCCCGATCGCCGCCCAGGTTATGCGCATAGGTCGTGATAGCAGGATCTGCTACCGCAGGGCAGGCGACTGGAAGTCCTGTCATTGGACCGGCCGTGTATACACATACGTCACTACCGGCCCGCAGGAAATCGCGTAGGCCCGGCCCATCACCGCTAGACGAATAATTGGACACGTCGCCCAGCACCACACCGCCACCCAGAGGCGCGCCGACACCCAGAACACCCGGGCCAGCGGCAATCGGTGTGCCGTAACCGCCGCCATTGTTGGTCAGGTCGTACTGGCCGAGCAGTTCGTTGGTGCTGATTTTGGTGACTTCGATCCGGCTCCAGGCCGCCAGGTTTGCGGTCTCGCCGGATCCCGTTTCGTTATTTGCAAAGAAAAATACGATTGAATTTTTCAGCAAGTCCACCGCGCTATTGATCGCTGCCAGGCTGGCATCCCACCAGCCCACCCGATCCCACGAACCTGTCGTGCCAGGTTCATTCGTGCCGCCCATCCTGAATCCGTCAATACTGTTGGCGCTTGGTGTATCGAACGCATCATCCATACCGGCGGTATTACCTAGCTGGCCGTTGGCGCCAAGGCCCAGCCTGGTGGTCAGTGCAATCTGACCAGGACCGGACATCACTTCCAGTCCGCTCGACGGCAGCGAATACGCGTTGCCGTCGCCGTAGGTAGTCCAGCCTGCGCCGCTAAGATCAATTGTTACCGCATGCACTGGGACCGCTCCCATACATGCCGCCATCACCGCCAATGCCAGAATATTTTTTTTCATGATTATTTCTCCCTGATTTCGCTTCGTTGAATTTAACTTTCCGTTCTTGATTGCAACCCCACTGTTGGTATATCGCAATACTTGTGCCAGGGAAAAATTCCTATAAGTTACAAAGACTTACAAATCCGGTTTACGAGGAAGGGAGAAAACGTGTCAAATAATCCGACAAGGCAATTGTAAAATATTGTCAAGTTGTTTCTGAGGAGTTGAAAAGCGGGAGACCTGCCGCCCGGCGCCGTCCCGTTACTGGCCGTCCAGCCTGATAAGGTGCTGTTCGATCTCGAACACATGCTCGTCATGTTTGCCCAGATCCCGTAGCGCATCCGCCAGCGCGGTCAGGTAATCCCGGTTGCGACCGCTTGGTCCCGCGGATGCGGCTATTTGTCTGGCGATCTCGCGCTCTGGCGCATGTCCGAGGAAGGCGGCATTTTCCTCGGTTGCCACGTACACCAGACCTTCGGCGCTATTACCGTCGTTAAACGTCATGTCCGTGGTAAATCGCAGGTAGCCATTTTTCTCGCGGTAATCAAGATGTTCGAACACTTGCGGTGTGATGAGATACGCCATGCCCGCACATACGGCGCCTGCCTGCGGAATCAGGGTGAGCACCCGGCCTGGTGATTCCCTCGTGCCGCGGTGGTCATGCGAGCCTTGCCAGAATCGGCGTGTCCAGTTCGTGATGAACGCGGGGCGCCGCTCGAGATAGGGGAAATCCGCCTTGAATATCAACGAGCCGTAACCAAACAGCCAGACCGTTTTCCGGTCATCGAATTTATTCATCAGCTTGTTGACGGCGGTGGTATCGGCGGACATTGGTGCGGCCCCAGGACATTCAGGTTGTTTGGCATTCCGGGCGACGGCAAGAACCGTGCCGCCCGGCGTTGTTACCGATTATAGATGGATTGCACCAAGATGAAGCTTTGCGGCAAGTCTGCGTGCTGTACCATGGCAAGCATTCTTCATGAGACGGAGCGCGCGGGATCTCCCTGCGCCTCGGCGGAACAAAACAATTATAAAAACAGGAGATCGTCATGCGTAATACGCGAAATCTGTGGGTCGCCCTCGCCATTCTTCTCGTCACCTCCTTTTCAGTACTGCTGTGGGCCGGCACCGAGATCTTCCGCGCGGCGCCGCCGATGCCTGAAAAAGTGGTGGCGCAAAACGGGGATGTCGTCTACACCCGCGCCGAGATCGAGAAAGGCCGGCAGGTCTGGCAGTCGATGGGCGGCATGCAGCTGGGTTCCATCTGGGGCCATGGCGCCTACGTTGCCCCGGACTGGAGCGCGGACTGGCTGCACCGCGAGGCGACCGGGGTGCTTGACATCTGGGCCGGACGTAATGGCGGCAAAACATCGTATGCGCAATTGCCGGCGGCGGAACAGGCCGCACTGCGCGGACGCCTGCAGGAAATGATCCGCGCCAATACTTATGATCCCGCTGCAAAAACAATCACGCTGACACCGGATCGTGTGGCTGCGATGGCGGTTGTCGCCGCCCATTACGTGAGCCTGTTCGGCAATGAGCCGGCGACCGCGGTATTGCGCGAAGCCTATGCGATGAAAAACAATACGGTCGACACCGTCGAACACCGGCGCGCATTGACGGCCTTCTTCTGGTGGACTGCGTGGGCGGCAACCACGGAGCGTCTTGGCGATGCGGGCAACACGCTTGTTCCCGACAAGGCTGGTGTCGCCAGCAAGAAGGTGACTTACACCAACAACTGGCCAAGCGAGCCCTTGGTTGGCAATACACCGCCACCGGCCTTGTGGGTGTGGTCGGCTTTCAGCGTGCTGTTCCTGATCGCCGGCATTGCGTTGCTCGGCTGGCATCACGCCGTCACGCATGGCCGCGGCGAGGAGCCGCACCTGATTCCGGCCACCGATCCGTTTGCGCTGTTGCGCATCACGCCGTCGATGCGCGCGACCGTCAAATACTTCTGGGTGGTGCTGGCGCTGTTCCTGCTGCAGATCCTGCTCGGCGCCATCACGGCGCATTACCAGATCGAGGGCCAGGACGCGTATGGTTTCCCGCTGTCGGAGTATCTGCCTTATTCGCTGTCGCGCACCTGGCATACCCAGCTGGCCGTGCTGTGGATCGCGGTGGCCTGGCTGGCGACTGGCCTCTACATCGGACCGGCATTGTCGGGACATGAGCCGAGATTCCAGCGCCTGGGTGTCAATTTCCTGTTCTTTTCGCTGCTGATCATCGTGGTCGGTTCTTTCACTGGCCAGGCGTTGGCCGTGATGCAGAAACTCGGGCTGGAATACAACTTCTGGTTCGGCCACCAGGGCTGGGAATACGCCGACATGGGGCGCTTCTGGCAGTGGTATCTGTTCGTTGGCCTGCTGCTCTGGGTGCTGCTGGTCGGACGCGCGCTGTGGCCCATCCTGAGCGGCCCTTCCACGGAATCGAAATCGATCATCCTGCTGCTGTTCCTGTCGACCGGCGCCATCGGCCTGTTTTTCGGCGCCGCGCTGATGTGGGGCGAGCACACCCATATCTCGGAGGTGGAGTACTGGCGCTGGTGGCTCGTGCACCTGTGGGTCGAGGGATTCTTCGAGGTTTTTGCCACCGCCGTGATGGCCCTGATCTTTACCCGCCTGGGCCTGCTCAAGACCTCGACCGCGACCGTCGCGGTGCTGTTCGCGACCATCATCTTCATGGCCGGCGGTGTGCTGGGCACACTGCACCATCTTTATTTTGTCGGCACACCGATCGCGGTGGTGGCGCTGGGCGCCAGTTTCAGCGCGCTGGAAGTGGTGCCTCTGGCCTACATCGGCTTCGAGGCCTACCATACCTGGAAGCTCGGTCAGTCGGCGCCGTGGATGGCGGGTTACCGCTGGCCGGTGATGTTCTTCCTTTCCGTGTCGTTCTGGAACCTGATCGGCGCGGGCCTGTTCGGTTTCCTGATCAACCCGCCGCTGTCGCTGTACTACATGCAGGGCCTGAACCTCACTCCGCTGCATGGCCACACCGCGCTGTTCGGCGTCTACGGCATGCTCGGCATCGCGCTGATACTGTTCTGCCTGCGCGGCTTGCGCGGCCACATTGTCTGGAACGTGAAGCTGCTGAAACTGTCGTTCTGGTCGCTCAATATCGGCCTGGCCCTGATGGCGCTGCTGACCCTGCTGCCGCTGGGCACGATGCAGCTGCTGGCCGCAATCGAGCATGGTTATGCCTACGCCCGTTCGGCCGAGTTCATGCAGCAACCCATCGTCGAGCTGCTGGTATGGATGCGGATGCCGGGCGACATCATCTTCAGTATTGGCGCGCTGGCGCTGGCCTGGTTCGTGGTCCGCTTGTGGATCATGCCCAGGACGGCGGCCAAAACCGAAGTGGCGACGCTGGATGCGACGGTTTTATAAAAAGGAGGCTTGAGTACCTTGTCTTCCGGTCAGGATCTTTCGCTGCGCCGTCTCGGTGCGGCGCCGCACCGCCTGCTGTTCTGCATCGGCGCCAGCAACCTGTTGCTGGCGATGCTGTGGTGGGCGCTCTGGCTTGCCGCACAACGCTGGCCGCTGCTGACGATGCCGCAGCCTGCGCTTCATCCGGGCTGGCTGCATGCTTATGTGATGCAGTACCAGATGCTGCCAAGTTTCATCTTTGGCTTCCTGCTCACGGTGTTCCCGCGCTGGATGAATTTGCCCGAGCTGCCGCGCTGGCGCTATCTTCCGGTCGGCCTCGGATTGTTCGGCGGCCAGATCGTCACGCTGCTTGGCGCGCTTGGCTGGGAGACCGGTTTTCTTGCGGGCTGGCTGATGACGACGGCCGGCTGGATCGCGGCGCTGGGCACGCTGGGTCCGCTGCTGTGGCGGGAGAACGGCGCCACCTGGCATGCACGGTCCTGCTTCGCGGCGCTGACGCTCGGCCTGGTCGGGCTGCTTGCCCAGGGCGTCTATCTGCTCGGCGCTCCGCCTGCCTGGGTCTTGGCGAGCATCACGCTCGGCACCTTCGGCTTGCTGCTGCCGGTTTACCTGACAGTGGCGCACCGCATGTTCCCGTTCTTCGCAGGATCCGCAGTGCTGGGTTACACGCCCTGGCGCCCGTTCTGGCTGCTGGTGTTGTTCTGGATGCTGTGCCTCGCGCATGTCGCTATCGACCTGATGCATGGCTTGCGTTGGCTGTGGGTGATCGACCTGCCGCTGTTCGCGCTTGCCGCGATGGTGTGCTGGCGCTGGTGGCCTGGAAGTAGTTCAAATCGTTCGGCGCAGACGCCGGAGCGCCAACCCGCGCTGTTGACCCTGCTGTTCATTGGCCTGGGCTGGCTGCCGGTGGCATTTGCACTGTATTCGGTACAGAGCCTTGCTTACCTTCTGGCCAGCGAAATCTGGCTGGGCCGCGCACCGGCGCACGCGCTTTTCATCGGCTTCTTCGGCAGCGTGCTGATCGCAATGGTCACGCGGGTCACGCAAGGCCATTCCGGCAACCGGTTGGTGCTGCCGCCTGTGGCCGGGTTCGCGTTTGCCGCAATCCAGATCGTGACGCTCATGCGCATCGGGGCCGAACTGGCGCCGGATGCCGCGAAGTGGCAAGCGCTGGGGGCACTGGCCTGGCTGGTGGCACTGGGGCCGTGGGTCGTCTGGCTGGGGCGCACATTCCTGAGTGCGCGGGTCGACGGCAAGGCAGGCTGACATGATTGAATTTTATGCGCAGATCAAATGGGTGCACGTCGCCACGGTCCTCGTCAGCGGCGCCTTGTTCCTGCTGCGCGGGCTGCTGATCCAGGCCGGACTTCCGCGTCTGGCAATGGCCGGCGCCGTGCGCTATCTCAGCTATGCGATCGACACCATTTTGCTGTCGGCCGCAATGATGCTGCTGACGATCCTGCCCGGGGCGATGTTCGCCAATGGCTGGCTCACGGTGAAAATGGTGTCGCTGGTGATCTACATCGTGCTCGCGAGCCTCGCCTTAAAGCGCGCCCGGACGCCGCGCATGCGTCTGGTCTGTTATGGGCTGGCGCTGCTGGTGTTTGCGTTCATGCTGAGCGTCGCGCGCAGCCATCACCCGCTCGGTGCGTTCTTCTGGTGGTTTGGTTAGGGCGGGCAGGATGGAACGGTGTCCATCCTGCCGCAACTATCAGACGCGCCTGCGGCGGCGCAGGAAAACCAGCCCGGCGAGGGCAATGCCGAAGAGTGCGAGCATGGCCGGCTCGGGCACCGCTGCCAGCATCGCGCTGGCGAGGATCTGGTGTCCGGCGGAAGTCGGGTGGATGCCATCCCAGAACAGGTACTTTGATGGATCACAATCGATGAACTGCGCACAGGCATCGGTCACGTTTGTCAGGCCAAACGCCGCCGGATCCATCAGCATCGAATTTGTCAGGCCGAACAGGTCGAACAATTCCACACCCTGGATGCCGCCCACCAGACTCGCCAGCGCGGCATTCATTGCCGAAGAAATTGTCGTGCCCAGCGATGCCGCCGCCGGACCGGCGGCGAGTACCGCCGGCAGCTTGCCCAGATCCGGGGTATCCCAGACAATGATGTTTTGCGCACCGGCTGCCTTGAGGTCGGTCACGATCGCCAGGGTGTAAGTGGCGTAGGCGATTGCCGTGGACTGGATGATGCCGCCGATGCAGGCGAGGTCGAATCCGCAGGCGGGTACGCTGTCCAGCGCTTCACGCGCATCGTTGCCGCCACTGGCGACCACATACAAGGCATTTCCCGGCGCAACGTTGCCATACTGCAGGAGAAAGACCGCAGTCTGGGTCTGGACACTGGGGGGAAAGGGATTGAACAAGCCGCCGGGAAGCGGATTGGGACTGATCGGGCCGGTGCGCGCGCCGCCGAACGCATAGTTGGTGCCGCCGAGCAGCGAAGGCGCCGCGCTCAGGCCCAGCGAAGAGGCGAAAATCTCTGCCCATACGGGGCCATTGGTATAGGAGCCGGACGCATACGGATAAGAAGGGACAAAGCCATTCCCGGAAATCGGGACCGGTGTCACATTGGGCGATAGCGCCAGCGCGTTGTTGCCGGAATCGGAAAGACTGTCGCCAAAAATGAAAACGCTGGAATAAGCGGCGTGTGCACCGGATGCCATGACAAGGCAAGCCAGTGTCAACATCCAGCGAAGGAAGAGTTTTTTCATGCAGGTCTCCTGTTGGAATATCGAGGTCGGCAATCTGCGGCAAATGTGCCTTTGCAAATAATATCCGCCTGATTTGGGTTTTCCTATAGGCAAGCAAGTTGTACGCCATTAAGCGAGTGGACCGGTTGGTGTGGCTTCCTTTGCGGAATTTTTCCCTATGAAAACTCGGCACTTCCGGTTGCGGCGGGACATCGGACACGCTGGCGATTTTTGTCGACATGTAAAATTCGCCGACATGGTCAGGGGGGGGGAGGAATTCGTGGTGGCTTCTTGAGAACCACAGCATGTCGATGGCAGGTGTAATATCCACATGCCGAAAAATTCGAAACCTTTTCCATACATGCAAAACAAGCCGGATCTTCGCGCCGCCAGCACGATCAGCACCTATCAGCCATCGACCTGGGTCATGCTGCTGGCTTTATGCTCCGCCTTTGCGCTCAGCCAGGCGTTCCGCACGGTGGCCGCGATGATGGCGACCCAGCTGCAATCGGATTTCCGGCTGTCGGCGCAGCAGCTCGGCGTTTTCGCCGGCTCTTTCCATTTTGCGTTCGGCGCGATGCAATTTTTCATAGGCATCGGCATCGACCTGCATGGCATCCGGCGCACCATATTGATCGCGTTCCCGCTGGCGATCGCCGGGTCGGTGCTGTCGGCATTGGCAAACAGTTATGGGCTGGTGGTGCTGGGCCAGGTAATGATCGGCGTCGGCTGCGCGCCGGCCTTTCTGGTGTGTACCGTATTCATTGCGCGGCGTTTTCCGCAGCAGCGTTTTGCCAGCGTGTCCGGGCTGGTGCTCGGGCTCGGCGGGGTGGGCATGATGCTGACCGGAACACCGCTGGCGTGGGTAGTGCAGGAAGGTTCATGGCGGCTGGGATTTGTGGCGCTGGCGATCGGCTCCGCCATCGCCTGGCTGGTCATGTTCCTGCTCGTGCGTGATCCTGAGGACACCGGCGGTGGGCGGCAGGAATCGATATTGGACGGCATGCGCAATTTCGCCGGCCTGTTCAAGATACCGCATACCTGGGGAATCTTCGCGCTGGGTGCGGTCACCTATGCTTCTTTCATGACGTTGCGCGGGCTCTGGCTGGGGCCCTTGCTGGTGGAACGTTACGGTTTTTCGCTGGTCCAGAGCGGCAATGTGGCGCTGCTGGTGTCGATCATGTCGATTCTCGGCTACCCGCTGTTCGGCTGGCTGAATCCGCAAGGCCGCTCCCGGCGCCGCTGGATCGTCAGCCTGACACTGGTGCTGGCAAGCCTGTTCGCCGTCCTTGCCGTTGCGCCGACACCGGGCATCGCTGCCACGGTGCCGATCGTGATCGGATTTCTCGCCGGCTTTATCGTCCTGCAGTACGCCGATGTCAGGGCCGCCTACCCGGCAGCGCTGACCGGACGTGCGATGGCGGTGTTCACCATGGGGATGTTCCTCGGCATCGCATTGATGCAATGGATTACCGGCGTGGTGGCGTCGCTGGCGGCGATTGCCGGGGTTGATCCGTTCACCGTGGTGCTCGTTACCATCGCGGCTCTGCTTGCCGTAGGTGTCATTGCCTTCGCCGGGCTTCCCGCACCGCCCGGTCATGCCGAGCGCAACTGGTAAAATCCGCGCATCTCCATTCCCTCTGCATGACAAGGCACAGTTTCCCTTTATGACTTTCCTTTCCCTCGGCCTGATCGACCCCTTGATACGCGCCGTCGACGCGCTTGGCTACAAACATCCGACGCCGGTGCAAGAGCAGGCGATTCCGGCGGTGCTGGCCAAACGTGACCTGATGGCGGCAGCGCAAACCGGCACCGGAAAAACCGCGGGTTTTGCCTTGCCTTTGCTGCAACGCTTGACCATGGAGGGCCCGCAAGTCGCCAGCAATTCGGTGCGGGTGCTGGTGCTGGTGCCGACGCGCGAACTGGCGGAGCAGGTGCATGAAAGTTTTCTCGAATACGGCAAGGGCCTGCCGCTGCGCACCCATGTTGCCTACGGCGGCGTGAGCATCAATCCGCAGATGATGAAACTGCGCAAGGGCCTCGATGTGCTGGTCGCGACACCGGGCCGCTTGCTCGACCTGTACCGGCAGAATGCGGTGAAGTTCGACCAGTTGCAGACGCTGGTGCTGGATGAGGCTGACCGCATGCTCGACCTCGGCTTCTCGCAAGAGCTGAATGCGGTGTTCGCGGCGCTGCCGAAAAAGCGGCAAACACTGCTGTTTTCCGCCACCTTTTCCGATGAGATCCGCGCGCTGGCGGGCACGCTGCTGATCGACCCGCTGCGCATTGAAGTCAGTCCGCGCAATACGCCGGTGAAGGCGATCAGGCAGTGGGCGATTCCAGTCGACAAAAAACGCAAGGCGGAACTGTTCAGCCATCTGTTGAAGAAAAAACGCTGGGGCCAGGTGCTGGTGTTCGTGAAAACGCGCAAGGGTGTCGAACAGCTGGTCACCTCCCTGATCGCGGAGGGTATCAGCGCTGATTCGATCCATGGCGACAAACCGCAGCCGGCGCGCTTGCGGGCACTCGAGCGCTTCAAGGCGGCGGATGTGAAAATACTGGTGGCGACCGATGTCGCGGCGCGCGGGCTGGATATCGACGATTTGCCGCAGGTGGTCAACTTCGACCTGCCGATCGTTGCCGAAGATTATATTCATCGCATCGGCCGCACCGGCCGGGCCGGCGCGACGGGCGAGGCAATCTCGCTGGTGTGCGCGGATGAGGTGCAACTGCTGGCGGCGATCGAGACCTTGACCGGACAGACCTTGAAGCGGGTCGACGAGACCGGCTTCGAGCCGGAGCATCGGGTGCCGATGACCGATCCCGCCGGCCAGGTGCTGAAAAAACCGAAGAAACCCAAGAAGCCGAAGACCGGCGGCGGACTCGTCGTGAAAGCCGGGGCGGGGCGCAAGCGCTGATATGTCAGTGTGTCAGTGTAAGAAATATGCCCATTGCAACGACTGATCCACAATGCCTTTTCACGGAGGGAAACCAATCATGCATGACATCGTTCAGGAATATTATGGCCGCCAGCTGCAGCATACCGACGACCTCAAGACCAGCGCCTGCTGCGACATCAGCCAGATTCCGGCATGGCTGAAACCTTTGCTGGCGCGCATACATCCGGAAGTACTCTCCCGCTATTACGGTTGCGGCCTGGTCTGCCCGCCGTTGCTGGAGGGGTGCCGGGTGCTCGATCTTGGCTGCGGTTCGGGGCGCGATATTTACGCGCTGGCGCAACTGGTCGGGCCGACCGGCGAAGTGGTGGGCGTCGACATGACGGACGAACAACTTGCCGTCGCTGAAAAACACCGGACTTACCATGCGGATGCCTTCGGTTTTTCCAATGTGCGTTTCCTGCATGGGTATATCGAACGCCTGGATGAACTCGGCCTGGAAGCAGGCAGTTTTGATGTGATCGTGTCCAACTGTGTAGTCAATCTGTCGCCCGACAAGGATGCCGTGCTGCGCGGTGTGCAGCGCCTGCTCAAGCCTGGCGGCGAGTTCTATTTCTCCGACGTCTACGCCGACCGGCGCGTGCCGGATGTGGTGCGCAATGACCCGGTATTGTATGGCGAATGCCTGGGCGGCGCACTCTACTGGAATGACTTCCTGCGGCTGGCGCACCGGCAGGGCTTCACCGACCCGCGCCTGGTCGACGACCGGCCGCTGGCCATCACCGATGCCGCGCTGGCGCCGCGTGTCGGCAACCTGCGTTTTTTCTCGGCGACCTATCGGCTGTTCAAGCTCGATATGCTGGAAACCGCCTGCGAGGATTACGGGCAGGCCGTGGTGTATCGCGGCAGCGTACCGGACTGCGCCGACCGCTTTGTGCTCGACAAACACCATGCCATTGAAACCGGGCGAGTTTTTCCGGTATGCGGCAATACCTGGCGCATGCTGCACGACACGCGCTTCGCGGCGCATTTCGATTTCATCGGCGACTTCAGCCGCCACTATGGAATATTCGAAGGATGTGGTGACGCATTGCCGTTTGATGCGGGCCAGGATACGGCGGCGGCAGCGGCCTGCTGCTGATCGTGATGGTCAATGTTACGTCAGGTCAACCGAACCCTGGTTTTAAGCGTTCATGCGACATGCCGTTCACATCGTGAGCGTCGATTTGCCAACCTTCAAAGGATAAAAATGAATAAAGCTATCGTTGGACTGTTTGCTTCCCTGTTCGTTACCGCTGCATTCGCGCAGACAAATACCATTGGTGAAACCGCGCCGACCAATAACCGTCCGGTGACGGCGGCCGAAGCGAAGTCGGATGTAAAAGGCCTCGGCGCCCGCCTCAAGGGCGACGTGCAGCAGGCCGGGACGGAAATCAAGCAGGTTTTCAAGAAGCCGGCGGCCAAGGCAGAAGCCCAGCCCGCAAAAGTGGAGATGAAGCCAGTGACTACCAAAACGAAGGCCAAATCCAAGAAAGTCAAGGCCAAAGCCAAGAAAGCAAAAGTCAAAGCCAAGGTAGCCGTCAAGTAAGCAAGCGCCGGCCGCATTGCAAAAAGACAGGTTCGCCTGTCTTTTTATTTTTGTGCGCAAGGACATGTCCGCAAACGAGCCGGATGCGTTTCCGGTAAACTCGCATCATGCCTGACACACCTCCGCACTACCGGATTGGCCTTGCCGCCAACCGTTCCCACCAGGACGCGCCAGGTTCGGCGCTGGTCAAACTTCTCAGCGGCGCCAGCCAGGCGATCCGTTTCCATCTGCAGCCAAAATTGATCGTGGTCGGACGCACTCTGGATGCGATGACAGCGCACGGACTGCTGGCCGGTTATCCGCATATCGAACGCTTTCCGTATGGCCGCGAGGGTGGTCTGATGCGGCTGGTATCGCGGGTGGTCGACACTGATCCGGAGCGCACGCTGGACGCCGTCATTTACCTGATGGACCCGGTTGATCCTTCCTCGACTTTTCCCGAAGCGGTCGCGCTGAAACGGCAATGTGTGATTCATGGCAAACCATTTTTATCGACCCTGGCAGGCGCGCGCGAATGGCTTGAACTGGAAGCCGTGGCGTTTGGCGCCGCGCCCGATCCCACGCTCGATGCCAGCTTCGATCTCGCCAATGAAGGCATTGCGCTGATTGCGCACGATGCGATGAAACCGCGGATGCTGGCGATGGCGGAACGACACTTCGCTCTGCTCGACCGCTTTGCGTACCGTTGCGCGACCGGCACCACCGGAGGCTTGCTCAATGCGCTTGCGCAAAAAATGAAAGGCGGTGAGGCAGGGCGCAACTGGGTGCAGCCGTTTCTCAGCGGGCCCATGGGCGGTGATGCGCAGATCGCAGAACTGATCCTGGACCGCAGATGCCGCAGGGTCCTTTTTCTCGAAGACCCGCATGTCGCGCGCCAGCATGAAGCGGACATACAGTTGCTGGAGCGGGCCGCACGCACAGTGACGGAATTCGCGCTGTGCATCAGTGATGAAAAGTGCGGCGACGACTGGCTGCGTCTGCTGGCCAAACGCATTTAAGTCTGGACTGAATTGATCTGCCAATCCGGGAAGTTACGCGCCCAATCACAGAATGCAATATACCGGGAGCGGATATTGCCTCAGATCAAAAACAACCCCGGCCTTCAGCGCCGGGGAGGGCGTTTTGGAGGAGTCACCGAACAAGGGTTAACCATGCTTTGCCAGTGGTCCGTCAGCGAGACGCCGAAGTCATCCGCTGCCGGAACCAATGCGCTAACTCGTGTTCGTCGATCGTTCCGGCAGCCACGCTCTGCATAAGATGAATGGCATCAATTTCGGTAAAGTCGAGACGTTCGCCGTTATCCAGCAAGAACACCCGCGCGATCACCCAGGCGGTGCGCTTGTTGCCATCGCTGAACCCATGACTGCGCGCCAGGCCATAAGCGTAGGCAGCGGCCAGGTCAGCAGCGTCTGGAACCGGATCGCCGTAGGCCGAAAGCTGTTGCGCTCGTCCTATCGCCGACTCCACCGCATTCTTGTCGCGCAGCCCGTCCAGACCCCCGTGTCGCGCCAGCTGCATGTCATGGACAGCGTACACAAGCGACGCCGAGATCCAGCGCCAAAGCCTCATTGTGCGAGGATTCGCAGAATTTCGCGGTCGTCATGCATGACACTCTCGGCCAGCGCCATCTGGCGCTCGAAATCGGGATTGTAGGGAGTGATGCGCAGCGCGCCGTCAGGCGCCTCGGTCAGAAACAGAGTATCGCCCTTCTGCACGTTCAGGCGCAGTTTGGCTTCCTTGTTCAGAATGAAGCCCTCTGATGCCCCAACGGTGGTTACTTTGAACGTTAACATGTTAGCCTCCTATATAATTTTCATTATATACGGCAACCAGCGTCGCACAAGCGGCGATTCGCTTGCCATAGTGATAATGCTATCCCAGCAGACCCTGCCTGAGCATCCAAATCACCAGGCTCAAGGTGAAGAACGAAAACACGGTCGCGCAGAGCAGTGCTCCCGCGCACAGTTTCTCTTCACCGAAACGTTGGCCCAGGAGCGGGTAAATGCTCATCATCGGTACCGACGCCATCAGGACGGCTGCGATCGTCAATTCATGATTGCCGATCGGGAAGGCCATCAGCGTCAGAATGATCGCAATCGGATGCAGCACCAGTTTGCCCACCACGATCAGGCTCAGGTTTCCTGCCATGCCGCCTAGGCGCAGACCATGCAGCATCCCGCCGACGGCAAACAGCGCGACGGCGCCGGATGCCATGGCCAGCATGTCGACGCTGCGCAGCAGCGGCGCGGGCAGCTTCCATTCGAGCAGCGACAGGGCGGTGCCGATCATGATGGCGATGATGATCGGTGTGCGCACCAGGCGCGCGATCGTGCCCGCCAGGATCGAACGCATGCCGCCGCTGCCGGCGCTCCCGCCTTCGGCCAGGGCTATGGCCAGCGGAATCATCAGGATATTCTCAACCAGCATGTTCATTGACAGCGCCACCGCAGCCGGCGGTCCGATCACGACTGCCAGCAGCGGGTAGCCGATGAAGCCGGTGTTGGAGGTCGACATGCCCAGTGCCGTGATCGCGCTTGTTTGCAGCGGCGCACGGAGAAACTTCCGGGAAAATCCGAGGCCGATCAGAAACACCGCCAGCGATCCCAGCGCATAGACCAGCACGTAATGCAGGTTGAAGATTTCCGCAAATGAGCGTTCTGAAATCGAACGCAGGATCAGGGCCGGCAGCGCAAAGCTCATCACGAACGACCCCAGGGTGCGGATTTCCGGCTTGCCGAAAATCTGGAGACGAACGGAGAGAAATCCGAGGCTGATGAGGACAAAAATGGGGATGGTAATCGAGAAAATTTCGGACACGCGGAGAACCTTCAGCTAATGCGGAGCCGCGCGTTGACGATGGCTCCGGAACGGGAGCCAGCAGTATACGGGATGTTGCCGCAGGCGGACGAGCCGATTGTCCACCTGCGGCAGGGGTTCCTTAAAACTCGCGCGCCAGCAATCCGAAGCCTGGCAAACGATCCTGAATGCCGATGCGCCGCAAGGCCAGCCAGTAGGTCGCCACGTTGACGCCAATCAGCGGCTTGCCATGGATGGTTTCGATTTCCTCCGTCATGCCCGACACCGGCAAATTGGTGCCGACATGGATCAGGACTTCAGCGTCCGCCGAATCGACAGCGGCAAAACCTTCCAGAATCTCGGTTTTGCCGATCCGCGCCACGGCAGTCGGCCCGGTTGCCTTGAGACCGTGCGACTTCACTACCTCATATCCGCAGGCGGTGAAGAACTCTGCGATCAGGGTGTCGGCAGGAGGCCAGTACGGCGTGAGAATGGCGATGCGGCGCGGATTGCCGATCGCCTTCAAGCCTTCCAGCACCGCGATCGAAGGGGTGATGAAGGGGATGCCGCAGTATTGTTCAAGACGTTCCTGCTCGGCTTCCGCACGAGCACGGTCGCCGCGGAACGAATGGATCGAATGGCCATGCGCGACCACATGCGGCTCGCAACTCAGCACCAGTTGCAGCGCCTCGTCGATCTTGCCTTCTTCGGTGTCGAGCGCCTTGCGATAGGTCTCCATATCGTCGTACGGGCGCGGCGGCAGGAACATGCGGCTGACATGATTGGTGACGCCGGGCGGGCGCATTGCCTCGAATTCAGGCTGCACCACAGTGTTCGTTGCGGGCACCACCACGGCAATTTTTGCGCGCGAGGCGAGGACGTCGGTGCTTGGCTGTTTATGCTTGTTCGGATTCGGATTCATGTCTTGAAGTTCAGTCGATGGTGAGATTGGCGGCCTTGGCGGCACCGGCCCAGAGCGTTGCATCCTGCTTGATCGTGGCGGCAAATTCCTGCGGTGTGCTGCCGATGGTATCGACGCCCATGATCGCCAGCTGCGCGATGAAGCTGGCGGTTGCGGCTATCTTCTGCGTCTCGAACGCCAGCCGGGTAATGATTTCAGGCGGTGTGCCTTTCGGCGCGACCAGCCCGTTCCAGGTGACGGTGCGGAAGCCGGGATATCCCGATTCTGCAATCGTCGGCACATCCGGCAAGCCGCGATTGCGCTTCTCGCTCGATACGGCAACGATGCGGATGGTTCCTGATTTCTGGTGCGGCGCCAGTTCTGACAAGTTACCGAAATACATTTGCACATGGCCGGCCATCAGGTCCGCCATCGCCGGCGCGCCGCCCTTGTAGCTGACGTGCGTCATTTCCATCTTTGCCCGCTGGGCAAACAGCGCCGCTGACAGATGCGACACGCTGCCGGAACCACCGGACGCATAGTTGAGCTTGCCTGGATTGGCATGCACGTGTTTGATCAGCTCGGTGACGGTATTGACGGGGACGGATTTGCTCACGCCCAGAACGAAAGGATTGCTGCCGATATTGCTGATCGGGACAAAGTCCTTGATGCCGTCATACGGCACTTTGGTGATCGATGGCAGCAAGGCCAGCACCGGCATCGGCGCCATCAGCAAGGTGTATCCATCCGGCGCGGCGTTCGAGACCAGTTCCGCCGCAATGACACCGTTGCCGCCTGCGCGATTTTCCACAATGACGGTCTTGCCCAGGGCTTTTGTCAGGCGTTCCGCGGTAAGACGCGCGATGCTGTCGGTATTGCCGCCGGCAGCGAACGGTACGACGATCTTGATGCTTTTGGCGGGCCAGTCCTGCGCGTGAGCAAGTGTTGCGTTCATGCCGGCGCACACGATGGCGGCCACACAAAGGTGTTTTGCAAACGAGCGGGCGGACATTGATATTTGATCGTTCATAAGGGCTCCATTAAATTGAACTTGTATAACGCAATGTGCATGCCAGGAAATTTATCAGCGAAAACTCTTGAGCATTGAAGAACCGAGCAGGAAGTCGCGCGCAAGCGCCGGATCGGCTGCAATCTTGCGCAAACTGTCGATGCGGTGACTGCGCTTCACCGGATCGGCTTCTTCCAGGTTTTGCTTGTTCTTCACCGACATGTTTTGCACATACTCGATATTGGCTGCGCGCCGTTCGCTTGAATACAGGTCGAGCGTGGAGTCCGGCACCTTGTCCCGTATGACGGCGCCGAGTTTTTCAGCCAGATTCATCGCATCGTGTATGCCGCTGTTGAGGCCGAAGCCGCCCAGCGGATTATTGACATGCGCCGCGTCGCCCGCGAGCAGCACGCGTCCTGCGCGGAAGCTTTCGGCGACTCTTTGGTGCACCCGATAGACATTCTGGTGCACCATGGGAAACGGGCCTTCACGATTCAATAGGCGCGACATGATTTTCTGCGCATACGCCGGCGCGAGGATTTCCTCGTCCGGCATCTCGCCTTTCACCGGAATCGTTAATCGCCACAACCCCGGCGGGCCCTGGTCGGGCATGCGGAAGACCGCGATCCATTGCTCGGGATCCGAGATGTACGCATTATCGGCATAGCCGTATTGCGCCAGATCTTCGGTGGTGCTCATGACGGAATAACGTTCGGGCCAGGTATAGCCTGTGAATTCAATGCCGGTTGCCTTGCGTACCGCGCTGCGTCCGCCATCGGCGCCAATCAACCAGCTGCCGTCGAACTTTTCGGTCGCCGTTGCCGACTCGGCTGATACTGTTACGGACCCGGTATCCTGCGTGTAGCCGGTAAATCTGGTCGAGAACCGGACCTGCGCATGCGGGTAGGCTGCCAGCATGTCCAGCAGGATCGGCGTCAGGCGATGCTGTTCGAGGTGCAGGCGGTAAGGGTAGGGCGTATCGTTTTTCAGTAGCGACAAGTCCCATTCGACGATCAGGCCTTCCTGGAAATCCCGGGCCTGCCAGCGCGCGACCTTGATGCCGGTTTCTTCCAGCCTGTCGGTGATTCCCAGCGGC
This sequence comes from Pseudomonadota bacterium, assembly GCA_040387375.1. Taxonomy (GTDB): domain Bacteria; phylum Pseudomonadota; class Gammaproteobacteria; order Burkholderiales; family Burkholderiaceae_D; genus JAZKDW01. The sequence goes on from JAZKDW010000024.1 coordinate 121,399, forward strand.
GCCATCATTTCCAGAGTGGGTGGATGAAATGTTCCGGCGCGCAAGTCGATTGTCAAGCCAGGTTCGGCTTCCAGAACCAGCACGGCGATGCCTTGTTTTGCCAATGCCAGCGCGCTCAACAGGCCGACTGGCCCGGCGCCAATGATGATAACGGGTAAGGTTTTTTGCGGCTGAATCATGTTTCTTCTCTCTGTCCCGTTCAGTGATTGATTGGTCTGCTTGCCGGAAATTCTCCAGCAATATATTTATAACATAGGTAAAAATAAAAAATGTGTTTGTTTGCCAGCCTTCTCGCAGAGTGAGAACAAGCGGCTCATCAGGTGAGTGCCGCTGTAAATATACAATTCAATATACTGGTTGCGGATAATTCTCCTGCCGGAAAAGCGGCCGCCAGCAGGCGGGGGCTCCGATAAAATAGCACTTGACCTTGACATCACTGGAATGTCTATTCTGGGAACATATTTCTCGAGGCTTCTATGGATGCATCTATAAAATCAAGTACCGCCCTCAACGAACTGCACCTGAAAATAGGCGGGATGACCTGCGCGTCCTGTGTCTCGCGCGTTGAAAAAGCACTAAATAAAGTGCCCGGCGTTATCGCTGCGACAGTGAATCTGGCAACCGAAAAAGCGCACATCACAGGCGCCGGCGTCAGCGCGGACATGCTGATTGCGGCGATCGAAAAAGCCGGTTATGAGGCATCGTCGCCCACGACGGTCCGAGGCGTGGAAAAAGACGGCGGCACAAGGGCTGAGTGGTGGCCAGTTGCCCTTGCGGCCCTGTTCAGCCTGCCTCTCGTCATTCCGATGTTTGGCATGCCGTTTGGACAGGACTGGGCGCTGCCTGGCTGGATGCAGCTCATGCTGGCGACTCCGGTCCAATTCTGGCTGGGTGCACGGTTTTACAAGGCGGGCTGGAAAGCCATGATGGCGCGCTCCGGCAACATGGATCTTCTGGTGGCCATCGGCACCAGCGCCGCCTACGGCCTGTCGGTCTACCTTTTGATCGCCCATGCGGGCCATAGGGGTATGGAACATTTGTATTTCGAGTCGTCCGCGGTGGTGATCACTTTGGTCCTGCTGGGGAAGTGGCTGGAAGCACGGGCCAAGTACCAGACCGTGGCCGCCCTGCGCGCGCTGGAGTCACTGCGTTCGACCGATGCGATCGTCCGCCGTGACGGCAAGGACAGCGTGGTGCCGGTCGCACACGTCAGGGTCGGGGACGTGGTGATCGTTCGCCCCGGCGACCGCGTGCCGGTCGATGGCAAGATCACCGAGGGGTGCAGCCACCTGGACGAATCGCTCCTGACAGGAGAGAGCCTGCCGGTTGCCAAAACCGTCGGCGACACCGTCACCGGCGGTGCGGTCAACGCCGACGGCCTTTTGATACTGGAAGCCTGCGCGGTGGGTAGCGACACGATGCTGTCGCAAATCATCAAGCTGGTGGAAGACGCACAGTCCGTGAAGGCGCCGATCCAGCGTCTGGTCGACAAGGTCAGCGCAGTATTTGTCCCGGCCGTGCTGGTAATTTCCGCGTTGACGTTCCTGGCCTGGGGAATGCTGGCCGGCGACTGGCAGCAGGCGCTGCTACATGCCGTTGCGGTGATGGTGATTGCGTGCCCCTGCGCGCTGGGTCTGGCGACGCCGACTTCGATCATGGCCGGAACCGGTGCGGCCGCCCGGTACGGCATCCTGATCAAGGACGCGGAAGCGCTGGAGACAGCGCATGCCGTGAGCGTCGTCGCGTTTGACAAGACCGGCACGCTGACCGAAGGCAAGCCGGCCGTGGTTGGCATCGAAGGCGCGGCGCGGCCGGAACGCGAGGTGCTGGAACTGGCGCGCGCGGTCCAGCAATACAGCGACCATCCGCTGGCCAAAGCGGTCGAGACCGCCGCGTCGCAACGTGGTGTTGCGCTGCAGGCCGCCACCGGCGCCAGGGCGCTTCCCGGACGCGGCGTGCAGGCCGACGTTGAGGGGACCATTGTCTACTTGGGAAGCAAAAGACTGATGCAGGAACTGGGCGTCTCGACGAGCGACATGGACGATATCGCCGGGCGGTATGAAAGCGCCGGGCAGACGGTTTCCTGGCTGGCGGTGAAGACCGGGGAGGACATCGAGCTGGCAGGATTACTGGCGTTTGGCGACACTCTGAAAGTGTCTGCAAAGGCCGCGGTATCGAGACTGGCAGGCATGGGTATTACTTCAATCCTGCTGACTGGCGATAACCAGGGTAGCGCCAAGGCGGTGGCGCTTTCCACAGGCATCGACGATTTCAGGGCGCAGGTTCTGCCTGCCGACAAGGCGGCTATCGTCGCCGGGTTGAAACGCAAGGGTGCGAAAGTGGCCATGGTCGGCGACGGCATCAACGATGCGCCCGCGCTTGCGGCCGCGGACGTCGGCATTGCCATGTCCACCGGTACCGATGTGGCGATGCATACGGCTGGCATCACGCTGATGCGCGGCGACCCGAACCTGGTGGCGGACGCGATTGATATCTCGAAAAGGACGTACCGGAAAATTCGTGAAAACCTGTTTTGGGCTTTCATCTACAACCTGGTCGGTATTCCGCTTGCCGCTTTCGGCTTGCTCAATCCGGTGATTGCGGGTGCGGCGATGGCGTTCAGTTCGGTCAGCGTGGTCAGCAACGCGTTGCTGCTAAGACGCTGGAAGCCGGCCGGCATGAACAAACAGACAGGAGGACGTAAATGAATATTGGAGAAGCCGCAAGCGCGACGGGCGTATCGGCAAAGATGATTCGTTACTACGAAAGCATTGGCCTCATCAAGGAAAGCGCCCGCAGCGACGCGGGGTACCGCAAATACGGCGCAAGCGATTTGCATGCACTGCACTTCGTCAAGCGGGCGCGCAAGCTCGGCTTTTCACTGGAGCAGATCCGGGAGCTGCTCTCGTTATGGCAGGACGCCGGCCGCGCCAGCCAGGATGTGAAGGCGATCGCCGTCAATCACGTCGCCGACCTGGACAGGCGCATTCAGGAGATGACCGACATGCGCGACACGCTGAATCATCTGGCGCAGACATGCAACGGGGATGACCGGCCCGATTGCCCGATTCTGGCTGGACTGGCGACTGCGGAAGACTAAAGAGCCTATCCCAGTAGTTCAAGTCGTCGTGGCTCGAACTACTGGGATAGGCTCTAAACCGCGCCGCCAGGGAGTCACTCCAGTGTGATGCCCCATTCCTTGATCAGCGGTTGCCACAGCGCGGACTCGGAACGGACGTAATCGGTCAATTCCTGCGGCGTGCTGCCCTTCGCTTCTACCCCATGCGTCAGGAATTTTTGCTGCACCTCGGATGATGCCAGCGCACGCAGCAATTCGTCATGCAGGCGGTTGATGCGTGACGCCGGCGTTTTCGCGGGAACGACCAGCCCCTGCCAGGCATATACTTCCGCACCCTTGATGCCTAGTTCCGCCATCGTCGGCACATCGGGTAACTGTGCCTGACGCTCGGCAGTCAACACGGCCAGCGCCTTGAGTTTCCCCGCTTTGATCAAGGGGATGGCTGCAGCACAGCTGATGACGGTGACCGGTACCTGGCCCCCAATGACATCCTGCATGGCTGGTCCTGCCCCACGATAGGCAACATGCACCACGTCGGTGCCGGTCCGTTTTTTAAGCAGTTCCATGGCGAGATGGAATGCGCTGCCGGCGCCAATTGACGCATAGCTCATTTTCCCGGGCTGGCGGCGTGCCTCGTCAAACCACTCCTTGGCATTCCCGGCTTTCACGTTGCTGTTTGCGACCAATACCAATGGATAACGCCCGATCATTGAAACCGAGGCGAAGTCACGCACCGGATCGTAGGGAAGCGTGCGGAACAAGGCCGTGTTGAACACCAGAGGTCCGTTGTCGCCGGAATAGAGCGTATAGCCATCCGGCGCCGACCGTGCAGCATATTCGGCCCCGATGATGCCAGCGCCACCGGGCCGGTTCTCGATGACGATCGGTTGTCCGAGACCGATGCTCATCTGGTTTGCAATCACCCGCGCAACAAAATCCGCGCCTCCTCCTGGCGGCCAGGAAACGATCCACTTTAATGGTTTAACAGGAAATTTATCGTCTTGAGCGACTGTGTGTCGCATCGATATCAAGCCGATCGCGGCTGCGGAGGCCAGGAGAATCTCACGTCGCTTCATGTTCGTTCCCTTACTTTCTGATTTGTAGGTAAGTCGGTTCGTAACAACAGGAAATTTGCAAGAACGGAATTGATTCCGCTAACGTAAATTACTTGACTTCAAAGTTTCCGTCAATCAGAATCTATTCCATTAAGCGGAAAAACTGGAGGCGACGAAAATGAACATTACCGACCATTTTGCTTTTACAAAGAAAACCTCGGTGTTGATTGTCGGAGGAGGCCCGATAGGACTGGCAATGGCGGCTGAGCTGGGATGGCGTGGAATATCCGTGACGATGGTGGAGCAGCAAGACGAAAAGACAGGTCCGGCGAAGATGCTTCTGGTGGGAGTGCGCACCATGGAGTTCTGCCGTCACCTTGGCATTGCGCCGGCAGTACGCGACTGGGGATTCCCGCCCGATTTTTGCATGGATAACATATTCGTTGCGGGCAGCTTGAATGGCTTTGAAATCGCGCGGGTGCCGATGGCGCCGATGGGAGGTCCGGTCGATTCGGTTTTCAGTCCGGAACGGCAACGGCATTGTCCTCAGACCTGGTTTGATCCGATTTTGCGCGACAAGGCAGCGTCCTATCCTCATGTACAGCTGCGATATCAAACCAGGTTTGAGAGCCTGATACAGGATGAGGACGGCGTCACCACAATCGTCCGCGACCATGCTACCGGAGAACAGGAAGCGATCCGTTCCGACTATGTCGTCGCGGCGGACGGTAATAACAGCAAGGTGCGCCAGCAACTCGGGATCGAGATGCGCGGCTTTCCGTATCTGGATACGTCGATCAACATCGAAATCGATATTCCGGATTTGAATAGCCTGCACAAGATGGGTAACGCCGGCCGGTATGCAATGATTGGCCCGGAAGGCATGTGGGCAACCTTTGTCGCAATCGACGGCCGCCGTACCTGGCGGCTGACTCTGTACGGCGCCAATGACATCGATGTCGACGCGCTGGATATAGATGCAGCCATTCAACGGCTGGTCGGCCGGCCGTTTGACTATAAAATCATATCCAGCGGAAAGTGGGTGCGCAGGATGGTGGTAGCCGACGCCTTTTGTGACGATCGTGTGTTTCTGGCCGGCGATGCTTGCCATACCCATCCACCCAATGGCGGTTTCGGCATGAATACCGGAATCGGCGATGTATTCGATTTGGGCTGGAAACTGGAGGCGACCCTGTCCGGTTGGGGCGGCCCGCAACTCCTCGCCAGCTACGACAAGGAACGCCGTCCGGCATGCCACCGTGCGGCGAATGAGTCCCTGGCCAATTACCGGCGCCTGACTGCTGAAACGCGCTTTCCCGGAATTGAAGAGGTGACCGAGGAAGGGCGCAAGTTGCGACGCAAACTGGGGCAGCACCTCGAACAGGAAAATATCAAGGCGTATCAGCCAATCGGCATTCACCTCGGATACACGTATGATCCGTCGCCGATCAATGTTTCAGACGGTACGCCAAGGCCGGCTGCCGATCTGGTCGGTTATGTGCCCAATGCAAGGGCGGGATCGCGTGCGCCGCACTTTTGGGTCAGCCCGGCTGTTTCCGTACTCGATCTTTTCGGACCCGGCTATACTCTGCTTCGTTTCGGAAGGATAGACGCTTCCGGACTCATTGCCGCCGCCCGGATGAAAAACGTGCCCATCACCGTTCACGATATCGTGTCGCCGGACGCGCGCGCTTTATACGGGTGTGAGTTGTGTCTTGTTCGTCCTGACGGTCATGTTGCCTGGCGTGGTGATGCGATACCGGTCGACTGCATGCGGCTGATCGATCGTATGCGAGGTGCGGGCAGCGCCGCAGCAGCACTGACGGCGGATGCGCTTGAGCTCGCAGCGCACGCTTCGGCTGTGGTAAGTCCGCGGTTTTGATGCTGTTTTCTTGCTTGAATATTGATTCACCATTTTAGAAGCCCATTTTTTTCAAGGAAACTCATGGCAAAACTTCTTGTTCTATTTCACAGCTTTTACGGCAACACATTCCGCATGGCGGAGGCAATCGCCGAAGGTGCCCGCTCCACTGGCGCGCTGGTCGATTTACTGCAGGTGCCGGAGCATATTTCGGATGATGGATTGAAAAATTCCGGCGCGCTGGAGTCAAGAAAATCGTTCGCGCACATCCAGGTCGCCGCGCCCGCCGATCTGGCAAACTATGACGGAATCGCCTTTGGCACTGGCACGCGATTTGGCAACGCCTCATCTACCATGCGCAATTTCCTCGATCAGACGGGAAAGTTATGGAACGAAGGCGCGTTGATCGGCAAGGCAGCTACGGTATTCGGTTCGACTGGTACCGGCGGCGGCAGCGAGACAACCATCGTGTCGATGTGGTTCACGCTCGCGCATCACGGCATGACCATCGTGCCGGCCGGGTACCGGGACCCGAAAATGCGTTCTGCCGATGATGTACACGGCGGGTCGCCCTACGGTGTGACGACGATTTCAAAGGCGGGGGCACCGCGGCCTTCTCCGCGCGAGCATGCTCTGGCTGTAAGCCAGGGGCAGGCATGGGCTGACGTGGCCAATCGACTGGCTCGTTCGCCGTTATGACGCAGGAGTTGGCATGGCCACGATAAAAGACGCGAACAAGAAGCCATCGGCAGGCATTCAATCGCTCGAAACCGGGCTGGCGATTGCCTTTGCGCTGGTCAGGGCGGGCAGGCGTCTCACGCTCAGTGAAATCAGTTCGCAACTCAAGCTGATGCCAAGTACGGCGCACCGCCATCTGGTATCCCTGTCCCGTTTGGGACTTGTGCAACAAGCCGAGCCCAACGGTCCTTATGAACTTGGCCCCAGTGCCGCGGAGTTTGGTTTTGCCGCATTGCGCAGCCTGGATGCGCAAAAGCTGTGGGCCGAGGCAGTATCGCGGCTGCGCGATGAAACAGGACTGACTACGCTCGGTGTCGTTTGGGGCACCTTCGGCCCCACGATTCTGCAATGGAAAGCATCCATGTCGCCAGTGACAATGCACGTGCATCTGGGCGCCGTGCTACCGCTCACCACTTCTGCCTCCGGCCTGGTATTTTCTGCCTTCTTCGATGCGGATCGTGTTGAGCCGCTTGTCGATCAGGAATTGAAAAAAGAAAAGCGGGCGACGTACCGCGGCAAATTGCTGACCAGGGAGTTGTACGATAGCGTGATTTCTGCGGTGCGCAAGGACTCGCTTGTCATTATTCAAGGGGATTTGCACCGTGGCATCGACAGTATCAGCGCACCGGTATTCGATTCGAGCGGCACACTGCAGCTGGCATTGACACTGCTGGCCGCTGAAGGCGATCTCGATGTGGATCCGGCCGGACGCCATATCACTTGCCTGCGCACGGTCGCTGCCGAATTATCGAGCCAGTTGGGATACGCGGCGGACGCGCCGAAGCCTGCAGTGAAATAAAGGTTTGCGGAGCAGCCACGCTGCTCCGCAAGTTTTTGTTTACGCTGCGCCGGTTGCTGCCGTAACAGGATAGCCCGCTTCGGAGAGCGCGGCGCGCAGAACGTCCAGGCCCGCGCCACTGTCGATCCGAACCGTCTTGCTGTTCAGGTCCACATCCACTTTTGCGCCGGGGTCGATTGCCTGCACGCACCTGGTCACGCTCTTGACACAGCCGCCGCAACTCATGCCTTCCACTTGCAGTTGATACATGGTGTTTCCTCCATCGGTGAGCAAGATTCAACTGTAGACTTTCCCGTTACGGGAAGGTCAAGAGATTCTTATTTACCCGAGTAATGTTTGTACACCGAAGTGCGGCCGTTGGTTCCGATCAGCAGCACGTCATACGGGTCCTTGCGTGGTCCTTCCATGCCGGGAGAGCCCATCGGCATGGCTGGCACGGCCAGTCCTCTGGCCTTGGGGCGTTCGGCCAGCAGGCGTTTGATTTCGGCGGCCGGCACATGCCCTTCAATTGCATAACCCTGCACCAGTCCGGTATGACAGGAGGCGAGTTCCTTCGGGATGCCGGCCTTGTCGCGATAGGCAGCGGTGGTGTCCACATTTTGTGCCGTCACGGAAAATCCGTTTGCTTTCAGGTGGTCGATCCAGCCTTCACAGCAGCCGCAGCCCTCATTTTTGTAAACCTGGATGACGGGCGCCGATGCAGCGCCGGCGAACAAGGGCAGACCCAGCGCGCCCAGCAGGCCCGCCTGTAGAAGAGTGCGACGTTTCATATGCTTCCTTTCAATGCGTTTGCCACTGTAGAATCGTAATGATAGACCATGCTTGCGCGACAGGACGACGCAGATGGCATTTCGCAGCTTCCCTGCTTTACTGACAGACAAGAGAATTCACCATGATTTTCCGCCAACTGTTCGAACCCTTGTCCTACACCTATACCTATTTGCTCGGATGTGAAGTAACCGGCCAGGCAATATTGATAGACCCGGTCATTGTCAGCATCGAACGGGATCTGGCCGAGATACAGCGGCTTGGACTCACCCTGGCCTACAGCCTCGATACCCACATCCACGCCGATCACATCACGGCTGCGCTCGAGTTGAAAAGGAAAGTCGGCAGCAGGATCGCCGGCCCGGCGATAGACCGCCTGCCGTGTACCGATACAGGGGTGGAGGAGGGCAAGGTGTTCCGGTTAGGCAGCCTCGCGCTGCAGCCCCTGCATACGCCAGGCCATACCGATGGCCACTTCGCTTATCTGCTGGATGACCGCGTGTTCACCGGCGACGCATTGCTGATCGACGGCTGCGGCCGCACCGACTTCCAGAATGGCAGTGTGGACGCCTTGTATCAAAGCGTCAGCGAAAAGCTGTTCGGATTGCCCGGCGACTGCCTGGTATACCCGGCGCATGACTACAACGACAGGCGGGTATCGTCGATCGCGCAGGAGAAAAAACGCAATCCGCGCCTGGGCGGCGACAAGTCGCTGGAGGAATTCAGGGAAATCATGGCCGGTCTGAAACTGCCGTATCCAAAGTTCATCGATCACGCAGTTCCCGGGAACAAGCAATGCGGTGTTTGTCCATCCCATTTGCCGCAGGACATGGCGCAGTACTGTGTCCAGATGACACACAGCCCGCAAGGATGACTGCAGGGCGTGGCAGGCCCGCTGCGATGCGCAGTCCACCGTCAATACATTTCCCGGAAAAAAATGATCGGAGCACCTCTGTAGATTCCGAAAGTTTCCCGGCCTGTGCCGCTGACCGCTGGCAAATAAGCCGAGACAGACGCCGCCGGCGTCACGGTCACAGTGCCCTTCGCGGTAAAGACCGTCGGTTTGGTCAGCGTGATTTTGCCGATCCCCGCGGTCATTGCGCCGCTGCCGGAAATCGTCGTCGTGACAATCGGCCCCGGCGCGTTGGCGAGGACAAAATTTGCGCTTGCCATCGACGTGCAATTGTCGGCGCTATTGGTGGCATAGGTGGTGCCGTTCCAGTACCGGGTTTCCACAATCACTGGCAATGCTAGCAATTCCGAACCGTAGGTATTGTTGATCCGCATCTGGCCATACCTGAATTCGGCGCCATTCGACGCTCCGCCGCCGTCAAACGCGATGCCTGTGCCGCCACCGTCGAACAGCGCCGGGCTGGCGGTCGTGATGGTCCCTTGATTCGCGCCGCTTTCAGTTGCATCCTGCACGCTTGCCGTCATTGAAATATTGGCGGTAAAGGCGGCCTGGGCCACAGATCGTGTGTACAGGAAGGTGCCGCCTGAACTGGATGTCGAGGTGCCGGTGCCATCGTTCAGCGATATGACTGACGGTGTCCCCTTGGAGCTTGAGTTGAAGGGCAGCGCCGGATAGGTTTCACTTACGTCCGCCGCGACCAGCTTCCACAGCGTGCCGCGGTAATTTGTGGTGGTCCCGTTGCCGGCGTTTTGCGCGGTGATCAATGCCCTTGGGGCTGTCACCCATCCAAAGGTCTGCCCGACATAGGAAAACGTTCGCCGCGGCGCGGCGCCCGCGCTACACGACGCATCGTTCGTATTGAAGGTTCTGTACTGCGGTGTATTGTCGGTTGCAACGGCGAAGTGGTCAGGCACAAAACGGCCGACCTGCACCGTCGCGGTTACCGGAATGGTAAGCGCGGCAGCCGACGTGCCGTCGACGCTATCCACACTGGCATATCCTGCGTCCTCGAGCTGCAGGTTGAATGTGCCGGCTTCGGAATAATGGGAGTCGGCATTTTGCCGCACACCACTGCCGGCGCTGGTCCATGAGGCCGGCGTCATGCTCAATGAACCCGCCGTGTTGCACAGCGCGGCCGACAGCGGCGCGCCGCAGGAAGGGAAGCCGGCCACGGCGGTCGGACTGCCGTCATACAGTGTTGCGGTGGCAGGCACCGGCGTCGCCCGCAGCGTAAACGGTCGTGGTGTCACTGCTCCCGATGTGGATGCCTTGTGCACGTTGCCGCCGGCCGCTGCGGTATTGGCAAGAGTACGGGTGGTGCCGGCGCTTTGCCAATCGCTGTCCAGTGCCGCGACGGTAATCGACTGCGGCCGGATCGCGAAAAGATCGGTCGAGCATCCTTCGCCGGCGCCCGTCGCGGTTTTTACCACATGCACCCGCACGTCACGGTAGGCGTTGCCCAGCATGGCAGCGGAAAAGGTTGCGTTGACGATGCCGCTTGCAAAATTGACGGTCTGTGTCGTACCGGCAATCACATGCCATTGGCCGGCGGCGGCGCCGATCGGGCGGCAGGCCGTGGTCCCGCTCAGGGCCCCGGTATTGTCGGACGCATCCAGCAATTCGACGGTAACACCAGCCTGGGTGTAGGTCGTGTCGAGCGCGGTGCGAGTGGCATTGAGCCGGGCCAGGCGGACGCTGAATGCCACGCCGCTCTGTTTTGTCTGGATCTTGCCGAGTACGGCGCCAGCTGTCGTGCCGGTATCGAATGCATTAAAATTGCCCGGCGACCCCGTTATGCCGGACAGGAGTTCGCCGATCGCAAACTCGTTGTTGGCGCCTGTCAGGCTGATGTTGCTGGCCTGCGCGAACCCGTTGCCAGCAAAAACCAGGGTGGTCGGACTCCATGCCGTGCCGTCCCATTCTTCCACGATGAAGTTGCTGCTAGTGGCGACGTTGTCGACGTCGCCGGACGCGGAAACAAATGCGCCATTGAAGACGAATGTGGCATTGGCCAGCGTGCCGCTGGTTATACCCGAAGTGGTCAGGGACCAATAACGATTGACGCTTTTCAGGCTGTCGATGGCGGTCGTAGTGCCTGCTGTCGTGATCTGCGGGTGGTCGGTCGCCGTGACGCACGCGGTCAAGGTGCCGGCGGTGGTCGTGGTTCCTGCGTTGAATTTCACCGGCGTATAGTTGCTTGCATCACCGATCGGGAATTCCGGGATGCCTGCGCCGAGATATCCGAGATTGGCGGCCGCCGCGTAGGATTTTCGCAATGCTCCCTGTACATAACCGACCGAACTTTGGTAGCTGATCGTTGCGGCCGTCGACACGATGAGCGGCAATTGGACGCTGCACGCGGTGGAGCATGTCGGACTTGGGCCTGAGGTAATGATTTTCCCCGACGTGAGTCCCAGGTTTCCGGTAACAGTCGGGGAAGGGGTGCCGCAACTGATGGCAAGATTGCCGGCAGTCTTGTCAATTCCCAGGTTGTTAAATGTGGTCGCTGTCGTTCCGCCAAGGTTTTTTGATGTGCTTCCGATAAACGTAATCGAGCCGGTGCCGGGCGTAAACGTGCCACTGTTAATGAAGTCCCCCTGCACGGTATGGATGAAGGCGCCAGAGGCAAAGGTTGTCCCGGTGCCGATCGTCACATTGCCTCCGATCGCGAGACCGACGGTGCCGGTTGCGCTCGCGGTGCCGGAGAGCGTGAAATTGTTGGTAATGGCAGTGACGCTCGCAGGCAAGGTTTTGGCACTGGTGCCTGCCAGCGTCAGGTTGTAGTAACTGGCCGGCACCGGAATGTCTACGGTCTGCGTATTGGCACGGTTATAGACGACGGTATTGCCGGTAGCATTGGCCACAAGGGTCGTGACGCCGATTGCTGACATGCCCACTGTCAGGCTGGCTGTCGTCGGCGTGGTGCCGTTGGCAAAAGTGCCGGTGCCGGCGAGTGCGGTGGATACCGTAAGGTTGCCATTATTGGTCAGGGTTACGCCGGTCACGGTCAGGCTAGGAATGCTCAGCGTACCGTCAATGGTTTGTGCAGAAGTGTTGAACGTTTGCACGGCGGTACCGGCATTGAAGGCGGCGCCACTGAAACTGAGTCCTCCCTGGAACGTTACTATTTCGTTGCCCGAATTGTTCCAGGTGCCACCGGCAGCGATCGTTACCTTGCCGGTAAAGGTGTGGGAACCCGTGTTGGCGGTGATATTCAGCGCCGACGTCAACGGACTTGGTCCGCTCACGGTCGTCGTGCCGCCGATCGTCATGCTGTTGGATGAGGTCAGGGTACCTGCAACCGCGAGCGGACCGCTGACCGTCAGGGCACTGCTCTGCGTCAGGGTGAAGCCGTTATTGACTGTCAGGCTTGCCAGCGCATTGGTCGCGGTATTCACGGTCATGTTGCTGTTGATGATGGCAGTGTCGCCGACAGCGGGAACCGCGTTTGTCACTGGCGAACAGCTCCAGTTTGCAGCGGTGCCCCACAGCGCCCCGGTCGAGGTGCAGGTTGCCGCCTGGGCGCTGGCGGCGAACAAGGCCAATGGCAGGAGCAGACTTGCTGCGCGCCGCAAGGAAGGAAGTATAGGCGCCCACCGAAGATCCGGCTGCATGTGCATTGCCTGATGTTCTTGTTTTTTACAGTCTGGAGCCAGCATAGAGTCCGGGACATAAAACGGTCTGCAAATGCAACGGTGTCAGGGCGCCTTGCCGTTGTCACGATTTTGGGCACTTGCTCAGACGGTATCACTGTCGTTTTTGAAAACGAATCAATTTCATCTTTCAGGCAAAATGCCTGTTGGCAATAACCTACAATTTTCTCCGGAGTTCGCTTGGAATGGCGCATGAAACATGCATTGCTGCATGGCGGATGATCAGGTCAGTCAGCGCCAAACAGGTCGCCGGCGTCGAGGATGGCATAGACAATCTGCGGATTCGCTTCCAGGCACCTGCGAACAGCCGCGGGTATGGACTGCCGGGTCTTGCGGCATAAACCAGGCTGATCGAGCAACTGGATGCGGATGCCCCGCACCGTGCGCACTTCGCGCGTGCCAGGCGCAATGCGGAGGACAATGCCCAGATTCTCCTGCAAGCGTAGCTGGATGTGTCTCAGGTCGGCATATGTGGAAATACTGTTAATGCGTGCGATGAGCTTTTTTTCTTCCTCGGCGGTCAATCGCATGATGCGCAGATCGCCGTGAGGATCGTTCAGCAAGCCGTCGCGATCGCAGACGCAGGCGCCGGGTGGGCACTCCTTGCGAATCGGGAATGTGTTCGGTTGCACCATTGGGTTCATGCCGGGAACAGGTTAACGCAAGGCGACGGAAATTCACCTTCCATCGCCGCAAAATCGCACTTTCTTGACGAACTCGGTTTTGAGGCTCATCGCGCCGAAGCCATCGATCTTGCAGTCAATGTCGTGGTCACTGTCAACCAGCCGGATGTTCCTGACCTTGGTACCCATCTTGACCACGCCCGCCGATCCTTTCAATTTCAGGTCCTTGATCACCGTGACTGTATCACCGTCCTGCAGCATGTTTCCAGCTGAGTCGCGGTAGACTTTGACGCCGTCATCAGATGACGCAGCGGTGGTGATCACAGGCCATTCATGAGCACATTCCGGGCATAGGTACAGGCCGCCGTCTTCGTAGGTAAATTCGGAATTGCATTGCGGGCAGGGGGGTAGGGCGCTCATGGTGTGATTCTTTCGGGTAAGGCAATGGCTTCAAAAAGGAGGGCAGTATACTGCGCGCCGCATTCTGTAACAGTCAAAACGCCTCCCACCCAGTATTGTTGTCGCTCCATAATAGTTTGCCAGCTTAAAAGCAATATAAAAACATTGGATATTAAGAAAAATAATGACTATCTACTGCTTTTATAGAGGAAATATCGATTTTGTCTTGGAGCCAAAAGCCAAAAATAATATAATTCCATAGGATATACACCTAAAACTGCCACAACCACTATAAATACAATGGATTTCTCTCTCGCGCTTCCCGATGAAATATGCGCGGAACTGGGTGCAAGGACACGCGCCCGCCGTGTGCTCCTGAACGTCAGCGTCGAGGAGATGGCGCAGCGTATTGGTCTCTCGGCCCAGACTCTGAGCCATTTTGAACGTACTGGAAAATGTACACTGGCTACCTTTGTGCGCATCCTCGATGCGTTTAACGCAGCGCCGGACTTGCAATCCGTACTCGTCCAGCAAGTTCAAACCATCGACGGCATGAGAGAGAAATCGGCGATGAGTCAACGTCAGCGCGCCTACCGCAAATCGAGACGCTCCCAATGAAAGAGCTCAAGGTGATGGTCAAGGCCTGGGGCGAGTCGTCATGGCTGGGCACGCTGGCCGACGATGGCCGCGACATATTGTTTCAGTATTCGAATGAAGCTCTCGCGCGCGGAGCCGAGTTTTCCCCGATACGACTGCCGCTGCGCACTCTCGCGTACCCTGACCGGCAATCCGACTACCAGCATTTAATCCGTTTGCCTGGCCTGGTATATGACTCTTTGCCGGATGGCTGGGGCCTGCGCCTGATGAACGGGCGCCTGAAAGCAAAAGGCATCAATCCCGACACAGTTTCCGTGCTGGACCGCCTCGCCTGCCTTGGTGACAACACCATGGGCGCGTTGACGTATGCGCCTGGCAGTGCGGAGCTGACCGACGGGCGCGATTTGGCCTTGGTCGAACTTGCGCATGAGATTCAGGCGCTGCTGGTGGATGACGAGCGCGAAGTCCTGGAAGAACTTGCACGGGCCGGTGGCGCGCCTGGAGGCGCGCGTCCCAAGGCGCTGGTTTATTATCATCCCGAATCCGGGCAGATGAGCACGCAAGCCGGGCAGGTGCCTGAGAGCCAACCGTGGCTGGTCAAGTTCCCGGCAAAAGAAGACGCCAGGGACAGCTGTGCGCTGGAAGAACTTTATGCACGACTGGCCCGCAAGTGCGGCCTGGGAATGGAGCCGACAAGGTTCTTCGAATTACCAGACGGCTTGACCGCGTTCGGGACACGGCGCTTTGACCGCCAAAACGGACAACGGGTGCATGTGCATTCCCTGGCAGGGATGATGCACACAAACTTCCAGATTCCATCGCTTGGCTACGGCGAGTTCATGCGAGCTACGCGCAGGCTCACACGAGACCACAGAGAGGTGAAAAAGGCGCTGCAGCGGTGTGTATTCAACGTGCTGATGAACAATCGCGATGACCATGCAAAAAACCTGGCGTTTCAGCTGAACGCACACCAGGCATGGGGCCTGGCGCCGCCGTTCGACCTGACCTATTGCCCGGGGTATCGAGGGGAACATTTCATGGATATCGCCGGCGAGGGAAAACGGCCTACGCGCGCTCATGTTCTGAAGCTTGGCAGGGAAGGGGGCCTGAAAGACAAGGAAGCAGCTGACATCATTGACGAGATGCTGGACCTGATTCCGGATGTCGCCTTCAGGCAGGCAGCGCGCGAGCTGCCTGTTTTAAAAAAAACCGTGACCCAAATTGCGAAAGTCATCGACATAAACCGGAGCCTGTTATTACGACCGACTTCAAACTAAGTTAAAAAACCAGTTCGACAAAATTCTAGTCTGCAAGTCTGTGTTCCTGCCGCATTATTTTTCAAAAAAATCCACAAAAAATCTGCCGAAATTTGCCACGAGTGGACATTTTTATCGGCTCCGCCAACAAAATTTGTCGAACGATTTATCGTTGTGGCAGACTACCTCACTGTGCCGGCTGCTGTCGCGACACACATTTCATCCAATCAACAGCATCAACCGGAGGGAGTCAATACGATGACCGCTGCAGACGATCCTGAACAAACCTTGAATCGCGATCTGGTCCTGACCCGCATCATCGATGCGCCGCGCGAAAAAGTATTCAGGGCGTGGACCGAACCCGAATTGCTTAAGCAATGGTTCGCGCCCACTCCCTGGACCACCCCGAAGGCAGAACTCGATGTCCGGCCGGGCGGGGCAAATCTGATCGTCATGCGCGGTCCCGATGACAACGAGTTCCCCAACAGGGGCGTCTATCTCGAGGTCATCAAAAATGAGCGGCTGGTCATCACCGATGCCTACACGCGAGCTTGGGAACCATCGGAAAAACCATTCATGACGGCAATCCTGACTTTCGAGGAGTTCGGTGGAAAAACAAGGTACACCGCTTGCGTCCGGCATTGGACAGTGGCCGATCGCGAGGCGCACGAAAACATGGGCTTCCATCAAGGTTGGGGACAATGTACGGATCAGCTTGCGGCACTCGTGGCGACCTTGTGACTACCTGAACGGTCCACCGGCAGACTGCCAATTTGAATTTCACGTCAAAAGGAGAATGCAAAATGAATCCCGTCGTCCACTTTGAAATGCCCTATGACATGCAAGACCGCATGGCGAAGTTTTATGAATCCGCATTTGGCTGGCAAACACAGAAGCTTGGTCCGGACATGGGCAATTATGTTCTTGCAACCACGACTGAAACAGATGCGAACGGACCCACGAAGCCCGGTACGATAAACGGCGGATTTTTCCAGAAAAATCCTGATTGGCCAGCGATGCATCCTTCCATCGTTATCTCGGTGGACGATATTAAGGACACGATAAAAAAAGTGACAGCCGCAGGCGGCCAGGTGCTCGGCGAGCCGATGGAGATTCCCGGGGTCGGGCAGTATGTGTCGTTCACCGACACCGAGGGGAACCGCGTCAGCATGTTGCAGCCCATTCCACGCAGCTGACCTGTAGCGGATGCAGTCAAGTGCCCGATGTTCGCAAGCCGGGTTCGCCAGATCCAGGCCTGCGTGATTAGCCGTAATTATTGGGCGAAGGTTATTTGCAGCCGGGATTGCGCCGGCTGTTTTATATGTTCCAGGGGCAGACTGAATGTCTGTTTTATTGTCTTTAACGTGACGATCGATTTAACGCTGGCGACACCTGATAGACGCAACAATTTTGTGGTCATGAAATCCGAAAACGACGCCAGGTCGGCGGCCGCAATACGCAGGATATAGTCGGCCTCGCCAGTGACGGACAGGCACTCAAGCACTTCAGGCATGTCGGTTATCTCTTGCTCGAACAGAGTCGCCTGTTCTCCCTGCCGTCCCAACGTGACATAGGTAAACGCCATCACACCCAAACCCACCACTTCCGGATTGAGCACCGCGGCATAGTGGGAAATCACTTTCGTCTCCTCAAGCCGTTGCACCCGCCGGCTGACCTGGGACGTGGATAAATGAATTTTTTCACCGAGGGCGGCATTTGTGGCGCGGCCATTACGCTGAAGTTCTCCGAGCAGTTCAAGATCATAGCGATCGACGACGACGTTGGTCAAATTTCTCTCCTGTTCAAGTTATTGTGAATGTTTTGTGCATTTTCAATCGATTATTGCACATGGAATGCGCACAAATTGCATATTACGAGCATTAAAATGTTCTGCAATGCTATCCCCTGATTCAGTACAAACAACCTTCGTATCAAGGAAAAAATCGATGTCCGATCTATTTGAAAATCCCATGGGCCTGATGGGATTTGAGTTTGTCGAATTTGCCTCGCCTACCCCCAATGTGCTGGAGCCCGTATTCGAGATGATGGGCTTTACCCGGGTTGCCCGGCACCGCTCGAAGGATGTGGTGCTGTACCGCCAGGGCGAGATCAACTTCATCATCAACAACGAGCCCAACAGCATTGCGTCTTACTTCGCTGCCGAACACGGCCCATCAGCCTGCGGCATGGCTTTCCGCGTGAAAGATGCGCACAAGGCTTATGCGCGTGCGCTGGAACTGGGCGCGCAGCCGGTGGAGATTCCAACCGGCCCGATGGAGCTGCGCCTGCCGGCGATCAAGGGCATCGGCGGCGCATCGCTGTACCTGATCGACCGCTTCGAGGAAGGCAGGTCGATCTATGACATCGACTTCGAATTCATCGAAGGTGTGAACCGCCATCCAAAAGGTGCCGGCCTGAAGCTGATCGACCACCTGACCCATAACGTTTACCGCGGCCGCATGAGCTATTGGGCCGGCTTTTATGAAAAGCTCTTCAACTTCCGCGAGATCCGTTATTTCGACATCCAGGGCGAATACACCGGCCTGACCTCGAAGGCAATGACCGCGCCTGACGGCATGATCCGCATCCCGCTCAACGAAGAATCCTCGAGGGGCGCGGGGCAGATCGAGGAATTCCTGATGCAGTTCAATGGCGAGGGCATCCAGCATATTGCGCTGTATACCGACGACCTGATGAGCACGCTCGATGAACTGAAAATGGCCGGTGTGCCATTCATGGCCGCACCGCCGGCTACCTACTACGAGATGCTGGAGGAGCGGCTGCCGGGGCATGGCGAGCCGGCAAGCGAGTTGCAGACGCGCGGCATCCTGCTCGATGGCGCAATCGATGGCAGCGGCAAACGTCTGCTGCTGCAGATTTTTTCCAGCACGATGCTCGGGCCCGTATTTTTTGAATTCATCCAGCGCAAGGGAGATGACGGCTTCGGAGAAGGTAATTTCAAGGCGCTGTTCGAATCGATCGAGCGTGACCAGGTGCGTCGTGGTGTCCTGCAAAACGTTTAGCAGGGTAATGAAATGCATCCGTGTGCAAACGGGGAATGACGGTGGTTTTCTGGTTGTTACCTCACCCGTAAAAAGACACTAAATTGCCTTCTACTGCCAATTTCCACCAGCCTTCGTCATTGCCGCGAAAGCGGGAATCCAGGCTGAGTTCGAGCGCCTCCCGGCAGAGCAGGCGGCTTGAAAAGTTCCGGCAAGTGCCGTGACACTCACGTCCTTAAGCGGATCGCCGCGCAAGTATCCAGAACGAGGCCGCGCATCCAGCGATGCGCAGGATCGGCATCCATCCGCGGGTGCCAGAGCAATGAAACCGTGAGCTCGGGCGCAGGAACTGGAAGGGGAAAACTGTGCAGTCCAGCGCGCAGGTTTCCGGTTTGTCGTTCGGGAACACTGGCGATCAGGTCAGAGGCCCGGGCCAGAGCCAGCGCACTCGAAAAGCTGCCGACGATCGTGACGATCTTTCGCTCCAGCCCGAACGGTGTCAAGGCTTCATCAATCGGACCTTTGTCGAGGCCCTGCCGCGAGACGCAGATGTGCCCGCCGCTCGCATAGCGGGAAGGTGTGATCTTGCCCTGGCTTAGCGCGTGCCCCATTCGCACGACGCCAATGAAGCGATCCCTGAACAACCTCTGTACACGAACCTCCGGGCCAGTCGCCTTGCCCACCACGCCGGTCTCCAGATCGACGCTCCCGTCGCGAAGCGGCGTGCTCTCCTTGTCTGCCTTCTGCACGAAGCAGAGCCGTACGCCAGGAGCCTCCTCGCCAACGCGGGCAATGAGATCCGCTCCGAAGTTTTCCACAAAACCTTCGCGGGTTCGAAGCGTGAACGTCCTGACGAGCTGTTTCAGGTTGATCTTCGCGGCAGGGCGGAGAACCGCTTCCGCATCCTGAACGAGCTGACTGACCCGCTCGCGGAGTTCGATTGCCCTGGGTGTGGGAACGAGACCTCGTCCGGCTCTGACCAGAAGTGGATCACCTGTGGTCTCCCGCAATCGCGCAAGCGCGCGGCTCATCGCCGACGGACTAAGCCGCAAGCGTCGGGCTGCGCGCGCAACACTTCCTTCCGCAAGTACCGCATCAAGAGTGACAAGCAAGTTGAAATCCGGGGTCGACATGCAAGCATGTTATCGCAGTTTGTTCCTGGGATGGCGTCAAACGCATGAATAAAGTGCAAATGGTGCGTCTTCCGCCATGTCAGGCAAGAGCGCATGATCCGGGTAGCTCCATGACGTGAGTTGCCAAAAAAAGCGGAGGTTATTTTGATGACGATCATTGCAAAACGAGAAGAGGGTGAAGCGGGAACTGCGGAACGCACTACTTGGGTTCGCTGGGCGCTAGCCAGCCTTTCTTTATCCATGCTGCTGTCATCACTCGGGACCAGCATCGCCAATGTCAGCTTGCCGACCCTGGCACAGGTGTTTAATGCCGCCTTCCAGGAAGTCCAGTGGGTCGTGATTGCTTATCTCCTCGCCATCACCACGCTGATCGTCAGTGTCGGACGGCTCGGTGACATCATCGGTCGCCGATGGTTACTACTGGCCGGAATATTCCTTTTCACGCTGGCCTCCGTACTGTGCGGCGTTGCGCCCACGCTCTGGCTGCTGGTTGCCGCCCGCGCCGCACAGGGCATCGGCGCAGCCATCATGATGGCTCTCACCATGGCGTTTATCGGCGAGACGGTGCCGAAGGCAAAGACCGGCAGCGCCATGGGAGTGCTCGGCACGATGTCCGCGATCGGCACCGCGCTCGGTCCATCGCTTGGCGGCGTTCTGATCGCCGGACTCGGCTGGCAGGCGATTTTCCTCGTTAATCTACCGCTGGGCATACTGACCTTCGTACTTGTGCTTCGTTTCCTGCCCGTCGATCGCCGGGGACCGAAGGCTGATCGGGCCGGCTTCGACAATGTGGGCACGCTGCTGCTTGCCTTGACGCTCGCGGCTTATCCACTTGCCATGACGATGGGGCGGGGCAGTTTCGGTTCGCTCAACATGGCTCTGCTGCTGGCCGCTGTCTTCGGCGTCGGCCTGTTCGTGCTCGCCGAGACCAGAGCAGCATCACCGTTGATTCGATTGACGATGTTCCGCGATCCCGTGCTGAGTGCGAGCCTCGCCATGAGCACGCTTGTGGCGACGGTGATGATGGCGACGCTGGTGGTCGGTCCGTTCTATCTCTCCCGGGCGTTCGGGCTCGACGCGGCGCTTGTCGGACTTGTCCTGTCGGTCGGGCCGATTGCCGCCGCACTGGCCGGTGTGCCAGCCGGTCGCGTTGCGGACCGCTTTGGCGCACAGCGCATGACCATCGTTGGGCTCATCGGCATAGCGGCCGGTTCCTTCACGCTGGCCATGATGCCGGAGGCGTTCGGCCTGCCCGGCTACATCGCCCCCATCGTGGTCATCACCGTCGGTTATGCGCTGTTCCAGACGGCTAACAACACCGCCGTCATGGCAGATATCCGCCCCGAGCAGCGGGGTGTCATTGCAGGCATGCTGAACCTGTCGCGCAATCTTGGGCTCATCACCGGCGCATCCGTCATGGGCACCGTGTTTGCTCTCGGATCGGCGGCAACCGACATCATGACAGCGCGTCCTGAGGCTGTTGCGGCCGGCATGCGGATCACGTTCACCGTCGCCGCGGTGCTGATCGTCGTTGCCCTCGCCATTGCTTTTGCAAGCCACGCTCTTTCGCGGCGCGCCGCGTGATCGGGCGCCTCAAAAAGAGAATTATCGTTCCGGCAATGCCTCTAACGAACACTCTATGTTCGTTCTCGCACCGATAAAACCGCGACCAAATTGCATTATTATTCCCGGCTCGCCTGCTAGCAGAAATCGAGGCGCCCGATCACGCGGCGTGGCCGTTCCCCTTACACTTATAATGCGACGATTCAAAAAGGGATGGGAAAATCAGATGGTGCAAAAGCTTTCCAGAATTGCATTAACGTGGACCTTCGGGCTGTTGGCTATCGGTGCAACGGCCGCGCATGCCCAGGAAAGGCAGGACGGGATCCGGGTCGAGAAACCGTCAACGCTGCGTCGGCTTGTGCCGTCCGAGCAGTTGGAAACACAAGCTGCCAAACAATATGGTGAATTGAAACAAATGGCAACGCAGAAAAACGTGCTGAAGAGCGACGCCGACATGCAGGTGCGCCGTCTGCGCGCCATTGCACAAAAGCTGATCCCGCAGGCGGCGCGGTGGAATGATCGGGCGCGGCAATGGCAATGGGAAGTCAACCTGATTCAGTCGGAGCAGATCAATGCCTTTTGCATGCCTGGCGGGAAAATCGCATTTTTCAGCGGCATACTCGACACGCTCCGGCTCACCGACGATGAGGTGGCCATTGTGATGGGGCATGAAATGGCGCATGCATTGCAAGAACATGGCAGAGAGCGTGTCGCCAAAGGCGCGTTGATGAATTTCGGTCTGATGCTTGGTTCGCAAATTTTCGGACTGCAGGAAACCGGCCAGATAATCGCAGGGCAAGGCGCGCAAATGGCGATGCTGAAGTTTTCTCGCAATGACGAAACCGAAGCGGATAAAGTCGGTCTGGACCTTGCCGCGCGCGCCGGTTATGATCCGCGCGCGGGTGTGGTCCTGTGGGAAAAGATGGCCAGGCTGAACAAACGCACGCCGTTGAAATGGTTTTCGAGTCATCCTGCCGGGGCCGATCGCATCGCGGAAATCAAACGTAATTTACCCGCGGTGCTGCCGCTTTATGCACGGACGAAAGGCGTCGCTGCAAAGGCATTGCCGCCATATCAAAACAACGCATCCAATTCACGATAGCCAAGGCGAGATGTCGGGCTTTGGGGATATCGACGTTCTTCGCGTGCTGGCGGGTTATGGGTTCCCGCCTCCGCGGGAACGACGGTAGTAATTGGTACGGCCCCCACTCTGACTATCGTCATTCTCGCGAAAGCGGGAATCGGCCGGACGATGTCTGAGGCGGTCAACGGAATTGCCACCAGATCTCGCAGCCGGAACTGGAACAAGGTCAGCTCAGGGACAAGGCTTACACCTCGCCCGCTAACTCAATTTTTCGGACGGCACATCCGGCCCGACAATTCCAGGCTTGCGCGCACTCCCCATTTCAGGCATATGCTGCTCGACGGTATCGAGGACCGCTTCGGGCTCCTCCGCTTCTTCCACGGTTTCATTATTAAGAATCCTTTGCATGCGTACGTTGTCGATATCGCCTGTCCACTTGGCGACGACGACGGTAGCGACCCCGTTGCCAATCAGGTTGGTCAATGCGCGCGCTTCTGACATGAAGCGGTCAATCCCAAGAATCAGTGCCAGTCCTGCCACCGGCACGCCCCCGACCGCGGACAAGGTCGCCGCCAGCACGATGAAGCCGCTGCCGGTAATGCCGGCCGCACCCTTGGATGTCAGCAGCAGCACTGCCAGCAAGGTAATTTGCTGGCCGAGGCTTAACGGTGTATTTGTCGCCTGGGCGATGAATACCGCCGCCATGGTCAGGTAAATTGATGTCCCGTCCAGATTGAACGAATAGCCGGTTGGGATCACGAGACCGACCACTGATTTTTTGGCCCCCAGGTTTTCCAGCTTCGCCATCATGCGCGGCAGCACGGATTCAGAGGAAGACGTGCCGAGCACAATGAGCAGCTCTTCCTTGATGTACTTGATGAATTTCCAGATGCTGAAGCGATGCAGGCGGGCGATCGCTCCCAGCACGACGAAAATGAAAATCAGGCAGGTAAGGTAGAAAGTGCCCATCAATTTGCCCAGCGACAGCAGAGAGCCGAGCCCATATCTTCCGATGGTAAATGCCATTGCACCAAAAGCCCCGATCGGCGCAAATTTCATGATGATGCCAACGATCGAGAACAGAACATGCGATGTCTTTTCGATGACGTCGAACACCAGTGTTCCACGCCCGCCAAAGCGATGCAGGGCAAAACCAAACAGCACCGAAAACAGCAGTACCTGCAGGATTTCTCCCTTGGCGAAGGCGTCCACCACGGTACTGGGAATAATGTTGAGAAAAAAGTCCGTGGTGGATTGCATCTTGCCGGGACCGGTGTAGGCGGCCACCGCTTTTGTATCGAGTGAGCTGGGGTCGACATTCATGCCGGCGCCGGGTTGTACCACGTTGACAACGATGAGCCCGACAATCAGCGCAATGGTGCTGACGACTTCAAAATAGAGCAAGGCCAATCCGCCCGTTTTCCCGACTTTCTTCATGTCTTCCATGCCGGCGATGCCAACCACCACCGTACAGAAAATGATGGGCGCAATGATCATCTTGATCAGCTTGATGAAGGCGTCGCCCAGCGGCTTCATCGCCGCGCCTGTCTCCGGATAGAAATATCCCAGCAGCACACCGATAAAAATCGCCACCAGCACCTGGAAATAGAGTGACTTGTAGATTGGCTTCTTTTCCATTTGGCTTCTCCGTACTGACGAATTGCTTCTTCAGCCGTGAGCACGCACGTCAAGCGGCCGATTTGACCTCGACCAGGTTGGATGCGGCTTTCACCCCGGCCAGGGCGGTCATGTTGACGATGCGGCGCACGCTTGCGGTCGGCGTGAGTATGTGTACCGGCTTTGCGAGCCCGAGAAGAATCGGTCCTACCGTCACACCGCCGCCGGCCACCATCTTGAGCATGTTAAAACTGATGTTGGCGGCGTCCAGTGACGGCATGATCATCAGGTTGGCATCGACTGTCAGCCGTGCGTTTGGGAATGATTGCTTGAGGACTTCCTTCGACAATGCCGCATCACCGGGCATTTCGCCTTCCACTTCGAGATCAGGCGCACGCTGCCTGATGAGCGCCAATGCCTCGCGCATCTTGCGCGCCGACGCGGTGTCCGCGCTTCCAAAGCTCGAGTGCGAGAGCAGGGCGACACGGGGAGTCAGTCCGAAGTGGCGTACCTCTTCCGCGGCGAGCAAGGTCATGTCGGCGAGTTGTTCTGCCGTCGGATCTGGATTGACATAGGTATCGCAAATGAAAATTGTACGCTCCGGAAGCAACAGCAAGTTCATTGCGGCAAGCGTCGCCGCGCCTGCATGTAAACCGATTACATCGATCAGATAACGCAAATGGACTGCATAGGAGCCCGACATGCCGCATAACATCGCATCCGCATCGCCGTGCCGCATCAGCATCGAACCGATCAGGGTCCGGCTGCGGCGCAAGGCCAGGCGAGCATCTTCCAGGGACACACCCTTGCGTTCCATCAAGGCGAAGTAGTCCCGATAAAAAGCCCGATAACGCCGGTCATTACCGGGTTCCACCAGTTCGCAATCCGTTCCCAAGGTAATCCGCAGCCCGAGTGCCCTGATATTTTCCTCAATGGTATCCGGCTGACCGATCAGGACGGGTCGCGCAAGACCCTCGTCCAGCACGACTTGCACTGCACGCAGCACACGCTCGTCTTCGCCTTCTGCATAGATCACCCGTTTCTGCAACTGCTTCGCCTTGCTGAAAATAGGCTGCATGATCATCGCCGTGCGATAGACAAATTGCGACAACTGCATCCTGTAGGCTGCCAAATCCTCGATCGGCTTGGTGGCGACGCCACTTTGCATCGCCGCTTTCGCGACCGCAGGCGCGATCTTGACGATCAGGCGCGGATCGAAAGGGCGGGGAATCAGGAACTCCGGGCCGAAGCTCACGCGCTGGCCGCCGTAGGCCGTCGCGACGATATCGGATTGCTCTTCCTGCGCCAGTTCCGCCAGCGCATACACGCACGCCGCTTTCATTTCTTCATTGATCGTGGTCGCGCCTACATCCAGCGCACCGCGAAAGATGAACGGAAAACACAGTACGTTGTTGACCTGGTTCGGATAATCCGAACGGCCGGTGGCAATAATCGCGTCGGGGCGGGCCTGCTTCGCCAGTTCCGGCCGGATCTCCGGTTCCGGATTGGCGAGCGCGAGGATCAGCGGGCTGCGCGCCATATGTTTGACCATCTCCGGCTTGAGAACTCCCGCAGCCGACAGACCCAGGAAAATGTCCGCACCTTCCATCAGGTCGGCCAGGCTTCGTGCCGGCGTGTCCTTTGCATAGCGGGCCTTGTTGGCATCCATGTCTTCCTTGCGGCCGGTATAGACCACTCCCTTGCTATCGGCAATGACAATATTATCCATCGGCAGCCCGATCTTGACCAGCAAGTCCAGGCAGGCGAGCATCGCAGCGCCCGCACCGGAACCAACCAGCCTGACCGACTGAATATCCTTGCCCACCACTTTCAATCCGTTGAGCACGGCAGCGGCGACGATGATTGCGGTGCCATGCTGATCGTCATGGAACACCGGTATCTTCATGCGTTCACGCAGCTTGCGTTCGATATAAAAACATTCGGGCGCCTTGATATCCTCCAGGTTGATGCCGCCGAAGGTCGGTTCCAGTGCAGCAATCATATCGACTAGTTTGTCCGGATCGCGTTCGTCGATCTCGATATCGAACACATCAATTCCGGCGAATTTCTTGAACAGGCAGCCTTTGCCTTCCATCACCGGCTTGCCGGCCAGCGGTCCGATGTTGCCCAGACCGAGCACGGCGGTGCCATTGGTCACGACGGCAACAAGATTGCCGCGCGACGTCATATTGCTTGCTTCGGATGGCGTGGCGACGATCAGTTCGCAGGCCGCCGCCACGCCGGGAGAATACGCCAACGCAAGATCACGCTGGTGGGTGAGCCCCTTGGTCGGCGTGACCGAAATTTTTCCATGCGGTATGGCGCGATGATATTCCAGCGCCTCTTCGCGTAATTGTTCATCCATGACCTGTCTCCACCATCAATCGAAACGAGGAAGCGTAAAGCTGACTCTGTCGATTCATGCTAGGCGACGGATGAAAAAAGAGATTGAGAAAATGCAAACGTGACGGCCTACATCAGTTTGGAATCAGTGCATTAAATCAGACCGTACCCGCCGGTCGTTTCATTTCGCGTTCAGGGAATTGAAAAATGCGCGGATATCGGCAACGAGCAGCGGACCATGTCCAAGCGCAGCAAAATGTCCTCCGCGCGGCATCACGCTGTAATGCGTAAGGTTATAGACGCGTTCGAGCCAAGTCCTGGGGCAGGGCGGCAATAAATCGTTTGGGAATACCGCAAGGCCGGTTGGCACAGTGATCCATTCGCCGGGGCCAAGTGTCTCCTGTTTTTCTTCCCTGCCAGCCCGGTAAAGCCAGGTCGAGGACTGAATTGTATTCGTGAACCAGTAGATGCTGATGTTGGTCAATAACTGGTCCATCGTAAAGTCGGATGGCGTGTCCGCATCAGGTGTAGTCCACCCGTGAAATTTCTCGACTATCCATGCTGCCAGGGCTACAGGTGAATCGGTCAGGCCGTATGCCAGGGTGAGCGGTTTTGTTGCATGCACATGTTGATAAGCGCCTTCGCGCGCAAGCTCTTTTCGTGCTTGATTGATCCACGCGTGTTCTTCTGCGGTCGGAGGCGCAGCGTTCGCACCACGGTATGGCCCGACGCCGCGGCCATTGAGGTGAATCGCACTGACCGAAGCGGGATAGTCCGCGCCCAGCCAGGCGGTAATGAAACTTCCCCAGTCACCCCCTTGCGCCGCATATCGGCTATAACCCAGTTCCTCGGTCATCAATTGATGCCATAGCGATGCGATTGTTCGCGGCCCGATCGGACGTGCGGGTTGCGAGGAAAAGCCGTAGCCGGGAAGGGAGGGAATGATGACGTCGAAGGAGGGCGCATCGGGAGCGCCGTGACGCTCGGGGTGCGCCAGCAGATCAGCAATTCCCAATAATTCATGAAACGACCCGGGCCAGCCATGGTTCAAGATTAACGGGGTCGCATGCGCGCCGCTGCCGCGTTCATGAATAAAGTGAATGTCGTGCGCGCCGATCCGGGTCATGAACTGCGGGAAGCGGTTGAGTTCGCGTTCGGCGGCACGCCAGTCATAGGACTCGAGCCAGTAATCGGCGAGCTGCCGCATGTAGTCGAGGTTGGCGCCGTACTGCCACTGGGCATCGTCGGCTGCGCGCGGCCAGCGCGTTTGCCGCAGACGTTGCTTCAAGTCGACCAGCAGTGCTTCGTCGATGTCGATGTGGAATGTGCGCATGGTGTTTTTCCTTTGTCCTGATAGCGGGCCTGCGCAAAAAAGTCTTTCCTGTCCTGGAATCGTGGCTCAAAACCGCTCCAAGTGTGAGTTTTCTCTGACACTTCGCCTATAAATAATTGCAAAAAACATAACTAAGATATTAATATGGCAACTTCAGCGAAGACCCCATGGGTGAGTAACTGCCATCGATTCATTCCGCTCGATATTTTTAACAAAAGCGTTTTATTTTGCCATTGGAAAACAGGAATATGTTTATCAAAAAGATTTTATTGTGCTGCTTTCTTACCTCCGTACTTGCTGCATGCGGAGACGGAGGCGGAGATGGGGGAAGTGACGGGATCGATTTAAGCCCGAGCAGTCTGAGCTTTGCCGGAATCGAAGGAAGTTCCATCCCCGCTCAAACAGTCAAGGCAAATATTGGGACCTCTCCGTCACAGCGGCATGTCGGGGTCACCAACAAGAGTCCCGATCTTGTGACTGTGACATACAAAATCACGCATATATTGGATGCGTATTCCATTACCATCACTCCAGTTAACGGATTGAAAAAAGGCAGTTACAGCGGCACTGTGGATGCACTGGTTTGCAAGGATTCTGCATGCAACGATGTGACGGACAGAGGGGCAATTAACTACACGATTACCATCAGTTGATTCAAGCCTTTCAAATACAGCGGTCGTTTCTCTCAAACGGGTGACCGGCACAGAGTAGCTGCCATGCATATGGTGTCCGGGGGTGGTATCGAAGAAGTGACGCCACCCTGATTGACTTTCAATTTCTCCTGCAGCAATTATTTGGCACGATCAGGTGAAATGCACACCATAATGGGATTACCATTAATGCGTATAATTTGTATTATGTAAAATCAAGTCGCATCACGCTGAGCCGAGCCGCTACTTGAACCTGCTAACCATCCGGTTTATGCGCCCTATTGTGACGCGATTATTATCGATAACTTGATGGCTGACCTGGTGTGTAGCCCGCACGTGGCGCTTGATAAGCGCTACAACGTAAAAATTTTTAGTCCAAAAACATTGGACGAGATGCTGGATTGGTTATCCGAGTTAGAAAGCGATATGAGCGATGAGCATAAAGTAGCTGTTGGGCAAGCCTATCCAAATTAAGAATGTGCAGACCTTTATGGCGAAAATTCGCACCACCATCAAAGGAAACGCAACAGCGAACCAGATCAATCTTATTCGCCTGCTCAACCCAATGATAAAAGGCTGGACGAACTATCACCGCCATGTGGTCTCGAAAGAAGTCTTCCACAAGATCGATTCAAATATATGGCGAGCGTTATGGCGATGCGGCGGTCATCGGGCCTGTTACAAACTGATCAAGAAACTCTTTCGGAATATCGGGCAAGCCGGCATCGGCCGGCATGGGGTTTTTGGTCTTGCGTGGCATACATGCTCCTTCTTGGGTTCAACATGTTATGCCTTACACACAAAATTTCCGATACTCTCTGCTGCTACGGTTCACCAAGCGTTGGTTAATCCTGCTGGTCTCTGCCGGCGGAGAACGCTATCATCTCCATTAGCCCTGATCGTAATATTTCACACGCGTCTTCGAACGTCGGATTAAATTCTAGCGTCTCAATGGCATCGAATTGTATTTTTAATGGCACGCTTCTCTGTTCAAGCGCCTCTAACACTTTATCTGCATGCCGGATGATAAATTTCCGTGCTGCCAACAAACCTTCTGGTTCTTTTTATGCCACGAGCGCATAGTCAAAAATATCTCGTCCTGTGATCTTGTCTCCCCGATGCCATAATTTCTTGGCAATGATTTCGACCGACGTCTCCAACCGAACTTCTCTGCCAAGGATGGTTTCGATGACATAGCCTGGCGCAGTCAAATTGGACGACGCAACGAAATCGATCTCGCCTTCGTCGAAGAACAACTTCACGTAGCCGCCTGCCTCTTCGTAATCGTTGGTGAGACTTTCGGCGACATCACTCAGTCGCGGTGAAATGAATCCGAATGACTAAGGATCGGGCACGAATATGTCGATGTCTTTACTTTTCCGGTGCCGGTAGCGAAGCATGAGGACCGTGCCTCCGCCAAACGTCCAAAATGGATCCTTGGTGCCGTATTTTCCGATCTCATCGATCAGTATCAACGCCTTGCGGAACAGGACTTCCCAAACTTCCAAGGATTCATCCGCCACTATGCCCACACCTTCCTGTTTGTTTGCCATTGGCTCGCCCACTTCGCAAGGTGTTTCATTATTTTTTTTGCAGACACGTTGTCTGAAGCGGCTTCCTTAACCGCACCCAAAACAATGGACGTCGGGGCCTCATCGAGCAGCGTAATAATATGGGCTGCAAATTGAGCCGGCGCTTCACCTGTTTGCAGTATTTTCTTGAGTTCGCTCGACGTAAGAACCTCCTTATAGCTGGTGCTCGCCGTTTTCGCGGCTAGCCCCAGCGCATCCTTGTATGCTTTTTTCTCAAAAGTTTCCATGGTAATTCCAAGAGCGCCAAGGATATTATCGAGCTTCTTGTAGCCAAGATCCTCAAGCGTTCCATTTTCGAGTTGGTTGATCGTTACACGTGATAAACCGGCAAGACGGCCAAGTTGCTCTTGGGCCAATCCTAGCTCACTACGCCGCGCGCGAATCAACTTCCCAATTTGCGATAAATTCATGGATCAATATAATTTATGTTAAGTATATTTAACATATTAGCGCCAGAATTGAGTAAGTAAAGCCTTTTTTGTCGAAAGTATCAATGGGGTATCAGGTTGCCAGTGTGCCCCGCAGCAGCTGTTTCGCAGTTCACGCTGCTGGTTCCCTACGTGCTCTCCATTGGCCACGAAACGCGGGCGCCGACGGTGGATAGGCTCACGATCGACGTCACCGGTCATCTCTGGTGGTGGGAAGCGTCTTACCGGCGTGGCAATCAGCGATCGTCAGTCGCCTCATGGAACGAGCTGCGCATTCCGGCCGGCGAACCGGTGGAACGCAAGCGGGCCGCCTTCAGGTCCGGTCCCAGCGAGTCGGCAGCCAGCGCGACATCGGCACACCCGACATGGGACGTATGTCGATGGTTAGCGGCGTTCCGTCACTCAGCTGCAAATGGACTTGCATGCGCTCCCGTTCGCCGGGTATCGCGTTGGCAGTCAAGGATTCGGCGGCAGGCAAATGATCGAGCAGCGGAACCGAACTGGCGACCTCGCGTTCGATATATCCCATCATCATGCTGGTCGTAGCCTGGTCGCGTTCCATCATGCTCAGCCAGAACGACAGCGTTTGCGCCATCGACAGTAGCGCAGGAAGTGCTGCGCGACGCCGCCATCGTGCTGCTGGCACTGTCTACGAGCAGGTCGTGAGTCCGGCATTCAGGCCGGCGAGCGGGATTGTTTACATTCTTCCCGAGACACGAACACCACGCGAAACCTTTGGATCCTATGACGTTGACGAGCATGCGCGGCAACAGCCGGCACTTGACGTGGCAACGTTACGTCTGGAAGGCAAGGCGCCGGGCGGCCGTATCATCAGGTTGCGCCGACGACGAAGCGGGCCTCGAATTGCGGAATGGATGGCACCGATGTCACGCGCTGTTCATATCGGCGAGTGAGGACTTCGAGCAGCAATGTCGAGCCAATCGCCGTGAACTATGCTCGCATGCAGGAATATTGAGAAATCCTCGGCATGCAAAAAAGTCCGCCTTTCCGGACCTGTCTGATCCTAAATGGACAAACCATTTGATATGATAAAAATTGAAAATAAAATCATTCACAATAAAAATGGAGAGCTGATAATGAAAAAGGACATGCCAGTAGCATTGGTAACCGGCGGGGCAAGCGGTATCGGCCGCGCAATCGTGGAACGATTGGCGCGTGACGGTTTTTCCGTGGTGATGCTTGACAAAAACGAAGCGCTGGCAAAGCAGGAAACCGAGGTCTTGACGGCGCAGGACCTGAGCGTTCAATACCGGGCGATCGATATTACGAATGAGGCAGCGGTTCATGCACTGGTGGAAGAACTGCCACCGCTTTCCGCGCTGATCAATAACGCGGCTATCTTTGAAGAGTGTTCATTTGATGACCTGACAGCGGCGGATTTTCGCCGCATGTTTGATGTCAATCTGGTCGGAATCCACGTACTGACGCAAGCCGCGGCACGCAAGATGCAATCGGGTTCGAAGGTCGTGATCATTGTTTCACGCGCCTACCTCGGCGCAAGGAATCATGCGCATTACGTGAGTTCCAAAGCGGCCGCCGTCGGCTATATGCGGGCGGCGGCCATGGAACTGGCCTCACGCGGTATCCTGGTCAACGCGATTGCGCCAGGCATGATCGACACGCCGATTCTCAGGGCACTCACACCTGAGCGCCGCAAGGCGGCCGAGGCGATGCAGCCGACAGGCAAGGCAGGTCGGCCAGAGGATGTCGCCAATGCGGTCGCGTTCCTGTCGGCGCCGCATCTGGAATTCATCACCGGACAAGTCCTGTTTGTCGATGGCGGCAAATCGTTGGGCGGTAGCTATTCCTGAGTCACCCTCATAAGGGGGTCACTTCGCAAGGCGGCGCTCGCCGCTTTTTTGTGGCCCACAATTTGCGCACTGGCGGGTTGCAGCCATGTGATAACTCACACAAAGTCGGGCGACCAGTTTGAAGCTACGGCTGAGAAACCCGGTGTGCGTTACCTGCCGGGGTCGCAGGCGCTGGCTGATCGGCTTGCCGCGAGTCTTGCGGACTCCAGTGGTGCCCAGCTACGGCTTGCGGTCGCCACGTGCAGGATCCCGCCATCATGGTTTCAGAATGCCGCCTGCACAATAACCGCCATCGACATCGAGCGTATGCCCGGTAATGAAGGAAGAGTCTTCACAAGCAAGGAACAGCGCAGCCCGCGCAACTTCGTCAGGCCGGCCAAAGCGCGCCATTGGTACGACTGCGGTCCAGTTCAAGCGCCCTGCCTCAGTCAGTTGCGCCGCCACAATGGGTGTTTCGATCGGCCCCGGCGCCAACGCATTCACGCGGATGCCATGTTCGGCCAGCTCCACAGCCATGATCTCGGTCAGCAGAATAACGCCGGCCTTGCCGGGTCCATAGGCGGTTCGCCCGTAACTGCCACGTCGTCCGGATGCGGATGAAATGTTGATGATCGAGCCGCCACGCCCGACCATCCGCCTGGCCACTTCCTGGCCGACGATAAAGGTACCGCGCAGATTGACCTCATGAACCAGATCGAAGTCCTCAATGGACATATCAAGGAACGGTTTCAGACGAGCGATGCCGGCTGAATTAACCAGAATATCAATCGAACCGAGACGATCCGATGCCATCCCGACAGCGGCACGAATCTGCACTGGATCCCGGACATCGATTTCAATCGCAATGGCATTGCCATTGTTTTCGCGGAGTTCCCGGCTCAGGGCCTCTGCGTCGCCGAAATTGATATCGGCAATCGCCACAGCGGCGCCTTCCCGAACGAATTCCGTTGCGATCGCTTTGCCGAGTCCGCTTGCACCGCCTGTGACCAGGACCGTCTTTCCGCTAAGTCTCATGCTATTTTTCCTTTTTATTATTTGTCTCGTTTGCAAATACCTCGACTGATGTCAATGTCAATTCGATAGCCTTTTCCATAACTTCATGATGCCGCCCCACAAGCCGTTCGGCATGTAATACATCAGCAGGATCATGACGGCCGCATAGATGACGCCTGTGGCGGCTTTCGAGATGTCGGCCGTGACGTTCGGCACGACCATGATGAACGCCGCGCCCATGAAGGCGCCCCAGATCGAGTCCTTGCCGCCGACCACCACACCGACGAGCAGGAAGATCGAGAGGAACATCGTGAAGCTGTCCGGGGCGACGAACTGGATGACGATTGCACCGAGCGCACCGGCAATGCCGGTAAACATCGCGCTGATGCCAAACACCGTTGTCTTCACCAATGCATTGTCAATGCCGGCGGTTTCCGCTGCCACCGGCTGGTCACGGATTGCGCGCATCGCCCGCCCTATCCTGCCACGTAGCAAATTGGCAGCGCACAGGAACAGCACCACCACATGCGCCAGCACATAAAAGTACAGCCATTTATCCTGGCTCAGCGGCAGTCCGAACGGCGCATCCGGCTTGGACAGGACCACACCCTGCACGCCCCCGGTCAAACTTTCCAGTTGAGGATGCTTGAGGATCTGCGGCACAGCCAACGCAAGGGCAAATGTAGCCAGCGCAAGATAGTGTTTCTCCAGCCGCAGCGCCGGCAGTCCGAACAGGAAGCCGACCGCAAACGAAACGATCGCCGCCACCGGAATCGTCGCCCAATAAGGAAAACCAGCCTTGTCGATGAGCACAGCCGCGACATAGGCGCCGATGGCGAAGAACGCGCCGTGGCCGAGCGAGATCTGGCCGTTGAAGCCGGTCAGTAGATTCAATCCCAGGATCGCGACTGCGTACACCAGGATCTGGGTCAACTGAAATGAACGGAAGTCGGTCAGAATGAACGGCGCCACCAGCACACACGCGGCGATGGCCACGAACATGAGCTGCTGCCCGTTGCCCTTGATTTGCGGATCACGCATCACACCCTCCGCACGGTGACGCGGCCCAGGATGCCCTGGGGTCGGAAAACCAGCACCAGGATGACAATCGCCAGCGCCACGGTCAGCTTCAGTTCGGGGCCGACCACATAGGCGCCGAGCAGGTTTTCAAGAACGCCGACGATCAGGCCGCCGAGCACGGCGCCGGGCGGGCTGTCTACGCCGCCGAGCAAGGCCGCCGCGAACGCATACAGCAGAATGCCCGCCATCATGTTCGGGTCGAGAAACGTCAGCGGCGCGATCATCATGCCGGCCACCGCACCGATCGCTGCCGCAAGTCCCCAGCCCAGCGCCAGCGTCCGCGCCACGCGTATGCCCACCAGCCGCGACGAGGTCGGGTTGTGTGCGACCGCGCGCATCGAAAGCCCGAGCGAAGTGAAGCGGAAAAACAGATACAGCAGGATCAGCATGCCAGTGGTTACCGCACCGACAAAAAGCTGATGCGCGCCGACCAGCGGAGTGCCGGTCGAATACGTGGAAACCGGGCTTGGAAAGTCTTTCAGCACAAAACCCCAGATCCATCCCGCGAAGGCATTGAAGGCCAGGAACAGGGCGATAAAAACGACAATGATCGAGAGCAGCGGCGCATTCCGGAACGGTTGAAGCACAAATCGTTCAAGCACCATGCCGCCGGCGAACGAGACAACGACCGTCAGGATGAAAGCAAGCCAGAAAGGCAGGCCGACATGCACCAGCGTCCAGGCGACGTAGGTGCTGAACATCGCCATCTCGCCCTGGGCAAAATTGATGTGGTTGGTTGAATTGAAATTCATCACCAGGGCCAGCGCGATGATGGAATAGATTGCGCCGGTCGCCAAACCGTTGACGACTTGCTGTAGAACGACTTGCATCATGGTGTCAAACTCCTGCCTTGGGGTTGTCATGGACGTCGGGGACGGACATGTCCGGCGAATGTGTTGGGCTGGCCGCCGAATAACCAAGATAAGCGCGCTGGATGCTCTCATCGGCACTGATCTGCGCCGACGGTCCGTGCATCACGATGCGGCCGGTCTCGAGCAGGTAGGCGCGGTCTGCCAGAGCCAGCGCAAGGCGCGCGTTCTGCTCGACGATCAGCATGCTCACGCCCTCCTCCTGGTTGATGCGCTTCATGATGCGGAAGATTTCCTGCACCACCAGCGGCGCCAGACCGAAGGAAGGCTCGTCGAGCAGCATCAGTCGCGGGCGCAGCATCAGCGCGCGGGCGATTGCGAGCATCTGCTGCTCGCCGCCGGATAGCGTCCCGGCCTGCTGGCCCCAGCGTTCCTTCAGTCTTGGAAAGTAGCCGAGCACGCGGTCGATGTCCTCCTGCACCCGCGCCTTGTCCTTGCGGCTGATGCCGCCCAGTTTCAGGTTTTCCGCCACCGTCAGTTCGGAAAATGTGCCGCGTCCTTCCGGCACATGGGCGATGCCAAGGCGCACGATCTCTTCGGTTGCAAGGCCCCTGATGTCGCGGCCGTCGAATGTGACGCGCCCGTCCGTCCTGATGAGGGCGCAGATTGCGCGCAACGTGGTCGTCTTGCCGGCGCCATTGGCGCCGAGGAGCGCGACCACCTCGCCTTGCGCAATGCTGAGGCCGATGCCGTGGAGCGCGGCCGCGTCGCCGTAAAACGCGCGCAGGCCGTCGATGTCGAGGAGCGCGCTCATGCCGCGTCCGCCCCAAGATAGGCGCGGATCACATCGGGATTGCGCTGCACTTCCTCCGGCGTGCCTTCCGCGATTTTCATGCCGAAATCCATGGCCACCACACGATCGGAGACGGACATCACAAGGCTCATGTGATGCTCGACCAGCAGGATCGCCGTCTGATATCGCTCGCGCACGCGGCGGATCTGCTCGCGCAGCACGTCCACCTCTTCATGATTCAGGCCTGCGGCCGGTTCGTCGAGGAGCAGCAGGCGGGGATTGGAAACGAGGGCCCGTGCGAATTCGACGCGCTTGCGGATCGGGAACGGCAGGTCGCGCGCCAGCATGTGCGCACAGTCGTCCACCTTCAGGAACACCATCGCCTCATGCGCCTTGTCGTGCAGGGTACGCTCGGTCGCACGGACCTGCGGAAGCCAGAATGCGTTGGCCAGGAAACCACCCTTGCTGATACTGTGTGCGCCCACCATTACATTGTCCAGTACGGTCAGGTTATCGAATAATGCGACGTTCTGGAAGGTGCGGGCCACGCCCAGATTCGGGATCCGTTGCCGGGGTAAACCCAGTATCGATAGTCCGTCAACCTTGATGTCGCCTGAATCAGGAACGTAAATCCGGCTGAGACAGTTGAAGATGGTGGTCTTGCCGGCGCCATTCGGCCCGATCAGACCGACCACTGCGCCCTTCGGCACGCTGAACGACAACTGATTCAGGGCCACGACACCGCCGAATCGCACTGATACGTTGGAGATTTCGAGAATCGGATTGCTTGACGTGGTGATCATGCTTTTTCACCATAAAGGATCAGGTCATCAGCCTGCGCTTCGCGGGTAGCGTACCAGTAATCGACGATCGGAAATGGCCAGTTCTGGCTGACGCGGCCGGCGGCGTTCTTGTACCAGTTGGTGGCATCAGGCGCGCCCCACGCCATGTTCGCATTCCGCTCATCGACTGCCTCGTTGAACGCTTCGAACACGTCGGGGCGTATCTCGAGCGAGTCCGCGCCACGTTCCGCAAGCAAGCGGAGGCAACTTAGCACGTACTGTATAGCGCATTCGGAAAACATGATGATGCTGCCGTTGACCACGATATTGGTGTTCGGTCCATACAGCATGAAAAAATTGGGGAAGTTCGGCACCATCATCCCCAGGTAAGCCTTGGCGTCGCCGTCCCAGAACTCCGAAAGCACGCAACCGCCGCGGCCGACGATGTTCACTTCCTTCAAGAATTCAGTGGCCCTGAAACCGGTTCCGAATACGATCACGTCGACATCATGCTGTTTGCCGTCGGTGGTCCTGATGCCGGCGGAATTGATTTCGGCGATGTTGTCAGTCACGAGATCAACGTTATCGCGCCGCAGCGTCTTGATCCACGAGCCGTTGTCGCGGAGAGCACGCTTGCTGCCAAAGGGCATGTCCGGGATGACCTTGTCGGCCAGATGCTCGGCGCCTTCCAGCTGCTGCCTCATCTGCCTTGACAGCAGTTCCCTGATACGTGTGTTCTGCGCGTTGGGCGCACCGTTTTCATCCAGGCGGACAGCGTCATACACACCATCGGTAAAGGACCAGAATAGAAAGAAGCGCCACCATTTTTCGTAGAACGGCACATTGTCGAGCAACCACTGGAAACCGCTCCCGACGCGGTCGTGATAATTTTTTGTCGGCATGATCCACGGCGCCGAACGCTGGAAAACCGACAACTTGCCGACCTGCGGCGCAATCGCCGGAATGATCTGGAACGCGCTGGCGCCCGTGCCGATCACGGCGACCCGCTTGCCGCTCAGGTCGACATCGTGCCGCCAGCTCGCCGAGTGGAATGCATCGCCGGCAAAGGTGTCCAGGCCCTTGATGTCAGGCAGCCTCAGCTGGTTCAGCTGGCCGACCGCCGTCATCACCGCGGTCGCTTCGATCGTCGATTCGGCGCCGTCGCGAGCACGCAGGCGGACCGTCCACACGGTGCGTTTTTCATCGTACACGGCTTCGACCAGCGT
Source organism: Pseudomonadota bacterium (assembly GCA_040387375.1). Classification (GTDB taxonomy): domain Bacteria; phylum Pseudomonadota; class Gammaproteobacteria; order Burkholderiales; family Burkholderiaceae_D; genus JAZKDW01. Next base: position 159,400 of record JAZKDW010000024.1, read on the forward strand.
CGTTTCAAAACGGATATGCTCGCGCAGCTCATGCTGATCCGCGACCTTGCCGAAGTAACCGAGCAGTGTCGGTTGTGTCGAATACCACATCGGCCATGCGTGGCCGGTGGCGGCGAAGGAATACGCATACATGTGATTGGTCGAATCGACCCGGCATCCCGGATAGGTGTTCTCGAACCAGGTGCCGCCGACATCCTTGTTCTTCTCGATGATGACGAAAGGAATGCCGGCCTGCTGAAGGCGCACGCCAGCCAATATGCCGGACAGTCCGGCGCCGATGACGACCACAAACATGCCGCTCGCCGACGTGCGCAGTGCCGGCTCTGTCCATTGCGGCGTATTGGGGTCGACGCCGTCCAGCATCAACTCTTCCATCAGGAATGGGATATAACGTTCGGGAATATCGGCGCCGGCGATGTAATTCATCATTTGCTGCACCACTGTGCTATCCGGCGGTGGCGGCAGCGGGCGGCCATTGGCGTAATCAATGATCGCGGCACGCGCACGCTGTCGAATGAGCGTCTTCGCCGCATCGGAATAGGTGCGCTGCCGTTCGTCGAACAAGCCGTACACAGGGCGCTCGGCTTGCAGGATGCTGGTGTCGCCCGTCAGGTGCACGATTGACATCACGAGCGTCGGAAGATGCGCCTCCGCGATCGCGTCATCGATCGCTTTCCCATTCAGACCGCTCATCTGATCACGCTCCGGCGGACCCGTTGCATTTGCTCGATCGCATCGGCAACGATGGCCGGCAAAAAGCTGGCGACATCGATCAGGTCGTTAATCGCGCCCGAGACCTGGCCGGCAGGCAGCAATCCGCCCGCCATGTCGCCATCGCGCTGTCCGCTGATGAGACGCTCATCCTTGAATTTCGTCAGCGCATCCTCGTCGGCTGTGCCGCTGGCCGCCAGCGCCAGCAATTCGTCGAGTCCCCTGCTCGGGAGCGCACGCGAAGGGCCATAGGTGGCTGGAAAGACTACGTCCTCTCCTTCACGCGCGGCGATGATGCGCTCGGCGTAGCCAATATTCCAATCGGTATTGTCGCGGCTGGCGACAAAACGGGTTCCCAGCGCGACCGCATCGGCGCCCAGCATCAGCGCAGCGGCCAAAGTCCGGCCATCGCGCACGCCGCCCGCCAGCACCACCGGAATATGAACCGCCTCGGTCACGCTCGGGCCCAGGATGAATGTATGCACGGGCCGCGCATGGGTGTGGCCGCCGGCCTCGTACCCGGAGGCGATGATCACGTCGACGCCGTCCTCCTGCGCGCGGATCGCCTGGCGTGTGCCGCCGACCTTGTGCATGTGGATCAGGCCGCTGCCTTCAATCAGCCGCCGCACCGCCGACGGTGGCCCGGCCGAGGTCGTGATCACACGCAGGCGCTTTGCGATTTCGGCGTCGCGCACGGCGTCGACCACACAACGCACATAAGCTTCACTGAAGGGAAGGACCTTGCCGTTGGCATCGGAGCCAACCGGAATATTGACCGCCAGCGGCCGCGTGGTGAGCGCACAGGCCTCCTCGATGTAGCCGCGAAGGATACGGGCGCCGATCGACGACTCTATCGTTATGCTGGGAATGCTGATCGTGCCGAGTCCGCCCGCGTTCGATACCGCAGCGGCGAGGCGCACAGTCTTGTAAGGCCCCAGCCCTTCCTGGACCACGGGATGCAGTATGCCGACAAGGTCGGTGAAAGGTGTCTGGATCCGCTGCGCAGAACCGCTGCTGCTGTTTTCAGGCATTGTCATGATGACGTCTTTCTTACAAAGGTGATTGGGCGGATGAACCGCTGCGCAGTGCGCTGAGCGTCGTCACGCCGTCGGCATCGCGGACAAATGCGTCGCCGAGCAGACGCCGCATCTCGCCCTGCATCTTGGAACGCTTGGCGACCGTGCGTGGCACTTCGCTCACGAAGACATACAGGCGTGGCCGCTTCCAGCGCTCCATGCGCGCAATGCAGAACTCATCGAGAATTGCCTTGGCGTCTACTTCGGACAAGCCAGCCTTGAGCGCAACGAAGGCAGCCGGGACCTCGCCGAAACGTTCGTGACGAACACCGACGCAGGCGGCGTCGAGGACGTCGGGGTGCGCGCGCAGGGTGTCATCGACCTCCAGCAAGGACAGCTTTTCGCCGCCGCTCATGATCATGTCGTCGGTACGGCCGCGGATGAAATACCAGCCATTGGCATCGCGATAACCGACATCGCGCGTATGCAGGAAACCTTCGTCGTCGAACATTTCCGCCGTGCGGCCCGGATCGTTGAAATAGCCTGGCGTGATGACGTCGCCCTTGATGCAGATCTCGCCCTCGACGTCGCCGCCGGTCAATTCTTCCCCTGTGAAAGGATCCTTGAGCTTTACTTCGCAAAAGTGCTTGTTGGGTCGCCCTGAGGAGCCGACCGGTACGTCCGCCTCGTCGCGATAATAGAGGGAGGAAGACAGCACACACACCGGCATCGCCTCCGTGAGGCCATACATGCTGCCGACGATGGCACCCTTGTCGCGCAAGGCGGCTTCGACGTCGGGCGGCACCAGTTCGCCGGCGACATGTGTCTTCAAGCCCTTCATCTCGATCTCCGGCCAGGATGGATGGCGCATCAGGTCGCGCATCATGGTCGGTATGATCCAGTACATCCAGTTCGGTTTGTGCTGCTTGAAAATATTGACCACCCGCTCGACGTCCCAGCCGTCGCTCCAGATGATGGTGCCGCCCGCCATTACCAGGCGCACGGAATCATGGATGCCGCCGCTGTGGAACATGCCGACCAGCGACAGGTTGCGGGCTTCGCTCGTCACGCCGGCCAGGAATATCGCGCCGAGCGCCGAGTTGCCCAGGGTGCCGTGCGTAAACGTGACGCCCTTGGATGCGCCCGAGGTGCCGGCGGTAAAGTTGATCGCCACGATGTCGTCCTGGCTGCGCGAGACGATACGACGTTCGCCGGAAGCTTCGCTGCACAAGCGTTCAAGGCTTGGAAAGCGCGCATGATCGCCGTGTGTCACAAACACCTTGACGCCGCATTCGGCTTCCAGGATCTCGCCGATATGCGCATATTCGGGGGTAACGATGGCCGCTTTCGGGCGGCTTCGTTTGGCGTCGAGCGCAAACTTTTCCAGGTTCTGCTTGCGATTGAGGCCGTTGAAAATGCCGCCAAGCCCCATCACCGCATAAAACGATGCGACGTGCAGGTAATTATCAGGAATGACGGTGACGACCACATCGTCCTCGCCGATCCCGGCCTGCTCGCGCAGCACGTTGCCGATGCGGTTGGCGAGTGAGCGCAACTCGCGATAAGTCACTCTAGAACCATCAGCGTCAATGACAGCATCCTTGTCCGGATGCTCCCAGGATGCCCGCTCCAGCCACCAGCACAAATTCATGATCAGTCTCCCCTGTTTGCAGGTTTTATTTTGAAAAGTATTCCGGCCGTTCTATCGTCCACTGGTCGCCCCACAGCTGGTAGCCGCCGTCGACCGTCAATACTTCACCCGTTATGAACGATCCGCTCGGGCCGGCGAGATAACAGACCGCGTCGGTGATGTCCGTGACCGAACCGAAACGCTGCATCAGATTTGACTTCGGCAATTCCGCTCGCGCGGCCTCCGAGTAAACACCCATGCCTTCGGTTGCGATGATGCCCGGCGCGACGCAGTTCAGGCGAATATTAAGCGGCGCCCATTCGATGGCGAGTGTCTGGGAAAGACTGATGACGGCGGCGCGTGCGGCGCAAGAATGCGCGACGCCCGGCATGCCGCGCGACACCACCGCCGCAATGCTGATCACCACGCCCGGGCGCCCGGCATCGCGCCAGCGCCGGCCGGCTGCCTGCGTCATGTACCAGGTACCGTTCAGATTGGTATCGATGACTGCATTCCAGCCCTTGGTGCTGAAGTCGATCGCTGCTTGCGGGAACTGTCCGCCGGCATTGTTGACGAGGATATCGATGCCGCCAAAGTGATCCCAGGCGTCCGACATGAAACGATCGACCTGCTCCGGGTCGCGGATCGACGCCGGCACGGCGAACACCTTGCCGCCGATTGCCCTCAGGCTTTCGGCGGTTGCGTTGAGCCTATCCTCATCGCGCCCGAGCAGCGCGACACTTGCGCCCAGCCGGACGAACTGAAAAGCGAGGGCCCTTCCAATTCCCCGGCCTCCTCCCGATATGACGACCACCTTGCCCTCGAACAGTCCCTCGCTGAATCGCAGAGGGAGTGCAACCAGCTCGGCACTGGTATAGCCGTTGAGAGAATTCATGTCTCGTCCCGAGCTCCGTTAACCAGCGCATGGTTGATCACAAATCAGCCCCTTTGATTATTGATCCGAGTCGCTGCCAGCTCTTGCCGTCGAACCGGGTCATCTGCAGCTGCCGGATTGGCCGGTAGTCGGTCGACGACGTATTGAGCGCTATTCCCGGCAGCAGACCCGGCACGGAAACGTTATTCATGCTGGTGGCCTGCTTCATGATGTTCTCGCGCGAGAAGTCGTTGCCACAGGCCTGCAGTACCTTGACAAGCGTGAAAGCGAAACAATATCCGATCAGATTGTTGATGTCTTTCAGATCGCCTTCCGGATAATATTTGGTCATGAAGGCGCGCCAGTCGCGCAGGCCCTGGTCATCTGCCCAGACCGGATCGTTCGGATCCTTCAGGTAGGACGAACTTACCGTGCCAATCCCTTTTTCGATTCCCGCCGGCGTCATGACCGACGATACCGAGGTCGAGACATTGCTGATGATGTGCAGCGGCTTCTTGTCGAGATCCGCGAGCTTGCGAATCGTCATGGCGACAAATTTCGGCGATGTTGCTGAAATCAGCACGTCGATTCCTCCGGCGTGAAGCGTGAGCAGCTGGGAATCGACTGACGCATCGGATAGTTCGTGCGACACGGTTTTCACCAATGGATCCGCGCCAAGAACGTCCCTGACCCCAGCTACATAATCCTTGCCGAAATCGTCGTTCTGATAAATGATGCCAATCTTGCATCCCGGCTTTGCGGCGCGTGCATATTTTGCATAGATCTGTCCCTCGACCCGGTAGCTTGGCTGCCATCCCAGCGTCCAGGGATAGGTCTTCGGATCGCTGAATTTGTGCGCCCCGGAATAGACGAACAACTGCGGTATCTTTTTGTCGTTGATATAACGGGCGACGGCAGTGTTGCTCGCGGTGCCGAATGTATTGAACAGAATGGCAACCTGATCCTGCTCGACCAACCTGCGCACCTGTTCGATCGCACGGGGTGGAACCGCACCGTCATCGTAGGAAAGAAAATTCAGTTTTCGGCCGGCGATGCCGCCCTGCTCGTTGATCATCTTGAAATAGGCGGCCGCGGTCTTGGCGTGCGTCGCATAGGATGAGGCTGGCCCACTATACGCAAATGAATTGCCAATCTTTATCTCGGATGCCGTGACACCCGGCGTTTGAGATCTGGCAAAAATCGGAACCAGAGCGCCTGCCATGGTTGCTAATACAAAACTACGTCGATCGAGCATTTTTGTCTCCTAAGGTGATCTCGGATTACCAGCCGGGTGCATGCCTTGTGTTTTATTTGGCTGAACCACTGAGCAAATTCTAGATTCCTGATTTCCGCTTGTCAAATGGTTTGTCCATTTAATTTAGGATTCAGGTCATCACCTGTCCGGTGTCAGACTTGAAGCTGGTGCGCAAGATCAGTTATTGTGCATTGCAGAAGAGATGGGTTCGCTGCAAAATCACCTGCAATAAATACCAAGTTTGCTGGATTTAGTTTTTTAAATGGTCTATCCTTTTAACGGCTGACGAGATGCGCTGTCTTATCGGACATGCGGAGGCACTTTTAGAAAACAATTATTTCCAGGCGCCGGTGGAACGGCGCAATGGATGGAACCCAAAGGGATATCGAGATGACGGAAGAGCTGAGATGCTTTCAACTGGTCGGCTTTGGCGAGCCGCTGCAAGAAAAACAATCCCCCTGCCCCGCGCCCGCTGGCAGCGAAGTGGTGCTGCGCATACTTGCATCGGGCGTATGCCATAGCGACCTGCATATCTGCGAGGGCCATCATGACCTTGGCGGCGGCAAGAGGATTTCACTCGAGGGCCGCATCCCGATGCCGCTTACGCCCGGGCATGAAATCACCGGCGAGATTGTCGAGATGGGACCGGATGCCATCGGCCTGCAGCTTGGCGACCGTGTATTGGCATGCTCCTGGATAGGCTGTTCGGCATGCAAGGCCTGCCTGGCGGGCGAGGAACACTTGTGCCGCGCGCCGCGGTTCCTGGGCGCCAACCGGGACGGCGGTTATGCGAACCTGGTGACGATCCCGCATCCGCGCTACCTGATTCCGCTCAACGGACTCGATCCCCTCAGGGCGGCATCGCTGGTCTGTTCCGGCCTGACGACCTACAGCGCGCTGAAGAAGATCGATGCCAATGCGAGCCTTAAGCAGCAGGCCATCGTGATCATCGGCGCCGGAGGACTCGGCCTGATGAGTCTGCAGATTCTGAAAATGCTGGACGGTGCAGGCGCGGTGGTGGTGGAAATCGATGCGAAGAAACGCGAGGCGGCGCTGGACGGCGGCGCCATCGCGGCGATCGATCCCAACCAGGCGGGCGCATCGAAGTCGATCCGGACCGCCGCCGGCGGCGAGGTCGGCGCGGTCATCGATTTTGTCGGCAGCGGCGACACCGCGAAGCTGGGCTTCGATCTGCTTGCGCCTGGCGGCAAGCTGGTGATCGTCGGCCTGTTCGGCGGCGCGGTGACGCTGTCGGTGCCATTGATACCGATGAAGTCGGCCAAGATCGAGGGCAGCTATATTGGCAGCCCGGCGGAGCTGCGCGAGCTGATTGCGCTGGTCCAGGAAAAGGGAATGCCGCAAATCCCGATTGACGTGCGGCCTCTTGGCGATGTGAATGCCGCCCTGAGCGATCTGCAGCACGGACGTGTGGTGGGACGAGTGGTGCTGGTTCCATGACGTCGTGCGCAAGTTGAATACCGGGGACCCGGCCGTGTGCCGGTTTCCTTCTACCCCAAGACAAACAATCGATATCAACAAGGAGAATATGGTGGCAACAGAATCAATGGCCGCGACACCCGCGGAGACAAAATACGCCCCGGTCGAACTCTTCATTGACGGCCAGATTCAGGGCGCCGGCAACAAGCGGCTGCCGATCACCAATCCGGCCACCGGAGAAGTCATCGGCACCGTCGCCATCGCGACATCCCAGGATCTCGACGACGCGCTCGCCTCGACCGCAAAAGGCTATCGGGTGTGGCGCAACACAGCCGCCGTCGATCGCGCGGCGATCCTGAACCGGGCCGCGATGCTGATCCGCGAACGGGCCGAAGAGATCGCCATCCTGCTCACGCTGGAACAGGGCAAGCCGCTGAGTCATTCCAAAATGGAGATGATGGCCTGCGCCGAAACCTTCGAATGGTATGCGGCGGAAGCGTGCCGCGCGAACGGCCGCATTTTGCCGGCCCGCAAAGGCGGCACCAGGCAACTGGTTGTGCCGGAACCGATTGGTCCCGTGGTGGCTTTCTCGCCATGGAATTTCCCTGCCCTGCTTGCTGCCCGCAAGATTGCGCCGGCCCTCGCGGCGGGTTGCAGCTGCATACTCAAGCCATCGGAAGAAACGCCCGCCGCCGCGCTGTCACTGGCGCTCGCCCTGCGCGATGCAAAACTCCCGCCCGGCGTGCTGAATGTCGTGTTCGGGGTGCCGACCAAAATATCGGAACACCTGATTCTTTCCCCGGTCATCCGCAAGGTGTCGCTGACTGGATCGGTGCCGGCCGGCCAAGCGGTCGCCGCCCTCGCCGCCCGCGGTCCCAAGCCCTGCACGCTCGAACTCGGCGGCCATGCGCCAGTACTTGTTCTTGCCGATGCCGACATCGCTTTCAGCGCCAAGGTCTCGGCTGGCAGCAAGACCTACAATGCCGGACAGGTCTGCACTTCACCAACCAGATTCATGGTGCATGAGTCCGTGTACGACAAATTTGTAGAGAGTTTTGTGCGGGAGCTGGAAAACACCAGGGTCGGCAACGGCATGCTGGCGCAGAGCCGCATGGGGCCATTGGCCAGCGAGCGGCGCATCGCCGCCATGACCGATCTGGTCGAGGATGCGGTCGCCGGCGGCGCGCAGATTGCGACCGGCGGCAGCCGCATCGGCGAGCTCGGTTATTTCTGGAGCCCGACCGTCCTTACCGAAGTCGCGGCCTCGGCCAAGGTCCTCTCTACCGAACCGTTCGGGCCGCTGGCCTCCATCGAGCGTTTCAGCAGCCTTGCCGATTGCATCGAGCTGGCCAACACCTCGGCGGTCGGACTTGCCGGTTACGTCTTCACGCAATCGGCCAAGGCCGCCACGGACGTGAGCGACAGTCTGGATGTCGGCATGGTTGGCATCAACTCCTATGCGCTGTCAAATACCGAAGCGCCATTCTCGGGGATCAAGAACAGCGGTTACGGGTATGAGGGCGGGTCGGAGGGCCTGTCAAGTTATCTGCACTACAAGTCGGTCAACCAGGCCTGACGGTCCGTCGGCGGTCGCTCGCACTCAGAGCGTCACCGACGGCGGTGCTAGCCGTTCCAGTTGCGCGCGGTAGGCCAGGACATGGCGATCCATCCGGCGGCGGGCCGCTGCCGAATCGCCGGCGACGATGGCTTCCTCGATGCGGCCTACGGCCTGGACCACGGCATCGCGCACCTCCGCTGACGCAAAACCGGCGACATGCGGATTGAGCAGGCCGGGACCGAGCGCATCGTAGATTGTGGTCAGGATGGGATTGTGGCTGGCGTGCGCCATCGCACGATGCCAGCGTGCATTCGCCGCAAGGAAGCGCGAGGCGTTCGACGTGGTGCGCAGTTTTTTGCTTTCATTCTGCAAGATGGCGATATCGTCGGCATCCCGGTGAATCGCAGCCAGCTCGGCCAGGCTGGGCTCGAGCACTTTCACGGTTTCCATGAGCACGGCGAACGGCACCTGCTGGCCGCGGATGAAAAAATTCAGCGAGTTTGCAACCGCCTCGGTACCAGACTGCAGGGCGACCCGGCCGCCATTTCGTCCCAGGCGCGTCGACACCAGTCCTTGGGTCTCCAGCACCCGGAAAGCTTCCCGCACCGAGCCACGGCTCAGACCGGAACGCTCCACCAGATCACGCTCGTTCGGCAGTATTTCCCCGGCCTGGATTTCTCCCTTCAGGATCTGTTCCCGGAAGACTGCAGCAAGGGCCTCAAAGCCTTTTTGCCCGCGGACGATATTCAGCGGAACCGAGCTCAGTTCTTCAACGGAAGCATGGACTGGAGGACTGCTCTCTGCAATCCGTTTCTGAGACGTGGCTGGCACACCGGTCTCGGGCCGCATCACCGTCCGCGGGCCGTTGCGAACCATCCGGACGATCTCTCCCACATCTTCCCGCATGTCGGGCGGCAGGCGGCCGGCTTCGATGAACGCGTCGTCGGGATTCTCGCCCAGGATCTCTGCCGCCTTGCGGATCAGTTCATCCTTTGGCGACTTCTCCATCTCGCGCTCAATGCGCGACCAGTACGCGGGGGAAATCTCGAGCTGGCGAGAAAAGTCATTCAGCGCGATGCCCTTCGCGTCTCTCTTTTGCCGTATGTAAGTGCCAAAACCCATAAGTTGACCTAGTTGCGTGTTTAGTTAATTGAGGATAGCACAAGGGTGAAATGATCGGCATCAACTATTTAGTTAATCTGCAACCGGTGGTGCACGACAAAAACTGCCCCAAAACGGTCGAAAATGGTGCAAAATTCCACCAAGTTTAATTTGACGCACCATTTCAAGGCAAAATTAATGAAATATCAATCGTTCCACGCATTCCTCAATCATGTCGAAGCCCGCAATCCCGGACAACCCGAATTCATCCAGGCCATCACGGAAGTGATAGAAAGCCTCTGGCCATACATTGAAAAGCACCCGAAGTATGCCGAGCATGGCTTGCTGGACCGGCTGGTGGAGCCCGAGCGCGTCATCATGTTCCGCGTGTCCTGGGTCAACGACCACGGGGATGTGCAGGTCAACCGCGGTTATCGCATCCAGCACAGTTCGGCCATCGGCCCTTACAAGGGCGGGCTGCGTTTCCACCCGTCGGTCAACCTGTCGATCCTGAAATTCCTGGCGTTCGAACAAACCCTGAAGAATGCGCTGACGACGCTGCCCATGGGCGGCGGCAAGGGCGGCTCCGACTTCGACCCCAAGGGCAAGAGCCCGGGTGAAGTCATGCGCTTCTGCCAGGCCTTCGTCAGCGAATTGTTCCGCCACGTCGGATCGGACACCGACGTTCCTGCGGGCGACATCGGCGTCGGCGGACGTGAAATCGGGTTCATGGCCGGCATGATGAAAAAACTGAGCAACCGCGCCGACTGCGTGTTCACCGGCAAAGGCATCAGCTTTGGCGGCTCGCTGATCCGTCCCGAAGCCACCGGCTACGGCACCGTGTACTTCGCCGAAGAGATGCTGAAGCAAAAAGGCCGCGGCTTCGATGGCTTGCGTGTCAGCGTTTCAGGCTCCGGCAATGTGGCCCAATATGCGGTGGAGAAAGCCATGGCCCTGGGCGCCAAAGTAATCACCGTATCGGACTCCAGCGGCACCGTTGTCGACGAAGCCGGTTTCACGCCGGAAAAGCTGGCGGAACTGATGGAAGTGAAGAACCATCTGTATGGACGTGTCAGTGACTACGCGAAGCGCACAGGGGTGGAGTTCCATGCAGGAATGTCGCCGTGGCACATACCGGTTGACGTCGCCCTGCCTTGCGCGACACAGAATGAACTGGATGGCAACGACGCCGCCACACTGGTGAAAAATGGCGTCATTTGTGTCGCCGAGGGCGCCAACATGCCTTCCACGATCGAGGCTGCCAAGTTCTTCGAATCCAGCGGTGTGCTGTACGCCCCCGGCAAGGCAAGCAATGCGGGTGGCGTCGCGACCTCGGGTCTGGAAATGAGCCAGAATGCGATGCGCCTGTCGTGGCCGCGCGAAGAAGTGGATGCGCGCCTGCATGGCATCATGCGCAGCATTCACGCAGCGTGTCTGCAGCATGGCCGCCGCGCCGACGGCACCATCAGCTATGTCGATGGAGCCAATGTGGCCGGCTTCGTCAAGGTCGCCGATGCCATGCTGGCGCAAGGCGTGGTCTAACCGTTCGCTTCAGTCCGCTCAGCGGACTGAAGAAAAGAAAAAACCGGAAAATCAGATGGTGACGATATTCATCATCTTGTCCGGCGTCCCATCCAGGAAATGCCCCAGGTTATTGCGTAATACCGGCATCACCTGCTCGGCATAGACGGCGCTGTAGCCGCCCAGGTGCGGTGTGATCAGCACATTGTCCAGCGACCAGAACGGATGTGCGGCCGGCAGCGGTTCGACCTGGAAAACATCGAGGCCGGCGCCGGCAATCGCCTTGCGCTGCAGCACATCAAGCAAGGCCGCTTCGTCCATCACGCCGCCGCGCGCAATATTGATCAGGTAGGCCTGTGGTTTCATCGAGGCCAGCACATCCGCATTGACGATTTTATCCGTTGCCTTTGCATGAGGCACAAGCACGATGAAATAATCCGCCAGGCTGACCGCTTCCTTCATCCGTTCACGCGGATACATCCGGTCTATGCCATCCACCTGCCGGTCGGCACTGCTGATGCCGAGAACGGTCATGCCGAACGCCTTGCAGCGTTGGGCCAGCGCTTCAGTGATCGCGCCCACGCCGAGAATGGTCACGGTCTTTTGCCACAGCAGCGGCTGCGGCCAGACTTCCCAGGCTGCGTTCTTCTGGTTGTCCAGCATGCGCGGCAAATTGCGCGACAGCGCCAGCATGTACATGAAAGCCAGTTCAGCCATTTGCGGACCGTGGACACCGCGGGCGGACGTCACCACCACTTCGCGGCCCAGCGTGGTCAGCGCCGTGATCGCATCGGTCCCGGTGGTCAAGGCCTGTATCCATTTCAGCCCGGGCGCCGCCGCGACCAGCTCATCGTCGATCTGCTGCGCGTACGCCATCAGCACATCGGCCTTGTGCGCCAGCCGCAGCGCCTCGTCGCGTGTGGGCGCGCACAGGAAATCAACCCCGGGAAAAGAGGGAGCGAGCGCGCTCCTGAATTTTTCCGCAGCGTCGTTGAAGATCAATACTGTCGTTGTGCTGGCGCCCTGCTCAGCCGGTTTCAGTGTCATGCTCAAGATTCCTGTCCGTTCAGTCACGGTACGATGGGTCGATGCGATCCAGCATGCGCAGCATGCCCGGCCATTCCATACGGCCCAGCGGACTCATGCCTTCCTTGTACAGCTGCACCACTTCGTTGGTGAATCCCATGCGGGACGTCGCCAGCGATGCCGCTTCGGACGGCATCGTCAATTCCTGCCCGCTGGCCATGGCGTCGAGCTGGGCCTGCATCGCCTTTTCCAGATGCGACATCATGCTGAATGCTTCCGGTATCGTGGTGCCGGCGACCAGCGTGCCGTGATTGCGCAGGATCATGACCGCCTTGTCGCCCAGGTCGCGTTTGAGCGACTCGCGTTCTCCCAATTCAAGCGACAGTCCTTCGGAATCATGATAAGCAACCTTGCCGTAGAAAAGATTGGCATGCTGGGACAGCGGCAGCAATCCGCATTTCATCATCGACAAGGCCATGCCGGCCCGGGTATGGGAATGCAATACGCACTTCGCATCCGGCCGCGCCTCGTGGATGGCGCTGTGGATGATGAAGCCTGCCTTGTGGATCCGGTGCGGCGACGGATCGACGATATTGCCGTCGAGGTCGACCTTGACCAGGCTCGATGCCGTAACCTCGTCGAAGGTCCAGCCAAACGGATTCAACAGGAAATGCTGGTTGCCGGAACCCGGCACGGTTGCCGAGATATGGGTGTAAATCAGGTCGGTCCAGCCGAAATGGGCAGCCAGCCGGTAACAGGCCGCCAGCTGTACCCGGACTTCCCATTCCTCATCGCTGACCCGGCCGCGGACTGCATCGGCGGCATTCATTGCTGTCATTTCAGGTGTCATCTTTTCTCTCCATGGCAATTCCAGCCGAGACTGGAACCGCCGGTCATTTTGTCAGGTTCGGCAACCACACAGCCACCGCAGGCACCAGGAATACCAGCACCAGCAGCAGCACGCTCATCAGGACATAAGGTGTCACGGCGCGGAAGATGTGAGTCATCGTCACTTCCGGCGGCGCCACGCCCTTCATTGTCATCAGCAACATGCCGTGGGGCGGCAGCAGCATCCCCATCTGCATGCAGATCAAAAACATCACGCCAAACCAGACCAAGTCGATCGACAGCCCCTGCACGACCGGCATGAATATCGGCAAGGTGATCATCATCATGCTGACCTGGTCGACAAATATGCCAAGGAAAATCAGGATCAGCATCATGCCGGCCACAATCACCATCGGCGACAGATCCTGCCCGATGATGATTTGCACCAATCCATTGCTCGCGCCCGAGAAAGACAGGATTTGCGAGAAGGTCGTGGCGCCAAGGATGATGAACAGGATCATGCCGGAAATACTCACCGTGCCGAGCAACGCGCCAACCAGGTTCTTCAGCGTCAGCGCGCGATAAACGAGCGCAAACACGATGGTGGCCAGGGCGCCGATCGCCGCCGACTCGGTAGGCGTGGCCCAGCCCGAGGTCATCGACGCAATGACAATCATGAAGATCGAGGTCAGAGGCAGCACATAGAGGATCAGCGGACGGTATTTTTTCCAGCCCTTGTATTCTGTCATCGATCCGGCCGGCGCCAGTTCGGGGTTCATCCTGGTCCGCACGACAATGTAAGCGATGAACGCGACCGACAGCAGCAAGCCAGGCATCACGCCGCCCAGCAGCAACTTGGAAATCGAGATGCCTGACAAACTGCCCAGCAGCACGGTCAGCGCCGAAGGCGGAATGAGCATGTCGACCGCGCCTATGGCCATGATCGGACCGGTTGCCATCGTCGGATGGTAACCGCGGCTGAGCATCACTGGCACCATCAGGCTGCCCAGCATCGCGGTTGTCGCGATGGTCGAGCCGGAAATCGCGGAGAACACGGTGCCGGCAACGACAGCGACAATGGCGAGGCGTCCCGGCACCTCCTTGATCAGGCGCTCGATGCCGTCGATGACTTTCACCGCCAGTCCCGTGTGGAACAGCACCTCCCCCATCAGCACGAACAACGGAATCGGCGTCAGCGCCGCGCTCGACACGGACACCACGCTGGATCGGGCGAGTTGTACCAGGCCCGGTTCACCGCCCAGGTAGAGCCAGGCGCCGATCAGGTTAATGACCAGGAAGCCAAACGCAACCGGCATGCCAAGGAAGATCAGCACGGTCGAGCCGCCCAGCAGCAACCATGCGGCGGCTTCCCAGCTCATGCTGCCGACACCGCGTCGTCGCGCGGGCCTCGTTCAGCCGCATGCAGACGCTGCATGCGGAAACACATTTCAATCGCGAGCAGCGCGAAGGCGATTGGCAGCGGCGCCAGCGACCACCATTCCGGCGTCACCAGCGTCTTGATTGCCATCGATCCCGACAGGAAGCTCGCCTTCAACGCGTTCCAGCTGTAGACCATCATGAACAGGCAGCAGGCCGTCACGACAATATCGGCCAGCCATTCGCAATACCAGGCCAACTTTTTCGGCAGCGCGCGCAGCATGATATCGACGCGGATGTGCTGGCCGCGCCGCAGGATCCACGGCGCCGACAGCATCGTGATCAAAAAGAGCATGCTCTCGGATACCTGGTTGGCCCATTCAATTCCTGCCAGGCCGGGAATCAGTTTTACATTACGCAGCAATACATCGCCGCTGATGAGCAGCACCATCAGGAACAGCAGCAGGCATGCAAGCAGCGCCAGCCCGGCGAGCAACTGGCCGTATAATTTATCAATCCGTGCCATCGAAGTCCTGATTTATATCTGGCCGGCTTCCCGCGTGCTGCGGGAGCGGATATGACAGGGTAAAAGATCCGCTTGCCCACCCTGGCATCGCAAGGGCGGGCATCTGAAATGTCAATCTCATGCGGATTATTTTGACAGCGCCTGCTTCAGTCTTGGACCATTTTCCGGGCTGGCCTTCAGGATCCCAGCCCAGCCAGTGTCGTACGCCTTTTGCAGATATTGTTTGGTGGTTTCGGCATCAAACTTGATGGTCTGGATACCGGCCTGCTCCTGGCGCTTGAGTTCATCTTCACTGTTTTTCTTCCAGTAAGCGGCATTCTCCGCTTCGAGGGCGAGCATATGCTTTTGCAACAGGTCACGCTGTTTCTGATTCAGTTTCTTCCAGCTGTCGAGATTCATCACCAGCGACACCTCGCCATTGTAGAAGCCCGGATCGACACGATACTTGGTCATTTTCTGCCAGTTCAGATCGAACAATCCGGTCAGCGGCCAGCCATAACCATCAACGACACCGCGCTCCAGCGCGGTATAGACTTCACCCGGCGCGGTATTGATGACGGTGGCGCCCAGCGCCTGGAAAAAATCGCGATAGACCGGGGTGATCCGCAGTTTCAGACCGGTCAGGTCCGGCTTGTCGATTTTCTTGGTCAGATAGATGTAGAACGGCTGCAGTTCGCCAGTGCGGCCCAGATAATACATGTTGGCTTTCTTTGCCCAGATCTCGTTGATCAGGTCGAATGCGCCATTCTTGCGCTGCTCGGTGACCGACATCTGCGCCATTTTCAGCGCATCGGCTTCGGGCATCAGGTTGGTGTAAAACGCGCCGCTGGTCAGCGCCATGTCGACCACGCCGGTCTTCACCGCATTGCCGATTTCAAAGGGCGGGATTGCCTTGGGGCCGCCGATGAAATTCATCTGCAGCGTGCCTTTGCCTTCCTTGTTTATTTTGTCGAACATCTGCTGCATGCGCACTACGTAACTGATGTTCTCGGAAAAAGCGCTGCCGACTCGTAACGTGACTTCTTGTGCGCTTGCCGATAAGGGTATCAGCAATGCGGCGGCGACGGCTGCTGTCGCCAGTTTGAAAACTGCTTTCATCTTGTCTCCTGAATTATCGTTCATGCGCCGCGTATGCGTGTGCATGTGCCTTTTTATGAGAGCGAGAATAGCACTGGAAAATTTTTTATGCAACGCGACGCGGCCTTCCATAAAATTCATGATTGAGGACGGGAGCAATCTCCTGCACTCGAGACCCGGGTCCTGGCGCTAAAAGCCGCTTTCCCGAATGACGATCGCGATGGCCTGGCGCGTGAAATTCCACAAGATACTGCTGCGCCCGGCATCAATGTGGCCGGTGACCGGTGTCAATTGCCGCACATCGGCATGCGCGACATGCAGCGTCACGCGATATAAAACTTCGTTCGCAATCAATTCGCCCTCCGCCGTCCTGCGCGCCGCGATCGGCCCCCCGTAAGCCGATGCGAGCATCGCTTCGGGCAACACCCGGCTGGCCGTGCTGTCGATGCTGACGACGGTTGCCTCCAGGGTGTCCGGATCCGGGCCGCGCGTCAGCAAACGGGCGCGGGCGCCGACCTCGATGCGCGCGATGTCCGACTCATGGATGAACAGATGGGCCCGCGAATCGCCGCCACTGACCACCCGGCCCAGCCGATGTTTTGGCCCAACCCAGGCGCCGGAAAACAGGCCGCGGTCAAGGTCGCGAAAAACGCCGTCATGCGGCGCCAGCACGGTCAGACGCGCGCGCTCCTGGTTCTGCAGCACTTGTTCGGCCCTGGCTGCCGCGAGTTGCCGCTCGAGCACGGGGACGGCATCGCGCTGAACGGCATTGCCGATCGAACCGGCCAGTTGCGCTTCCAGGCCGCCGATCCGGCTTTGCAATTGTTCCCACTGACTTTCGACCTGCGGATCGCTCAGGATAAACAAGGCGTCCCCTGCCCGCACTACCTGGCCATCGGCGGCCAGTATCCGGGATACGCGCGAGGGCATCGGCGGATAAAGCCGGCTGTGCTGGTTCGCTTGCCAGTAACCGTTGGCGGCCACGTCAGAACGCCACGGCAAGGCCAGCACACCCAGCCCGATCAACAGTAAAAAGAAGCTGCCGGCGGCGCGCGGGCGCCAGCGCCCGCGCATCCGCCACCACGTGCTTAATTCATTCCACATGGGCCGCAGGACGAACCAGCCGATTTCGACCGCGAACAGAATCACGCCCGCCAGTTTGAAAAACAAAAAATAGACAGCCGCGGCGATGCCGGCAAACAGCACCATGCGATAGAACCACGTCAGGTAGGCATACAGGCACAACCAGCGCCGGCGGGATTCAAGCTGGGGTTCCGGCATGGGATCGTCAACCCCGAGCAGCGAGCGCCGCAACTGCCAGCGTCCGATCGCAAAACTTCGTTCGGACAAATTGGGAATGTCGAGCGCGTCCATCAGCAAGTAGTGGCCGTCGAAGCGCATGAAGGGATTGAGGTTGATCGCCAGCGTGCTGACCCAGGTGACGGCGGCCAGGATGTAAGCGGCGCTCTTGAGCCCGCCCTCGGGCGCGATGCTCCAGACCAGAGCCGCGGCGGCGGCCAGCATCAGTTCGGCGATCACGCCGGCGCCGCCGATGGCCAGGCGCGCGCGGCGCGACTTCAGCTTCCACGCTTCGGAGGCGTCGGTGTAGAGCAGCGGCCACAGCAGCATCATGGCAACCCCCATGGTCGGCACACGCACGCCGAAATGCCTGCAGGTCCAGGCATGCGCCAGTTCATGCAGCACCTTGGCCAGCGCCAGCGCCAGCCCGTAGTACAAAGCGCCCTGCCACGAAAAAAAATACAGGAAGGTCTGCGAAAAGGCGGGCCATTGATCGAGCACACGCCACAGCGCCACCACACACAGCACCGCGAGCCAGAAGAACAATGCCGGCTGGAACAGCGGTGCAAGAAAACGTCCGGTGCGCGCCAGGAAGGCTTCCGGCCTGACCAGCGGAATGCGGAAGAACAGGTAATGGTGCAGCAGCCATTGCCAGCGCGACAGCGTGCGCCGACGTGCAAGATGATGCAGCCCGGCGCGCAATTGCGGCGCATCTGCACGCAGCAGTTCATTGGCTTTCAGGAAGTGCAGCAGGCCGGCGACATCTTCCGGATCCGGCGCCAACGCTGTTTCGCCAGCCACCTCCCGGCACAGCGTAGCGGCCTGCATGCCGGCGCGCCAGCGCGAGAGCAGTTCGAATTCGACCCAGCCGATGCGGAAGAATCGGCTGCGCACCGGGTCGATCAAGTGCCAATGGGGCGTGCCGTCCTGGCCGCGCGGCGCTGTTTCCAGCCGGAGGTCTTCGCGCAATGCCAGCAGGGGCGCCGCGGCGGGATCCGGCAAGCCGTGCAAGGAGACCTTCTCGGACATTGTTTTTGTCATTCTCGCAATACCTTGTCGCCGCTGCCGGCGGTGCGTGGGGCAAGACAATTTCCCCTTCGGCCATGGTCGCTCATTTTGGGGAAGAGTGTTGCAAGAAAATGACTAAAAATCCATAAATGTGACTTTTTGTTATTTTCCTGCAAGCTTTCTGCCGGATAATAAAACGCGATGCGGAGTCCAATCGCGCCTGGATTGGCTTACACGGAAAACCGTCATGTCAAGAATCTCTGCCCAAAGTTTACCCTCGCTGCGGGACGGCCAATGAGTATGCAAAAATATCATTTCATCTCCGGCCTGCCCCGCTCCGGCTCGACCTTGCTCGCGGCCCTGCTGATGCAAAACCCCAGATTTCATGCCGGCATGACGAGCCCGGTCGGCGCGCTCTACAACGGCATGCTGCACCAGTTCGGCGCCGGCAGCGAATTCGGCGCCGTCATCACGAGCGCCGAGCGCAAGCGCTTGGTGCGCGGCATATTCGACGCCTACTATGCCGATCAGGCGGACAAACAGGTCATCTTCGACACCAACCGCATGTGGAGCGCTCACATGCCGATGCTGATGGACCAGTTCCCCGGGGCCAAAGTCATTGCCTGTGTCCGCAACGTGGCCTGGGTCATGGACAGCATCGAGCGCAAGTACCGCGCCAATCCTTACGAAATCACGCGCCTGTTCAATGACGATGTCGAGCGCAACACCGTCTACAGCCGGGTCGATACCTTGGCCCAGCGCAATCGCCTGGTCGGTTATCCGTGGGCGGCGCTGAAGGAAGCGTTTTATGGCGAACATGCGGCTTCACTGCTGCTGGTCGAGTATGACTTGCTGGCCAAGGCGCCGCACAAGGTGCTGCCGCTGATCTACCAGTTTCTGGACGAACAGCCGTTCGAGCACGATTTCGAGCGCCTTGACTACGACGCGCCGGAATTCGATGCCCAGCTCGGCATGCGCGGCCTGCACAAGGTACGCAGCAAGGTAGGCTTCGAGGCGCGCGAGACCATCCTGCCACCCGATCTGTTCAACCAGTACACGGCGCTGTCGTTCTGGAAGGATGCCAGCGGCAGCCGCGCCAACGTGATCACGGAGACGCCCGTTCCCACTCTGGGAGCAAGGTGATGAAATACCCTTCTGACCACCCAGCGGCACACGACGGCGCAGCCCATTTTCGCCCGCGCCGCAGCATGCTGGCACTTGAGTCGCGTATTGTGTTCGACGGCGCCGTCGTCGCGGCCGTCACCGATATTGCCAGGGTTCCGGACGGCGCAGCGCCCGACCACTCCCCGGATGCCGTCGCGCCTGACGCGCCAGCCGCACCCGATGCGTCCGCCCCCGGAAAAGTGCTGATCGTCGACACCCGGGTCGTGGACTACCAGCAGATCGTTGCCGCGGCCGGCGCCGGTGTCACCGTCATCCTGATCGGCAAGGACAGCGACGGCGTCATGCAGATTGCCGACGCGCTCAAGGGGATGCGCGAACTCGACTCGATCAGCATTGTCTCGCATGGCGACGATGGCATGCTGCTGCTCGGCGATGCAGCCCTGGTGGGCGGCGACCTCGGCAGGTACAGCGCCGAACTGACGGCAATCGGGGCGTCCCTGAATGACCATGGCGAGATACTGCTTTACGGCTGCGACGCCGGCAGAGGCGAAGCGGGACGCGCCTTTCTCGACGGCCTGGCCGCAGCGACCGGCGCCGTCATTGCCGCATCGGGCGACGCCACCGGTGGCGCCAGCCGGGGCGGCGACTGGGACCTGGAAATAGCAACCGGCGCCATCCGCTCGACGGCGGCATTCGACGCCAGCCGATTGGACAACTACGATCATCTGCTGGTCACCACCGCCGTGTCCACCCTCGTCCAGCTGAATGCGGCGATCTCATCGGGTAGTGTCGACGGCTTTCACGACACGATCACGCTGACCGCCGACATCAGCTTTACAGGCGTCAACGACACAATCACGGTCGGGGTCGGCGACGGCCATACGATGACGATCGTCGGCGCCGGCCACGTCATCGATGGCGCCTACCATGCGCGCGTGTTCAATACCTCGACTTCGGGCGCCGAGTCGGCGATCGAGATCCAGAACCTCACGATCTGGCGCGGCGCGGTGTCCGGCGCGGGTGGCGACAGGAATGCCGCGGGCGCCAGCGCCTTCGGTGGCGGGATCTTTAATTCGGGCACATTGACATTGAATGGCGTGACTCTGTCGCACAACATAGCGACCGGTGGTGGCGGCGGCGGCGCCACCCAAGCGATATGGAGCACTGCCGGCGGTGGCGGCAGCGGCGCCAGTGGCGTCGGCGGCGCCAGCGGCGGCAACAGCATCTATCATGCCGGGTCGCCGGCTAGCATGGGTAACGGCGGTCAGGGTGCTGGCATTCCCGGTGTGGCGGGAGGAAACGGCGGCACATCGTCCGGCGGAGGCGCTGGCGGCAGTGGCCTTGCTTACGCGGTGGGCGGAAACGGCGCCACCGCAACTGCCGGCGGCTTGACCATTGGCGGCGGTGGCGGCGGCGCAGGCTATAACGGCAGCGGCTTCGGTGGCGGCAGCGCCGCCGGAGCAATCTACAACGCCGGAACACTGACCATCGTTGGCACTTCGCTGATCTCCAACAATATTTCCGCCGGTGGCGGAGGCGGTGGTGGCGGCTACGTCAGCAGCCATGGCGGTCTCGGCGGGCGCGGTGTCGGCGCGATCTGGAACGCTGGCGGCATCGTCCGCATCACGGCCTTCAATTACAGCGTAATGGCCGGCAATAACGGGGCTAGCGGCGCCATCGGCGATGTCATCAACGGCGGCTCCAATGACGGCTGGTCATCGCCGGCTGCAGAAAATAATATCTTTAACTCAGGTGGAAGCATCGACACGGCCTACGTCCCTATCCCGAACATCACCGATGCCCAGATCGGCATTTCCGGCGCCAGCGGCCTGGGCGGCGCGTTCAAGGCCGGCGACACCGTGACGGCAAGCTGGGACAATACCGCCGGCGGCCCAGGCAACACCAACGTTACCGGCGTGACAGTCGACTTCAGCCAGTTCGGTGGCGGCGCGGCGGTGACAGCGACCAACAGCGCCAACGTCTGGACCGCAAGCTATACCCTGCCGGCAGGCGCCATCGATGCCACTGGGAGAAATGTCAGCTTCACTGCCACCAACATTGATGGCAGCACTACGAGGGCCGACACCACCAACGCGACCTTGGACAACATCGCTCCCACCGCTACCGATGGCAGCATCAGCATCGCCGGTAACAGTGGTCTCGGCGGCCAGTTCGTGATGGGCGACATCGTCACCGTAACCTGGAACAATACTGCCGCTGGCGACAACAACGGCGACACCATCAGCGGCGCAAGCGTCGACTTCAGCCAGTTCGGCGGCGGCGTGGTCGCCGCGGCCAACAGTTCCGGCATCTGGACCGAAAGTTACGTCCTGAACCAATCCACCTCGGACGGAATCAACAGGAATGTCACCGTTAGCGTCACCGACAATGCGGGCAACACCACCATGGCGGCGGACACCGCGAATGCCACGATTGATTCGACATCCGCGACCAGCTCGATCACCGTGGCAGACAGTCTGCTCCAGGCGGATGAAACCTCACTGGTGACGATTACGTTCTCCGAGGCCGTCATCGGCTTTACCAGTTCCGACCTGACGGTCGCCAACGGCACGCTAGGCGCCGTCAGCTCCGCCGACGGCGGCATCACCTGGACCGCGACACTGACACCAACGGCCGGGACTGCCGACACAAGCAACATCATCACGCTCAACAACGCGGATGTGCAAGACCTGGCGGGTAATACCGGATTCATCACAACCAGCTCCAACAACTACGCGGTTGATACGGCACGACCGACCGCCAGCATCGTGGTCGCCGACAACGCGCTGGCCGGGGGTGAAACCTCGCTTGTCACGATCACGTTCTCCGAAGCGGTGACCGGCTTTGCCAATGCCGACCTGACGGTCGCCAACGGCACGCTCAGTGCCGTCAGCTCCTCTGACGGCGGCATCACCTGGACCGCGACACTGACGCCAACGGCCAGTATTAACGACCCAAGCAACCTGGTCACGCTTGCCAATACCGGTGTGCAGGATGTCGCAGGGAACACCGGCAGCGGCACCACCGACTCCAACAATTACGTGCTCGACAGCACCTTGCCGACGGCCTTCATCAATGTGACAGACAACACGCTGGTTGCGGGCGAAACCTCGCTAGTCACGATCACGTTCTCCGAAGCGGTGACGGGATTTGCCAATGGCGACCTGACGATCGTCAACGGCAGCCTCAGTGCCGTTAGCTCATCGGACGGCGGTATTACCTGGACGGCCACGCTGACGCCAGCGGGCAGCACTACTGATGCGAGCAATGTGATCACGCTCGACAACACGGGTGTGCAAGATACAGCCGGCAATGCCGGCAGCGGCACCACCGACTCCAACAACTACGCGGTCGCCACCGTGCGGCCGACGGCCGCCGTCGTCGTCGCCGACAGCGCGTTGAATGCGGGTGAAACCTCGCTGGTGACAATCACGTTCTCCGAAGCGGTCACCGGCTTTGGCAATGCGGACCTGACGATTGCCAACGGCACGCTCAGTGCCGTCAGCTCCTCTGATGGAGGCGCCACTTGGACGGCCACGTTCACGCCGACCGCCGGCATCACCAACAGCACGAATGTAATCACGATCGATACCGGCGGGCTGACCAATGCGGCCGGCAACGCCGGCAACGGCGCTACCGTTTCAAATAATTATGCAATCGATACCGCACGCCCGACCGCCACGATCAGCGTGGCGGACAGCTCGCTGGCCGAGGGTGAAACCTCGCTGGTGACGATCACGTTCTCCGAGGCGGTCTCCGGTTTAACCAATGCCGACCTGACGGTCGCCAACGGCACGCTCAGTGCAGTCAGCTCATCTGACGGCGGCATTACCTGGACCGCGACACTGACGCCAACGGCCGATATTACCGACACGGGCAACATCATCACACTTGCCAATACAGGCGTGCAAGATGCAGCGGACAATGCCGGCAGCGGCACCACCAACTCCAACAACTACGCGATCGATACCGCACGCCCGGCTGTCAGCATCGTGGTCGCCGACAATGCACTTGCCATTGGCGAAACCTCGCTGCTAACGCTCACCCTGTCCGAGTTTGTCGTGGGCTTTGACCCTGGGGTCGGCATCACGATCGAAAACGGCACTGTGGGCGGCTTCAGCTCCATTGACGGCGGCCTCACCTGGACAACGATACTGACACCAACATCAGGCATGAACGACACCAGCAACTTGATCACGTTCGACAACACGAACTTGCTGGACTTTGCTTTCAATGGCGGCGTCGGCGTCACCAGCTCCAACAACTACACGCTCGACAGCACCTTGCCGACCGCGGTCATCGATGTGACGGACAATGCGCTGGCAGCGGACGAAACGTCTCTTGTCACGATCACGTTCTCCGAAGCGGTGACCGGCTTTTCCAATGCCGACCTGACAATTGCCAACGGCAGTCTCAGCACCGTTAGTTCCGCCGACGGCGGCATCACCTGGACTGCCACGCTGACGCCAACGGACAGCATTGCCGCCGCGACCAACTTTATTGCGCTCGACAACGCGGGCGTGCAGGACGTGGCGGGCAATGCCGGCAGCGGCACCACAGATTCCAACAATTATGCAGTCGCTACCGTGCGGCCGACGGCCAGCATCGTCGTCGCCGACAGCGCGCTGACCGTGGGGGAAAGCGCGCTGGTGACGATCACGTTTTCCGAAGCGGTGACGGGCTTCACCAATGCCGACCTGACGGTTGACAATGGCATTCTCAGTGATGTCGATTCCGCCGACGGCGGCATTACCTGGACGGCGATCCTGACGCCTGCGGCCAGCATTAACGACACCAGCAATGTGATCGTACTCGACAATTCGGGTGTGCAAAACGCAGCCGGCAATGCCGGCAGCGGCAGCACGGATTCCAACAACTACGCGGTCAATACCGCGAGCCGGACAGTCGATACCATGGCCACCGGTAATCCGCCGCCCATGAACAATATCCTGCTCATGCCATTCACGATAACGGAAACATCGGCGCCCCCGGGCTTGCCTGTCCTGCTTCCGGTCAGCACGTCGCCGCTGGCGGCGATTATCCAGGAAGCCGAGGGTAATGACTATCGTTCGAGTGCCTTGGCTGAAGCGCCCGGATTGCAAACGTTTTCGATCGCTGGCGATGAAGCCGACGACATCAGCCTCACGATCCCGAATGAACCCATCCTGACGGTCGCAAGCGGCGAGGCGCCGCCAGAGCCCTACACCCGCCCAGCGCATGCACCTCAGCTGAGCGAGCAGCTCGCACGCGAAGCGCGGCGCTTTGCGCATGGCTCGAGTGCCACGCTGGACCATCTGGGCGAGATCGAACATTCCCGTCTCGCCGCACTGACCGCATGATGACGACAAAAATATCACCCGATTCACAGAGATGCCTGTCTCAACACCGGGAGCAACGTGATGAAATACCATTCTGAACGACCTGCGGCACGTGATGGCGTAGCGCGTTTGCGCCCGCGCCGCAGCATGCTGGCACTTGAGTCGCGTATTGTGTTCGACGGCGCCGTCGTCGCGGCCGTCATCGATATTGCCAAAGTTCCGGATGGCGCAGCGCCCGACCATTCCCCGGATGCCGTCGCGCCTGACGCGCCAGCCACACCCGATTCGGCCGCCCCCGGAAAAGTGCTGATCGTCGACACCCGGGTCGCGGACTACCAGCAGATCGTCGCCGCGGCCGGCGCCGGTGTCACCGTCATCCTGATCGGCAAGGACAGCGACGGCATCATGCAGATTGCCGACGCGCTCAAGGGGATGCACGAACTCGACTCGATCAGCATCGTCTCGCATGGCGACGATGGCATGCTGCTGCTCGGCGATGCGGCCCTGGTGGGCGGCGACCTCGGCAGGTACAGTGCAGAGCTGACGGCCATCGGCGCGTCCCTGAAAGAGCATGGCGAGATACTGCTGTTCGGTTGCGACGCCGGCAGGGGCGAAGCGGGACGCGCGTTTCTCGATGGGCTGGCCGCGGCGACCGGCGCCGTCATTGCCGCGTCGGGCGACGCCACCGGCGGCGCCAGCCGGGGCGGCGACTGGGATCTGGAAATAGCAACCGGCGCCATCCGCTCGACGGCGGCATTCGACGCCAGCGGATTGGAAAACTACGACCATCTGCTGGTCACCACCGCGGTGTCCACCCTCGCCCAACTGAATGCGGCGATCGCAACGGGCGGAATTGACAATGTTAACGACACCATTACGCTGACCGCCGACATCACGTTTACAGGCGCCAACGATACAATTCTGGTCAGCGTCGGCGACGGCCATACGATGACGATCGTCGGCGCCGGCCACGTCATCGATGGCGCCTACCAGACGCGCGTGTTCAACACCTTTACTACGGGCGTCAACTCGGCAATCGAGATCCAGAACCTCACGATCCAGCACGGCGCGGTGTCCGGTGCCGGCGGCAGCAGGAACGTCGCAGGCGGCAGCGCCTTCGGTGGCGGGATCGTAAATACGGGTACGTTGACATTGAATGGCGTGACCCTGTCGCAAAACGTGGCGACCGGCGGTGGCGGCGGTGGCGGCGGGTACGGGTCAAAGGGCACTGGCGGCGGTGGCGGCAGCGGGGCCAGTGGCGTCGGCGGCGCACGCGGCGGCAACAGCGCTTATTATGCCGGGGCATCCGCCAGTGCGGGCAACGGCGGACAGGGTGGTAACGCGCCCGGTGTGCTGGGAGGATTCGGCGGCACATCGTCAGGCGGTGGCCCCGGTGGCGCTGGCAATTCTCACGCCTCGGGCGGCAACGGCGCCAGCGTGTTTTTTGGCCAGCCCATCGGCGGCGGCGGTGGCGGTGCGGGATTTGATCGCGCCGGCGCCGATGGCGGCGGCGCCGCCGGTGCGATCTACAATAGTGGAACACTGACCATCGTCGGCACATCGGCGTTCTCTGGCAATATTGCTGCCGGTGGTGGTGGCGGTGGCAGCGGCAGCAACTTCCATGGCGGTCTCGGCGGCCGCGGCGTTGGCGCAATCTGGAATGCATCCACAGGCATCGTCCGCATCACCGCGTCCAATTACAGCGCAATCGGCAGCAATGGCGCGGTCAGCGGCGCCATTGGCGGTGCGCTCAATGGCAGCGCCAATAACGGCTGGTCATCGCCCTTTGCAGAAAACAGAATTTTTAACGAAGGTGGAACCCTCGATACAGCCTTCATCGTCGTCCCGACCGTTACCGACTCCCAGATCAGCATTACCGGCGCCAGTGGCCTGGGCGCGTACAAAGTCGGCGACACCGTCAGCGCATTCTGGAACAATAGCGCCGGCGGCCCATCCAACACCAACGTTACCTCCGTGAAAATGGACTTCAGCCAGTTCGGTGGCGGCGCGGCCGTGACCGCGACCAACTTCAGCAACGTCTGGCGGGCAAACTATACCTTGACGGCAGGTTCCATCGATGCCACCGGGAGGAATGTCAGCGTCACCGCCACCAACCCTTTTGGCAGCACTACCGCGGCCGACACCAGCAACGCGACCGTCGATAACATCCCTCTCACGGTCACCAATGGCAACCTCAGCATCTCCGGCGCAACAGGCACGGGCGGTGCGTACAAGATCGGCGACACCGTCACCGCGACCTGGAACAATACCGCCGGCGGTGACAACAACAGCGACACCCTCTTCAGCGCAAACACCACCTTCAACTTCAGCCAGTTCGGCGGCAGCTCCTTCGTGACCGCGACCAACAATTCCGGCCTCTGGACCGCGTCCTATACACTGACCGCAGGCGCCATCGACGGCGGTAACAGGAATGTCTCCTTCAGCGCCACCGACAATGCTGGCAATTTCACCTCTACGTTCGATACCACCAACGCGACCGTGGACAACGTCGCCCCTGCAGTCACCGATGCCAGGATCAGCATTTCCGGCGGATCCGGCACTGGCGGCGCGTACAAGATCGGCGACACCGTCACGGCGACCTGGAACAATACCGCCGGCGGCGACAATAACAGCGACACCATCAGCGGCGCTACCATCGACTTCAGCCAGTTCGGCGGCGGCGCCGCGGTGGCCGCGACCAATAGTGCCGGCACCTGGACTGCGAGCACCACACTGACCGCAGGCGCCATCGACGCCATCAACAGGAATGTCAGCGTCACGGCCTCCGACAATGCAGGCAACACCAGGACCACGGCCGATACCACCAATGCGACCGTGGACAATATCGCCCCCACCGTCACCGATGGCAGCATCGGTATTTCCGGCGGATCCGGCGTCGACCTGTTCAGGATCGGCGACACCGTCACCGCGACCTGGGACAATACCGCCAGCGGCGACAACAACGGCGACACCATCAGCAGCGTGACTGTGGACTTCAGCCAGTTTGGCGGCACGATCACGGCTGCGTCCGACAGCTCAGGTCTCTGGACCGCGGCCTACACCCTGCTTCCAGGCGTGCTGGACGGCACCAGCAGAAACGTCATCTTCATCGCTACCGACAATGAAGGCAACATTACCACCACGGCCGACACCACCAACGCCACGGTCGATTCGACAGCCGCGACCAGTGACATCGCCGTGGCAGACAGTTCACTGCTGGCGGGTGAAACCTCACTGGTGACGATTACGTTCTCCGAGGCGGTCAACGACTTTACCAATGCTGACCTGACGATTAGCAACGGCACACTCAGTACCGTCAGTTCCGCCGACGGCGGCATCACCTGGACGGCCACGCTGACGCCAGACGTCAGCATGAGCGACATCACCAATCTAATCACGCTTGACAATTCAGGCGTTCAGGATGTGGCGGGCAATGCCGGCAGCGGCACCACCGACTCCAACAACTACGCGGTCGATACGATACGGCCGACGGCCAGCATCGTGGTCGCCGACAACGCGCTGGCCGTGGGCGAAACCTCGCTGGTGACCATCACGTTCTCCGAGGCGGTGACGGGCTTTGCCAATGTCGACCTGTCGATCGCCAATGGCACGCTCAGTACCGTCAGCTCCTTTGACGGCGGCATCACCTGGACCGCGACACTGACGCCAACGGCGAGCATCACCGACGCGATCAACGTGATCACGCTGGCCAATGCAGGTGTGCAGAATGCAGCAGGCAATGCCGGCAGCGGCACCACTGCCTCCAACAATTACGAAGTCGATACGGCTCGTCCGACGGCTGGCATCGTGGTCGCCGACAGTTCCCTGTTGGCGGGAGAAACTTCGCTGGTGACAATCACCTTTTCCGAAGCGGTGACTGGCTTTGACAATGCCGACCTGACGGTCGCCACCGGCACGCTCGGCACCGTCAGTTCATCTGATGGCGGCATCACATGGAGCGCAGTGCTGACACCACCGGCCGACATTACCGACACGAACAACACGATCACGCTCGACAACACCGGCGTGCAAGACGCAGCCGGCAATGCCGGCAGCGGCTCCACCGACTCCAACAATTACGCGATCGCCACCGTGCTCCCGACGGCCACCGTTGTTGTCGCCGACAGCGCGTTGAATGCGGGAGAAACCTCGCTGGTGACGATCACATTTTCGGAAGCGGTGACGGGTTTTAGCAATTCCGATCTGATCGTCGAAAACGGCACGCTCAGTACCGTCAGTTCCGCGGACGGCGGCATCACGTGGACGGCAACTCTGACGCCAACGGCCGACGTTACCGACGCCATCAATGTGATTACGCTGGCCAATACCGGTGTGCAGAATGCAGCGGGCAATGCCGGCAGCGGCACCACCGACTCCGGCAATTATGCTGTCTCCAGCGTGCGGCCGACGGCCAGCATCGTCATCGCCGACAACGCGCTGGCCATCGGTGAAACTTCGCTGGTGACCATCACGTTTTCCGAAGCGGTGACCGACTTTGCCAATGCCGACCTGTCGATCGCCAATGGCACGCTCGGCACCGTCAGCTCCTCTGACGGCGGCATCACCTGGAGCGCGACACTGACACCAACGGCGAGCATTACCGACGCGATCAACGTGATCACGCTGGCCAATGCAGGTGTGCAGAATGCAGCAGGCAATGCCGGCAGCGGCACCACTGCCTCCAACAATTACGAAGTCGATACGGCTCGTCCGACGGCTGGCATCGTGGTCGCCGACAGTTCCCTGTTGGCGGGAGAAACTTCGCTGGTGACAATCACCTTTTCCGAAGCGGTGACTGGCTTTGACAATGCCGACCTGACGGTCGCCACCGGCACGCTCGGCACCGTCAGTTCATCTGATGGCGGCATCACATGGAGCGCCCTGCTGACGCCAACGGCCGACATTACCGACACGGGCAACCTGATCACGCTCGACAACACGGGCGTGCAAGACGCAGCGGGCAATGCCGGCAGCGGCTCCACCGACTCCAACAATTACACGATCGCCACCGTGCGACCGACGGCCGCCGTTGTTGTCGCCGACAGTGCGCTGGTCGCGGGTCAAACCTCGCTGGTGACGATCACGTTCTCCGAAGCGGTCACCGGCTTTGCCAATGTCGACCTGACGATTGCCAACGGCACGCTCAGTACCGTCAGTTCCGCAGACGGCGGCATCACCTGGACGGCCACGCTCACGCCAGACGCCGGCTTCACCGGCAGCAGCAATGTAATCACGCTCGACACCGGCGGGCTGACCAACGCCGCCGGCAACGCCGGCACCGGCGCTACCGTTTCGAATAATTATGCAATCGATACGGCGCTTCCGACCGCCACGATCGTCGTGGCGGACAGCTCGCTGGTGGCGGGTGAAACCTCGCTGGTGACAATCACGTTCTCCGAGGCGGTTACCGGCTTTGCCAATGCCGACCTGACGGTCGCCAACGGCACGCTCAGTGCCGTCAGCTCCTCTGATGGCGGCATCACCTGGACTGCAACACTGACACCAACGGCGAGTGTCACCGACACGAACAACGTGATCACGCTGGCTAATACGGGTGTGCAAGACGCAGCGGGCAATGCCGGCAGCGGCACCACCGACTCCGACAACTACGCGATCGATACAACTCGACCAACGGCTGGCATCGTCGTCGCCGACAATGAGCTGGCCGTGGGCGAAACCTCGCTGGTGACAATCACGTTCTCCGAAGCGGTCACAGGTTTTGCCAATGTCAACCTGACGGTCGCTAACGGCACGCTCAGCGCCGTCAGTTCGGCTGATGGCGGCATCACCTGGACCGCGATACTGACGCCAACAGCGGGCATAAACGCCACAAGCAACTTGATCACGCTCGACCACACGGATGTGCAGGATGCCGCGGGAAATGCCGGCGCCGGCATCGCCAACTCCAACAACTACACTCTCGACAGCACCTCGCCGACGGCCTTCATCGATGTGACGGACAATGCGCTGGCCGCGGGCGAAACCTCGCTGGTGACAATTACCTTCTCCGAAGCGGTAGCGGGTTTTACCAATGCCGACCTGACAATTGCCAACGGCAGCCTCAGCGCCGTCAGTTCCGCCGACGGCGGCATCACCTGGACTGCCACGCTGACGCCAACGGACAGCATTGCCGCCGCGACCAACTTTATTGCGCTCGACAACGCGGGCGTGCAGGACGTGGCGGGCAATGCCGGCAGCGGCACCACAGATTCCAACAATTATGCAGTCGCTACCGTGCGGCCGACGGCCAGCATCGTCGTCGCCGACAGCGCGCTGACCGTGGGGGAAAGCGCGCTGGTGACGATCACGTTTTCCGACGCGGTGACGGGCTTTACCAATGCCGACCTGACGGTTGACAATGGCAGTCTCAGTGATGTCAGTTCCGCCGATGGCGGCATCACCTGGACGGCGATCCTGACGCCTGTGGCCAGCATTAACGACACCAGCAATGTGATCGTGCTCGACAGTTCGGGTGTGCAAGATGCCGCCGGCAATGCCGGCATCGGCAGCACGAATTCCAACAACTACGCGGTCAATACCGCGAGCCGGACAGTCGATACCCTGGTCACCGGTAACGCACCGCCCATGAACAATATCCTGCTCATGCCATTCACGATTACGGAAGCATCGGCGCCCCCGGCTTCGCCTGTCCTGCTCCCATTCAGCACGTCGCCGCTGGCGGCGGTTATCCAGGAAGCCGAGGGTAATGACTATCGTTCGAGTGTCCTGGCTGAAGCGCCCGGATTGCAGACATTTTCGATCGCTGACGATGAAGCCGACGACATCAGCCTCACGATCCCGAACGACCCCATCCTGACGACCGCAAGCGGCGAGGCGCCGCCAACCGACACGGTGCGACCGCTGGCGCGCTTGTCCGGCATGGATCTGCTGGTTGCGCTGGGCCTGGGACAAGCGCTTGCGGGCGAATCTGATGCGCACGACGATGGCGCGCCGCCAGAGTCCGACACCCGTCCAGCGCATGCACCTCAGCTGAGCGAACAGTTCGTACACGAAGCGCGGCGCTTTGTACATGGCTCGAGTGCCACGCTGGACCATCTGGGCGAGATCGAACAATCCCGCCTTGCCGCCCTGAACGCATGATGCCGAAAAAAACAACCACCCGATGGAGAACCTCAGATGACACTTCCCTTCTCTTCCTTCAGGACGGCACGGCCATCGGCCCTGTTGCCGCTTGCCGTGCTGGTAATAGCCGCCGTGAGCGGCTGCGCCGTTGTGCCCGAGCCTATCTCGGACGCTGCCCGCGGCAAGCGTGCGAAGGAAGATGTGCAGACCCTGTTCAAGGATATCGAACCCGTCGCGGGCGAGATGACCCTGCACGAGGCTTTTGCACGCGCACTGAAGTACAACTACGACTATCGCCTGCGCTCGATGGAACGCAGCATGGCTTCGAGCCAGCTTGACCTGGCCAACTTCGACATGCTGCCGCGCCTGACCGCATCGGCTGGCTATACCTCGCGCAGCAACGATGCCGGGTCACGTTCGGTCGACCTGGCTACCGGTGTCGAAAGCACGCTGTTCTCGGGCGCACAGGAGCGCAACCGCAGCACCGCCAATGCGATTTTCGCCTGGAATATTCTCGATTTCGGCGTCTCCTTCGTGCGCGCCCAGCAGCAGGCGACGCAAGTGCTGATCGCCGAGGAACGCAAGCGGAAGGTGGTGCAAAATATTTCGCAAGACGTAAGGCAGGCATTCTGGCGCGCTTACGTGGCGCAGCAGACGCTGCCGCGCATGGACGTGCTGCTCAACCGCCTGAAGGAGTCACTGGTGCGCAGCAGCCGCCTGGAAAAGGACCAGATGATGCCGCCGATGCAGGCGCTGGCCTACCAGCGCGCCCTGCTCGACCTGCACCAGCAAATCGTGGAGCGGCGCCAGGAACTGATTCTGGCGAAGTCCGAATTGAGCGCGCTGATCAATTTGCGGCCGGGCAGCCAGGTCACGCTCTCTGCCGCCGGCGAGGAAGAATCCGCGGCGGCGATGAGCCGGCTCGACGACATGGATGCACTGGACCAGGCGGCTTTGGCCAACCGCCCCGAACTGCGCGAGGAAGATTACCGCAAGAAGATTTCGGTGCTCGAGGGCCGCAAGGCCTTGCTGGGATTCCTGCCCGGGATCGAGCTGAACCTCTCGGCCAGCCACGACAGCAACAAGTTTTTGCTTCACAATAACTGGACCGATGCCGGCGGCGTGATCTCGCTGAACTTGCTGCGCGCGTTTTCATATCCGGCGGCAAAGAGAGCCCAGGAAACCCAGCTCAAGCTGGATGACACGCGCCGCATCGCGGTCACCATGGCGGTGCTGACGCAAGTACGCATCGCGGCCCAGCGCTACGCGGAAGCACAGGCCGATTACCAGATCAGCCGCCAGGGCGCCGACGTCGATGCCCGCCTCGAGAAGCATATGGTGGCCGGCATCCAGGCCCGTTCCGAATTCCAGATGGAATTGCTGCGCGTCCAGGTCAAGGCGGCGCTGTCGGACATGCGGCGTTACGTGGCGCTGGCCAATGTGCAGGTCGCATATGCCCGCGTCGCCAATTCAGTCGGCGCCGACCTGTTGCCGGACGTGCCGCACACGCAAAGCGTCCAGGCCTTCACCGCGCAGCTGGCGAAGGCCGACCAGGACTGGCGCAAGACCAACTTCAATACCGCGCCGGCCGTGCCGGTTATCCTGGAAATTGGCGTTGCGCCGATTGCGCCGCCGGCCGGCAGCGGACTTGATCTGGCCGCCCTGATGCGAACCCGGCTCGGCGCGCTCGGCGCGGTAGCGGCCAGGCCCGGCGCCACTGGCGCAGTCGTCAGCGCCACTGCGGAAGTCGGGCAGCCGCTGGCCGGGATGCGTGCGGTCGAACTGATCTGGACCGTGCGCCACAATGGCGCAACCCTGGCCACCATCCCATACCGTTCGGTCATTCCGGAGAGCGTGGCATCGGCCTGGTCCGTGTTCGGCGAGGCGGCGACCGAGTCGGCCGCGACGCGGATCGTGAGCGTGTTGCGCAACCGTGGCGCTGCCGCCGCCGGGGTAGCCAATTGAAGAATATTTCGAAGCAGGCCTGGGCCATGATGGCCGGCGCGCTGTGCTGCGCCACCGCACTCGCGGCGCAGCCGCTCGCGCCCGCAAGCATGGCGATCCGGGTGCTGGTGGTGGCTGGCCAGGAAAGTGTGCTGGCCTCGCAGATGGCCGGACGCATCGACGAGGTGGAAGTCAAGCTGGGCAGCACGATCAAGGCCGGCCAGGTCCTGCTGCGCTTCAATTGCGACGCCCAGCAGGCGCAGCTGAAAATGGCCAACGCCGAGTTTTACGGCGCCCAGCGCACTTACGAATCGAAGGTCAAGTTGCAAGCCATGGAGTCCGTGTCCGAGCTCGACGTGCAACAGGCGGCGGCAGCGGCGCAGAGGGCCACTGCCCAGATCGAGCTTTATCAGGTACAGCTCAGGCAATGCACCATCCGGGCCCCTTTTTCCGGGCGCGTGACGCGGCTGCATGCAAAACGTTTCGAAAGCGTCAATGTGGGCCAGCCCCTGATCGATGTGGTCAATAACGGCAAGCTCAAGCTGCAGCTCAACGTGCCTTCGAACTGGCTGGCATGGATCAAGGAGGACGCGCCGTTTTCGATCCGGATCGACGAGACCGCCCAAGCCTACCAGGCACGTGTACTGCGCATCAATGGACGTGTGGACGCGGTCAGCCAATCGGTGGAGATCGAAGGTGAGGTCGTCGGCAATGCGCCCAGGCTGTTGTCCGGCATGAGTGGCGTCGCCAGTTTCGCGCAGGCGAACAAGCCATAGGAGCGAACTTGGCTGAACCAGAAGTCAATCTTCATGGCATCGGCGCGCTGCTGCAGATCGAACAGGATGCGCGCCAGGCCGAGAGCGAGGCCGCGGTCGAATTCATCGCTGTCAACGACACCTGGCGCATCGTGCCGTATCGGCAGGCGCTGTTGTGGCGCCCGGACGGACTCGGGCGTCCTGCCTTGCGGCTGGTCTCGGGCCTGGCCGACATGGCTGGCGACTCGCCATACCGGCAGTGGATCAACGCGGCGCTGCGTCACCTCGCCACTGGACTCGACGATGGCAAGGCGCGTGTCGTCACGATGGATGCCTTGCCGCCGGATCTGCATGATGGCTGGCGCGAGTGGATGGCGCACAGCGTGGTTCTGGTGGCGCTGCGGGCGCCGGCGGGCGGTTCGGTGGGCGGCATGTGGCTTACGATGGAGCGCGACGCCAGCCAGGCTGAAATGGCGCTGCTCGAGCGGCTGGCCGGATGTTATGGCCAGGCATTGTGGGCATGGCGCAAGCAGACCCCGGCATGGCGCCGCGCGCTCGTCCGCTTCAAGCATTCACGCAAGCGGCTCTGGCTGGCGCTGGCGCTGGTGGCGCTGATACCGATGCGCCTGACCGTGCTGGCGCCCGCGCACATCGTCGGCAAGGACGCCAGGCTCATCGCCGCACCTCAGGACGGTGTCGTCAGCCAGTTTTTCGTGCAGCCGAACCAGGCGGTCCAGGCCGGGGCAGCGCTGTTTGCACTGGACGACACAGGCGCACGCAACCGCAACGAAGTGGCGGCCAAATCACGCGCCGTGGCCGAGGCCGAATATCTGCGCACGACGCAAAAATCATTCAGCGACGGCGCCAGCAAGGGCGAGCTATCGTCGCTGCGCGCCAGGCTGGAGGAAAAGACGGCCGAGGCTAAATATGTCCAGGACTTGTTCGAACGGATTCAGGTCAACGCGCCCGACGCCGGCATTGCCATCTTCTCGGACCGCAACGACTGGCTAGGCAAGCCGGTGCAGACCGGTGAACGCATCATCTTGCTGGCCGATCCGGACAAGGTCCAGATCGCCATCGACCTGCCGGTCGACGACGCCCTCAACCTCGGGCTCGGCGCTGCCGCCATGCTGTACCTGAACGTCGCTCCGCTGGGGGCGATAGCCGGGACACTGACGCAGTCGAGTTATGAGCCGGTGCTGACGAGCGAGGGTGTGGTGGCCTATCAGCTCAAGGCCGACCTGGACGCCGGGCAGCCGGTCCCACGTATCGGCCTCAAGGGCACGGCGAAGCTGTACGGCGGCTGGGCCCCGCTGATCTACCATGTACTGCGCAAGCCGCTGGCTGTGGTGCGGCGCACTGTCGGCATTTAAATACTCCATCAAGCTTGTGCGCGGCCCTCGATTTTTCCGAAACACCAAGATCATGAACTTTACGGGGATATCCGCTTCCCATGTTCTTTTATTGGACTCATGCACTTGTAGAGCAGGATAGATATCGCAAGATAGAGAATAATATATAAACCATCAGCACACGATGGCAGCGTCCGTGCGGAACATTGCAGCTTATCTCGTCGATACGCGGAGGAAACCTGGTACCTTCCGGGATCATTTTTTCTCCGTATTGGTGTGGCCGATTGGCGCGCTGATCCTGGCAATTGCCGGATGGAGCCTGCTACTCGCGCATCTGGCCTTCGAGCAGCGGAACGCTGAGACCGCCGCCCTGAAACACGCAGGCGATCTGGCGAGAAATTACGCTGACCACATCACTCGCACGACTGAAGCCATCGATCAGATTACCCTGTATGTCAGTTACGCCTGGGAAGCATCTGGCGGCAAGATGCGCCTGGAGAAAATAAGGGAAATCGGGGTATTCCCGCCCTCCTCCATCCTCAATGTCACTATCTTTGACCGCAATGGCTTGTCGCTGACGAGCACGGTTGCAAACCGAAAAAATATATCCATCGCCGACCAGCCGTTTTTTCAGACGTTTAAAAAAATCCAGCAAACCACTCTCGATGTCGGAGCGCTTACACAGTCCCGGGTATCGAACAGGATTGTCATACCCTTTTCCCGCAAGCTGACTGACCGTACCGGCAACTTTGATGGCGCGATCGTGGTGGCGGTTGTGCCCGCCTACTTCACCGAAAGCTATGACGAATCAACGCTGGGCAAGAATGGATTCCTGGGCGTTGCCGGGCCGGACGGTTTGTTGAAAGTGACACGCACAGGGCAAAAGGTGTATCCGCCTGGGACGTCGATTCTCACCTCTATTCCCAAATTCACCTTCAAAAGCGGCAGCATGCTGATGGATGGCGAACAGTGGTTTGTCGACCGGAAAAGCCGTTATGTCGGTTGGTCGGAATCCTCGGTTTATCCCCTCGTCGCAATGGCTGGAGTGGATTTGCAGACGACACTTTTACCCAGTCGGGTAGCGCGCGAAACAACCATAAATTACGCGATCGGCGCCACGCTCGCACTCTTTGTTTTCACCTGCATCGCCATGATGTTGTCGCTGCACCTTGCATGGAGAAAGCATGAACTGGAGTCTGCTCAGGCAACCTATCGTGTCGCCACGGAAGGGGGCAATGAAGGCTTTTATATTGTCCGTCCTCTATACGGGGGGCACGGGGAGATCGACGATTTCGAGGTCATTGACAGCAATCATCGCGGTGCGGAACTGCTCAGGCAGCGGCGCGAAGAACTGATCGGAATAAAAATATCGCATTTGTATGCAAGTGCAAATCCTGCGCGCCTGATAGAGATGTTGCATCACGCGCTGGAGCATGGTTCCTATGAAGCTGATAGTGAAGTGCCGGCCGAAAGTCCGCTGACGCCCCGCTGGGTGCATGTCAAGATAGTGCGCGCCAACAGCGATCTCGCGGTGACCCTGCGTGACGTCACGGAAGCGAAGGCGCACGTTGATGAACTGGAACGGCGCAGCAATGCAGATACCCTGACCGGGCTTCCAAATCGCAACTGGGTGCATGCCTATCTGCCCGAGGCGGTCAGGCATGCCGGGCAAAATGGCTTGATGCTGGCGGTGCTGTTCATTGACCTCGATGGATTCAAGGCGGTCAATGATTCCGCGGGTCACGCTGCCGGCGACGAACTGCTGCGTATTGCCGGCGTGCGCCTGACAGATGCAACGCGGCCGCATGATCATGTGGTGCGGCTGGGCGGTGACGAGTTTCTGGTTATTCTCGAACAGATTTTGCACAAGGCCGAGGCCGCGCACGTCGCCGAGCGCATTCGGCACGCGTTCCGCGAAAATTTCCGTCTTTTCCAGAGTGTACATTCGGTCGGTGCGTCGATCGGCATCAGCGTCTATCCGTCGGATGGCGCCGATGCCGATACCCTGTTGAGAAATGCGGATGTCGCCATGTACTCGGTCAAGGCAGGTGGCAAGGGCGGTTATCATTTTTATGATCAGCGCTTCTACGACGCGCTGCGCGTCCGCATGGAAAAAGAAGCGGAATTGAATCAGGCGGTAGAACATGACCAGTTCATCATGTATTACCAGCCACGCGTAGATCTTCTCAGCGGCAGGATATCGAGCATGGAAGCGCTGGTACGCTGGATCCATCCAGTCAAGGGTCTGCTTGAGCCGCGTGAATTCATTGCGCTGGCCGAAGAGACCGGCCTGATCCTGGCCTTGGGAGAACTGGTGATCGATAAGGTCTGCGCCCAACTGGCATTGTGGTCCCGGCAAGACCAGGAAATGGTGCCGGTGTCGATCAATGTTTCACCGCGCCAGTTCAACGAGGTGGATGTTTCCAAAATTCTCTCGGCGGCGTTCCTGAAGCACGATTTTGATCACAGGCTGGTCGAAATCGAACTGACGGAATCGTCGATGATGGGAGACACTCAGACGGTCATCAACACCCTCGCGGCAATCCGGAAGATGGGCATCAAGCTGCTGGTCGACGATTTCGGCACCGGCTACTCATCGCTGTCGCAATTGCAGAGGCTGGATTTTGATGTGCTCAAGGTCGATCGTGCATTCACCGCCGAGATTGACAGCACACAACGCGGCACCGTTTTTTTCAAGGCCATCATCACCATGGCGCATGCGCTCGACATGCGTGTAGTGGCGGAAGGTGTTGAGAATATCGAGCAGATAAAAATACTCAAGATGCTCGAGTGCGACGAGGTGCAAGGATTTTATATCTCCAGACCGATGCCGCCATTGGACCGGCAGCCGCTATTGCCCAGGTGGTTTTTTCCATCGACAACGTAGCGCTTAGGTGCCAGAATCAGGCACTTTCCCACTTCCGCATCCAGCGAACCCGAAGCAGTACCGCTGCGCCGACCCGCCATGACTATAGCTATCTCCTGCGGCACCCTTGTCATCAATGGCAAAGGGCAGATTCTTCTGTGCCACGTAACAGGTACCAGCCACTGGGATATTCCCAAGGGCATGCAGGATCCGGGAGAGTCGACCCTGGAAGCGGCCAGGCGGGAAATGCAGGAGGAAGCCGGGATTACGTTTGACGAGGCGCTGTTCGAGGACATCGGCGAGTTCGACTATCGGCGGGATAAACGCCTGCACCTGTACAAGGTGGTCGTGCCGGATGATTTCGATAACCTCGACCATCTTGTCTGCACCAGCCACTTTCCGCATCACATCACCGGCAAGGACACGCCTGAGGTCGATGGTTTCTGCTGGGCTGACAGGGCTGATATCAGGACCATGTGCTGGCCGCGCATGGCTGAGCGGCTGCTGTCGCTGGATTGGTAAGCCGGCATTGCCGAAAGGCGCTGCGCCTTTTCCGCTTGTGCTGTCCCGATTCTGACATCCTCACCAGCGTCATTCCCGCGCAGGCGCTACAGCGATTGGACATGCGTTGCAAAGATATGGGTACAAGTTAGCTCCTCCCGGAGAACGTGAGTGTCGGCACCTTAAGTTTGCGCAAAGCAAGAATTTCCAAGCAATTTGACCAGACGCAGTGTATAACTGGTTTTTATCAGATTGTAACCTTCATTTACAAATAGTCTGCCATCTGATCATTTTCGGCAAACCCGGAATGAGGCGAAGCATGCTGGCCGTCGAGCAGAGCCCAGCCAAAGGCGCCGTTATCTAAGGATGTAGAATGAATCTTCTTTTCCTCGCGCCGACTTACGATGCGCGTCTGGTCACGTTGTCGGTGATCGTTGCCATCTTCGCTTCCTTTATCGCGCTCGACCTTGCGCGGCGTGTGCACAATGCTGATGCTGCTACCGCGCGGCTCTGGCTCGCCGGTGGTTCGGTCGCAATGGGCACCGGCATCTGGTCGATGCACTTCGTCGCCATGCTGGCGTTCTCGCTGCCGATTCAACTGGGCTATGATTTTTTCATTACCTTCCTGTCCTGGGTTGCGGCAGTCGGCGTATCGTCGATCGCATTGGCAATTGCCAGCCAGCGCAAGGAGAACTGGAAGCATGTTGCAATGGGCGGCATTGCGATGGGAGCGGGCATCTGCATCATGCATTACACAGGCATGTACGCGATGCAAATGGAGCCGGGAATCGAATGGCATCATGGCTGGTTGTTGATTTCCGTAGTGATTGCCGTTGTTGCCTCGTTCGCCTCACTGCAAATCTTTTTCTGGCTGCGCGACCGCAAGCGCCGCAGTCGTCTGGCATGGCAGGCGATTGCGGCGATTGTCATGGGTTTGGCCATCGCAGGCATGCACTACAGCGGCATGCAAGCCGCCAACTTCCCCTTGGGCAGTATCTGTCGGGCTGCAAGCGCGCTCGACAATACCTGGTTCGCAGTGCTGATCGGGGGCGCAACCATCAGCATGCTGGCCATAACCCTGGTTACGTCAACGCTCGATGCGCGCCTGCAGTCGCGAACGGCAACGCTGGCATCATCGCTCAAGGAAGCCAACACCGAGTTGCAGCGCATTGCCTTTCTCGACGGACTGACACAATTGCCGAACCGGATGTTGCTCTCCGATCGCCTCGAACAGGCAATTGCCCGCTCGCGCCGTGACGGACACCTCATCGCACTCCTGTTCATCGATCTCGACGGTTTCAAGACAGTCAACGATTCGCTTGGTCATCAGGCCGGGGACTTCGTCCTGAAAACGATCGCTGCCCGCCTGAGCGACATCGTCCGCGCCTCCGAAACGGTCGCGCGTATCGGCGGTGATGAATTTGTCGTGCTGGTTGAAATCGTTGAAGACCGCGCCGGACTGGCAATGCTGGCGCAACGCATCGAAGGAACGGTGAGTCTGCCGCTGTTATGGAATGGCCATGAGATTCAGTTGTCCGCATCGATCGGCATCGCCGTGTTTCCGGACGATGCCAACGAAGAGCAACAACTGCTGGCGTGTGCCGACGCGGCGATGTATGCGGCAAAGGCGGCGGGAAAAAATTCGCACCGTTTCCACGATTCCGCTACCACTATCAGCGCTGCCGGACTGATGGCCGATCTGCGCGATCTGCGGCAGGCACTCGAACGGTCCGAGTTTGAACTGTTCTACCAGCCAAAAATGGCGGGCGACGGCACAAACATGCTCGGTGTTGAAGCGCTGATCCGGTGGCGACACCCGGTGCGCGGTCTGGTTGCGCCCAATGACTTCATTCCCATTGCCGAACGTTTTGGCCTGATCGTCCCGATCGGAACCTGGGTGATCGACGAAGCCTGTCGGCAGATGCGGGTATGGCTTGATCGTGGGTGGGTCATTCCGGTGGCGGTCAATCTCGCAGTCCAGCAACTTCGCCAACCGGAACTGCTCGAACAGATCGAAGCGGCGCTTGCAAGGCACCGTATTGAACCGCGTCAACTCACACTCGAACTGACCGAGTCAGGCGCAATGGACGATGCCCAGCAGACGCTCGAGCTACTCAATCGCTTGCATGGCCTCGGCGTCAAGATCGCCATCGACGACTTCGGCACTGGTTACTCAAGTCTGTCCTATCTGCGCCGCTTCTGCGTCAACGAGTTGAAAATCGACAGCTCATTCGTCAGGGATGTCGGGCATAGCGAGGATGCCCGTTCGATCGTCACCGCCGTAGTCAACCTCGCCCACTCGCTGAACTTGCGTGTGGTTGCCGAAGGAATTGAAACGAATGAACAACGTGACTATTTGTCAGGCATGAACTGCGATGAGCTGCAAGGTTATCTCTTTTCGCGTCCATTGCCTGCCAATGAACTGGAGAAGCGGTTGTTGGCAAGGGTTTTCGAAGTTAACGCTTCCTGACTCGAACAATATCGATGCATCCCAGGCGCCCGCATTAAACAATTGCAGGCACGATCTGCTTGAGGCGTTGTAGACTCCGATAGCGGTCCGCCAGCACTGCAAGTATTTTTGTTGCCATCTTGTCTAACAAACATCCGCGGCCCACTCTTCCAATCAATTGACGATTACATTTACATTGCCGACATCACCACTCGTTTCCCGCCTTCAGCAAGCTGCAATCCCTCTGCTTTTCATCTTGCTTGGTGTCGTCTATGCGACCTGGGCCGCCCGCATTCCATCGATTCGCGATGCGTTGCAACTGAATGCCGCGCAACTCGGACTGGTGCTGCTGGGCGGCGGCGTCGGCGCGGTGGCGTCGTTCCCGATCGCCGCCGGCCTGGTGCATCATCGCGGCGCGCGGCATGCCGCATGGTATGCCGGACTGGCGCTACTGCTGGTGCTGCCATGCCTGGCGCTGGCGCCAGGCATGGCCTGGCTGATCGTAGCAATGCTGGGGCTGGGCGCGGCGTCGAGCTGCTTCGACGTGGCGATCAATGCGCTCGGGGCCGAGGCAGAGAATACCGCCGGCCGTTCCATCATGTCGCTGCTGCATGCGTGGTTCAGCGTCGGTGCGCTGGCCGGGGCCTTGCTCGGCAGCGTGATGGCGGGCGCGGGCGTGACGCCGCTGCTGCATTTCAGTCTGATCGCCATTTTCCTGGCGCCAGTGTTATGGGTTGCGTATCACGGACTGCCGCCCGACGGTGGCGTCGAACCCACCGCTGGCGCCAAACCTTTTGCGATACCGCACGGACCTCTGGTGGTATTGGGCGTGATTGGGTTCTGCGGTGCGATGGCCGAAGGGTCGATCGCCGACTGGAGCGGTATCTTCATGAAAGACCAGCTTGGCGCCGGTGATGCGGTAACGCCGCTGGCGTTTGCCGCGTTCGCGGCGCTGATGCTGGTGGCGCGGCTGGTGTGCGATCGACTCAAGGATCGTTTCGGCGCGCGCCGTGTGGTGGCCGTCGGTGCGCTGATGGCGGCGGGCGGCACATTCATCGCCGTGCTGGCGCTGAACGTACCGCTGACAATCGCCGGTTTTGCGCTGACCGGCGCCGGATTGGCGGCCGTATTTCCATTCGTCTTCAGCGCCGCCGGCCGCCATGGACCGACGGCGCTGGCAGGTGTCGCCACGCTGAGTTACAGCGGCAGCCTGATCGGCCCGCCGGTGATCGGTTTTCTGGCACATGGCTGGGGCATGCGCGCGGCATTCGCCGCCATCGGTTTGCTGGGTGTAATAATTGCCGTTGCGGCGAGCCGCGCGAGGTGGCTGGAATAAACATGGCGATGCGAGCGCGTTGCGCCGAACAGGATTATGATTTCATGCTCGCGCATACGGGCTCGTCATGGACAAGCATTATCTGAATCCGCTTTTCTTGCCGCAATCAATCGTGCTGTTCGCGGGAAACGCGGCAGCAACCGATGTGGAGTCATCCGAGGCCGGCAATACGCAGGAAAGGCACGCCAGGCTGATTGTCCACCATCTTCGCGACGGCGGTTTCGCCGGCACCGTCACCACGCTCGACATTGGCACCAGCGGCACCCTGGGTGAACTGGCGCAATCGCATTATGACCTGGCGATCATCGCGTTGCCGGACGAGCAAATCAGGGCAGCGCTGGAAGTCGCCGGCCGGCTCCAATGCAAGGCAGCAATGATCATTTCCAGCGGCATCGATGCGTCGCTGGCGGCATCGCTGCATGCAATCGCTACCGAGCACGGCATTCATTTGCTGGGCCCCAACAGCCTGGGATTCCAGCGGCCCGGGCAAGGGCTCAATGCCAGCGTGCTGGGCCCGCTGGCCAATGCCGGTTCGCTGGCCCTGGTGTCGCAATCGGGCGCGCTTTGTACGTCGATCCTGGACTGGGCCGGCAGGAATGGTGTAGGCTTTTCGACGGTGGTGTCGCTGGGTCCGAACACCGCAATCGATCTCGCCGATGTGCTTGATTTCCTGACGGCCGACAGCAAAACGCAGAGCATCGTCGTCTATCTGGAAGGTATACGCAATGCCAGGCGCTTCATGAGTGCGCTGCGCGCCGCCGCAATCGGCAAGCCCGTGATCGTGCTGAAAGCCGGCCGCAAGCCGGCTGGCTCCAAAGCGGCGCTCACCCATTCCGGCGCCATCGTCGGCAGCGATGAAGTGTTTGACGCTGCGCTGCGGCGTGCCGGCGCAGTGCGCGTCGCCACATTCGTGCAACTTTTTTCAGCGGCAAAATGCCTGAGTTCACGTTATCTGCCGGTCGGCAAACGGCTTGCCGTCATCACCAACGGCGGCGGTCCGGGCGTGCTGGCGGCAGACCGCGCCAATGAACTCAAGCTTGAACTGGCGGCGCTGCCGGCGGCAACGGTGGCCGAACTGGCGCCGCAGCTGTCGCCCGACGCCGTGCTTGAGGACCTGATCGATCTGGCGGAGGATGCCAATGCCGGGCATTACCGCGCCGCCATTTCGGCTTGCGCCGCCAGCAAGGATGTCGACGGCATCCTCGCCATCCTGTCGCCCAAGCCGGAAGTCGACGCGATCGCGATCGCGCAAACGGTGGCGGAATTGCAGGCGGGCGGCGGCAAACCGCTCATCACCTGCTGGATGGGGGAAATGCAAGTGGCGCAGGGGCGCGTGATCCTGAACGAAGCCGGCATTCCCACCTTCCGCACGCCGGAAGCCGCGGTCGATGCCTTCAGCAATATCGCGTCATTCCACCAGAACCAGCAACTGCTGCAGCAGACCCCGCCACCCTTGTCGGCACTGGCCAAGCCGGACCTCGAAGGCGCCCGCATCCTGGTGGAAAGCGTGCTGGCCGAGCGCCGCAAGGTGCTGACCGAAATGGAATCGAAAGCGCTTTTGTCGGCCTTCCACATCCCCGTGACCAGGACCATCCTCGCGCATACGGCAACCGAGGCAATGCTGATCGCCAACCAGCTCGGCTACCCGGTCGCGCTCAAGATCGACTCGGCCGACATACCCCACAAATCCGATGTGCGCGGCGTTGCGCTCAATGTCCAGAACACCGCGGCGGTGCGCGA
This sequence comes from Pseudomonadota bacterium, assembly GCA_040387375.1. Lineage (GTDB taxonomy): Bacteria > Pseudomonadota > Gammaproteobacteria > Burkholderiales > Burkholderiaceae_D > JAZKDW01. Next base: position 204,113 of record JAZKDW010000024.1, read on the forward strand.
CACCTGGCAGGAGATGATGGCCGAAGTCAGCCGCCTGCGGCCCGACGCCAGCATCAATGGCATTACCGTGCAGAACATGGCCGGCAAGCCGGATGGCCGCGAACTGTACATCGGCATCACCACCGACGCGCTGTTCGGCCCGGTGATTTCCTTCGGCGCCGGCGGCAGGATGATCGAGCTGATCGACGACCGCGCGGTGGAACTGCCGCCGCTCAACCGCTTTATTGCGCAACGCCTGATTGACCGCGTGCGCTCGGCCGGCACGCTTGGCATCTGGCGCGGTGCGCCCCCGGCCGACCGCGACGCGCTGGAGCAGATCCTGCTGCGCGTATCCGAAATGGTGTGCGCGCTGCCGCAGCTGCGCGAGATGGACATCAACCCGGTGATCGTGGATGCCGGCGGCGCGCTGGTTGTCGATGCGCGCTTCGTGATCGAGCAGGCGCCGGCGGACATCGGCAACTACAGCCGGCTGGCGATCCTGCCCTATCCTTCGGAGTACGAGAAGGAATGGCTGATGCCCGGCGGCCGTCCATATGTCGTTAGGCCGATCCAGCCGGGTGATGCCGGCATGCTGCAGGATTTTGTGCACAAGCTGTCGCCGGAAAGCCGCTACTTCCGCTTTGCCTCCACCTTGCGCGAGCTTTCCACGAGCATGCTGGCGCGCTTCACGTTGATCGACTACGACCGCGAAATGGCGCTGGTGGCGATCTATCCGGAGCGCCGCGCCGCGCCCGGTCGCGAGACGCCGGATGAGGATCGCATCATTGCCGTTTCGCGCTACATTACCAATCCGGATCGCAGCAGCGCTGAATTTTCATTGGCGGTAGCCGATGAATTCGGCGGCCAGGGTGTCGGCTCGCGCATGATGTTGTCGCTCATGGATATCGCACGCAGCAAAGGACTTTCCACAATAGAAGGATTGGTCCTGTCGAGAAACGCCAACATGCTCAGGCTGATGTCTGCGCTCGGGTTTTCCGTGCAGCCATATCCCGATGATCCCGACTTCCGCCTCTGCTCGAGGCAATTGTAAGGTCGTTCTAATTGCATGAAAATTGCTTTGTTTTTTGATGGCATAGCGGTTCGCACCCGTTGAGGATTGCCGCAATCATCATGAAAATTGCCCAGGTCTCGCCACTATTTGAAAGAGTGCCGCCCAAAGCCTATGGCGGCACTGAACGGGTCATCTCCTACCTGACCGAAGAACTGGTCCGGCAGGGGCATGAGGTCACGCTGTTTGCCAGCGGCGACTCGATCACCGGCGCCCGGCTGGTGTCATCGATCAGCGAAAGTATTCGCGCCGACACGGCGGGACATTCATGGCTGGCCTATCACACGATACAGATGGACCAGGTGGCACAATTGGCGCCGGACTTCGATATGATTCATTTTCACACCGATTACCTGCATTTCCCGATCACCAGGACACTCGGCACGCCTTACCTGACAACCTTGCACGGAAGGCTGGATTTACCGGAACTGACGCCGCTGTACCGGCACTTCAGCGATGTGCCGCTGGCCTCCATCTCCAACAATCAGCGCCTGCCCTTGCCATGGGCGAACTGGCGCGGCACCGTTTATCACGGATTACCGCCAGACCTGTATTCATTCCAGCCGAATCCGGAAAATTATTTTGCCTTTGTCGGCAGGGTTTCACCAGAAAAGCGGCTGGATCGCGCGATTGATATTGCTTTGCAATGCGGCCGTCCGCTGTATATTGCCGCCAAGATCGACAGGCTGGACCAGCCGTATTTCGATCAGGCCATCAAGCCCTTGCTGGCGCATCCGTTGATCGAGTACATCGGCGAAGTCAGCGAACCGGAAAAACGCGACTTGCTGCAGCATGCCAGGGCGCTGCTGTTCCCGATCGACTGGCCCGAACCATTCGGACTCGTCATGATCGAATCCTTTGCCTGTGGCACGCCGGTGATCGCCTATCGGCATGGTTCCATCCCGGAGATCGTGGAAGACGGCGTCACCGGCTTCACCGTGACAGACCAGGAGCAAGCAGTGCGCGCCGCCCGCAACATCGGATCGATCGACAGGAAACGCTGCCGCGAGGTTTTCGAGCGCCGCTTCACGGTGGCGCACATGGCGCAACAATACTTGCGCATTTATCGGCAGCAAAACATGTCCGGGAGCGCATCCATTTAAACGGAGTGTTCAATGGTTGAAAAAATCCGACTCGGCGAGCAATGGTACATCCTCGCCACCTCTTCCCCCGCCGACGAACGGCGCCGTGTCTTGAAGCACAACGATACATTCGCATTGTTCGACCGCTTCGGCGATGTCCAATCGATCGGCCTGGGCGAGGAAGGCATCTACCACGGCGACACCTGCTTTCTTTCCCATCAGGAGTTGACCGTCGAGGGCGTGCGGCCGATGTTCCTGAACTCGACGGTGAAGGATGACAATGGCCTTCTCACCGTCGAACTGATGAACCCCGACCTGCACCCGGAAGGGAAACGCTTCATTCCGAAGGGCGTCATTCATGTGTTCAGGGCCAAGCTGCTGTGGAACCATGCGTGTTACGAACATATCCGCGTCGTCAACTACGGACTCGAATCACATCGACTGTCGCTGGGGATCGAGTTCGGGGCGGATTACAAGGATATTTTCGAAGTACGCGGTTTCCAGAGAACCCGGCGCGGCGAAATGCTGCCGCCCGAGGTCGAAGAAAATGCGCTGCTGCTGGGATATCGCGGCCTCGACCACGTCGTACGCAAAACGCGGATCACGTTTGAGCCGATGCCGGACTCGCTGACCGACTGCCGCGCCGATTTTGCGATGGACCTGCCGCCCAAGGGCGAGTGGCACATTTATACGACGGTGCGTTGCGAACCGGACGAACCGGCGCCGGCCGAGCCGGTGGACTACTTCACCGCCTTCACGCAGATCAATCGGGATATCGGCAGCCAGCTGCACGAGCGCTGCAAGATCGTCACCTCCAATCCCCTGTTCAACAACTGGATCGCCCGATCGACGGCGGACCTGGTAATGCTGACCACCGATCTGGCGCAAGGCCCGTACCCGTTTGCCGGCTTGCCGTGGTACTCGACCACGTTCGGCCGCGACGGCATCTTGACCGCGCGCGAATGCCTGTGGAACGATCCCACGCTGGCCAGGGGCGTGCTGGCATTCCTGGCGGCGACGCAAGCCACCGAACTCGATCCCGCGCGCGACGCCGAACCGGGCAAGATCCTGCATGAAGCGCGCCAGGGCGAGCTGGCCGCCCTCGACGAGACGCCATTCCGCTTGTACTACGGCACGGTGGATGCGACACCGCTGTTCATCAGCCTGGCCGGCGCCTATTACGAACGCACGGGCGATCTCGAATTCATTCGCAGCATCTGGAGCAACATTCGCAACGCGCTGTGCTGGATCGACAATTACGGCGACCAGGACCACGACGGTTTTGTTGAATACGCGTGCCACAGCGACAAGGGATTGACGCAGCAAGGCTGGAAGGATTCACATGACTCGGTGTTTCATAAAGATGGCCGGATCGCCGACGCGCCGATCGCCTTGTGCGAGGTACAGGGTTATGTCTATGAAGCGAAATTGCAGGCAGCGCAACTGGCCAGCCTGCTCGGCGAACCGGTGCTGGCGCGCGAGCTCAAGCACGCGGCAACGCAACTCAAGACGCGCTTCAACGAGGTCTTCTGGTGCGAGGAAATCGGTTCTTATGCGCTGGCTCTCGACGGCAACAAAAAGCAATGTGCGGTGGCTTCCTCCAATGCGGGCCACACCTTATGGTCCGGCATTGCCACCCATGCGCGGGCGGCGCTGATCGCCGACCAGCTGCTGAAGGAAGAGTTTTTTTGCGGCTGGGGCATACGCACCATTCCGCTCAAGGAAGTCCGCTACAACCCGATGGCCTATCACAATGGCTCCGTATGGCCGCATGACAATGCACTGATTGCAGAGGGCATGGCACGCTACGGTTTCACCGCCAAAGCGATGGCGGTTTTCAGTGCGCTGTCTGACGCCAGCCTGTTCATGGACCAGCACCGCATGCCGGAACTGTTTTGCGGATTTGCAAAACGACCGGACGAAGGCCCCACGCTGTATCCGGTTGCCTGCTCGCCCCAGGCATGGGCCGCGGCCAGTGTCTTTTACCTGCTGCAGGCTTGCCTGGGACTGTCGTTCGACCCGAAAAAACCGGAAATCCGCTTCCGTCATCCGCGCCTGCCACCCTTCCTCGACACGGTGGAGCTGCACGACCTGTCCATCGGCGGCGCGACGCTCGACCTGCTGCTGCAACGTTATGCCAATAATGTGGGGGTGAACATCGTGCGCAAGAAAGGAAATGCGGAAGTGGTTGTCGTCGCATGAGGATGCTTTTATTTGCATCGTATTTAATGCATGTATTGATTTTGGCCTCAATGTGCATTATATTTGATGCATGGAACTGGAAAAAATAGGATTATTAATACGTGATGCCCGCAGAGCCCGGAAATTGAGCCAGGAAGACCTCGGCCGCCCGCTCGGCATGAGCAGGGCCACGATTTCCGGCATTGAAACCGGCAGGATCAACGAAGTCGGCGTGCGCAAGCTGATGGCTGTCTGCGCATCGCTCGGCCTCGAGCTGCTTGCCGCGCCGCGCCGCAAGTATCCGACTTTACAGGAATTGCGCGAGCAGAATCATGCAAAAAATCGCGGTTAATGTATTTGCTTCCGGCACGGTGTCCGGCGCCATTACCCGCAGCGACATCGAGCGTGATACCTTCCTGTTCGCCTATGACCGCGCCTGCGTCGATGACAGCGCGGTCTCCCTGACCATGCCGGTGGTGCCCGACCAGTACGATTCGATGGGAACCGTACACCCTATTTTTGAAATGAATTTGCCGGAAGGCCTGTTGCGGCACAAGCTGGAACTGATGTTTTCCAAAGTCATTCCGCATTTCGACGCCTTGTCCCTGCTGGAGCTGATCGGCAAGTCCCAGATCGGCAGGCTGCGTTATGCGGCAATCGGCTCCGCGCTCGAGGAAGTGCCGGTGCAAAACGTCCAGAAACTGCTGGCCTACAAGGGTGCGGACGATCTTTTCGACGATCTGATGGAACGTTTTGCCGTCTATTCCGGCATTTCGGGCATGCAGCCCAAGGTACTGATCCGCGCCGACACGCCGATGGACAGGATCACGCACAAGGGTGCAACGCATATCGTCAAAAGTTTTAATCCGAAAGAATTTCCGGAACTCGCCGCCAACGAATTTTTCTGCATGCAGGCGTCCCGTCATGCAGGCCTGCCGACCGCAGCGGTGCAACTGGCGGATAACCGGAAACTGCTGGTGGTTGATCGTTTCGATCTTGGCGCCGAAGGCCGTTATCTTGGCTTCGAGGATTTTTGCGTGCTCAGCGGCATGCGCGCCGGCGGCCGCTACAACGCATCGTATGAAGAGGTCGCCGCAAGGATTGCGCAGTTCGTTGCGCCTGAGCGGCATGCGGAATCGATGGAGCATTTTTTCGGCGCCGTGGCGCTTGCCTGCGCAGTGCGCAATGGCGACGCGCATCTGAAAAACTTCGGTATCCTGTACAACCGGCCCGGTGACGACGTGCGGCTGGCGCCTATTTATGACATGTTGTCGACCAAACCCTACCTGCCGAAAGATGTGATGGCGCTGGAGTTGGCAGGCACCAAGTCCTACCCTGACCGGAAGCAGCTGGTCAACTTCGGACGGGTTGCCTGCAAGCTGTCCCAGGGCCGCGTGACGGCGATACTCACACAGGTCGCCGGGGGTGTCCTGCAAGCGAGCGCCGACATGAAAAAATACGCGGGCAGACATGCGGATTTCAAACCGGCTGCCGAGCATCTGGCAGCGGTTTTCAAGTTTGGGCTGGCCGAATCCGGACTACAGTAATGCCGCCTGGCGTTTCCTGCCCCGGCTGGAACAGGAAACGCATCAGGGGTAATTAATCGATCTTGGCGCCGGACGCCTTGACCACGGCTGCGTACTTCTTCAGCTCTTTCGCGATCAGGGCTTCAAACTGTTCCGGCGTTGTCGGTGAAGGCTCGGCGCCCATTCTTGCCAAACGCTCCTTTACATCCGGCGCCTGCAGCGCTTTCACGATTTCCGCATTCAGCCGGGCGACGATAGGCGCCGGTGTCTTGGCCGGGGCGAGCACGCCGAACCAGGTGTTGATGTCGAAGCTGCCCATTCCGTAAGCACGGCCTGCTTCGGCAATGGTCGGCAATTCCGGCAGGCTTGCGGCGCGGGTCTGGGTCGTGACCGCCAGCGGTTTGAGTTTGCCGGCACGGATATTCGGCGTCGCCGATGCGAGATTGTCAAAAATCAGGTCGGTCTGGCCGGCCAGCAAACCGAGCTGGGCTGGCGCCGCGCCGCTGTATGGAATATGGACCATGCTGACTTTTGCCATCGTCTTGAATAACTCACCGGCCAGATGGCCGGCGCTGCCGTTGCCACCCGATGCGAAATTAAGCTTGCCGGGATTGGCTTTTGCGTATTTGATCAGATCAGTGACCGAGTTGATGCCGAGGCGGGCCGCGGTATCGGTATTCAGCACCAGCACATTCGGCACGCTCGCCAGCAAGGTGATCGGCGCGAAATCCTTCACCGCGTCGTACGGCATCTTTGCATAAAGCGATGGATTGATCGCATGGGTGGCGACGGCGCCGATCGTGATCGTGTAGCCGTCGGGTGCGGATTTCGCCGCCAGGTCGGCGCCGATGTTGCCGCCCGCGCCCGGCTTGTTCTCGACCACAACCGGCTGCCCCAGGCCGTCTTTCATCTTGTCGGCCACCATGCGGGCGACGGCATCGAGCGGACCGCCGGGAGGATATGGCACGATGAACCTGATCGGCTTGACGGGATAGGTCTGGGCGATGGCGACCGGTGCGAATGCCGCGCCGGCCAACAGGGAAGCGGTGACGAAAATTTGCTTGATGATGGATTTTTTCATGGGTCGTTATTGAAGTTGCAATTGAATTCGGCGTCAAAGGCAGGAATTATAACTGGGACGGTCGGCCCGGCCTATGGGGAAGCTTTTTTTGCCTCGCGCATGCCGGCCCAGGCCGAGGCAGCGCCGCAGGCCGCGATCATCAGCATGCCAACCCAGGCCCACGAATCGGGCGCATGATGGAAAACAACCCAGCTCATGATCGCGGCGAAGCCGATCTGCGAATAGGTAAACGGCATCAGCGTGGCGGCGCCGGCGCTGCCGAAAGCGGTGACTACCAGCAGGTGACCGATCGTGCCCAGCAGGCCCATGGCCAGCAATAACACGATGTGCAGCGGCGTAAGCGCATGCAGCACCGCGGGCAAGGTGTCGGCTTGCATCAACAGCAGTGGCGTCAGCGCCAGGGTTGCCGTCATGCCGGTATAAAACTGCGAGGTATGCGGATGGTCCATGGCGGCGATGCGGCTGGTGAGAAGGCTGTACGCTGCCAGGGTCATCATGGTTAACAGCGGCAGGACCACGGCCGCGCCGAACAGGCCGCTGCCGGGACGGATCACCACCAGCGTGCCGAGAAAACCGCCGAACACAAAGGCCCAGCGCAACGGACTCACCGACTCATAGCGCAGCAAGTGTGTGGCGGCCGTCACCAGCAAGGGCGCCAGCATGATGATGGCGGTGAACTCGGCCAGCGGCATCTGCCGCATGCCGTAGAAGCTCAGCGTGCTGGCGGTGACCAGCAAGGCGCCGCGCAGGATCTGGAAGCGCGGATGGGTGGCGCGCAAGCCGCGATGGCCGCGGGTGCTGAGTATGCACACGGCCATGATGGCGGTCTGGATCGCATACCGTGACCACATCACCAGGAAAGCGGACAGGAAACCCATGTACTTGGCGGCGCTGTCCATCATGGCGAACAGGAACGCTGCCAGCACGATCATGCTGATTGCCCTGGTTGTCCTGCGAGCCGTGCTGGAATTCATCGGTCCTTCCGTACGCTCATGACGCGGGTCCTTGGTTCTTTTTGTGCGCGGCGTGAAGTTGGGGTTTGCTGCGTGTGTAATATCATACACAGGATGGTATCGCTCATGCCACGCTGAAGTTCGGAGTGATTCCCTTCCGCGGTCTGGCTCGATAATATTCTGATATTGAATTCACAACTTTCGTGAGATGGAAAAGTCTTTCTACGTCTACATGCTTGGCAGCGCCCCTTATGGGACTTTATACATTGGCGTTACATCAAACCTGATCAAACGTGTTTGGGAACACCGGGAAGGTGCCGCCGATGGCTTTACGAAAAAGTATGGAATCAAGGAGCTTGTGTGGTTCGAGGCGCATGGCGATGCGATCTCCGCCATCATCCGGGAAAAGCAGCTCAAGAAATGGAATCGATCGTGGAAGATAGAGTTGATTCAGAGGGGGAATCCGGACTGGCGGGATTTGTATGAAGACATCGTGGGGTAAGCTCACTCTGGATTCCCGCCTGCGCGGGAATGACGGTAGTAATTGAGACGACATTCGCTCTTACTACCGTCATTCCCGCGAACGCGGGAATCCATAACCCCTCTGCGCACGAATAGCGTCGCCCTAACTCACCCCAGTTTTCAACGCCTGCGCATTCAACCCCGCCACATTTTTATACGCATTCGAAATCTCCGCCAGCGCCTCATTGCTGATCACATCCTCGATCTTGCCAAACGGCTTGCCCTCTGTAAGATCATGCACCACCTGAAGAATCGCATCCGGCGGCGCCTTGCGATTCATTAGCACGACGTTGGCGGTTGCCTTGCCGCGGATCTGGTCATACACCGTCAGCGCTTCCGCGGTGATGCCGAACCGCTTGAACTGTTCGACCAGACACGGCACATCGAGGATGGCCTGGCCGGCGCCGTTGGAGCCGCGCGGCACCATCGGATGGGCCGCATCGCCCAGCAGCGTGACGCGGTCGAAACTCCAGCGCGGCAGCGGATCCTGATCCACCATCGGGTATTCGAGAATCAGATCGGTAGCCCTGATCATGGCCGGCACATCAAGCCAGTCGAAATGCCAGTCTTCGAACACCGGCAGGAAATCTTCCATGCGGCCGCGATTGTTCCAGTCGCGCTGCGCCGGTTGCGGCGCTTCGATTTCCGCCACCCAGTTCATCAACTGGTTGCCGTCGGCGTCGATGGCGTCGCGGATCGGGTAAATCACCATCTTCCCCACCGACAGCCAACCCGCGCGGACCATGCTGGCCCCGCTCAGGATCGGTTTCCATGGCACCGTGCCGCGCCACATGTTGATGCCGGAATAGCGCGGCGCGCCTTCATTCGGATAGAAAATCTTGCGCACTACGGAATGAATGCCATCGCACGAGACCAGCACCGATGCCCGCACCGGTTCACGGACCTGACCGCTGCCGTCTTCAAACCGCACCGTGACGCCATCGGCATCTTGGTCGAATCCAACGCAGCGATGGTCCTCGAGCACGGCATCCTGCCCCATGCGCTCACGCACGGCATTGAGCAGCACCGTCTGCAGGTCGCCGCGATGGATGGAAAATTGCGGCACCTTGTAACCGGCGTGTTTGCCGGCCGGCTCGCTGTAGACAAACTGCCCGAATTTATTAAAAAACGCCGACTCCTTTGTCTGAATGCCGACAGCGGCAAGCTGGTCGAGCAGACCCAGCCGCGCCAGCTCGCTGACCGCATGCGGCAATACATTAATACCGACGCCTAGCGGCCTGATCTGCGCCACAGCTTCGTACACGCGGCAGGAAATGCCGGCCTCATGCAAGCTCAACGCGAGCGTCAGTCCGCCTACGCCGGCGCCGACAATGGCGACTTCAACATCATTCTTCATGCGGGATTTCCCTCAGGACAAGGCTATTGGACTTCCAGGCTGCGCTTCAGGCCAAGGATCATGGTCGTGTTCAACAGATGCGCACGGGCTCGTACTGGGTCGGCTGCAACCGCCATCATCTCGATCAGGTTCGCGCGCTGCACGTCCGGATCGCGTTCCTCCAGCATGCGCTTGTTACGGATCGACATGTTCTGCACCTGCTCGATGGTTGCGGCACGCCGCTGGCGCACGTACAGGTCGAGCAGGTCTTCGGTCCCTTCGCCATGCCACACGCGGCCCAGCTTTTCGGTCAGGTTGATCGCATCATGGATCCCGCTGTTGAGGCCGAAACCGCCCAGCGGATTATTCAGGTGCGCCGCATCGCCGGCCAGCAGCACGCGGCCGAAACGCCATTCCTTCGCGACCCGCTGATGCACCTTGTAGGTGCTCTTGTAGGCAATCTCATAAGCTTGTCCGGTCGGCTGAAACGCCTGCATGCGGCGTTCGACATTTTCCGGCGCCAGCGCCGTCGCCGAATCTACTTCGGGCGGAACCGGGAAGGCAATGCGCCACAGGCCGGGCGGGCCGTTGTCCGGCATCTTGAACACGGCAGCCCACTCGTCCGGATCGGCCACATACGCGTTCAGTGTGAAGCCGTGCTGCGCGAGGTCGTACGGCGTGCTGACGACCAGGTACTGTTCTTCCCAGGTGAAGCCTTCGAACTCCACACCCGTCTGCTTGCGGATGGTGCTGCGTCCGCCATCGGCTGCAATCACCCAGCTGGCGGCGATCTGCTCGCTGCCAGCTGCGGTTTCAACTGTCACGCGGGCGCCGTCGGCATCCTGTTCAACGCCGGTCACGCGGCTGCTGAAGCGCACTTCGGCGCAAGAAAATCCACTCACCAGATCGAGCAGGATCGGCGTCAACCGGTGCTGTTCAAGGTGCAGCCGATACGGATATGGCGTGATGTCGCTCAACAGGCCGAGATCGAATTGCGCCACCAGGTCGCCGCGCCGCTCGCGCACCTGCCACTGGCTGACCTTCAGCCCGGTCCTGTGCATGCGTTCGGTCACGCCGAATGGCGCCATCATTTCCAGCGTCGGCGGATGATAAGAACCGGCGCGCTGGTCGATCGTGAGCCCCGGCTCGGCCTCGCACACGATCACCGGAATGCCGCGCGTGGCGAGCGCCAGCGCGGACATCAGGCCGGTCGGACCGGCGCCTGAAATTACGACGGGATTTCTTGTTTGCGTCATGGTCTGGCTTAGTCCATCGAAATTTTGTTCTTGCGGATGATGTCGGCCCAGCGAGTGGAGTCGCGGCGCATCAGGGACATCAGCTCTTCCGGCGTGTCGGATGCAGGATCGAGGCCTTGGGCGTCAAGCGTGCCCTTGACATCGGCCATCTGCAGGATGCCGCGCACTTCCGTGTTCAGCATCGTGACGATCGGCGCCGGCGTTCCCTTGGGAGCCATGACCGCGTACCACATGTCGGCCTCGGCGCCCCGGATGCCGCTTTCCTGCAATGTCGGCACATCCGGCGCCTTGGCATTGCGTTTCGGGCTGCCCACCGCCAACGCTTTCAGCTTGCCCGATTTCACGTGCGTCATCGCCACGTGGACCGGAACGAAGCCGACATTGACCTGCCCGCCGAGCAGATCGGTCAGCGCGCCGGCGCTGCCTTTGTACGGCACATGCAATACCTTGATGCCGGCGACGTCGCTCAGCAATTCCATCGCCATGTGATGCGGCGTGCCGACGCCGGGCGACGAGTAAGTGAGCTTGCCCGGCTCGGCCTTGGCCATCGTCAGCAGGTCGGCAACGCTGTTGATGCCGCTTTGCGGATGTGAGACCAGCATCAGCGTGCCATAAGCAGTCAGCGAGATCGGGGCGAAGTCCGTCAGCGGATTGAACGGCACCGCCTTGTACAGGTTGGATGCGATCAGCATGGTGTTCGCGGTCAGCATCAGTGTGTAACCGTCGCCGTTCGCCTTGGCGACGTTATTGGCGCCGATATTGCCGCTGGCGCCGGGCATGTTTTCCACCACCACCGGCTGCCCCAGACGCTGCGCGAGCTTGGGCGCCATGACGCGGGCGATGGTGTCCATGCCGGTGCCGGGCGTATACGGAACAACCAGCCTGATCTGGCGTGCAGGATAAGTCTGCGCATAGGCGGTTGTCGCCAGCACGGCGGCGCCGATGACGACGGCTTTGATGAGAGGTGATAGGTATTTACGCATGATGGTCCCCGTTCTGTTTTAGACAAAAACACATTGTCTTTTATGCAATCAAAACGCCCGAACGGAATGAGGCCTCCATCGGGCGCAACTCCAGCATATTACGCGTAGCCTATTCTCTTGTCGCGGCGAAAAAGGTAATCTTCTCTATTACATTTTTTAATAATGGTCTCAAGGATGGTGAACATCGATCTCAAGCATTTGCGCATCCTGAAAAGCATCCATCAGACGCAAAGCCTCACGCGCACCGCAGCCAGTCTCGGCATGAGCCAGCCGTCGATCAGTGTCGGGCTTGCCCATTTGCGCCGTTATTTCGGCGATCCGCTATTCGTCCGCACCACTGCGGGCATGAAACCGACGCCGCATGCGGAGCACCTGATGAAATCGCTGGGCGAGGCAATGGACAGGCTTGACCTGGCGCTCGGCCTGGAAGTCCGCTTCGATCCGGCGCGCTCCGATCGCCTTTTCCAGATCTGCATGGCCGATGTCGGCACCCTCGTCGTGCTGCCGAAACTGCTGGCGCATATCAAGGTGCATGCGCCCAACGTGCAGCTTGAGGTGATCCTGTTTTCCGATCGCACGCCGCTCATGCTCGAGACTGGCGAGGCCGACCTGGCCATCGGCGTGTCACCGCAGCTGGAGGCCGGTTTTTACCAGCAGCGGCTGTATCAGGAAAATCTTGTGTGTGTGGCGCGCGCCGATCATCCGCGCATCCGGGACAAGATAACGCAGGAAGATTATCTGGCGGAACGGCATGTAATTGTGTCACCGCCTGGCTCCAGCCACTGGGTGCTGGAAAAGGCGCTGGCGGAGCGAGGCATGGAGCGCAAGGTCGGACTGCGGCTGCCCAGTTTTCTGGCGCTCGGCAGTGTGATCGCGACCACCGATTTCATCGCCACGGTGCCGCGGCGGCTGGGCGAACATTTTGCTGCCGGCAATGCGGTGCGGACATTCGCCGCCCCGGCCCGGCTGCCTTCCTACATCGTGCGCCAGCACTGGCACGAACGGTATCACCGCAATCCGCACAATATCTGGCTGCGCGGGATTGCCGCGGAAGTGCTGTCGCGTTAGATTAATGGGGCAGCGGTGTCCGTCTCGCCGATCACGGCTTCACGCGGCTCGCCCTGTTTTTTCAGTTGTTCCTGCAATGTGATCATTTCCTTGCCCAGCGCTTCGCGCTGCGCCTGATCCAGCAGCTTCTTCGCCTTCGGGAACAGGTTTTCTTCCTCTTCCTTGTGATGATGTTCAGCCTGCTCCTTCAATACCTTGAACTTCGGCTCGAAGGTTTGTTCCGACAGGTCCAGCAACAGCAGATCGGCCAGCAGGCGTTTTAGCGAGAGATGTTCTTCGAGAGACTCCAGCAAAATATCTTCGGTGCGCGCCGCGTTCACGGCGGGATAGAAAACCTGTTCTTCAGACGTGATATGCACGGTCAGTTCATCCCCGACCTGCGTGAAAAGCGCTTTTTTCTTTTCCAGGCTGGTTTCCTTGACTGCCTTCTCAAGCAGGTTTTCCAGCGCGCGATGTTGCGTGATCAGCAGCTCTACAGCGTCCATGAGATTTCCAGTTCAATAATGTCATTTAAAAAACAAAGGCCGCCGATAGCGGCGGCCTTTGCAGGTCAGATTGTTCAAGCAGGTACCGCGTCCTTGCCGGCCCGGGTCCAGAATCGGTGTTCAGCGATCGCCTTGATGAACTCCTGGGCCACCGCATTGCTGGCCGCCGCCGCCGTGATGATGCCGTCCGGGAGCTTGATGCCCGGATCCGATTCGGTCGGAATGCCGACGCTGGCGAGCATCTGGCTGCCCTCGCCTACTGCCGCAATGGCCTTGCAGTGCTTGAAGGCTTCCAGCACGAAGTGCACCGCGTCGCCGTTGCCGCGCAGCGTGGCGATGCTCTGTTCGCCGCCCGGAACGAATACAGCGTCGAAGGCAATCGACGGCATGGTCGTAATGGTGTGATCGACCGCAACGGCGTCGCCGCTGGTGCTGCGCAGCGTGCCCATGTGCGGCGCAATCACCTTGGCCATCGCGCCCGCGCCTTGCAGCGCTGCCTTCATCTCCGCAATTGCCTTGCCGTCCACGCCATCAGCCGCCAGGATTGCCACCTTGCGGGTCTTGATGCCATCCTTCGGCGCATTCAACATGGACAAGGCGGGAGACGGCACAATCGCCGCCGACGCCTCCGCTGCCATCTTCTTATCAAGCGCAGGCACTGCCATCGCAAGATGGTCGGCTACCCGTTTGGCCAGGGTCTCGTCTACACGGGCCAGGTTGCCAAGCATGCGTTCCACGATTGCCGGCACCTCGACCTTGGACAATTCGAACTGGTAAGCGCTGACGATATGGTCCTGCTCGGGCGCCGACTGGCTCAGCCAGAACAGCCGCGCTTGTGAAAAATGGTCGGCAAACGATTCGCTGCGCACGCGCACCTTGGCGCCGTCCACTCGTTCCGGATAACTGACATATCCGGCCTGTTCCGGCGGCGCTTCCTTCGGGTCGCCGTTGGCGATCGAGTTGGGCTCATACGCTACCCGCCCCTTCGGGATGGATTGCTGATGCAGTCCGTCACGCTGGTTGTTATGCATGGGCGAGATCGCGCGATTGATCGGCAACTGGTGGAAGTTCGGTCCGCCGAGGCGAATCAGTTGTGTGTCGGTGTACGAGAACAGGCGCCCTTGCAGCAGCGGATCGTTGGTGAAATCGATGCCTGGAACGACATGGCCGGGATGGAAGGCGGCCTGCTCGACTTCGGCGAAGAAGTTATCCGGATTGCGGTTCAGCGTCATCTTGCCGATGCGGGTGACGGGAACCAGTTCTTCCGGCACCAGCTTGGTCGGATCGAGAAGGTCGAAGCCGAATTTAAATTCGTCTTCTTCAGGGATGATCTGCACGCCCAGTTCCCATTCAGGGAAATCGCCGGCCTCGATCGCTTCCCATAAATCGCGGCGATGGAAATCGGCATCCTTGCCGGCCAGCTTTTGCGCTTCGTCCCATGCCAGGCCATGTACGCCGAGCAGCGGTTTCCAGTGGAATTTCACGAAACTCGACACGCCTTCCGCGGTGACAAAACGGAAGGTGTGGACACCAAACCCTTCCATCATGCGCAGCGAACGCGGGATAGCGCGATCCGACATTACCCACATCACCATGTGGGTGGTCTCGGGGACCAGCGACACAAAATCCCAGAAGGTGTCATGCGCGGACGATGCCTGCGGCATCTCGTTATTCGGCTCCGGCTTGATGGCATGCACGAGGTCGGGAAACTTCATCGCATCCTGGATGAAAAACACAGGAATGTTATTGCCGACCAGGTCGAAATTGCCTTCTTGCGTATAAAACTTGACTGCGAAACCGCGCGCGTCACGCACCGTATCGGCAGAACCGCGCGAACCGGCGACCGTGGAAAAGCGCGCAAATACCGGCGTCTTGACCGACGGATCTTGCAGAAAGCCGGCCCTGGTGTATTTGGCCATCGACTCGTACACCTGGAAGAATCCGTGCGCCGCTTCGCCGCGCGCATGCACGATGCGCTCCGGTATACGCTCATGATCGAAATGGGTGATTTTTTCGCGCAGGATGAAATCTTCCAGCAACGAAGGACCGCGTACGCCTGCCCTCAGGGAATTCTGGTTGTCGGCGATCGGCACGCCCTGATTGGTCGTCAGCACGGCGCCAGCGCCATCGGTGCGATCCTGCTCAAGGCTGTTGAGCTTGTCGTTATTCTCCGCGGAGCTCTTGGCGGAAGCGGGTGTTCTGGACTTGCCGTTGGCGGGGATTTTTGCGGCCATGAGCGGTTTCCTCTGCTAGAAAAGAAAATGCCGCCTGGCGCTCGGCGAAAGCGGCATTCAGTAAATCGTTAATGGAACAGCTTGATTAATTCATGAAAAAATAGATCAACACGAGTACAAACACTGGAATGCCAAGCAGCCAGCCAAGAAAATATTTTCCCATCAGGGTCTCCTTCACATTGCATGGGGATTGCGGTCAAGCTGCCGGGGCAAAGCCGAAACATTTGCCGCGCGGCGCCTGATTACGTCGTGATGATTATTTACGTGCCAGCAAAAAGCCGAGCAGCAAACCGATGCCGGCCGATACCGACACGGCGCGCCATGGATTGTGATGCACATATCCGTCGGCGTTCGCCGCCAGTTCCTTGCTGGTGGCAATTGCCGACGATTGCGCGTCATGCGCCCTGGTCAGCACATTGTCGAGCAGCTTCATCGCCTTGTTGCGCAATTCAGTCGCCTTTTCACCAGCGGCATTGTTGGCATCCTCGAGCAGGTTATTGGCGTCCTTGACCAATTTGTTCACATCATCCGAAACGTTATTTACTTGTTGGTTTTGCATGTTGGTGCTCCTTTAGGGAAAAATAAATGGCGCTTGCACGGTACGGCAAGATCACCGTGCCTGCATCTGCCATTGCGAAGTAATTCGAGCTTGCTCGCGCATGGTCTTCACGAGATCATAATTTTGCAAAACGCCCTGGTACTGGCGCTCCACGACGCTGCGGGCTTCCGGACGAAGATCTGATTTCAATGCGGCGCGATACTTTTCCTGAGCCGCATGCTCGGCACGCTCGCATTCTTCCAGCACCGTTCCGCCATCCTTGCCAAACAGCGCCGACTTCGCATCAACCCACCAGCGGTGCAATACGGCGCCCATGCTTACGCAGCCGCGCGGATCGCCACCATATGCGCGTACCAGCGACTGCAATTCACGGGCGGCGAGATTGCAGTCCTCGGCACGGTCAAGAAACAATAACTTGAAGCGCGAATGCGCATCGTCATCCGCGCACGCAAGAAAGCTATCTTCACCCTCCTTGCATGTCTGGATCAAACCATTCAAAGTCGCAATGAGTTGCTTGTTCGCCATGATCACTCCTGGTATTGTATTTCCGCTACTGCGGTGTTCGGATCGGTCGTTGGTTTCGTACGCGCGCTGCATGTCAAACATCGCTGTTACGAACTTCAACTTCGAATTCGCCGAATTGTTCGACCAACTGGGCAGCCCGTTGTTCGGCAACTTCAAGTTCATCGAACCGATGCGCATCCTGGATAGTGGCGACCATGGCGGACTCGCCTTGATCGTCATGACCCAGGTACGGGCCGTTACCAAGCATGCCGTCTTTCGTGCGGAGCAAATAATAGGTAGTACTCATGTGATCAAATTCCCGTGTAGATTCTTGTAATGCTGTCGTGCAGGACTTGCGTCTCGGTCGCTCGTCTGCAGTTTGCAGGAACCGAGCGGCCGAATCGGTGGAAAGTTGTCTTCCATGCAGCGAAGAATGCCTGAGCGGGTTTTTTTTATCTGTACGCTATCGCACACTTATTGATGGATTTGCAGATTTCGTGCTGCCGGGCGGGAGGGAATTAATTGGGAAATTGATAATTCTTTGGCGAGGGGGATGGCGTGGGGGATGACAGCGCCGCTTATCGGCGTCCTCCGCGTGCCGGCGGGTCATGGATTCCCGCGTTCGCGGGAATGACGGTGGTAAGAGTGGAGATCGTATCAATTACTACCGTCATTCCCGCGCAAGCGGGAATCCAGAGTGACCTCGCATCACGACGTCTTCAAACAGTTCCCGCCAGCCTGACTCTAGACAGCAATCACCCCCGCAACATCTCGTCGCTGATGATGATTTTTCGTACCTCGGTGGTCCCTGCTCCGATCTCCAGCAGCTTGATCGCCCGATAAAGCCGGTTCACCTCCGACTCCCAGATATAACCGGTGCCGCCATGGATCTGCACGGCTTCATTCAACACCTTGTTCATCGTCTCGGCCGCGAACATGACCGACGCGGCAGTGATCTTGTGGATTTCGCCGCGCCCGCCGCCGCCGATCTCCAGGTCATTCGCCGCGCGCAAAGCCTGGTAGGTAAACACCCGCATCGACTCCACCCAGACATACATGTCGGCCAGCTTGGCGCGGATCATCTGGAAGTCTGAGATCGGTTTGCCGAACTGCTGGCGGGTGCGCGCATAATCCAGCGCCAGCGCCAGCGCGCGTTCCGAAATGCCGAGGCAGATCGGCGCGATCATCGCCCGCTCCAGGTCGAGTCCGCTCATCAGGACCTTCACACCGCGGTCTTCTTCCCCAACCAGATTGGCCGCCGGCACTCGGCAGTTGTCAAACACCAGCTCCGCCGTCTGGCTGCCGCGAAAGCCCATCTTGGTCAGCTTCTGCGCAACCTTGAAACCGGGGAAGTCCTTCTCGACGATAAAGGCCGATATGCCTTTCGCGCCCAGTTCCTTGTTGGTCTTTGCGTACACCAGCAAGACATCGGCAACGATGCCGTTGGTGATATAGATCTTGGCGCCGTTCAAAATATAGTCGTCGCCGTCGCGTGTGGCGGTGGTGCGCATCGATCCCAGCGCATCCGAGCCCGCGCCCGGTTCGGTCAGTCCGAGCGCGCCGACGGTCTTGCCGCTGCACAGTCCGGGCAGATAACGCTGGCGCTGGTCTTCGTTGGCGTTGCGGTAGATATTGTAGAGGCACAGGTTTTCATGCGCGACCCAGCTCAGCGCCAATCCATGGTTCCAGCGCGAGAAGGCTTGCAGCACCAGGCCGCTGGTGAACAGGTCCAGACCCGCGCCGCCGTAAGTTTCCGGCACCGGAATGCCGAAGTAGCCGGTCGCGCCTATCTTGCCGAACGCTTCCTCCGGCCACCATTCTTCATTGTCCATGCGCTGCGACAGCGGATACAGCTCCTGGCGCGCGAAACGATCGGCCTGGTCCAGCATTTCCTGTTCATCATTGGACAAGCCGGAAAAAATCTGCGAAGCCGAGCCGGATTGGGCCGGCTTGCCTGTGACGGAATGATTCATGTGTCTCCTTGGTTGGTTTTATTGTCTTGTTGCTGTTATTCGGGACTAAGAGCGGGCCGCCCGCGCGCTGGCCTTGGCGGCAAAGGCGGCGACACGATCGGCAAAATCCGGCGTCGCCGCACAGCGGATGAATGCAGCCTTTTCCAGATCGAGGTGGGCCGCGAAAGCGGCGTCGGCCTGCGCCGCCACCAGGCCCTTGAGTCCGGCCACCGATTGCACCGGCAGATCACACAAGCGTCGTGCCCAGGCAGCGGTCTCCTGCTCCAGCAATTCGTCATCGACCACGCGGTTCACCAGACCCAGCGCGGCCGCACGCTCGGCGCCGAGGCTGTCCTGCAGCGTCAGCGCTTCAAGACCCAGTTTCGGGCCCAGCCGCTGCGTGAGCGAAAAACTGAGTCCGCCATCGGCGGTCGTGCCCAGGCGCGGGTAAGCGGCGACGAAGCGGGCCGACCGTGAGGCGATCACCAGGTCGCAGGCCATCGCCAGCGAAAATCCCCCGCCCGCGGCCGCCCCCTGCACGCTGGCGATCACGGGAACCGGCAATCGCCGCAACACAAGAAGGCTGGCATGGAACTTATCCATCAGCCTGACGATGAAGCCGGTCATGTCGTCGCGGTTCGCATGCATCGCGGCGACATCGCCGCCACCGCAGAACGACACGCCTGCGCCACGCAGCACAACCACCCTGACCTCCGGCAGCGTCCGGATTTTTTGCGCCGCCGCGAGCAGCTCGCGGGCCATCGCATCATTCAGCGCATTGAGCGCGGACGGGCGATTCAGGGTCACGGTGACCACCTGCCCCTCATTGAGGAACAGCACTGATGATTCATCGTTCATGGCATGTCTCCGTAAAACAGGTCAAGCGAAACCAATATTTGAATATTACTCAAATTTTTCAGAAATGGCATCAATTTAAAGAAGCTGCAATAAAAGGAAGCGCAAGAATTCAATGCCATTTTTATCTACAAAATGCGCTATCTTTCATAGCAGAGAACTACACATAGTGCGCCGCAAAAAAAGCGTACGGACGCCCGAAATATTTTTTTGAGTCAGGCTTAAAAATGAATTGACAGCAAGCCAAATGCATCCATAGAATAGGTCCACCGCAAATCAACCGATGTTGCGCCACTCAGCTGGCACCGACACGGCAAGGTCTGGGTTACAGAACGCCACAGGCGTCATCGGAGACAAACATGGATGCAAACCCGGGTGCCCTCGCGGCATCGTTGCAATACGTATGTTAAGCATCACCAATCTGCAGGTTTTCTACGATCACGCGGTTGAAGCGGTGCGTGACGTTTCTCTCGAGGTGGGCTCGGGCCGCATCGTTGCCCTGCTGGGCAGCAATGGCGCCGGCAAATCCACCGTTCTCAAGTCGATCTGCGGCGTGCTTTATCCGGAAGAAGGCGAAATCACCGGCGGCAGCATCACCTACCAGGACCAGCCGCTGCACGGCTGCGCGCCGCACGAGATCGTGCGCCGCGGTCTGGTGCAGGTGCCCGAGGGACGGCGCCTGTTCGACACGCTGACGGTCGAGGAAAACCTGCTGATGGGCGCCTATGTGCGCCCGGCCAGCGAAACGGCGGCCTCGATGCAGCGCATCTTCGCCCTGTTCCCGGCCATTGAAAGCCATCGCCATCGCATCTCGGGTTACCTGTCCGGCGGCCAGCAGCAGATGGTCGCGATCGGCCGCGCGCTGATGGGCGATCCCAAGCTGCTGCTGCTCGACGAACCATCGCTGGGCCTGGCGCCGCAGATCATTACCGAGATCTTCGATGCGATCCGGCGCCTGCGCGACGAGCGTGGACTGACGGTCCTGCTGGTGGAGCAGAACGCGCGGCTGGCTTTGTCTGTCGCGGACTACGGATACATCATGGAGCGCGGCCGCATCGTGCTCGACGACAGCCCGGAAAAGCTGCTGGCCAATGACGACGTCAAGGAATTTTATCTTGGCGTGCAGGCGGGCGGCGAGCGCCGCAGCATGCGCGACATAAAACATTACAAGCGCCGCAAGAGGTGGCTGTCATGAGCCCGCTGCTGGAATTCTCCGCCGTCTCCAAAAGCTTCGGCGGCCTCGATGCGCTCAGCAAGATCGACCTGCGCGTGATGCCGGGCGAGATATGCAGTGTCATCGGCCCCAACGGCGCCGGCAAGACCACGCTGTTCAACCTCGCGTCCTGCCTGCTCAAGCCCACTTCGGGCAAGATCGTATTCAATGGCGAGGACATCACCGACGCACCGGCGCACAGCCTGTCGAGCCGCGGCATGGCGCGGACCTTTCAGAACCTCGCCGTGTTCAAGCACGAGACGGTCATCGACAACATATTGACCGGCATGCATTCACAACTGAAGACCGGCATTTTCAGCGCCGCCCTGTTCTGGGGCAAAACACGCAACGACGAGATCAGGGCGCGTGAAGCGGCCGAGGAAATCGTCGAGTTCCTCGAAATCGAAACCATCCGCGACATGCCGGTCGGCACCTTGTCCTACGGGCTGCAAAAGCGGGTGGAACTGGGCCGAGCGCTGGCGATGAAACCACGCCTGCTGGTGCTCGACGAAATGGTGTCGGGCATGAACCAGGAAGAAACCGAAGACATCGCTCGCTTCATTCTCGACATTCGACAGGAGCGCAACGTGACGGTGATGATGATCGAGCATGAAATGGGCATCGTGATGGATATTTCCGACCACGTCTGCGTGCTCAACTTCGGCCGCAAGATCGGTGACGGCACGCCGGCCGAGGTCGCTGCCAACCCGGCGGTGATTGCCGCCTATCTCGGACAAGCCACGGAGGCAGACGCATGAACCAGCGTGAGAACACGAACGCCGATCGCGCGTTGCCGCCGGGGGTGCTGGAAGGCACCCTGGCCATGCCGGTTTTGCTGCGCATGCGGGCCCGCAATACGCCCGACCGGGTCGCTTTGCGCGAAAAGAACAAAGGCATATGGCAAGGCACCTCCTGGTCCGGCTATTTTGAAAAAGTACGCGCCTTTGCGCTGTATCTGAAGTCGCAGGGATTCGGCCAGGGCGACAAGCTGGTGATCGCCTCCGACGGCACGCCGGAATGGTTTTTTGCCGACCTCGCCGCGCAATCCCTGGGCGGCGTGACGGTGGGCATCTATCCGACCAATCCCTGGCCCGAACTGCAATACATCGTGCGTCATTGCCGCGCCAAGGTCGCCGTATGCGGCGACCAGGAACAGACCGACAAGGTGCTGACCGCGATGCAGCGCGATGGCGGCCTGCCGGATCTGGTGAAGGTCCTGACGGTAGACTGGAAAGGCATGCGGGAATACACCGAAAGCTGCCTGATGCCGTTTGCCGATGCGCTCGCCGCCGGTGAGGCGCTGGCGCGGGAGCCGGCCCAAACCGCCGCCTTTGAAGCCGGGATCGACGCCTTGCGCGCCGAGCAGGATGCGCTGATCGTGTACACCTCGGGCACCACCGGCATGCCCAAGGGCGCGCGCCTGTCGCACCGCGGCATCGTATCGGATGCCGCCGCGCTGGGACGTGTGCAGGGTTTTGCCGGCAAACCGCTGACCGTGGTCTGTTACCTGCCGCTGTGCCACGTCGCCGAGCGGCTGATGTCGCCGGTGATGCAGCTGGTGTACGGATCGGTGGTCCACTTCGCCGAGTCGATCGATGCCGTCACCCAGAACCTGCGTGAAATCGGACCCAGCTTTTTCTTCGGCGTGCCGCGCATCTGGGAAAAGCTGCAATACGAAATCCTCATCAAGTCGCGCGATGCGCGCCCCATCGCGCAGCGCATCTTCAAGAAGGCGCTGGCGATTGCGACACCGATCGCCCAGCGCACCATCGACAACGGCGGCCACCCTGCCAGCACGGCCGATGTATTTGTCGCCTGGCTGTTGCGCGTGACCGTATTCAGCAACCTGCTGGCCAGCGTCGGCCTCGACCGGGCCCGGACGGCGATGACCGGCGGCGCCTCGATCTCGCCATCCGTCATCCTGTTCTTCCGCGCGCTGGGTGTGCCGATCTACCAGATCTACGGCATGACCGAGACCAGCGGCGCCAGCCACTCGCAGTCAAAAACCATGTCGCGCCTCGGCTGGTGCGGCCCGGTGCTGCCGGGCGTGGTCGAGCAGCGGGTCAGCGACGATGGCGAACTGCAGCTGCGCGGCCAGATCATCTTCAACGGTTACCTGTATGACGAGGCGGCCACGGCGGCCGCCTTCACCGATGGCTGGCTCAATACCGGCGATGTGGTGGAGCTCGACAGCGCCACCGGCGAAGTGCAGATCGTCGACCGCAAGAAAGCCATCCTGATCACCAGCGGCGGCAAGAACATCACGCCATCGCTGATCGAAAACGCGCTCAAGGAAAGTCTCTACATCAGCGAGGCCGTGCTGCTCGGCGATGGACGGCATTTCGTCTCGGCGCTGATCCAGATCGATCTGGACACCGTCGGCAAGTGGGCGCAGGAACGCGGCATGGCCTACACCACCTATGAAACGCTGGCGCGGATGGCGCCGGTCAGGGAGCTGATCGAGGAAGACGTCAAGCGCGTCAACGAGCGTTTCTCGCGGGTCGAGAACATCCGCAAGTTTGTCCTCATCCGCAAGCAGCTCGATCATGACGATGGCGAACTGACGGCGACGATGAAGGTGCGCAGAAGTGTCATCGAGAAAAAATTCGCCGCCGAGATAACGGAAATCTACGGACCAGAAGCCCTCACAAAGGAAACCGCATGAACTATTTCATGAACCTTGTCATGTCCGGCCTGGTGATCGGAGCGCTGTATGGCCTGGTCGCGATGGGATTTGCCATTGTCTACCGCGCCACCGGCATGGTGAATTTCGCCCAGGGCGAAATCATGATGCTGATCGCTTACATGAGTTATACCTTCGCCACCATTCCCGGCATGAGCTTCGTGCCGCTGCTGATCTGCGTGCTGGTGGCGTCGATTGCGCTCGGGCTACTGATCGAGTGGGTCTTCATCCGCCCGATGCTGGGCGAGCCGATGTTCTCGCGGGTGATGGTGACGATTGGCCTGGCCGTCGTGATCCGCTCGGTGGTGATCCTGTTCTGGGGCGTCGAACCGACCGCCTTCCCGCGGCCGTTCGGCAATGACGTGATCCGCTTCGGGGAGCTGGCGCTGTATCCCGGACAGATTTTCGTGCTGGTGACACTGGCTCTGCTGTGCCTCGCCATGTGGCTGTTCTTCCGCCGCTCCAAGGTCGGCATCGCGATGCGCGCAACGTCGAACAATGAAACCACGGCGCTGCTGATGGGCATCAACGTCAAGCGCATCAGCGCCATTGCCTGGGCCATCTCGGCTGTCTTTGCCGCCTTTGCCGGCCTGTCGTTTTGCCTCATGTTCAGCCTGGAACCGGAAATCTCGCAGATGGGCCTGCGCGGTTTTCCGGCCACCATCCTGGGCGGACTGGATTCGGTGGTGGGCGGCGCCTTCGGCGGCCTGGTGATCGGCGTGGTCGAAAATCTGGCGGGTGGTTACCTGGGCCGCGGTTTGAAGGAAATCGCGGGTTTCGTGCTGATCATCGTGGTGCTGATGGTCAAGCCTTACGGCCTTTTTGGCCAACGTGAAATCGAGCGTGTCTGATGCGTAGCCGTACATACCAAACTTCCTACTCCGGCCTGGTCGCGCTGACGGAAAATCGATCGAACTGGTTCTGGGCGATGGCTGCCATCCTGCTGTTCTCGCTCATGCCGGCAGTGTTCGGCTCGCACGGGCTCAACACGCTGACCGCCATCTTCGTGGCATCGATCGGCATCCTGGGGCTGAATCTGCTGTCCGGCGTGGCGGGACAGATCTCGCTCGGCCATGCGGGTTTCCTGCTGATCGGCGCATATGCGCAGGCCATCCTTACCACGGACCTCAAGGTCCCTTCCCTGCTGGCCATCTTCCTCTCCGGCTTTGTCGCGGCGATTGCCAGCCTGGTGGTTGGCATTCCCTCGCTGCGGCTGAAGGGCCTGTATCTGGCAATCACCACCCTGGCGTTCACCTTCATCGTGCGGCACGTCGTGCTGTTCGCCGAAGGCATCACACGAGGATCGGAAGGCATGCCGGTAGAAGCGCTGACGGTGTTTGGCTATTCCTTCAAGGCCGAGGTGAACTTCTATTACGTCGCGCTGGCGATGCTGGTCCTGTTCATCCTGATCACGCTCAACCTGATGCGCTCGCGCATCGGCCGTGCCTGGCTGGCGGTGCGCGACCACGACATCGCTGCCCGCGCGATGGGCATCGACCTGATCCGCTACAAGCTGCTGGCGTTCATGGTCAGCGCCTTCTATACCGGCGTGGCCGGGGCGATGGTGGCTCTGCATACACGCTTCATCAATGTCGATACCTTCAGCGTGCTGATCAGCATCGAGGCGCTGGCGATGATCATCGTCGGCGGCATCGGCCGCATCCATGGCGCCATCCTCGGCACCGCGCTGATCCTGTTCCTGCCCGAGTTGCTCAATGCCAGCTTCGGCATGGCCGGCGATGGATTCAAAACGCTGATGGCGGACCGTATCTACGAAGTCAAGGGCATGATGTACGGCGTTGTGATCCTGTTGTTCCTGCGGCTTGAACCCGAAGGGCTGGCAGGCATCTGGCGCAAGGCAAAACGGTTCTGGGTGCAGTGGCCCCTGTCACAATAAATAGTTAACAGCAGTAAATCGCAGCAGGCAGCATGATAATTCGCATGGATCCGGAATCCTCCGGTACCGGCGTTCCCAAGAGGAGACAACGATGAGCAAGCAATATCAACACATACTAGGCCGCTTCGCCAGATGGTCGGCGGTTGCACTCGCAGTGAGCGCGGCGGTCACCGTCAGCGCGCAGGATGTCGGCGTCACGGCGACCGAAATCCTGATCGGCGAAGTACAGCCGATGTCCGGTCCCGCGTCGCTGATCGGCAAGGCTGGCGCCGCCGGTTCCAAGCTGGCGATCGCCGAGATCAATGCCGCCGGCGGCATCAATGGCCGCAAGCTGCGCGCCATCTACGAGGATGACGGCTACGTGCCATCGCGCTCGGTGTCGGCGGTCAAGAAGCTGATCGATTCCGACAAGGTCTTCGGCCTCACCGGCACCACGGGCAGCTCGCACATGGTCGCCATGCTGCCGACGATCGAAGAAGCCAAGATTCCGACCATCGTGCACATGGCGCCGAATCCGGCGGTTGTCACGCCGCGTCGTCCGACCGTGTTCATGATCGGGCCTGACTACGATTACGCCGGCTACGTGCCTATCCGCCATATGGTCGAGAAGATGAACAAGAAGGGAGCGAAGTTCGGCATCCTGTATCAGGATGACGATTTCGGCAAGGCCCTGCTGTCCGGTTATGTCAAGGCGGTCAAGGAGTTCGGACTGAGCAGCGTCGCCGAGATTCCTTTCAAGCGCGGCGCCAAGGACTTTTCCGCCGAAGTGCTGAACATGAAGGACAAGGGTGTCACCGCTGTCTACCTCGGCACGCTGACGACCGAAACCGCAGCCATCCTGGGTGAGTTCCGCCGCCTCAACATGGACGTTACCGTGGGCACCTTGTGGGCCGGACAACTGCCGGCCGCCGTCAAGCTGGCGGCGCCGTCCAACTACCAGTACCTGATCCCTGACTACTATGCGTCCAACTACGATGCGCCTGGCATGGCGCTGATGGCCACTGCCAAGAAATTCCTCAGCGCCGACGACTATGCGAACTTCAACCGTTACACGGTCAGCGGTTATGTCGGCACCAAGGTGTTCGCCGAAGGCATCCGCCGTTGCGGCGCCAACGTGACCCGTGTGTGTGTGGTCAACGAGCTCAACAAGCTGAAGAACTTCACCACGGGCGGTCTGACCGGTCCGCTGTCGTTCGACAATCCGAAGGCGCAGGCAGTGTTGCCGATCAAGCTGTTCCAGACTGATCCGGCCAGCGGCACGGTCAAGTCGGTCACGGACTTCATAGCCTATTAAGCCAGAGAGATGCCGATGAATGCAAAAGCCATCAACCCGAACCCCGGAGCGCGTTACCGCTCCGCGTTTCGGCCCGGCCTGTTCGACGGCCAGACCGTGATCGTGACGGGCGGCGGCAGCGGTCTTGGCCGTTGCACCGCGCATGAACTGGCGAGTCTAGGCGCCCATGTCGCCCTGGTCGGGCGCCAGGCCGGCAAACTCGATGCGACGGCGGCTGAAATCATCGGCATCTATCCGGAGCGCGCGGGCCAGGTCACCACCCATGCCTGCGATATCCGGGATGAAGCAGCGGTCAAGGCAACGGTGGCCGAGGTGCTCGCCGCCCATGGCCGCATCGATGGCCTCTTCAACTGCGCGGGAGGACAGTATCCCGCGAAACTGCGCGACATCTCGCTCAAGGGATGGGACGCGGTAGTGCGCAACAATTTGCATGGCACCTTCCTGTTTTCGCGCGAATGTTTCGTGCAATGGATGGAGCACAACGGCGGCAACATCGTCAACATGCTGGCCGATATCTGGGGCGGCCTGCCGGGCATGGGCCACTCCGGCGCGGCGCGCGGCGGCGTATTCACCTTCACCGAAACGGCGGCCTGCGAATGGGGTTATGCCGGGGTGCGGGTCAATGCGGTGGCGCCGGGTTTTATCGCATCGGCCGGTCTTGACACCTACGACGAGGACTACCGCAATGTATTGCGCGGGCTGCGCACCAAGGTGCCGCTGCAGCGTTTCGGCACCGAGGCGGAACTGGCGGCGGCGGCGGTGTTCCTGTTGTCGGAAGCGTCGGCTTTCGTCACCGGCACGGTGATCCGCGTCGACGGCGGTGTGCCGACCGCACGCCACACCTGGACGCTGCAGGCGGCCGAACGCAGTTTCCCGTACAACGGCTTTCCGCAGTATCAACCGCCCGCCATTTTCGATGGCGAGGATGGATCAGCAAAGGACCCATCGTGAGCACCGAATTATCACAAGTCACAGTGGCGGCACGCGGCGCGGCGTGCATCATCACCATCGATCGCGCAGCCGAGCACAACACCATGACCGATGTGGTGATGGAACAATTGGTGCAGGCATTCAGGCAGGCCGAGACCATGCCTGGCGTGCGCGCCATTGTCCTCACCGGCGCCGGCGACAAGACCTTCTGCGCCGGCGGCAAACTCAAGCCGGGCGCAGATGGCTCGCCGTTCGCTCTGGAGCCGGGCCGGTTCGACAATCCGGTGGCCGAGCTGTTCCGCGCCATGGACCGCTGCAACCTGCCGATCATTGCGCGCGTCAACGGCGGCGCGTTTGGGGGCGGGATGGGACTGATCTGCGCCTGCGATTTTGCGATCGCCGTCGACAGCGCAAAATTCGGCACCACCGAAGCCAAGGTCGGTGTATTCCCGATGATGATCCTGCCGGTGCTGATGCGGGTGATTCCGCGCCGGCGTCTGCTTGAAATGTGTTTTTTTGCGCAGCGCTATTCCGCCGCCGAAGCGAAGGATTTCGACCTTGTCAATCAGGTCGTGCCGGCCGCGGAACTCGATGCCGCGGTCGATGCCATGGTCGAAATGCTGGCCGCCAATTCACCGGTCGCCTTGCGCATCGGCCGGCGCGCGATCTCCGCCGTCACCGATCTGTCGTTTTCGGATGCGCTGAACCTGACGCAGGCCGTCCTGCCTATCCTCTCCCAGAGCGGGGACAGCAAGGAAGGCATGAAGGCATTTGCCGAGCGGCGCCCTCCGGTATGGCCAGGAAACTAAATCGAATTGCTCAATCAGATGACTACAATGATTAGTAGAACCCCTCACCCGAAACCGATCGCCGCCGGCAAGCAGACGCCGAGGAGGATGCGGCGCGCGGTTGAAATCCTGGCTGCGGCACGCGAGGTTTTCCTCGACAAGGGTTTTGAACGCGCATCGGTGGGCGAGATAGCGGCCAAGGTAGGTGTGGTTGAAGGACTGGTGTATTCCTATTTCCCGACCAAGCGCGAATTGCTCAATGAAGTGCTGCGCGGGATGTACGAACCGCTGATACGCGATATCGATGAAAAATTTTCAAAGCTGCACGGCTTGCGCAGCCGCCTGCGTTTCCTGATCTGGCGCCACCTGCGTGTCTATCTGGAAGACCCCAGCCTGTCGCGTCTGGTCTTGCACGAGGTGCGCACCGGCCCCGAATATTTCCAGTCCGTCCTGCATGACCTGCATGTGCGTTACACGGGATTCCTGATGCACACGCTGCACGAGGCGGTGAAGAGCGGCGAACTGCCATCCGATACCGATTGCGAAATGGTGCGCAGCATGGTGTACGGCGGCATCGAACACCGGATGTGGGCAACGCTGTTCGGACGTGGCAGCGTCGATCTGGAATCCACCGCGGATCGTTACACCGATATCGTGCTCAACGGCATACTGCCGCCCGCAACTCGCGCCTTGTCCGAGCCGGCGCCGGCGGATGACATCGAACGCCGTCTGGCGCGCCTGGAAAAAATCGTCGCCGCCTCGGCGCCGGAACCGGTAAAAAAAGCCTCTACTCGAACCAAAAAGACTCCATGACAGCCATAAAAAAACTATTTATTGCCAACCGTGCCGAGATCGCATTGCGCATAACCCGCACCGCGCGCCGCATGGGCATCACAACCGTCGTGCCGTGGCACCGCCAGGACCGTTTTGGTCCGGCATTGGCGCTGGCCGACGAAACGGTTGAAGTCTTCGGCGAGCCGCCGGTCGCCGCCTGGCTGGATGCGCAGGCGATGATCGCCGCCGCGCGCGACAGCGGCTGCGATGCGATCCACCCTGGATATGGATTCCTGTCCGAGAACGCCGCCTTCGCCAAGGCCGTCGCAGATGCCGGCCTGATCTTCGTCGGCCCGCCAGCCAGCGTCATTGAACTGATGGGCGACAAGATCACGGCGCGCAAATTTGCGATCGAACATGATGTGCCGGTCACACCTTCGGCCGATGAGGCCGACGACCCGGCAACGTTTTTCGAGCGCGCCCGCACGCTCGCCCTGCCCTTGCTGATCAAGGGCGCGGCTGGCGGTGGCGGCAAGGGCATGCAGATCGTGCGCCAGGAATCCGCCCTGGCCGATGCGATCGGCGTCGCCCGCGCCGAAAGCCAGCGCTACTTCGGCGACGGCCGTTTGTTTGCTGAACGTTTTGTCGAGCAGCCGCGCCATATCGAAGTACAGGTGTTCGGCGACACGCACGGCAATGTCATCCATCTGGGCGAACGTGAATGTTCGATCCAGCGGCGCTTTCAGAAACTGATTGAGGAGTCCCCTGCCCCGGCCCTGGACCCGGCCTTGCGCAACCGTATCTGCGAGGCCGCCGTGCGGCTCGCAAAGTCGGCCGGTTATGTGAATGCCGGCACGGTCGAATGCATCGTGGCCCCGGGCGGCGAATTCTTTTTCCTCGAGATGAATACCCGGCTGCAGGTAGAACATCCGGTGACCGAGATGGTGACCGGTCTCGACCTGGTCGAACTGCAGCTGCGTGTGGCGCAGGGCGAAGCGCTGCCGCTTTCGCAAGACCAGGTACAACAGAACGGCCATGCGATCGAATGCCGCATCCTCGCCGAAGACGCCGATGCCGGCTTTGTGCCGGATACCGGCAAGGTGATGCTGCTGCACACGCCAGTTGGACCTGGGGTGCGGTTCGACTGCGGCGTGACCGAAGGCGCGCCGGTGACGGCGGACTTCGATTCCATGCTCGCCAAGCTGGTGGTGCATGGCGCCGACCGCACGCTGGCGATCTCGCGCATGCGCAGCGCGCTGGCGGACACGGTCATGCTGGGTGTCACCATCAACAGCGATTTCCTGTCGCGCGTACTGGCCCATCCGGCCTTCGGACGCGGTGAAACCGACACCGGATTCCTCGAACGGCACAAGGCGCAACTGGTGCCGGCCGAGCTGACCGACGACGAACGCCTGGCGATCCTCGCGGTGGCGGCCACCGTCAGTCCCGATTTTGCAAACCATCCCGTTCCCGAGCCGTACGCCTCCATGGGCGCATGGCGCAACTGATTGTTCCAATGACTACTTTCCAATTCAATGACAAGCCGGACGCACGCCACCGCGTGACGACCCAGGGCGGCGCGATCCAGGTCGGCGCCACCAGCGTGTCGGTGCGCGCAGTTGGCGGCGGCAGTTTTGCCAGCGCCGTCAACGGCCGCAACGAACGACTGCAGGCGGTCGCGCACGGCGACGCCATCTTCGTGCAGCTGAAAGGCCGCGCATGGCGTCTGGAGCGGATCGATCCGCTGCGCTCGGCGTCTGCCGCGGCAAGCGGCGGCGCCGGTTCGCTGCAGGCGCCGATGCCGGGTGTGGTGGTGTCGCTGCTGGTGCAGCATGGCCAGCAGGTCAAGGAGGGAGACGCGCTTCTGGTAATTGAAAGCATGAAGCTGCAAATGACGATTTCAGCGCCGCTGGACGGCGCGGTGACAGAGCTGCCGTTCGCGGCCGGCCAAACCTTCCAGCGCGGCGCCGTGCTGGCCAGGGTCGACGCAAATGGAGAACAAGCATGAGCCGCATCATCAGCAAGCTGGACACCGGATCGGCGGCCTACCGGGACAATCACAAGGCGATGACCGAAAAGGTCGAAGCCCTGCGCGCGCAGGTGCACAAGGCCCGCTTCGAGCGCCCGCAGCGTGACATCGACCGCCTGCACCGCCAGAACAAACTCACAGTGCGCGAGCGGCTCGACCTGCTGCTCGATCCCGGCACGCCATTCCTCGAATTCAGCACGCTGGCGGCAAACCGCGCCTATGACGGCGAGGTGCAGGGCGCCGGGCAGGTGTCCGGCATCGGCATCATCCAGGGCCGTGAAGTCGTGATCCACGCCGACGATCCGAGCATCAAGGGCGGCGCGTGGTATCCGCTGTCGGTGAAAAAAATCATACGCGCGCTCGATATCGCCATCGAGAACCGGCTGCCGGTGATCCACCTGTGCGACAGCGCGGGCGGTTTCCTGCCGCTGCAGTCGGAACTGTTTCCGGACCGTTATGCGGCCGGGCGCATCTTCCGCAACCAGTGCACGCTATCCAAGATGGGCATACCGCAAATCGCGGTGGTGCTCGGTCACTGCACGGCCGGCGGCGCCTATATCCCTGCCCTGTGCGACTACAGCGTGATCGTGCGCGGCAACGGCGGTGTGTTCCTGGGCGGCCCGCCGCTGGTCAAGGCCGCCACCGGTGAAGTGGTGACGGCCGAAGCGCTCGGCGGCGCTGAAATGCACACCACCGTGTCGGGCACCTGCGACTACGCGGCCGACGACGAACCGCATGCGATGGCGATGGCGCGCGACATCCTCGCCCAGACTACCCCGATCCGCAAACAGGAAATCGACCGCATCGCCGCCGAGGCGCCGCATTACGATCCGGCCGAACTGTACGGCGTGGTGCCGACCGACTGGAAGACCGGCTTCGACATGCGCGAGGTGATTGCGCGCATCGTCGACGGCAGCAATTTCCATGAATACCAGCCGGGCTATGGCACGACGATGATCTGTGGTTATGCGCGCATCTGGGGCTGCAAGGTCGGCATCCTGGCCAACAACGGCGTGCTGTTCAACGACAGTTCACTCAAGGCGGCGCACTTCATGCGCCTGTGCGACCGCGACCGTACGCCGCTGGTGTTCTTGCAGAACATCACGGGTTACATGGTGGGCCGCGAATATGAAGAACGCGGCATCACCAAGGACGGCGCAAAAATGATCATGACCCAGGTCGGCTGCACGGTGCCGAAGTTTACGGTGATTGTCGGCGGTTCGTTCGGGGCCGGCAATTACGGCATGTGCGGACGCGCGTTCGATGGCCGTTTCCTGTGGATGTGGCCGCAGTCGCAGATCGCCGTCATGGGCGCCGAACAGGCGGCCAATACGCTGGCCGACGTCAAGATCCGCCAGTTGCAAAGGCAGGGCCACGAACTCACGGCCGAGGAAATCGCAGCGATCCGGGAACCGGTGCTGGCCAGCTTCGAGGCCGAGAGCGATGCCTATTATTCGACTTCCGAAATGTGGGACGATGGCATTCTCGACCCGGTCGACACGCGCAATGCGCTGGGCATGGCGATCGTGGCATCGTTGAATGCGCCGTTTGAGGAGATGGGTTACGGCGTGTTGCGGCTTTAGCATTCCGTCATTCCCGCGAAGGCGGGAATCCAGGCTGCGTTCGAGCGGGTTATGGATTCCCGCCTTCGCGGGAACGACGGTAGATTTGGCGGCGGCCGGTTGGTGGTATGGACGTATCAATTACTACCGTCATTCCCGCGCATGCGGGAATCCAGGCTGCGTTCGAGCGGGTTATGGATTCCCGCCTGCGCGGGAATGACGGTAGATTTGGCGGCGGCCGGTTGGTGGTATGGACGTATCAATTACTACCGTCATTCCCGCGCATGCGGGAATCCAGGCTGCGTTCGAGCGGATTATGGATTCCCGCTTTCGCGGGAACGACGGTAGTTTTCTCGGGGTGACCCGTAAAAGGACAGTCAGATGCCTTCATCGGGCAATTTTCACCACTCTTCCAGCCTAAAGGATTGACTGATGATTTCGAGCGACGAGCAATCGACCATCGGCGAAACATTCTTTCGCGCCGCGCAGGCTTATGCGGGCAACACCTTGCTGGCAGTCCCCGCCAACCCCGGACGGCATTACGCGCCGCAAGGTGTCGAGATCAGTTACCGGGAAGCGGCGGACCGCGTGCGTGTTCTGATGACGCAGTACGCCAACGCCGGCTACGGCGTCGGCCATCGCATCGGTCTGCTGATCGAAAACCGCCCCGAACATCAGCTGCACAAGCTGGCGATGAATGCGCTGGGCGCCTGTTGTGTGCCGCTCAATCCGGACCACCGCCCACGCGAACTGGCTTATGTGATCGACCATGCACGGATCGATCTGATCGTGGTGGTGACGAAGCTCGAAGCGCAGCTGCGGCTGGGGCTCGCGGAAGCGCGGCACCAGCCCCGGGTGGTGCTGTTCGAGGCCGTGGCCAACGGACTTCCAGCCGCCGCCACACCAGCCGTATCCACCACGCCGGTCAGCAGCACACCGGCGAGCGTGCTGTACACCTCGGGCACCACAGGCCGTCCGAAGGGATGTGTGCTGTCGCACGCTTATGAAATCGCCGGCGGCGCCTGGTACGCGACCCGCGGCGGACTGGCCAGCTTCGGCGAAGGCAACGAGCGCATTTACAATCCGCTGCCGCTGTTGCACGTCAACTCATCGATTTTTTCCTTTTTCTGCGCCATGTTGAAGGGTAACTGCCAGATACAGACCGACCGTTTCCAGGTCTCGCGCTGGTGGACCGAATTGTTCGAATCGCGCGCGACCGTGGTCCATTACCTGGGGGTGGTGGTGCAGATGCTGCTGGCCCAGCCGGCCCATCCGCATGAACGTGAGCACCGGATTCGTTTTGCCGTCGGCGCCGGCGCCGAACCGCAACTGCACGCGGCCTTTGAAAAACGTTTCGGATTTCCGCTGATCGAATTGTGGGGCATGACGGAAATAGTGCGCGGAATGTTCGACTGCCTGCCGCCGCGCCAGGTCGGCACCCGCGCCTTCGGCCGTGCGCAACCGGGCCTGGAGGTGCGGGTGGTCGACGATCTGGATGCCGACATGCCCGACGGCTCGGAAGGCGAAATGCTGGTGCGGCATTCGGCCGCGACACCGCGCAAGAACTTTTTCAGCGAGTACCTCGACGATGAAGCGGCCACCGAAAGCGCGTGGCGCGGCGGCTGGTTCCACACCGGCGATATCGTCAGGCGCGACCCGGACGGCATGATGCATTTTGTCGACCGCCGCAAGAATATCATCCGCCGCTCTGGAGAAAACATCGCCGCCGCCGAGGTCGAGGCGCTGCTGCTGACCCATCCTCTGGTCAGGGCAGCCGCGGTGCTGGCGGTGGACGACGAAATCCGCGAACAGGAAGTGCTGGCCTGCGTGGTGTTCAATGAAATGCCGGCTGACCGCAACGCCGCGGTGCAAATCCTGTTCGACTTCTGCCACGCCAACCTGGCCTACTACAAGGCGCCGGGCTGGGTCTGGCTGACCGACAGCATTCCCACCACCGCCACGCAGAAAGTCCAAAAACACCAGATCTTCCCGCCCGATACCGACCCGCGCACGCTGGACGGCATGATCGATCTGCGCGCCCTCAAAAAGAGGGATGCGCGCCCTGCTTCCTGAACCAATCATCCACTGACATCCTCCGGAGCGCTCCATGCCCATACCCCTGCTGTTCCAGAAATCGCTGGCCATTCCCGCCATCGGTTCGCCAATGTTCCTGGTGTCGTTCCCGCCGCTGGTGACCGCACTGTGCAAGGCCGGTGTGGTCGGCACTTTCCCGCACGTGAATGCGCGCCCTTCATCGCAGCTCGACGACTGGCTCACCACCATCGAGACCGATCTTGCCGCGCACCGGGCCGCTTTTCCCGCCGCCACCGTGGCGCCTTACGGCATCAACATGATCGTGCACAAGACCAACGCCCGTTTTGAACCCGACATGGAGATTGTCGTCGCCCACAAGGTGCCGTTCGTGATCACCTGCCTGGGCAATCCGCGCAAGGTGGTCGATGCCGTGCATGCTTATGGCGGCACCGTATTCTGTGATGTCACCAGCGCCGACCATGCGCGCAAATCGGTGGATGCCGGTGTCGATGGCCTGATCTGCGTCGGCGGCGGCGCGGGTGGCCACGCATCCAGCCAGAGCAGCTTTTCGCTGGTGCGGGAAATCCGCGAATTCTGGGATGGCTGCCTGGTGCTGGGCGGCGCCATCAATGACGGTTACCAGGTCCGCGCCGCCGAGGTACTGGGCGCCGACCTCGCTTACATGGGCACACGTTTTTTGGCCACGCAGGAATCGCAGGCGCAGGACGAATACAAAAAAATGATCGTCGATTGCGGCGTCGCCGACTTGGTCTACACCGACCGCCTGTCAGGCGTGTTCGCCAACTATCTGCGGCCTTCGATCGAACGTTTCGGCATCGACGTCGCCACGCTGCCGGCAAAGGCGCCCGACATGTCCTCGCTGACTGATACCAATGCCAAACTCTGGAAGGATCTCTGGAGCGCCGGCCATGGCGTGGCAACGATCCACGACGTGCCGACCGTCGCCGCGCTGGTCGAGCGCATCGCCGCCGAGTACAAGACCGCCTGCGCTATTCCGCCCAGCCCGGCGCTGCGCGGAGCGGCCAACGCATGAGCGCGCCGGAGCCTGTCGATTTCTACTTCGACTTCGCGTCGCCGTACGGTTATTTCATGTCCGAGAAAATCGAAGCGCTGGCACAAAATCATGGGCGCACCGTCAGATGGCGGCCGATCCTGCTGTTCGCAATATTGCGCGCGCATGGCTTCGCGGGGCCGATGGACCATCCGCTCAAACGCGATTACATGGTGAATGACTTCGCCCGCTCGGCTGCCTTGCTGGGTGTCGATTACCGGCTGCCGGCCGTCTTTCCGGTCGTGACTCAACATGCGGCGCGCGCCTTTTACCTGCTGGAAAAGCACGTGCCCGAAGCCGCCGTTCCCTTCGCCCACAGCGTGCTGCGCAGCTACCTGGCCGACGGTGACGATATCTCGGATCTCGACCGGATCAGCGGGCTGGCGGAAAAGGCCAGCGGCGGTTTCTGGCCGGCGGCGCAGATTGCCGGACTGGTACGCACAGACGACGCAAAAGCCGATCTCCAGGCCGCCATCCAGCACGCGGTGGAGCAAGGTGTGTTCGGTTCCCCTTTCGTGATTGCCGATGGCGAGGGATTTTTTGGTGTCGACCGGCTGCCGCATCTTGAAGCGAAACTGGCACGCCGCCAGTAAAACAAACAGGAGACCATCTTGGACAACAATCATGTACTCATCAGCAGATTCGGCAGCGTCGGCCTGCTGACCTTCAACCGGCCGGAGTCGCTCAATACGCTCGACATCCCGATGGTGCTGGCGATGGAAACCGCGCTGACGGAACTGGAGCAGGATGCCGGCATACGCGCAATCGTGGTCACGGGCGCCGACGACCGTGCGTTTATCGCCGGCGGCAATATCGGCGACCTCAACAGCCGTCAGGGATTGCAGCACTTCGCCGAATTCGGTTCGGTGCTGCACCGCGTATTCCGGCGTTTTGAAACCTGCGTCAAACCCACGCTGGCCGCCGTCAATGGCTGGGCGCTTGGTGGCGGCATGGAATTCATGCTCACCATAGACATCCGCCTGATGGCCGAGGAAGCGAAGCTCGGCATGCCGGAAATCAAGCTTGGCCTGTTCCCCGGCGGCGGCGGTTCACAACGCCTGATGCGCCAGATTCCGCTGTGCCAGGCAAAACTTCTGATGTTTACCGGCGACTCCCTGAACGCGGCCGAGGCGCTTGCGCTGGGCCTGGTCAGCCGCACGGTGCCGCGCGCGATGCTGCTGGAGGAAACCCTGGCGCTCGCGCAGCGCATCGCTGAAAAATCGCCGTTGACGCTGAGGCTGCTGAAGAATTCCATGCTGCACGGCGCCGACATGCCGCTCGAGGCGGCTCTGGCGTTCGAAAACACCAACATCAGCCTGGTGTTCGACAGCGCCGATGCGCATGAAGGCTGCAGCGCTTTTCTCGAAAAAAGGAAGCCTGTATTCACGGGCAAGTAAGGACAACACGCAAAGGCATTCATGACGAACAAAATTGTACGCATCGGTTGCGCCTCGGGATTCTGGGGCGATACGCCGGAGGGCGCGCGGCAGCTGATCAAGGGCGGCCAGGTGGATTACCTGGTGTTCGACTACCTCGCCGAAATCACGATGTCGATCCTGGCCCGCCTGCGCGAGCGCGACCAGGAACAGGGTTATGCGACCGACTTCGTGACCCAGGTCATCAAGCCGTACGCTGCCGATATCGCCGCACAGGGCCTGAAGATCGTGGTCAATGCCGGCGGTGTCAATCCATTGGGATGCAAGGCTGCGCTGGAAAAGGAAATCGCGGCGCAAGGCTTGCAGCTGACGGTTGCCGCCGTCGTCGGCGACGACGTGATGACGCAGCTGGAAGCTTTGCGCGAGGGCGGCGTGCGTGAAATGTTCAACGACACGGTACTGCCGAAAGAGCTGATTTCCGCCAACGCCTATCTGGGCGCCTTTCCGATTGCCGCTGCGCTGAGCGCAGGCGCCGACATCGTGGTCACCGGCCGCTGCGTCGACAGCGCGCTGGTGCTCGGCCCGCTGATCCATGAGTTCGGCTGGCGGCCTGAACAGGTCGACCTGCTTGCCGCCGGTTCGCTGGCCGGACATATCATCGAGTGCGGAACACAGTGCACCGGCGGCTTCCTGACCGACTGGGAAGACATGCAAGCGGGTTGGGCGGACATGGGTTTTCCGATCGTCGAGTGCAGCGCGGACGGCAGCTTCATCGTCACAAAACCCGCTGGCACAGGCGGCGGCGTGACGCGGCAGACGATCGCCGAGCAAATCACCTACGAGACCGGCGACCCGCGCTGTTACGTGCTGCCCGATGTCATCTGCGACTTCTCCGCGGTGCGCGTCGAGGAGCTCGAAAAAGACCGGGTCAAGGTCAGCGGTGTGTGCGGTCGGCCTCCTACCCAAACGTACAAGGTCAGTGCAACCTGTCCGGATGGTTACCGCAGCATGACCACGTTGCTGATCCGCGGCATGGGGGCAGCGCCCAAGGCGCATGCGCTGGCGAAAGCCATCATTCACCGCACGACTGCCTTGTTCGAACGCGACAAGCTCGGCAGCTACACCGAAACCTCGGTGGAAGTGCTGGGCGCCGAAGCAGGTTATGGCCCGCATGCAAGCGCGCATGCGCAGGCGTCCAGGGAGGTCATGCTCAAGCTCGGTGTCCGGCACGCCAACCCGAAGGCGCTTGCCGTCTTCGCGCGCGAAATATTTCCGATGTCGACCAGTACCGTACAAGGCATTGCCGGGCTCTTCAGTGGCCGTCCAAAAGTACAGCCGGTGGTGCGGCTGTTCTCGATGCTGATGGACAAGGCTGCGGTTGCAGTCACGGTGCAGGTCGGATCGCGTCTGATCGAGGTCGATGATTCGCCGGTGCCGGTAGCGGCAAAGACAGAGCATGGCGCGGGCCGGCCAACGTCCCCGCCTCGCATGCCGGCGACGACAGGTCGCACAAAGACCGTGCCGCTTGCTTGCCTTGCTTATGCACGCAGCGGCGACAAGGGCGACATGTCGAACATCGCGGTGCTGGCACGCCGTCCGGAATTTCTTCCACTGTTGCGAGAGCAGTTGACGAGTGCGAAGGTCAGGGAATATTTCGCGTATCTGATGAGCGGAGAAGTCGAGCGTTTCGAATGGCCAGGGCTGGACGGCTTCAATTTTCTCTTGCACGATGCGCTGGGCGGCGGTGGTGTTGCCTCGCTTCGCTTCGACCCGCAGGGCAAGGCGCACGCCCAGATAATGCTCGAATTGCCAGTTGACGTTCCACTGGAATGGATGAGATCAGGATGGGTGAAGGAAGACGACGGTACCTAAAGCGCATGCGGCCAGGGTCTGCAATGGTGAAGCGGACCGCGGCGCCGCGACGCGCCGCGTCAATTCAACACGATCATCCGTTCTACGGCAGCACGATCCTGATGACAGCGTTCCCCGTGGTGATTGCAAGTGTGGTCGAATCGATCAACGTGACGCCAACGGGTAAATCCAGGTTGCCGGGCAAGTCGCCCAGCAGGATTCCAATGCGGCCCGCGACGCCGGCAATCGTGGTCACTTCCCCGGTGGCAGCTACAATCTTTCGAATCGTGTGATTGTTTGTATCGGCCGCATACAGGTTGCCAGTGCCATCGGCCGCCAGACCGAACGGGTTCCGGAACTGCGCTGCCCCGCCCGTACCGTCGCTGCTGCCGATGTTGCCCGCCATGCCTGCCAGCGTGGTCACATCGCCGGAGGAAATCACGATCTTGCGGATCGTATGGTTGAAGGTATCGGCCACATACAGGTTGCCGGCGCCATCGGCCGTAATGGCGATCGGGGCCTGGAACTCTGCGGCAACACCGGCGCCATCGTTACTGCCGACGTTGCCCGCCGTGCCTGCCAGCGTGCTTACCTCAGCCGTCGCAATGACGATCTTGCGAATCGTGCCATTGTCCGTATCGACCACATACAGAGCGCCGGCGCCATCGAAAGTGATGCCGTGCGGGTACCGGAACTGCGCGGCTCCAGCCGTGCCGTCGCTGCTGCCAATGTTGCCCGCCATGCCTGCCAGCGTGCTCACATCGCCGGTCGCAATCACGATCTTGCGAATCGTATGGTTGTAGGTATCGGCCACATACAGGTTGCCTGAGCCATCGGCCGTAATGCCCCTCGGGTGCTGGAACCGAGCGCCTCCGCCCGTGCCGTCGTTCGCGCCGATGGTGCCCACCAATCCGGCCAGCGTGGTCACCACGCCAGCCGGAGTAATCTGGCGGATCGTATGGTTGGGGCTATCTGCCACATATATGTTGCCGGCGCTATCGGCCGCGAGACCGAACGGGTTCCGGAACTGCGCGGCCCCACCCGTGCCGTCGCTACTGCCGGCGTTGCTCGCCATGCCTGCGATTGTGATCACCTCACCAGCCGGAGTGATCTTGCGGATCGAATGGTTGCTGGTATCTGCCACATACAGGGCGCCGTCGCCACCAGCCGTGACGCTCATCGGGACGTCGAAACGCGCGGTGCCGCCCGTGCCATCCGTACTGCCGGCGCTGCCCGCCGTACCTGCCAGCGTGGTCACATCAGCTGTGGCAATCACGATCTTGCGGATCGCATGATTGTTTGTATCGGCCACATACAGATTGCCGGCGCCATCAGCGGTGATGCCGGACGGGAGCTGGAACTCCGCGGCTCCGCCCGTGCCGTCGCTGCTGCCGGGGTTGCCCGCCGTGCCTGCGAACGTGGTCACTTCTCCGGTCGCGATCACGATCTTGCGAATCGTATGATTACCTCTATCGGCCACATACAGGTTGGCGGCGCCATCAAAAGTGATGCCCCTCGGGAGGTCGAACAGCGCAGCCCCACCCGTGCCATCGTTGCTGCCGAAGTTGCCCGCCATGCCTGCGAAGGTGGTCACATCGCCCGTCGCAATCACGATCTTGCGAATCGTATGATTACCCATATCGGCCACATACAGGTTGCCGGCACCATCGGCCGCGACGCCGTACGGGTTCTGGAACCGCGCGGCGCTGCCCGTGCCATCGCTGCTGCCGGCGTTGCCCGCCATGCCCGCCAGCGTGGTCACCACGCCAGCCGGGGTGATCTTGCGGATCGTTTGGTTACCCCTGTCAGACACATACAGATTGCCGGAACTGTCGGCAGTGATTCCGCTCGGTGAAGCCAGACGCGCATTCGTCCCGGTAGCATCAACCGAACCGCTGCCTCCGATGCCACCGGCAATCAGCGACAAGCCGCTTAAGGAACTGCTCTGGCCGGGCACCTGGCACATTTCGTTATTGGCATCGGTACAGGAACTGAAACTGCAAGCGGCCATCAACAGGGACAACAAGCCTGCGGCCACCCAGGCCAGCAACCGCTGCAATATAAAAGGAATGGAGAGCATGCAGTAATTTCCCCCGAAGGCACGCATTCGACGAACTACAAACACAGCAGGCCTGACATCACTGAATCCATCTGGCGACGAATTGAAAAGCGTTGAATAACGCGCATGCATGGCCGGTTAAATTGCATTCGGCTTCGAGGCTGAATGGCTAAAGTTAATTACCGTTAGAAAGATTACTTTAGTGAAAACAATAGCATACAGGCCCCAACAGCTAGCACGGAGCAAAGCTTTTCTCGACGTATCGATGTGTTAGAACAACAAAATTCCATAGGGGACATACCAAGGCCTGTTCTACGCCAAGCCCAAAAACGTGACTTGATTCAGATGTTCCCGGACAGCCGGATCAAGGCCGGCAGCGCGCCGATTTTATCGGTTCGATGAGGTTGAACTGCGTAATGCCACCGTCGACTTCCAGCAAAGTGAAACTCCTGGCGGTGACATTCCTGATCGGATTGATATCTGGCGCCTGTAATGTCAGACCCGGCTCATAACGCCATTCCATCTTGTCTCCGCGCACGGCCCAAGTACCCCGAATCGTCTGGCTTGAATACGCACCGCGTGCTATCGGTTCCGCGACAAAATCGCCGGTGTCCCTGAGCGTTACCTTGTAGACCGACTGAGCACGCGCGGATGTCCATTCACCCACGTAGTTGCAGGGATAGGTATCGGCATCGACGATGTCGGCATCTGTCAATCCGGCGATATGAGGCTTCAGCATAAGATACGCAGCTCCTGCTACGACGGCAACGATGACGGCATCGCGCGCATGCCGGGGCCACGCAGACTGGTCACTGACTGGCTCCGCTGGAATTTCCGGCTGCCATTCTGGCGTAACCGAAAGAGGCGATTCGCGCCGGCGCGGTATCACCGGGGCCAGCGACAAGTCGAGATGGCCTGTCATTGCCTCGGCCCGCGCCATTTGGTCGTCAGAGACCGGATTAAATGCCTGCACGTCAACGCCTGCGGCATCTGCGTGCGCATGGCCGGCTTCAGTGAGAGGTATCGAGAACCACTCCGGCGTTTGCGCCGGCTCGATCCCGGCCTGAATGATGTGAACGCGGCGCCGCATGCGATTCCAAAGTAGCGCTAATCCAATGGCCGCCGCAAGCATTGCCAGTCCCATACCCAGCCGCACCATGATGGCCAGCCACATCCCTAACGTACTTCGCGACGCAGATTCCTTCTCCCACTGAATCCCGACCTGGGTCTGCGGTTCGCGGTTAAGTGCGAGATCCAGCGCATGAATGACTTCCGGATTCAATTGCGCAGCAGACTTCAGCGCGCCCCGCTCTATCCCGGGCGCGCCATAAGCCCACTGGTCCGCCAGTTTCAGCACCGGTTCGCCTGCGTTTTTCAGCGCCTGTTCATCGTTCGCGCGCAGCGCGATTTGCGCCTGTA
Source organism: Pseudomonadota bacterium (assembly GCA_040387375.1). Taxonomy (GTDB): domain Bacteria; phylum Pseudomonadota; class Gammaproteobacteria; order Burkholderiales; family Burkholderiaceae_D; genus JAZKDW01. The sequence continues at coordinate 246,719 of JAZKDW010000024.1, forward strand.
CATACTGCTTGACGGCGAGATGCGCGCCGGCCTCGTTCAATGCGCGATCAGCCGCGTCGAAACGGCCATGCATGATGTCACGCTCGAGCCGGCTGGGGAACACTTGCATCCACTGGCTTGTGGCGGGAATGAAGAACATCGTCGCCACACCGAGCAGCAGCGGCGGGATCATCACCACCCGTGCACGCGCGCGGCCGAAAACACCGGCCGAAAAGCCGATGATCGCCAATGCGCTGACAAAGAGAAAAGCCGCCTGGAGCAGCCAGTTGCCTAGTTCACTCTCGAAGACGACCGGCACATGCACCGGCGGCAAAGCGCCTTGCTGGACCACCTGGCCGTACACCCATGTGCCCAGCGCGGACAAGGGTGCGACCACCATCCGCGCGCCAACGTAGCCGCAGGCAAGGGCCGTCAGCGCGGTCAGCAGCGTGCGGAATTTGAGTGAACCGAGCCGGTTGCTTGCCGGTCGTTCGGCGTCAAGGACAAAGAGCCCGCCGAATGTGGATGCCAATTATGTCGCTCCCATTTGCTGCGTCAGCTCGCGGCGCATGGTCAGCAGTTGAGCGCTTGCCGTATTGCGCTGCACTATTCCTTCCTGGTTAATACGAACCACTTCCTGCACCGTGCTCATCAGGCTTTCATGGACTTCCTTGAGCGTGTCGATATCAATCACCAACCGCTGGTTGGCCTTCGCGGTTGAGATCGTGTTGTCCTTCAGCAGACGAGCATTCTCGCGCAGGAATTCATTGGTTGCATCATCGATGGTGTTAGCGAGTTCAACGGCGTTCTTCTGTTCATTGAGCGATAGCGACAGCATGAACTGGCGTTTCCAGGCAGGCACCGTCAATTCCTTGATGGTGTGGAATTTTTCAATCAGCATGCGATTGTTGGCCTGCACCATGCGAATCATCGGCAGTTGTTGCAGGGCGGCGTGCTGCAGCACGCGCATGTCGGCTATGCGTTTTTCCAAAGCGGTGAGCGCTGCCTTGAGGTCTTGTACTTCCTGCGCACGAACCAGGTCTGATTGTGCCTGGGCGCTTTCGTGGGCCAACCTCCGGCCCAGCGTTCCCAGCGCCGTTTCGCCCGCCGCGACATGCGTGCCCAGCAGCGCGTGCTCCTGCTTGACCGACTCGAATGCCTGCTCAAGTACATCAACCCGTTGAGCGAGTCCGGTTTGCATGCCTTGCACTTCATTCAGCAGCGAATCGACCTGGCTGCGCACATCCTGGAACTTGACGACGAAAGCCTCGCCCTTGAGCTTTACCTTGTCGATAAACCCCCCGATCAGCGGAATACGCGAACGATTGTTTGACAGACTGCCCAGATTCAGCGTCTTGGCCGCCACCACGATTTCGGACAGGCGACTACCCATGACATCGAGGTCTTTGGATTTGACCTGTTCGAGCAATGTGTCGGTTTGCTGCGCGGTGTGTTGTCCCAGATCGCGTCCGAAGGAATGGATCGCCTCCAGCGAGCCTGACTCGAGCCTGGCCACCAGCTCCTGCACCTTCGACTCTTCAACCAGCTGTAGTCCGAGGCTTGCAACCGACACAGGCGTATTCGATGACACGAGACCAGACACAGCTTTTGATTCCATGGAAATACTCCTTAGCCCAGTTGATCGCTCACGCGATGGGAAAACAAATCAAATCCGACACTTTGCTTCCAGATTGGCAGCAGCAGGGAACGGATCTCGCCATAACGATCCGACACTGACTTTGCGTGCTGAATCGCCACCTGGTATTGGACCCGCGTGAGCCGGGTTGCGGTCACCATTGACTCCAGATTGCTGGTACGCCGGACCAGGCGCGCGAGATCGTCGCGATCCAGACCGGCTCTCCTGCAATGCCCGGCATAAGCAGGCGAAGCCAGTAATCGGGCAGCTTCGATATCGGCTTCCAGCAATTCAATTTCGGTGCCCATCAGCTGATGCTGGGCAGTCAGCAACGCTATTTGAGTTGCCATGCCTGCGTGGCCTCCCTGCCCTTGTTCGGCCAGAATTTCAATCTGTTTGCAGACGTCCGTGAAAAAGACTTCCTGTTCCAGTTGTTCGCCGGTGAACCAGCGCCACCATTTGTATTTGCTGCGGTGGCGCTGCAACGATGTCATCAAGGGCACGAGCTGCAGATTCACTTTCAGTAATTGGCTCGCACTGCCGCTGACTGCTTCGAGCAGTTTGAGAGCGTCGGCGGCATCGGCGCCTGCGCGGCGTCCGATCTCCTCGACAGCGCCGGCACCGCACGACAACATCTCTGCCGCACGTTCGGCTGTTGCCTTGAGAATCCTTGCCGGCGCCGGCGATTCGTGCGCCACAGTGCGAGCGCCTGAATCGGCCGAGTCATCAGCTGCGGGCATTGCCGCTCCTTACCTTGCTACCGGGTTGCAGCCTGTCAGTGGGGTGCTCGATCACCCGGACGTCCGGACTGAGGAGCTTGTTCAACTTCCCATCATCCGGATGTCTGGCCGCAAGGAAGACCCGGCTGCGGCCATAGGCACTCAATGCGCGCCAGTGCGCCGCGTGAATCGGCAAGCCGCGCGCGCCTGTCTTTTCTATAATCACACTGGACTGTGCGTAGCGCTCGACCTCGTGCACCAAGACAGGGATGGCGAATTCATCCGTCACCGTCCACACCATGGCGTCCGAACCGTTGCGCACGATGGCGCTTGCCGGTACGCGCAGCAATTGATCCGCGCCTTTTCCGTAGCGGGGGAAAAACTCCAGCCACATTTTTTCCGGGAAGGCGATTTTGCCCTGCGTCCTTTCACTGGAAACACGATCGCGCAGCACACGCATCGCCTGTTCCACTGGCAAAGCCAGTTGTACCGTCAGGACGACAGGCGATCCGTCGCGCGTCAGCTTGACCACTTGCGTTGCTAGACCCTGGCGACGGTGCGATCCACGCTGCTCCGCAACCGGCGCCTCATCGAAGTGAATCATTGCCTCATCACCTTCCGCGAGCACCAGATCGGGGGATTCCGGCAATTCAAAGCGCATGATCCTGTCGAAGTGCTGGAACACCAAGGACGCTATTGGCGGATTTTCTGCAAGCAGGCGCGTCTGGCCGCCCTCACCCGCATAGCGCGGCGCATTGGCGCCTGCGGTAGTCAGGATGCCGTTGAGCGAGATTTCTTCTTGCGCCGTGTTGGCCAGCTTGATGGAGCGGACATAGCCAGGCACGGGAACGGTCACCTCGCCTTCCGATTCCGGCAGTTCGGCCTGGGCAACGATCTTTGCGCTGGACAAGTGGACCAGGGAATAAGCACCTGTCGCTCCTGCCGAGGAGGTAGTCCAGTCGAAATCAGCCGCCAGGGTATTGCGAAATACCTGACCCGCCGGCGCAGTCATGATCTGGACCGGCGGCGGCTTGTAAAGGGCGGTGCGTTGCAAGATGATCCGGGCTGCAATCGGTTGGGTCATCACGAAGGTGCAGGCCGTCGCACGACAGGAAGTCTGGTCCTCGGCGTTGGCTTTCACCACGTACGGAGAGAGTGGACCGCTCAATTGGGATGTGTTCGACTCACCCTCCATCAGGCTGCTGACCTGCGGAAGCAGGAACAGCCCGCCGATCACACCTGCACACACCAGCATCGTCTGGAATTCCCTGGACAAGCCGTCGCTGAGGGACAGCTTGTCGATCTGATCGAGTTCGGTGTTCAATCGGCTCATTGGTTCAAGTGAAGAGTAGCGAAAATGCGTAACCTCACGCGCGGAACCATCTTCGCTGGTGCGCTTGAGCAAAAAAATATTTTACGATACGAAGGGGGAATCAATGCTGTTGGTGTGGCATGCTGTGACGCCAAAGTCACATTTATCGGCAACGCAGTGAAAAATTCAACCCAATATGGCAACGGCAGTTTGGGGGCCGTCGTTAAAGAGCGTTGTAGTTATCGGTGCGGCCTACACTTTCCGCGTGCGCGCTCAGCATCGTGCTGGTTGAAATAAGGAAGAAGATACTTGCGAGTAGTTTCATTTGCAGATCTCATGGACAGTGAAGGCAATGCCAATTGTATGCGCGCCAATCGCGGTCTTGCATGACTTGTCGCACCGGTGTTGCGCAATGGCCGCGCTGGCGCTGCTGATAGTTTTCCTGCCTCGTTTCAGCACAGGTTTTCCAGCGCGCTACGCAGATCCGCATAGGCAAACCTGAAACCATGTGCCTGCAAACGGTCTGGCGCCACACGCTGTCCCTCGAGCAGCAAATCGGCTTGTTCACCTAAAGCCAGACGCACGGGAAAACCCGCCACCACTTCCTCCACCACCCCCACAAGCTGCCATCGCAACGCATAGTGCGCAGGTCGTCAGCCAGGCAAGGTAGCGGCGGAAGCAAGTCATGGAATTGATGCACATGAATATCTCCTGATTCAAAAAATTTAAATTCACGTGGAACGCTACGGCAGCGCAAGCCTGAGCACACTTCCTCCACTGCTCAGTGCGAGCGTATTGTGGTCAATGAATGTGAGAAAGGACGGCGCGCTCAGGCTGCCCGGCAAAGCGCCCAGCAAAATCCCTTGCTGACCGGCGACGCCGGCGATCGTGGTGACTACACCGGTTGCAATCGCGATCTGGCGGATCGTATGGTTGCCCATATCGGCTATATACAGGTTGCCGGCTGCATCGGTCGTGATGCCGCTCGGGTACTGGAACCGCGCGGCCACGCCGATGCCATCCGTACTGCCGGGACTGCCTGCCGTCCCTAACGGCGTGCTCACTTCCCCGGTCGCAATGACAATCTTGCGAATGGTGTTGTTGTTCGCATCGGCTACATACAGGTCGCCGCTTCCATCCAGGGTGATGCCACGCGGGCCAGAGAACTGGGCGGCTGCGCCCGTGCCGTCGGCGCTGCCGAAACCGCCCGCCGTGCCGGCCAGCGTGCTGACCACGCCGGTCGCAATGACAATCTGGCGAATGGTGTTATTGGCTGTATCCGCTACGAACAGCTTGCCTGCCCCATCAGCGACGATCCCATGCGGGAACAGGAGCTGTGCGGTGAAGTCCGTGATCGTGCTTACCTCGCCGGTTGCAATCACGATCTTGCGGATCAGGCTGTTGTACGTATCGGCCACATACAGGTTGCCGGAGCCATCTGTCATAACGCCGACTGGCAACATGAACCGCGCTGCCGCGCCTGTGCCATCCGCGGTGCCGCTGCTGCCTGCCGTGCCGGCCAGTGTGCTCACTACGCCGTCCGGGGTAATCTTGCGGATCGTATGATTGTTGAAATCGGCGACATACAGATTGCCGGCGCCATCGGCCGTGATGCCGTTCGGACCCTGGAACACCGCTGCCGCTCCCGTGCCGTCGATACTGCCTAATCTGGACGTCAAGCCGGCCAGCGTGCTGACTGCGCCGGTTCCGGCGACCATCTTGCGGATCGTGTAGTTAAATGTATCGGCCACATAGACGTTGCCGCTTGCATCCGCAGCGACGCCGCCTGGATAACTGAATCGCGCGGCCGCGCCCGTGCCATCGGCACTCCCGCTCATATTTCCGGTGCCCGCCAGCGTAGTCACCTCGGCGGTCGTAATGACAATCTTGCGGATCGTATGGCTTAACGTATCCGCTACGTACAGATTGCCGGACGCATCCGCAGCAAGGCCGCCGGGGTTGCGGAAATTTGCAGCCCCCCCGATGCCATCCGCATCGCCGAACACGCCGGTAGTACCTGCAAACGTAGACACCACGCGGGTCGCAATCACAATCTTGCGAATTGTCTGGTTGCCTGTCTCGGCTACATACAGGTTGCCGGCATCGACCGCGATCCCGTCAGGGTAAGCAAATCGCGCGGCGGCGCCAATACCATTCGTGCTGCCGAAGCCGCCTGCCGTGCCCGCCAGCGTCGTCACCGCGCCGGTAGCAATGACAATCTTGCGAATCGTGAAGTTGTCGGTATCGGTCACATACAGATTGCCCGCGGCATCGGCGGCGACACCGCGCGGTCTCTGGAAAAGTGCAGCCGCACCTGTGGCATCGGTGCTGCCGCTGCTGCCTGCGGTGCCTGCCAGAGTCGTCACAGCTGCAGTCGCAATGACGATCTGGCGGATCGTATGGTTTCCCTTATCGGCCACATACAGGTTGCCGAACGCATCGGCAGCGATGCCAGATGGCTCCTGGAAGCGCGCAAGCGCACCGTTGCCATCCGCGCTCCCGCTGCTGCCCGCCGTGCCCGCCAATGTCGTCACCACCCCGGTCGCAATGACGACCTTGCGGATCGTATGGTTGTATGAATCGGCCACGTAGAGATTGCCGGACGCATCGGTTGCGACCGCATTCGGGCCGTAAAACCTTGCTGCTGTGCCGACAGCGTCCAGCGTTCCCGCACCGCCGATGTCACCGGCAATCAACGACAACAGACCGATTCGAATAGCACCATCAATGCCAGGATCAGCGGGATCCAAAGTGTAAGGAATGCAAGACGCAAGGGCAACACACACCGCGCCGATCGTCAGCCTGGCAAGACCGCGAGTGGTGGAATTCATGCACACAAAAATGCTCCCCTCAAAATCACAGAATATTCTTCGCTGTGTTTTGTCAGCGGCAGCGATGCCACGCTACGGCAACTCGACCTTGACCACCCCCTGCGCGGTAGTCAGCGCAAGCGTCCTGGCATCAAGCGACGTGATGCCGTACGGAGAAGTCAGGCTGCCCGGCAAATCGCCCAGCAGTACGCCTTTCTGACCGGCGACCCCGACAGGCGTCGTGACAACACCGGTCGCGGTCTCGATCTTGCGCACCGTATGGGTGTTAAATTCGGTCACATACACATTGCCCAGCGCATCGGCCGTGAGGTTGGCCGGGAACACGAACTGTGCAGCGGCGCCGGTGCCATCCGCGTTGCCGCTGCTGCCCGCCGTGCCGGCCAGCGTCGTCACCACCGCAGTTGCAATCACTATCTTGCGCACTGTCTTATTGCCCGAATCGGCCACATACAGATTGCCGGCGCCATCGGCCGTGATGCCGAACGGGTTTTGAAACTGTGCTGCCGCGCCAGTGGCATCCGTACTGCCGAAGCCGCCCGCGCTGCCCGCCAACGTGGTGACTACGCCGGTGGCGATCACGATCTTGCGGATCATCTGATTGCTGGTATCAGCCACAAACAGGTTGCCGGCCCCATCGGCCGTGATGCTGCGCGGGAACCAGAAGCGCGCGGCCGCACCCGTGGCATCGGTGCTGCCATTGCTGCCGGCCGTGCCCGCCAGTGTGGTCACTTCGCCGGTGGCAATCACGATCTTGCGGATCACATGATTGGACGTATCGGCCACATACAGATTGCCGGAAACATCTGTCGTAATGCCGTATGGAAAATCGAACTGTGCAGCCGCACCCGTGCCATCCGCGCTGCCACTGACGCCCGCCGTGCCGGCCAGCGTGGTCACCACCCCGGCAGGCGAAATCTGACGGATCGTATTGTTGTTCGAATCGGCGGCATACAGATTGCCGGAAGCATCGGCGCTGATGCCCCGTAGATCCAGAAACCGCGCGGCCGCGACCGTGCCGTCGGCGCTGCCGAAGCGTTCCACCGCACCTGCAAATGTGGTGACAACCCCGGTTGCCGGCACGATCTTGCGGATAGTATTGTTGTCCGTGTCGGCCACATATACGTTACCGGTTGGATCGGCCGCGATACTGTATGGAGATTCGAATTGCGCGGCGGCGCCGGTGCCATCCGCGCTGCCGTTGCTGCCCGCCGTGCCCGCCAGCGTGGTGACGACGGCGGTCGCAATCACGATCTGGCGAATCGTGTTGTGGTTAATGTCCGACACATACAGGTTGCCCAGGCCATCCGCCGTTATGCCCGACGGACCGTAGAACAAAGCGGCCGCGCCCACGCCGTCCGCACTGCCGAAACTGGCCGCCGTCCCGGCCAGCGTGGTGACGACACCGGTCGCAATCACGATCTTGCGGATCGTGAAATTGGCTGTATCGGCCAGATACAGGTTGCCAGCCCCATCGCTCACCATGCCCCCCGGCCAGCGGAACCGCGCGGCCGCGCCCGTGCCATCCGTACTGCCGTTGCTGCCCGCCGTGCCCGCCAGCGTGGTGACAGCGCCGGTCGCAATCACGATCTGGCGGATCGTATGGTTGTCCGAATCGACTACATGCAGATTGCCGGCCCCATCGGTCGTCACGCCGATCGGGAAATTGAAGCGCGCAGCCGCGCCAGTGCCGTCCGTGCTGCCGAGGCTGCCCGGCGTGCCCGCCAGCGTAGTGACCACACCTGCAGGCGTGATCTGGCGGATCGTATGGTTGATCGAATCAGCCACATACACATTGCCGGAGACATCGGTCGTGATGCCATATATCTCGCCGAACCGTGCGGCCGCGCCGGTGCCATCCGCGCTGCCGCTCGATCCCGCCGTGCCGGCCAATGTGATCACCACGCCGGCAGGGGTAATCTTGCGAATCGTAAAATTGTATGTATCAGCAACATACAGGTTGCCTGACCCATCCGCAGCGATCGCAGCCGGAGAATAAAACCGGGCATTGGTCGCGATGCCAGCGTTCACCGAACCGGCGCCGCCGATGTCGCCGGCAATCAGCGACAAGCCGGTCAGCAGGGCAACGGCACTATCCTGACCTTGAGCAGCCTCGCTCTCCGCGACGGTGTCATTCTCAAAAAAAGCGCCGCAAGCCGCCAGCGCCAGGCACAGCGCGCCGCTCGCCACCCAGCCCGGGCAGCGTCTGACTGAAGCCATGAAATTGAATTGCATGAAATGCTCCCTGAAATTACCCACTTTTTGGGGCTACGTTCATCCAGTGCGACGCTACGGCAACACGATCCTGACCACACCATTCGAAGTAGTTACCGCCAGCGTATTGACGCCAATGAAGGCGACGCCGTACGGTTCAGTCAGGCCGCCCGGCAAATCGCCCAGGCCGACCCCTTGCTGGCCGGCGACCCCGGCCACCGTGGTCACCACGCCAGTTGCTGCCACGATCTTGCGGATCGTGTTGTTGGACGTATCCGCCACAAACAGGTTACCGGCCCCATCGGCCGTGATGCCCAATGGGAAATCGAACAGCGCGGCCGCCCCGGTGCCATCCACGCTGCCCCGGCTGCCCGGCGTGCCCGCCAGGGTGGTCACTTCGCCGGTGGCAATCACGATCTTGCGGATCGTATGGTTGTTCGTATCGGTGACATACAGGTTGCCCAAGCCATCGGCCGTTATGCCGACCGGGAACTCGAACCTCGCGGCCGCGCCGGTGCCATCCGTGCTACCTGTGACGCCCACGGTGCCCGCAAATGTGGTGACGACGCCAGTCGCAATCACCACCTTGCGGATCACGCTGTTGCCGTTATCGGCCACATACAGGTTGCCCGCTCCATCGACCGCGACGCCGAAGGGAAAAGTGAATCCGCTTGCCACAGTGGTGACAACGCCAGCCGGCGTAACCTGGCGGATCAAATGGTTGTCGGCATCACCTATATAGAGGTTGCCGGAGGCATCGATCGTGATACCGAATGGGTTATAGAATTGCGCGGCCGCGCCGACGCCATCCGCGTTGCCATTGCTGCCCGCCGTGCCCGCCAGCGTGGTGACGATGCCATCCGGCGTAATCTTGCGAATCGTATGGTTGCTCCCATCGGCGACATACATGTTGCCCGACGCATCGGTCGTTATGCCGGTCGGCTCCTCGAACCGCGCGGCCGCGCCGATGCCGTCCGCACTGCCGGCGCTTTCAATTGCGCCGGCAAATGTGGTGACAACCGCAGTCGCAGGCACGATCTGGCGGATCGTATGGTTGTCCGTGTCGGTGATATACACGTTGCCGGATGGATCGGCCGCAATACTGTATGGATACTCGAATCGCGCGGCCGCACCTGTGCCATCCGCACTGCCGGTGCTGTGCGCCGTGCCCGCCAGCGTGGTGACGACGCCGGTCGCGATCACGACCTGCCGGATCGTATGGGCGATCACGTCGGTCACAAACAGGTTACCCAGGCCATCGATCGTAATGCCGGCTGGGTACTCGAACTGCGCGGCCGCGCCGATCCCATCCGCATCGCCCCAGCTGCCGGCCGTACCCACAGGCGTGGTGACAACGCCGGTCGCAATCACGATCTGGCGGATCGTGTAATTGGACGTATCGGCCACATACAGGTTGCCGGCCCCATCGCTCACAATGCCTCTCGGCCATTGGAAGCGCGCGGCCGCGCCAGTGCCATTCGTGCTGCCGCCGCTGCCTGCGGTACCCGCCAGCGTGGTGACGACGCCGGTCGCAATCACGATCTGACGGATCGTATGGTTGTTCGTATCGGCCACGAACAGGTTACCGGCCCCATCCGGGATCAGGCCGACCGGGAAATTGAAGCGCGCAGCCGCGCCTGTGCCATTCGTGCTGCCGGCGCTGCCGGCCGTGCCCGCCAGCGTGGTGACCACACCTGCCGGCGTGATCTGGCGGATCGTATGGTTGGTCGAATCGGCGACATACACATTGCCGGAGACATCGGCCGTGATGCCATATATCTCGTCGAATCGTGCGGCCGCGCCGGTGCCGTCCGCGCTGCCGCTGAAGCCTGCCGTGCCCGCCAGCGTGGTCACCACGCCGGTGGCAATCACAATCTTGCGGATCGTATGGTTGTCCCGCTCCGCCACAAACAGATTGCCCAAGCCATCCGCAGCGATCGCAATCGGCGAATAAAACCGGGCATCGATCGCGATGGCAGCGTTCACCGAACCGATGCCGCCGATGTTCCCGGCGATCAGCGACAAGCCGGGCGGCAAGCTCGGCTGGACGGCTGTATCGACAACCTCTTCCTCAATGGGAGGAAAACACGCAGCCAGCGACAGGCAAAGAGCGCCGGTCACCAGCCAGGCAAGGCAGCGGTGGATGGAAACCATGACATTGACTTGCATGACGATGTCCCTTAAAAAGTGAAATTATTTTCTGCTTGCCTACACCAGATCCGGCTGGACTACGGCAACACGATCCTGACCACACCATTCGCAGTGGTTACCACCAGCGTATTGGCGCCAATGTAGGTGATGCCATACGGTTCAGTCAGGCCGCCCGGCAAATCGCCCAGGCCGACCCCTTGCTGGCCGGCGACCCCGGCAACCGTGGTGACCTCGCCAGTTGCCGCCACGATCTTGCGGATCGTGTTGTTGTCCGTATCGACCACATACAAATTGCCGGCGGCATCCGCGGTGATGTCATTCGGGTAACCGAACTGCGCGGCCGCACCGATGCCATCCGCGCTGCCCCATATGCCTGGCGTGCCCGCCGGGGTCGTCACTTCGCCGGTGGCAATCACGATCTTGCGGATCGTCTGGTTGCCCGTGTCGCCGACATACAGGTTGCCCAGGCCATCGGCCGTTATGGCGATCGGAGAATCGAACTGCGCAGCCGCGCCGATGCCATCCGTGCTACCTGTGACGCCCACGGTGCCCGCCAGCGTGGTGACGACGCCGGTCGCAATCACCACTTTGCGGATGACGTTGTCGCCGACATCGGTCACATACAGGTTCCCCGCTCCATCAACAGCAACACCCATGGGAAAATTGAATCCGCTCGCCAATGTGGTAACGACGCCGGCCGGCGTAACCTGGCGGATCACCTGGTTGTTGGCATCGGCTACATACAGGTTGCCGGAGGCATCGATCGTGATACCGAATGGGTTATCGAATTGCGCGGCCGCACCCGTGCCATCCGCGCTGCCGCTGCTGCCCGCCGTGCCCGCCAGCGTAGTGACAACGCCATCCGGCGCAATCTTACGGATCGTATTGTTGCTCGTATCGGCGACATACAGGTTGCCCGACGCATCGGCCGTTATGCCGGTCGGCTCCTCGAACAGCGCGACCGCGCCGATGCCATCCGCACTGCCGGCGCTTTCAATTGCGCCGGCAAATGTGGTGACAACCGCAGTCGCAGGCACGATCTGGCGGATCGTATGGTTGTCCGTGTCGGTGATATACACGTTGCCGGATGGATCGGCCGCAATACTGTATGGATACTCGAATCGCGCGGCCGCACCTGTGCCATCCGCACTGCCGGTGCTGTGCGCCGTGCCCGCCAGCGTGGTGACGACGCCGGTCGCGATCACGACCTGCCGGATCGTATGGGCGGTCACGTCGGTCACAAACAGGTTACCCAGGCCATCGAGCGCAATGCCGGCTGGGTACTCGAACTGCGCGGC
>JAZKDW010000025.1:0-59823 GCA_040387375.1 Pseudomonadota bacterium
GATATGGCAACTTGACATTCGGCATGTTGACAGCCCTGGCTTTTCCACCCTACGGACGCCTCGGACGTTTCGATATATCAAGTGGCTATGCGTTGCAAAGATGTGGGTATAGGTTTGCCCTATAGTCAGACTGCAAAAAGGCGTTTCAGGACTGCACGAAAAAATGCCCGTTATCCGGTGTGGTTCCGGATAACGGGCGGGCTACGGTTTCCAGGCTACGATCAGTTGCCGTATTCCGCGCGCAGGATTTTTGCTGCTTCGGCCATCGCGCGCATCTTGCCATCGGCGACATCGCGCGGCAGATATTTCATGCCGCAATCCGGCGCCAGGATGATGTTCTCCTTTGGCACGTAGACCAGGGCGCGCTTGATGCGGTCGACCACCACTTGCGGCGTTTCGATCGTCATGTCCGACAGGTCGATGCAGCCTACCATCAGTTTCTTGGTGTCGAGCTGGGTCAGCACTGAACAATCGAGATTGGATTGCGCGGTTTCCAGCGATACCTGTTTGCAGCCGCACTGAGCCAGTTCAGGCAGGAAGGAATAGCCGGACGGCCGCTCGTGGATCACGTGCGCATAACCGAAGCAGATATGCACGGCGGTGGTGCCCGTGATGCCTTCCAGCGCCTTGTTTAATGCCTTGAGGCCGTACTGGCGTGCTTTCTCCGGCCGCGCCTGCATGTACGGTTCGTCGATTTGCACGATGTCGGCGCCGGCGGCAAACAGGTCGCGGATCTCTTCGTTGACCGCTACCGCGTAAGCCATCGCCGCTTCTTCGTCAGTTTCGTAAAAATCGTTTTGCGCCTGCTGGCTCATCGTGAACGGGCCCGGCACCGTGATCTTGACCTGACGTGTGGTGTGCGCCTTCAGAAATTTGAGATCGTCCACTTCCACCGGGCGCATGCGCTTGATGTGGCCGACTATGCGCGGCACCGGATTGGGGTGGCCGCTGCGGTCGAGCGCGGTGCCGGGATTGTCGATATCGATGCCCGACAGCGCGGTTGCGAACCGGTTCGAATAACTCTCGCGCCGGATTTCACCATCGGTGATGATATCGAGTCCGGCTTCTTCCTGCGCCCTGATCGCCATCCGGGTCGCGTCATTCTGCGCTTCTTCCAGGTATTCGGCTGGAATGCGCCACAGTTCCTGCGCCCGCGTGCGAGGCGGGAAACGCCCTGCGAGCTTGGCCCGGTCAATCAGCCATTCAGGCTGCGGGTAACTGCCGACGAGGGTGGTGGGGAATAACATGCTGCGGACTCCTTTTATGATGATGTGGCAAGTGAGGGAAGGGTGTTGATTTTCGACATGCTTTCATTATTGCACGGGGTGGCGGCAGGCGTCGACGCCGGCAGCATGTCAGGCGCCGATGGTTTTTTAGCGCCCGCCTGTCTCCTGGGGAACCTTTATTGAGTTGGCAACATCTTAACGAACAGATGCCTCAATTTTTGATGCCGGCCATCCTTCAAGGAGCAGTCATGCACAGAGCGCCCATGCCCACACCGGATCAGGATCCTCATGAAGACAAGGATCCGGCGCCGGAGCCGGGAATACCCTCTCCCGAGGATGATCCGGTCCCTGACCATAATCCGCGCTAAGTACCCACCCGGAATAAATTGGGAGATGGATGTGGTCCTGGCTGGGCCCGCCGAGGGGGATGCGATGCAAGGCGCCCGGGCCGCCGCAGTGCTAGCACCTGGGCGGCCCCACTGCAAGGGGCGGGCAACGCCGCAGCGCGCCGGTCAGGGGGGCCCGCCGAGGGCCGCAGACGCTCACAATTTATTCCGGGTGGGTACTTATTGCTACAATTTTGTAAACTTGACGCGTTCCATTCAAATACTGGAGGCTCCAATGTCCGGACGGATATTACAAAGCGGTACTCATATTGCCCGCATTGCCACGCCAAAACTGTCGGATGGCACTTTTGAAGCGCAGGTGTTCGTACGATTATCGCGTGAGCCGGAGATCGCCGAGACCTACATCCCGGCCGGACTGTTCCAGACCGAAGCCGAGGCCCAGCAGGCGGCGGAGGAACGGGCGACGCGGGCAATCGAGGAGCATGAATTTTAGTGTGCCGCCCCGGTCTCCTGGTCTTTACGCTGTGATGCCGGATTTGACTTGCTCGATATAACGCTGGAAATAACTGCCGAATTCTTTTTGCATTTCTGTCGCCAGCAACATCACGTCGCTGGGGGCCCTGATCAGCTTGGCGGAGGATGCGGGCAGGAACGCAGGCTGGAAATTTTCCCGAGCCTCTGAAGCTTGCCGGCTCTGTGCGAGGCTGTAAGCAAGTTTCAGTTGTTCATTCAGCGCTTGATGGGTGGCCAGCAGGCTGGCATGTGTCATCTTGTCCGCCATCGCAAAGGTAACGGCGGCAAGCTGGGCGGATACTTCCAGATAGGACTGGTAAATATTTAATATTGGCATTGAAGAATTCGGCATGGTTTTTCCTGGGCAGAATAAAAAGATGTTCTGGCGCCTGCCAGACAGAGACGCATGGGGGATCAGCAATCAAGAATCGCATTCCCGCAGATCGTGGCGTTGAGAATGATCAAGGCTAGGTGTGAGAAAACGGTTTCAGGTGTGTGGAGTTTGAGATGGGAAGCAGGACTTTTTCCACAATCCGCATGGTCCAATCCGGATTCAAATGAGGTGAAAAAATGGCGGCAGTCACTTACACCAAGGAACACTGGAAAGTGGAAGCAGATATCCAGCGGTTAACCGGGGGCAAATTCCAAGGGGTCGTTTTGCTTACCCGCATGAACGATCCCACATTCGATGAACCGCCGCGTATGGTCAACGTCGTTTCCGACACGCCGGAGGAGGCGCTGGATGAAGCAAAGGCGCTGGCGCACCGGGTTCTGGCTGATCTGTAAGAGGGTGCGTGACACACGTTGGGCAAGAATCGTAGGGTGGAAAAGCGAAGCGCCTTCCACCATGCAGCATTCGCAATTGCTGCTCGTGATCGAAGATGGTGGAAGGCGCTTCGCTTTTTCACCCTACTTTTTTCTGCAACGTTTCGTCGCCTGTTACGGCCTTGACGGAAGGCTGCGCGCTGCCTTGCGCTGCACCACACGCAAGTACCAGAACAGACCGGCACCGACCAAGGCCAGACTGATGCTGTTGCCCATCCAGAAGCCGGCCGCGCCGCGCAACGCCGGCGGCGCCACACCGTACGGATCGAAGCCGAGCAGGTAGCCGCCTCCCAGGCCCACGCCCCACAGCGCAAACGCATACATCAGCGTCGGTATCACGGCCACTTTGTAGGCACGCAGCACAAACGCGGTCGTCACCTGGAACGAATCGAACAACTGATAAAAGGCGATAAACATGAACAAGGGCATGGCCGCGGCAATCACGGCCGGGTCAGGCGTGTAGGCGCGAATGATGGCCGGCCGTGCCAGCCAGACCAGGCAACCGATCGAGACCGCCAGCAGCACCGACAGGCGGATACCAGCATCGCCGATGCGGCGCGCCATGTCCAGGTTGCCGGCGCCGATAGCCTGCGCCACCAGGATGCCGGTCGCGCTGGCGATCGACAATGGCAGCATGTAGAGCACGGTGCCGAAATTGCCCGTGATCTGATGTCCGGCGACCGCCGTTTCGCCCATTCTGGCGATGAACAATGCCATGAAGGTGAAGGCTGTCACTTCGATCAGATAACTCAATCCCATCGGTATGCCGAGCTTGAGCAGCGAGCGTTGCGTCAGCCACTGCGGCGCCACAAACCCGCTGCCGAACAGCGCAAAAACACGGTAGAACGACACGCCGCGCAGGATCGAATACCCGATCAGCAGCGATATCCAGGTGGTCACCGCGGTCGCGATCGCGCAGCCCGGTCCGCCGAATGCGGGTATGCCGAGACCGCCGAAAATGAATAGTGTGTTGAGTGGTATCTTGAGGCCGAGGGTGGCAATCTGGATGAACATCACCATTTTTGGCCGTCCCACCGCCGTGTTCAGGCTGGCATAGATGCGGAATCCCAGCGAAGCCGGCAACGCCAGCGCCAGGATGCGCAGATAGAGCGTGGCCTTCGCGGACAGTTCGGGTGATGCATGCGCCAGCGCCAGCAGCGGCCCTGGAAACAGCAGCACCACACAACCAATGCATGCCAGGAAAAAACCGAGCCATGCGCCTTGCTTCACTTCAAACCCGATTTCAGCAAAGCGCCTGGCGCCGAACAGCTGGCCGACGGCCGGCGACAATGCCTGCAGCACACCGTTCAGGCCGACAAAAACGCTGACATAGATTGATGCGCCGATTGCCAGGGCGGCTAGATCCGTTGCCGAGTAACGCGACGTCATCGCCGTGTCCAGGACACCGTTGGCAATCACCGCCAGCTGGCCGATCAGGATGGGCCATGCCAGCGAAGCGATCCGGAGTGTTGAATGTCGTGCTTCTTTCCGGACCATCAATTCACTTTTCGATACAGGCGGAAGCGTTCATCGCGATCCGCCGGGCGGCGGCCCTCCCAGAGAAGCCGCCAGTCGCCGTCGAATTCCTGCAATTTTTCCGCGCCGTTTTTATGGCTGACGTTATCCTGCAGCAGCAGGTATTTGCATTTCCGCTCGCCGCTCCGCGCGAAGTCGACGTGGCCGAAATAGGCAAACGATGCGCGCTGCGCCGGGCCGACATTGGAGTCGACGCAATATCCTGACTTCGGCAGCTTTACCTCGATCTGCTGCGCAACGCCGGCATAACTCCTGATGTAATTTCCCCATGGAAGCCACAGGGTCATCAGCAGCAGCCAGCACAGGATCACACCGCCCGAAGACAGCACGACAGCACGCCACAATACGGAAGGTTGGCGCGAGATGCGCCAGTGCACCAGCATGATCCAGCCAACGGTCGCCGATGCGGCGATCAGGAAGGCGATCAGGTCGAATTCGGGCCGGAATCCCGGCGCCAGCTTGAACGCATTTTTGGCAATCTGCGCCGGCCATCCGGTTTGCTTGGCAATCCAGCCCACCCAGATGAATGCCGCGCAGGTGGTCAGCGTCATCACCGAAAACCAGTCGACGGCGTTGATGGCGCCGCGCTTCATCGTCGGCAAGCCGAATGCGGCGAGGATCGCGAGCGGCGGCAGCAGCGGCAGCAGCATGGATTCGTCGGGCTGCGGATTGAACAGCGCCAGCAGGATGAAAGCGGCGATGAAAGCCAGCGGCAAGGTGATGTGCAAAGCCTTGTTCTGCTTGCGCCATGCGTACACTGCCCACGCGGCGAACGGCCACGCCGGCCAGGTGAACCAGATGCCGTACTTGAAAAAATAACGCAAACCGTCCCAGCTCGGCCATCCCAGGTGCGCGAAATTCCAGCGCATCCATGCGTCATATTGCGTGTCGCCGGACGGCAGCAGCAACTGTTTTGTCAGCAGCCAGCCGCCAAAGATCATCAGCGCCAGCGGCGCCGCCAGCAGGATCAGGCGCAGCAGGACTTTGGTATCGCGCAGCGCCGCCACGATTGCCAATGCAATCCACAAAGCCAGGGGGAGATACCAGCCGCGTGTCAGGATCAGCAGGCCCAGCGTGATGCCGAGGGTAGTGGCGGCGCGCATCGAGCGCGACTCGAACAGGCTCACCGTCCCGTACATCGCAAAGGCGATCAGCGAGATCTGCAGCGCCTCGGCGGTAGTCTCATGGCTGCGCAGCAGCAGGCCGAGACAGCCGAGATAAATCAGCAGCGCGCCATCGGCCAGCGTGCGTCCGAAATCCCTTGCCTCGGGTTGTCCGCCGAATGCAAGCCGCAGCGGCTGGGCTTCGACACGGCGCCCGAGCAGGTAAGTCGAATACCAGACCGACATCGAGCCGATGATGAAAAATATGATGGTGGAAAAGCGTGCCGCCAGCGCATCGTCCGCCAGCCAGCCGAACAGTTTGATGAAAACGGCGCCGATCCAGAAGGCAAGCGGCCCTTCCTGCGGCATCGGCAAACCCACGATGTGCGGCGACAGCCAGTCGGCCAATCCGCCATTTGCCATGGTCCACATGATGCCGAATCCTGCCGCATCCTCGGTTTTCCACGGATCGCGCCGGATCAGGCCCGGCAGGATGTACAGCAGGCACAGCGCGAGCAGCCCCCAGCGCGGGAGCGCAAGCGTAGCGGAAGCGGGGAGGCGGACTGGTTTCATCGGGATGTTTCGAAAGGATTTTGCGGTTTACGCATTTTCTTTTTATACCGGCGATATTGTGCCGCAAAAGATTCGACTGGTGTGCTTGTGTCACAAGCAAACGGCGCCGGTAATAAAAAAAGGCAGCCGTAGCTGCCTTTTTGAAACAAAGCGGCAGAATTATTCTGCGATCTTTGTCTTCGAACCCACCGAACCGAACTTCTGGCGGAATTTCTCGACGCGGCCTGCGGTATCGACGATCTTGTGCTTGCCGGTGTAGAAGGGATGTGATTCGGACGATACCTCGATCTTGACGAGCGGATAATCCTTGCCTTCGAAATTCATGGTTTCACGGGTTTGTACCGTTGAACGTGTCAGGAATTTGAAATCGCAGGACAAGTCGTGGAACAGGACGTCGCGATAATTTGGGTGTATGCCGTCTTTCATGTTTGCCTTGATAAGTTAGGTAGCCAATCGCCACTTCGTCGGTCTTATGCTGCTTCGCGACCCGATTGTCGATCACTTGCCGGGGAAAAGCGAAATTATACAATGGAATCATGGGTTTGCGCGAATGTTAATGCCATTGCTGTCGCACCCGGCCAAATTGCCGGCCCGTGATCCCGGAGCAAAAAACAAAAAAGGCGCACCGTTTCCGGATGCGCCCCTGTTCAGATCAGCGGAGACCTGTTTATGAATTCCCGCGCCGCATCATGTCAAAGAACTCTGCATTGTTCTTTGTTGCCTTCATCTTGTCGAGGATGAATTCCATCGCTTCGATCTCATCCATGCTGTACAGCAGCTTGCGCAACACCCAGATTTTCTGCAACTGGTCGGGTTTGATCAGCAGTTCTTCGCGGCGGGTGCCCGATTTGTTCAGATTGATTGCAGGGTAGACGCGCTTCTCGGCCAGACGGCGCTCGAGATGGACTTCCATGTTGCCGGTACCCTTGAATTCTTCGTAAATCACATCGTCCATGCGGCTGCCGGTTTCGATCAGCGCGGTGGCGATGATGGTCAGCGAACCGCCTTCCTCGATATTGCGGGCCGCGCCGAAGAAGCGTTTCGGACGCTGCAAGGCATTGGCGTCGACACCACCGGTCAGCACCTTGCCGGAGGCCGGTATCACGGTGTTGTAGGCGCGCGCCAGGCGGGTGATCGAGTCCAGCAGGATCACGACGTCCTTTTTCATTTCAACCAGGCGTTTTGCCTTTTCCAGCACCATTTCCGCGACTTGCACGTGACGGGTCGCCGGTTCATCGAAGGTCGATGCCACCACTTCGCCGCGTACCGAACGCTGCATCTCGGTCACTTCCTCGGGGCGCTCGTCAATCAGCAGCACGATCATGACCGTGTCCGGATGATTGGTCGTGATTGCATGCGCGATGTGTTGCAGCATGACCGATTTACCTGATTTCGGCGACGCCACCAGCAGGCCGCGCTGGCCGCGGCCGATAGGCGCGATCATGTCGATGATGCGGCCGGTGATGTTTTCTTCGCCGCGCATGTCGCGCTCGAGCGGCATTGGCCGGTTCGGATGCAGCGGGGTCAGGTTTTCAAACAGGATCCTGTGCTTCGACGCTTCCGGCGATTCGCCATTGACCTTGTCTACCTTGACCAGCGCAAAATACCGCTCGCCGTCCTTCGGGGTACGCACTTCACCTTCGATCGAATCGCCGGTATGGAGATTAAAGCGGCGGATCTGGGAAGGTGAAATGTAAATATCGTCGGTGGACGCCATGTAGCTGGCGTCGGGCGAGCGCAGGAATCCAAAGCCGTCAGGCAGGACTTCGAGTGCGCCATCGCCAAAAATCTGTTCGCCGGACTTGGCGCGTTTTTTAAGAATCGCAAACATCAGTTCCTGTTTGCGCAGCCGTGCGGCATTGTCGATGTCGAGGCCAATGGCCATTTCGAGCAGGGCTGATACGTGTAATGCCTTGAGTTCGGATAAATGCATAATATTTGTGTGTCCCGGGATGGGAAGGTAAAAGGTGGGGGAGGGAGTTGCGTGGTGGTGTCAAATAAAAGCAGCGGTACGAGCGTACCGCTGCATTAAGGGTCCTGTCAGATATTACTGTCGATGAACGATGTCAGCTGACCTTTGCCGAGCGCGCCCACTTTTTGGGCGGCAGCAACGCCGTCCTTGAAGAGGATCAGCGTCGGGATGCCGCGGATGCCGAATTGCGCAGGCACTGCCTGATTCGCATCGACGTCCAGCTTGGCGATCTGGATCTTGCCGTTGTATTCCTTCGCCACTTCTTCCAGGATCGGTGCGATCTGCTTGCAGGGGCCGCACCATTCGGCCCAGAAGTCGACCAGTACCGGTGTTGTGGATTTCAGTACGTCCGCTTCAAAAGAGGAGTCGGTAATGTGTTTGATGTTTTCGCTCATGGTGTCCTCGTCGAGAGGGAATAAAAGGGGTCAAATTGCGTCAGTGTCATTCACGGCTGCCGTCTTGTCCTGCACTTGATGTTGCCCGGTCCGCATACAGCAGATGAAGACGAGGAACACTATTTCAATGTTTGGAAAAGGAGTGGCAAGAAGTAATGCGGCGGGAAATTGGGGAAATCATAACCTATTTTTATGAAAAGTGTAGCGCCCCATCTTAATTTTAGTCATGCCTCGCATAGAATGCCTGACCAGATACGCTGCCGATTGCCTGTCCAACCTCCGCATATTAACCATTTTCGAGGCTTCATGCTGCATCGCGCTTTGTTGATCCCGCCCGCGCGCGGTGTGGCATAGGATTTGTCGGCGCAGACCACGCAGGCTGAAAAGCGCGGCGCAGTGTGGCGGCTGTCGCTGATTCGAGGCGCAAAAAAAACGCCACCGAAACATCGGCGCTGAGCGTATCTGTCCAGCCTGGTGGGATCGGCATGAAGACATCGTGATGCACGCTCAGCCTGGATTCCCGCTGGCAGGGGCCCGCCGAGGGCGCGCACACAGGCTTGTAAGCCTGTGCCGTTATGCAGGCGTGAGGCAATGCCTCACGAAACCCCTGCTTCACCCTGCGCGGGAATGACGGTAGCAATTGGTATGACCTTCACTCTTACCACCGTCATTCCCGCGAAAGCGGGAATCCAGACTGAGCTTGCCTCACGACGACTTCACACAACGCCCGACTTTATCGATTCGCTTTGTCATGCGATCTGAATGGATAATGTCGAGCTCGATGCCGAAACGCTGCGCTTCGATCGTGTGGTGATGTTCGACGATGTGATCTGGATGCTGGACTCCAAACGCAGATGGTGTTTTATCGCGCTGCTGCGCATGTCGTGTTTCCGGGACAAGTGATCAAAACCGCGTTGATTACCGTCGACGTCCGCTTGTGGGAAATAGTATTCAATTAACTATCGGTCAATATCGGCGTCGCACTGCCGCGTAAAACGAACATATCCATTGAATAGTCCTCTTCAGAGTGCCGAACCGGTTGACGGAAATTCGATTGCGGCACTATAGTGGCGGGATGATTTCTGAATTCCACCAACTCTCCGAAAAAATCGATCAACTTGCGGCGCTGGCGCATTCCCTGCGCCGCGAAAACGCGGATTTGCGCATCTATACCGCTGCACTGGTAGCTGAAAATACAGCGATCTCCAAGCGCATGGAGGAGGCGCACAGGCGCGTGTCCGCGCTGATGGATAAAATCCCGCTGAGTGAACAAGACTCCGAGCAAGATGAGGCGACCGCATGATCCAGTTAAACGTGACGATCATGGGCCAGTCCTACACGCTGGCATGCAAGGAAGAGGAAGCGGCGGCGCTACAGGAAGCGATAAACTACCTTGACGAAAAAATGTGCGTGATTCGCGATAGCGGAAAAATCAAGGGCAATGACCGGATCGCCGTGATGGCCGCGCTCGGCATCGCAGCCGAACTGCTGGCCACAAAATCTCCCGAAGGCCCGCTTTCGGACATGAGCATGGCGGAAGTCCGGCAGAAGATTACCGGCATGCATGCTGTGTTAGACAGCGCACTTACGCCGCAAGAAAATCTTTTTTAATTGGCCGTCAGACGTTGACATAAAAGCTGATTCGGGTAGACTCAACTCTCCTGCCGTGTTCGCGATTGTCATATATTCCTTGAACCATTTATACGCATCGGTTGCGGAACTTTGTTTGATGGGTGTGAGCGTCGCTAGTCCGACGAACCCGAAATTGAACTAACTGTGACCACCTTGAACCGTTTTGGTTCGGGATGCTGGCAAAGCGGCACAGGCGGGACTAAATACGTAAGCGGCTGCATGAAGATGCAGCCGCTTTTTTGTGCATTTTTCTGAAGAAGATCCGCGAGCATGCGGTACTGGTTAATGAAATCCGAACCCGGCGAGGTCAGCATCGATGGTGCGCTGGCGGCGCCGCGGCATACCGTGCCCTGGACCGGCGTGCGCAATTATCAGGCGCGCAATTTCATGCGCGACGCGATGCAGGTCGGCGATGGTGTGCTGTTCTACCATTCCAGTTGCGCGGAGCCGGGCATCGCCGGGCTGGCCGAGGTCGCAAGCACACCTTATCCCGACGACACGCAGTTCGATCCGGGCAGTCATTATTTCGACGCCAAGGCCTCGCGTGAACAGCCGCGCTGGATGCTGGTCGATGTGCGCGCCGTCAAAAAAATTCCGTTGATCCCGCTGGCCGAATTGCGCTCGCATCCCGATCTGTCCGACATGTTGCTGCTCAAACGCGGCAACCGGCTGTCAATCACGCCGGTGACATCTGCCGAATGGCGTTATATTACGCAACAAATTTTAAAATAACTTCCAGGGCAGGTAATGGATATCGGTTTGATCATCGCATTTTTGGTATTGGGCGCGGCAACAGGTTTTGCCGCAGGGTTGCTGGGTATCGGCGGCGGCATGTTGATGGTGCCGTTCATTACATTTCTTCTGGTCTTCAAGAATTTCCCCGAAGAGCTGGTTGTGCACATGGCGATTGCGACCTCGCTGGCGACCATCATGTTTACCTCGATTTCATCGGTGCGTGCACATCACAAGCGGGGCGCCGTATCGTGGCAGATCGTCAAACTGCTGGCGCCCGGCATCCTGATCGGTTCCTTTATCGGTCCGTGGATAGGCAAGCAGATGAACTCGTCGGCGCTGGCGCTGTTTTTCGGCATTTTTGTTGCGGTATCGGCTACCCAGATGTTGTTCGACAAAAAGCCGGCTGGCGCGCGCGAGATGCCAAAGGGCCTGGGTTTGTTCGCCGCCGGCGGCGGCATCGGCATCCTGTCGGGTCTGGTGGGGGCGGGCGGCGGTTTTATCTCGGTGCCGTTCATGACCTGGTGCAATGTCAAGATTCATAATGCGGTGGCGACCAGCGCCGCGCTCGGATTTCCGATCGCCGTTGCCGGCACTCTGTCCAATATTTATTTCGGCATGGGCACACCCGGCTTGCCGCCGGGTTCGCTCGGCTTCATTTATCTGCCCGCGCTGGTGGTGATTGCAATCACCAGCGTACTGACCGCACCGCTCGGCGCAAAAACGGCGCACAGCATGCCGGTGAAATCCCTGAAGAGGGCTTTTGCGCTGATGCTGTATTTGCTGGCGGCGTACATGCTGTACAAAGGGTTTCGCTAAGCTCGATCCATTCCTGAGCACCGCAATTCTTGCCGAGGTCGCAGGTACTGTTATCGAGGTCAAGCCTGGTGGGATCGGCATGAAGATATCGTGATGCAAGCTCAGCCTGGATTCCCCCTTGCGCGAGAATGACGGTGGCAAGAGTGGAGATCGTACCTATTACTACCGTCGTTCCCGCGCAAGGTGAAGCAGGGGTTTCAGGCAGCATGCTGCCTGCCTGCGTAACGGCACAGGCTTACAAGCCTGTGTGCGCCCTGCAAGGGGGAACCCAGACTGAGCCTGCCTTCCGCGATATGGTGGAATACCGCGGGAACTGTTCAACTGTCCTTGAACTGCTCCCGCAGGATATTCTTCTGCACTTTACCCATCGTGTTGCGCGGCAAATCATCAAGAAAAAACACCCGCTTCGGCACCTTGAAATTGGCGATTTTTGTCTTCAGCGCGCTGATGATGGCGGCTTCGGATAAATCGGCGCCGGGCCGTGTGACGATCACCGCGGTCACCGCTTCGCCGAATCCCGGGTGCGGTACGCCGATGACGGCCGATTCCAGCACACCATCGATGTCATCGATGACCGCTTCGATTTCCTTCGGATACACGTTGTAGCCCCCGGAGATGATCAGGTCCTTGCTGCGCCCGACGATCATCAGGTAGCCATCGGCGTCAAATTTGCCGACGTCGCCGGTCTTGAAATAGCCGTCCGCGGTGAATTCCTCGGCCGTCTTTTCCGCCATCCGCCAGTAACCCCGGAACACGTTCGGCCCCTTGACCTCGATGCCGCCGATTTCGCCGTCGGCGCAGCGTGTGCCATCCTCTTTCCGCAGTTGCACCGACACGCCGGGCAGAGGCAGGCCGACCGTGCCGCCCTTGCGTTCACCCTCGTAGGGATTCGATACCAGCATCGTGGTTTCACTCATGCCGTAGCGCTCGAGGATGGTATGGCCGCTGCGCTGCCTGAATTCATTGAAGGTGTCTGTCAGCAGCGGCGCCGAGCCGGAGATGAACAGCCGCATGCTGGCGCAGACCTCGCGCTTGAACGCGGGATCGGCCAGTAACCTGACATAGTAAGTCGGCACGCCCATGAAAACCGTCGAACGCGGCAGGTGCCGGATGACCTCGGCGCTGTCGAACTTCGACAGGAAAATCATTTTGCTGCCGTTGAGCAGGGCGCCGTTGGCGGCGACGAACAGCCCGTGCACATGAAACAGCGGCAGCGCATGGAGCAGGACATCGCCGGCCTGCCAGCGCCAGAACTCCTGCAGCACCCTGGCATTGGAGGCCAGGTTGTCATGCGTGAGCATCGCACCCTTGCTGCGGCCGGTGGTGCCGGAGGTATAAAGAATCGCGGCAAGATCCTCGGGCCGCCTTTTTACGGTCTGGAAGGTGTCCGCGTGATGGTTCGCGCGATCCAGCAGGGAACCGGTATTCCTGCCGCTGTGCGCTTCGCCCAGCGTGAACACATGTTTGGTGCCGGCCTTGAAAGCGCTCTGCGCAACCCAGCCGAAATTCTGCGGTGAACAAACCACCACGGCCGGCTCGGCGTCACCGAAAAAATAATCCATTTCCGCCGCGCGATAGGCGGTATTAAGCGGCAGATAGACATGGCCGGCGCGCAGGGTCGCCAGGTAAAGCACCAAGGCTTCCGGCGATTTTTCGACCTGGGCGGCTATCCGTGAATCCCTGGGCAGGTTCAGGCTGGCCAGCAGGTTGGCCATTTTTGCCGACGCGCGCTCGATGTCCAGCCAGGAATAATATTGTCCGGCGCCGGTCTCGATGCAGCAGGCATTGCGGTCGGCCGGAAAACGGGATTCGAAAAGATCGTAGAGGTTTGCGTTCATGCTGGATGATCAGGGTTGAGGGTGGATTTATTTGCCGACGAAGACGGGCGTGCGCTTATCGAGAAAAGTCTGCACACCCTCGCGGTAATCCTCTGAATTCAGAAAAGCAAATGCGGCCTGGATTTCCTGCTCGGTCAGCGGTTCCGCCAGCGGCGTCAGGCGCCTTACCATTTGTTTGTTGATGCGCGCCGCCAGCGGCGCGCCGAGGGCGATCCGTTCGGCGGCTTTGCGGGATTCGTCGGGAACGTCAAAGACAACCCGGTGCACCAGGCCTTTGTCCTTGGCTTCGGCGGCATCGAATACGCGGCCTTCCAGCAGGATTTCAAGTGTCGCCGCCTTGCCGATCAATTGCAGCAGGCCGCGCATTTCGAGCGGCGCCAGCGGAAAGCCGAGCCGGTTGATCGGGATGCCGAAGCGGGACGACGAGGCGGCGATGCGCAAGTCACAGTTGCAGGCAATCTCCAGGCCGCCGCCGACGCAGACACCTTCGATGGCGGCAATGGTCGGATGCAGGCAGCGGGCAATGGCGTCCAGCGCATGGGCGATGGTTTCATTGTGATAACGCATGCCTTGCTCCATCGTGCTGCGCACGCTGGCAAATTCCTCGATGTCGGCGCCGGCGGCAAAGTTCTTGTTATCGCCGCGCAGGATAACGCAGCGCAGGGACTCGTCCTGCGATAGCGCGGTGAAGGTTTGTTTTATCCCGACCCACATTGCGACATCAAGCGCATTGAGTTTGCCCGGATTTGACAGGGTTACCGTGGCAATCCCATCCATTTCTTCGACCAGAATTTCCGACATGGTTGCCTCAGGTTTGTGCCAGCGGTCGTCTATAAGCGATGACCAGCAGGATAATGCCGAGCACGATCATCGGCAGCGACAGCATCTGTCCGGCCGAAATGGTAAATCCCGCAAACGATACTTCGTAATCCGGGATACGGAAGTATTCGGTAAAGAAGCGGGCGCAACCATAACCAAGCGCGAACACGCCGCTGACCGCCATGTACGGACGCGGCTTGCGAGCGTACAGCCACAGGATGAGGAACAATAATACGCCATCAATCAATGCCTGGTAAATCGGTGACGGGTGGCGCGGCAGGTTGTCGACCGCCGGCCAGATCATGGCCCACGGCAGCGCCGCGTCGGCGACACGGCCGGGCAATTCGGCATTGATGAAGTTGCCCAGGCGCCCCGCGGCGTACCCCAGGGGCACCAGCGGTGCGATGAAATCCATCACCTCCATCAGTCTGCGGCCGCGCTTGCGGCCCCACAGCCACATCGCTGCCATCACGCCGAGAAAACCGCCATGAAAGGACATGCCACCTTTCCAGATCGCGAAAATATCGGCCGGGTGGGAAAAATAATACGCCGGATTGTAGAACAGGACTTCGCCCAGGCGGCCACCGATGACCACTCCCAGCACGCCGTAGAACAGCATGTCTTCCAGGTCTTCCCGCTTCCAGCCGGCTGCGGCGATGTGCGGCTGCCGGATGCGCA
The DNA here is from genome assembly GCA_040387375.1 of Pseudomonadota bacterium. GTDB lineage: Bacteria > Pseudomonadota > Gammaproteobacteria > Burkholderiales > Burkholderiaceae_D > JAZKDW01. The sequence goes on from JAZKDW010000025.1 coordinate 15,009, forward strand.
ACAGGCCCAGTCCGATGAACTGGGCAAATGCAAGCAGATACATCAGCCCGTACCAGCGCACTGCAAGGGGGCCGATGGAAAAGGCGATTGGATCGGGCATCGGGTGAATCAGCATCATGATTTCTTTCGTAGTAAATCCAGAAAAGCGTGCAGCACGGGTGAACTGCTGTCGCGTCTCCAGGCCAGACCGGTTTCAATTAACGGGGTCTTGTCCAGCAGGGATCGGTATTCGACGCCGGGGCGCTTTAAATTTGACACCGATTGTGGCACAAGCGCCATGCCCATGCCGGCCGAAACCAGCCCGACTATCGTTTGCATCTGGATTGCTTCCTGACCGATATGCGGCGTCAGGCCCGCATCGCGAAAACAGGCCAGGATCGCATCATGGAATGCAGGCGCAATCCGGCGCGGGAAAATGATCAGCGGCAGGTCGGGCAGCGCCTTCAGCGCCACCGCATTTTTGCCGCGCACGGATTTTATCCCCTGGGGCAGGGCGAGCACCAGCGGTTCCAGCAGCACGGGCGCATAATCGAGCTCGGTTTTCAGCTTGTCCGGTATTGGCGGGATCAGCAGGCCGACATCGATCCTGCCTTGCGCCAGATCCTCCAGCTGGACGTCGCTGGTGGCTTCGCGCAGATCGATTTGCACCTGCGGATAATGTTCACGGAATTCGCGCAGGAAAGGCGGCAGCACGCTGTAATCCGCGGTCGATACGAACGCCAGCGACAGGCGGCCGGATTCGCCGCCCGCCGCGCGCCGCGCCAGCGCCGGCAATGCCTGCGCCTGCAGCAGCAGGCGCTGCGCTTCGGGCAGCAGCGCCATGCCGGCCGGCGTCAACGTCACGCTACGGCTGGTACGGGAAAACAATTGTGTGCCAAGCGTCGCTTCCAGCGCCTGTATCGTCTGCGACAAGGGCGGTTGTGTCATGTGCAGGCGCGTGGCGGCGCGGCCGAAATGCATTTCCTCGGCGACGGCGACAAAATAGCGCAGTTGTCGCAACTCAATGCTCATGTCGGTGATTCATATGCGATACGTATCAATCATGCTTGAATGATATATTTGACACACCGCTTTGCGCAAGGCACTGTAGCGGATTCTGTGAAGTAAACGCCGGCAGCGCATCGTGTTTATTTTCAAAAAAACATTTTTTGCGCAGTCGCCTGCGCACCCCCTACATTCCGGAGACATCATGGCATACAATCGCCGCTCGAAAAATATCACGCAGGGCGTATCACGCAGCCCGAACCGCTCAATGTATTACGCATTGGGTTATAAAGAGGCCGATTTCGACAATCCGATGATCGGTATCGCCAATGGCCACTCGACCATCACGCCGTGCAATTCGGGCTTGCAGAAGCTGGCCGACGTCGCGATCACGGCAATCAAGGAAGCCGGCGCCAATCCCCAGGTATTCGGGACGCCGACGATTTCCGATGGCATGTCGATGGGCACCGAAGGCATGAAATATTCGCTGATCTCGCGCGAAGTGATTGCCGATTGCATCGAAACCGCCGTCAACGGCCAATGGATGGACGGTTGTGTTGTCATCGGCGGCTGCGACAAGAATATGCCGGGCGGCATGATCGGACTGGCGCGCACCAATGTGCCGGGGATCTATGTATATGGCGGCACCATCAAGCCGGGCAAATGGAAAGGCAAGGACCTGACGATCGTGTCCTCGTTTGAAGCGGTCGGCGAATACACCGCGAACCGCATGTCGAAAGAGGACTTCGAAGGCATCGAAAAAAATGCCTGTCCCTCGTCCGGTTCCTGCGGCGGCATGTACACCGCCAACACGATGTCATCGTCCTTCGAAGCGCTGGGCATGTCGCTGATGTTTTCGTCGACCATGGCCAACCCCGATGACGAGAAAGTCGGCTCCGCCGCCGAATCGGCGCGGGTGCTGGTGGAAGCGGTCAAGCGCGACCTGAAGCCGCGCGACATCATCACGCGCAAGTCGATCGAGAATGCGGTGGCGCTGATCATGGCGACCGGCGGCTCGACCAATGCGGTCCTGCATTATCTTGCGATTGCCCACGCCGCCGAGGTGGAATGGACAATTGACGATTTTGAAGCGGTGCGCCAGAAAGTGCCGGTCATTTGCAACCTGAAACCATCCGGCCAATATGTCGCGACCGACCTGCATGCGGCGGGCGGCATTCCGCAGGTGATGAAGCTGTTGCTCAACGCCGGCCTGATGCATGGCGATTGCATCACGATCACCGGCCGCACACTGGCCGAAGAACTGGCCGGCATCCCCGATGTGCCGCGCGCCGGCCAGGACGTGATCCGCACCATCGACAAGGCGTTGTACAAACAGGGCCACCTGGCGATCCTGAAAGGCAACCTGTCGCCTGAAGGCTGCGTCGCCAAGATCACCGGACTGAAAAATCCGGTCATCACCGGACCGGCGCGCGTTTTCGAAGATGAATACACGGCGATGGATGCGATCCTGGCGGACCAGATCAAGCCGGGCGATGTGCTGGTCATGCGTTATCTGGGCCCCAAGGGCGCGCCCGGCATGCCGGAAATGCTGGCGCCGACATCGGCGCTGATCGGCAAAGGCCTGGGTGAATCGGTCGGACTGATCACCGACGGCCGTTTTTCAGGCGGCACCTGGGGCATGGTGGTCGGCCACGTGTCGCCGGAAGCTTATGCCGGCGGCACGATTGCACTGGTGCAGGAAGGCGATTCGATCACGATCGACGCCCATCAGCAACTGCTGCAGTTGAATGTGCCGGATGAAGAAATCGCGCGCCGCCGCGCAAACTGGACGGCGCCGCCGCCGCGTTACACCCGTGGTGTGCTGGCGAAGTTCGCGGCACTGACCTCGTCGGCCAGCAAGGGTGCGGTTACCGGCTGAAAATAGCCTGACGCATAACTAAAAAAGCCGGACTTGTTCCGGCTTTTTTTACGACTGCGGATGGTGAGGGCAGGGCCCGCTATTTGAAATTCTTCTTCACACGGTCCTTGCGTGCCTTTTCCAGTTCATCATGCGCCTTGCGCTTGTCCAGGCCGAGTGCTTTTTCAATGAACTCGAACCAGAGGAAGGCAAATGCCATCACCCCTACGATCCACCACCAGGACATGGTGGCGAACGGGCCGATTTCAAAATAGCGCAGGATTAATAATAAAATAATAATGAATATGAGCGGCACGGGGACTCCTTTTGTTTCTACAGCATATTGTTAAAGAGTGTAACGGTCAACAGTGGCTTGGACCAGCCGTGTTAACGTGGTGTTGTGGACAAGAAGGACAACGCGTGTCAGCAGGACAACAGGCGTAAACACGGTAGAATGCTGCCAATCATCATCATGGAGAATCAAATGAAAGGTCCGTTGCTGTTTTGTATGGCTGTCAGTGTTTTTGCTTCCAATGCTGCATTGGCAAATTCGGATCTGGCAAAAGCGAAGAACTGCATCGCTTGCCATGCGGTTGCAAACAAAGTGCTCGGACCCTCGTACAAAGACGTTGCTGCGAAATACGCGGGGCAAAAAGATGCGGAAGACAAGCTGGTCCAGAAAGTGCTGAAGGGTGGCAGCGGCGTTTGGGGAGCGGTACCAATGCCCGCCAATGCGCAGGTCACGCCAGCCGAGGCGCGCACCCTGGTGAAGTGGGTTCTGTTACAGAAGTAAGCCGGAAAATAAGCATCTTCGAATTCGGATGTAGTCGGGCCTTGGGGGATATTGACGTCCTTCCCGTGCTAGCGGGTTATGGATTCCCGTTTGCACGGGAATGACGGTAGTGAGAGTGGAGATTGTCTAAATCACTACCGTCATTCCCGCGAAAGCGGGAATCCAGACTGAGCTTGAATGACGATGATTTCATGCCGATTCCCCCTCGATAATAGTATTTACGTCATCGCCGGCAGGTTCCTGAGTTCGGAAGTGAGCCTGCACTCCCAGGCATCATTTTTCCGCCGCATCATAATAAGAATTCGACACGCCCAGCAATTTGCTCAGCAAGTACAGCAGTTGTCCGCGCTCGTCGGGCGTCAGTGTTTTCAGCAGGTTCTTCTGCACCTTGGCGACATGCGGAAAGATCAGGTCGTAAAATTCCTGCCCCGCCGCGGTGATGTAAATTTCCCGTCCCCGCCGTGAGCGCGGACTGCTGCGCCGTTCTATCCAGCCCTGCATTTCCAGCCTGCGCACCATCCCCCCCACCGTCGCTTCGTCCCAGCTGAGCGCGGCTGCCAGTTCGCGCTGCTGCATTCCCGGCTGCACATGCACCGCCAGAAATGCCGCGACCTGACTTGCGGTAATGCCGAATTTCCCTGTGTCGGCATCGTGAGTCGATGCTACCAGTTGGCCCGTGCGCCGCAACAAATAGGCTGGCATGTCGTGCATTTTGTCGAATGAGTCGAGTTTCATGGCTTCACTTTTCTTTGTCCCGGCGCGTCGTGCGTCTCCCGCAATTATAAGCTTGGGAACCCCGGTGCCAGTCCCCGTGCCGCGTTGCGGAATTTCAAAAACCTTGCTTGACAAAGCATATTCGGATCGATTAAATTTGAAACATTGTATGCTTAGTTTGAGTTTGAGCCAAGCATGCGGAAACAAGCAATGTAAAAAATTACAATCAGAACGGAGACCGCATTCACCTTTACCGGACTGACCGCCGGTAATCACACTGACGGCGTCATGCTGCCCGGCATAGTCTCGGGGAGGGCGCATGTCGAGCCTGTTTTTGCAGCCGCGCCGCCGCTCCCTTTGCCCTTGCAAACGGCGCTCTCGGCCTATCGATGAAAAGGATGGAAGAAGAAATGAAAACTGAAGCGCCATTAATTGTTGGAATCGGCGGCACCATGCGCGCCGGCTCGACTTCCGAAATGGCTTTGAGCGCCGCTCTGGGCATGGCCAGGAAATTGGGAATGCGTACGCGCATGCTGTCGGGCGCCGCGCTGGTGATGGATGCCTACGAGCCGGGGACGGGTAGCCGTTCAGCGAATGCGCTGGCGCTGGTAACCGCGCTGCGGGAAGCGGATGGCATCCTGATTTCGTCGCCGAGTTACCACGGCTCGATTTCGGGGCTGCTGAAGAATGCGATCGATTACACCGAAGACATGCGCGGTGACGAGCGGCCTTATTTCGATGGCCGGGCAGTCGGCTGCATCGTGTGCGCCGATGGCGCCCAGGCGATGGGTTCGACCCTGTTCACGATGCGATCCATCGTGCACGCGTTGCGCGGCTGGCCGACGCCTTATGCCGCGGCGGTGAACTCAGGGCTGCGGCCATTCGAGGCCAACGGCGACATCAAGGACCTTGAAGTGGCGCGGCAATTGCAAATGGTGGTAAGCCAGGTAGTCGAATTTTCCCAACGATCACAACTCGCCCTCGCGGTCCAGGCGGGGCAGTCAACACCAGGAGTGCACTGACATGGCATTTGAAGAATCTTATCTGACCGTGAACGGTACCCGCGTTCGCATGCGGCGCGCGGGCAAGGGCCCGGCCATGCTATATCTGCATGGCGCCAATGGCGCGGCCGCCATCCTGCCGTTCATGGATCAGCTGGCTGAAAATTTCGACGTGCTGGTTCCGGAACATCCTGGCTTCGGCTTGTCGGATGAGCCGGAATGGCTGGAAAACATACATGATCTCGCGTATTTTTACCTCGACCTGCTCGACCAGCTTGGCCTGGATTCCGTGCATGTGGTCGGCAGCTCGATAGGCGGCTGGCTGGCGATGGAACTGGCGATCCGCGCCCCGGCGCGATTCAAGTCACTGGTGCTGGTCGGCGCCGCCGGCATCCGCATCCCGGAAGCGCAGCCGGGCGACATCTTCCTCTGGAACCCGGAGGCGATGGTGCGCAATACCTTTCACGATCAGGCCATCGTCGAGAAAATGCTGTCCGCCCCGGCGCCGACGCCGGACGAGCAGGACATCCTGCTGAAAAATCGCCATACGGTGGCCGCGCTTGCCTGGCAGCCGCGCCTGCATGATCCGTTCCTGCACAAGTGGCTGCACCGGGCAACGATGCCGGTCAAGCTGGTCTGGGGCGCGGACGACAAGATCATGCCGCTGGCGGTTGGCCAGGCGCTGCAGAAGCTGTTGCCGAATGCGCATCTTGATGTGTTCAACCAATGCGGCCATCTGCCGCAGATCGAGCGTGCCGCTGAATTCAGCGCATCCGTCAAACAATTTGCCGAAGGGATCAAATAGTCATGAACGTCATTCTGTTTCACCTCATGGCCTACGCCGATCTCGACTTTGAAGCCACCAAGGAATACGAGACCACCTGGGTCAACCTGCCGAATAAATTCTACGACCCGGTCAAGGGCCACCATCTTTACAACCGTTATCTGGATGAGCTGGAATACGGTGAAGTGCTGGGCTTCGACGGTGTTGCCGTCAACGAGCATCATCAGACCGCCTATGGCCTGATGCCGTCGCCGATCGTGATGGCGTCGGCGCTGGCGCGCCGCACCAAGCGTGTCAAGATCGCGATCCTCGGCAGCGCGCTGCCATTGCGTGAAAATCCGATGACGGTGGCCGAAGAGCACGCGATGATCGACGTCATTTCGGGCGGCCGCCTGATCAGCGGATTCGTGCGCGGCATCGGCGCCGAGTACCACACCTTCGGCATGAACCCGACCATCTCGCATGACCGTTTTCATGAAGCGCACGACCTGATCGTCCAGGCGTGGACCCGTCCGGGACCGTTTGCATTCACCGGCCGTCATTACAACCTGGAATACGTCAATCTGTGGCCGCGTCCGTTCCAGCAGCCGCATCCGCCGATCTGGGTGCCTTCGCAGGGCAGCAAGGAAACCATCGACTGGGCCGCGCATCCGGACCGCCGCTACACCTATCTGCAGACCTTCAGCCCTGCCAAGACCGTGCAAAAATATCTGCAGTCCTACCGCGACACGGCCGAGCAGTTTGGCTACCAGGCCGAAGACCGCCAGCTTGGCTGGGCCGTGCCGGTGTATGTCGCCGACACCGACGAGCAGGCTGTGCGCGAAGCGAAAGTGCACTTCGAATTGTTCCGCAATCGCCTGCTGAAGATGCCGTTTGAAATGCTGCTTCCACCCGGCTATACTTCGCGTTCGTCTCTCAAGAACATGATGGCGGCGAAAGCGTCGCTGACACAGCATCTGACCATCGAAATGGCAATGGAAATGGGCATGATCGTTTGCGGCAGTCCGGCGACCGTGCGGCAGACGCTGGAGAAGCACTGGCATGACATGAAGTTCGACAACCTGCTGACGATGCTGCAGTTCGGCTCGCTGCCGGCGGACCTGACGCGCCGGAACATGGAACTGTTTGCAAAAGACGTATTGCCGGCACTGCAGGCATTGACGTCAAAATCAGCACAAAAAGCGCAGGCATAAGCAAAGCGCAGGCATAAGCGCGATTACAGGAGACAAGGCATGTTGGCAGGCCAGATATTGAATGGACTGGTCAGTGGCGCGATGTATGCGCTGGTGGCGATCGGCTTTACGCTGGTGGTAGGCGTACTGGACAAGCTGAACTTCACCCACCCGGAGGTGTTCATGCTGGGCGGCTTCATCGGCCTGATCTCGCTGACTTACCTGCCGCTGGAATGGGCATTCCTGATGGCGCTGGTGGTCGGCGGGCTGCTTGGCCTGCTGACCGAGTTTGTCGCCTTCCGGCGCTTCCAGAGCGCCGACTCCAGGATCACCGCGGCGCTCAGTTCGCTGGCGCTGGGGCTGATACTGACCGACCTGGTGCACAAGGTCTGGGGCACCGAGCAAGTGCCCCTGCCGCGGCAGGAGGGCTGGCTGACAGGCACCTTCGGCATCGCCGGCGTGCAGTTTCTTAATCTGCAGCTGCTGGTGCTGGGCGTCACGCTGGCGCTGATGGCTGGCCTGCATTTCATCATCAACAGTACCCGTGCCGGGCGTCAGATCCGCGCGCTGGCGGAGGCGCCGACTTCGGCCGCGCTGCTGGGCATCAATGTGCTGCGGGTGCGGCAGGCGGTGTTTTTCATTTCTTCCGCGCTGGCGGCGATTGCGGGTCTTTTGCTGGCATTGCGCAGCGATGGCGCCAATCCCGAAATCGGCCTCACCTTCGGTCTCAAGGCGATGGCGATCATGGCCATCGGCGGCATGGGCGACTTGCGCGGCGCAGTGATCGCCGGTCTTGGCATCGGCGTCATCGAGGCATTGATGTTCCATGCCGGTCTTGGCCGGCTCGGCGACCTGACGGTGTGGCTGGCGATGATTTTGATATTATTGTTGCGCCCGGGCGGACTATTTTCCGGTGGACTGCATTCGAGGGAGCAGCGGGTTTGATCAGCGATCATCTTTTTTTCACCGGCATCAACATCTTGCTGGCGTGGAGTGTCTACATCGTCCTGCTGACCGGCAGCCTGTCCTTTGCCCAAGGGGCGTTCATGGCGATCGGCTGTTACGCAGCCGGTTACCTGACCACCAAGATGGGCGTGCCGCTATTGCCGGCGTCGCTGATTGCCGCTGTCTTTGCCGCCGCGATGGCTGCGCTGATCGGTTATCCGGCACTGCGCCTGCGCGGCATCTATCTGATCCTGGCGACGCTGGGCATCACCTTCTGCGTGCGGGTATTGCTGGAAAACCTGTCCTTCCTCGGCGGTGTCGGCGGCTTCGGCGGCATGAAGGGGTCGGACCTGACCGCCGTCATCATCGCGGTGGTGTGCGTCGGCATCCTGCTGGCGCTGGTGTCGATCAGTCCGTTGCAACGATTGTTTGACGCCGTGCGCGAAGACGATCGGGTAGCGGCCGCGCTTGGCATCAACGTGACGGCGATCCGCCTGATCGGTTTTGCCGGTGGGGCGGCGATCGCGGCGATTGCCGGTTCCCTGTATGGGCATTACATGAATTTCGTGCGGCCGGAAAGTTTCGACGTGATGCTGTCGATCTACGTCGTGCTGTACGTCGTGCTGGGCGGCGTCAACAACATGTGGGGCCCGGTGCTGGGGGCGGCCGTGATGACGCTGCTGCCGGAATACTTCCGGGTGCTGGCCGAGTGGCGGCCGACGGTATTCGGACTCGCGGTGCTGATCCTGCTGCTGTTCCGCCCGGACGGACTGCTGTCGTTCCGCACCCTGACCGCGCGCCTGCGCACCGATAAACCCGCTTCAGGACCGGCAGCATGACGCAAAAACCGGTACTGGAAATCAGAGGTCTGCACAAGAATTTTGGCGGCATCCATGCGCTGGACGGCATCGACCTCGACATCAATGAAGGTGAAATCGTCGGACTGATCGGACCCAACGGCGCCGGCAAGACGGCGCTGTTGAACACCATCACCGGCTTCTACCGCGCTACCAGCGGCAGCATCCGCTTCCTCGGGCACACAATCGAGAACATGCCCTTGCACCACATCGGACGGCTGGGCATCGGACGCACGTTCCAGAACATCCGTCTGTTCAAACGCATGACGGTTCTGGAAAACGTGATGGTGGCGAACAAGGCGCATGCCTGCCATCCGCTGCGCGCGTTCCTCGATTTCAGCAAGCGCGCCGCGGCGGTGAAGGAAGCGATGGCACTGCTGCGGCTGTTGCAGCTGGAAGGCATGGCAAACCAGCTGGCATCGTCATTGTCCTATGGCGATGCGCGGCGGCTAGAAATCGCGCGCGCGCTTGCCGGCCGGCCGGCGCTGCTGCTGCTGGATGAACCGGCCGCGGGCATGAACGAAGCCGAAACCGAGCAACTGGTGCAGGACATCCAGACGGTCCGCTCCAGCGTCAAGGCGATCCTGCTGATCGAGCATGACATGGGCCTGATCCGCAATCTGTCGGATCGGATAGTGGCAATGGATTACGGCAAGAAAATCGCAGAGGGCGGGGCGGAACATGTGCTGTCGCATCCCGAAGTCAGGAAAGCCTATCTGGGGGATGAGGAATGAGCACGGCACTGCTGGAAGTCAGGGACCTGCACGCTTCCTACGGGCCGATACGCGCGCTGCGCGGCATCAGCCTGAGCGTGGCGGCGGGGGAAACGGTGGCGATTGTCGGCGCCAACGGCGCCGGCAAGTCGTCGCTGATGCGGGCGCTGTCGGGCATCCTGCCGATCGGCTCGGGCGAGGCGCGTTTTCTGGATCAGGACATCCGCCTGGCGCAGCCGCATCTGCTGGCGCGCGCCGGCATGCTGCATGTGCCGGAAGGACGCGGCACGCTGCAGGGGATGCGGGTTGAAGAAAACCTGCGCCTGGCATGGGAGATCCGGCCGTCGGCGACACCGTTCGATGCCGCCGTCGAGCTGGTCTACGAACGTTTTCCAAGGCTGCACGAACGGCGCCTGCAACTGGCGGGCAATCTCTCCGGCGGCGAACAGCAGATGCTGGCGATCGCGCGCGCGCTGGTCAACCGGCCGCTGCTGCTGCTGGTCGATGAGCCGTCGATGGGCTTGTCGCCGCTATTTACCAAGGAAGTATTCCGGGTGCTCGCCGAGCTGCGCGACTCCGGCATGACGATCCTGATCGTTGAACAGAATGTGCGCAGCGCGCTGAACCTGGCGCATCGCGCCTACGTGCTGAACCAGGGGGTGTTTACCGCGTCCGGATCGGCAGCCGAGCTGGCGCACGATCCGGCGATCGTGGCCGGCTATCTCGGCCATGGAAAAGTGAAGAACACCTCGGCCTGAGCATCAAAATTTTTATCCGGTCCGGGACGGCCGGACATGCAGTCGTTGTCATACCTACAAAATGGAGATCAGTTTCATGAACAAAATCTTTTGTGCCATTTCCCTCATCGCGGCGGCAGCGATGCCTGCCACCGGCATGGCGCAAGCCAAGCCGCCTGTCAAGATCGGTTTCATTTCCTCGCTTACCGGCCCGTTGGGCGGATACGGCAAGGCGCAGGAACTGATGGTCAAGCTGGCGGTGGAAGACGTCAACGCCAAAGGCGGCATCAACGGCAGCCAGCTGCAGGTCGATTACGCCGATGCGCAGGCCGATCCCGGTCAGGCCGTGATCCTGTTCCGCAAGTTTGCCGGCGACACGCATGCCGCGGTGATCGGACCGACTACCGGCACCCAATGGGAAACCGTCAGTTCGCTGGCTAACCAGCTGGGCCTGCCGGCACTGACCGCCACCGCCAGCAAACCCGGCATCACCGTGCGGCCATGGACCATCCGCCTGCAACCGCCGGACGACTTGTTCATCGCCGACGGCTTCAAGAGTTTCAGCGCGCTTTATCCGCAGGCAAAAAAAGTCGTGATCGTGGCCGACGTGCGCGAGGCTTCCGGCAAAGCCGGCGCCGAGGCGTTCGAAAAGCTGGCCAAGGATGCCGGCATGACCGTGCTGCAGACGGTGGAGTTTTCCACTCGTGCGACCGATCTGTCGCCAGTGGCGATCCAGGTCAAGGGACTCAATCCGGATGCCGTGCTGGTATCGGCGCTGGGACCGAACGCACTGATGCTTGCAAAAGAGTTCAAGGTGCAGAACATGAGCGCGCCCGTGCTGGCGAACTCGCTGATCTGGCCTGGTCCGTTCGTCAACAACGTCGGCGAGAACGGCCGCAACTGGCATACGATCGGCTTCACCACGGTCGAAAGCTCGACCGGCGATAACGCCCTGAACCTGTCGGTCGTCAAGCGTTTCCTCGACCGCGCCGACCCGAGCCTGGGCAAGCCGGCCAACGTCGCCAACTGGACCATGAGCTATGATGCGATCCTGCTGTACGCGGACCTCATGCGCCGCAACAAGATCGATGGCAACACGCCACCGAAAACCGCGCGCGAAGCGATCAAGAATGAATTCGTGAAGCTGAAAACCTTCAGCGGCATTCAGACTTACCAGTTCCGCGATACGGGCGATGCGCACATCCCGGGCAGAGTATTGAACATCGATCCGGCACGCACCATCTGGAAGTTCGCCGCCACGAAATAAGGCCAATGCCCACCGGGGGCATGAAAGACAAAAGCCCCGTCTCTGCAAAGAGACGGGGCTTATTTAATTACTCACTGGAGGGAAAATCCCTCCGGCATTTTTACTTCACCACTGCAATCTTCTCTTTCTTGCCGCCCTTGTAGGTGTACAGGGTCAGCGAGCCATCCTTGATGTCGCCATTCTTGTCGAATACGATCGGACCGGTGACGCCGTCATACTTGATTTTCGCCAGTTCAGGCAGATACTTCGCCGGTTCGGCGGAGTTGGCTTTTTGCATTGCGGCTGCCATCGTCATCACGGCGTCGTACACGTACGGTGCGTAGATCTGCACATCGAGGTTGAAGCGCTTTTTGTAACGTGCGTAGAATTGCTCCATCTCTTTTTCTTTCACACCCGTGACGCCGCCCGCTTCGGCGCAGACAACCTGTCCATCACTCATGCCGTCGCCAGCCAGTTTGGCAATCTCGGTGGTGCAGATGCCGTCGCCGCCCATGAACTTGGCGTTGATGCCGAGTTGCTTCATCTGACGCAGCATCGGGCCGGCAACGTTGTCCATGCCGCCGAAGAACACCACGTCCGGCTTGCCGGCCTTGATCGAGGTCAGGATGGCGCTGAAGTCGGTGGCCTTGTCGGTGGTGTACTGCTGCACGATCTTCACGTTCGGCGATTTGCCCTTGGCGCCCTTGACGAACTCAGTGGCAACTCCCTGGCCATAGGCAGTGCGGTCATCGATCACGGCGATTTGCTTGCCCTTCAGTTTGTCGATCGCATATTTACCGAGCGTGCCGCCAAGCTGGCTGTCATTGGCAACGACGCGGAAAGCCGTCTTGAAGCCTTGCTGCGTATACTTCGGGTTGGTCGCGGAGGGGGAAATTTGCGGAATGCCGGCATCGTTGTAGATCTTGGAAGCGGGGATGGTGGTGCCCGAATTCAGGTGACCGATCACGCCATTGACTTTTGCGTCCACCAGTTTCTGTGCCGCGGCGGTACCTTGTTTTGGATCAGCGGCATCATCCTCCGCCAGTAATTCAAATTTCACTTTCTTGCCGCCAATGGTGATGCCCTTGGCATTCAAGTCTTCGACTGCCAGAATCGCGCCATTGGCGTTGTCACGCCCATAGTGTGCCTGTCCGCCTGACATCGGCGCGACGTGGCCCAACTTGACGACAAGTTCTTGCGCCTGAGCGGTACCGGCCAACATCAGTGCAATTGCACCGGCCAACGGAATCATTTTGGTCTGGAACAACATAAATATCCTCCTGAGGATTGAAAAAAGACAGGCTTGCTGCAACACTGATCGATTCAGTTTCCTGAACATGACGACGGTACAACAGAAAAAATGGTTAGCAAAGGTCTTTTCCGCGTTTTTTGAACTTTTCAAAATTTTCATATGCCAAAATTTCATCACCTTGACAAAGTCGATCGCAAGCTCCTTAATATTTTACAAAAGGACAACCAGATTCCGACCCGCACGCTGGCCGAGAAAGTGCATATTTCCCAGCCCACATGCCTGCGCCGGATTCGCGACCTGCGCGAAGCGGGCATCATCAGCGCCGATGTGGCGCTGGTCGATCCGTTTGCCTTGGGTTATGGGATGCTGGCGTTTCTTGAAGTGTCGCTGACCAACCAGGCGGATGATCACATGCAGCAATTCGAGGCGCGCATGGGCAAGGAGGCGGAAGTGATGCAGTGTTATTTCGTTTCAGGCGATTATGATTATTTCCTGGTCGTGCATGTGATCGACATGGACGCGTATTACCAGTTTGTGCGGCGGGTCATCTCGGGGTCGGGAAATGTGCGTCACTTCCAGTCGCGGTTTCCGATGAAACGGGCGAAGTTCGCGACGCGTATTGCGTTTGACGAAAAAGCGGCGGACGTAAAGGTGAGGGTCAGTATTTGATTTAACAGCAATCGCACAACAATTCAGGATTCAGCAGATTGGGCGGACGGCCGCCGATACGGCCGAATCCGAACGCGGCGATCATGTTGTCGGCGGCACGATTTGCCATGATGCCGGGGGTCGCTTCCGTGTCGGCCGCGCCCGGGGCATTGGTTGCCATGATGCCGGCCTGCGTCAAGGCCTCCAGATCCAGGTTGTCATAAGCCTCCGCCATATTGCTCACCACCTTCAGCGAGCGCAGCTGTCTGATCATGGCGGCGTCGATCCAGTCGTTCTGCGTGGACAGGACGCCGGCCTTGTCTTTCAGCCTGGCGAATAATTCATCGGGCGCCAGTTCCTGCGCGTCGGTGTGATGGTCGACGATAAAAAAGCGGTCGAGCTTTTCCACCACGTCCGCCGCGACCGGATGGGTAATCAATACACGATGGCGGTCGCTGAAGGCAAGGCTGATTCTGCTCATGTGCTCATGCCTCCGGCTTGCGTCCGCGGATCATGTCGGACGCTTTTTCCGCGATCATCACGACGGGCGCGTTGATATTGCCGGAAGTCAGGTCAGGCATCACCGATGCATCGACCACACGCAGGCCGCGCACGCCGCGCACCCTTAGTTCAGGATCCACCACCGCCATCCCATCGCTGTCCGGACCCATGCGGCAGGTGCCGGCGGGATGGTGCACCGTGATGGCTGTCTTGCGGATGAAGGCGTCGATATCGTCATCGCTGGCAGCGGTCGGACCGGGCGCCACTTCGCGGCCGATGAAGGGCGCCAGCGCCGACTCGCGGCCGATCTCGCGAATCATCCTGATTGCGGCGCGGGTGGCTTTCCAGTCGCGCGGCGTGGCGAGGAAATTCTGCTGTATGCGCGGCGCCGCCGCCGGGTCGGCCGATGTGAGTTCGACCGTGCCCCGGCTTTCCGGATGCAGCAGCACGGTGCGGCAGGCAAAACCGTCGGCAAATGGCTGCCGGAACGGCGCCAGGTACGGGAACGCGCCGAACGGCGCCGCCGTCAGCAGCATCTGCAGGTCCGGCGCGGCCAGGCCGGGTTCGCTTTTCAGGAAGCCGACCAGTCCGCCCGGCACATCGGCGGCAAAGCCGGTGCCGGTGGTGTAGGCGCGAATCAGTTCGCGGCCGATGCGGTCGATGCGCATCATCCGGTGGAACGGCCCCGGCTCCTTGCGCGCGTACATCACGATCACCGAAGGGTGGTCCTGCAGATTGCGGCCGACACCGTCGAGCGCGACCCGCACCGGAATTTGGTGTGCCGCCAGTTGTTCCGGCGCGCCTATGCCGGACAACATCAGCAGTTGCGGCGAATTGATCACCCCGCCGGCCAGGATCACTTCACGCTCCGCATGGGCCACGCAAGTTTGGCCGTCATGCGTATATTCGATGCCGGTCGCGCGGTCGCCGTCCATCAGGATGCGCGTGGCCAGTGCCCGCACCTTGACGGCGAGGCCGGGACGGCTGCGCGCCGGATGCAGATAGGCGAGGGCGGCGCTGCAGCGGCGGCCGTTGCGGATCGTCATTTGCAGCGGGCTGAAGCCATCCTGTTCGGCGCCGTTGTAATCCTCGGTCCAGCCGTGGCCGGCGGCCCGTGCCGCGCTGGCGTAAGCGGCGATCAGCGGATCCTGGTAGCGGCTGCGCTGCACGCTGAGCGGACCACCGGCGCCGCGGAAGGCATCGGCGCCGCCTTCCCACGATTCCTGGCGGCGGAAGTAGGGCAGCACCTTGTCATACGACCAGTCCGGCAGGCCGGTGGCGGCCCAACGATCGAAATCGGCGCGGTTGCCGCGCACATGCGCCATCGCATTGGTCGACGACGAACCGCCCACCACCTTGCCGCGCGCGCATTCGACGCGGCGGCCATCGACATTGGCTTCCGGTTCGGCGTAATACATCCAGTCATGCAAGCGGTTTTGAAGTATCTTGCCCCAGCCCAGCGGTATATGGATCCACGGGTCGCCGTCCCAGCCGCCGGCTTCCAGCACCAGCACCCGGACGCCGTTTTCCTCGGTCAGGCGATTGGCCAGCGTACAGCCGGCCGAGCCGGCGCCGACGATCACGTAGTCGTAGCTTTCTTTGGTCTGCATTGAACGGTTCAGCCTGCTTCAGATGTTGCGGGCAACGCGCCGCAAGTTGATATGGATATTCTTTTCCTGGGTGAAGGCCAGCAGCTCGCCCAGGCATTCTTCCCGGCCGATGCCGGATTGCCGCACGCCGCCAAACGGCGCGCCGAGAAAATGCTTGCCGACTTCATTGATCCAGACAAAACCGGCCGGCACGCGCTGCGCGGTGCGATGGGCTTTTTCCAGGTCGTTAGTCCAGATCGCGCAGGTCAGGCCGTAGTCCAGCGCATTGACGTCGTCGAGCATCTGCTGCTCGTCGCTCCAGCGCAGCACCGCCAGCACCGGTCCGAAAATTTCTTCGGAAGCGATCCGCATGCCGGGCGTGACATCGGCGAACACGGTCGGCTCGATGTAATAGCCATGCGCCAGCGCCGGGTCCGCAGGCGCTTTGCCGCCGCATACCAGGCGTGCGCCTTCCTCATGGGCCGATGTGATGTAGCGCATCACGCGCGCATGCTGGGCGGGGCTGATGATGGCGCCCATGGTGGTCTTGCTATCGGTCGGAATGCCGGGCACAAACGCGGCGCAGCGCGCCTTGATGCGTTCGACCACGGCATCGTGAATGCTGTCATGCAAAAAGACGCGGCTGGTCGAGCCGCACGATTGTCCGCACCAGGTGAAATTCATGCCGGCCACGATGCCGGCGGCGACTTCATCGGGATCCACATCGGGATAGGCGATCAGCGCATTCTTGCCGCCCAGTTCCAGCAGCACCGGCTTGAGCCGGTCCGCTGCCAGCCGCATGATGGCGCGGCCAGTGTCGACGCTGCCGACCAGGGCGACCATTGCCACATCCTTGTGGCTGACCAGCGCGCTGCCGACCTCACGTCCGCCCGGCAGGATCGACACCACGCCCGGCGGCAGCATGCTGCCGATGATTTCTGCCAGACGCAGCGCCGACAGCGGCGCCTGTTCCGGCGGTTTGATGATGACGGCATTGCCGGCCGCAAGCGGCGCGGCCATCTTGCCGGCGGCGAACAGGAACGGATGGTTGAAGGCGACGATGCGCACCACAACACCGACCGGTTCACGCACTGAAAAATTGACTGCGTTCGGGCCCATCGGAATCGATGCGCCCTTCATCTCGGTAACCAGGCCCGCGAAGAAATCGAACAGGCCGGCGGCAATCATGACATCGGACGACATCTCGGCCACCGGATTGCCGCAATCGGCAGCGTCCAGGTACGCCAGGTCGGCGGCATGCTTGCGCAACTCGGCAGCGACGCCGCGCAGGATGCGCGCACGCTCCAGCGGCGGTGTATCGCGCCAGACCAGGAAACCCTTGCGGGCGGCGGCCACGGCGGCGTCGGCATCTTCCGCCGACGCGTTGGCGACGCTGGCAATGGTCTCGCCGGTTCCCGGATTGATCACCGTGGTGTATCCCCCCAGTTTCGGGGCATGCCAGCCGCCGTCGTAAAACAGGCCTCTGTTTTGAGGCAGGACAGACGCCAGTCTGGCGTCGGCGGAATGGCTGGATACACTCATGGCTAAAGGCTTTCTATTAACGACGCAATGCCTGGGATTTTTCAACAAAACGGCTATCGTAGCCGCCGCTCAGTACCGCAGCCTTGTCGATGGTTTCCAGTTCCTTGAAGGACTTGAAGCTTTCCGCCCAGATCGCCGGTGAAATCCAGCCTATGCCCTTGGTCTTGCTGTCGGCGCTGAAGAAGGTGTACTTGATATCGGCATCCAGCTGCTTGAAGAGCATCTCTTCCTTGCCCTTGTATTCCGGGTTCATCTTGACCAGGATGTTGACGGCGTCGGTCGGATTCTCGATCACATACTTGAACGCTTGCATGTAGGCATTGGTGAAACGCTGCACCAGGTCCGGCTTTTCAGCAATCATCTTGTCCGACGTGAACACGCCGGAACCATAGTTCACCAGGCCGAAATCCGAGCCCTGCAGGATCGACAGCGAACCCGGTCCGCCGGTCTTGTTCTCGAGTTCCGGCACTTCGGCATCGATGTAGCCCGGTACCGCGTCAACCCGGCCCAGCACCAGGTAGTTCTCATACGGCGGCGCGACGGTGCTCTGGGTGACATCGTTGAACGACAGTCCGTTCTTGGCAAAGAAGGCTTTCAGGAACACATAAGTCGAACCGGACGGATGCACGCCGATGTTCATGCCTTTCAAATCCTGCGGCGTCCTGAGCGGCTTCTTCGATTTGATCGACAGCATCGCCAGCGGGCTTTTCTGATTCACGGCGACGAGCGCGGTGGCGGGAATGTTCTTGGTGCGGGCCACCATCAGCGTCGGCAGGTCGGAAAAGCCGAACTGGGCATTGCCGTTGGCGACAAGCTTGAGTGCGTCATTCGAACCGGAGCCTTTGCGGATGGCTGTTACATCAATGCCGTTCTGCGCGTAGAAGCCTTTTTCCTTGGCCACGAAGAACATCGCATGGTTGCCGCGCACGACATAGTCAAGCTGAACCGCCACCTGGTCCGGCGCCTGCGCCTGCGCCAGCGAACCGGCGCCGAAGGAACCCGCCACAACCAGGCCGAGCACAAGTCGAGACATGAACGTAGTATTTCTCATCACTTCTTCCTTTTAAGATCGTTAAAGATCATTGTCGGCACCATGCCGTCCCTCAGATAAACTGCTGAATCAACCACCGTTGCTGTTCGGCGCCCACGTGATGTAACGCCGCTCCAGCAATTCCACTGCGTAATAGAACAGCACACCCAATACCGACACTTCAACCAGGGCGGCGAACACCAGCGCCGTTTCCATTTGCGTCGAAGCGAACTGGATCATGTAGCCGAGCCCGGCCGACGCACCGGCAAATTCGCCGACGATGGCGCCGATCACGCTCAGGGTGATGCCGACTTTCAGGCCCGCCATCAGGTAGGGCAGTGAATTCGGAATCTGCACCCGGCGCAGGATTTCATTGCGGCTGGCGCCGACCGAACGCATCAGCGCGATCAGGTTGGGATCGGCCGAACGCAGGCCGACCAGCATGTTGAGCGAGATCGGGAAGAACGCCATGACGACGATCAGCAGGATTTTCGGTTCCAGGTTGTAGCCGAACCAGAGAATGAAGAGCGGCGCCAGCGCGATTTTCGGCACGTTCTGGAACAGCACCATCAGCGGGTAGACCGCTTTGCCGAAACGTTCGAAACGGACGATGATCAGCGCCATCAGCACGCCGACCACGGCCGACAGCATAAAGCCGTACAGGATCTCCTCGGCGGTGATGAAGGCCGCATAACCGAGCGCTTTCTGCTTGTTCACCAGCTCCATGGCGATGCTGGTAGGCGTGGGGATCACGAAGTGCGGAATCTTCATCAGCCGCACCGCGACTTCCCAGATCACCAGCGTGATCACGATCAGCAGCAGCGTAGGCACCGCCTGCGCAATCGTGGATGCCACCCGGCGGCCAATGCCGCTTGCCGCCGGCGCCGGAACGGCTGTTCTTGCGATCGTATTGCTCATGCCATTTTCCCCTTGCCATGTCCATCTTTCAACAGCCGCCGCAGCCGCACTGTCGCCTGGCTGAATTCCGCTTCCGCATAGGTGCTTTCGCCGCGCGGATAAGGCAGGCTGATCGGCAGCGTTTCGATGATGCGCGCCGGGTTGGTTGCCATCACATGCACTTCGCCGGACAGGAATACCGCTTCGTCGATCGAGTGTGTGACCAGGATGATGGTCTTGCCGGTGCGCTGCCAGATCTCCAGCAGAAAGTCGCTCATCTCCTCGCGGGTGATGGCGTCGAGCGCGCCGAACGGTTCATCCATCATCAGCACTTCAGGATCGAGCGCCAGCGCGCGCGCCACCGCAACCCGCTGGCGCATGCCGCCGGACAGCTGCGAAGGCCGCTTTTCGGCGGCGTGCTCGAGGCCGACCAGGCGCAGCATGTCTTTTGCGCGCGATCGGATTTCTTCCTTCGGTTTGTCTTTCTGGGTGATTTCCATCAGCAGGCTGACGTTTTCGATTGCATTCTTCCACGGCATCAGCGCTGCTTCCTGGAATACCAGGCCGATGCGCTTTTGCCGCACTGCTTCGATAGGCGACACGCCGGCGACGCTGACCGAACCTTCGGTCGGCGGCAGCAAACCGGCCAGCACCTTGAGCAGCGTGCTCTTGCCGCATCCTGACGGGCCGATCAGCGAGGCAAATCCGCCTTTCGGAACCGACAGGTTAATGTCGTGCAAGACCCGGTTGCACTGGCCGTTCGTGGTGAAATCGACCGCGATGCCGGTCGCGGATATATGCGGCGGCGCGGCGGAAGCCGCGTTTGTCGCCGGTGCAAACATCGACTTTTGGGTGGTACTCAACGTTTCCAACAAAGCCATCTCCTGCTATCAGGTGGTGAATCGAGAACCCGCGATTAACCCGCGGCGACCGCTTTCATGAATGCCGGCCGCTGCTCGAGGCGAGCGCACCAGGCCCTGACATTCGGCAGTGCGGGCAGATCGAACGGGAAAGCGAGGCAGCGCCGTGCAACCGGCCCCATGCACATGTCAGCCAGGCTGATGGTGTCGCCGGCCAGCCACTCGCGGTTGGCGAGGTGGCCATCGATGACCTGCAGTTCGGTGATCAGGTTCTTGACGGTGTCCGCGCCGCGTTCTTCGGCGGTTTTCTTGGCATCGCGAAAACCGGCCATGAACGCCGGGTTGAGCGCGCCCAGGGTCCAGTCCATCCAGCGTTCAACCTGCGTGCGTGCCGCCAGATCGGCCGGATACGCGGGATTGTTGTGCTTGGCGGCGAGATAACGCATGATCGTGTGCGACTCCCAGATCGACAGTTCACCGTCGATCAGCGTCGGCACTTTCTGGGTCGGATTCATCGCCTTGTATTCCGGCGAGGTGGTGGTGTTCTCGAAGATCCGGCCATAATCCTTGCGGTCATAGGGCAGACCCATTTCTTCCAGCAGGAACAGCACTTTCTGAACATTTCCGGAGGTGGCGCGGCCGAGTAATTGCAGCATGATCATTTCCTTTCAAGGGGGCGGTAGGCAATACATTCAATTTCAATTTTTGTCGTGATGGCGGCGCGTGCTTCAACCGTGGTGCGGGCCAGCCGGCCCTCGGGAAAAAATTCCTTGAATACACCGTTGTAGCGGCCGAAATCGCGTGCGTCTTCGAGATAGGTGGTGACCTTGACGATGTCGCTCAGGTCGCAGCCGGCTTCCTTCAGTACCCGGCGCACGGTTTCGATGGTGGCGCGGGTTTCGACTTCGATGGTGCCGGCGACCATGCCGCCATTCTCATCCTTGGCGACCTGGCCCGACACGAACACAAAGTCGCCGGCGCGTACCGCGGGATGGAAGGGCAGGTTGGGGTTTTTCTTGCCGTACACCTGGATGTTGTCATCACTCATGAGGATCTCTGTGTGGTTAAGATGGAAAACAATCGATGATGTCGAGGCCGCGCTGGCGGTCGAGCAGGTACGCAATGCCGCGGTTGTCCATCGTCACATCGTTGGAGGAAACGCGGTCGTAGCCGGCGGGCACATCGGGTTCGAAAAATCCGACTTCCTTCGGTGCGAACGGATCGGAAATATCAAGCAGCCGCAAGCCTTGCGCAAACCAGGCGAAGGGCAGCGTGGTGCCATAAAATTTTTCCGAGGGCTGATGGCAGCCGGTCATCGGTTCCTGCGGCAAGCCATCGGGGTCGACGCCCTCCACCTGAAAGGTTGAAATCGGCATCGGCTGGCGTTCGTCGGTGATGTCGTAGATCCAGGTGAAGGCCGGTGGCGACGGCCGCAGCTTGGCCACGTCTTCATCGGCGACCACCATGATCTTGCGGCCCTTGACCAGGCCGGGAATCGGCAGGCAGGTATGGGTCGGATGCGGATGCGCCGGACTGCTGTTGACGGCCGATACCAGCTTGGGTTTGGACATGTCGGAGATGTCGAGGATGAACAGGCCATGGTGCCAGTACGAGACATACAGCCGGTCGCCCATGCGCAGCGGATGATGGCAGCGCGGTTTGACAAAGTCGTCCCACAGGTATTCCTCGCCGGCCGCCACGTTTTGTCCGGGGATCCACCAGCTGCCCACTTCTTCGGGCCGTTCCGGTTTGTGCAGATCGAGAATCTTGACGATATTGCCGACAAAACCTTCCGCGGTCGGCGAGATGTACGCATAACGACCGTCGAAGTCGTAACGATGCACACCGCCGCCGCTGCCGCCCGAGGCCCACTTGGTGATCAGGCGCGGTTTGGCGGGTGTGCTGACGTCGTAGATACCGAGGCCGCCGCCGAAGTCCGGCGCGCCGTCACGAAATTTTTCATAATTCACGATCATGATGCCGTCCTGCGCGCGCACCTTGTGCGAATGCCAGCCCATCGGCACATCCAGCTTCGCCAGCAGGCGCGGATTGCTGGGGTCGGCCACATCGTAGATCGAGGTGCCGTCGGGCGGCCGCATGTGCGAGACATACAGGATGTTTTTATCGAACCATACCTGGCCGCCACCCTGGCAATCGATATGACTTAACTGCCTGGTATTCCATGAACGGGACAAATTGTGCTCCTCAGGCGAGACGGATGACGTCGCCGGACGCCGAACGGCCCCAGCGTTTCATCAGGCCGAACGCAGCAAGCGCCGGTTCGTCGCTGCCGATGAACAGGATGGCCGGCTCGGTCGCGCTGTCGTTGACGTATTCGGCCCAGGTTCCGCCCGGCACGGCCAGCGTGTCGAATTTCTCCCAGTCGAAACGCTGGCCATCGATGATGCTGTGGCCCTTGCCTTCAAACGGCGCCACCAGCAGGCTGGCGGTCTGCTTGACCGGCAGCGTGCGTTCTCCGGGACGCAGCATCTGCATGAAGAAGGTCATGGTCTTGAAAACCGGTCCGCCGCGCACCGGGTCCACGTATTCAATGATCAGGCCCTCGTGCGGGTTGCCGTCCCAGTCGCGGTGTTTTTCCAGCGCCTCGCGCATCGCTTCATAACGATACACATACATCGGCGACGAATCGCCGCCGCCGCGGCGGTGATCGACGAAGCGTGGCAGCAGGCCGCCCGAGCCGTAGACGCGGGCCGAATAATCAGCCGGGAAGCGGGCGCTCTGCTTCTTCTTGGCTTCGCCTTCTTCCTTGTAGTCATGCTCGAAATGCAGCGCGTTGAGCGTCTCCACCAGCGGATAGTCGAGCACCGACAGATTGATCGCCGGCTCAGCGCCGACATTGCCGTGGTTGTGCCAGGTATCGCGCGGCGTCAGCACCATGTCGCCGGCGCCGAACACGATGTCCTCGCCTTCGACACCAGTGAAGTTTTCCTGGCCGGTCAGTCCGAAGCGGATTGCGCTCGCCGTATGTTTGTGCGGCGGCATCACTTCATGCGGATCGTTGAGCCGGTAGGCGGTGTACATCGTGCTGACCGTGGCGCGGCGTCCCGGCAGGCCGGGATTGACCAGCACCAGTGAACGGCGGTCGGATTCGGCGGCGGATACCAGGCGCGCCGATTGATGGATCAGCGGTTCCAGGTCACGCTTGAAACTCCACAGGAATGGCAGGGCTTTCGCGCCCTGCATCAACTGCTTGATTTCATCATGTTCAACATCGGAATTTTTTGCCCAGAACGGGAACATGTGTTTCTGGTGTATCGCTTCGTACATTTCCTTGAGCTCTGCGCTCTTTTCCATCGTCACTGCAGCTGCACTGTTCGTCTGCGACATCTCAGGTCCCTTTGCACTTGTTTAATAGCATCGAATCATCTGTTGCTATTAAACATGAAGCAACCATTTATTTCAACCAGTTTAGAATTAAATATACTTTGGTTGAAATTTGGTTGAAAATAGGAATGCTGAATTTTGCGCACCACCATAGGGAGATCGCGCTTTTTTGTGGGAAATCGATGGGAACATTTTGGTGCATTGCAGTAAAATGCACCTTTAAGAACATTAACTGCTTACTCTTGGTTGAACCATGACAAAAATGCTGGAATTACAAAAGCTGGTCGAAATTTTGCGTGCGCAAATTGTCGATGGCAAAGGCTTGCCGGCGGAACGCCAACTAGCCGAACAGACGGGCGCCAAGCGCCACCAGATTCGCCGGGCGCTGGACGTATTGCGTACGGAAGGGGAATTGGCGATCTCGAATCCGGGCCGTTCGGTGACGCCTTTTCGCGGCCGCGAAGCGCTGGTGCGCGGGACAAATTCAATCGAGGTAATCGAACTCAGGCTGGCGCTGGAACCGGCGCTGGCGCGGCTGGCGGCAGTGCGCGCGTCGCCGTTGGACATAGCGCGCATACAGCGTGCGGCCACCACCTCACCCGATGTCGAATATGGCGTATGGGATCTGAAATTCCACAACCTGGTGGCGGCTGCCGCGCGCAACACGCTGGCCGCGGATTTTTACAAGCTGCTGCGGCAGGTAGGCGCGGATGCACGTCTGCATCTGCATAATCCGACGCCGACTTCAACGGCGCGCGTGATGCAGCGGGATATCGAGCATCAGGCCATCGCGGATGCGATTGCGGCGCGCGATCCGGACCGTGCGGAAGCGGCGATGCGCGCGCACCTGACGGCGGTACAGCAATTGATCATGAATCGCATGCCGTCAGGAGTGGCGGTTATTTCGTGACAGGTAGTTGAATTGCCAGTTACGCGCGCACCGTCTGTGGCGCGCTGGTGATCCCGGCCTTGCGGCGCGGGATGCCCGTAAATGCAAAATCCACCTCGGGTAACCGGCCCGAGACAATATCGGCGATTGCGCGGCCGGAGCCGCAACCCATGGTCCAGCCGAGCGTGCCGTGTCCGGTATTGAGGAACAGGTTGCTGAATTTTGTCTTGCCGATATAGGGCACGTTCGACGGCGTCAACGGCCGCAGTCCGGTCCAGTATGCCGGGTTGTCGAAATCGCAGGCATCCGGGAACAGTTCGCGGGTACGGCGTGTGATCGCTTCGCAGCGGGTGGTATTCAATTCGCGCGTATAACCATTCAATTCACAGGTCCCCGCTACCCGCAGCCGGTCGCCCAGGCGCGACACCACCAGCTTGTGGCCGTCGTCGGTCAGCGATACGCACGGCGCGGCGTCCGGATTGGTGATTTGATAGGTTGCCGAATACCCTTTGCCCGGATAAATCATCAGGTTTATTCCCAGCGGTTTGGCCAGCTGTTCGGAAAAGCTGCCCATTGCCAGCACGAACGCGTCGGCACGCAATACCTGGTGCCGGCCTTCGGCATTGATGATTTCAACGCCGGTGATCTTGCCTGAGCGGCCGCTGCCATCGGTCAGCAGGCGCGTGACCGTGGTGTCGAACTCGAATTGCACGCCGGCTTCCTTTGCCTTTCTGGCCAGGCCGCTGGTAAATTTATACACGTCACCCGATTCATCGGTGGCGGTGTAGTCTCCTCCGACAATCTTGTTGCGTATGCTGGCCAGGGCCGGTTCGATCCGCACGACTTCATCGGCACTGATCGAGTCGCGTGGGCAACCGAGCTCGCGCATCAGCCTTGCTGCCGGCAGCGACTCGTCGAAATCTTTCTGGTCGGTGTAGAAATGCAGGATGCCGCGCGTCAGGCAATCGTAGTCGATGCCGGTGTCGGCGCGGACGGATTGCAGGGTCTGGCGGCTGTATTCGGAAATGGCGACGATCTGGCGGATATTGTCCGCGGTGCGGGCGGGTGTGCATTCACGCAGGAAGTTCAGGCCCCATTTCCACTGTAGCCATTCCGGACGAAAGCGATACAGCAGAGGTGCATCTTCCTTGCCCAGCCACTTCAATACTTTCATGGGCGCTGCGGGATTGGCCCATGGTTCGGCGTGCGACACGGAAATCTGGCAACCATTGGCAAAACTGGTTTCCTGCGCCGGGCCAGGCTGGCGTTCGATGACGGTCACCTCATGTCCCGCCTTGTTTAAAAACCACGCGGAAGCGGTGCCGATAATGCCCGAACCCAATACGATAACCTTCATGAATATCTCCAATGATCAATACCAGAATTGTAGGAAGTTACCGCTGGTTTGAGTATTCAATGAGGGGCATTAAAATTTTATTAATGCATAAAAATTTTGCCAGGATGTTTTAAAAAACAAAATATCGCTGGAAAATTTAGTTTTTGCGATTCTTCAGTTTCGAGATTTCCTGCGCCACCGCGCGTGTGACGAGGTCTTGCAGGCTGTGCTGCAAACCGCTCCTGATGTCAGTCGCCAGCACCGATACCGCCAGTTGCAGAACATCGGCAAGGCTGTCCCTGACCCGGTTTTCCAGCACGGCATCGACATTCGCCAGTAACTGGATTAACACACGTTCGGTGATCTCGCGTTCCAGGCGCTGCAGTTCTTCTTCATTCCAGGTGGTGATTTCCTGCCTGTCCAGCAGATCGATATCCTGTTGTTCAAGCTCCTGATGGGATAACAGAGGCGAGTCAAGCAGGGGAATGTCGGGTTGCGCCGGCGTGCTGATGATTTCCGTCAGGATGGGAATGCCGGCGTCGCTTGAAGTTGGATTCATGCTTTCTCTGCGACAAAGTGCGTCAGTGGATAACCGCGCTGCTGATAAAACCGGTAACGCTCGCGTCCGGCCAGTTTATCCTCATCCGCCGACGACACGATCTCAAACATGCGTTCGAAACGGGCGAAAAAGGCGGGTGTCGTGGCCGACAGATTGATCAGGATCTGATGTTGCGGCAAGTCGATCCGGTCGTCCGCCACCAGCAACACCGGCGTTTGCGGCGCGAGTGTATCGCCGGCCATCACATGCGGCACGAAATCGAGTTCCGAAAACGTCCACAGTGATTCATCCAGCTCGCTCAACTGCTGCTGATCGCCGGCGAACAGCACGATCTGGAAGTTGGCGGCGCGTGCCTTGCGCACCAGCCGGCATGCGTAGGCAATCTTGTCCGGTACGTTGCTATGGAAATCTATCCGTGTCATGGAAGGCGTTACGGCGTCCTGATCCATCAGAATCGGAAACCGGGTGGCGCATTGCCGGCGGCGGGCGGCGGCGATCCGCTGACTGGGCCGGAGCCCAGTTCGCGGTCCGCCGGTGCGGCGGCCACGGGTGGTTTTGGCGCCGGCGCAGCCGCTTCCGGCGGCACATTACGATAGCTCGCGGGCAGCTTGCTCGATTCGGGATAACCGGCGCTGGTGAGCGCGCTTGCCCAACCGTCGGAATCAAACCCGGTCTGCCGGTTGCGGCCGACCAGCAGCAGCGGCAACTGCGTGTTGCCGCCGCCTGCCAGCTTCAGGCGCGCGATGTCGTCGTTGCTGCTCACGGTCTTTTCCGCGTAAGGGATGCCGCGGGCCGTCAGCAGGGACCGCCCGTTGTCGCAGGGAGCACACCTGGCGGTGGTATAGAGGATGACCGGATTGTTCTTGACCGCTAACGACAATTCGTAGGGCAGGTCGGCGTCGGCGGGGGCGCCGCCGCTGCTTGCCCTCTTTTCAACCTGTTTCGCCGAAGCCGGCGGCGGCGCATCACTGTAGGTAACCTTGCCGTCGGCGCCGACCCATTTGTACATCTGCGCGTGGACGCTGGCGGAAAACAGCAGGGACAATACCGATAAAAGTGCGAAAGCAGTTTTCATTGTGTTATTGCCTTTCTGAATCCAGGTTTTTCTCATCAGGCCGCCATGCCACTGTGCCGCAACAATGCATCGATCGCCGGTTCCCGGCCGCGGAATGCCTTGAACGACTCGATTGCCGGCCGCGCACCGCCGACCGCCAGTATTTCAGTCTGAAATTTCAAGCCGGTTTCAGCCAGCCGCACCCGGTCGCCGGCGGCGCCGGCTTCTTCAAATGCGCTGTAGGCATCCGCGGAAAGCACTTCCGCCCACTTGTAGCTATAGTAACCCGCTGCATAACCGCCGGCAAAGATATGACCGAACGAGTGTTGGAAACGGTTAAACGCGGGCGGCGTCAGCACCGATACCTGACTGCGCACCTCGCTCAGCACGTCCTGCACCGACTTGCTGCCGTACGGATCGAAGTCGTAATGCAAATGCATGTCGAACAGCGAAAACTCCACCTGGCGCAGCGTTTGCAAGCCGGATTGGAAGTTCTTGGCCGCGGTCATCTTGTCGAACAGCGCGCGCGGCAGCGGCGCGCCCGTATCGGCATGGGCGGTCATGTTTTGCAGCACATCCCATTCCCAGCAAAAGTTTTCCATGAATTGCGACGGCAGTTCGACCGCATCCCACTCCACGCCTGAAATGCCGGACACGCCCAGTTCATCGACCTGGGTCAGCATGTGATGCAAACCGTGCCCGAATTCATGGAACAGCGTCGTCACTTCATCATGCGTAAACAGCGCGGGTTTAACCTTGCCGTCAACAACCGCCGGTTCGGTGAAATTGCAGGTCAGGTAAGCAACCGGCGTCTGGATGCCGTCGGCCGTGCTGCGGCGGCCGCGCGCGTCGTCCATCCAGGCGCCGCCGCGCTTGCCGCTGCGCGCATACAGGTCGAGATAGAACTGGCCGATCAGCTCGCCATTTTTTTCGATGCGGAAAAACTTGACGTCCGGGTGCCAGGCCTCTGCGGTATCCGCTTTGATTTCCACTGAAAACAGGCTTTGCACCAGTTGGAACAAGCCGGCGATGACCTTGGGCTCGGGGAAATACTGCTTCACTTCCTGTTCTGAAAAAGCGTAACGCTTCTCGCGCAATTTTTCGGATGCATAGGCGATGTCCCAGGCTTCCAGCGCGGCGATACCCAGTTCATCTTTTGCAAAGGTGTGCAGTTCAGCCAGATCGGTTTCAGCGAATGGGCGTGCGCGTACAGCCAGGTCTTCGAGAAACTGGATCACTTCCTCCGGCGTGGTGGCCATTTTCGGCACCAGCGATACTTCGGCAAAATTGCGGTAGCCGAGCAGCCTGGCTTCTTCATCGCGCAACTTCAGCATGGCCAGGATGTTCTGCGTGTTGTCCCATTCGGGTTTGCCGCCCAGTTCCGAAGCCTTGGTCGAATTGGCGCGGTAGATCGTTTCGCGCAGCGCGCGGTCATCGGCCAGCTGCAGGATCGGGAAATAGGAAGGGAAATGCAGCGTGAACTTGTAGCCCGGCTTGCCGTCTTTTTCCGCCGCCGCGCGGGCCGCCTGCCTGACGTCATCCGGCAAGCCCGACAACCGCGATTCGTCGTCAACGAACAGGGCGTAATCGTTGGTGGCGTCCAGCACATTCTCGGAAAACTTTGTGGTCAGCGCCGCGTGCTCTTCCTGGATGTCGGCGAAACGCACTTTTTTCTCGTCCGACAGCTCCGCCCCGCCGAGACGGAAATCGCGCAATGCATTGTCGATGATTTTCTTGCGGGCAGGCGAATGCGCCTGATATTCGCCGCTGGTTTTCAGCGCCTTGTATTTGTCGAACAAGGCAAGATTCTGCGCGACTGCGGTCCAGAACTCGGTGATCTTGGGCTGGTTTTCGTTGTACACCGCGCGCAATTCCGGCGTATCGACCACTGAATTGAGATGACTGACGATGCCCCATGCGCGGCCCAGCTTTTCTGTCGCGCTTTCGAGCGGCTCGACAAAACCGTCCCAGGTCACCTGGTCCATGGGTGTTTCCAGTTCCGCGACCACGGCGCGGCATTGCTCCAGCAGGGAATCGATCGCCAGCGTCACATGCTCGGGCTTGATCGCATCAAAACGCGGCAGGTCCGAAAAATCGAGCAGTGGATTTACAGTAATGTTCATTAATTTAATTTCTTTCAGCAGCTTCAATCGTATTAACCAGCAACATGGTAATCGTCATCGGCCCTACGCCACCCGGCACCGGTGTAATGTAACCGGCCACTTCCCTGGCGTTGGCGAAGTCGACGTCACCGCACAATTTGTCATTGTCGTCACGGTTCATGCCGACATCGATCACAACCGCGCCGGGTTTGATCATGTCTGCCGTGACGATATTCCGCTTGCCGGTCGCCACCACCAGAATATCCGCCTGGCGCGTGTGATGACCGAGATCGCGGGTCTTGGAATTGCAGATGGTGACAGTAGCGCCTGCCTGCAAGAGCAACATTGCCTGCGGTTTGCCGACGATATTGGATGCGCCGACGATCACCGCATGGGCGCCGCGCACCGGATAGTCGATTGATTCCAGCATCTTCATCACGCCGTAGGGTGTGCAGGGGCGAAACAATGGCTGGCCCGTCATCAACAGGCCTGCATTGCTGATATGAAAACCATCGACGTCTTTTTCCGGCGCGATGGCTTCAATCACTTTATGGGAATCTATGTGCGCCGGCAACGGCAACTGCACCAGGATGCCATGGATTTTCGGATCGCGGTTCAATGCGTCTATCCGCGCCAGCAAATCGGCTTCGGTCAGGCTGGCATCGTATTTTTCGAATACCGAATGAATGCCGTTGTCTTCACATGCCTTGATCTTGTTACGCACATACACCTGTGACGCCGGACTGTCGCCGACCAGGATGACGGCCAGTCCGGGTTGTTTGCCGGCAGCGGTGAGGGCAGCCGCACGCCGGGCGACGTCGGTCCGCAATTGTTGGGAAAGCAGGGTGCCGTTGATGATTTGTGCAGACATGGTGTAAGTAGTGATGAGTTCGGAGTAAACCGGGATTATAAAACGAGCGGCCCTGGACGCCCGGAATTCATTGTGATGCCCGAACGATTTGCAGCAGTAAGAATCTGAATCTTAATTGTGATCATGTCATCATGATTTTAATCAAAGATATCACGATATGAAAAACGATATCGCAATTTGAAAAACTAATTAATAGCTGGTAAACTAGTTTCAATTAATGTCACATCACATTTTCGATTTGTTTCAAAATGGCCCACTGCGATACCCATTCGAGGTGGGCAATAAACAGGAGACGCATCATGTCAGCGCAACTAGACCAAGTGATGGCGCAAGCCGCCAACGATCCGGACGTCATTGAAACGCAGGAGTGGCTGGATGCCCTCGAAGCGGTGATCGAAAATGAAGGGCCGGAACGGGCTCATTACCTGATGGAACGCATGGTCGACCTGGCGCGCCGCCGTGGCGCGCATATTCCTTTCTCCAGCAATACCGCCTACGTCAATACGATCCCCGCGCATTTGGGCGAGCACTGCCCCGGCAATCTCGAATACGAAGAACGCCTGCGCTCGTGGATGCGCTGGAACGCGATGGCAATGGTCGTCAAGGCCAATCGCGCCGACGGCGACCTGGGTGGCCATATCTCCAGCTTCGCCTCGCTGGCGAACATGCTGGGCATCGGTTTTAACCACTTCTGGCATGCGCCGACCGAAGATCATGGCGGCGACCTGCTGTACATCCAGGGCCATTCTTCGCCCGGCATCTATGCGCGTGCTTTCCTCGAAGGCCGCCTGACCGAAGACCAGCTGCTCAACTTCCGCCGTGAAGTCGATGGCAAGGGCCTGTCCTCCTACCCGCATCCGAAGCTGATGCCCGACTTCTGGCAGTTCCCGACCGTGTCGATGGGCCTCGGCCCGCTGATGGCGATTTACCAGGCGCGTTTCCTGAAGTACCTGCATGCGCGCAGCATTGCCAAGACTGACAACCGTAAAGTATGGGTATTCTGCGGCGACGGCGAAATGGACGAGCCGGAATCGATGGGCGCCATCGGCATGGCCGGCCGCGAAATGCTGGACAACCTGGTCATGGTCGTGAACTGCAATCTGCAGCGTCTCGACGGCCCGGTACGCGGCAACGGCAAGATCATCCAGGAACTGGAAGCCGACTTCCGCGGCGCCGGCTGGAATGTCGTTAAAGTCATCTGGGGCCCGGGCTGGGATGACCTGCTGCGGCGCGACAAGGATGGCATCCTGCAGCGCGTGATGATGGAAACCGTCGACGGCGAGTACCAGAATTACAAGGCCAAGGACGGCGCCTTCGTGCGCAAGCATTTCTTCGGCAAACATCCGAAGCTGCTGGAGATGGTCGCCAACATGAGCGACGACGACATCTGGCGCCTGACCCGCGGCGGCCACGATCCGCACAAGATTTATGCCGGCTTCAAGCTCGCCCAGGAACACAAGGGGCAGCCTACCGTATTGCTGGTCAAGACCGTCAAAGGTTTCGGCATGGGCAAGTCGGGCGAAGCGCGCAATACCGCGCACCAGACGAAAAAACTCGACGACGAAGCAGTGCGCGACATGCGCGACCGTTTCGGAATTCCGATCGCGGACGAGCAACTGGCCTCGGTGCCATTCTTCAGGCCGTCCGAAGATTCGCCGGAAATGAAATACCTGCACGAACGGCGCCAGGCGCTAGGCGGTTATCTGCCGCAGCGCCGCACGCAAGCCGACGAAAAAATGCCGGTGCCCGAGCTGTCCGCGTTCAAGGCGGTGCTCGATCCGACTGCCGAAGGCCGCGAAATTTCAACCACGCAAGCGTATGTACGCATCATTTCGATCCTGCTGCGCGACGCCACGCTGGGACCGCGCGTCGTGCCGATCCTGGTCGATGAAGCGCGCACCTTCGGCATGGAAGGCCTGTTCCGCCAGATCGGCATTTTCAACCAGCAGGGCCAGTTGTACGAGCCGGTCGACAAGGACCAGGTCAGCTACTACCGCGAAGACAAGGCCGGCCAGATCCTGCAGGAAGGCATCAATGAAGCCGGTGCGATGAGTTCGTGGATTGCGGCGGCGACGTCGTATTCGACCAATAACCGCATCATGATTCCGTTCTATACCTTCTATTCGATGTTCGGCCTGCAGCGTATCGGCGATCTGGCATGGGCGGCGGGCGACATGCGTTCGCGCGGTTTCCTGCTGGGCGGCACCGCGGGACGCACCACGCTGAACGGCGAAGGCCTGCAGCATGAGGACGGCCACAGCCATGTGCTCGCCTCGACGATACCGAACTGCATACCCTACGACCCGACCTTCGCCCATGAAGTCGCCGTCATCTTGCACGACGGCCTCAAGCGCATGATTGAAAATCAGGAAGACGTGTTCTACTACATCACGCTGATGAACGAGAACTACAGCCATCCTGGCCTGAAGCCGGGACAGGAAGCAGACATTCTGAAAGGCCTGTACCTGCTGCAGGAAGGCAAGAAGAAAAGCAAGCTGCGCGTTCAGCTGATGGGCTCCGGCACCATCCTGCGCGAAGTGATCGCCGCCGTCGATTTGCTGCAGGACGACTGGGGTGTCGCCGCCGACGTCTGGTCGGCGCCATCGTTCACGCTGCTGGCGCGCGACGGCCAGGATGTCGAGCGCTGGAACATGTTGCATCCGTCTGACAAACCGCGCGCTGCCCACATCACACAATCGCTGCAGGAAACCACTGGCCCGATCGTTGTGGCAACCGACTACATGCGCACATTCGCCGAACAGGTGCGCGCCTTTGTTCCTAAAGGCCGTACTTACAAAGTGCTTGGCACCGATGGCTTCGGCCGCTCCGACAGCCGCGCGAAATTGCGCGAGTTTTTCGAAGTGAACCGTCATTTCGTGACAATCGCGGCGCTCAAGTCGCTGGCTGACGAGGGAGCGATTTCGGCGTCCATCGTTACCCAGGCGATTGAAAAGTATGGTATCAATCCAGATAAACCGAATCCGGTTACCTTGTAATTCAAACTGACAGATAAATAACAATTCCCGCCCCTTCGGGGGAGGGCCGGGTGGAGATGGGTTCGCGGGCCGTGGTACCAGGCCGGAACACCTCGCCACTGCGGCCCTCGTCCTGCAGGGCGGGTGAGAACGGAGCTAGCGCCATGAGTTTAGTTGAAGTCAAAGTCCCTGATATCGGCGATTTCAAGGAGGTCGAAGTCATAGAGTTACTGGTGAAACCCGGCGATACGGTCAAGGCCGATCAATCGCTGATCACGGTGGAATCCGACAAGGCGAGCATGGAGATTCCATCCAGCCACGCCGGCGTCGTCAAGGAATTGAAGATCAAGATTGGCGACAAGGTGGCCGAAGGGTCCTTGCTGCTGGTTCTGGAAACGGAGGGCGCCGCTGCAGCACCAGCAGCGCCTGCGCCGGCGGCGGCGCCCGTCGCGGCGGCTGTGGCCCCGGCCGCGGCGGCAAGCGCGCCAGCGTCTGCGCCACCGGCCCCGGCAGCAGCCCCGGCAGCCCCGGCAGCAGCCCAGCCGGCTCCCGCTGCGGAGCCCGCGCAGAATGGCGCCAAGGCGCATGCATCACCATCGATCCGCAAGTTCGCCCGCGAGCTTGGCGTCGATCTGGCGCGCGTGCCGGGTAGCGGCGTCAAGGGCCGCATCACGCACGAGGATGTGCAAAATTACGTGAAATCCGTGGTCGCCGGCGCCGGCGCACCCGGGGCCGCAGCCGCCGGCAAAGGCACTGGCGTCGGGCTGGACCTGCTGCCATGGCCGTCGCTGGATTTTTCGAAGTTCGGCACTACCGAACTGCTGCCGCTGTCACGCATCAAGAAAATCAGCGGACCGAACCTGCATCGCAACTGGGTCATGATTCCGCACGTGACGCAGTTCGATCAAGCCGATGTGACCGAACTGGAAGAATTCCGCAAGGAGTCCAATGCGGCGATGGCAAAATCCGGCGTCAAGCTCACCATGCTTGCCTTTGTGATCAAGGCCAGCGTCTCCGCGCTTAAAAAATTCCCCGCCTTTAACGCCTCGCTCGATGCCAAGGGCGAAAACCTGATCCTGAAACAGTACTATCACATCGGCTTCGCGGCCGACACGCCGAACGGGCTGGTGGTGCCGGTGATCAAGGACGCCGACAAGAAGGGAATCTCGCAGATCGCGCAAGAGATGGGCGACCTGTCGGCGCAAGCGCGTGAAGGTAAACTCAAGCCGGCCGACATGCAGGGCGCCAGCTTTACGATTTCATCGCTGGGCGGCATCGGCGGCACGGCATTCACGCCGATCATCAATGCGCCGGAAGTGGCGATTCTTGGTTTGTCCAAGTCCGAGATGAAGCCGGTATGGGATGGCAAGCAATTCGTGCCGCGCCTGATGATGCCGATGTCGCTGTCGTATGACCATCGTGTGGTCGACGGCGCAATGGGCGCACGCTTCTCGGTGTACCTGGGCGAGGTGCTGGCGGACCTGCGCAAGACCTTGTTGTAACTCGTTGAATAGAGGTAAAGGCCAGCGCCACGGGGACAGGACATACACCACAATCTTGTACTATTTCAACTGCCCGGCGCTGCTTCATTGATATTCACGGAGACCAACAATGACCACCTGCGTTGTCGTCAGGAAGAAGAATGAAATTGCGATTGCGTCCGATTCGCTGGTTACGTTTGGCGATACCCGTTTGTCCAATGCCTATGAGGCCAATGAAAAAATCTTTCAGGTCGGCGAGTCGTATGTAACCCTGGCCGGCACCGCAGCCCATTTCCCGGTGATGCGCAAACTGCTCACTGAAATGGCCGACGAGTGCAAGCTGGACAGCCGGGATGAAGTGTTCGAGACCTTTTCCAAGGTGCATCAGATACTCAAGGAAAAGTACTTCCTCAACACCAAAGAGGACGAGGAGGATCCCTACGAGTCATCGCAGATCACTTCGCTGATCGCCAACCCGCGCGGCATCTTTGGCGTGTATTCGCTGCGTGAAGTGTTCAGTTTCGACCGCTTCTGGGGCATAGGCAGCGGCCGCAATTTTGCGCTGGGCGCGATGCACGCCGTGTATGACCGTGTCGAAACCGCCCGCGAAGTAGCCGAAATCGGTGTCCAGGCGGGAGCGGAATTCGACAAGAGTTCGTCGGCGCCTTTTCGCGTATTCAGTTTTCCCGCGCAGTGAGCGCGGTTCCTTTTTATAAATTTCACCGCAATACCCTGACCCTCGCGACAGAGGGAAACGAATGGAGCGAACGACATGAGCCAGATCGAAGTGAAAGTCCCGGATATCGGCGACTTCAAGGAAGTGGAAGTCATTGAACTACTGGTGAAGCCAGGCGATACGATCAAGGCGGATCAATCGCTGGTCACGGTGGAATCCGACAAGGCCAGCATGGAGATTCCGTCCAGCCACGCCGGCGTCGTGAAAGAACTGAAGGTCAAGATCGGCGACAAGGTGGCCGAAGGATCTTTGCTGCTGATGCTGGAAACGGAAGGCGCCGCGGCTGCGCCCGCACCCGCACCTGCAGCTGCACCTGCACCTGCACCTGCACCTGCACCTGCACCCGCAGCGGCGGCACCCGCAGCGGCGGCTCCCCAGGCGGCGGCCTTCGCCGGCAAGGCCGATATCGAATGTGATACGGTGGTGCTGGGCGCCGGTCCCGGCGGTTACACCGCGGCGTTCCGCGCCGCCGACCTCGGCCAGAAGGTGGTGCTGATCGAACGTTATCCGACGCTGGGCGGTGTCTGCCTGAATGTCGGCTGCATTCCCTCGAAGGCATTGCTGCACGCGGCCAAGGTGATTACCGAAGCCGAAGAAGTGGGGCATTTCGGCATCAAGATGTCCAAGCCTGAAATCGACGTCAATGCGCTGCGCGGCTGGAAGGAAAACATCATCAAGAAGCTGACCGGCGGCCTGAGCGGTCTTGCCAAGGCGCGCAAGGTGCAAGTGGTCGAAGGCAAGGGCGCGTTTTCCTCCGCCAACACGATTACAGTTGAAACCAAAGATGGCAGCAAGGTCGTCGCCTTCAAGAATGCGATCATCGCCGCCGGTTCGGCAGTCGCGCAGATTCCCGGTTTCCCTTACGACGATCCGCGTGTCATCGATTCCACCGGCGCGCTCGCGCTAAGCCAGATTCCGAAAAAAATGCTGGTCATCGGCGGCGGCATCATCGGCCTGGAAATGGCTTGCGTGTATGACGCGCTCGGCAGCAAGATCACGGTGGTCGAGTTTGCCGACGGCCTGATTCCGGCAGCCGATCGCGATATCGTCAAGCCGCTGCAGAAACGGATTGAAAAACGCTACGAAGCCATTTACCTGAAGACCAAGGTCACCAAACTGGAAGCGCGGAAGGATGGCTTGCTGGCGACCTTCGAAGGCGACAATGCGCCGAAAGAACCGCAGCTGTACGACATGGTGCTGATGGCTGTCGGCCGCCGGCCGAATGGCAAGGACATCGGCGCCGACAAGGCTGGCGTCCTGGTGAACGAGCGCGGCTATGTCACGGTCGACAAGCAGCAGCGCACCAATGTCGCGCACATCTTTGCCATCGGCGACATTTGCAGTGAGCCCATGCTGGCGCACAAGGCAACCAATGAAGCAAAGGTGGCCGCCGAAGTGATCGCCGGCCACAAGGTGGAATTCGATGCGCTGACAATTCCATCGGTGGCTTACACCGATCCGGAAATCGCATGGATGGGCGTGACGGAAACCGAAGCGAAAGCCAAGGGCATACCATTTGAAAAAGCCAGCTTTCCATGGGCAGCCTCCGGCCGCGCACTGGCAATGGGACGCGATGACGGCCTGACCAAGCTGTTGTGGGATCCGTCCACCAAACGGATCATCGGCGCCGGCATCGTTGGTGTGAATGCGGGGGAATTGCTGGCGGAAACGGTGCTGGCGATGGAAATGGGCGCCGATCTGGAAGACCTGGCGCTGACCGTGCATGCCCATCCGACCTTGTCGGAGACGTCGATGTTTGCGGCGGAGATGGGCTTGGGAATCATCACCGACCTGTACATACCGAAGAAGTAGAAAATTGACAGCGCGGGCACGCAGCACATGCCCGCGCTGCTTCTTATTTCTCCAGTTTGCCGATTACATCCGACAGCATTAAAATCATCTGATCGATTTCCTGCGTCGTCACATTCAGCGCCGGCATGAAACGCAGCAGATCCGGACGCGGTGAATTCAACAGCAAGCCGACCGGATTGATGTCCCGCGCCGCCTCGACGATCTGCGGACCGATATCGCGGCCCAGTCTGAGCGCACGCAACAAACCTTCACCACGTTCACCCTCAAAGCCGTGTTCGGCCGACACTTTCTGCAATGCAGCGCCGAGATACGCACTCTTTTCTTTTACCGATTGCATGAAGCCGGGTTGCAGCAGCGCTTCCATCACCGCCACGCCGACCGCTGTCATCAACGGATTGCCGTTGTAGGTGCCGCCCTGGTCGCCCGGTTCAAATACCGCAAACTCTTCGCGGCACAACATCGCCGCCAGCGGCACACCGCCGCCTATTCCTTTGCCCAGGGTCATGATGTCGGGCTCGATATCCGACAACTGGTAAGCGAACAATTCGCCGGTGCGGCCCATGCCGGTCTGCACCTCATCGACGATCAGCAGCAGGCCGCGCTCCGTGGTCAACTTGCGCAAGGCCTGCATGAATTCGCGTGATGCCGGCAGCACGCCGCCTTCACCTTGCACCGGTTCCAGCATGACCGCGACGGTTTTATCGGTGATCAGCTTTTCGACGCTGGCCAGATCGTTCAGGTCGGCTTTTGGAAATCCCGGCACCTGCGGTGCATAGATCGTGTCCCAGCCCGTTTTGCCGCTGGCCGACATCGTGGCCAGCGTACGGCCATGGAAGCTGTGATCGAAGGTGATGATCTCGAAGCGGTTTTCGCCGGCGCTGTTCTTGACTTTCTTGCCCCATTTGCGGGCCAGCTTGATCGCACTCTCGTTGGCTTCGGCGCCGCTGTTGGCGAAGAACACACGATCAAAGCAGGAGTGCTGGACAAGTAGTCCGGCCAGCTTGATCGACGGTTCATTGAAGAATGCCGGCGACGGATTGAACAGTTTTTTTGCCTGGGAAGTCAGCGCATCCTGCAGCACCTGCGGCGAATGACCGAGGCAATTGACGGCCCAGCCCTGCAGATAATCCAGGTAACGTTTGCCGTCATGGTCGGTGAGCCACATGCCGCTGCCTTCGGTAAAAACCAGCGGCGGGCGGTTGGTGATGTACAGCAGCGCATTGGTATCGTACTGTTTGAATTCCATTTAGGTACTCCTGAACAAAGGCGATTTTTAATAACAGGGGAGGGAGCGTCGGGACGGGCAGACAGTTCAGACGCCCTTCAAAAAAAAAGCCACAGGACTGGCCTGTGGCTTGGCGATCATCAAACGCTTACACGCACGGCATCCAGGCTAAAGGCAGCTGGGGTCGGCGTCGCAATGGTTTGGCTTTGAGATTCATAGAGGTCGATATTATGATGTTTTGCGCGGTGCGTCAAAATCTTTTTCCCGCGTGTTTTCATTACGCCGCCAGATCCGCTTCGGAAGTAAATGCATCGGCATAAAATTCTTCTTCCGGCAGCTTGTTGAGCGCGACGAAATCCCGCTTCGCGGAATCGACCATCACCGGCGCACCACAGGCGTACACCTGGTATCCGGACAGGTCCGGCAGGTCCTCCATCACCGCGCGGTGGACAAAGCCGGTACGGCCGCTCCACTGATCTTCGGGCCGCGGGTCCGATATCACCGGCACGTAGCGGAAGTCCGGCACGGTGTGTGCCCATTCCTCGCATAAGGCATGCATGTATAAATCCTGCGGCCGGCGCCCGCCCCAGTAGAGTGTCATCGGGCGTGTGATATTTTTGTGGATCGCCTGTTCGACGATCGCCTTGATCGGTGCAAACCCGGTGCCCGAGGCCAGCAATACCATCGGCTTGCCGCTGTCTTCGCGCAGGAAAAAAGTGCCCTGCGGTCCTTCAAAACGCAGGATGTCGCGTTCCTTCATGGTGTTGAAGACATGGTCGGTGAACAAGCCGCCCGGCATTTGACGGATGTGCAATGTGAGCGGCCCCTCCGCGCTCGGCGCATTGGCCAGGCTGTAGCTGCGGCGCTTGCCGTCTTTCAGCATGAATTCAATGTATTGGCCGGCCAGGAACTGGAAACGTTCGCTCGCCGGCAGCTGCAGCGAGACGATCATCACGTCATCGCTGACCTTGTCCAGTCTGGCGACGCGCGACGGCAGTTTCTTGACGGGGAATTCACCGACGCGCAATATTTCCCGCGCAAGGATGACGATATCGGAATGCGGCATGGCGCAGCAGAACAGCGCGTAGCCGTCTTGCTCTTCAGCCACCGGCAAGGCTCTTTCCTGATGTGCGCCGTGCGTCACTTCGCCCGACACGAGCTTGCCCTTGCAAGTGCCGCAGGCGCCGTTCTTGCAGCCATAGGGCAAACCGACGCCGGCGCGAATCGCCGCTGTCAGTATGGTTTCACCGTCGTCGCACGCAAATTGCCTGCCGCTCGGCTGTACAGTTACCTGGAAAGTCATACAATCCTGTTGATGCAAAATGAAGCCATAAAAAAAATAGGTAAACCGCGCCTGCTGATCATCGGTTGCGGCGATGTCGGCATGCGCCTGTTGCCGCTGGTACGGGACCGCTTTCGTGTATTTGCCGTCACCAGCCAGCCCTCGCGCCAGGCCGAGTTGCGTACGGCCGGCGCCATCCCCATCGTTGCCGATCTGGATCAGCCGGCCAGCCTGGCGCGGCTTGCGCGCCTGGCAAGCGCCGTCGTCCATCTGGCGCCACCGCAAGCGGAGGGTGTCCGTGACCGGCGCACCCGTCATCTGACCGCCATTTTACCCGACCGGACCCGCCTTGTTTATGTCAGTACGACCGGGGTCTACGGCGATTGCCAGGGTGCGCAATTCGACGAAACACGGCCTGTGCACCCGCAGAACCCGCGCGCCCGGCGCCGCGTCGACAGCGAACAGGTCTTGCGCGCCTGGGCCAGGCGCACCGGGGCGCGGCTGGCGATCCTGCGGGTGCCGGGAATTTACGCGGCGGACCGCCTGCCGCTGGAGCGCCTGCGCAAAGGCACACCTGCGCTGGCGGCGCCGGACGACGTCTACACCAACCATATTCATGCCGATGACCTGGCGCGGATCATCGCGCTGGCCTTGTTTCGGGCGTTACCCGGGCGTGTCTATCACGCGGTCGATGATTCGGATCTCAAAATGGCGGATTATTTCGATGCGGTGGCCGACACCTTCTTGTTGCCACGGCCGCAACGCTTGCCGCGCGCGGAGCTGCAGAACGTGGTGTCGCCGATGCTGTTGTCATTCATGTCGGAATCGCGGCGGCTGCTGAACGGGCGGATCAAATCGGAGCTGGGTGTGCGATTGCGGTATGCGCGGGTCGGCGACGCTCTGGCCGGCCTGAAGGTGTGATCAGGTCAGCGCTGAGGTCGCCTTCAATACTTCCTCCGCCGTCGTTACCCCTTCAGCAATCTTCAGCGCGCCGGCAATCCGCAGCGGTTTCAAACCATCCGCCATGCTTTGCCGCTGCAGCGCTTGCATTTCCGACTGCGGCAGTATCAGTTTTGAAAATGCCTTGGTCACGGTCAGCAATTCATACAGGCCGGTACGGCCGCGATAACCGGTCTGCCGGCACTCGGGACAGCCGACCGGCCTGTAGATGGTGGCCGGGCGCGGAATCTTCCAGTCTTCAGTCAGGCTTTTCCAGACGGCATCCGTCAACTCGCCGTCCGCCGCCTTGCAGTGCACGCACAGCGTACGCACCAGGCGCTGCGCCATGATGCCGATCAGCGTGGTCTCCAGCAGGTAATGGGGCACACCCAGTTCCAGCAGGCGCATCACGGCCGATGGCGCATCGTTGGTGTGCAGCGACGACAGCACCAGATGGCCGGTCAGCGCCGCCTGGATCGCCATTTCCGCCGTTTCGAGGTCGCGGATTTCGCCCACCATGATGATGTCCGGATCCTGCCGCATCAGCGCCCGCACGCCATCGGCGAAGGACAGGTCGATGCCGTGCTGCACCTGCATCTGGTTGAATGACGCTTCCACCATTTCGATCGGATCTTCGACGGTGCAGACGTTGACCTGCGAAGTTGCCAGCGCTTTCAGGGTCGTATAGAGGGTGGTGGTCTTGCCGGAGCCGGTGGGGCCGGTCACCAGGATGATGCCGTGAGGACGGCTGGTCAGCCCGTCCCAGCGGCTGGCATCTTCGACCGGAAAACCCAGCTCCGGCAAGGTCTTGACCACCACGTCCGGATCGAAAATGCGCATCACGAGTTTTTCGCCGAACGCGGTGGGCAGGGTCGACAGGCGCAGCTCGATTTCCAGTCCCTGGGCGGTCCGGGTCTTGATGCGGCCATCCTGCGGACGGCGCTTTTCAATCACATCCATGCGCCCCAAAAGCTTGATGCGCGCGGTCATCGCAATCAGCACCACCGCCGGCACCTGATACACCTGGTGCAGGATGCCGTCGATGCGGAAACGCACCGCGCCGAAATCGCGCTTGGGTTCGAGGTGGATATCGGAGGCGCGCTGCTCGAACGCGTATTGCCATAACCAGTCGACGATGTTGATGATGTGCTGGTCGTTGGCGTCGACCAGCTTGTTGCTCTTGCCCAGTTCGACCAGTTGCTCGAAATTGTTGCGTAGCGCCAGATCCGGGCCGTTGAGCTTGTTGGCGCCCTTGATGGATTTGGCGAGCGAGAAGAACTGCGCGATGTACTGTGCGATTTCAAGCGGATTGGCAATCACCAGGCGCACCTTGCGGCGCGTGATTTTTGCGATTTCCGCTTCCCATTCAATGAGGAAAGGTTCGGTCGTCGCGATCACCAGTTCAGTCGGCGTCAGTTCGACCGGCAGGATATTAAAACGTGCCGCATAGGAGGCGGACATCACATCGGCGACGCGGGAAAAATCGATCTTGAGCGGATCGATCCGGTAGAACGGCAGCGCGACCTTGTCCGCCATCCATTCGGTCAGCCAGTCGAGCGTCAGCATTTTCTGCGGCGGCGCCGCGGATTTCAGCTTGCACTGGGCAACGGCCGCCAGCGGATGCATCTTGGTCGAACTGCTGCGCCAGATGCCCTGGGCCTGGTTGTACAGTGTTTTTGCATCGGCTTTGGCGACGATTGCATCCGCGATCAACCAGTTGAATATCTGCTGCAGGTCCAGCGCTTTCGGGGCGGCTTTAATCATCGGGAATCATTCATGGCTTGGGAGGTCCCCAGTGGTTCGTCGCGCTTCAATTTGCGGGTAGCGAAGCGGTCTGCCGCGTTGATCGGAGGTGAGTGCAAGGCGCCGAGCACAGCCAGGGCCGTTCCCTGGCGCGCATCGGCAACGCCGCAATCGCCTTCGAGCAACCGGCAGAACCCGTAAATTGGAGCGTGACGGACCACTAGAGTAATGGGTTATCGTGCCGAATGCCAGACTTTCAAACCATTGACCCATGGTTTTGTGGGGAGTTTGGTCGCTTCCCTGATGTGCGCGGCACGCTCGTGGAGCGCGGCAAAATCGAATGCGGGCGCGTTTTTAAAACCGATGGCGACCACATTGCCGTCATGAACTTCAGGCAGGAAAGCGACTTCGTCAAACGCGAAACGCATCGCTTTCAGGTTTTTTGCATAACTCGGATGATCGCCGAACAGGTTGACGGTCGCG
The DNA here is from genome assembly GCA_040387375.1 of Pseudomonadota bacterium. Taxonomy (GTDB): domain Bacteria; phylum Pseudomonadota; class Gammaproteobacteria; order Burkholderiales; family Burkholderiaceae_D; genus JAZKDW01. The sequence continues at coordinate 57,964 of JAZKDW010000025.1, forward strand.
ATGCCGCCCGCGCCCAGGCAGGCCGCACACGCAAGATAGAATTCCGGCGTGTCGAGCACCGGCCCGCGTGCGGTGGCATCATACAAATCGATCTGGAGCACGTCCAGCGTGCCGTGGTTGGCGCGGTCGTTCACAAAATCCATCGCATCCATTTCAAGCACCGCCAGCCGCTCATCGGCATCGGGCATCTTGAACATCGAATCGCAGATCGTGATGACGGAAGGGTTCAGCTCCACGGCCGTGATGCGGGCGAGCGGAAACTGGCGATAGCAGAATTTGGTCAGCGCGCCGGTTCCCAGGCCGAGCTGGACGATCTGCCGGGGCGCATCGTTGAACAGCATCCAGGCCATCATCTGTTGTGCATACTCGAGCTCGATCCAGTCCGGTTTGCGCAGCCGCATCGCCCCCTGCACCCACTCGGTGCCGAAATGCAGATAACGCACGCCATCCTGTTCCGACAGCGTCACCGGCGCAAATTTCGGCTTGCGCGCCGGCTTCGCGCTCGCCGTTTCACGGCGCGCACCGCGCGAGGATTCTTCTTTTTCTATGGATTTACGTTTGATTAACATGCGTTCACTGCCCCGATGTTCTGTTCAATCGCCGCATTATGCGGTGACGGGCGGCGGGTCGGCAAGCATTTTGACCGGCTCCCGGAAATCGGCAGCAGCGCTGCGCACATTCCCGGGATTGACATTTCGTGCAGGTTTAAAAACCGACGTTGTTGGCGCCTTTGAGCGCCAGCATTTCCCGTGCTTCGTCGGGGGTGGCAATTGCCAGCGACATGCCTTCCAGGATAGAACGCACACGTTCCACCTGGCGGGCATTGCTCTGCGCAAGCTGCCCCGGGCCGTCCCACAAATTGTCTTCCAGGCCGACGCGCACATTGCCGCCTTGTCCCGCCGCGGCGGCCGCAATCGGCATCTGCGAGCGTCCCGCGCCCAGCACCGACCACACATATTCGCTGCCGAACAGGCGGTCCGCGGTGCGCTTCATGTGCGAGACATCGTCGGCGTGGCTGCCGATGCCGCCCAGGATGCCGAACACCGTCTGGATGAATAGCGGACCTTGCACCAGCCCGCGGTCGAGGAAGTGGGCGAGGTTGTACAGGTGCGCCGTGTCATAACATTCGAACTCGAAGCGCGTGCCGTTATCGGCGCACGAGCGGATGATGTACTCGATATCCTTGAAGGTGTTCTTGAACACCAGGTCGCGTGTGCCTTCCAGGTAAGGCTGTTCCCAGTCATGCTTGAATTCCTTGTAGCGGCCGAGCATCGGGAACAGGCCGAAATTCATCGATCCCATGTTCAGCGAGGCGACTTCCGGCTGCAGCTGCAACGCAGGCTGCAGCCGCTGTTCCACCGTCATGACCGGGGAACCGCCGGTGGTCAGGTTGATGATGCCGTTGGTGCGCTGCTTGATATTGCCGACGAATTCGCGGAATGCGTCAGGATCCTGGGTCGGTCTGCCGGACACCGGGTCACGCGCATGCAGGTGCACGATCGCGGCCCCCGCTTCAATTGCGCCGACTGCCGCTTCCTCGACTTCCTTGCCGGTGACCGGCAAATATTCGGACATCGACGGTGTATGGATCGAGCCGGTGACGGCGCAGGTGATGATGACTTTTCTTGATTTGCTCATGGCGGTTTCTGTCTCCTTGGTTGAATGTTGCCTAGTGTATACCGGATTGTGCAGGCGTGAATTGATCGCGAATCAATCTGCGCTCGTCGATACCGTTTTCGAGATCAAGCCTGGTGGGATCGGCATGGAGACATCTTGATGCAAGCTCAGTCTGGATTCCCGCCTGCGCGCACTGCTGTCCGGAATAATCTTCTTGACGATTTCATGGGAATAGGCACCCCT
>JAZKDW010000026.1:0-80224 GCA_040387375.1 Pseudomonadota bacterium
CCTTGCTTTCTTGCCGGATCGCATCCTCCTGCACTGCGGACAGGAAAAAATATGACGGGAGACCTCAGAGTCTGACCCTGACCCTTTCTGACCCTTATGGGAGGGTGCCCGTTGAAACCGGGTTACCTCAGGCCGAGCTTCGGTTACAAATCAGTCCTTCAAATGCACCAGCCGCAGTACCAGTTCGTGCATGGCGGTATAGGGCTCCCGACCATCGTACGCAGTCGTGACGAGCACCCTGCCCTGTGCTCGTTCAACCGCGATTTCGAGATGCTTCTTTGTCGCTGCCCAGTGACCATCTTGCCCTTTTTCGTAGCCTGGTACATGGGCATTCAATTGCGCATAGATTTCGTTACGGTGAAATGGCGCTTGCACATCTTTAAAATGCAGTAACAGCCACAGTTCAAAGCACGGTACCGATGCAATGGCTGCGAAAGCGACCGGCTCGTTTTCGTCATTGATGAGTTTGCCGTTCAATGCCGCAGCTTTGGTGAGCGCCTGATGATAGCCGGGGTGATCGTCGCGATCGAAGACCGCCATGACGCGATCAAAAGAACGCGGTTCTATCGCCTTGGCACGATCGCCAAAATTGAACAGATCTTCCGCGTAAGTCACTACCTGGGATGGGTTCGTCCCAAGCGCACTAGCCCAGACCTGCACATTAGCTGTATTGAGTCGATGCTCGCGTTTGATCTCGTCGATATATTGCGGTTCGGTCTTTTCGCCCTCGCAGACGATCAGGACGCGTTCAAAAGGCGCGCGCTGTGCTGAACGGCGTTTTAAATCGCGGGCCTGTTGACGGTGCTTGGGCTGGTGATCTTTTCCCATCTGATCGTGGTCCTGTCGTGGAGATTCAGTCGGCGGTTGAATTGACTACCGTCGACGTTGGCTTATCCGGCCGTGGATTCCCATGCGCCAGAATATCAGGCAGCGCATTGAAGAATGGCACAGCCCCATAGCGCCCCATCAGATAGCCGCGCTCCCACGCCTCGTGCTTGCGTGGGCTGAAGTCCGTCATCGGATACAAACGGGTCGCCTGGTCATGATCTTTTTCTGTAAACCAGACCTGGTCCCGGCGAAATAAGGTGTGATCGAGTAATGACGTGTCGTGTGTACTGAAAATGAGCTGGGCGCCATTTTTATTTATCGCGGGATCATGAAACATCGAGATCAGGCGCCGCACCAGCAAGGTATGCAGGCTGCTATCAAGTTCATCGACCACAAGAATGCGTCCGTCTCTCAGCACATCCAGGACCGGTGCGACCAGACCGTAAAGACGCTGCGTGCCCTCGGATTCTTCATGCAATTCGAAGCTTGCATTGCCCTTGGACGTAGCGTGCTGGAAAACTGGCACCAAAAATTCTCGCTCATCCTGGCTGGTCTGCGCAGCCCCGCCGGGATGAATGACAAAGTGATTCATAAAACCTTTGCGCGGCACCGCCTGAACATCGGCAATACTGATGTCAGCGCTGGCCAAAAAGCTGCAAATAGTCTTGCGCCCTTCTTCGGTCGCCAGCATGGCAGTAGTGAAGTCACTGTTGATGATTACGCCGGCTGGCAAGAACACAATGTTCTCGACGATCCATCGCATCACCGGACTCAGGAGTTCGCTGTTGAGCTGCGCCGCCGTCGACAAAAACAGGGCATTCGGCCGGGTACTGTCCTGCCACAGCTTGCGCGGACCGGTGAGATGCGCGCTGAAATCGTAGTCATACGTTCCTGTGCTGTCCACGAATCGGCGGCTGAACCATTGTGAGGGCTTATTGGTCCGGTAGACCAGCAGGGACTCGCTGACGATTCGTTGCGGCGTCATGGCGAACGCGTATTGGTAGCGTATTCCCTCAAGCAAAAACGTTATCTCAAATTCGGACGGCTCATTAACGAACTGTTTGTCGAGCTTGAATCCTTGCACGTTGAAGGTTTGCCCAGGCTGGATCACAGTGGCCGATTCCGCTACCACGGCGCGCATGTAATTCAGCGCCTGCAGCAGCGTCGACTTGCCGCTGGCATTGGGACCATAGACCACTGCACTGCGCACCGCGCTGGGCAAGGACTTGAGCCCGGTAGGCTCAAGATGCGTCTCGGCCAGCTCCTTGTCACTTGACGACGCGATAAGGCTGAGCACTTGCTCATCGCGGATCGATCGGTAGTTGCGCACACGAAAATCGAGCAACATAGTGGACCTCAAAGTTAATATTTTGTCTTAATTTGCATAATATACGCAAAATAGCACATTATTTTATATTTACTTGTATTAACAATGGAACCGCCTTTGATATTGTGCAATTAGGCCAAGTCGATTGCTAGTGCATGCTCTGGCAAAACTGCCGATCATAGGAGTCACCGATCAAGCTGGCGATCAAGTCACCGACCAAGTGGCGGATTGCTGTGATTTACAAAAACCCGCCTCTAGCCCAGTGCTGATGCGGGTTTTTTTGTTACGCAATTTTTAGCTGCATTTTTTGGCAGTTTTCGACAATAGCGGCGATGCGCCTATATTGCTGGAAGAAGGAGAAAACCCATGAATACCATCTTAAAGACACAAAGCGTTTCCCAACTGACAGATCCAGATATGCAAGCAGTGCCTGCCGCGCTAGCGCGCGCCGGCACACCCCTGATCGTCATCAGGGAAGGCAGACTTGTCGAGGCCATGGTCACGACCGATAGCCTCAAGCCACTGCAACAGGCCATGGCGAAGTAGTTTTACTTTCACCTTCGATCAATTTGACGGAGTAGAGGGAGCAGGTTTCATAGCCATAAGGATCCGGCGCTCCCGGATACGCCAGCCCTGAAGCGTGCGCTGAAATCGGTCGTGGTACTCGACGACCGCAGGTGGCCCCAGCGTCTGCGAAGTGCCGTCGCCTGCCGGCGAGCCCTGGAAAACAGCACGTAACAAGTGCCGGCAGCCTCATCGGGCGACAGAACATCCACCTCGATGTTGGCGCACAGGTGGCGCGTCTACAAAGTGGTCGGGCGGGCCTCGAGAAATGCGCGGATCGCCGCATGTCCCACCACTACGTTACCCATGCGGACCAGAACGGCGTCGTCGGTGAAGAGATCCAGCACACGCTCGTAGCGGCGGGCATCCAGATGGTTGGCGAAGGCCACGCACAGGCGGGAGCATGCAAGCTCGTCCGCAAGCAAGAGCTGATCAAAAGGCAGTGTCATTGCAAGCTCATTCCATCATCGAGCCGCGTATCGGCGACACCGGCAGATGCTCCCGGCGCTCAAGCAATTCCGACTCCGGAACGCCCGAACGCAAGCGGGACAGCAAAGTCTCCGGCGTGAATTCCACGCCGATCGGGTTGGTCTCGAAATGGGGGCCATGCATGAATGCGTTGGCCTCGTCGTTGGAGCCGAAACAATCCGCCTGGAACTCCATCTGATTGCCATCGGGATCGGCGTAATAAATCGACGCAGTGACGCCGTGGTGGATACACCAGTAGGGCAGGATGCCTTGCTCCTTGAGCTCGATATATTTTTCCAGCAGTTCAGTCAGGCTTCGATAGCCGTAGGCCACATGGTCCATGCCCGGCTGGCCCCGAGGCGCCTTATCCTGGGACTCTCCCTTGATGATGCCCATGTTCAGGAGGGCCACGCGATGGTGCTCGTCATCGTAGGTGATGAAGCCGATCACCGGACTCTGGTACTGAATCTCGCCGTTGAACACCTTTACGTACCAATCGCGCATTTCTTCAAAACGATAGGTACGGAACACGATATGGGCAAAGGTTTTTGGTCGAATCGTCATGATCAAGCATTCCCTGGATGTTATTGGTGGGTCGTCTCAGACTTGCACTGGCGACCAAAAGATTATAAGGTCCATTCGGCTCAATCATCCGTAGGTGGAAAGTGCCATCTGCTCGTTCGAATAAACGGGGAGCAGGCGGGCATCTTCCGGGATGGGCGGCAACTGCGCATCCCATGCGGCCCAGGCCTGCTTCAACTCTTCCAGCTTTTCTGGATGACGCCACCGAAGGTTCGCTCGCTCACGAACATCAACCGCGATATTGAACAAATAATCAACGCCATCCATGGATAGGAATTTCCAGTCGCCCCGTATCAATGCCTTCTGTTGCCGATGTTTCATGCGCCAACACAAATCGCCGGGGCGGGTCCAGTCCGGCTCTTCAAATGCCGGACTGAGATCCACGCCGTCGAGCGGGTAATCGCTGTCGGGCTGGACACCGGCCGCAGAAAGAAAAGTCGCGGCCCAGTCCATGCTGAGGCAGGGGGTCTCATGCACTTGCCCCGCGCGTATTCGTGCCGGCCACCTGGCTATCAGCGGCACCCGGATTCCCCCTTCGAGCAGATCCATCTTCTGCCCCATGAATGGCCAATTATTCGAAAACCGCTCACCACCGTTATCGCTCGTGAAAACGACGAGGGTGTTGTCCTCGAACCCCTTGTCTTTCAGGGCTTTCATGATTGAACCTATTCCCTCGTCCATGTGATGAATCATGCGTTGATAGACAGGTACCGATCCGCCATCGATGTGCTCACCGTGGCTGGCCGTGTGCACGGACTCCTGACGATCGTCCCGCGTCAGCCAGGGCCAATGCGGTGCGGTGTAGTGAACGCTGATGCAAAATGGCTGGTCGATCGGGCTTTGCTCGATGAAGTTGACTGCCCTTGCGCTGATCAGGTCAGTGAAATAGCCGTCAACCTCGACCTGCTCCTCGTTGTCCCACAGATCAGGATTACCCCGAAGATCGGTATGTGCAAAATAGTCCAGGCCACCGCTGAGGCAGCCAAAAAATTCGTCATAACCCGACAGGCGAGGGCCAAATAGCGGTGGCTTGCCCAGGTGCCATTTTCCAAACAGACCGGTCGCATAACCGGAAGCCTTTAGCAGCGACGGTAGTGTCGGATGTTCGGGAGGAAGCCCCAGCAATCTGGAATCCGGGTGGCCAAGAGGCTCCTCGGCAGCACCGCGCAACCTGTATTGCCAGCGCCCGGTAATGAGCGCGAAACGTGTGGGCGAACATAGGGCAGAGTTGGCATACCCATGTGTAAAGCGCATCCCCTGGCTGGCCATGAGATCCAGGTTGGGCGAGACGTCGACGGAGCAGTTGTAAACATCACGCGCCCCGGTGCACCCCAAGTCTGCATAACCCAGGTCGTCGGCAAGAATAAACACCAGAGTCGGTCGCTTTTCCATAATGCGGGTCTCGGTTAGTCTATGCGAATATTGGCGGTCCGGGCGATGCGCCCCATCTTTATCGTATCGCTGACAATGATGTTCGTAAATTCCTGCGGCGAGCCGGCGACTGGCTCCGCACCAAAAACCGCAAAGGAAGTTTTAAGCTCATCTGTGACCAGGGCCTTGCGAAGGGCGGCGTTAAGACGCTCCACGACCGCCCGTGGTGTGCCGGTCTTTACAACAATGCCCTGCCAGTCACGTATTGCAAAATCAGGGTACCCCGCCTCACTCATCGTCGGCACGTCCTTGAGCGCTGGAACTCTCTGGGAGCTTGTGACTGCAAGAGCCTTGAGTCGCCCCGACTGAATATGACCGACGACAGGGCCAGTTCCCGCGAACATGAATTGGACTTGCCCGCCCAGCAGGTCCCCTATGGCCTGTGGAAAGGCAAGGTAAGGCACATGGGTAGCCTGGGTGTTGGTCTTCCTTCGGAATATCCCTTATAAGCCAAATGCGTTAATCGGCCCAGCTGACCATTTCCGGCAGGACGTGCAATGACAATAGGCCATTGCTTCCGGTGCGCCACTGACTATAAATTTGACGTCACCGGACTGTTCGCTATTCATGATCCCACTCCTCAAATGATTGGTCGAAGTCTTCTCTTATCAATCAATGTATTGCACCGGCATGGCGGGAGCGTGTCGCACCTGTAATTGAAAAATATCGTTGCGCGCATAATGTCCCGCCACATCAAAGGCCCGGCGCGCTGGGGCGACGCGCCCAACGTCAATGTCCGCATACAGAATCCCTTCCTCACGCCGCATGGGCCCGGCAACGATGTTGCCTTGCGGGTCGATTACCACCGAGTCGCCTGCGTTGATCCATTCAGCCGGATCGGGAAACAACCGTTCCCGTTCCGGGAAGTCTTTCGGAATATCGCTTCCGCGTAACACGGTGCCGCTGCCAAGCACCCAGCATCGGCCTTCAAGCGCAATGTGGCGCATTGTCGCAATCCAACTGTCGCCACTGTCGTAGGTGGGTGCGATATAAATCTCGATGCCTTGCGCATACAAGGCATAGCGTGCCAGCGGCATATAGTTCTCCCAGCAAATAAGTGCGCCTAACCGGCCGACTGGGGTATCGATCGCTTTTAAACCGCTTGCATCACCAGCGCCATGCACCATGCGCTCCGGATTGGTTGGCATCAACTTACGATGACGATTGAGAATTTCGCCATCGGGACCGATGGTGACCACGGTGTTGTACAGCGTTCCGCCACCCCTGCGCCGGTCGCATTCATTGATGCCGCAAATCACGGTGACCGCATGCTTTTTTGCAGCGTCGCAGAGTTCCCTTAAGTCTCCCGCCTCAATGTCGACTGCATTGGCCAATAATTGCGTGTGCAGCTGCCCCGTAATGGCGCCATCCTTGCCCGGTGCCAAGCGCCAGATCCAGGATGGATAACCTGGAATATATGTCTCGGGTAAAACGATTAATTTGGCCTCCGCCGCAGCGGACTCGGCGATGGACTGCACCGCGCGGGCGATAGTGGCGCTGCGATCAAGTAGCACCGGCGGGCGCTGAATAATGGCGATCTTCGTCATGGCATTCTCCGATAAAGGTAAGGGAAGACGAGCTCAGCATGCGCTTGACCTATGGGTACGTCTAGTCCAGAATCAGAAGCGTTTGCACTGCGGGAGCGCCACCATGGACGAGAGCTACGGTCAATTCTGCACAGTGTCACGCGCTGCCGAGACCTTGTGCGAACGGTGGACGCCGTTGGTCATACGTGAGCTGCTTTGCGGCAGCAAGCGTTTCAATGAGCTCCATCGCGGCGTTCCCAGAATGTCTACCAGCTTGTTAGCGCTACGCTTGCGCCATCTCGAAGAAATCGGCGTAGTGCGTCGCACAAGCGCCGGCAAAGTGTGGGAGTACGGATTAACCGAGGCAGGCGAAGAACTGCGGCCCATCATCATGGCCTATGGCCAATGGGGAGCACGCTGGATTGGCAGCCGCCTTCGGGAAAACGAACTTGATGCGGGTCTGCTCATGTGGGATATGCGGCGTTTCGTGCGTGTTACGGAATTCCCGCCACGTCCGGTGGTGATCAACTTCAGGTTTCGAGATGCCCGTACCGGCGAAAAGAACTGGTGGCTCATTGTCGAGAAGGGCGTGGCAGATTTGTGCCGCGATGATCCAGGGCGCGAGTTGACGCTGGTTGTAGGTTCCACCGTGCGTGCATTGACCGAAGTCTGGTCCGGTGATCGAACACCGCAGGAAGTGATGCAGTCGCATGAGGTGCATGTTGACGGCGCGGCCGATAACGCAGAAAACTTATGGCGATGGCTGGGCACGAGTCATTTTGCCGCCACTCGAAGCGAGACGATCAAAGCTCACGGTCCTGTCGTTTGACAAGCCGTCAAGTGCCCAGGGGCGCATTGGCCCGGGTCAGCACGTACGGTGTGGTGGCCGTGCCGGTCAAGGTGGCGCCGTCAGCGCATGCTCGACTGCATTGCGCTTGAATACCCTGCTGAACCCGGACCATATGCGTCTGGCATTACCCCCCCCGCTGGCCGATGGGCAGCGGTCTTTTTCCAGTTGGTTTCAAGGAGTCCCCAAATGGGATTGCTCCTGGTTTCGGACCTCCGTGGAAACCGCGTTACCTCAACCTGATGTCGTTATGATTGGTCACCGAGGATGGTGTTTCCGCTGCTGTGCATCGCGGATCGACGCGCAGCTGCGTCTGAAAAAAATCAGCGCTTGAACGAATGCATTCTTGTTCCGGCCGATGTCCCCACTTTACAATGCAACCTGAAAAAAATATGAGCCAACAAACTGGCATGAAGACCATAACCATGAAAACAGAGACTCTGGATCGGCTCGCCGTAAGCAATGGCATCACCGCTTTTCTCTTCGCCATCACTGGCCCCCTCGCACTGCTCATCACCATCGGCCGGGAGGGCGGACTGCCGGAGTCCGTCATGGCTTCGTGGATCTTTGGCTCCTACGGTGTGGGCGGCGCACTCAGCCTCTATTTTTGCCTTCGTTACCGGCAGCCCCTCGGCATGGCGTGGACGATTCCGGGCATCCTTCTGCTGCCAGCCGCACTCGATCATCTCGGGTTTGCAGAAATCGTCGGCGCTTACTGGATCAGCGCCTTGCTCATCACCGTGCTTGGCTGGAGCGGGTGGGTCAACAGCATCATGCGGCGCATTCCGATGCCCATCGTCATGGGCATGGTGGCCGGCGTGTTCCTGCCCCTGGGAATCAAGGTGGTGACCTCCTTCACCCAGCAAGCGACGATCTCGGCCGTTGCCCTGGGCGCCTACGTCATTTTTTCGATAGTCCCGGCAATGGGCCGGCTCTTCCCGCCCGTACTGGCGGCGTTGGTGGCGGGCGGCTTCGCTGCCTGGGGCGCCGATGCGATTGCGCCGCTGTCGATCGGCGCCAATTATTTTGCGCAGCCCATACTTTACATGCCAGAGTTTTCCATCGGGGCGATGGTGGAACTGGTGATCCCGATGACCATCACCGTACTGGCCATTCAAAACGCACAAGGTTTTGCAGTGCTCCAGCAGGCCGGCCATGCGGCGCCGGTGAAGGCCGTCACCGTAGGCGTCGGACTGGGATCGATGATCATGGCCTTGTGCGGATCAGTACCTGCCTGCCTGACTGGACCGGTGAACGCGATACTGGTGAGCAGCGGTGAGCGCGACAGGCACTGGCTTGCGGGCCTGGTATTCGCGCTGGCAATGATCGTGTTCGGCCTGCTTGCTCCGCTGGCCACCAGCATTGCCCTGGCCCTGCCCGTCGGCCTGATTGCGCTCGTCGGCGGTCTTGCCATGGTGCGCGCGTTGCAGGGCGCGTTTCAGTCAGCATTCAGGGATGAATGTCCCCTCGGCGCACTGGTTTCCTTTGTGGTGTCGGTGGCGGGCGTCCCCATTTTGAATATCGGCGCCCCTTTCTGGGGTCTCGTGTTCGCCTTTGTGGCGTCGTGGCTCTTTGAACGGGAAAGCCTGTACCGGGCGATCAAGCGTTGAATTTTGCGAGGACAAGGGGATGTCAGTACAACTGGTGAAATGCGTTGTGCGCACTGCCTGCGGCTTGCATCCTTTGGCCTCTTGACCGGCCGTCGGCACATCATGCGGCGCGAGCAGTTCGCCGCCGCGTTCCGGCCCAGTCACTGCCTGGCATGGGTCGGGGTAAAACGTTTTCCCCTCAGGAAAGAACGCGAGGTTCGCCGTTAACGGACAATCCAAAACGTCCACTTCAGGATAAAATGGCAAGCGCAGGCGTCGGGATTATCTGGTATCGGGTCCGTCAGTAAAACGTGGAACCGCATCTTCAGCCATTTCCCGATGTCGAAGTACACCAACACCCACCGTTCCAAAAAACTTTCTCCCATCTATCGTATTTCGCAAGTCGTTACCATGTCGAAACCTGCCAGAAAAGCCGTGACGAGCAAGCCCCAGGATGCCCAAATGAAGGCAATCCGGCGCCTGATTGATGATGAAAGATTCGAGGAGGCGCGCGCCCGCATTTCGGTCCTGCGCCAACAATATCCTGGTCACCGCCCGCTGCTGGCAATGGCGTGGGAGATCGAGGATCAGGCCGGCTCCCTTTGGGAAGCGGCCGCCCGCGCATACGACTGGGCACAGGCGTCGCCAGGCAGCGAGCTCGCCCAGATGGCGCTCGTCGGGGCAGCGTTCGATGCCAACCTGCGCGCGCTCTCCGCGGCGACCGCGCAGCGGTTGGCATCGCTGCGCGGGATACCAGTGGAGCCGCTTGAGGATGTGAACTCCGCCTTGGGCGCGATGAGCGGCGAGGAAGCGATGCTGGCAGACCTTTCCGGACTGTTACTCCAGGACGCACGCTACGATGAGATTGCCGAACGGCTGAAAGATGCGCGTCATCCTTCTCTGCGCAACAACCTTGGCATCGCTTTATTTTTGCGGGGCGACGTGGCGCCCGCACTCGCGGAATTCGAGGATAACTGGCGCCAGCAGCGCCTCAACGCATTCGCGCTGGAGAAGATGGTGCGCCTGCGGCTGTGGTGCCAGGGACGTGAATATGCGGCTGAACTGGTGCCGGCATTGCAATCCTGCGTGCCACGGCGCGCCGAAGATGCGCTCGGCAAACTGAGCGGCCTTATCCTCCTGGGCGAATGGGACGCGGCCGAAGCAAGCTGGCAGGACGTTCCGGCGCTCGATCCGTTGTTCGGCAGACGCGATTCGTTGCGTGGCCTGTATGCTTATGCGGGAACCGTCCTTGCCCAGCGCCGCGGCGATATGGCGGCGGCCGAGGAACGCCAGCGCGTTGCCATGGAAGCGAATCCGGATCACGATTCGGTCCTCGACCTCGCGCCATTTGTACTGTCGGCGTCCGGCGCAGGCGGCTATCAGGCCGGGATCGGAGAGATCGGCGCATGGCTTCCGCTTTCCTGGCACCAGCGCCTGCTCGAGCTTGGCGGACAGGAAACACGGAATGTGGATGAAAGATGGCGCCAGTGTCTGCAAGACTGCAGCGCGCATGCCGATTACCTGGGGCTGGCGGCGGAATTTGGCGGTCAGACCGTGGGCATGATCGCCATGGAGATATTGAAGTTACGCACACGCGAAGGCGACTTGCAGGCTCAGGCGCAACTCATTTCCCTGCTGACCCGTCCGTGCGGAGCAGACAGCAACCGGATGCGCTTGTTGAGCTGGCTGCGGGAAAATAACGTGACTGGCGATATGCCTATGCCGGTTCTGGCCAAAGGGCGCGTAACCAGCGTCAGGCCGGCCTCGATTCGCCTGACGCCCGAAGCCACTCGCGAAAATCCCTATCCACCGGATGTGGCGAAACACTACGAGGACATGATCAAGCTGCTCCAGGATGGGCGCGTGCGGGAGGCGCTGGCCAAGGCGGTGATCATCAGGGAACTCGCACCGCAAGTGCCGATGAGTCATGCCAACCTCGCCATGGCGAAGGAAAGCATTGAGGCTGACGATGAGGAAATTGAAGCCTTGTTTCGCGCCGCGCTTGATCTCGACGAACATTACCTTTTTGCACGGGCCGGTCTCGCCCGCGTCCTGGTGCGCCGTGGCGAACTTGATGCGGCCGATACCATGCTTGCGCCTGTCTTCGCGCGCGAGGAATTTCATTTTTCGGAATGGCGCGCCGTTTTGCACGCACAATTCGAAATCGCCCTGGCGCGGGGACAAACCGAAACCGTGATAATGATCGAACGGTCATTGCGCGATTTGGACGATATGGAGCAGCGATGAGCGGTGCATATCGTTTGATGTGCCCGGTTATCCATCCAGAAGCGGCACGGTTCATTTTGTAAACGTCTTCCTGCCGAATTGATCGACATGTATCTCAGGGTCTGCCCCTGAGATACGATCTCCGCTTCATTGCCTATCTGGCTTTGGCAATAAAAACCCGACGGTCAAGTTTTAGCCTGGTACGACGCCACTGTTGATCGAACGGCGAAAAACGACGGGCTTTCCTCCCATGCGTTGTTTGCATATCCAGTGCGCCAGCGCCGAGTCCAGATGGGTAGCATGGTTCGGGAACCAGTCAGCCAGCGCCTGCACCAGGCCACGGCAGACCTGGCTATTGCCTTGGGCAAGCAGAGCTTGCACCTCATGCACCGACTTCAGCACCGCATCATGCTGCTCGATGTGGCAGTCACGCGGCGGGAAATCGGTCTCGCGCATCCAGGTATTTTCCTCGCCAAAATGTGACTGAAGATGTGCTTCCATCGCATCGAGCAACTCGGGTAGTTCGTCATCCTGCGCCTCCTGCAGGCGAACGACCAGATCGACGAATTCCTCGTGAATCCGGTCCATCGGCGCGTAGCCCAACAGGTGGGCATCGCTCCAGGCAAGTGGTTCATTTTCATCCATGATAGTGCGCTCTAATGTGACAGGTAATCCGTACCATGCGGTTGAAGGCGTCTGCATGCGCCCGGATGCCCTGAATCCTACACGAAAACATTCCTCATGGGCTTGAGGCGTTCGATGTCACTTTGGCGAGGACGGTGCACACAGGTTCTACCGTCTCGATATGCAGGAACATGGGTGTTGGTCTCTCCGCCTGAATTTCCACGAGTGGCACAAAAGACAATTTCAGATAGAAATCGACAGCCTTGGGATCGGCATCCAGATACAGGCCGAATGCGCCTATGCTTTCGGAGACAAGAAAGTTCAAAACTCATCTTGTCTTGAAACTCTCGGACTGCATGAGGGCACGCAGTTCCCTGGACGGCGCCGGCGGGTTGATCAGCAGTTCAAAAAAACGTTGTTGCTGGTTTTTGGAAAGTAGAAGCTGGTGATGCGCGGCAATCACCTCCCGCGCCCGGGATACTGCTGGCTCGAGTACAAATGCCGTCAAATCGATGCCTTCCAGCAGCGCTGCGTCGATTAGCAATCGTTTCACTTCCAACGTTGTTTTAAATTCCATTCTGGAATTTTTTAATGCAATGCTTGCCATTTTTTCCTCCAGCAGTGTACGTTTGATATCCATACGATATATTTTTTTGACTGCCGCATTCAATGCAATCGGATTGTTGTCGTTTTTGAAGAAAAAAGTACCTTCAGGCACATCCAGTTTTGTCTCCGCTTTTTTCCCCGCCTTTTGCATTTTTTCCATGACGCGAGATAACTAAAAAAACCTGCCACGATCCGCTTGCATGTATTCCATACTTCGACTATTATCGAAATATGGAAACTAAAAACGTACTTGCCGCCCTGGCGGCTCTGGCGCACGACTCACGTCTCGCCGTATTTCGACTTCTGGTGCAAGCCGGGCCTGCGGGCATTGCCGCCACCAGGATCGCCGACCACCTTGGCATGGCCCCCTCGTCCTTGTCATTCCACTTGAAAGAACTGACACACGCCAGCCTGGTCACGCCCACTAAAGATGGCCGTTCGATCATCTATTCGGCGAACTTCGTAACCATGAACGGGCTGGTGGGCTTTCTTACCGAAAACTGCTGCGGCGGCAATCCTTGCTCCCCCGTGTGCGCTACCGATTGTTCCACCGAAGGAGCCTCATCATGAAACGTCTGCATGTTCACGTCGCGGTCGATAACCTGGCCGACAGCATTACGTTTTACTCCGGCATGTTTGCCTCGCAACCGGACGTCGTCAAGCCAGATTATGCCAAGTGGATGCTCGATGACCCGCGGGTCAATTTTGCCATCTCCCGGCGCGGCGCCGAAGTCGGGCTGAACCATCTCGGCATTCAAGTCGAGACTGCCAGTGAACTGAATGACATGCAGGGCCGCCTCGCGTCCTTGCAGCCCGGCGTGGCAAAGGAAAAAAATGTGGCTTGCTGCTACGCGAAATCGGACAAGTACTGGGTCAACGATCCCTCCGGCATCGCATGGGAAACCTTCCATACGCTCGACACCATTCCGGTTTTTGGCGAGCCGGATAAAACCAGGATCGACGCCGCCTGCTGCGTCCCCTCCGCCGCGACAAAACATGGCTCAACCTGCTGCTGAAAAACAGAATTTCATGACCGATAAAACTTACAACATCCTGTTTCTGTGCACCGGCAACTCGGCGCGCAGCATCATGGCTGAAGCCCTCGTTACAACGGTGGGGCACGGGCGCTTCAAGGGCTTTAGCGCCGGCAGCAAGCCGGGCGGAATGGTGAATCCATTCGCGATCGAGCAGGTAAAGAAGACAGGGTATCCCGTTGATAACCTGCGCAGTAAAAGCTGGGATGAATTTGCGGCACCGGGGGCTCCGCACATGGACTTCATCATCACGGTGTGCGATAACGCAGCCGGTGAGGAATGTCCATACTGGCCCGGTTATCCGGTGTCGGCGCACTGGGGCTTTGAAGACCCGGCAGCAGTAGAAGGTACGGATGAAGTAAAACGTGCCGCCTTCGAAAAAATCTTCAAGCAGATTATGGTCAGAATGAATTCCTTTGTTGGCCTGCCGCTGCATATGCTGGAAAAGCACGCAGTGCAGAAGGAAATCAAGAAAATTGGTGACTCGCCGGTCGCTAGTTGAAATCAAGCTCCTGTCGACGCAGCATCTAACTCATTTTTACAGGACTCTTCTCGCATGACCACGTCACATACCACGGCAGTTGCCGGCGGCGCCGCACCAGCCATTGGTTTCTTTGAACGCTACCTGACCGTATGGGTGGTGCTTTGCATTGTTGCCGGCATACTGTTGGGCAGGGCATTTCCAGAGGCATTTCAAGCCATCGCGGGACTCGAAGTGGCGCAGGTTAATATCCCGGTCGGCATTCTGATTTGGGTGATGATCATTCCGATGCTCATCAAGATTGATTTTGGGGCACTTGCCCAGGTCAGGAGCCAATGGCGCGGTATCGGTGTGACCTTGTTCATCAACTGGTTCGTCAAGCCTTTTTCCATGGCGTTTCTGGGCTGGCTCTTCATTCGGCATTTGTTTGCCGGCTGGCTCCCGGCCGACCAGATCGACAGCTACATTGCCGGCTTGATTTTGTTAGCGGCGGCGCCCTGCACGGCAATGGTGTTCGTGTGGAGCCAGCTCTGCAAGGGCGACGCGTATTTCACTTTGTCCCAGGTCGCGCTGAACGACACCATCATGATTGTGGCCTTCGCCCCCCTGGTCGCATTGTTACTGGGGCTAGCCTCAATTACCGTGCCCTGGGATACGCTCATCACCTCGGTCGGTTTGTACATCATTGTGCCGGTCATCCTTGCCCAATTGATTCGCAAAGCGCTGTTGGCAAAGGGGGAGAGAACGCTCGAACGTGCCGTATTGACGCTTGGTCCGTTCTCAATTTCAGCGCTGTTGTTGACATTGGTACTGCTTTTTGCGTTTCAGGGTGATGCTATCATCAGGCAGCCTCTCATCATCGCCCTGCTCGCGGTGCCGATTCTGATTCAAGTCTTTTTCAATTCAGGGCTTGCGTACTTGCTGAACAAAAAGCTGGGCGTGCCGCACTGCGTTGCCGGTCCATCGAGTCTGATTGGCGCATCCAACTTCTTTGAGCTCGCGGTGGCGACGGCAATCAGCCTGTTCGGCTTTCAGTCAGGGGCAGCTCTGGCTACGGTGGTCGGGGTCCTGATTGAGGTTCCAGTGATGCTTGTTGTCGTTGGCATCGTGAACCGCTCACAACAATGGTATGAAGCAAAGGCATAAGAAAACTGATGGACATTACGATTTATCACAACCCGAACTGCGGCACGTCCCGCAACACGCTGGCACTGATTCGCAATACTGGCGTTGAGCCAAAGGTCATTGAATACGTAAAAAACCCGCCCAGCCGTGTAGCGCTCAAGGAAATGATTAAAAAAGCGGGGCTGACAGTGCGCGAAGCAATTCGGGAAAAAGGCACTCCCTATGCCGAACTGGGCCTTGATAACCCGGCGCTGACCGATGACGACCTTCTCGACACGATGCTGGCGCACCCGATTCTCATCAACCGGCCCTTTGTCGTGACACCTCACGGTGTCCGGCTTTGCCGTCCTTCCGAGCTTGTTCTGGACATCCTGCCACTAGCGCAGAAAGGCCCGTTTGCCAAGGAAGATGGCGAAGCCGTCATTGATGCCGAAGGCCGGAGGGTTGGCAAGAGTGGCTGACGGCCTGTCAAACCTGCCAAACATCAGTGGTCCGCATCTGGACGTGCCGACGCGGGAGAAGCTCGAGCCGCAAAAGGGTTCGACCCATCCTCCGCGAATACTGCTGCTTTACGGCTCATTGCGCGAGAAGTCCTATAGCCGGCTCCTTACCCTGGAAGCCGAGCGTATCCTGCAGCACTTTGGCGCAGAAACGCGCGTATTCGACCCCCACGGGTTGCCGATGGTCGACAGCGTTCCGGCTGACCACCCGAAGGTGCAGGAACTGCGGAAGCTGTCCGAATGGTCCGAAGGCCAGGTGTGGTGCAGCCCGGAGCGTCATGGCGCAATGACCGGGGTATTCAAGTCGCAAATCGACTGGTTGCCCCTGGAAATCGGCAGTGTCCGTCCGACCCAGGGCCGCACGCTCGCAGTGATGCAAGTCGCCGGCGGGTCCCAGTCGTTTAATGCCGTCAACGCATTGCGTGTCCTCGGCCGATGGATGCGGATGGTGACGATACCGAATCAAAGCTCGGTCGCGAAGGCATACCAGGAATTCGATGACAACGGCCGCATGAAGCAATCCTCGTATTACGAGCGCCTGGTCGACGTCATGGAAGAACTCTACAAATTTACGCTCATCATCCGGGACCGGTCCGACTATCTGACAAGCAGGTACAGCGAGCGCAAGGAAACAATGCCAGGACTCGCTACCACGCTGGCTGCCGCCGCCATGAACCACGAAGCCGATGAGACGAAAGATGAGCTGGAGTAGGCGGCGGGTACTTTGCCGGACAAACCTCTACAGGGCTTAATTCAGGAGATATGACATGCCATCGACATTTCACGAATCCGACACAGGTCAGGCCGTTATTGAAAACGCGACAGCGGCGGGGACTGAACAATTGGTCGTAACCTTGCATCCGGGCCGCGACTTTTCAGTTGATTTCGAATTCAACGAAGGCATGCTCGGCGACGCGTTGATTGCTTCCAGTGGAATTTCAATTGACCGGGTCGCCTTGCAAAGCTTGATTCAATGGCTGCGTGAACAAGGCGCGTTGGATTAAAGCATCCCTGCTCGGTGGCATGGCGGGGTCCGGCAAAACGCGAGCCACTCAGGTCGGGGCAGTCGTACGCTCCAATTCATCCAACCAGTGAATGGCGTGCGAGCGATTGGTGCCGCACATGTCGAGTGAGGGTTTAAGACCCGAGCAGCATGCGGGACGTTCCGGCCGCCCGAAGATCAGGCATCGGTTGTCGTCCGTGAGTTGGACACATCTTGCGCCCGCAGGTTTTCCACTCGGCATTCCTGGAATCGGGCTGGAAATGGACGGGGCAATGCAGCAGGCGCCGCAGCTTTCTCGACAGTTCATGGCATCTCGTTCGTTGACTTTATCCATTCAGGCCGCATGATAAGGCGAATTCAGCGAGCGTGACGAATATTCATGGCCGTCCCGCTTTGCGTTCAAGCATCGCAGCCAGAATGGATAAAGTCGGAATTGGGGGACATCGACGTCATTCTCGCTGTAGCGCCTTCGCCGAAATGACGGTGGTGATAATGTAGGGTGGAAAAGCGAAGCGCCTTCCACCGTTGCTCGATTACGGATGGCACTTGCGAATGCTGGATGGTGGAAGACGCTGCGCTTTTCCGCCCTACGGACTGCCCTAACGAAATTATCCCGGCTCCGGACAACACCAAATCCACACCGTCAATTTGTTGCGCCGTCATGCCATTGTCACATAGTGTTCATACACTCAAGAAAGGCCCGGCGAATGAAAAGACAAGATGGATCAACGAACAACACCAGCCTCGACAACATCACGAGTTCCCGACCAGTCCAGCGTCTACCTTAACCGCGAACTTTCGCAGCTTGCGTTCAACCGGCGTGTGCTGGCGCAGGCGCAAGATAAAAAAATCCCGCTCCTGGAGCGCTTGCGTTATCTATGCATAGTAAGCAGCAATCTGGACGAATTTTTCGAGGTTCGGATTGCAAGTCTTTTAGCGCAAAACCAGGCGGATTCGCCATCAGCTACACCGTTCAGCCTCATCGCCGCGCTCGAGCGTACCAGTGTCGAGTGCCACTCCATCATTGAGGAACAGTATTCAGTACTGAATGACGACATTCTTCCGCAGTTGTCCGCCAATGGCATTCACCTGTTGCGCCACCAGGACCGCACCGAGGCGCAGCGGGCGTGGGTCAAAGCGTATTTTGACCGTGAAGTACGGCCGCTCCTGACGCCCATAGGGCTGGACAAGGCGCATCCATTTCCGCAGGTGGTCAACAAAAGCCTGAATTTCATTGTCGAGCTTTCCGGCAAGGACGCGTTCGGCCGCGGCACCGCGATTGCCATCCTCAAGGCGCCCCGCGTGCTTCCCCGCGTGATCCGCCTGCCGGCCGAGTTATCAGACAACGGCCTCGCATTCTGCCTGCTTTCGTCGATCATCCATGCCCACATTTCGGATCTGTTCAACGGTCGTGAGGTGGTGGCGTGCTCGCAGTTTCGCGTCACGCGCAACAGCGACTTGTGGGTCGACGAAGAGGAGATCAAGAACTTGCGCCAGGCCTTGCAGAGCGAACTCCAGAGCCGCCACTTCGGTGTGGCTGTGCGGCTTGAAGTAGCACGCAACTGCCCGCCCCACCTCGCGCGCTTCCTGCTCGACCAGTTTTCGATTGACGACAACAGGCTGTACGCGGTCGACGGACCGGTCAACATGGTGCGGCTATCGGAATTGATCGGACAAGTGGAAGAGCTGTCATTACGCTTTCCAGCCTTTTCTCCGGTATTTCCACTCAAGCTCAGCGGCGACGACATCTTTGCCAGCATCAGGAAGCAGGATATCTTGCTTCACCATCCATTCCAGTCGTTTCATCCGGTGGTCGAATTTATCCGCGCTGCATCGATTGACCCGAATGTGCTGGCGATCAAACAAACCATCTATCGCACCGGCATGAACTCCGATCTGATGGATGCCTTGATTCATGCGGCGCAGCACGGCAAAGAGGTCACTGTCATCGTAGAACTCATGGCGCGTTTTGACGAGGAAGCCAACATCAATTGGGCCGAACGCCTGGAACGGGTGGGCGCGCAGGTCGTCTACGGAGTAGTCGGGTTCAAGACCCATGCCAAGCTGGCGCTGGTGATCCGCCGCGAGGAAGGCGCGTTATGCGGCTACGCGCATCTCGGCACAGGCAATTACCATCCGACCACCACCAAGTCTTACACCGATTTCGGCCTGTTGACCTCCAATCCGGCACTCGTGACCGAGGTCAATGAAATTTTCATTCATTTGACCAGCCTCACCAAACCAAAGAAGCTGGATCATCTTTGGCTGGCGCCGTTCGCACTCCAGAAGGAACTGATCAGGGCAATCCAGAATGAGGCGAAAATCGCGCGTAGCGGCACGCCGGCGCGCATCATTGCGAAGATGAATGCATTACTCGATGAATCGATCATTCGTGCGTTGTACGCTGCATCTTCCGATGGCGTCAAGATCGACCTGATCATACGCGGCGCCTGTGCGCTGCGTCCGGGCGTGCCGGGCTTGTCGGACAATATCAAGGTACGCTCGATCGTCGGACGCTACCTGGAACACACTAGAATTTTTTACTTCCGCAACGCTCTCGCGCATGACGTTTACCTTGCCAGCGCGGACTGGATGAGCCGGAATCTGTTTCGTCGCGTCGAAGTAGCCTTTCCCGTTCTGGACCGGGCTCTCAAAAAGCGCGTGATCGCCGAAGGCTTGCGTCCCTACCTGAAGGACAATATGGATGCATGGGAGCTTGATTCACGCGGTGTTTATAAAAAACGCAAACCGCATGGAAAACAGCACCCATTCCGCGCCCAGCAATATTTGATGCAAACGCTTGGCAGCGTTGCGCCGGACGACATTGCTTAACCATGGAGCTGATCTTGTGGCGCCACGCGGAAGCAGAAGATGGCGAACCAGATGACAGCCGTGTCCTGACGTCCAAAGGTCGCAGGCAAGCCGCAAGAATTGCGCAATGGCTCGACCGCAACCTGCCCAGCAGCTGCCGCATCCTGACCAGCCCGGCGGCACGCACGGTACAGACTGTCGAACGCCTTGGGCGAAAATACAAGATTCATCCGGAACTGGCGCCGGATTCAGACCCGACGCGGATCCTGGCCGCGGTCAACTGGCCCGTCGGCCGCGAGCCGGTATTGGTCGTCGGGCATCAGCCGTGGTTAGGGCAAACTGCGGCATTCATCTTGACGGGCACCAGCCAGGACTGGCCCGTACGCAAAGGATGCGTCTGGTGGCTCGCGCATCGCGAGCGCGACGGCCGTACGGAAAATTATCTGAAAACAGTCATGGCGCCCGAACTGGTGGCCAAATAATTTTATTATCGGAATTGCCGACCGCTGACCCGGCGCGGCGGCATGCCGCACGAATACCAGAACAAGCCGGCTGCGGCCACGGAAAATAGCCAATAGTCGACCGGCGCGCCCCACAGCCAATGTTTATGCCATGGCACGGTCGCGGCAGTAAAGCGTGCGAAGCCGAACGCGGGGTTGGTCACGAACCACAAAAAATCCTCGACGATCCAGAACAGCATCACACAGCCCAGCACCCGGCATTCCGCGCGCCACGACCAATGTCCCATGAATACAAGCGGTAAGTGGAACATCAGCGCAATGAACGGAAATACCCAGGCGTGATACCCGGTCATCGCCCGGCCACCCCAGAACAGGTCCAGCAGCCAGTGCTTCTCGATGCGCCAGGTCGGCAGGTTGGCGGCCCATCCTGCGGCACCTTCTATCTGAATTTCGATTTGCGAAAAAAAATAGGCGAGCAGCACCACCATGGCCAGCGTCAGACAGAGCTGCAGCGCTCGCCCGCTCATGCGTGCACCCGGAGCACGGCTTCGAGCACATCGCGTGCCGCAGCCGGACGCCCAAGATGTGCGGCCCTGATCCGCATGTCGGCCAGCTTGGCGGGGTGGCTCAGCAGGTGCCGAACCCGAAATTCAAGAGTCGCCGCATCGACCGCCTTGAGCGCAACACCCTGTTCGAGCAAAAAATCCGCATTGCGCTCTTCTTGCCCGGGAATGGGCGCATTGACGATCATCGGCAAGCCCATGGCCAGGCACTCCGACGTGGTCAGGCCGCCCGGCTTGGTAATGACCAGGTCCGCACACGCCATCACACGCTCGACCCGTTCGGTGTAACCCAGTGCCAGCAAGCGGCCGGGGAAACGCATGGCCAGTTTGTGTAGCGCGGCCAGTGCGTCCATATTTTTTCCGGCCATGACGATCAGCTGAAAATCCACGTCCAGCGCCAACAGGCGCGCCGCAATAATGTCCAGACTGCCAAGTCCAGCGCCGCCGCCCATCATCAGGATGGTCAAACGCGCCGGATCGAGTCCGATTTCCGCAGCACATTGCCGCCGCTCCAGCGGTCCGCTGAAAGCCGGCATGATTGGAATGCCGGTCACATGGATGGCATCCGGCGCGATCCCCCGGGTTCGCATGCGAAAGGCAATTTCCTCGCTGGCGGCAAAATAGCCAGCCATATTCTGTTGTACCCACATGTTGTGCAGATCGAAATCCGTCACCTGCACCCAGACCGGACACGAACGCATTTCTTCACCCGACATGTGCGCCAGAATTTCAGCGGGCAGAAAATGGGTACAGATGATCGCGTCGGGCTGGAAGGCGGTGATCTGCCGGCGCAATGCCCGTGTATTCAGGCGCTCCACACGACGCCGCATTTTTTGCAGCGTGCCGTCAGGTTGCGCATCATTTGACAGTTCATAAAGATAGCGCCATACCGCCGGATGCCTGCTTGCCAGTTTGAGGTAAAAATTGGCATACACGCTGCGGAACGCGGCCGGGACAAAATCCATGACGTCGAGGTGAACCGCATCGGCAGTGTCATCCAGGCTGGCCTGGGAACAAATCGCTTCGGCCGCCCTGACATGGCCGGCACCAGCCGAGACGCTCAACACAAGAATGCGTTTGCGCACCACGGGACCGGCGGCAACCATCGGCATCCGCTGGTCATGATCAACGTACATCTAAGAGCCTATCCCAGTAGGCTCTAACCCTTCCTGAAAGGCCATCGTCTCGCGTTGCTGCATGATTTCCTGCCAGGTGACCAGGCGCAATTCACCTGACTTTTCTTCTACCAGCGCCGACAGGCTTTCGACCCAGTCGCCGTCGTTGCAGTAGGTAATGCCATCAATATCGCGTATTTCCGGTTTGTGGATGTGGCCGCAGATCACGCCATCCAGGCCGTGTTTGCGCGCTTCCGCGGCCAGGGCATTCTCGAACGACGAGATGTAATTGACTGCGTTCTTTACCTTGAGCTTGATGTATTGGGACAATGACCAGTACGGAAGGCCGGCGCGCGCACGCCACGCGTTGAGTATCTGATTGAATTTGAGAATGACCGTGTACAGATTGTCGCCGACATAGGCCAGCCACTTTGCGCAGGCGATCACGCCGTCGAAACGATCGCCATGCAATACCAGCATGCGCTTTCCCTGCCGGGTGACATGCACCATCTCATCACGAATCCGGATGCCGCCGAAGTCCAGATTGATGAACTGCCTGATCGACTCGTCATGATTGCCGGGAACGAAAATGACTTTGGTTCCCTTTTTTGCTTTTTTCAACACTGCCTGCACAACGTCATTGTGTGTCTGGTCCCAATACCAGCGACGCTTGAGTTGCCAGCCGTCGACGATATCGCCAACCAGATACAAGGTCTTGGACTCCGTGGCACGCAGGAATTCCAGCAGGCGTTCTGCCTGACATCCGGTCGTCCCAAGATGTACGTCAGAAATCCAGATCGTGCGAAAGCGGATCGGATCGCGTTTCGGCGCCGCCTCGTGCGCATTAAAATCTGGCGCAAGAAACTGATCGCGCGGTTTCATGCCGGCGCTTCTTCAGATGCAGCAAGTCCTGAAAGATCAGGAATAACATCAGCCGAAATTCTCTGTAATCGCATGGATCGCCCTCGTATTGAGATGGGGCGATCTTAACCGCGCTTTGCTGCGGGAAAATGACAGTTCCGTGTCAGTTCAATGACATGAAAACAGCTTCATCGGTCTCGTGTAATTCTCCGCATTTCATTTCTCTTTTTTCGGCCGTCCCGCCTTCAACGGCGATAACGATGACAGCAAACCTTCGAGCGTTGCAGTATCCAACTTCCGTATGAGGGCGACCCCGATTCGCAGCAACTCGCTTTTCTTCACTTCAAAGCCAGCTTTGAGACATGCTTTCTTGACCTCGCCCAGCCCCTGATATTCGATTTCCGGCATCGTGAAACTGTCGCGCACCAGCTTCGCCTTTTTCATCTTTTCCTTGGGCAGGATGGCGGGCGTTGAGGTTTCCTGTTCGTTCTCCTTCTTTACAGCGGGTTTGGCGGCCGACACCTTGGATGCAGCGATGCTGGATTTTTTTGCCGGCGGCGCGCCAGTCGCTTTTTGCGCAACCGGTGACTTCACTGCGGACGCCTTCATGGGTGCGGTGGCGGCAGGCTTCTTGACAGGCTTTTTGGTGACCATGGTCTTCCCTCAATTTAATAGTATAAACAATATATACAATTTAATTTCCTGGCGCAAGCTGCATGTCGCTACTGGTTGGCCTTGAAATTGAAATCGACTCCGACCTGGACCCAAAACGCCCTCTCCTTTTCGAGCCAGTAGGATAAGGTCGGGTATTGCACGACCCAGGCATGCTCGATCTCCAGCTCGATTCTGCTTTTCATTTTCAGATGCACATCGTCGAGCGGCGCATCGGCCCGGGAATGCATGAACAACACGGCCAGCCGCAGCGCCAGCACCGCCTTGGCGAAATCGGGTTCCGCCAGTGTGCTGCCGAGTTTCCTCAGGTTGCCCTTGTGTCCCAGGATCAGCGTGCTCATCCTGGTTTGCTCGCGCGTCGTAAAGCCCGGCAAATCGGCATGCTCAACCATGTAGGCGCCATGCTTGTGGTAACTGCTATGCGAGACCGACTGCCCGATTTCGTGCAGCATGCTGCTCCAGACCAGGAGTTTCCGGAATGTGCGCGTGTCCGGCGCGAGTTTGTCGTAAAGCGCATCGGCCAAGTCTGCGACGCGCCCGGCGCGGGCGGCATCGACCTGAAAACGTTGAATGAAATTTCTGACCGAGTGCTCCCGCCGATCACGTTTGGTGTCACGCAGCTGCAGATCCCACAGCACGCCCAGCCGCAATCCGGCGTCGACCGCGCTGAGCGACTTGATGCCGAGCTCCTGCATCAAGCCGATCAGGATCGCCAGTCCGCCCACCATCACGCCAGCCCGGTCCGGTTTCATGCCTGTCAGGTTGATTTTCCCGATGTGCCCGGTTTTGATCAGGTGCGCCTTCAAGGCCTCGAGACTGTTGTACGACATCTTGCCGTCGCCAATCCCGTTTTTTTCAATCGCGTCTCCAATTGCCCGTATCGTGCCGGACGAACCATATACATGGGTCCAGTATTGGGGACGGAAGGTCTGCGCGGCGTCTTCAAAATAGCTGCGTGCTGACAGAATTGCGGCATTGAATGAAGCGTCGGTTATGTTGCCGTCGGCGAAAAACGTGGCATTGTGATTGGAGGTTCCGATACTGAAGGACTCGACTTGTTCGATTTCATTGCCCCTGCCCAGTATCAATTCGGTCGAGCCGCCGCCGATGTCGATGACAAGACGCCTTTCGCCGGGGGCCGCAATGGAACTGGCGACACCCATGTAGATCAGGCGCCCCTCCTCTTCGCCGGAAATGATTTCGATCGGATATCCGATTGCCTTTTCCGCAACCGTCAGAAATTCCCCCGCATTGCGGGCGATCCGAAAGGTATTGGTCGCCACGACGCGGACTGCCTCGAGCGGGTAGCCGGCAAGCGTGGCCTTGAAGCCCTGCAATGACTGGATGGCGGTTTGCATCGCCTGTTCGGTCAGGCAACCTTCGCTATCGAGTCCGCCACCAAGGCGGATAGGGTCGCGTGCGCTTTTTACGATGCGTATCGTATCGCCGTCGTGCTTGCCGATATGAAGGCGGAAACTATTGGAACCAAGATCAACTGCTGCAAACATTCAACGCCTTCGTAATGGATTGAGTACCCGGCTGGACAAGCCAAAGTATCCGCTTTTTCTGGCCGGGCATCCTATGCGATCTGGCGCCCTGCTTTCCAGACACCCAGCACAATGGGAATCGTACCGACCAGACGTACCCGCAAGAAGTCGGCACGCAATGCGGGGGCAATCTGGCCACGATCGAGCAGGCCGACCATCCAGGCCGGATTGCGGCTCACGGTCGCCACGGATTTTGGCAGGCTGAAGCCTTCGCGCTGCAACAGAAAGGCCGCATGCAACAGGCTCGCCGGTACGTAATCCGAGGAAAGGACATCAAGCAGGTCCGCGCGCGCCAACTCGGCGGCAGATACATTGCCGGAATGCGAGCCGCCCCGCACCATGTTTGGCGCGCCCATGATAATGCCGAGTCCCCGTTCGCGGGCGGCACGAGCGGCGGCCAGCGTGGTCGGGAATTCCGAAATCGATACCCCATCCAGGACACCTTCTTCAACATGCGCGACCGTCGTGTCGTCGTGCGTGGCAAGCGGCACCGGCGCTGCGCGCCGCGTGCAACTGGCGACCACGTCGCGCCGGTTAGCGGCGGCAAAGGCCCGCTGGCGTTCCTGCAGACCGATCAGCATCGAGTCCACCTTGTCTTCACTCCAGCCCCGCTTGCCGCTGACATACGTCCGATAGTGGCTGATGTCAGTCCACTGCCGTTGACCCGGCGTGTGATCCATCAGCGATACGAGCTTGAGACGTTCGTCATGCAAAAAAGGGGAAAACATGTCGAGCAGACGTTCTTCGGCCAGCTCCAGCCGGATATGCAGATAATGATCGGCCCGCAATACACCCGCGGCGATTGCCTGCCGCAGCCCGTCGGTGCACGCCTGCAAGGTCTCGTTGCGCATGCTGTGCGAATCGATGTCGCCAACCGAGATTGCATCAAGAACGGTGGTAATGCCGGAAGCCGCGATTTGCGCGTCGTGCGCGATGATGGCTGGCATGACTGGCCAGTTCACCTTGGGGCGCGGCATCAAATGCTTTTCCAGGTTATCGGTATGCAGTTCCACCATCCCTGGCAGCAGGTAGTCACCGTTCCAGTCCTCCGCGACCGCGCCTGTAGCGCCTGGCGCAACGTCGGCGAACAACTCGCCATTGACCACCAGTGTTCCGAGGAATTCTTCATCGGCGGTGACGATGCGGGCGTTGGTTATCGTTTTCATGAATTGGCTGGAACCAGTGATACCGGTTGTACCGGCTGAATGGGAAAAAGGCGTGTAGCCAGGGCGTGGCGGACGTATTCGTCATGAAAAATGCCGACGATTGCCGCACCGCGTACACGTGCCTCATTGATCATCTCGATCACGGTATCGCGGTTGCCCTCGTCGAGTGACGCAGTCGGTTCGTCCAGCAAAAGAATCGGGTATTCACTGATCATGGTCCGCGCAATATTGACGCGCTGCTGTTCGCCACCGGAAAACGTCGCCGGAGCGACATGCCAGAGCCGCATCGGCACACGCAAGCGCGTCAGCATCCTTTCCGCCCGGTCTTTTGCGGCATCGGCTGCCACGCCGCGCGAGCGCAACGGTTCCGCGACCAGGTCGAGCGTCGAGATGCGCGGAATCACGCGCAGGAACTGGGTCACGAAACCCAGGCTGGTCTGCCGCACTGCATGCACTTCTTGCGCCGATGCGGCGGACAGGTTGACCCACTCCTCGCCATGTCTGACCGAGACGCAGCCGCTGCTGGCGCGGTAATTTGCGTACAGGCAGCGCAGCAGCGTGCTTTTTCCCATGCCTGACGGCGCATGGATCACAACACATTCGCCGGCATCCACATCCATATCGACGTCGCCAAGGATGGGCAAGTGAAGTTCACCCTGCAAGTGAAGGATGAAGGTCTTGCACAGCTTGCGGACTTTGATTCTTGTCATTGCCGTTCTTTCATGCTTGTAATACGGAAGACACCAGCAGCTGGGTATAAGGATGCTGCGGATCATCGAGGACCTGATCGGTCAAACCTTCTTCCACCACCTGACCGTTGCGCATGACCATCAGCCGGTGCGCGAGCAGGCGGGCCACGGCCAGGTCATGCGTGACAATGACGGCGGCAACATGCAGCTCGGATACCAGCTGGCGCAGCAGATCGAGCAGGCGCGCCTGCACTGACACATCGAGGCTGGCCGTCGGTTCATCCATGAAAATGAGACGTGGTCTGGTAACCAGGTTGCGTGCTATCTGCAGCCGTTGCTGCATGCCGCCGGAAAAATCACGCGGCAAATCGTCGATGCGGGCGGTATCGATTTCAACTCGCGAGAGCCATTGCGCCGCTTCGTTCCGGATATTGCCGTAATGTCTGGCGCCGATCGCCATCAGCCGCTCACCCACATTGGCGCCGGCCGATACATCGCTGCGCAGGCCATCGCGCGCACTCTGGTGCACGTAACCCCAGTCGGTGCGCGACAGCAGGCGCCGGCGCGCTTCGGTGATCTGGTAGAGATCGACCACACCCTCATGGCGCGTCGAAAACAGGACCCGGCCACCCTCCGGCGCGGCCTGCCCGGCCAGGCTGTTGAGCAGCGTCGTCTTGCCGGAACCGGATTCACCAACGATGCCGAGCACTTCGCCGGGATACAAGGTGAGATTGACACGATCGCATGCCACGTTGGCGCCGAAGCGGCGCGTCAGGCCTTCCGCCTGCAAAAGAGGAATCGTGTTCATGTCAGCTCCGCGCCGATGTCGGATTGCCGGCCCGCGCAATAGTCGGTATCGCTGCACACGTACATGCGCTTGCCCTCGTCATCCATGATGACCTCATCGAGAAAGCTGTCGTCTGCGTCGCACAGGGCGCAGCGATGTTCCCATTTCTCTATCTCGAACGGATAGTCCTCGAAGTCCAGACTCTTGACCGAGGTATAGGGCGGCACCGCATAAATGCGCTTTTCGCGGCCGGCGCCGAACAGCTGCAGCGCCGGACTCATGTGCATTTTCGGATTGTCGAATTTCGGGATCGGCGAAGGCCGCATCAGGTAGCGCCCATTGACGATCACCGGATAGTCGTACGACGTTTCGATTTTCCCCAGGCGCGCGATGTCTTCGTACAATTTCACGCTCATCAGACCGTAGTCTGCCATCGCATGGTACTTGCGGGTCTGCTCTTCACGCGGCTCAAGCCAGCGCAGCGGTTCCGGGATTGGCACCTGGTAGACCATGATCTGACCCGCGCACAGCGGCGTTTCCGGAATGCGGTGCCGGGTCTGGATCAATGTGGCTTCCGTGGTTTTTTCAGTGGTGGCGACCCCGGTGGTGCGGCGAAAAAAGCGCCGGATATTGACGGCGTTGGTGGTGTCGTCGGAACCCTGGTCGATGACCTTGAGGATATCCTCCTGACCAATGACAGCGGCCGTCACCTGGATACCCCCGGTACCCCAACCGTAAGGCAGCGGCATTTCGCGGCCGCCAAACGGCACCTGATAGCCGGGAATGGCCACCGCCTTCAGGATCGCGCGCCTGATCATGCGTTTGGTTTGCTCATCGAGATAGGCAAAGTTATAGCCGGCTTCCGGCTGTTGCGCGGCCTGCACTTCGGGTTGTTCGGAAACGGCTGGCATCAGGCGGCTTTCTGGGAAGGGGACGGCAGATCGTGTGGCGCGGGTTCTTGCCGCGCCGCGGCGGCAGCACGCCGCAAGCTTCGTATCAAGCTCAGCTCAGACTGAAAATCGACATAGTGCGGCAGCTTCAAGTGCTGCACAAAGCCAGAAGCTTCAACATTGTCCGAGTGGTACAGGACAAATTCCGCCATCTGGGCTGGCGCGCTGATTTCTTCCTTCAGCTCCTGGGCCCGTAGCGAACGATCGACCAGCGCCATGGCCATCGCCTTGCGTTCTCCATGGCCGAAGGTCAAGCCATAACCGCGCGTGAACCGCGCCGGCTCGGTGTGGGAGCCGGCAAACTGGTTCACCATCTGGCATTCGGTCAGTTCGATTTCGCCTATTTCAATGGCAAAGCCCAGCTCTTCCGGCATCACTTCCACAGGCACCCCGCCCTGGCGGATTTCGCCGGCAAAAGGATGGTTGCGGGCATAACCACGCTGGGTCGAATAGGCGAGTCCGAGCAGGAAACCTTCGTCGCCACGCGCCAGGCTTTGCAGACGCAGCGCACGCTCGGCGGGAAAGCGCAGCGGGTCGCGCGTCAGATCCATTGGTTCCGGATCGCCTTCCGGCACGGCTTCGGCTTCAATCAAGTCTTCAGCGTTCAGGAAGTCGAGCACGGATGGCGTGGACGCCGCATGTAAGGCAGGCTCGATGCCGGAAGGCGCAGGCGTTGCCGGTTCGACGCCGGCCTGCGCCTGCGCCGCCAGTGAAAAATCGAGCAGGCGCTGGGTATAGTCGTATGTCGCGCCGAGAATCTGGCCGCCCGGCACGTCCTTGAAGGTAGCCGAAATGCGGCGCTCGATCACCATGCGTGTGGTATCGACCGGCACCGTCGATAACAGGCGCGGCAAGGTGGTGCGATAGGCACGCAGCAAAAAGATCGCCTCCAGCAAATCGCCCGACGCCTGCTTGATTGCCAGCGCCGCGAGATCGCGGTCGTACAGCGAACCTTCGCTCATCACGCGCGCCACGGCCAGCGGCATCTGTTGCCTGATCTGGCCGATCGTCAATTCGGGCAACGCAGTGTCGCCGCGTCGCTTGCGGGCCAATGCGGCATAGGATTGCTCGATGGCCTTTTCGCCGCCCTTCACTGCTACATACATGGGGATATCTCCACAAAAGTGTTACACATGGATACGCGTGGTGCGCGGCAAACCGACGATCGCATTCGCGCAGCAAAAGACCACGTCGACACCGAGCGGGAAGCCGGCTGCGTTCTCGAGCCACTGGGCATCGAAATCGTCGGGCAAACCTTCTACGCGTAACTTTCTGGTCTCGGCAATGCCGGGTCCGGACAGCACGCGCACCGGGCCTTGAGTTAGCGATGCAACCTGTATCAGTAATGTGGTGGAGCGGTCCGGGTATTCCGGGCTGCCTTGCGCGAAGCTGGCTAATGTCATGTTCCGAAGCGAATCGATCACGATCGCAAACGCGGCGACTTTCGGATCCGGCGTCAACGGACAGCCGCAGTGAAACCGCAGATAGGATTGCGTGGATGCAAAATCGGCTTCTGGCGCCAGCCATACCGGTGTTTCGAAATCGGCCAGCGTCAGTGCCAATGCGGTCGCAGCGGAACCAAGTGGCGCCGGGCCTTGTATCGCTACCGGCATGAATTGAATCAACCCGGGTTCGGACAGCGCTTTCAAGACGGTACGGAAACTTCGCTGCGCATCATGCACCAGGTCGTCCCACGCCGGCAGCAAGGTCTCATCAGAAAGGGTCTTCATGCATCTTCTCCGCGCACCATGGTGATGAAGTCGACCTTGGTGGCCAAGGCCTGAGACCGCGTTTCGGCCAGGCGTTTTGCAAGTGCTGCTTCGATTGGCCGCAGTACGGTCTGTCGCACGGACTCCGATGCGTCCGATTGCATCAGCGCGTCGAACAGCGCCGCCCATTCCGCCTGGCGCGTATTGCGTCCGGCAACATACGCCACGCCCATTTCACCTGTGGCCAGGCGCAATGCGCACCGGGTCACTGACATTTCACCCAGGTTGAATTGAGTTCCGGTCCCGCCGGTTCTGGCCCGCACCATCGCGAGGCCAATCTCCGGGCGGCGCAGCCAGGTAAAGGACGGCAAGTCGCCGAATTGATCTACCGCTTGAGCGAGGACATCAGGAGGGGACTTCGCCAGGAGCCCCATCCATTGGGCGCGTTCCGGATTGGCAGGTGTATTGCTGGTATGCGTCGTTTTCATGCACGCATTGGACCATCCAAAAATGAAATCCTGATGACATGCAGTGAGGTCTTCCCGGTGTCAAGCCGCGGTCACATTTCACCATTACGATTACGATAATCCCATTTCCAACACAGGTGCCGCATGGACAATAAAATAGTAATATACGGAGGAACCAGTCTGGTCCGCGACGACGAAGATTCACTTGGCTGGAGCCAGGCCGATATCGCCGTCACCGGCAGCCGCCTTGGAAAAATGAACACGATGACGGGTGCTGCGATACGAGGCGCCAACGCGGCATTCAATGCAGATGGCTTGCTGGTACTGCCGGGCATAGTCGATCTGCACGGCGATGCATTCGAGCGGCAGATCCAGCCGCGGCCGGGCACTGCGTTTTCGCATGACATTGCCATGGCCGATACCGATCGACAATTGATTTGCAACGGCATTACCACCGCGTGCCACGGACTTACCTATTCATGGGAAGGGGGCTTGCGTGGCCGTGACGCGGCGTTGGCATTGATTGATCAGCTTGCGTTGCAGCGCGATACCTTCCAGGCCGATCATCTGCTCCATCTGCGATTTGAAAATCATCATCTGGATGGCTTGCAAGATGCGCTGGACTGGATCTCCCAGGGAAAAGTTGATTTTTTCGCCTTCAACGAGCATATGCCGTCGATTGCCGGCAAGTCGGCTCTGCCGGAGAAACTTGCCGTGTATGCCGAACGCGCACGCTGCAGTGTTCCGGATTTCTTGCAGCGGCTGCACGCCGCGCAGAGTCGTGCAAGCGAAGTGGCCGCAGCCATCAACACGCTTGCCGCCGCCTGCCGGTTGCATGACATCCCCATGGCGTCCCATGACGACGAAACCTGTCTTGACCGCGAGCGGTATCACGGACTGGGCGTGACGATAAGCGAATTTCCGAAAACGCGGGAGGCCCTGTGTACTGCCGTGGCACTTGGAAACCGCGTCGTCATGGGCGCGCCCAACGTGCTGCTGGGCGGCAGTCATTGTGGCGGTCTTGCCGCGGCCGAAGCCGTCAGGGATGGCATGTGCGACATCCTCTCATCGGATTATTATTATCCATCGATGTTGCATGCTGCATTCAAATTGGCGAACAACAAAGTCTGCTCGCTGCCGAAAGCCTGGAGCCTGATATCAGAAAATCCGGCAATCGCGCTTGGGCTGGATGATCGGGGGCGCATCAAGGAAGGCTGCCGGGCTGACCTGCTGCTGGTTGACGCGTCGGTACCGGGCACGGCAAGACTGATTGCCACGATTGCAGGCGGCAAGCTGGTCTACTGCACTGAGCCGGAACGCATGCTGGCCTTGCCCGCACTGTCACTGGCGGCATGACGAGGATGGCCCGCTACGCCTTGTATTTTGCGCCGATATCCAACACGCCCTGGTGGGATGCCGGCTGCCGCTGGTTCGGGCGCAACGCGCTGGACGGCGCCGAGTTCCCGCAGACGCAGATTCCAGGCATATCCAGAATTCAACTGGCGAAGCTGACCGCACGCCCGCGTCGCTATGGGTTTCACGCGACGCTCAAGCCACCGTTTGAACTGGCAGACGGTTTTTCGGAATCGCACCTCGTGGACATGGCCGCAGCGTTTTGCCACACACAACGGCCGATCGTGCTTGAGGACATGCGGGTACGGCCCATCGGCGACTTTCTTGCCCTGAGCCCCGCTGGCCAGAATGAGGAAATCAAGGCCCTGGCGATGCGCTGCGTTTCTTTTTTTGACCTCTTGCGTGCGCCGCCGACGGCTGGCGAGCTTCAAAAGCGGCGAGAAACAGGGCTGACCGCTCGTCAGGAAGCACTGCTGCAACGATGGGGTTATCCCTACGTCGATGAGGAATATCAGTTGCACATGACCTTGACCGACTCGATCGGCGCGCTCGACGAAGGCAGCAGAAACACCATCCATGAGGCAGCGGAGCGGCGATTTGCAGCCGCGGCGAACACGCCACTGGCAATCGACGGTCTTACGATATTCCGGGAAGAGCAGCCTGGCTCGCCGCTGCTGATCTGGCGCCACTTTCCGTTCAATCCTGTGCAACCGGCATCGGCGATGCCGGCGCCCGGCCGTCTGTTCTACGTGGTCGGGCCATCCGGCGTCGGCAAGGATTCGCTGCTGCAGTGGGTACGGCAACGCGTGCCGGCCGACGCGGGTGTGGTATTCGCGCAGCGCACAATCACGCGGGCATCACATGCGAGCGAGACGTATGAGGCAACCGATGTCGACACATTCGGGAAGTACGCTGCCGCTGGCCGTTTCTCGATGGTGTGGAAAGCCAACGACCTGTATTACGGCGTACGGCGCGGCATCGAAGCGAACCTGAAATCCGGCCGCGACGTGATAATAAACGGCTCGCGCGAATACGTACCGCAGTTGGTACAGTCGTTCCCCGATGCCCAGGTCGTCTGGATCGAAGCAGATACCGCGACTATCCAGGAGCGGCTGGTATCGCGCCAGCGCGAAAGCGGCGCCGCATTGCTGCGCCGGATCGACCGCGCGCTGGAGTTTGCAGCACCCACCGGACAAAAAGTGGTAAGGCTGGACAACAGCGGACCGCTCGACGTGGCAGGGCAGCGCCTGCTGGAATTATTGAAACTTTAGGAAAGTGCGATTGCGAAACTGATGCCGTGCTGGGTGAAGCCGATACGCTCGTAAAAACGATGGGCGTCCATCCGCTTCAGGTTGGACGACAACATCATCTTGTAACATCCGGCCTCAGTTGCAATTGCAAGCGCACGTTCTATCATCGTTTCGCCAATGCCGGCGCCGCGTCGTGCGGGCGTCACCACGACCGCGTCCAGCATTGCCTGTGGCGCACCGTGATGCGACGGACTTGAAAAGATCATCAAGGTAAAGCTTGCCACCGCGACCTTGTTTTCGAAGACAAGGTAAGCACGGAAATTCGGGTACTGCGCCATGTCCGCCAGTACCGCCTTCACACTGGCGCTGTCCGACGCATGGGCGGGAGCGCTTTCCTCGTCATCCATTTCAGCCATCAATGTGGCCAGGATATCTGCGTCGTTTTCCGTGGCGAGACGCAATTCAATGTCCAGCGTGGCACCTTTCATGTAACCTCCATGGCAGTTCGTGCAATGCAAAGCGGCTGCATCAATTTAATGAAGTGGTCAAGATCAGCAGTTACCGCACCAGGAACCTTCGCGGCATCGTCCCAGCGCCGCAGCCGAACGGCATCCCCGGCAAACGCCGACGCGATGAACACTTCCGCCTCAGCCGGGCTGAAAGCACCGCCCTGCCATTCGAGGCTGCGCCTCGAGGCGCGGGACAATCCCGCCCCATAGAGCGGATCGACAGCGCAGAGATAACGCTTGGCGTCGACATGGAGCCGGATTGGCTCGGTGACATGGGGATGAAACAGATCGCCAAGCAAGTGCGCCGCCATTTCGGCGTGCGGATGGCTGACGTCATCGCTATTGATGGCAAGATGACCGGCGTCGTGCAGCAACGCCGCTGTCACCAGCGCCACGCTTGCGCCTTCCGCTTGTGCCAGCGTGGCGCACTGCAGTGCGTGCTGCAACTGGGTGACCGCTTCTCCGCCATACATTCCGTCAGCACGATGGCGCAACCATTGCACGACGGTTTCAAGGGTGACGCCATCCGGCGCCGGTTTATTCTGAAGATTCATGGCAATCTTAAATCAGGGTTTTACGCAGTTGCGAGGATAACAAATCGATCGCGGTAACCGTGACGACGATCATCAACAACACGGCACAGGTTTGCGCGTATTGAAAGCCGCGGATCACTTCCCAAAGAATGACGCCGATACCGCCGGCGCCCACCATGCCGACCACGGTCGCGGAACGCACGTTTGATTCAAAGCGGTAAAGCGCATAGGAAACCCAAAGCGGCATTACCTGCGGCAATACGCCAAACACGATCTCTTCCAGCGCGTGTGCACCGGTCGCACGTATTCCTTCCACCGGCTGCGGATCGATCGATTCCACCGCTTCGGAAAACAGCTTGGATAAAATACCCGTGGTGTGTATGAAGAGCGCCAACACCCCGGCAAACGGCCCGAGGCCGACGGCGACGACAAACAACATCGCAAAGACCATTTCATTGATGGCTCGCGCCGCATCCATCAGGCGCCGTACCGGCTGCCTGATCCAGGCCGGCGTGATATTGGTAGAACACAGCAATCCGAACGGCACGGCAAAAATCACCGCCAATACCGTGCCCCACAAGGCAATCTGCAGCGTGACGAGCAATTCCTGAAGATAGATGCGCCAGTCGATGAAGTCAGGCGGAAAGAAGCTCGCTGCGTACGCCGCCATGTTGCCGCTATCGCGCATGAGTTCCAGAGGGCGCATGTCGGCGCCCTTCCATGAGCCGATAAGCAACGCGGCCAGCACGGCCCACAACAGCAACCTGACAAGATCGTGTCCCGGCGCCGGCGGCGGATGGGCTGCGCCAGCCGGCTTCACTTGGGAAAGTGTGTTCATCGCTTCAAGACTTGACGAGATCGTTCAATTTACGAGAGATGTCTTCCAGCTTGGCCTTCTTCTCGTCTGCTTGCATGTTGACATCTGCTTCCAGCCTGGTTTTTTCCCTGAACAATTCAAGTTCACGGATGGGCTTGAGTTGCGCATTGCTGGAACTCTGGAACGCACTTAATGTCAGCTTGGCCAGATTTGCCTTTTCCTTCGTCGCATTGGCGCCGGCCTGACCGTAGGTCAGGAAAAAATCCTTGATTTTCTTCTTTGACTCCGCCGGCATGTCCTTGCGCCACAAGAGCGGGTCCCCTGCTATCAGCGGCGACTTCCAGATCTGGCGCAGCTGATTGCCAATCTCCGGTTGGCGCGCCTTGATCCGGTCAAGCGTATCCGAACTGTGTACCGCCACATCGACCTGCTTGTTGGCGACCGCCAGGATATTGGTTTCATGATTGGCGCCACGGACTGTCTTGAATGCCGTCTTCGGATTGACATTATTCATTGCAAACACGTAGTAGTTCGGAATCAGGAATCCGGAGGTCGAGTTGGGGTCGCCGATGCCGAAGTTGATATTTTTTGCATTCCTGAAGACGTCTTCGATACTGTTGTACGGACTATCCTTGTGCACGCTGATGTAGCTGAAGTAGCCATTGGTGCCGTCGGCATTGACGACCTGTGCAAATACTTCCGCGCTGGCGCGGTCCACCGCTTCAATCGCGGATTTGTTGCCCAGCCACGCAAACTGCACTTTGTTAAAACGCATCGCTTCAATCACGCCGGCGTAATCCGGGGCGAAGAATGGCGTGACCTTGACGCCCAGCCTTTTACTCAGATCATCGATGATAGGCTGCCAGTCCTGCTTCAGGTTTTGCGACGATTCGGTTGAAATGATGCCGAAGTTCAGATTCTTGACAGGTTCGTTAGCATGGGCGGCGGATGTTATGGCGCCGAATGCCAGTGCGCTGACGCACATTGAAAGCAGTTTTTTAAACATGATTGAAGCTCCTGTTGAAATAGCGGATGAATCAGGCTGCAGCGAAGGCCGGCAGGCGATGTGTTGCGGCGGCCGGTGCGATAGCCGGCAAGGCGGGTTGATGCAGGATCTCTTCGGCTTCCGCCCCGTACAGCTCACGCAGCATCTGGGGCGTCAAGTCACAGGAAGGACCGTCGTACACCACCTTGCCATGGCTGAGCGCGACCGTACGCGGACAAAAGCGTTTGGCAAAGTCGACTTGATGCAGCGACACCACGACAGTCGTGCCGTCCTCGCGATTGAGGTCGGCCAATGCCTGCATCACCCGGCGCGACGATTCCGGATCGAGTGATGCAATCGGTTCGTCGGCGAGGATGATCCTTGCCCTCTGCACGATGGTGCGTGCGATTGCCGCGCGCTGTTGCTGGCCGCCTGACAAGGCAGAGGCGCGTTTGTAGGCATGATGGGCAATGCCGACCCGCGCCAGCGCATCCAGCCCGAGCGCCTTTTCTTCCCTGGTAAATTGCCGTAGACAGCTGCGCCATAACGGCATGCGGGACAAGCCACCCGACAGGACATTGGTCAACACCGGCAGACGCCCGACCAGATTGAACTGCTGGAAAATGAATCCGACATTGGCGCGGATGGCACGGATGCCGCGATTGACTTTTCCATCGCGTTGAACAACGTCGTTGCCCACCTTGATGTAACTGGAATTGGAATCGGCCGACATGAGCCCGGAAATGTGGCGCAACAGCGTTGACTTGCCAGAGCC
This sequence comes from Pseudomonadota bacterium, assembly GCA_040387375.1. GTDB lineage: Bacteria > Pseudomonadota > Gammaproteobacteria > Burkholderiales > Burkholderiaceae_D > JAZKDW01. The sequence continues at coordinate 36,782 of JAZKDW010000026.1, forward strand.
TGAGGCGCCGATCAGCGCGACCATTTCGCCCGGATGGAACTTCAGGCTGACGTTATCCAGAGCCTGGAATCCCCCGCGAAAAGTTTTGGACAAACCGTTGATTTCAATAGTCATGGTTTCCGCCTGCGTGAATGGTAATGGCGGAAGTATCGTGCTTGAATATGTCAGGAAGATGAAGCTTCTGTTACCGCGCCGTGAAATAACGCATTTCCGGATAAGAGCACCTTGTCATCAAGCGGTAACGCTTTTCGAGAACAATTTCGACAGCTCTTCGACATGCAGCTCCCAGCCGGGAAATTGGCGATAGCCATTACAAGGTATTCATGTACAAACGAAAGAGACTCGTTATTCTTGATGCGGACGGGACCATGATCGACGCTTACAGCGCGATCGAGGCAACCTTTGCCCGCCATAACATGACGCTGGGCGATGAACAGGAATTTCGAAAGCGGCACCGCCTGTTCAAATATCTGGGAGGGCTGAAAGAATTCCCGCGCAACCTGAAGAAACAGGTGCGCACGGAAGGCCGCAAACAATTGATTTCTACCTTGACAACCATTTATCGCGAAGAAGCAAAAATGTATCCAGGGATGCCGCGACTCATCAAGGCCTTGATCAAGGAGCCGGATATCGTGGTGGGGCTGGTTACCAGGAACGTCAGCAACGAACCGCAAGAAACGCTGCGGCAATTATTCCATCGTCATGACATTGATATCAACGACCTCGATTTTCTGGTCCACGTTCCGCTGAACCAGGTTAAAACCGAACCGTTCCGCGCCATCCGGGAACGCTTTTCAATCAATCCCGCCCTCGCTTATGTCTGCGGCGACGAGCACAAGGATTATCTGGCCGCCGTCGGCGCCGGCATGCATCCGTTCATGGTGTCCTACGGCTTTGACGACCACAAGCGCCTGGTCGAAAAATTCTCGATACCGGAAGAAGTGATTTCACGCACACCAGCGGAATTGTCTTCACGTCTGTTACATGCTCTAGGTCAGCATTGACCCGCACGCACATTTCTGGCCAGTCATGCCATCTCTCCGAACTTCAGCAAATTGCCATGCGGGTCAATGACGTATAGTTCTTTCATTCCCCATGGTTGCACAACGGGTTCCTGTACTGCGATTCCGCGATTCGAAAATTCGGTAAAGAGCGCTTGTGTATCTGCTGCCCTTATGTAGCAGGAGGTATTTTCGGCAATATGGCGGTCGTCACATAGCCAAAAATGAATTTCAGCGCCGTCACGGCTGACGATAGCGTAATCATTGAATTGGCTTAATTTTTTGAACCCAAGCCGGTTCGTATAAAAATCCACTGACACCTGCAAATCCAGCGAGGCGAGCACGGGCACTGTACTTTTTATTTGGGAGGGCATAGAAAAATTTAATCGCTCAGCCGGAGAATTGAGAATTTATAGCATACAGCAACACGTCATGCGAAAATCCGCACTGGCAGGATGGGCTGCATCGCCGATGACGGCAAAGGCCGGGAGAGATAGAACCCCTGTATCTCGTCGCAACCAAGTGATTTCAGTATCTGGATTTGCGCCAGGGTCTCGACGCCTTCGGCCACCACTCGCATGCCCAGCGCATGTGCCATGGTGATGATGGCCCGGAAGAATATTTCGCCATCTTCAGTCCTTTCAAGGTGCGCTGTAAATGTCTGATCGACCTTCAGACCATCAAACTCGAGCCGTTGCAGTCGCGACAGCGACGAATAGCCGGTCCCGAAGTCATCGACCAGCAGTTTGATGCCCATCCTCTGGATCGCGGCAAGCGCGCTGGCGACATCCGTGCTTCCGCTCATGACGGAAGATTCAGTCAGTTCGACCTCGATCAACGCCGAGTCAACATGGTGCCGGGCCAACGCTGCAGCAAGTATGTCAGCGACATTGGTTTCATTAAACTGACGCGACGACACATTGACTGAAACCGGGATCAGTTGCTGGCCGCCCTGTGCCCAGCAAGCCAACTGGGCACACACTTTGTCGATCACCATTTCGCCCAGACCAAGAATGAGGCCGGTCTCTTCTGCCAACGGAATGAATTCGAGCGGGCTGATCAGGCCCCTTTCCGGATGTTCCCATCGCACCAATGCTTCCATCGATGATGTCGCGCCGCTCGCCATATCGACGCGCGGCTGGTAATGCATCACGAACTGGTCGTGTTCTATCGCATGCCGCAGCGCCGCTTCCTTTTCGCGGCGCGCACGCAATGTCTCGTAGAACTGGTCGTCATAAAAGCGATAGTTCCTTTTGCCAGAGGTTTTTACCGCGTACATCGCCACATCGGCATTGCGCAGCAAGGTTTGCGCTTCGCTCCCGTCGGCCGGATAAACGCTGATGCCTATTGATGCACCAACCGAATGTGTTCCCTGTGCGACCCGGAAGGCATCCAGGAATGCATGCTGGATCCGCTCGGAGACAGTTGCCGCATCGGCCTTGTGTGCGAGTTGCTCCAGAATCACCACGAACTCGTCGCCGCCGAAGCGCGTCACGGTGTCGCGCGGTCGGACAGCGTCCCTCAATCGTCTGGCGACATTGCGCAACACCTCATCACCGCCCGCATGGCCAGCCGAATCGTTGACTGCCTTGAATCCGTCGAGGTCGATAAACAGCAATGCCAGCATTGAATCGCTGGCGGCGGCGCGTTCGATTATTAATGGAAGTGTGCTTTCCACCCAGTGGCGATTTGGAAGTCCGGTCAATGCATCTTCATTGCCGCGCCGCTGCATCTCTGCGACATGCATCTTCGGTTCGGTGATATCGCGTGCGGATACGGCCAGATCGGCGCCTGAACGCACAATTTTCATGTGTGTCCAGCGAATGACGAAATCTTCTGGCGCTTCCAGCTCACCCTCGTAATAGCCAGCTTCCATTGCCTGCCGGAGAATGGCCATCAGCTCTGTCCGGGCCGGCTCTTGAAAGAGGGTCGAAATCCGTTTCCCGATTAATTCTTCCCGTCGCCGATGGAAAAATTCCGCCCCCCGCTGGTTGCAGTCGATGACCGCGAAATCAATACTGTCCCCGTGTTCATCGCGTATTGGCCGCGTTATATAGAATGCTTCATTGGCGCCTTCCGTCGCCGTGCGGTAGGTGGTTTGCATGACATCATGCTGGTGTTTTCTCCAGGCCAGGCGCAGCGAGAGTGCGGTGGCAATGAGTGCGAATGCGGCCAATGCAAGCGTGGCTAAAATCCCGTCTTGAATCGATGCGGCCCGGTAGGCGAGGTAGGGCGCCATCACGTCTTGCTGGTCCAGCCCCGCCATCGCGGTCACCGGGTATCCCTCGACTGCAACCCAGCCGACATATCGATTCCGCTTGTCGGCAAACCATTGGTCGCCGTTCAGCAAGGCACTCTTGACGCGGAATGAGACGGGAGGCACCGCAACAAGGGCTTGCTTGTCGGGCGCATGAATGACTTCACCGATGCGGGTTACCCGCGCGATGTTGTCATGACCGACCATGCCCAGGAAGCCGTTTTTGCCGAACGTGGCTTCGTTATACGTGTCCGTAAAATATCCAAGGGCAACAGAGACCAATACGGCGCCGCCGAAACTGCCATCCCGGTTGATAAGTTTGCGGGAAAACACAATGGTGTTTCGTTCGGAAACACGCCCGAACCTTGGCTGGCCGATATGCAAGACATCTTTCGTTGCGTTCTTTTGAGCCAGAAAATATTCTGTATTCCCAAGATACATTTCCGTCGGATTCGGCAGTGTGCCTGTAAGGACATGGTTATCACGGTCAACAATGAGTACTGCAAAAATCGAAGAAGGCGGAAACAATCCTTGTGCCTTCGCATTATCGAGCTTCAACTGTCCCGTGGTCAGTTCCCAATCGTAGCGGACATGGAGCGCAACCTGGTCAATTGCGCCGATGGTGCGGGTAAGTTGGTTCGCATAGCTATCTGCGAGGATTGCCACTTCGCGCAAGGCGCGTTTTTCCATCGTTTCCCGGTCCATGTTCAGGTCGGAAAGCAGGAAGTACCATCCTGCGGCACCTAAAATTATCGCAGCAACAGGCCAAGCCAGTACCAGACGATAATTTCCATGGAGAAAACAAAGCTTCTCACGCATGGCGACCAGACGGGCTGCAAATTTAGCCCTTTTTGCCGCAATCATATCGAGGCTTTCCCAAGTCCCTGTCATCCACGCCACAGTCGTCTTCATTGGACTCTGAAAAGTTTCGCAAGTTACGGGATCGTTAGCCGGTTATCGAGGATTCTCTGATGGAAGGAGGGACACCAGCTATCCGGTACCTGGTGTCCCTGCGGAAAAAACCAGCCCGGATGTCAACTTGCCCTTCATGCGGCGATATCCTGTGCAGCAGCCGCGCGGTATTGCGCAAGCAGCCGCACCCGCTTTTCGGCAGCCGCTTTCATATTGCGTTCCTTGACATGGCCAAAGCCGCGAATTTCATCCGGAATCGTCGCCAGTTGTATCGCGAGCGGCAGGTTTGCGCTGGTCAGGGTCTGTCCAAATTCACGGGCCAGATCGATATACTCCTCGATCAGCGCACGTTCTGCCTTTCGTTCCTCCGTATGGCCAAAGATATCGAACGCCGTGCCGCGCAGGCGCTTGAACTTCGCCAGCACGCCGAACGCGCCGAGCATCCAGGGACCGAAGGTCCGCTTGACCGGGTGGCCATGGCCGTCACGCCGGGACAGCAAGGGCGGCGCAAGATGGAACGTCAGCTGATAGTCCTTGCCAGGCTCACCTTCAAATTGCGCGCGCATCTTGTCGAGGAATGCGGGATCGGCATACAGCCGCGCCACTTCATACTCATCCTTGTACGCCATCAACTTTGCCAGGTTGCGCGCGATGGCGGTGGCGAGTGAATCGCGCTGGCCGCCGGTTATGCTTTTTTCCATTTCCCGCATGTGTTCGACCACCGTCCTGTAGCGCCCGGCATACGCCTTGTTCTGATATGCACTCAACAGTTTTTCACGGTAATCGATCAGCTTGTCCAGCGATTGCGGCATATGCAGGACGATCGGGGTTTCCTGTTTCGGCTTGATGACACCCTCGAGCGCCTCGGCGCCGTTTTGCGCCAGATAGCGGCCCCAGTCGAACGCCAGCTTGTTCTTGTCGACCGCAACCCCATTCAACTCGATCGCACGCATCATGCTTGCATGGGCAAGCGGAATCCAGCCTTGCTGCCACGCGTAGCCCAGCACCAGCGGATTGGCGTAAATCGAATCGCCAAGCAGGGACACGGCCCAGTGGTTGGCGTCGATGAATTCGCAACCATCACCCATGCTGGCGCGCAAGTCAGTGCTGGTTTGCGTGCCGGGAAAGGTCCAGTCCGGGTCCTTGAGAAATGCGGCTGTCGGCGTCTTGCCGCTATTGATGATGGCATGGGTCACACCCTGCCGGGTTTTCGACAGCACCTCGGGCGAGGCGGACACGATGGCGTCGCAACCGATGATCAGCCGCGCCTCCCCGATCGCCACGCGGGTAGCGTGGATGCCGTCCGGCGCGGGGGCAATCTGGATGTGGCTGATCACGGCGCCGCCTTTTTGCGCGAGGCCGGCCATGTCGAGCACGGTCACGCCCTTGTTCTCCAGATGCGCGGCCATGCCGAGCAAACCGCCGATCGTGACAACGCCAGTACCGCCGACGCCAGCGACCAGAATGCCGTAAGCGCCATCGAGCGCCGTCAGCATCGGCTGCGGCAATGCAGTGAAGTCGGGCAGCACATCACCCTTGCCGCCGCTGCGCGGCTTGCGCACCTGTGCGCCTTCGGCCGTCACAAAGCTTGGACAAAACCCGTTCACGCAGGAAAAATCCTTGTTGCAGGAAGATTGATTGATCTTGCGTTTGGTCCCCAGCGGCGTGACCAATGGCTCGACCGACAGGCAGTTGGACTTGACCGAGCAGTCGCCGCAGCCTTCGCACACGGCATCATTGATGAAAGCACGGCGCGCCGGGTCCGGATACGCACCGCGCTTCCTGCGCCGCCGCTTTTCGGTGGCGCAGGTCTGGTCGTAGATCAGGACCGTTGTGCCTTCGATTTCCCGTAGCTGGCGCTGCATGTCATCCAGCTGGTCGCGGTGATGGACCGTGACGCCTTCCGGCAAACCGGCGCGGGCATCGTATTTTTCCGGCTCGTCGGTGACGATGACGATTTTTTTCACACCTTCGGCCTGCATCTGCTGCGCAATCTGCGGCACCGTCAGCACACCGTCCACCGGTTGCCCGCCCGTCATCGCGACCGCGTCGTTGTACAGGATCTTGTAGGTTACGCTGGCGCTTGCCGCCACCGCCGCGCGTATGGCCAGATGGCCGGAATGGAAGTAGGTGCCGTCACCCAGGTTGACGAACACATGCTTGTCATGCGTGAAATGCATCTGGCCCAGCCAGGACACACCCTCGCCGCCCATCTGGCTGAAGGTTTCGGTGCTGCGGTCCATCCACATCGACATGTAATGGCAACCGATGCCGGCCATCGCGCGCGAACCGTCCGGCACCCTGGTCGAGGTATTGTGCGGGCAGCCGGAGCAAAACCATGGCTGGCGTTCGGCCACCGGATTCGGCCTGGCGGCTTCACGTTCCTTGGCTTCGATGACGGCAACGCGGGCGCGGATGCGGGCGCGTATGTCGTCGGGCAAGTCGGCCCTGGCCAGTCGTTTTGCGATTGCCTTCGCGATCAGCGCCGGCGACAGTTCGTAGCGCGCCGGCAGCAGCCAGTCGCCGCGCGGCACTGACCATTCGCCGCCCTCGTTGTCGCGCTCGTCAAATTTGCCGTAGACACGCGGACGCACATCGTCGCGCCAGTTGTACAGCTCCTCCTTCAATGCATATTCAAGGATCTGGCGTTTTTCCTCGACCACCAGGATTTCTTCCAGCCCGGTCGCGAACGCGCGCGCATCCTGGGCGTCGAGCGGCCATACGCAGGCCACCTTGAGCACGCGGATGCCGATCTGGCTGCAGGCCGCGTCGTCGAGCCCGAGGTCGAGCAAGGCCTGGCGCACGTCGAGATAGGCTTTGCCCGCGGTCATGATGCCCAGGCGCGGTGTGGGTGTATCGATGACGATGCGGTTGAGCTTGTTGGCGCGGATATAAGCCAGCGCCGCATACCATTTGTAATCATAGAGCCGCGCTTCCTGCGCCAGCGGCGGATCCGGCCAGCGGATGCTGATGCCCTCCTGCGGCATGGCGAAATCGTCGGGAATGACGATTTTTACGCGGTCCGGATCCATCTCGATCGACGCCGTCGACTCGACCACATCGGTGACACATTTCATCGCCACCCACAGCCCCGAATAGCGGCTCATGGCCCAGCCGTGCAAACCATAGTCGATATACTCCTGGACACTGGACGGATACAGGACCGGAATGCCGCTGGCGATCAATGCGTGCTCGGACTGATGCGCAACCGACGAGGATTTTGCCGCATGATCGTCACCCGCCAGCACCAGCACGCCGCCATGCGCGGCGGTGCCCGCCGAATTGGCGTGCTTGAACACGTCACCCGCGCGGTCGACGCCCGGTCCCTTGCCGTACCACATGCCGAACACACCGTCGTGTTTCCCGGTTGGCCACAGATTGGTCTGCTGTGTCCCCCACACCGCGGTTGCCGCAAGTTCCTCGTTGACGCCCGCCTGGAATACGATGTTGCTCTTTGCCAGATGCGGTTTTGCCTTCCACAATGCCTGGTCCAGCGCGCCGAGCGGGGATCCGCGATAGCCGGAGATGTATCCCGCGGTGTTCAATCCCTGCAGCCGGTCGCGCTCTCTTTGCAGCATCGGCAGCCTAACCAGTGCCTGCGTGCCGCTGATGTAGACGCGGCCTTTTTCGAGCGTGTATTTGTCGTCGAGCGAGACGGCGGCCAATGCCGCCTGCTGCGAAGAGGAAAGTGGCGAGTTCATTCGAGTCTGTCTCCGCTATTTTGATTGGAGCGCCAGTATATTAAGGAGGGGATGTATCGTAAAATCACATTTCCACAATTCTGGTATCTGAAAAACGCATGGCAAGCACACTCACTCTCAGGCAACTCAGGTACTTCGTCGCCGCTGCCCAGACCGGCCAGTTTTCGATGGCGGCGGCGCAGGAACACGTGTCGCAATCGGCCATCACCAATGGCGTTCTGGCGCTGGAAGGGGAACTCGGATTGCGCCTGTTCGATCGCTTGCCGCAAGGGGTGGCGCTGACGCCAGAAGGCCAGGACTTCCTGCGCCATGCCCGGCATGTGCTGGAGGCGGCGCGCGACGCCATGCACAGTCCGCGCTCGCGCGCCAGCGCGCTGCGCGGCACGGTGCGCATCGCGGCCTCCTACACGCTGCTCGGTTATTTCCTGCCGGAGTTGCTGGCGCGCTTTCGTGCCAGCTATCCGGACGTCAACATCGATTTGCAGGACAGGGACCGGCCCGATATAGAAAAGGCAGTGCTGGCGGGTGAAGTCGATCTGGGGGTGGCGATCCTGTCCAACATCGAACGCCCGAAGCGTTTTGCGCAGGCGGTGCTGATGCGTTCGAGGCGGCAATTGTGGCTGGCGCCATCCCACCCATTGACCAAGCTAGCCGCGCCTTCCCTGAAGGATATCGCCGCCCATCCCTACATCATGCTGACCGCCGATGAAGGGGAATTTTCAGCAGGACAGTATTGGAAGTCAAAACGCCGGCAGCCGAATATCGCATTTCGCACCGGTTCGATCGAGGCGGTGCGCGGCCTGGTGGCGCATGGCTTCGGGGTCACGATCCTGTCCGACATGGTGTTCCGGCCATGGTCGCTGGAAGGCAAGCGAATTGAAACGCGCCCGGTCCTGGACGCGATTCCGCATATGGAAGCGGGCATGCTCTGGCGGCCCGATGCTGCGCTTCCCGAATCGGCATCGGCCTTCCAGCAATTCCTGATTCACGCGTTCGGTAGCTGACAGGATTCCCGAACGCCATGCCCGTGACAGTGGATTTGATAGTTGCTTGATGAAACACAGGACCGTCATGACATGCTGTTTGCCAATCCAAAGATCAATGCACGCAAGGTAAAGTCAAATCGATGTGAGGGCTGCAGTTTGCTTGCGGCTTGCAGGGAGTCTTTTAAATTGGGATATTGGTTTCCCGTCTCCTTGATTACCACTTGCCGGAACTCCACATCGGGATGAATTGCCCCCTCGCGTTCAGCGGATTCGCGCCTTTGACTCTGCGCTACCCATCCTGCCACGAACTCCACGATCGCCCGCGTTGCGTAAAGAGCGCCAAGTTCGTCAAAGCCCGACTGCCTTGCGGCCTGGATCGACATTTCATGGCGAATCAGAACGCTGTGCGCGGTATGTGTTCTGCGGATGGTGTAGTCAGCCAGGCCCGGCACGGCCGAATACATGTCGCGCAAGGCCCCGGCAAAGCGGGTGGCCCAGTTCGACCAGCCTTCCCCTTCATAAGCGGGCACTGGGAACCGCTCCGTGATATAGCCGACAAACTTGCTGATCAAGTCTTCCCGACCGGAGACATGGCGATATAACGCGGGAGGAGTGACCCCCAACGCGTCTGCCACCGCCAGGAGCGTCAGCTTCTCGAGGCCAATGATCGCGGCTGCATCGAGTATCTGATCAAGGGATACTTGCCGCGGCCGGCCAACGCTGCGTTTCGCTCGCGCTTTGGGCGTGAGCGCTTGACGATCTGAGGTAACTGTCATGATTTCCCATTGGTAAAATAATTTGTGAACGACATTTACTAATTATCTCTCGAATGCTAATATTTATCTGCCATACCTGACGCCAATAAATATTTTTTAGAAAAATTATGGAGACGACATGCGTTCAAATGTAATCAAAAGGCTTGCCTGGGTCACTTTTCTCACGGGCGTTTTTTCGGCATCCCAGTTCTCTGCCCATGCGGCGGACCTTGAGCCGCTCAGAATGCAATTTGGCTCGATTGCAGTGCCGGCATTTGCTGCGCCTTTCCTCGCCAAGGAATCCGGCATGTACGAAAAAGCAGGCCTCAAAGTCGATATATTACCGGGACGCCTGTCACAAGACACGGTAAACGCACTTGTTGCCGGCAGTGCCGACATTGGCGTCGTGCTGGCGATTAACCATATATTGAGTGTCGACAAAGGCCAGAAGCTTGTATCAGTAGGCAACATGTATGGCGGTAACGCGTTTGGCGTGATTGCCGCAAAGGAAACCGGCATCAAGAACCTGCTTGGGCTGCAAGGGCACAAAGTGCTTGTCCCGGGTGCCAGTTATGAAGCCCTGTTGCGCGCCCTGATCGCCCAACAGGGCGGCAACCCGGACAAGGTCACTTACATTCTGATTCCACAACCCGCCGCGATGTTGACTGCCTATGCTGCCAAACAGGCGGACGCAGTTGTGACGGTGATCCCCTTCGCCCAATCCGGCGTCGAGGCGACCCGCCCTTCGGTCTACATGCCGTTTTCCAAGGAAGGTGATCCCGAGCCGCTGTACGTATGGGTAGTCCGGCCTGATGTACTGGCGCAAAAAAAGGGCCAGATCCGGAAATTTCTCAAAGCTACCTATGCCGCGACAGGCATGATCAATGCGAATCCAGGTGTCGCTATCAATTCTTTCGTGAAATCGGTCCCGGGGGCGGTAGCTGAACGTGTCGTGCCCGACTATGCGGGGTGGGTGCCTTTCCAGTGCGCGGAAGGACAAACGGTCGTGGGGCGGGCATCTGATTCAGCATGGAAAACGGCTATCGATCTTTATCGGAAGACAAGGCTGATCACCTCCAGCCTGAAGTCTACGGATCTCTACACGAACGAATTTTTTGATGGGGCTGATCCCGTTTCATCAGCCAAGTGCCCATGAGCCTGCCCTCGACCGGGTTGCAATCGATGGCCGGGGCGAACGAAAATTCCGCTTTGAAAGTCGTGGGTCTGTCGAAAAAATTCGGGCAGGTCACGGCTCTGGACAATGTGAACATTGACATTCCGAAGCGGAGTTTTGTAAGTCTTCTTGGTCCTTCCGGCTGCGGCAAGAGCACCTTGCTGGCGCTGATGGCCGGATTGGAAAAACCCAGTTCCGGCAGCGTATTTGTTCATGGAAAAGAACTCCGCGAACCGAACAGCGCTGCCGGCATGGTTTTTCAAAAAGACCTGCTGCTTGAATGGAAGACCGCGCTGGAAAACATCCTGTTCCAGTTCGAGATACGCGGATTGCCCTCCGCTCCCCATGTGGCGCGCGCCACCAGTCTGTTGGAACTGGTTGGCCTGGGCGCCTTTGCCGGAGCCTATCCGCATCAGCTTTCAGGCGGGATGCGGCAGAGAGTCGCGCTTTGCCGCGCCCTTGTGCATGAACCCGAACTGCTGTTAATGGACGAGCCGTTTGGCGCGCTTGACGCGATCACGCGGGAGAAAGTGGCAATCGATCTGGAAAATATTACGGCCAACTCGGAAAAGACCGTCGTGTTTGTCACGCACAGTCTGGAGGAGGCGGTATTTCTTGGCGATGTCGTGCTGGTCCTGTCGGCCCGGCCCGGCCGAATTACGACGCGAATCGATGTTGACGTCCCAAGACCCCGCCGCGAATGGCCGCGTGGCGTTTCGGTCTTCACGCCATACATAGATCGGGCGTTCGCCGCCCTCAAAGAGGCAGGAGCGTATGACCATGCCGCCGTCTAGCGTTGCCAATGCCACGACCGGGCGCGTCGAAAGACGCTTGCGATCGCTGGCGCCTGTCACTCACACCCTGTGGGCGCTTTTGTCGTTTTCCATCGCACTTTTCGTCTGGCAGGCCGTGGTCAGCCTGGGGCAGTATCAGGAGGTGGTGCTCCCAGGTCCATGGGCGGTGATGCTCGAGATCATCAAGCGCCGCGAACTCCTGCTGGTCCACAGCCTTGTAACCTTACGCGAGATCGGGATCGGGTTTGCATTATCGGTCGTGATCGGGATGCCGATCGGCGCAGCAGTGGCATTTTCCAAGCCATTGTCCAGGTTGTTGATGCCCTTGCTGGTGGTGTCAAACTCGATTCCCAAGGTCGCGATTGCACCGCTCTTTCTTATCTGGTTCGGGTTTGGTCAGCTGACGAACATTGTCCTTGCCGTTCTGGTGGCGATATTTCCCATCGTGATCAACACGACGCTTGGCCTGACCCATATCGATCCGGACCTGATCAGGCTGGGCAGGGTGATGGGCGGCAGCCCGCTTCGCATTTTCTGGCGCATGCGGGTTCCCGCAGCGCTGCCCAGCATCTTCGCGGGCCTGAAGCTGGCAATTACCCTGGCGACGATCGGCGTCATCGTTGGCGAAATGATCGCCGGCCAGGCAGGCCTTGGCTACCTGGCCCAATATGCCTCCGGCCAGCTTCTGACGGTGATGGCCTTTGCTGCCATCGTCGTCATGTCTGTACTGGGCGTGATGCTTTTTTACGCAGTCGCCTGGCTTGAGTCAGCAATGATCGGGTCAAATCGCCGCGCGCCTTGAGAAGCCAGGTTTCGCAACTTTGCACGCCATCGTTCCCCATGCTTGCGGCGACTTGTCAGCCCATGCCTGTCGACGGTTCACCGTTCCCATGTCAGATGGGTTTTCCAAACAAGAGAACATGCCATGAAAAATTTTGTAGCAGTTGATACTGGGGGGACGTTTACCGATCTGGTGTCTTTCAATCCTGATAGTGGAGACGTGAAATACACCAAGAGTCTCACCACACACCACAATCCCATCGAGGGGATCCTGGCGTGCGCCGACAAAACCGATACCAGGCTCGAATCCGCCGCCATCTTCAAGCATGGAACGACGCTGGTAATCAATACACTCCTGGAAAGGTCGGGGCCGGAAATCGCGCTGGTCACGACGCGCGGATTTCGCGATGTCGTGGAACTCGGGCGAGGCAACCGGGCTGAACCATTTAATCTTTATTATCGGCGCGACCCGGCTCTGGTGCCGCGTGTGCGGCGTTTTGAGGTGACGGAACGGGTGAACGGCAGCGGACAGTCAACGATAGCGCCCAATGAAGCAGAAGTTCGCGACGTGGCGGAGTCCATTCGCGCAAGCGGCGCGGAAGCCGTTGCTGTGTCATTCATTAACTCCTATCTCGAACCAGCGCACGAACTTCTGGTTGCCAGCCTTCTGCGTACGTTGTTGCCTGAATGTTTCATCACGACCGGCGCTGAGCTTTCCAGGGAGTGGTACGAGTACGAGCGAACGGCAACAGCAACCGCGAACGCCTACGCCGGCCCGAAGATTGGCGGCTACATCGCGTCCCTGGGCGGCGCCCTGGCAGAAAGAAAATTCAAGGGCCGCTTCTACCTGATGGGCTCGAACGGCGGCGTGCTTTCCGCAGCCCATGCTGCCAAGGCGCCCGTATTGCTGGTTGAGTCGGGTCCCATCGGCGGCTGTATCGGCGCCAGCGCCTTCGGCATTGCGCTCGGCATCGACAATATCATCGCGTTCGATATGGGCGGAACAACCGCCAAATGCGCCCTGGTCGAGTCGGGCGAGTTTGCTGTCGACTCGATTTACTACGTCGGCGGATATGGACGCGGCATCCCCATCCGCGCACCGGTAGTCGATATCGTTGAGGTTGGCGCAGGCGGTGGCTCCATTGCCTGGCTGGACGAACAGAAGCGCCTTCGCGTCGGTCCTAAAAGCGCCGGTTCCACACCGGGGCCCGCATGTTATGGGCGCGGCGGATCCGAGCCTACCGTCACCGACGCCAATCTGCTGCTTGGAAGACTGAATGCGCAGAAGTTCCAGGGCGGCGAGATGGCGCTGGATGTTGAAAGGGCCGCCAGTGCGCTGGAGTCGAAAATCGGCGAAACGCTGGGATATCAAGGGCGGGAATCGCTGCTGGAACTGGCGGACGGCATTCTTTCGATAGCCGCCGTGATCATGGCTGGCGCGATCAAACGCATCACGATCGAGCGTGGCCGGGACCCGCGTGATTTTGTTCTGTTTGCCTACGGTGGTGGCGGGCCTTTGCATTCCGCCGGACTGGCACGCGCGATGAACATTCCGATGGTGATCATTCCGCCGGAGCCGGGAAATTTTTCCGCTATCGGCATGCTTCTGGCCGATATCCGCCGCGATATCGACCGCACCGTATTGCGGGCCATCGACGAGAACACGATCAGCGACCTCGAACGCACCTTTGCCGACATGGAAGCGCAGCTCGCTGGCGAAATGACGGCGGACTTCCCGGACATTGCCATCGAGTTCAAGCGTAGCGTGGAGATGCGATTTGTCGGACAGATGCATACCGTAAGGGTCCCGGTTCTGGCTACCGACACCCACACGATCCTTAACGGCGCCTTCCAGGCGATCTACCAAAAGCGTTACGGGCATGTCAATCCCAATGGCGAGTCTGAAGTTGTCTCGCTTCACACCGCGGCTCACGCCCGGACCCCGCGCCCGGAGATAGGGCGGCTGGCGGTGACCGGAAAGGGTGCGCCGCCGGCGCCGGGTACGCGCCCCATTTACTTTTCAGAGGCCAAGGCTGAGTTGCATGCTGCCGTGTTTGAGCGCGCGACCTTGCCGATCGGATTCGCATCGCCCGGACCCGCTGTGATCGAGGAATATGGGTCTACCACTATCGTCGGCCCGTTCGACACTTTTGAAGTGGGCGCGCTCGGTGAACTGAGGCTTCATATCGGCAAGCAAAAATAACGGAGAAGACGTCGTGTCCAACACTATTAATGCAGCAAAAAAATCAACGCTGGATCCCATCACCCTGGAGATCATTCGCAACGAGGTGCAATCGATTCCCGACCTGGTCGAGGCGGACCTCATGCGTACCGCCTTCAGCCCGCTGATTTACGAATACAAGGACTACGCGGTCGGACTAGTTGACGCGCAAGGGCGCAGCATCGCCCTTGCCCGACAGGGCATACCGCTATTCCTGGCAAACCTGATCGGTCTGGCAGTCAATGACGGCCTCGCAACCTACGGTACGCAAGGCATTGAAGCCGGTGATGTCATCGTGACCAACTATGCCGGCACCCTGGGTCAGCATTTGAACAATGTCGTGATGTATACGCCCGCATGTACCAGTGATGGCAAGATTGTCGCGTTCATGGCGGTGGTGGGGCACTGGATTGATATCGGCGGCCAGTATCCAGGCTCATGCCTGGGCACGGACACGACAGAAGTATTTCAGGAAGGCCTGCAGATCAGATCGGTCAAGCTGATTGCCAAAGGCAAGAGGGTAGAAGAAATTTACCGGATCATTGAACACAATACCCGTTTGCCCGAGATGCTGCTGGGGGATATCGAAGCGCAACTGACAGGTTGTCTGAAGGGACGCGAGCTATTCATGAACCTGTTGGAGCGTCATGGTCATGATGTGCTGTTCGATGGTATTGACGAAATCTGGCGCAGCGCAGAAGCCGCTGCCAGAGCGGGAGTCGAGGCCATCCCAGATGGCGTCTATGAGATGGAAAGTTTTCTGGACGACGACGGTGTGGAACTGGGAAAACGCATACCGGTTCATGTGATCGTGCGCATCGAAGGGTCCGAATTCATCGTGGATTTTTCAAATGTGGCGGATCAACTCAAGGGGCCATTCAATTCCGGCAGGTTCGGCGGTGCGGAAGTGTGCGCGCGGATTGCATTCAAGTATCTGGTGGTGCCTGACGAGCCGGCAAATGAAGGATGTTTTACGCCGGTCAGCGTGGTGATTCCACCAGGAAAATTCCTGAGTGCCGCCCCGAACGCCCCGTTCGCTAACTACAGCTTGCCACTTCCTACGGTAATTGACACCATCATCGCGGCGATGGCTGAAGTGATGCCTGAAAAAGTGGCAGCCGGGCACCATGCTTCCTTTGGCGTATATGGTTTCAAGGGCAAGGATCCCCGGTCCGGCCGGCACTTCAATATTTTCGATACATCTCATGGCGGATGGGGCGGCTCCATGCATGGCGATGGCGTGGGACCTTACAAAACCCTGGGGCACGGTGACAACAAGGACATTCCGGTGGAGGTGCAAGAAGCGCTCTACCCGTTAATGGTGGAAAGTTACGCATGGCGTGACGATTCCGCGGGCGCAGGGCAGAATCGCGGCGGGTTAGGAACTGAAAAGGTTTACCGCATTACTGCGCCCTGTACGGCAAGCGTTGCACTGGAGCGGCATTTTTGCCCGCCATGGGGTCTGAAGGGAGGTGGTGCGGGCAGCGCGGGGTACGTTGAATTCCAGCGCGCTGGTGAACCACCATGCACGCTGTTGAAGCTCAGTGCCCTCGCCGTCGTTCCCGGTGACCGCCTTCATGTATATAGCAGCGGCGGTGGCGGTTATGGCTCACCGCTGCAGCGCTCACCCGAACAGGTTCACAACGATGTCGTTCAAGGATACGTGAGTCCTCGCAATGCACTTGATCTGTATGGCGTAGTACTCGACGCAAAGCACGAGGTCGACCAGATCGCTACCGAGAATGAAAGGTCCCGGCTTCTGAGCCTGCCTGGCAATGTCTGACATAAAGGAAGGCATATGAAATCAGTCACGTTTATTTATCGCGGACCTGCCTGGAAGTGATCCATCCATACCGCGCTCAATGCTGGAGCTTCTGTAGGGCGGTGCGGCGCTAATGATGTCGAGCGAATGAAAAAGCTGGGTTTTCCGCCCGTCCGCTTTCTGTTTGTAACCATTCTGATTGAGTTGCCTTTCCGAATAAAGCACGGGATTCGGGCGGGTACGTAGCGCGGTTTGCGAGTCAGTGTACGGCGCTGCGTGCCGCTTTGGGGCGCCTTGCCTGCACCCTAAATCAACCCGCATCATCCGCACACTCACTGGCAAATCGCTCTAATCAAATGCCTTTAGACGGCGCAAAATCGGAAAAATCGCTGTCCCTGCCTTATTTCGTCAACCGCTCGAAGGCGCCTCCGGCATGGCTGAGCGGTTCGGGAGATGCCCAGCCATGCAACCTCTGCTACTTTTGCGCCACGGGAGTGGCGGCCGGGGCTGAGCCGCCGGCCACAGGAGCGGCAACCGGAAGTGAAATGGTCTCACCCATGATCACGCTGATCAGGTTTGGATAATCGTATGCCGCGCCAGAGCCCGCATCGATAGCGGCGCCAATCACACCGCCAAAAAGGATATTCCCGAACGCCATGCCCTTGACCGTGGATTTGACGGTTGCCATGCCCGGCGGCAAATCCGCTTTTTCGCACTTCACGTCCATATCGCCATAGGCCCGGTTCACCGTGACAGTGCCTGGCGTGGTGACGTAATAAACACCCTTTGTATTATTGAGCTGACATGTTGCTCCGGCTACTTGCTCATTTTTGCTGCGGGCATCGACGGTCAGGACCTGATTCGTGCCGTTCACAATCGATGCGCAGCCGCTTAACATTGAAGCGGCGGCGATCGAGATGATTGCCGCCGTTCTGCCATTTACCATTTTTGAAAACATCATCACCCCCTTGTTCGGCAAATTGGCGTGCCGTTGCGCTTTTGGTTAGAATTTTTGGGTAGCCTTGGCATTGCCGATTCGATGGTATGGTCC
Organism: Pseudomonadota bacterium; assembly: GCA_040387375.1. Taxonomy (GTDB): domain Bacteria; phylum Pseudomonadota; class Gammaproteobacteria; order Burkholderiales; family Burkholderiaceae_D; genus JAZKDW01. Next base: position 54,176 of record JAZKDW010000026.1, read on the forward strand.
GCATTCCACAGAAAAGCATGCCGACGGGACAACAAATGAGTCCACATCGATCGTATATCGGGCAGGGAAAAGTGAGAATGGGAAATGAAAAATGGCTTCAAAAACCAATTTGAATAAGGAAAAAGTGTTGCGAAAGATGCTTTCGGATAGTTTGCCGACGGAATTTTATTATCAAAAAATCCATCAATTCAATGATGCCGAACAGGTAATCAGCCCGCCTCCGCTTTCGTTTTTCCGCCGCAATCACAAGCACTCCGCTCGCGCTCAAGGCTCAGGCCGGCGCTTGGTGCGTGATATGATAGAACCCTTTATTTCGTACGGCGGCACGCTCACTGCCCCAGCTGACAATCGCCGGCAATTCCCCGGCGCTCAACCTGAATTTCCAGTCTGATCTTCGAAACGGAGTTTGAAATGCGGGCACAACGATTCCTGATTTGCATGCTGTTGGCAGCCGCCGCATTACCGGCGCAGGCATTTGAACGCCCGTTCCCGCCGATCGCAAAACGCGGCGCGATGTCAACCGCCGATTACCCGACGATCACGTTTGACGGCAAACCGCGCAGGCTGTCGGTGGGCGCATGGATCCGCAATCAAAACAATACCATCGACATGCCGGCCTCATTGCGCGGCCGTGAATTTATCGTCAACTACACCGAAAACAACCAGGGCGAAGTCGATCGCGTCTGGATTTTAAGTCCGCAGGAAGCGCAGGCGCCAGCGCCGGATCAACGCCAGAAAAATCAAGGGGCCGGGTTGCCCCGCTAATTCAATGCAAAAGAAATTATTCATTAAAACCTTCGGCTGCCAGATGAACGAGTACGACTCGGACAAGATGGCCGATGTGCTCAACGCGTCCGACGGCTTCATCAAGACCGATACGCCGGAAGATGCCGATGTCATCCTGCTCAACACCTGCTCGGTGCGCGAAAAGGCGCAGGAAAAGGTATTCTCCGACCTCGGCCGCCTGCGCGAACTGAAACTGATCCGGCCCGGCCTGGTCATCGGCGTCGGCGGTTGTGTCGCCTCCCAGGAAGGGGAAGCGATTGTCAAGCGCGCACCTTACGTCGACGTGGTGTTCGGCCCGCAAACCTTGCATCGCCTGCCGCAGATGCTGGACCAGCGGCGCCTGACCGGACGCTCGCAAGTCGACATCAGCTTTCCCGAAATCGAAAAATTCGATCACCTGCCGCCCGCCAAGGTGGACGGCGCGACCGCATTTGTGTCGATCATGGAAGGCTGCAGCAAATATTGCAGCTATTGTGTGGTGCCTTACACCCGGGGCGAGGAAGTATCGCGCCGCTTTGACGATGTGCTGGCCGAAATCGCCGGACTGACCGCGCAGGGCGTCAGGGAAGTCACGCTGTTGGGGCAGAACGTCAACGCTTATCGCGGCGCGATGGCCGATGGCGAGATCGCGGATTTTGCGCTGCTGATCGAATACATCGCCGAAATCGACGGCATCGAACGCATCCGCTTTGTCACCAGCCATCCGAAGGAATTTTCGCAGCGCCTGATCGATGCCTACGCGAAGGTGCCCAAGCTGGCCGATCATCTGTATCTGCCGGCCCAGCATGGGTCGGACCGGATCCTGGCCGCGATGAAGCGCGGTTATACCTCGCTGGAGTACAAATCGATCATCCGGCGCCTGCGCGAAGTACGGCCGAATATTGCGATTTCATCCGATTTCATCGTCGGCTTCCCGGGCGAAACCGAAGCCGATTTTGAAGCCATGATGAAGCTGATCGACGACATAGGGTATGACAACAGCTTCAGTTTCATTTTCAGTCCGCGGCCCGGCACCCCGGCCGCCAACCTGGAAGACGATACGCCGTATGACGTCAAGCTCAAGCGCCTCCAGCGGCTGCAGGCCGTGATCGTTGAAAACACGAAAAAATACAGCCAGCAAATGGTCGGCACCGTGCAGCGCATCCTGGTCGAAGGTCCGTCCAAGAAAGATGCAAATGAAATGCAGGGCCGCAGCGAAAACAACCGCGTCGTCAATTTTGATGGCGGCCCGAATGGCGCACGGCTGATCGGCCAGATGATCGATGTCAACATTACCCACACTTACGCGTATTCGTTGCGCGGCGAAGTTGTGGTGTATCCCTCTTAGGAACACTCCTCATTTGAAAACCAAGATTCCCGCCCAGCCGCAGCACTTCATTCCGCAACCGATCGACAATACCCGGTTGGCACATCTGTGCGGACCGATGGATGAAAACCTGCGCCAGATTTCCGCTGCGCTTGATGTCACCATTTTCCGCCGCGGCGAAAAATTCATCGTCGGCGGCGCCAATGCGGCGCGCGCCATCGAAATCCTCGACAAGTTTTATGCGATCGCCAACAAAGTGGTGTCGGTGGAAGACATACAACTGGCCCTGGTCGAGCAGCGCGCCGGACTGGCGCACTCGAACGAGACTCCCGCCATCCTGGCAAAAAAAGTCGAGGAGCCGGAAACCGCCATGCCGGTGCTGAAGACCCGGCGCAGCGATTTGCGCGGGCGCACGCCGCATCAGAACCAGTATCTGAAGGCGATCATGGAACATGATGTGACCTTCGGCATCGGACCGGCCGGCACCGGCAAGACCTATCTGGCCGTGGCCTGTGCAGTCGACGCGCTCGAACGCGACGCCGTCAAGCGCATCGTGCTCACCCGCCCCGCCGTCGAAGCCGGTGAACGCCTGGGTTTCCTGCCGGGCGACCTGACGCAGAAAGTCGATCCCTATCTGCGCCCGCTGTACGACGCGCTGTACGACTTGCTCGGTTTCGACCGCACCCAGAAAATGTTCGAAAAGCAGGCGATCGAAATCGCGCCGCTGGCTTACATGCGCGGCCGCACGCTGAATCACGCATTCATCATTCTCGATGAAGCGCAGAACACGACGCCGGAACAGATGAAGATGTTCCTGACCCGCATTGGCTTCGGCAGCAAGGCGGTGGTGACCGGCGACGTGACGCAGATCGACTTGCAGCGCCACCAGAAAAGCGGCCTGGTTGATGCCGCCAAGGTGCTGGAAGAAGTCCGCGGCATCGCCTTCACCCAATTCACCAGCGCCGACGTGGTGCGGCATCCGTTGGTCGCGCGTATCGTTGACGCCTATGAATCCGCCAATGCAGCCAATGCCGTGACGGCAACCAGTGCGGTACACGCCAAAGATGCCGGCAAAAAATAAGCTTTCGCTGTCAGTGCAATATCCCGACCCGCGCCTGAAGGACCTGATCCCGCGTGGCCGGCTGCGGCGCTGGGCGCAGGCGGCATTGCTGGCGCCGGCCGAACTGACGCTGCGTTTCGTCGATGCCGAAGAAGGCCGGGTGCTCAATCGGGATTATCGCGGCAAGGATTATGCGACCAATGTGCTGACCTTCGCCTACGGCGAAGACCAGGATGAGGGTGTGACGCAGGCCGATATCATCCTGTGCACCGACGTGCTGCAGCGCGAGGCGGCGGAGCAGAAAATACCGGTCGAATCCCATGCCGCGCATCTGGTGGTGCACGGTGTGCTGCACGCGCAAGGCTACGACCATGAAACCGATGACGAAGCCGCCGAAATGGAAGCGCTGGAAATCGGTATCCTGGCCGGGCTGGGACTGCCCGATCCGTATGCCGATCGCTGACTTTTGATCGATGACCCGCATTTTTAGGCGCCCCGGCGCATTTGTTGTATCCTATATCCCTTCGTGACCACGTCGAAACGACGTCCATTAGCCATATGCAAGAGTATCCCAGTAGTGCGAAACCTGTTGACACAAAACCGCACCGGTCATTATTTGAACGTCTGACCGCATTCATTTCCCCTGAGCCTGAAAACCGCGTCGAGCTGCTGGAAATCCTGCACGACGCACACGAACGCGGCTTGATCGACGCCGATGCGCTGTCGATGATCGAGGGTGTATTCCAGGTGTCCGACCTGTCGGCGCACGACATCATGATCCCGCGCTCGCAGATGGATGTAATCGATATCACCACCCCGATTGAAGAATGGCTGCCGCTGGTGCTGAAGACGGCACATTCCCGTTTTCCTGCCGTCGAAGGCAAACGCGACAAAGTGGTCGGCATCCTGCTGGCGAAGGATTTGCTGCGTTATTACGCGGGAGAAAACTTCGATGTGCGCCGCATTCTGCGCCCGGCCATCTTCATTCCCGAATCCAAGCGGCTCAACGTGCTGTTGCGTGATTTCCGCGCCAATCGCAACCACATGGCGATCGTGGTTGATGAATACGGCGGCGTGTCAGGAATCATCACCATTGAAGATGTGCTGGAACAAATCGTTGGCGATATCGAAGACGAATACGATTTCGCCGAAGACGAAGACAACATCCTGGCCGTCAAGGGCGGTCTGCGCGGACCGCGCTGGCGCATCAAGGCGCTGACCGAACTCAGGCAATTCAACGAAATACTGGGAACACGCCTGGCCGATGAAGAAGCCGATACCATTGGCGGCCTGGTCGTCAACCATTTGGGACGTATACCGCACAAGGGAGAGATGATCACCATCGGCGACCTGCGGATCGAAATCTTGCGCGCCGATGCGCGCCAAGTGCATGTGCTGCTGGTGGAAAAGCTGTCGGACCTGCCGGATGACGATGATTTGGATTAACGCTGCTTTCTGACACCGATAAAAAAAATAAAGCGTGAAAACCCGCCCCCTGCCCGCCACACTCGCGCGCTTTTCCCCCTTGCTGGCGCTGGCCGCCGGCGCCCTCACCGTTCTGGCATTCGCACCCTTCGGCTTGTGGCCCTTGCAGATCGCCAGCCTCGCATTCCTGTTCTGGCTGGTACTGCGGCAATCGTCGATCAAACGCAGCGTGTTGATTGGCTGGGCATTTGGCTTCGGCTGGATGGCATGCGGTGTTTATTGGCTCTATATCAGCATGCATCGCTACGGCGGCTTGCCGTCCCTGATGGCGGTGACCGCGGTCGCCTTGCTGGCTGCGCTGCTGGGCGCATTCACGGCGCTGGCGACTGGCAGCGCAACATGGTTCAGACAACGCAGCACGGCATCCGATAGCGTTTTTTTGCTCGCCATTTTCCCCGCGCTGTGGACGCTGGGCGAATGGCTGCGCGGCTGGGTCTTTACCGGCTTCCCCTGGCTCGCCTCCGGTTATGCGCATACCGCCGGCCCGCTCGCCGGTTATGCGCCGGTGGCCGGTGTGTATGGACTGGCATGGATAGCAGCGCTGATTGCCGGCTGCCTGGTGCTGCTCCGGTCCGGCAAGCTGCCGCCGGCACTGGCAGTGCTGCTGCTGGCGGCGGGCCTGGGCCTGAAGAATATCGACTGGACCAGCGCCAGCGGCCAGCCGATTACAGTGCGCCTGTTGCAAGGCAACGTAGCGCAGGAAATGAAATTCGCGCCCGACCAGACCCACAACACACTGGCGCTGTACCACGACATGATTCGCGCCACACCGGCCGACCTGATCGCGACGCCTGAAACCGCGCTGCCGCTGTTCGTGCATCAGTTGCCGCCGGACTATCTGGAACGCCTGTCGGATTTCAGCAGCCAGTCGAACAGCCACATTGCGCTGGGCATACCGCTCAGCGACGGACCGGCGCATTATGCCAACAGCGTCATCGGCTTCTCGCCGGCGTCGGCGGCCACCGCCAAACTGTACCGCTACGACAAACATCATCTGGTGCCGTTTGGCGAATTCATCCCGACCGGCGCACGCTGGTTCGTCAACATGATGAACATTCCGCTGGGCGACTTCACCCGTGGCCCGCTGCTGCAGGCGCCGCTTGCGGTCAAGGACCAATGGGTAATGCCCAATATCTGTTACGAGGATCTGTTTGGCGAAGAAATCGCCGACCAGCTGGCGGCCAGCTATTTTTCCGGCCGGCCGCAGGCGACGATCCTGCTCAACATGTCGAATATCGGCTGGTTTGGCGATTCGCTGGCATTGCCGCAACATCTGCAGATTTCGCAGATGCGCGCGCTGGAAACCGGCCGTCCGATGCTGCGCGCGACCAACACCGGCACCACCGCGGTCATCAATCCCAAGGGTGAAGTTGTCGCGCAACTGCCGCCTTTCACACGCGGCGTTCTGAGCGCAACAGTCCAGGGCACCACAGGCTGGACACCGTATATCATCTTCGGCAACACATTGATCGTGATCCTGGCGTTTCTGACGCTGGGTGCAGTCGGGTTATGGTTCCGAAAAAGACGGCATGAACCTACTGACCCCTCTTAAAACCCGCTAAAATCCAAGCTTTCGGCAAAATTCGCTTGCTCTCACCGCAACTCTCTGTTTTCAGACAGAGACACACAAAAAATGCTCACATTTCAACAAGTCATTCTTAAGCTGCAAGAGTATTGGGACGCGCAAGGCTGCGCGCTGCTCCAGCCCTACGACATGGAAGTCGGCGCCGGCACCTCGCATACCGCCACCTTCCTGCGCGCGATCGGACCGGAACCCTGGCGCGCCGCTTATGTGCAGCCGTCGCGGCGGCCGAAGGATGGCCGTTACGCTGAAAATCCGAACCGGATGCAGCACTATTATCAATTCCAGGTCGTGCTCAAGCCGGCCCCGGAAAACATACTTGACTTGTACCTCGGCTCGCTTGAGGCCCTGGGCCTTGATCTGAAGCAGAACGATGTGCGTTTTGTCGAAGACGACTGGGAAAATCCGACCCTCGGCGCGTGGGGCCTGGGCTGGGAAGTCTGGCTCAACGGCATGGAAGTCACCCAGTTCACCTATTTCCAGCAAGTGGGCGGACTCGACTGCAAGCCGGTGCTGGGCGAAATCACCTACGGTATCGAACGTCTGGCAATGTACCTGCAGAGCGTCGAAAACGTCTACGACCTGGTGTGGACCGAGTGGGAAGAAAATGGCGTCACCCGCAGGCTGACCTACGGCGACGTTTTCCACCAGAACGAGGTCGAACAGTCGACCTACAACTTCGAGCACTCCAATACCGACTTCCTGTTCTCGCTGTTTACCAATTACGAATCCGAAGCCAAGCGCCTGCTCGACGTGCCGCTGACCTTGCCGGCCTACGAAATGATCCTCAAGGCCGCGCACACGTTCAACCTGCTCGACGCCCGGGGCGCGATCTCGGTCACCGAACGCGCCGCGTACATCGGCCGTATCCGCAACCTGTCGCGCGCCGTGGCAAAAGCGTATTTCGACTCGCGTGAAAAGCTGGGCTTCCCGATGCTGGCGAACAGCCTCGAAAAAGCTTGACCGGCCCTCCTGGACAATCCGGGAACCGGCATCGTTCAACTTAAACAAAACCAAGGATTTCCGCGTCGCGCGGAAATGGCGGCATAAAAATGAATCAGACCCTGTTAGTCGAATTACTCACCGAAGAACTACCACCGAAGGCACTGGCGAAGCTGGGCGAAGCCTTTGCAGCGGGCTTGGTCAACAGCTTGAAATCGCAATCCTTCCTCGACGACGGTTCGGTGGCGACCGCGTATGCGACGCCGCGCCGCCTGGCGGTATCGATTACCGGGGTACGCAGCAGTTCGCCTGACAAATCGATCCGAGAGAAAGTGCTGCCGGTATCGGTGGCGCTGGACGCGAGCGGCAATCCGACCGCGCCGCTGGCAAAAAAACTCGCCGCACTGGCAAATGCATCGAATGCCCGCAGCATCGACATCGCCGATCTCGAGCGCGCGCCGGATGGCAAGGCTGACAGTTTTTTCTATACCTACAGCGCGCCCGGCTCAAGCTTGCAAAGCGGTTTGCAGATCGCGCTCGAAGATAGCATCACCAAGTTGCCTATTCCAAAGCTGATGAGTTACCAGCGCCCCGACGGCTCGACGGTGCAATTCGTGCGCCCGGTGCACAAGCTGATCGCCTTGCATGGCGACCAAGTGGTGCCGATCACGATCCTGGGCCTGGCTGCCGGCCAGACTACCCTCGGCCATCGTTTCCTGTCGCAAGACACCTTGTCGATCCTCAATGCCGACAGCTATGCAGCGGTGCTCGAAGAACAGGGCATGGTTGTCCCCGGCATCACGGCGCGCAAGGAAAAAATTCGCAGTGCCTTGCTGGCCAAAGCCGGCGCCGACAAGATATTCATGCCGGAAGCGCTGCTCGATGAAGTCACGGCGCTGGTCGAATGGCCGGAAGTCTATGAATGCAACTTCGAGAATGAATTTCTGTCAGTGCCACAAGAGTGCCTGATCCTGACAATGCAAACCAACCAAAAATATTTTGCGCTGACCGATGCCGACGGGCGCTTGCGTTCGCGATTCCTGATCGTGTCGAATCTGCGTACGGACGATCCGCGCCATATCATCCAGGGCAATGAACGTGTGGTGCGGCCGCGCCTGTCGGACGCAAAATTCTTTTTCGAGCAGGACAAGAAAAAGAAACTGGCCGACCGCCTGCCCGGTTTGAGCAACGTGGTTTATCACAACAAGCTCGGCACCCAGCAACAACGCACCGGCCGCGTCAGGGCGCTGGCCGGCACAATCGCGCAGGCTCTGGGAACCGATATCGCATTGGCCGAGCGCGGCGCATTGCTGGCAAAGACGGATTTGCTGACCGACATGGTGGGCGAATTTCCGGAACTGCAAGGCATCATGGGCACCTACTATGCGCGTCATGACGGCGAGCATGAAGAAGTGGCGGTGGCGATTTCTGAACATTACCAGCCGCGTTTTGCCGGCGACGCCCTGCCCGTGACCGACACCGGCACCGCGGTGGCACTGGCGGACAAGCTGGAAACACTGGTCGGCATCTGGGGCATCGGCCTGCAGCCTACCGGCGACAGGGATCCGTTTGCATTGCGCCGGCATGCGCTAGGCATACTCCGGATGCTGATCGAAAAACGTTTGCCCCTGTCGATCGCCAGCCTGCTGTCGGCGTCGGCGCAACTGTTTGCGGACAACCCGAACTTCAAGGATCCCGGCGCCGACATCCTGCCGTTCCTGTACGACCGCCTGCGCGGTTTGTTGCGTGAACAGGGTTTCAGCCAGAATGAAATTGAAGCCGTGGTCGCCCAGCAACCGGATCAGCTCGACACCATCATCGAGCGCCTGAATGCAGTGCACGCGTTTGCCGCGCTGCCGGAAGCGGAATCGCTGGCCGCGGCCAACAAGCGCATCACCAACATCCTTAAAAAAACCGACGGCGTGACCGGCATCGTGCAAACGGAATTATTGCTGGAAGCGGCGGAACAAGGCCTGTATTCCGCGCTGACCTCACTGGAACCCGAGGTCGATGCCGCCTTTGCCAAAGGCGACTTCACCGGCACGCTGAAGGCGCTGGCCCAATTGCGCCATCAGGTCGACGCTTTTTTTAACGACGTCATGGTGATGGCCGAAGACCACAACCTGCGCCATAACCGGCTTGCGCTGCTGTCCGGCCTGCATCGCATGATGAACCGGGTCGCCGACATTTCCAAGCTGGCAGCCTGAGACGATCGTCACGATGAAACTGATCATTCTGGATCGCGATGGCGTCATCAACCAGGACTCGGATTCCTTCATCAAGTCGCCGGATGAGTGGGTTCCGATTCCCGGATCGCTGGAAGCGATTGCGCGGCTGAACCAGGCAGGTTATCTGGTGGTGGTGTCGACCAATCAGTCCGGCATTGCGCGCAAGCTGTTTGACATCCTGAACCTCAACGCCATCCATCGGAAATTGCATACGGCTGCGCAGCAGGTCGGCGCCGAAATCGACGCGATATTTTTCTGTCCGCATGCGGCGGATGATAATTGCGATTGCCGCAAACCCAAGCCCGGCATGTTGCACGCGATCGCAAAACGGTATGATCTCAGCCTGAAAGGCGTGCCGACCGTTGGTGATTCATTGCGCGATTTGCAGGCGGGTTTTCTGGTTGGTTGCGTGCCGTATCTGGTATTGACCGGCAAGGGAGAAAAGACGCGCGACAAAGGTGGCCTGCCGCCGGGCACCACGATTTATCCGGATCTGGCAAAAGTTGTCGATGAACTGCTGGAACCGTCCAGAAGCGAAACTGCGGCAAAACACCCCGGGCAAGAGAACCGGTTGCGCCAAAAAAATTGAAGCAAAAGAAGTTTTTGCGCATTTATTACCGATAATAGCGGGATTGCTAAAAACATGATTGAGCACGATCGGTAATTTTCGATTCGTTCCGGCAATCGCTCCACCGAGCGCTGTTCATTCACCCATTAATTCATCCGGCGGACCGCCATGCCGCTGGTTACCTTATCCACTGCTGGAGTTGTCATGTTGCGCATAACATTGTTCTTGCGTTCGTTATTGTTTGCGTTGTTGATGATCGTCGCGACGCTGGTCTGGGCGCCGTTCTGTTTCCTGTTTGCGCCGCTTCCCTATAACAAGCGGTATTACTGGACCTCGCGCTGGAACATGTTTGTGATCTGGTCGGCGAAGGTGGTATGCGGCATCGATTATCGGATCAAGGGATTCGAGAACTTGCCTGATGCGCCGGTCATCTTGCTGTCGAAGCACCAGTCTGCATGGGAAACGATTTTTTTCCTGTACTTCATGCCGCGGCCGCTGGTGTATGTTTTCAAAAAAGAAATCACCTATATTCCTTTCTTCGGCTGGGGCATCGCCTTGCTGCGCATGATTCCGATCGATCGCAGCAAAGGCAAGGATGCGATGGCGCAAATCGTCGAGCAGGGACGCAAGCGGCTGGCGGATGGTCAATGGGTGATCATGTTCCCCGAAGGCACCCGCAGCGCGGTCGGCACGCAGGGCAAATACAAGGGCGGCGGCGCACGCCTGGCGGTCGAAACCAATACGCCGGTGGTGCCGATTGCCATGAACGCCGGAGAATTCTGGCCGAAAAATTCCTTCATCAAGAAGCCCGGCACCATCACTGTATCGATAGGCAAACCGATCGCACCCGATGGACTAACTGCACCGGAATTAATGCAACAAGTTGAAAATTGGATAGAATCTGAAATGCGGGTAATTTCACCCCATGCATATTCTCAAAAATAGACGACTGCCCTGCCTTGAAAAAGCTGCTTCGCCAACCTTCACCTGATCCGCAACAGCTCACGTTGCAGCTGGATTTTTTCGCCGACGGTTGTGGATCGCCGCCCACCATCGACAGTCCCGCGCCGCAACAGGAGCCGGGCATCCAGCAGCCGCCTGTGCAATTGCCGGGGACGCCGCCCAAAGGCATGCGCCGGATTCAGCTGCAGGAACATGTCCTCGATTACACGCTGCTGCGCTCGAAACGCCGCTCGATCGGTTTCCTGATCGGCGACGACGGGTTGCGCGTGACAGCGCCGAAATGGGTCACGCTGAGTGAAATTGAAAGCGCGATCCGTGAAAAGCAGCGCTGGATTTTCACCAAGCTGAGCGAGCGGCGCGAACGCGTAGCGCGCAATCTGCAGCCGCAAATGCAATGGCGCGATGGCGCAACGCTGCCTTACCTGGGGGCAGATTTGACGCTGCGTATTGTCGCCACCCAGGCCGCCGGCATCTTTTACGATGAAACGTCGCGCGAGTTGACCGTATGCCTGCCCGCCGATGCCGCGGAACAGCAACTGAAAGATCGTGTCCAAGGATGGCTGCAGGTAGAAGCGCGGCGCCTGTTTGCCGAACGTCTGCCGCTGTATGCGGAAAAACTGGGTGTCAGCTATCAGTCGTTTGCGCTGTCGTCGGCGATGACACAATGGGGATCGTGCACGGCCGATGGCAGGATCCGGCTCAACTGGCGCCTGATGCATTTTGCACTGCCCCAAATCGATTATGTGATCGCGCATGAACTGGCGCACTTGCGCGAAATGAACCATAGCCCCCGTTTCTGGGCGACCGTGCAATCGGTTTTCCCCGAGTTCGAATCAGCAAAAAAAGCATTGCGCGAACGCGGACCGGAAACCTTGCCGATTTTCTGATTCTCCTCATTCCCCTTCAAGGATTTTTTCATGCGTCTTCTCCACACCATGCTTCGCGTCGGCGATCTGGACAAATCCATCGCCTTTTACAGCACGGTCCTCGGCATGCATCTGCTGCGGAAAAAAGAGTACCCGGAAGGCAAATTCACGCTGGCGTTCGTCGGTTATCAACCGGAGAGCGAAGGCGCGGTCATCGAACTGACGCATAACTGGGAAACATCCAGCTACGAACTCGGAAATGGATACGGTCACATCGCGGTGGAAGTCGACGATGCCTACAAGGCATGCGAAGCGGCGAAAGCGGCTGGCGGCAAGGTGACGCGCGAGGCCGGTCCGATGAAACATGGCACGACCGTCATTGCTTTTGTTGAAGATCCGGACGGTTATAAAATCGAATTTGTGCAGAAGAAATAAGTGACTAGCGCGGGAAAGCCACCACCGTATTGCGGCCGGAGGCTTTCGCCTTGTACAGTGCGGCGTCAGCACGCATCATCAAGTCCTGAAACGATTCCGAGTCGCGCAACACCGCGAGTCCTATGCTGACCGTATAGGTGGCGATGCCCGGTGCATCCTTGGTCCGGTCGACAGTCCCGCTGCGCTCCAGCGTAGCCCTTAACCGTTCGGCCACAAGCAAGGCAGCCGTGCGGTCTGTTTCCGGCAGCAGCACGGCGAATTCTTCTCCCCCCACCCGACCGAAGTAGTCTATGTCGCGGATCGCCATATCGGCGCGCAATACGATATCCATCAGCACCTGATCGCCACCCGCATGGCCAAAATTGTCGTTGATGCTCTTGAAGTGATCAACATCGAGCAGCAGCAGCGAAAGCTTGCGGCCGGTACGGCGCGCGCGCGACAACTCACGTTCGGCCAGTTCAAAGAACGCGCGCCTGGACCAGGCGCCGGTAAGAAAATCGCGGTTGGCGGCATGTTCCGACCGGGTCATCATCGTATCGTGCACCATCATCACGGCGCCCATCGTCAGGACCGGCAATACCAGCGTACCCGCGGACAGGAAAAAAAGATTCCATGCCGACGGTTGCAGCAAGGAGTCCGGCACGTTATCGCCGGCTGCATAAATAATCCCGCGCACGCCATGGCCGACTGTCACGATCACAGCCATGATTCCGGTAAACAAATACGGATAACGCGAACGCCAGGCTTTGCGTGACTGATAGATGGTGAGGCCGATGAGGAGCGCGATCACACTCTGGAACAATGCGACGGTAACAGTACGCATCGCAAACGAGTCAATCAGATAGTGGAATACGGCGATCGAAATGACAACCGCCACCACACCCAGGCCAAGCGCGGCCAGCGAAATTCTTTGGGCAAAAAATCGCCGGAAACCGAGCAGCACCACCGCACTTGCCGTCGCGTAAACGCCATTGGCGACTTCGTATGCAATGACCGGCGGCAGCATGGCGCCCAACGCATAGAGTACAAATGCGACGATCGCCAGGCAGTTCGCCACACACCATTCCTTGATGCCCGGAACATCGGTATGGACCAGCGAGGACAGGACAAACAGCATGATCAGGCACAGGAAGGCGCCGATCAGCAAGACCGAAAACGTACTCAGCATAGACGCGATGCATCCAAGGCAAATTGTGAAAAAAACCAAGGGAACCCGGATTGCGGCCCGGGGAAATTGCTGCGAGGAAAATCTACCGAATAATATCGCTTTTATTGCGTGCGGTCATACTTCAACAACGAGTTTTTTATTGAATGCGGGATTTTCCCATTCCAGCGCATCCGGCGTGTCCGCGCTGCGCCGGTTTTTTGCATAACCGCGCGGGTTCGCGATGACCCGTGCGCCGTTTACCTGGTAATCGAAACTGTCATGCACATGGCCATGTATCCATAGGCTTGCCTTCTCGACCAGCGGCGTCAGGTTGGAGATGAAGGCGGCATTGAGCGGATTGCCGGCATACCGCGGGTGGATCGAGCCGGGGTGCGGCCCGTGATGGGTAATCACCACGGTCGGGCCGTCGAAAGCCTGGTCCAGCTTCTGCGCCAGCCATGCGCGCGACTCGGCATGGATGCGCAAGGCATGCTGTGTGCTGAATTTTCCGCCGTCGCCGGTTTCGATGCACTGGTGGTCGAGAAGACATGCTTCGGCCTGCTGCATTGCTTCCGCTTGCGCGTCTTCCTGCAGGCAATAGTCGGTCCACAAACAGCAGCCCAGGAAACGCACGCCCTTGAAAACCAATTCATCTCGCTCCAGGAAATGCACGCCGGATTGCGCGGCGCTTGCCCTCAGTGCGGGCATCATGTCGTCATAGTTGCTATCGTATGCTTCATGATTGCCGTGCACGTAGATGACAGGCACCGGCCAGTCCTTGAACGCGTCGATGCCGCGGGCGGCATTGTGAATGTCGCCGGCCAGGATCAGCACGTCGGCATCGGCTGGTTCAACCACCCTGTGTTCCGGAAAACTCTGTTCGATGAATTCAAGATGCAGGTCAGACGCAATCTGGAGTCGCATGTTTTCTCCTCAGGTTCCTGGAATCTACGGCATGGCGCTGCGCCGGCTGCCGCTCACGTTTCCGTCAAGTCACGCCGCAGACGATTTGCCAGCGCGACGAATTGTTCGAGCGGCACGGTTTCCGGCCGCGCTTGCGGATTGACGCCGGCATCGATCAGCTCGTTTTCGGTAAACATGCCGGCCACACAATTGCGCAGCACCTTGCGCCGCTGCGAAAAGGCTTTCAGCACAACCTGCTCCAGGTTCGCCTGGTCACAGACGAGCGGTTCGGCAATCGGGATCATGCGCACAATCGCGGATTCCACGCGCGGCGGTGGATCGAATGCGGCCGGCGGCACGATGAACAGCAGCGACATCCGATACCGCCACTGCAGCATGACCGACAGCCGTCCATAGGTCTTGCCACCGGGTTCCGCGACCATACGTTCGACCACTTCCTTTTGCAGCATGAAGTGCTGGTCCTGCACCTGCGGCGCGATCTGCGTCAGGTGAAACAGCAAGGGACTGGAGATGTTGTACGGCAGGTTGCCCACCACACGCAGCTTGCGGCCGGGCGGCACTGGAATTGCGGCAAAATCGAATTGCAGCGCATCACCCGCGTGCACGACCAGACGGGCCGGATCGGCGCTTTTCTTCAGCCGTGCGACCAGGTCGCGATCCAGTTCGACCACATGCAATTGCTGCAGCGACTCCAGCAGCAGGCGTGTCATCGCACCAAGCCCGGGGCCGATCTCGACCATCGTATCGTCCGCTTTCGGCTCGATCGCGCGCATGATGTCATGCAACACGGATTGATCGGTCAGGAAATTCTGCCCGAAGCGCTTGCGGGGAATATGTTTCATTGAATGGGTAGCCAAAGCGTAGTTGAATCAGGACTGCAAACCGGACGAGGCGCTGGCCTCAGCCATGCGCGCCGCGACCCGGATGGCTTCGATCATGCTGCCGTAATCCGCATGGCCGAGTCCTGCCGCGGCCAGGTCGAGCGCGGTGCCGTGGTCAACCGAGGTGCGGATGATCGGCAAGCCGAGCGTGATATTGACGCCGCGCCCGAAGCTGGCATGTTTCAATACCGGCAAACCCTGGTCATGATACATCGCGAGCACACAGTCCGCCTGCTCCAGGTATTTCGGCTGGAACAGGGTGTCGGCCGGATACGGCCCCCTGACGTCAATGCCCCTGGCGCGGGCGGCATCGAGCGCCGGTGTGATGACATCGATTTCCTCGCGCCCGAGATAACCGTTTTCGCCGGCATGCGGATTGAGTCCGGTCACCAGCACGCACGGGTGGGCAAGCCCGAACTTGCGCTGCAAATCCTGATGGAGAATGTCGATTGTGCGCGCCAGGCTGTCGACGGTAATCGCCGCCGGCACGTCCTTGAGCGCCAGGTGCGTGGTCGCCAGCGCCACGCGCAACGGGTGCGCGGATTCACCGCCGGCCAGCATCATCACCACCTGTGGCGTGCCGGTTTTATCGGCCAGATATTCGGTGTGTCCGGTAAAGGGCACGCCGGCATCGTTGATCGTGCTTTTTTGCAGCGGCGCGGTGACGATAGCCTCGAACCATCGCTGCTTTGCTCCTTCGATGGCGATATCCAGCGTCTGCAGCACCGCACGGCCGTTTTGCGCATTCAGGATGCCGGGAACGACATGCGCGGCAAGCGGACAATCAATGACGGCGATGCGGCCTGCCGCAAAACCGGGTAATCCATCATTGCGCACTGCCTGCAAGGACAGGGCGACCAGCTGGATCGCGGGATCGATCGCGGCGGCCGTCATCGCCAGGAAAGCGGAATCGCCGATCAGCACGCTGTTGACCGTGTCGCGCAATTCCCATGCTGCCCTGATGGCGATCTCCGGGCCGATGCCGGCCGGTTCGCCAACGGTGATCGCGATGGTGGGGCGATGCGGCCGCGTGGTCACGACAGCGCGCGGCGAAATGCGTCAGCGGACATTGGCGAGGTCTTCCTGCCGGTATTCGACATAGGCACGATCGCGCAACTGGCGCAGCCAGTCTTCCGTGCCTTCCTCGATCTTGCGCTCGCGGATCGCCTGACGTGCGATCAGGCGCTGGCGTTCCTGCGACACGTCATCCTTCTTGCGCTCCATCACCTGGATCAGGTGATAACCGAAAGGCGACTCGATCGGCTCGCTGACCTGTCCGGGCTGCAATGCATCCATCGCACGCTCAAATTCCGGCACCGTGTCGCCCGGATAGATCCAGCCGAGATCGCCGCCTTTGGCGGCCGTCGTATCGTTCGAAAACAGCTTGGCGAGGTCTTCGAATTTCGCCGCATTGTTGTCCAGCCGCTGTTTGAGTTCGACCAGCTTGCGTTGTGCATCCGCCGCCGAGACCACCTGGTTGACCTTGATCAGAATGTGGCGTGCGCGCGTCTGCTGCACCGATGGCAGCGCGTCGCCAGTTTTCACTACGCTGGCATTACGCTTGCCGGCCAGTTTCAAGATATGGAAACCGCTGGCGCTCTTGAGGATGGGCGACAAGTCACCGGTATTGAGCGGCGCGGCCGCATCGATGAACAGTTGCGGCAGGCGCTCCTGGGTGCGCCAGCCGAGTTCACCCCCGGTCAGATTGTTGGTCGCGTCCGAATAGGTGGCGGCGACTTTCGCAAAGTCGGCACCTGACTTCAATTGCCGCAATGCGTCCTCGGCCCGTGCCCGGCGCTGGGCAATCTGTTCCGCCGAGGCGTTTTCGGGGATCGTTACCAGGATCTGCGCCAGATTCAACTCCTGCTTTCCGCCCTGTGCCGTTCCGGCGTTGGCCGCCAGGTAGTTGTCGACTTCGGATTCGGTAATCTGGATCTTGTTATCCACTTCCCGCTCGCGCAGGCGCTGCAGCATGATTTCGGAACGGATATCTTCGCGGAAGCGGGCAAAAGGCATTCCTTCCCGTTCCAGCTGGTTGCGGAAATCTTGCAGGGACATCTTGTTCTGCTCCGCGATGCGCGCCACTGACCGATCGAGCATGATGTCATCGACGCGGATCCCGACTTCCTTGGCCAGTTGCATTTGTGCCCGGTCGACGATCATGCGCTCCAGCAACTGCTTTTGCAGTTCGGCGCGCGGCGGCATCTGCGCGTTCTGGCTCTTCATCCGTTGTTCGATGAGGCGCGTGCGTGCTTCCAGGTCCTGATAAGTGATGACCTCATTATTGACCACCGCGACTATGGTATCGACCAAACGCACCTGCGTTCTTGCCGCCGGCGCAACCGGGCCCTTGCCCGGTATGAATTGCGACCACGCGTCGGTCATTGGAACCACGCTTGCGCATAACAACAGAATTGCCAGCTTGCTGCGCCGGACTGGCTTGCCAACATTACCCATCGTGTGAAAATTATTCATAAGTTACTGTAATTTTTTAAAGTGACGTTTGACGAAACATTGCCAAAATTATATTTTCAAGGCTTATTGATGATTTCATAGCCCGGAACCGATGTTTTCAGTGCTTCAAGCGGGTTGGAGCCTATTTTGGACAAACCGTTTAATTCCAGCTGGAGAAATAATCTCGATGTCGCGACGCCGGTGCCGGTCGGGATGCGCTGGGCGACGGCACGGAAGACCCAGCAATCCGCCTGGTATTCCAGGCCCAGCAGACCTTCCGACACTTTTTTATCTTGCAGAGAATAGTTTACACGTCCGACCGCATACCAGCGGCTTGCAATCGGCCACTGCCCGGAAACATCGACCAATTTCAGTGCTGCGGCATCGTCGCGCCGATATTGCAAATTGAGTACTTTTTTCGGCGCGGGATGCCAGCTTACACCGTAAGTCGAGCGGCTCACTCCACGCAAGCTCTGGCTGTACTGTACGTCCGAATTGACCGCAACCGTGGAGGTGATTTGCCCGGACGCGGCCAGCAGGACGTCGGAACGCCTTTCGGCGACCGTAGACGTGGCCGTGCTGACAACACGCTGATCGTCAAAATAATACCGCTGAGCCAGTGCAAAACGCATGCGCTCCGCGCCTGACGGTTCGATGAAGCGGGTGGTGACGGCTGCGGTCAGTTGATTGGCGTCGCTGATGCGATCATGTCCGCTGAAGCGGTTTTCGCTAAAGAGTTGTGTAAAGTTAAAGTCGGTCAGGGCGGTATCGAAGAGGGGAATCTGGCTCTGGTTACGATACGGTGTGTAGACATAAAACAGGCGCGGCTCCAGCGTTTGCCGTGCTTCTTTTCCGAGGAATGAGGCTTCCCGTTCAAAAATCAGTCCGCCATCGACCGACGCGGTCGGCAAGACCCGGGTAAACGACGAGGGCGTTCCGGTTGGCTGCTGGGAAAGCCGGTATGTCGACCCATGCACCGAAACACTGGGCGTTAAAAAATAACCCGGGCGAATGATCGGATACGAAATCCGCGGATTGACAACCAGGCGGTCACCACGCACCAGGTCCGGATGCCAGAACCGGGTCATTTCCGAATTGGCCGACCAGTCGAATCCATTCACATCCTGGCGCCCTGCCAGCAGGTTCAATTGCGGCAGGCGGTCATATGGCCGGGTGATCGGCGCCAGCGGATCCTGCAGCACCTGGTAATTCGATGCGCGTGCCGACGCGCTCCAGTGGGTTCCGGCATAACCAAGGCTCATGTCGCGCAACAGCAGCCGCTGCGACGCGGCCGTGATCGTGCTGGGAAAATCATTCGGATAGTTATCGTCGGACGCCGCATTGATATTCGAGTTGAATGTAAATCCGGAGCCAAGGGACTGTCTGTGCACCGACGAAATCGCATAGCGGTTCGAGCCCGTGAGCCGGTCATCGAGCAGGCCCTCGACTCTGGTTTCGCCGCCGTAGGTCTCGCCCAGATAACGCCCCTGCGCGCCTAGCTGCAAGCCACGCTGGGAAATGAAGCGGGGATAGACGGTCAGGTCCCGGTTCGGCGCAATATTGAAATAATAGGGCAGCAGGATCTCCAGTCCACCCTTGTTCGAGGTGACCAGGGTTGGCGGCAAGACACCGGACTTGCGCGCACCGGATAGCGGAAAGGACATGTAGGGCGTGCCGAGGATAGGCACGCCTTTGAAATAAATGACGGTATTGGAGCCGGTGCCGATATCGCGGCCCGCATCCAGGTTCAGCTTGCTCGATTGCAGATACCAGTCCGGATTCGGACCTTCACAGGTGCTGTAAGTGCCATCGATGATGACCGCCCGCTCCTGCGACTCGAAATCGATGCGCTCCGCCTTGCCCTGCGCATTATTGCGTTGCAGCCTGTATGTCGGATTTGTGACGTAGCCCTGTCCGGTATCGAGCCTGAGCTTCATTTCATCGCCGGTATAAATGTCGCCGGCGCGATTCATCCGCACATTGCCCTTTGCTTCGGCCTCATCCTCGATGATGTCATAGGTTGCCGAATCGGCATTGAGCGTGGTCTGCCCACGGATGATTTCAGCGTTCTTTTGCAGAATGACTTCGCGGTCGGGACGGCCGGTCATTTTTTCCGCGCCCAAGGTGGTGGGCAAATCCTTGTCTTCGGGTACACGCGGCTTCACGGGGGTTTGCGCGGACACGTGTGCCGGCAGGGACGCTGCCGTGACGATCACCGTCAACACACCAAACAACCGCCTGGATTGGAAAAGAGGGGGGATCCAGGTCATGAAAGAAAAAGATTGAACACCATAAGGAGGCGATTTTTTAAATTGAATCCCTTATTATATGGGAACTCTCTCACTCCCAACCGGATTCCCCAGGTCGTTCCATGTCTTTACAAACTGCTCCCGATATTCGCTTGTCCCAATTAAAACAATGGCTGTCCACGCTGCCGTCGCCAGCCACCCTGCCGGAATCACTCAGGCCGGCCTCATCCGATGCCAGCTTCCGCCGCTATTTCCGCGTCGATGGCGCCGCTGGCGGCACCTATATCGTCATGGATGCGCCACCGGCCCAGGAAGACGTGCGGCCGTTCATCCATGTGGCGGAAGTATTTGCCCATACCGGCGTATCGGTGCCCGCGATCGTTGCGCAAAATGCCGAAGAAGGATTCCTGCTGCTGTCGGATCTGGGATCGACCACGTATTTGCATCAGCTCAATGCCGACAGCGCACACAAGCTTTACATGGATGCAATCGATGCGCTGGTGCTGATCCAGGTGCAAAGCCAGCCCGGCGTACTGCCCGAATACGACCGAGCGCTGCTGCACCGCGAACTGATGCTGTTTCCGGAATGGTATGTCGGCAAACACCTGGGCGTGACGATGACACCGGCGCAAACGGCCGAACTGGACAAGATTTTCGACATCCTGCTGGCCAATAACCTGGCGCAACCGCAAGTGTATGTGCACCGCGATTATCATTCGCGCAACCTGATGGTGCTCGAAAGCGGCAATCCGGGCATACTGGATTTCCAGGATGCGGTGTATGGCCCGATCACGTATGACCTGGCGTCTTTGCTGCGGGATGCTTACGTCCAGTGGGACGAAGAAATGGTGCTCGACTGGGCGATCCGCTACTGGGAAAGCGCAAAACGCGCCGGACTGCCGGTCAATCCCGACATCGATGTCTTCTACCGCGACTTTGAATTCATGGGCTTGCAACGCCATCTGAAAGTATTGGGCATCTTTGCGCGGCTGTTTCACCGCGACGGCAAGGATGCTTACCTGAAAGACATGCCGCTGGTGATGGAATATACCCGCAAGACCGCCGGACGCTATAAAGTGCTGACGCCGCTGATCAAGCTGCTCGACGCGCTGGAAGACAAAGCGCCTCAGGTCGGTTACACGTTTTAACAGGGCGCCAACAATGAAAGCCATGATCCTTGCCGCCGGCCGCGGCGAGCGGATGCGTCCGCTGACCGATACCTGCCCCAAACCCTTGCTGACCGTGCGCGGAAGGCCCTTGATCACCTGGCATATCCTGAACCTGGTGCGCGCCGGCATCACCGACATCGTGATCAACCATGCACATCTGGGACAGATGATTGAACAGGCGCTGGGCGACGGCAGCCGCTTTGGCGCCAGCATTGCCTATTCGCCCGAGGAAACGGCGCTCGAGACCGCCGGCGGCATCGCCAATGCCCGCCATCTGCTGGGCGAGGCGCCGTTCGTTGCCATTGCAGCGGACATCTATTGTCCCCATTTTGATTTTGAACAGGTCAAGGATACGCTGGCAGACAATGATGTTTGGGGTAACCCGCATGCGGGGGACAAACGCGATAACGCCTGGCTGTACCTGGTGAAGAACCCCGCGCACCATCCGCAAGGAGATTTCGCCTTGCATAATTTTTCGATCGCCGTCGATGGCGATCCGCGTTATACCTTCTCGGGCATCGGTGTTTATCGGCCCGCGATGTTCGATGCCGTGCCGCCGGGCCAGCCAGCAAAGCTGGCGCCGCTGCTGCGCGAACATGCGGCGCGCGGCCAGGTCGGCGGCGAAGTGTATCGCGGCGACTGGACCGATGTCGGCACCGCTGAACGGCTGGCACAATTGAATGCTCCACTGACGAAAGGAATTCGCTGATGAATCCGTATGCCGCACGACGCGCCAGCCTGATCGCCCAGATGCAGGCAAAAGGGGGCGGTGTTGCGATCATTCCGACCGCGCCGGAAGTGATGCGCAATGCCGACGCCGACTTCCCGTATCGGCACAACAGCTATTTTTATTATCTGTCCGGCTTCACCGAGCCGGAAGCGCTGATCGTGCTGATCGCCGGCAAAACGGAGCAGGCGATCCTGTTTTGCCGCGACAAGAACATGGAGCGCGAAATCTGGGATGGCTATCGCCACGGCCCGGCAGGCGCACGCGAAAAATACGGTTTCGACGCAGCTTATCCGATCGAGGCGCTGGATACTGAATTGCCGCGCCTGATGGCCAATGCGCCGGCGATTTTTTATGCGCTCGGCAGCGATGCCAGGCTCGATGCGCAGGTGCAGGGCTGGCTGAATTCGGTGCGCAGCCAGGTGCGCGCCGGTGTCACCGCGCCGGCCTCGGCCTACGACGTGCAGGTGCTGCTGAATGAAATGCGGCTGGTCAAGGATGCCGACGAAATCGCGATCATGAAACGCGCGGCGGTGATTTCCAGCGAAGCGCATGCACGCGCGATGCGGATGTCGCGCCCGGGTTTGCGTGAATACCAGATCGAAGCCGAACTGCTGCATGAATTCCGCAAGAACGGTTCGCAGTTTCCCGCCTACACCTCGATTGTCGCCACCGGCGCCAATGCCTGCGTGCTGCATTACCGCGCAGGTGATGCGATTCTCGAACATGGCGACCTGGTGCTGATCGATGCCGGCTGCGAGCTCGACAGTTATGCATCGGACATCACACGCACCTTTCCCGCCAGCGGCAAATTTTCCGGCCCGCAAAAAACCTTGTATGAACTGGTGCTCGCCTCGCAAGCGGCGGCGATCGCCGAAATCGGGCCGGGCAAACGGTTCACGGACAGCCATGATGCGGCGGTGCGGGTGCTGGCGCAAGGCATGCTCGACACCGGCCTGCTGGATAAAAACAAGGTCGGCACACTCGACGATGTGATCGGCAAAGGCGACTACCGCCAGTTCTACATGCACCGCACCGGGCATTGGATCGGCATGGATGTGCATGACGTCGGCGACTACCGCGACGAGGCCCCGGCCGGTGAAGAAAAACCATGGCGCACGCTGCAGCCTGGCATGGCGCTTACGGTGGAACCGGGCATCTATGTCCGGCCTGCCGAAGGTGTGCCGGAGCAATACTGGCACATCGGCATCCGCATTGAAGACGATGCGCTGGTAACGGCGGATGGCTGCGACATCATCACCAGCGATGCGCCGAAAACCGTGGCCGATATCGAAGCCACGATGAGAGGCTGACCTGGTCCCCCACCCTGCTCAGCGCCCTTCTCCGATAGCTGACTTCGATATCGCCATCTGCGGCGCCGGCCCGGTAGGACTGGCGCTCGCCGCCCTGCTGGTCAGGCGCGGCGCCGATCCGGCGCGGCTGGTTTTGATCGATGCCAAGACTGTCGCCGATGCGGCGAAAGATCCGCGTTCGATTGCGTTATCGTACGGCAGCCAGCAAATCCTGGAGGATGTCGGCGCGTGGCCGGCAGCGGTCAATCCGATTCATCAAATCCACGTCTCGCGGCGCGGCCACTTCGGCCGCACGCTGATCGATTGTGAGGATTTTGCGTTGCCGGCACTCGGTTATGTCAGCCGTTATGGCGTGCTGGTGACATCGCTGGCAAACGCGGCCAGTCAGGCGAACATCACGACCTTGCGCCCGGCACAGGTAAGCGCCACCACGGAGCAGCAGGATGATGTTGTTTTGCGGCTTGCCGATGGCCGCAACATCTCGGCGCACATCATGGTGCAGGCGGAAGGCGGCATGTTTTCCAGCCAGGCAGCCAGGCCGGTCAGCCGCGATTACGATCAGACCGCCATCATCGCGCACGTGCGCGCCAGTGCGCCGATTTTGCATCGTGCGTTTGAACGTTTCACCGAAGAAGGGCCGCTTGCCTTGCTGCCGCAGGACGATGGCTACGCGCTGGTATGGTGCATGAAACCGGCGTCGGCGGCGGCCTTGATCAGCTTGCCCGATGCCGCCTTCCTGGCGGCGCTGCAACAGGCATTCGGCACACGCGTCGGGCGCTTCATCAGCATCAGTCAACGCAACACCTTTCCGCTGGGCCTCAATGCACATCCGGCAGTGTCGGCGCGGACAGTCGCCATTGGCAATGCGGCGCAAACCCTGCACCCGGTTGCCGGCCAGGGTTTGAATCTGGGCCTGCGCGACGCCACGGTACTGGCGAATCTGCTGGCACGGGATGCTTCACCCGCGATGCTGGAGCGCTTTGCGCTTGCGCGGCAATCGGACCGCAGTCTGACCATACGCCTGACCGATACGATGGCGCGGGTATTTGCCAGTGCGCCGGATGGGGCGATCTCACAGACACTGCTTGGCTTGTCGCTCGGATTGATCGACGGGTTCAAGCCGGCCAGGAATGTGCTGGCTCAGCAGATGATGTTCGGTCGCAGATAAAAAGCCGCACCGGGAACATCCGGTGAAATGCAACAAGCATCACCTGAGTTGCTAAACATTAGTATAAAATGTTTAGCAACTGGAGGCTTCATGCGATTTTCTGAACTGAAATTATCGTCCCAAACCGCTTATGCCGAGCTGTTTGAACAAACACGTTCGTTCGAAATGACCAATGCACTGGCCGGGCTGAAGGGAAGCTTCCAGAAGCTGGAGCGCAAGGGAAAATCCTATTGGTATTTTGCTTACCGGGATACCGACCAGCGAACCAGGATGGCGTATGTCGGTCCTGACGAAGCGCGCGTGCAAGCGCTGGTCGCCAGGTTTGCCGACATCCGGCAGGACAAGCCGCTTGCTCCAGCTGCGCGCTCGGCAATTGCATTGGGATGTACACCCGTGGCGCCAAAACATTTCAGAATCATCAAACGCCTCGCCGAATACGGGTTTTTCCGGGCCGGCGGCATTCTTATCGGCAGCCACGCATTTCTTGCCATCGGCAATATGCTGGGCGTTCGGTGGCTAGAAGGTGCGGCAACTCTGGATGTGGATTTTGCGCATGCGGGGCGAAATGTCTCGGTAGCACTACCGGCGTCGATCAAACTCGATGTACATGGAGCACTTGAATCGCTCGAAATGGGCTTGCTGCCGATAACACAATTCAATGGTTCGGCTGGCGCGCAATATCGTAATCCTGAAGACCAGGAACTGCGGATAGATTTTGTCACCAGCATGACCAGGGATAACAAGACTGTCGTGCTGCCGGACTTGAATCTGGCGCTCGAACCCCTGAAATTCATGGAATTTTCGCTTGAGCAAACTACACAAGGCTGCGTATTCGGGAACGCAGGCTCTTGTGTGGTCAACCTGCCGGCGCCGGAACGGTTTGCCGTTCACAAGCTCATCGTCTATGGCGAGCGGCCGGTAAGCGAACGAGTCAAGTCCAGAAAAGACCTGTTGCAGGCCGCAAGTCTGGCAAGCTACTTTTCTGAAAACCAGCAGGAAGACGTATTCAACGCAGCGTGGCGAGATGCCTTACAACGAGGCAAAGGCTGGAAAGAACGCGCCCTGCAAGGCCGCGACGCGTTGATCAGCCTTGCACCTGATTTGGCCAGGCCAGAGCTCTGGGCGGAATGACCCGACAAGAGCCGCCGTAATTCAGTCGACCGCCTTGACCATGTCCTCAATGACCTTCTTCGCATCGCCAAACACCATCATGGTCTTGTCCATGTAGAACAGTTCATTGTCCAGCCCCGCATAACCGGCCGCCATCGAACGTTTGTTGACGATCACGGTCTTGGCTTTGTACGCTTCCAGGATCGGCATGCCCGCTATCGGCGACTTCGGATCTTTCGCCGCCGGATTGACGACATCGTTTGCGCCCAGCACCAGCACCACATCCGCCTGGCCAAATTCGTTGTTGATGTCTTCCATCTCGAACACCTGCTCATACGGCACTTCTGCTTCGGCCAGCAACACGTTCATGTGGCCCGGCATGCGGCCGGCCACCGGATGAATCGCATATTTGACCGTCACGCCTTTTTCCGTCAGTTTTTCCGTCAGCTCTTTCAACGCATGCTGCGCACGCGCTACCGCCAGGCCATAACCCGGCACGATGATGACCGTTTCGGCATTGCTCATCAGGAAGGCGGCATCGTCGGCCGAACCGGATTTGACCGGACGCGCCGCCTGCTCGCCGGTTGCCGCGGCCGCGCCCGCGCCGCCGCCAAAACCGCCCAGCAGCACGTTGAAGAACGAGCGGTTCATCGCCTTGCACATGATGTACGACAGGATCGCGCCGC
>JAZKDW010000027.1:0-17969 GCA_040387375.1 Pseudomonadota bacterium
TCGACCGCTTGACCGATATACTCAGCTACGCGGCTTGAATGGATAAAGTCCAACTAAGAGCCTATCCCAGTAGTTCGAGTCAGTTGTGGCGGAGGTGATTTGTGTTCGGAACAAGGCGTGGCGACGCGACATCCCCCAAGGGGACTTCCTGCGGGGCGTGGCCACCATGGCAAGGAGGCCTCGGCGGCCCCCCACAACGCAGTGCCGGACGCAAAGCGCCCCGCCACGACGACTTGAACTACTGGGATAGGCTCTAAGTGCCTTGGCGCACATTCTGCCCATACCATTCCCGATACACTGATGGCATCGGCATCTCCGATACAACGCCTCGCATCAAAGGAGTCAGCATGAAATGGGAAGGTAATCGCGAGAGCGATAATGTGGAAGACCGTCGCGGCAGTGGCGGCGGCATCGGTGGAATCGGCGGCCGCTCGGTAGGCATCGGCACGATCGTGATCGCCCTGGTTGCGTCTTATTTCTTCGGCGTTGATCCCGGCACGGTGGTCAGCGTGCTTACCGGCGGCGGTGGACAAGTGGCGCAGGTGGAACAAGGTCCGGCGGCAAAACCACCGGCGAATGACCAGATGGCAAAATTTGTCGGTACCGTGCTGGCTGACACCGAGGATGTATGGTCAGAAATCTTCAGGGCCAATGGGTCGACTTATGCCAAACCCAAGCTGGTCCTCTTTTCGGGCGCTACCCAAACCGCCTGCGGCACAGGCCAGACCGCGTCCGGCCCGTTTTATTGCCCAGGCGACCAGAAGATTTATATCGACCTCAGTTTTTACCAGACCATGCGGGAACGTTTCAAGGTATCGGGCGAGTTTGCGGAAGCGTATGTGATTGCGCACGAAGTCGGTCACCATGTACAGAACCTGATGGGCATCATGGACAAGGTGGCGGGCGCTCGAAACGGTGGCTCGCAGGCGCAGGCCAACGCCTTATCGGTGCGTGTGGAACTGCAGGCAGACTGCTTCGCCGGCGTGTGGGCAAAAAATGCCAACCAGGCACGCAGCATCCTGGAAGCAGGCGACATTGAAGCGGCACTGAATGCGGCCAGCGCGATCGGCGATGATGCCTTGCAGCGCCAGAGCCGGGGGCAGGTCGTGCCGGATTCATTCACTCATGGAACGTCGGCGCAACGGGTCAAGTGGTTCACGCGCGGCATCGAGAGCGGCAAGGTCAGCACCTGCAATACCTTTGCCGCAAACGCACTGTAGATCGCGCGGCGATCGCGTTCAAATAGTTTGAGCGGAGATGAACTTTGTGACCGCTGCCGTTGCCTTATGTCCGATATGAATGGACGTGGGACAATGGCGGCATGGCAGATTACGGCAAACTGATTTTCATCGATCTCGAAACGACCGGCGCCAATCCTGCTTTTGACCGCATCACCGAAATCGGCATCGTTGAAGTCGATGGCGGGCAAGTCAGCCGCTGGTCGTCACTGGTCAATCCCGAGATACCGATCCCGCCTTTCATCCAGAGCCTGACCGGCATCAACGACGCCATGGTGCAGCATGCGCCCACCTTCAGCCAATTGGCGGATGAAGTGCGGACCCGTCTGGAAGGCGGACTGTTCATTGCGCACAATGCCCGCTTTGACCATGGCTTTTTACGCAATGCGTTCAAGCAGGCCGGCCACACCTTGCGTTGCCAGGTGCTGTGCACCGTCAAGTTGTCGCGGGCGCTGTTCCCGGATGAAGCAAAACACAATCTCGATGCGCTGATCCTGCGTCATGGCCTGACGCCGGATGGACGGCACCGGGCGCTGGCCGATGCCGACCTGCTCTGGCAGTTGTGGAACAGGCTCACTGCGGTGATTCCGCAACCGGTTTTTCATCATGCCGTGCAGACCTTGCTGCAGCGTCCCAGCCTGCCGGGCAATCTTGCTTCCGATGCGCTGGACAAGCTGCCGGATACGCCTGGCGTATATCTTTTTTATGGCGAAAACGGCAGTCCGCTGTATGTCGGCAAAAGCATTCATCTGCGCCAGCGCGTGATGTCGCATTTCAATGCGGACCATCGCCTGTACAAGGACATGCGTATTTCGCACCAGATCCATCGCCTGGAATGGCGCGAAACGGCGGGAGAAATTGGCGCGTTGCTCCTCGAAGCGCAACTGGTCAAGGAATTGCAGCCGATTCACAATCGGGTGCTGCGGCGCCAGAAAGAATTATGCGCCTGGCAATTGCGCATCACTGCATCCGGTCACGTGCAACCGGTGCTGACGTATGCGAGTGAATCCGATTTCGGCCAGGCCGATCAACTGTATGGTTTGTTCAGTTCAAGGCGCAAGGCGGAAAGTGCGCTGCGCGAATTGGCGGAGAGCCATCAGTTATGCATGGTGACGCTCGGCCTTGAAAACCGCTCCCGGCCCAACAAGCCCTGTTTTGCGTATCAGTTGCAGCGCTGCCTTGGCAGTTGTGCAGGCGGCGAACCAATGCCGGCACATCAGGCGCGGCTGGAGACGGCGCTGGCACGGCTGCGCGTGAAGACATGGCCGTACGCGGGCGCGGTAGGATTGATTGAAACCGGCGCCGATGGCCGCCAGGAAGTGCATGTAGTGCAGAACTGGTGTTGCCTTGGCACCGCCCGTTCCGAAGACGAGATTGCACGATTGCTGAAGCACGTGCCGACGCGCCCGGCATTCGACAAGGACACCTATAAAATTCTCACACGCGCCCTGGCCCGGCGCCAGGTACAGGTGCGCGTCTTGTCATAAGTATCTGGCGGCGCCGGATCCGGTGACACCCGGCACGGCCTGAATTACTGGGATAGGCTCTTATTGTCGGCCGCCAGCACAATTTGGTCTGCCGCCGCATTCAAGCTCGCTCCCATCGCTTCGCCAGCCTGCCTGGTGACCTTGCTCAAGTGCTCATAGCTGCTGCTGGCATTCTCGATTGCAGACTTTACCATTGCCACGGCATTTTCAGACCCCGCCGACGCGCGGCGCGCGGCATCTTCGATCACCTTGTTTAACTTGCTGTTCGCCTGCGCGAGCTGCGATTCGGTAGCCCGGGCAAATTCCGCTTGCGTGCCCGATGCGATATTGGCGAGATGACGTCCGTAGGAAACTGCCTTCTCCGCATTCGGCCCGATCTGCGCGGTCATCAACGAAAAAAGCTCCTGCGGATCCTTGGCCGCCATGAACTGCCGGGTGGTGGCGGATGATTCTTCCAGCGTAGCTCTTACCGCATTGATATTCAGCTCGAACAATTTCTCGGCACTTTCCAGGGTCTTGCTGGCAAGCGCAAGCGTGGTTGCGAACTGCGTTTCGAGATTGGTTTTGGTGACGACTGATAACTGGTCTTGGATTGGAAGCATGTGGTTCTCCATGAGGGGCCGATAGCGGGCTGGTGAATGCCCTTGTCAAAATGTGTTGCCGCGATTGATGCGTCGCAACATCATTTATTGTAGGGGAAATAAATTGGAAAATGAGGAAGATTTGCTGCGTTGCGCGACTATATTTTTCAGGCTTTTGTCAGTACGATAAATTCAATTTATGCGTTGATAATCTTTATGCCGAAAAAGTGTTGGCAGCTTGATCAACCAGGTTTCAGGAAAGATATTTACCTTGCGTACCAGATGAATTTTTCCTATCCGCAGCCCGCTCGACTATTTTTTTTTGCCGTCTCGGTTGTAATGGAATGCGCCTTCGAAATCAGGCGCGCTTAAATGATGGGATGACGATCTGAACTAATAATTTAGTTATCGCCGAGGAGATTGAAGAGATATCATACTTAAAATATTTACATGTTTGGGGCGGGTATTTTGCGCTTCCAATTGATGCACCTGATCGGTGCGCCGGTGCCCGGTTAAAGCACGCGCTAATAAGCCTTTCTGTTATAAAACTTTGATCTCGATCAAAATGATATATTAACTAAAAGTTATTGTTCGAAGATTGACAGAGACAATCTTCGGAGGGGCTTCAAGCTTTTTCAACGGCATGTTGTCAACAAGGCAGATGCCATATTTTTTCAGAATTAACGGAGATTGAAATGGAAGACGTCGTAATCGTGGCAGCAATGAGAACAGCAGTCGGCAAATTTGGCGGCTCGCTGGCGAAGATTTCCGCGGCTGATCTGGGCGCGCATGTAATCAAGGGATTGCTCGCCAAAACCGGCATCGATCCGGCCACCATCAGTGAAGCCATCCTGGGCCAGGTGCTGACCGCCGGCGTCGGACAGAACGCGGCGCGCCAGGCGGTGATCAAGGCCGGCCTGCCCGACATGGTGCCAGCCTATACGATCAACAAGGTGTGCGGCAGCGGCCTCAAGGCCACTCATCTGGCGGCGCAGGCCATCATGTGCGGCGACGCCAATATCATCATCGCCGGCGGCCAGGAAAACATGAGCGCATCGCCGCATGTGCTCAACAATTCGCGCGACGGTTTCCGCATGGGCGATGCCAAGCTGGTCGACACCATGATCGTCGATGGCCTGTGGGACGTATATAACCAGTATCACATGGGAACGACCGCGGAAAACGTCGCCAAGAAATACGATATCTCGCGCCAGGAGCAGGATGAGTTTGCGACCGCATCCCAGAACAAGGCCGAGGCCGCGCAAAAAGCCGGCAAGTTCAAGGATGAAATCCTGCCGCTGGAAATCGCCGGCAAAAAGGGCACGACCGTGTTCGACACCGACGAATACATCAAGAGCGGCACCACCCTCGAATCCCTCTCTTCTCTGCGCCCGGCCTTCGCCAAGGATGGCACGGTTACCGCGGGCAATGCATCCGGACTCAACGACGGCGCTGCAGCCGTGATCATGATGTCGGCGAAAAAAGCAAAGGAACTGGGACTGACGCCGCTGGCCAGGATCAAGGCCTATGCATCGGCTGGCCTGGATCCGAGCATCATGGGCATGGGACCGGTGCCGGCGGCGCAATTGTGCCTGAAGAAAGCCGGCTGGACACATCAGGATCTCGACCTGATGGAAATTAACGAAGCGTTCGCCGCGCAGGCAATCGCAGTCAACAAGCAGATGGGCTGGGACACCAGCAAGATCAACGTCAATGGCGGCGCCATTGCAATTGGCCATCCGATCGGCGCATCAGGCGCCCGGATTCTGGTGACCTTGCTGCATGAGATGGTGCGGCGGGATGCAAAACGCGGACTGGCGAGCCTGTGCATAGGCGGCGGCATGGGTGTGGCACTCGCGGTGGAGCGTTAAGTACCCGCCCGGGATAGATTGGGAGATGAATGTGGTTCTGACCGGATGTGATGCAAGGCGCCCGGGCCGCCGCAGTGCTAGCACTGCAAGGGCCGGGCAACGCCGCAGCACGCCGGTCAGGGCCGCAGACACTCACAATTTATCCCGGGCGGGTACTTTGGGTTTGATTGGGGCCTGATCGCATTACCGGTGTGATCAGGCACCTGGGCAAAAGAGGCGGGTTTACATAGTCAACAATTCAAGGAGATGACATGGCTAGGATCGCATTGGTTACAGGTGGCATGGGCGGTTTGGGCGAGGCAGTTTGCATCAAGCTTGCCGCTCTGGGCTATCAGGTAGTGACGACATATTCTCCAGGAAATACCAAGGCACCGGAGTGGCTGGCATCGATGGAAAGCCAGGGATTCAAATTCCGCGCCTATCCTTGCGACGTTGCGGATTATGACTCAGCGCAGAACTGTGTGGCCCAGGTGACCAAAGAGATGGGGCCGGTCGATGTGCTGGTCAACAATGCCGGCATCACACGCGACATGACGTTCAAGAAAATGGACAAGACCAATTGGGATGCGGTGATGAACACCAATCTCGACTCGGTGTTCAACATGACCAAGGCCGTATGCGATGGCATGACCGATCGCGGCTGGGGACGCATCATCAACATCTCCTCGGTCAATGCCCAGAAAGGCGCCTTCGGCCAGACCAACTACTCCGCCGCCAAGGCCGGCATGCACGGTTTTACCAAGGCGCTGGCGCTCGAAGTCGCCCGCAAGGGTGTCACCGTCAACACCATCTCGCCCGGCTACATCGGCACAAAAATGGTGATGGCCATTCCGCAGGAAGTGCTGGACAGTAAAATCATCCCGCAAATTCCGATGGCGCGCCTGGGCAAGCCGGAAGAAGTCGCCGGCCTGGTCGCCTACCTGTCATCGGACGAGGCCGCTTTTGTGACCGGTGCAAATATCGCCATCAATGGTGGACAGCACATGTTCTGATGCTGTCAGGATGATCGATGGTTTCCGATGGCGTTGTCAGGTTCGCTCACTGCGCACCTGACAACATTTTTCTTGCAATCACGAACGCTGGCGCGGTTCACCCCGTCTCGTCATCCGGCGCTCGGCAGGATGGGAAAAAGAACGCAATTCGATATTGGTCAGCCCCAGCGAACCTGCCGGACCACTGACAAAATCAAAACCCTTTTTCACCGGGTACAGATAATTATCCAGCAAGAGAATATCGGTACGGCAGGTCGGATTGCCGTTATAGAGTTGAGGTTTGATCTCTCGCCACACGCCCTCGGTGATCCAGCCATCGAGGAATAACTGATTCGGGTACAGCGAATGATCGGCATCCAGATACCCTTTCTGGTTTTCCTGCAGCACCGGATGGGCCGGTGGCGTATCCGCGACAAATAAATGCACCCAGCCTTCTCCCAACTCGTATGTCAACTCGTTTTGAATGCCGGGATGCGTGAGCAGGAGATTCCACTTGCAACCCAGTTCCACCCTCTTTTCCAATCCCTTTTTTTCGGTCCACATCGACTGCCCATCGCTGACAGTCAATTGTGTGCTCATCACTTGGCCCACCAGCGTTGGCTCCATCTGACGAATTTCATCCAGATTTTCATGCAGATTCCAGAACAGCCATTTTGCGCGCTCACCCTCCGACATGTCGGCCAGGTCGGCCAGCGGCCGGGAACCACAATACGCCAGGGAACGAACCACTTCCCGGCGTAACTTCTCATTCATTTCTTCAAGATCGACACTCGTTTTTTGGGTGAATTCGCGTTCCATGAACCGCTCCATAAATTGAACCAGACCGACTTCCATGCCGGGCATGGCATGCTGTTCGCGCAATTTTGATTGGACAAAGCAATTCGCCCGAATATCCCGCGCGCATGCCGGCAATGAACCGGGCTCTCCAACCATGGTCTCAGTCAATGTTGCAGAAATTACACTGATCACGACTTGCGCGTGATCATATGCCGCGCATGAATTTAAGGCAAAATAACCAAGTGGCTTGATTTCAGGATATGCTTTGGTGTCAACATCCTTTCCAGCGGCAAGATTTGCGTAAAAGGCTGCCTTGTGGAAAGCTGGATGAGCGGTGAATGATTGACGATGTTGAATAATCAGAGAGGTAAGCAATTGGACACTCATACCAAAAGCAATTACACCAATATGGCGCAGTTGAAGGAGTTGATGACCGCGCCACCGATGACTGCTGAACAGCATGCAGCGATAACCCGCAAACGCATCAAGGATCGGAGAATGATCGAAGAGGCAAAAGAGCGGAAAACTGATAACAATAATCGGTTTTAATGATCTTCAACTGAAATCGTTACAAGCGGTCTGTCACGTTCACCGGGGCGACTTTATGTTATCCGGTGTGTGACGCAACATCCCGGCTGGCGCGCTGTAGTGGTCCGTCACTAAAACTGCAAATCCCGATCGGTAAATGGCACGCCTGGCGCCATGCCGAGAATCCGGATCAGCACGGAATTCATCGTGTTGGGGTCATTATCGAAACCGCCATGCGTATCGCTTTTTGCCAGCGCGCCCGGCACGCCCGGCTCGCCGGACACCACGATGGCCGGCAACCCATCAACGGCAGCGCTTAACAGTTCGCGCAGCGCCGGATCGTTTTCAAGGAATTTTTGCATGCCCAGCAGGGGCGTATCGCGCTGCCGCTCAAAAGCGTTACTGATCAGGTAAAGCAAGGATTTCCCGTACGGCCCGACATCATCGTCGAGTTCTCCTACCTTGCTCAGTACATACAGGCTCGGCCGCGGACAGTGTCCGGCCTGGATGGCAGGCAGCATCAGTTGCCTGAACAGATCGATCCGGATTGCCGGCGCCATGAACTGCACCGTCTTCCAGCGCAGCTGCAGGCCGTTAATCCGGGGTATGGCATGCGCGGTAAATATCGCGCCCGCGCTGTGCGCAACCAGATGCAGTTCCCAGCTTTGCTGATCCTCGCCGCCAAATTTTGAGCGCGCTTCACTGGCATACTTCACCAGCAGACGCATGGCGCCCGTACTGCGTTCGGAAGCAAGACGCGCATTTTCCTTCATCTCGTCCCACAGCTCACTGCCAGGCAACGCAAATGTGAGTTCCAGCACGCGGTCCCTCGCCTCACGCAGATGATCCAGAAACACGCCGCCGGCACGCTCATCGGCGGCCGCCACCTCGTCCTCGATCATGTCCCGAAGGGAACTGAGCCAGTCGCTTTCCCACATGATGTGCAAGGGATAAATTTCATTGGCGAGACACACATCACGATAGGCGAGCACCCGTTTGGCCGCGTCCGTTTCACTATTCAGTCCGCCATGGATGTACAGCATGATGCGCCGCTTTTTCCAGTCGCGCGTGCGCGCCGGGATCGTTTCCAGGAACAGCCGTCTGAGGTCTTGTTCAGTCGTCCAGTAATTGCCCCGGTCGGACAGCCCGCCATTGTTGCCGACATTGACGATGTAAGGCCGGATCTCGTTTAATGGAATCACCTCCCCCGCGCGGAACGTGCCGCTGGTGACATCGGCCGCTCCTTGCGCCCATAGGTCGGCGATCACCGGCACCCCGAGTTGCGCCACCCAGACATCGGTTGCATGCATCATGAAATCTTCATAAGGCAGCAGCGCAAAACCTCCCCTTCCCCAGTCCGGCCCCCACGAATTCTGGACGATGAAACCCTGCCCGGTATAGCCGGTCAGCGCAATCGCATGACCGCCATCGGCATTGCCCTTGCGCTGGATGACAGGCAGAGTCATTTTTGCGGATTTCCCGCCTATGCCGGACTTGAGCGTGACGGTGGCGGGACCTGGTTGCGACCATCCGGCATGCACCATCAGGGTGACATAAACGATGCCGACTTCCTTCAGCGCCGCGTGCACGTGGCGTACCTGCCTGAAGTCGACCCGGTAATAGGCGCCACCAGGTGTCTTGATCGCATCGTCGGCGCATGTCTGGTCAAAATGACCGGCGCCGTGCACATGGTCGGGCCAGTAGCCTTGCGTGGCGACGCCATGGCGCTGCCACGCTTTCATCGCGCCGCGCGCCGACGATCCGGAATAATCCTCACCCGGCCATTCGTCATAGCGGCGCGCCAGCTCATACAGCATGCGCGGACTGACGAGTCTTTTTATCTTGCGCTGGTGCAGAAGGTAATTGACCACCGCCGCAAGTGCAAAGCCGGTGCAGGCGCCTTCGGTGCCCTGGTCGAGAATCGCCGGCACCAGCGCGCAATTGATGATCTCATCGGGCAAGGCTTGCAGGGTGGGTCGATAGGGCCAGTCGTCGAGATCGATCTTGTCGGGATAGGCATCCAGCGTCTTGCCGATTTTTTCTTCGGTGCTGCGCTCGTCAGGCAAATCACGTCGGGAAGGTGATTCGGGGCGCGTGGTTTTCGGCGCCGATTTTCGGGCGACTGTTTCGACGGAGGGTTTTGCCTTGCTTCTCACACGTTTCGACACCATCGGAATTCTCCTGGCTAAAACGGCTAAAACGAAGAGCGATTTTTGCCGCCGCAGTAGCAGCAATACCGTACACGGTTTAGCGTGCCAGCCAATCCGGCCGGTGTCTACCTCTTGATCAGGTTTTGGCGCTGCCTGTCGAATGCATGCGACAAATTATTGTGCATTCCTCTGCCAGCCGAAAAAAAATCTCCCGCAGTGGTCGACTGCGGGAGATTGGTGAGTCAACGTGCGGCGGTTAGTGGCCGTGGTGATGACCACCGCGATGATGGCCGCCGTGGCCCTTCCGCCCGTGATGGCGCAGCGTCGATTCATTGAACACTTTCTGTTGCTCCGGCGTCAGGGTCGCATAGAAAGTCTTGAGCGCGGCAAGACGTGTCGCCATGAACGCTTCACGTTCCTTCATTTTGCCCAGCATGTGTTCCATGCGTTCCGGCGCCGACAATTTTGCGAACGCTTCACGATCGGTCCGGGTCCGCTTTGTCATCGGAGCGGCGGAGCCGACGAAAGTTTTCCAGGCCGCTTCCTGTGTGGCATTCAGCTTGAGCTTGTCGTGCAGCTCGGTCTGGTGCCTGGCCATGCGTTCTTTGAATTTTCCATCGCCGTGACGCGCGTGTCCGCCCATCGCAGTCCGGTTCTCGCCTTGAACCTGCTCACCGGACTTCTGTGCCTGCACCGTGAACGCTGCGCCGCCCAGACCCATGACGGTAATGCCGATCAATACACTTTTGCGAAACTTGTTCATATCCATTCCTTTTAATGATTAGCAAGGCATGTGCGCTGCACATGACTGCATCTTGAGCTGCGGATGTATCAGGGAAGTGTCCGGTCGCCATGAATTTGTATCAAGATGTTTCTTGCCCGGCGCGGGGTGCAAAAGGTGACAAATGTGCTGTCCTTCACATGCGTAACTCGCGATAATCAGGGCATGGAACCTATTTCTGACATTCTGATTGTCGATGACGATGCAGAGATCCGCTCGCTGCTGGCCGATTATCTTGAAACCAATGGCTACCGTGCCCGCACCGCGCAGGACGGCGCCGCCATGATGAACATGCTGGCAGACGCGCCCGCCGACCTGATCGTGCTGGACCTCAATCTGCCGGGCCAGGATGGCTTGACCTTATGCCGCAACCTGCGCACGACATCCGAAGTCCCGGTCATCATGCTGACCGCGCGCAGCCAGCCGCTCGACCGGATACTGGGGCTGGAAATGGGCGCCGACGATTATCTGACAAAACCGTTCGAGCCGCGTGAATTGCTGGCCCGCATCCGCAGTGTGCTGCGCCGCAGCCAGACGCTGCCGTCCGCTCCGCGCGGCGCCCCGCTCATGCAGCAGTTGCGTTTTGCCGGCTGGACGCTGGACTTGAGTGCGCGCCATCTGATCAATCCGGACGGCCTCGCAATCATGCTGTCAGGGGCGGAGCTGCGCATGCTCAAGGTATTTCTGGACCATCCCAACCGCGTGCTCAATCGCGATCAGCTGCTGGATCTGACCCAGGGCCGGGAAGCCGACCCGCTTGACCGCTCGATCGACATCCAGATCAGCAGGCTGCGGCAAAAATTGAATGAAGACGCACGCTCGCCGCAGATCATCAAGACCGTGCGCAATGGCGGTTACCTGTTCGCAGCCAACGTAACGGCAACCGCCGCGCCATGAGCAGCTTCTTCCGGTCGATGAGCGGACGTGTCTTCCTGATCCTGTTGCTGGGAATAGTGGCATCGGTTGCGCTGACCTGGTGGTTCGCCTTCGGTGAACGGCAGCGCGCCATAAGCCAGTACCGCGAAGCGCATGCAGTGGAACGGGCGGAACAGCTGATCCTCACGCTCGATACGATTCCCGCTGCCGACCGTGATGCCTTCCTCGCGAGTTCGCGGCGTTTTGGCTTGCGCATCGAACCGGCCCTGCCGGCCAGCCCGCAAGCGCAGGACCCGGGAAAACAAACCCGCTTTTCCAGCGCGCTGGGCGAACGACTCGGACCCGATTATCCGCTGGTGGCGCTGCCGATGGCCGCCGCCGATTGCCCGGCGCCGCGCCATCGTCCGCGCGATGCCGGCGCGTCACCACCGCGTCCAGGCTGTGAAGTACTCGATGTCACGCTGCGCGACCAGAGCCGGATACGCATGACGGTCCTGCCGGCGCGCATGCCGGCGCCGCCGCCGCAAACCGGTTTGATCGGCAACCTGGCGCTGTTTTTATTCTGCATAGGCATGCTCGCTTATGCCGTCACCCGCATGACAATGCGCCCGTTGAAACAATTGGCGCAAGCCGCAAACGATCTGGGCAACGATCTGGCCCACCCGCCCCTGGCGCCGCATGGCACCAGTGAAATCCGGCAGGCCTCGGCCGCATTTAATACGATGCAGGCCCGGATACGGCAGCACATACAGCAACGCACGCAGATGCTGGCGGCGATCACCCACGACTTGCAGACACCGCTTACACGGCTGCGGCTGCGGCTGGAAAAGGTGGCGGACCCGGCCTTGCGGGATCAGCTGATCGGCGATCTGTCGGCCATGCAGGACATGGTGCGCGAAGGACTTGAGCTCGCGCGCAGCATGGATTCGGCCGAGCCGCTGCAGGCACTCGACCTGGATTCATTGCTTGACAGTGTGTGCGCGGACGCCGCCGACGCCGGCCACGACGTCACCCTGGAAGGCCGGACCGGCATGTCGGTGATGGCGCGGCCAATGGCGCTGCGCCGCTGCCTGGTCAACCTGATCGACAATGCCGTGAAATATGGCCAGTTTGCGCATGTGCGCGTGCGGCGCGAACCCGCCCGGCATGATGCCGGCGCGCGCGTGGACATTCAGATTCGTGACGGCGGCGCTGGCATAGCGGCGGATCAATTGCAGAAAGTGTTTGAACCGTTTTACCGGATTGACACATCACGCTCGCGCACCACTGGCGGCACCGGCCTCGGCCTGACGATTGCCCGCAATATCGCGGAACAACACGGGGGCAGCATCATGCTCGCCAACCATGCGGAAGGCGGGCTGGAAGTCCAGCTGATATTGCCGGAGAAGGTGCCGTTTTAAGTACCCACCCGGTAAATTGGGAGATGGATGTGGTCCTGGCCGGATGCGATGCAAGGCGCCCGGGCCGCCGCAGTGCTAGCACTGCAAGGGCCGGGCAACGCCGCAGCGCGCCGGTCAGGGCCGCAGACGCTCACAATTTATCCGGGTGGGTACTTAAGACTTGCTAGCGCAGTGAATGCGCGTCTGTGCCGTAGTAAGCGTGCAGATCGGTCATCCATTTTGAATTCGTCATGTCGGGCCAGTCATCGTTGTCGAATCCGGGCGCCTTGGGAAGCTCGTCCTTGTCGACCTTGAGGACAAAGCGACGGTTTTCCGTATCAAGACTGAGCGCGCTCCATGGCACCGTGAACAGCTTTTCGCTGCCGCCGCGAGCGCCGCCGAATGACAATACGGCATAAGCCACCTTGCCATCGGCCAGGTCGAGCATGAGTTCCTTGATGTCACCCACTTCTTCGTTTTTGTGGTCGAAGACATTGTTGCCCGTGAGCGTATTGGCCCCCATCAGATGAGGTCCGGGTTCTCCATGCGGTGTGAAGATGCCGAAGATATCGCGTTCCAGTTGGCGCATGTTCATCCTTCCAGTAAAAAACATCAAACAAGCCTTAAAACTAGCGGCGGACCCAGCGCAAGATGCCACCGTGCCCGGCGCACATGTTGCGATCAAAGCTTATCTTGCCATCGTTGCAGCGCGCGGCAGGCCGGCGCGCCTGTGTATGTCCGGCAGCACGGCGGCTCGCTTCAATTTCCATGTTGGAGCGGTCCTTGATTGGCGCAGACACCGTCTTCGCCTGTGCGAGCGGGCTGACTACCAGAAGCAGAGCGAATGCGGCAAGAAAGGTATTCATCGAGGTATCGCAATCTTCAAAAAAACCCCGCTCACCTTCCGGCGGCGGGAGAAGTTCCAATTGCCTTAAACAAGGTATTGGATCAGGGAGAACTCATTCAAGGGATTACCGGTAAACGAATGATATTTTCAGACGTGCCAAATGACTGTGCGATACCGCACTTAAATGAAACAATTGTTCAGACAGGGATGAAAAGTGAATCAGGAGATGCGGAAAGGGATATCCGGCGGGAGGGGCAAACAGGAAAGCAGGCTTTCCTGTTTTAATGATGTCACTGGCGTTTCTTTTCTTCTTTTTTTACTTTTTTATCGGCCTTTTTTTCTTTCATGGTCTTGGCCGGCTCTTTTTTGACAGCCTTCTTGCTGTCCTGACTTTTACTCATGATTTTGCTCCATCGTTAAAAATGTGAATTGCCCTGCAATCCGGGGCCGCTAGCTGCTTGTCCACTATAACCAACCCTGCGGCACTGTCAATACTGCTATTTGATTACGCGCAAAAATGCACGATGACGCAGGAACGAACACAATCCAGTCCTCTCGGACAGGGATGCGGCACTGCCGCTTTTCCCTGCACACCGGAGCGCGCCATGAAACTGACATTACCTGCAACGATTTTTGTCACCGCATTGTTGTCTGCCGCGTTGCCGGCATGCGCCATTGGCGTCCCCACTGAACTGCTGGGCGATCCGGCGCCGCCATCAAGCGCCAGTTACACGATCGCCATCCATCCTGACACCAAATACGTGAACGTGAAGCAACGCGATATCGTCACATTCATCGTCGGATCAAAAAGCTTCACGTGGAGCTTTTTTGTCGCGCCTACCGTGTCTTCATTCGACCTGAATCAAATCGCCCCGGGCTTGCTGGACCACAGGGTGACTGCCTATATCGGGCCGGATCCGACATACATGCATTCTGGCGTACTGTAACCGCGTTTTTTTACAGCGCGGTAGCGAGGAACGACAAGGTCAGGCCGTGCGCAAGGGCGGATGTTTTTTGATCATAAACTGCCCGCTCCCAGCAATTGAAGCCATGATCTGCATCCTGATACACCTGGATGACCGCATTCTTGCGATTCGCGAAAGCAGCCTTGACGGCATCGACGGTTTCTTTTGGAATGTAATGATCTTTGCCAGCGAAGTGAATCAGGATAGGCGCTGTGATCTTGTCAGCCAGTTCGAGGCGGTTGCCGATACGGCCGGGATAATATGACACTGCGGCATCGACATCGCCATTCGCCGCGCACAGGTAAGACAAGAAACCGCCCATGCAATAACCGAGCGAGGCAACCTTCCCCGTGCATTCGGGAAGCGCGCGTAATGTGTTGACGGCACTGCTCATGTCCTTGACAGCCTGGTCAAAATCCATTTTTTGCGCCAGTCCCATCGCCGTTTTCATATCGGCCTCACCGTAACCGATATCGACACCTGGCTCGGTGCGCCAGAACATGTCGGGCGCCAGCACCACGTAGCCGTCTT
Source organism: Pseudomonadota bacterium (assembly GCA_040387375.1). GTDB lineage: Bacteria > Pseudomonadota > Gammaproteobacteria > Burkholderiales > Burkholderiaceae_D > JAZKDW01. Next base: position 15,004 of record JAZKDW010000027.1, read on the forward strand.
GCGCATACTGGTCGGCAACTGCCCGGATATGCTTGTTGACACCGAATATTTCCTGAAACAGGATGATCCCGGGACCAGTTCCGGTCGGCGGCAGGGACAAGTAGCCTTTGAAACTTTTGCCATCGGTAGCCTGGATATCGATCGAGCGTGAAGTCACACTATTCTCCTTTGTTGGTTTAAGGTAAACGGATTATAGCGGTCGCAGGCAAAGCTTACTGGGGCAAAAAATCTTTCATCGGCACGCTATCCTCTTCGGCCTTTTTCAATTCATCAAGATCGACCTTGCGGTCCCAAAAGATATTCCAGCCCCGGCGCTGGTTGTCGAGCACGTCCGGATGGTCTTCCAGGAAGTGCCCCATGAATTGCTCAAACTCCGAGACATATCCCGACTTCTGGCGTCGAGCTGGTTTTTGCTGCCCAAACATGCCTGCCTCCACACGTTTCCTTAAACTCCGTCAACAAAAAAGATAAACCTTCGATGAAATAGAGTGTCGAAAGTAATCTTGGTTCTTCAAGTTGAGGATTTTTGGATATGGAACGAGCCACTCCTGGACATCAGCACACCATGCCGGGCGAAAAATCAGCGCGGGCGTTGCTCCTGGCTTGCCTGTTCTCGTCGATGCAGGCATGCGCCGCAAGCGTTGAACCTGTGGCGCCCAGGCATGAGCAAGCCCCTGCCGCTGAAAATCGCCTGCCGCCTTCCGTTGCCGCGAAACGCGCCGCGCCGCCGGCACCGGCAATCGAGGCGCCACGGCCTTTGCCACTGACTGGCTGCGATGGCGGCGGGTGCGCGGGAACCGACGGCAATCGTTTCCACGGCGGCGCCGCCAATACCTATCTTGACCAAAATGGACGACCGTGCAATCGCAGCGGGACATGGATGCAATGTTTTTAGGCGTGCGTACTTTAGCTGCTGATACGATGCTGCGAGGAACCTGTTGGATTGATCGGTAACTAACCCTATTCTGTTGGCACTTGTGGCGGTTGTTCTTCGCCTATTGAGAAAACACGAGGTTGATTATGGAAAACCACTACACCGGCAATGCGTCGCCGCCCAAGGCTGACGCCGCCATCGACCAGCCGGCGGACGCCGAAGACGCAGTAGTGGATAGCAAAAGTCTGCTGAATGAACACAAGGGGAAGCTGGCAATCGGCGTCGCCGCAACCTTGGGCATCATGGTTTTTTACAAATGGCGGGAAAAGCTTTTGGCCAAGGAAGATCCGGAAGATTACGCCAGGCTACAAAGATTGAAAGCCGGGGTCAGATCCGGCGACACGCGTTCCAGGCAGGATTCGGTTGACAATAACGACCTGCCTGAATGAACTGCCTAAAAAATCTTGTCGCTCTGCAGATAATCCAGAACAATCGAATTGAGCGAGGACATGCGCGCATCGGCCGACAGGCTTGTCAATATGCTCTCGATGCGCCGCAGGTAATCCAGCATCTGCGCTTTCGCTGCATTCGCCATTTCAAATGTCACCGCTTCTTCTTCATGCAGAATGACATAGGAACGGGCGAAGCCTGCGATCAGATAATAGGCAGCCGCGTTATGCGGATCACCCTTGATGAGATTGAGGCAGGCAGCTTTCAATTCCTTGTACGCGTCGGTACCAGGCTGGGAATTCTGAAATTGCAGTAATGCTTCGGTCAGGTTCGTCATATATTTTTTGCCAGGATTAATCAAAAAGCTTTGTACGATCAAGCATTTTGCGCAAGGCCTTTGCGCCGACAGCACCTTTATAAGCGTCCTGCCATAATTGCTCAACCATTCGTTGATATAAATTGACGGCGTCAGGAGACGATGTGACGGTTGCGATACCCGTGCGTATGTTCGGCAGCTCGCCCAAGCGGAAAGGGCTGACTGACACATGCGTCCGCTCCACGCCCTGAAAAATCTGGAACGTCACGCTCGGCATATTATCGTCGACGATGCCGATCTGGATGCCCATCGGTTCATTCTCCATGATGGTCGCAATGCGCTCCACCTCTTTGCGCGCGGCCCGGATTCTTTCCACCTTGACGTCGGCTGGCAAGTCGAGACGACCGACCAACCCGAGATGGATGAAACGCTCGATTTCACGCATGCCGATCAGGCTCACGATAGGCTGGCGCAGCCGGTCGAAACTGACTTTGCGTTCCGACAGAATGGCAATCGCCTGGTCGATCGACAGATTGTTTTGCGAGGCGCCGGTATTTCCCGGAACAGCCTCAATCAGCATCTGCCTCAAATGACTGGCGTAATCATCCGAGGTCAGCAGAAAGGAAACTGGCTCGAAATGCGCAAGAATGCGCACCGAGTTCTGCTCCAGCTGCCGCATCCGCTCGAAATAGCCGAGCGCGGTCGGATAATATTCAACTTCCACCCCCAGCATCGACGCCAGCGATACGTCGAGCAGATTCGCAAGCCGCTGTATCGTTTCTATCTTGACGATCTCGCCCTTCTCCATCCGATAGACCGCAGCGCGGGAAATGTCCAGTCCTTCCGCGATTTGCTCCGCTGTCATTGACGCGCCGATTCGATACGCGCGCAAGCGCTCACCGAGTGCGTGGAAGTCAATTTCAGGGAAGTGATTTTTGGGAGAAGAATCCAAAATAGGAAGACTATCTAAAAACTTGTACGGTGAAGTATCGTAGCACAGCTTTAATGCTTGTTCGCCACTTTTACCTCTCATGCACAGTGGCTAATGTCATGTTCACAGCGTGCCGTCATCGGCATGAAGACATCGTGATGCAAGCTCAGTCTGGATTCCCGCTTTCGCGGGAATGACGGTAGTAATTGGAACGACCTCCACTCTTACCACCGTCATTCCCGCGAAAGCGGGAATCCATAACCCGCTCGCACGGGGATAAAGCCGAGCCAAGCCCCATAGCTCCATAAAAAAAAGCCCTTGAAAATCATTCAAGGGCCGTTTCATCACATTCCGCGCGCCTGTTACTCTTCCTGGAACGCTTCCTCGCGTTTTTT
>JAZKDW010000028.1:0-155613 GCA_040387375.1 Pseudomonadota bacterium
GGGGCGACGGCAGGGTTGCGGCACGCATGCGTGCCGCTGCCGGAGCGGATTCGCGCTTGCAAGCGCGAAGACCGGGAGATTCCCGCCGCCTCCACCAGTCAATAAAATAGCCACCGCAATGAACTGACCCCAATAAGTTGGACATCAACTTATTGGGGTCAGTTCAGCAAGGTGGCTTTTTATTCGTCCACCCAGTTTCCCAACGCGCCCACGCAAGTGGGCTGACCTACCTGGGCGCGCCGAAAGTGATGGCGCGCCTGGGCATTAGCGCGACGCAGTGATGGCGCGGCGGCGCACTGCCGCGAGACCGGCAAAGGCAAGACCGAACAGGACAATTGAACCAGGCTCGGGGACGGCGGCGGCATCCGCGATCAGCAAGTCAAATTCATAGCGGCCGTCTTGCACGATTGTCTTAAAACCGAGCGACACCTCATGGGCGGTGAAGTTGATGAATCTCATGGCGTCGAGTGGACCGCCGCTCTGTGTCACGCCGATGATGTCGCTGCCCATGTCAAGGTCTCCCAGGTCAATGCGAAACATCGTTCCAAAGTCGGTACGTATTCCAGACTGGTTTATGCCCGAATTATGTGTGGTAACAACAATCGAAGCGGCGCCCACGTCGACCTCAATATTCCACACATGACCGAAGTTCGGATAATTCCAGACGCCTGAAAACTCGGTACCCGCACCCACCGCCGCCGGTGAGCTGAACGGGGTGGTGACTGCCGCATTTGGAGCGATGCTTGTCTCTACCAGCTCGCCGGTGATTGAATCGCCGATCAGGCTGGCTTGGGCTGTCGCCCCGCTTGCGGCCAGCAGGAGGGTGGCAACAAGACGCACTATTGCAGTCATTTTGACCGCTCCATTGGTTCTTGTGCGAATAGCATGAAGTAAGCGTGTCATCTGGAGTCCCTATTTGGAGTGTTGAATTGTTGTATTTTTTAAGCGAGGATAAGTCAGGTCACTTTTGTAACCTAATGTAGACAAGCACGATACATACCACTTAAAAATACTTTATCGGATCAACGGGTTACCAAAATGCGAAGGATGCCGCATAAGTATGCTGTAAAGAAACTCGACAAACGATAGTCATCGATGGAACGTTCTTTTCATGGACGCCAGCAAGATGCCCAGATAGCTGCCCTCTTCATCCGGATCTGACCAAGGTGATCCAGAATGCGGAGAGGAACAAGTTGCTGCAACTTGATTGGTTAAAGACCATGATCGATGCGCCGCGCCCGCAATGCGATGAATGAGCGGTCGCCGTTCATCCAGTATTACGCAGGCTTGCTTTGACATTTATGATCCGTGCGTTTCCATTGCGCCTGTACTGTTGAGTGTTCCGCTGGCATTGGCTCAGAATGTGCCTCCGACTGGAACCAGTCCTTCCAGTGCAAATTTGCCTCAGACTGCCGTACCGAATCCTGCGGAAGGTTATTATTCGGGGACACTTGCAGGTACGGCTGTGCAGTATTCTCCGTATAAAAATCCGTATCAGATATCGATTACGTTCACCGGGCCACGCTGTGATTTCGGCAACGATACAGCTACGGGACTAATGACTGTGAGCGAGAGTCCCGGCCAGGCAGGGAATTTCAGCATCGGTATCGTGGGCACGAATATCAACAGAGACAAGTTGCTATCTATTTACCTGGCGAAGGAAAGCGTGTCCATAGCAGCGCCACCCCAACCACCCTCGCCCTCGCCCTCGACGTCGCCCTCGCCACCGCCGCCACCGTCAACCGGCGGCTCGGTGATTGATGGCGGATATCTTCTTGAATGAATAAGGAAGCACATCGCTGTATATGGCGACTGCTATAGCCGGCGAAACGCCCGCTGTTGCCACTCACGGCCGATTGAGCACCGCACCCACATCACCCGCGGCGACTGCCAGCAGATTATCGATTGCCGCCCCCACCATCAGATCGAAGCTGTCGACATCCAGAAATCCGATATGCGGCGTCGCAATCACATTTTTCATCGCGATCAGCGGGTCGCTTGCAGCCGTCGGCGGTTCCTGAGCATAGACATCGACCGCAGCCTGCGCCGGCCGCCCCTGGCGAAGTGCGTTGAGCAGGCCGGCCGGGTCCACCACTTCCACTCTTGCAGTGTTGATCAGCACCGATCCCGGCTTCATCCGAAGCAGATCCGCTTCCCTGACATAAGCCCTTGTCTCGGGCGTCAATCGCAGATGCACGGAAATTGCGTCGCAGCTTGCGAAGAACAGTTCACGGTCCGGCACGCCGCGATAACCATCGGCGTCCGCCCGGCCGACCGCCGCTTCGCTGCCGTAAACCATGACGGTCATGCCGAAGGCAGAGGCGAATTTTGCCAACTGCCGGCCCACATTGCCGTAACCGATGATGCCCAGCGTGCGGCCCTTGAGCGTGCGTCCAAGGCTGATGCCGAAGCGCCCCGCCTTCATGCCGTCGATTTCCTGCACCAGGTTGCGTAACGCGCTCATCATCAGCAGGAACGCCAGTTCAGCCGTCGCATACGACGTGCCCGCCCCTTCCGCTACCAGGATGCCGCGCCTGCTGCACGCTTGCAGGTCAATATGCTTGCCGGCCTTGCCGGTCTGCGAGATGCAGCGCAGGGCCGGCATGCGCGCCAGCAGCGTTTCATCGATGCGGGAGCGCTCGCGCATCGGTATCAGTCCCTCGGCGTGGGCCAGGATCGCGGCCGCATCGGACACCTGCTCCAGCGGCCGATCCAGCACGGTGACCTCATGACCGGCCAGCCTGCCAAAACTCGGAAGGCTGGGAATGCCCTGCTGAAAATCGTCGAGAATAAGAATCTTCACTCGTCTATCTTCAGGTTCGCGGCCTTGATCAGCGCACTCCATTTTTCACGCTCCTCAACGATGAAGCTGTTGAAGGCTTCCGGCGTGCCGCCGACAATGATCATGCCCTTCAGCCGGCTGCGTACCTCCGGCTCTTTCATGATGGCCGTCACGTGCCCTGCAATCCTGCTGATGATTTCTGGCGGCGTACCAGCCGGTGCGACCAGGCCATACCATTCGGTGGTTTCGAGTTCTTTCATTCCCATTTCGGCGAAAGTCGGCACGTCCGGCAGGATATCGGAACGCACCGGCGAACTGACCGCGAGACCCTTCAGCTTGCCGGCGCTGACATGCGGACTGACGGTAGTGGGCATCGCCAGTTGCAGCGGCACCTCGCCGGCAAGTGACGCCTGCAGGGCCGGCGCGCCGCCCCGGTAAGGCACATGCAGCAGGTGCGCACCGGTTTTATGGTTGATCAGTTCACCGACCAGATGGGTCATGCTTCCCACGCCGGATGTCGAATAACCGAAGCCGTCTTTGCGGGCCTTCGATTTGGCGAGCAAATCCTGGAAGGAATTGATGCCGGCGCCAGGATGCGACACCACAACAACCGGCATCTGAACCAGCAGCGACACACCGGTCAGGTCTTTTGACAAGTCGAAGCCATGCTTTTTCACATTAGGCTCTGCCGTCGACAGTGTGGAAATCACGATCCCAAGCACATAACCGTCAGGCGGGCTCTTTGCAATTGCCTGCATGCCGATCAGGCCGCCGGCGCCGGTCTTGTTCTCGACGATCACCGGTTGCCCCATCCGCTCCGACAGCCGTAACCCGACCACCCGCGCGATCGAATCGGTTGCCGCGCCGGCAGAGAATGGCACGATCATCCGCACCGGTTTGCTTGGATACTGCGTCTGTGCATGTACGTTCAGCGACAGGCAGCCCAGCGTTAGTGTGGCAAGCAGCGTTTTTGCAGAAAAACTCCAGCGGGATGCATTCATGACGTCTCCTTTTTATGAACAGCGGTTTTCTATTGCGCCCAACCCTTCGATTTCACATCGCACCAGGTCCCCATGCTTCAGGTACACCGGCGGTTTTTTCGTGAAGCCGACGCCTGATGGTGTGCCTGTCAGAATCAGGTCGCCCGGCTGCAGGGTAACGAAGGTGCTGATGTACGCGACCAGCCACGCCGGACTGAAAATCATGTCCGAGGTCGAACTGTCCTGACACGTCAGTCCGTTGACTTGCGTAAGCATGCGCAGTCCGCGCGCGCCGTTGACTTCATCGGCGCTGGTCACATAGGGTCCGGTGGGTGTCATGCCTTCCCAGGCTTTGCCTTGCGTGACCTCGCGGGTGCGCTGCTGCCAGTCGCGCACGCTGCTGTCATTGCCGACGCAAAACCCGGCGATCGCGCTTTCCGCGTCGGCTTCGCTGATCCTGCGCGTGGCCCGTCCGATCACGATCGTCAGCTCGACTTCATAATCACAACAGTCGCTTTCCGGCGGCAGCTGTATCGCATCGTCGGGACCAATCATGGATTCGGTAAACTTTGACCACAGATTGGGGTGCTTTGGAATCGGCATGCCAAGCTCCGCGGCATGCGAATGAAAATTCATGCCGACGCAGATAATCTTGCCTGGATTTGGCACTGGCGCCGCATAGCGCGCTTCTGCGAGCGGAACCGCGGCGGCCTCGGTCAGGATCAGGTCGTCACGGCTTTTGCCCAGCACCGAGCGCAGATCGGGCGCATCGATGAGTCGCCATACATTGCCATCCATGACTGCGGGGCGCAGCCCGGCCGGTGTTCTCAGGGTCGCCAGCTTCATGGCCGCGGTCTTGCACGGTGGACGCTGCCGGAATGATGTGTGCTCATCTTTTATTTTCCTTGTTATCGAGGCTTGAGAATGGAAGGAATGTAGGCAGCGGTCAGACCGCCATCGACTGCGAGCACCGCGCCGGTGATGAAACGCGCACGCTCGTCGTACAGAAGCGATATCGCATCGGCGATATCTTCCGGCTCCGCCATGCGCCCGATCGGGGCCGCGCCGGACAGCTTGAATGTGCCCGCTCCGCTGGATAAGGTGGCGGACATCGGGGTATTGACGGTTCCCGGCGCCAGCGCATTCACATTGACGCCATGCGGCGCCAGCTCGACTGACCAGACCCTGACAATCTGCGTGAGCGCGGCCTTGGTCGCCGCATAAGCGCCGCCACCGATCTTCGGCCGCGCTGCCGCAGCCGAGGTCAGCACGATCACAGATGCCCGCCGGGTGCAGTCGCCGCTGCGCATCAGCAGCGGACCAAACGCACGCAGCGTCAGATAGGCGCCCTTGACGTTGACATCGAACAGCAGATCCCAATCGCTTTCTTCGGTATCGGCAAGCGGCCCGACGCGCAACATGCCTGCGCTGCAGATCAGCACATCAAGCGTTTTGCTCCACTGGCACACCCGTGCCTTCAATAACTGCAGATCGGCGGCAGAACGGATATCGCCTGCCACCGCAATCAAAAGGGTATCGTCGCCGATACGCTCGCACAGTTGCGCCAGCCGTTCCTCCTGGATGTCAAAGGCGACGACCCGATAACCATCGGCGATCAGCCGCGTGACCGCGGCTGCGCCGATGCCCGATGCGGCGCCGGTGACGAGGGCAGTCGGCCGCGTCATCCGGGCTTACCCTGGCTTTCCGGGGAGATGGCCCTGGGCTGCCAGCAGCGCCTTCAGGTTAAGCACATCGACCGATATTTCTCCCGCGGCATACCGTTTTCTCTTTTCAGTCTCGCCATCTTGCCGCTTGCGGGCGCTTTCCAGCGCCCCGGGAACTGCCGTAGCCGGCAAGACGACGGCGCCATCGGCATCCATTACCATCCAGTCGCCGCGCCGGACATACACGCCGGCAACCAAGATATCGCCACCGACCGCACCGAAGGTTTTTTTTACCGGACCGGCGGGCCGTATCCGTCTTGCCCACACCGGCAGGTCGAGCGCACGCAAGGCCTCGATATCCCGCACCGGACCGTCGACCAGCACGCCGGCGGCACCCCTGGCCTTCAACTGGGTGCCGATCATGTCGCCCAGCAGCGCAATGGTCGAATCGGCGCCGCCCGCCACCACCAGGATCTCGCCCGGGGCCAACTCGGCGATGGCGGCGTGAATCGACAGATTGTCGCCGGCCACACAATCAACTGTCAGAACCGGTCCGGCGACGGTGCGCTGCGGCAGCAGCACAATCCAGTCGGCATCCAGCATCGTGGCGTCGGCGCACGCATCAACCACCGTCGCCGCGCCGCAGTCGGCAAGAGATTTGCATGCGGCCCGAAGCGCGCTCTGGTCAGCCGGGTTGGTCGAGGTCATTGGGCTAGTGGGAAAGGGCTGTATCGGCCGACAGGTTATCGCGCCGCAAGGCAATGCCGACCGACTCTGGCGTCGGCACGCCCATTCTTGCCGTCCCGGGACCGAAACGCTCGGCAAATTCCGGCGCCAGCGGACGATGATCGGTGCGCAGCCAGAGTCGCAGCAAATGGCGCTTGCGGTCTTCGTCCTCGAAATCCTCGAACGCGGTCCTGGAATGCACGGTGACGTGGTTGTTCAGCAATTGCATGTCGCCCGGCTCCATCTCCATCTCGAAACAGAGTTCAGGGCTGCCGGCCAATTCATCAAATAAATCCATTGCGGCCAACTGCTGCGCGGTCGGTGGCGTGCCTGCTTTCTCGAACGCGGGCATGATGGCATTACGCAGGTAGCGGCAACTCAACTTGTCCTGGTAATCGCTGAATACCGGAATCCGGTGGTCGGTGAGCGGCGATCTGCCTGGCAAATGCTCGCCCTTGAGGTCGTAATAAAACCCTTCGAACAAGGGTTCGAGCAGTGCGGGCTGGCGCCGCAGTATCTCGTTGAAAATCGAGTTCGAACTGGCGATCCGGCTCATGCCGCCGGTTCTCGATACACGCAGGCACAACAGGCCGACGACATCGCAATTATCGGTATGGAAATTGAGTTTGGCCGAGGTGTTGTAACCCCGTGTCTTGTGTCCGTAAGAGACACCTTCGTCCCTGACGTGGCCGAGCAGGTGTTCACGCGCATTTTGCGTCACCGGCCGGCCCAGGTGCTGACCGATGCCCCAGTAAATCCGCGACGCATCGTCCTTCGAATACTGCAGCACCGGCAAGCCGCGCAGTACCGCCATGCCGATGCCCTCCTCGACCTGGTGCGCCACTTTTTTCAAGTCCTCGGCAACCCGGTGCAACGGAAAGTCGTCCTTGCGGATATCGGTAATGGGTAGATGTTTGACATGATCCAGCGCGGCATCGAGTTCATCGATCGCGTCCTTGCTGAAGCGGAAAATCCAGGAATCATCCGCCATCGTCTCAGCCGCCGTCCACGCGCTTGCATCGGTTACCGGCGTTGTTCTTGTTTTCATCAGGCACTCCCGTTCATGACAACGATGTGCGGCCAGGTTCGCCGTCAAGCACCTGTGCAACAAGGCAGGCGCACCAAATCATAATGTTGTTATGATTTGGCCGTCAATCGATTTTTATGCGAGCCTGAGCATCACACCGGTCCAAATGTCGAGTGATATACTCGCGCCAGAATTTTGAGTGGATCCTCCTATGCCGAAAGCACCCTTAGACCGTTCCGTTGCTGCCGTCGATCGGGCATTGAGCATTCTTGATGCATTTGCGGAGAGCGGCGGTAGCCAGACCTTGACCGAACTGGAAGAAAAAACCGGATTGTTCAAGAGCGTGATCTGCCGCTACATGCTGTCGTTCGAGCGGCATGGCTATATCGTCAGGACCGGGGAAGCCAAATACCGGCTCGGCCCCGGCGCATCACGCCTGGGCCGCACCTATGAACGATCGTTGAACCTGGCCGAGCACGTGATGCCGGTGCTGGCGATGCTGTCGGAATCGACCAGCGAAAGCGCGTCGTTCTACATCCGCGATGGCGGCAAGCGGCACTGCCTGTATCGGGTCGACTCGCCCTATTCGCTGCGCGTGAGTGTGCAGCCGGGAAGCCGCCTGCCGATCGACGATTCCGCGACCGGACAGATATTCAAACTCTATTCCGATGCCGACACGGGCTCGCTCAACCAGCTTTGTGATGCACAAATCACTTGCTCGTCCAACGTCGGTCCGGATGAAACATCATCGATGTCGGCGCCGGTGTTCGCGGCTGGCGGCCAATTGATGGGGGCATTGACCGTCTCCGGACCGACAACACGCTTCGATCCGCGCGCCAATCTGCTGGCTCGCCAAAAACTGGTGGAAGCGGTAAAAATCCTGAGTGAACATCTGGGGGCTTGAGCGCCGCATCGATGATCACCGATACGGCTATGAATATCCGCGCGGCGCGCAGGACAAACTACTCGCCGCCGTAACCGGCATCCACAGTAGATGCTGAGCTCAGCGTGGCGCGCAGCCACTGGTGAGCGGGATTGCGTGTATCTCTCTCGTGCCACAGCATGTCGACATGGACCGCAGGAAGTTCGAACGGCAACGCCTTTGAAATCAGTACGTCCTCCATGCCCATCGAGGAAACAAGATGTCGCGGCACAATCGAGATCAGATCAGACCTGGCCACCACACGCCCCACCGTAAAGAATTGATTAACCGTCAGCGCAATCCGGCGCGCGCGCCCCATGCCCGCCAGCACTTCATCAGCCGGCCCGCGCGCCCTGCCGGAAAAGCTCACCAGCGCATGATGCGCATCGCAATACCCGTCGAGTGTTAACGTGCCCTTTGCCAGCTCATGATCCTTGCGCATGATGCATACATATTCGCCGCTATACAGCCTCTCGTGGTGAATGGACGGCTCTTCACCCTGGCCGTCGCTCAATTGCGCGACCACGCCCGGAAAAGATCCGATCGCGATATCGACGTCATTTTGCAGTAACAGCGGCCGCGGATCACGCGTCGTCAGTGCCAGCATGCGAACGTTCACGCCCGGCGCCTCGTGTTTGATGGCACGCATGAGGTAAGGAAGCAAAAAAGAGGCCGTAGAGTCAGCCATGGCAAGCCGGAATGTCGACTGGGTTTCGGAAAGGGTAAACGTATCCGGCGTGATGGCAGCTTCAAGCCCGGCGAGCGCCGCGCGGACCGCAGGCCACAATTCTTCGGCGCGCGGGGTCGGCTTCATGCCGTGCGCACTGCGTGTGAACAACTCATCATTCAGGGTTTCACGCAGGCGTTTCATGGCATTGGAGACCGCCGGCTGCGTGGTTGCAAGACGGTCTGCCGCACGGGTCAGATTTTGCTCGGACATCACTGCGTCAAACATCCGCAGCAAATTTAAATCCAGATTTAGAAAGCTCACGTTCAGATGTCCTTGCCGCTTAATGGTGGAAACCTGCGCGTATTCGCGTCAGGTGTGTCATGCGGTTGTCAGGCACTGAGCCCAATATACTGCATCGCAGCAAAGTCTGCTCTGACGCTTGGAAAATGAGGGTGGTTATTTTTTCGCGGAGTGCACTATTAAAACATCGGCGCCATCCTAATTCAGGGATATATTTCCTATGAATTAGACGATAAATTGATCAGCTTCGCATGATGTTCCGATATTATTGGCATTGGAAAATGCAACACTGATCGATCATAATGCGACGCACCATTTCTGTGCGGGAACAGGCGAGGATGCCGACTTGGCCTGTCACACTAGGGCGGCAAATCATCGAGATAGAAGGGGATTAGCGCGAGGACAAACAGGGCGAAGATCAGCACTGGTTTTTTATCCACGTTATTGCAGGGTATTTCTTAAAAACTCGAGGATGTTTATTCACATTTCCTCCTTCACCTGCCCCAAATGCTCGTGTTCATGTAATTGCATGGTGGAGCATTTGCGGGAATTGTGTAGCCTGCCGGTGGTGAACCCGCAGGCTACGGGACGTCAGAAGCAGCTATCGACTATTTAACGTTCGTTCATATTGCGGCTGGCGGCATCAGCCGCGGTCTCGATCTTGCGCGCGGTTCCAGCGCTCTCGTCATACCAGCGGTTGACAATTTTTGCGGCTGTCTCCCGGCCGCCGATGCCGAACGCCAGTCCCAACGCCAGTGCCAGGGCGCCGATAAAACCCATGAACAATGTATTTACCAAGGCAACCGCGATTCCTATCTGGTTCACTGCAATCACGATCGTAAAAATCCACACTGCGGTGGTGGCAATCCGGGCGATCATGTTGGGGTTGGTGAAGCCGGCTTCCGCTGTTGCGCCGCGCACCAGTCCATCGACCGCTTTAGCTGCCAGTCCACCGAGCACAAGCACCACCAGCGCGACCACCAGATTGGGGATCCACAGCAGGAACTGGCTCAGTATCGAAGAAACTGCTGGCAGTCCGAGCGCATCGAAGGCGACTACCATCACGATCAGCCTGATGAACCATTTGGCTATATTGGCCAGGAATTCAGACGCATCGGTTTTGACGCCCATTCGTTTGACAAAATCGGTCAAGCCCGCACGATCGGCCAGGCCATTGAAATTGACCGCCCTGAGAAGTGCCTGAATTGCCTTGGCGATCAGTGTCGCGATGAACCATCCGACAACGAGAATAATGATGAATCCCAGGACCCGTGGAATAGCCGCGAAGAACATCGCCATCGCAGCAGCGCCGGATGCCACCATGGCATCGCCCCAGTCGGTAACAGTCGCAGTCATACAATCCCCTTTGTAAAGTTTTCGCTCGAGTGGACAATCTGGTTAAAGCATGATTTTTTGATACTACCCGCGAAGCTGCGGACGATGTATAGGATTTTGTAGTATATCGACGTAGGACAAACTGAAATCGTTATAGAAAGAATGAGGGCATGAATGTTGCCGCAAAACAACATTTTTTGTCTTGCGTCGCGCTTTCCTACACGTTTTGCCGATTGGCGTCCGCCGGCACTGCCACGGCCCGCATTGCCTTGATCAAGCGTTCCAGGTCGACAGGTTTCACCAGATGCTCATCGAAGCCGGCGTTCAGCGCGAATTTCCGGTCTGACTGCTGACCATATCCCGTCAAGGCAATCAATCCGATTTCCTTCGTCGCGGGGTCGGCGCGAAGGCGACGTGCGATTTCGTAACCGTCGATACCGGACAGCCCGATGTCGACTATCGCGACATCGGGCTTATGTTCAGTGGCAAGGCGAATACCGTCGATGCCATTCGATGCTTCCAGTACCTGGCATGCATGCAAGGTCAGCATGACAGCTGTCATCTGCCGTGCATCGTCGTTATCTTCGATCAGCAATACAGTTCGTTGCTGATCCACGGTGGCGGGATCGAAGCCGGCTTTTGGGTCACACCCTTGCACGCCGGCCACGCGTGGAAAGCGAACCGTAAAAGTGCTGCCTTTGCCAATCCCGGCGCTTTCCGCACTAACCGTCCCGCCGTGCAGCGTCGTGAGTTGCCGCACGAGGGCAAGGCCAATGCCCAATCCACCTTGCGCACGGTCAATCGACACCGCGCCCTGAACAAACATATTGAATAGCTGCGGCAACAGTTCAGGCGCAATGCCAACACCAGAGTCACGCACCTGGAGCACCGCCTCATTACTGTCTGCAGTCACCTGCACTTCGATCAGTCCTCCTGCCGGCGTGTACTTCAGTGCATTGTTCAACAGGTTGTTGATGATTTGCTCCAGCCGTGTACGGTCGGCATTAATCCATACGGATTGCACATGCACAGTAATGAGGGAATCGGTCCGTTCCGCGGTACGTAATACATCCACGCAGGACTGCACCACACCGGCAAGGTCAAGCGATTCCATGGAGAGAAGTATTTTTCCGGTCGACAGACGGGAAAGGTCAAGCAGGTCATCGACGATGCGCGCCAGATGTTTGCTTTGACGTCCGATGATCGTCCGTGCACGACCCAATTTTTCCGGCCCTGCGCCATTCACCTCCATTACCGCAATGGCACTGGCGATGGCGCTCAGCGGATTGCGCAGCTCATGTCCCAACATGGCAAGAAATTCATCCTTCGCCTTGTTTTGCTGTTCCGCGAGACGGCGCGCCTCCTGTTCACTGGCGAGCAGCTTGGCCCGCTCCGCCAGGGAGTGATGAAGGACAGTGCCGGCGTGATTCAGCGCGACGTGAAGCTCATCGACTTCCGTCACGCCAGAGTTGGCCAGCGCCGGCGCCTCGCCGCGGCCAAGCGCCGCAGCGGATCGTGCCGCGCGATTGACCGAGCGAACAAGCCGCCGCCCGAAGAGGATGGCGGCGCCAGTCGCACAAATCACGGCCGCCATCAGGCCCAGCGCCGCGACTACAACCGCTTGCCGCGCCGCCGACTCAATCAGCTCGACCGGCGCCGCCACGGCAACCGTCCATGCCGACATGGACGGGTGGGTAAATACATCATAGGACTCGATTCCCTCGACTGTGTTGTGGCGGATCTCGCCTTCACGCGACAATCGGGCCGCGTTCAACAGTTCGGGGCGAGCGGGTTTTCCCGTTAGTTGCTCCGCCTTGTGGCTGCGGGCGATAAAACGCCCGTCATCGTCAATCAGCGCCACTATCCATTCCGGTGGAATCTGACGCTGAGCGATGATGTTTTGAAAATATTCGGTAGAAAACACCGAGGCAACAACGTACTGGCGCCCGTCCGGCAGTGTTACCGGGACATTGACCGTCGTCAGCAGCTTAGGTGGCGCGCCAGCGTCTTCAATCAGTCTGGATACGACTGTCTGCCGCGCCTGTAATACCTGGCTTATACGCTGCTGGTCTTCCGCCTGGCGCGGCAGTAACGGCGCACCAACGGGAAGCAGGGTATTGATAAGCTGCCGGCCATCCTGATCGTAAAGGAGGGTCGATGCCGCGGTGCCCCAGTCGGCTGCTTTCGCCAGCGCATAAAATCCGCGCATGTCGCCAGAAGTCAGATGGGGGGACATTGCAAGCGCGCGCAGCGACGCTTCCGCGCTGCCTAGCTCGCGGTCGACGATCAGCGCGGTCGCACGCGCCGTCTCGTGCAGCCCCCGCAACGCTGCGGTTCGCTCGGACATCAGCAAGGTATTGAGCGAGATTGCCGAAAATACAATGACCGGCACAAGAATGGCAATCACCATCATTACCAGGTACGAACGAATTTTCATAGGGAAGGACGATTGCTTTTTGCTGTCATCATGAAATCCTGCCACGGCAGCGGCATCCTCACTTGCCGCGCGGCGTATTGGTGTTGAACGGTATTTCCGGAAAGTATTATGCCTTATGGTGCACGAACAGGGATGGCGAGGTTCTGTTTTGCAGCGCCCCACGACCGCCTCCGGCAATCTGCCTGCCTGATTTGTCCAACAAAAGAGTAAACTGCGCACTACATTGTTTCGCATAATGCGATTCGAGCGACTTGTGAGCGACGTCATGCCTGAAACACCTATTCCATTATTTTCCGATTTACACCTGAGCGAACCGCTGTTGCGCGTCCTGAAGGAAGTTGGTTATGAATCGCCGTCGCCGATCCAGGCCGCGACGATTCCGCTGCTGCTGGCCAATCGCGACGTGCTTGGCCAGGCGCAAACCGGCACCGGTAAAACCGCCGCTTTTGCGCTGCCCATCCTTTCCCGCATCGACCTCAAACAGACTTCACCGCAAGCGCTGGTACTGGCGCCGACGCGCGAACTGGCGATTCAGGTGGCCGAAGCATTCCAGCGTTATGCGACCCACATTCCGGGTTTTCATGTATTGCCGATTTACGGCGGACAGAGTTACGGCGGACAACTGAGCGCATTGCGCCGTGGTGTGCATGTGGTTGTCGGCACGCCCGGCCGCGTGATTGATCATCTGGAAAAAGGTTCGCTTGACCTGTCCAGAGTAAAAACGCTGGTGCTGGATGAAGCCGACGAAATGCTGCGCATGGGCTTTATCGACGACGTCGAAACCATCCTGCAAAAAACACCGGCGACCCGCCAGACGGCATTATTCTCGGCAACCATGCCTTCCGCAATCAAACGGATCGCACAGACCTATTTGCGCGACCCGGCTGAAGTCACCGTCGCCGCCAAGACCGGCACGGCCGATAATATCCGCCAGCGTTATTGGCTGGTCAGCGGCATGCACAAGCTCGATGCGTTGACACGTATCCTGGAAGCGGAAACCTTCGACGGCATGATCATCTTTTCGCGCACCAAACTGGGCACCGAAGAATTGGCCGGAAAATTGCAGGCACGCGGCTTTTCCGCGGCGGCCATCAACGGCGACATCGTGCAGCAGCAGCGTGAACGCACCATCCAGCAACTGAAAGACGGCAAGATCGACATCCTTGTCGCCACCGACGTGGCAGCGCGCGGCCTGGACGTCGAACGCATCAGCCATGTGATCAATTACGATGTGCCGCACGATCCGGAAAGTTATACACACCGCATCGGCCGTACCGGCCGCGCCGGCCGCAGCGGCGAGGCAATCCTGTTCATCACGCCACGTGAAAAAAACCTGCTCAAGGCAATCGAGCGGGCGACACGCCAGCCGATCTCGCCGCTGGAATTGCCTACCGTCCAGGTGGTCAACGATGTGCGTATTGCCCGATTCAAGGAGCAGATCACCGAAACGCTGGCCCTGGGCGGACTGGAGACTTTTGCCACCTTGATTGAAGAGTATGAGCGCGAGCAAAATGTGCCCGCGCTGGAGATCGCCGCCGCACTTGCGAAAATGGCGCGCGGGGAAGTGCCGCTGCTGCTGGACAAAAACAAGCGTGAGCCGCAAGGCGAACCATCCTGGTCCGATGCAAGACCTGCCCGTGCGGCGAAATTCGATCGCCCGGAGCGTGGCGATCATGCCGAGCGACCCGCATTTCCAAAAAAGGAACGTGTGGTTCGCGCCGCCAATCCCGGGATGCAGACCTTCCGTATCGAAGTAGGCCATGCGCACGGCGTCAAGCCCGGCAATATCGTGGGCGCGATTGCCAACGAGGCTGGACTGGACTCCAAGAATATCGGCCGCATCGAAATTTATGATGACTACAGCGTGCTTGACTTGCCGGAAGACTTGCCCGGCGCGCTACTTGACCAGTTGAAGACCGTATGGGTGGCAGGGCAACAGCTGAAGATCAGGCGCGATGGCGACCAGCCATCGGCAAGCGAAAAACCGGCGGCCAGGAAAACCTCTCCTCCCGCGGCCAGCACCGGCATGGAAGCGCCCGTGCATGCCGATAAAGTCGAGCATCATGCCGAACGTCCTGCGCCAGCGAAAAAACCGCGCAGCGACCGCAAGGCCGATGTCGGCGTGCAGACCTTCCGAATCGAGGTTGGCCATGAACATGGCGTCAAGCCCGCCAACATCGTCGGCGCCATTGCCAACGAGGCTGGGCTTGAAGCCAAACATATCGGCCGCATCGAAATCTTCGATGACCACAGCACGCTTGATTTACCGGAAGGCATGCCCAAGGAACTGCTCGAACATCTGAAAAAAGTGTGGGTGGCCGGACACCAGCTGCGTATCAGCGTGCTGGGCGAACAGGCGGCGGAAACAGACAAATCGGCGGTAAAAAAACCGTCCTTTTCTTCCGGCAAAACGGGGGGCGACAGACGGGTTCTCGAAAAAAAGCCGGGTAGCGCGGCGCCGCTCAAGCCAGGAACTGAATTTGCCCGGCGCACGCTCACTGCCGACAAACCGAGGCCGAAGCCACATCGCAAGGGTCCGAAGTCCGCGTAACCGTGAGCGGCCCCACTGCACCCAAGGGCCGCTTCCGGCCCCGCATCACGTTACAAACCCTGACCCGCGGCGACGGCCTGCTGGGGATGAAACCTTCCGGACCGATCGGTCCACGCGGCGCCAGCGTGACCGTGGCGCAGATAGACTGGACCTATGCCACTGACGATGGCCTGCGCTGGGAAACGCCGGCGCCGGCCACGCTGCTGAACCGCCGTCCGGCGTCGTCGCAATTTGCTGAAGACAGCAACGGCCAGCGTGTGCTGGTGCGGAACCTCGATGCCGAAGCCGATGCGCTGGATCTGGTATGGGAGCTGGGCCTGCACCCTCTGCCGGCCAATGCCTTGCAATGGCGCAGCGATCAGACAGCGATGACTGCTCAGGACCCTGGTCCCCGGTGGACGCTTCTGCAGGAAAATTTCTTTGGCGATTTCTGGGCCGATCAACTGCCCGATTTGCAGGCACGCGGCTGGATCGTGGTTGTGCGTCCCGGCTTCGCGCACGAGAGTGTTCCGGTCGATGCCTGGCACCTGATCGTGAGCCCCGAGACCGGCGAGGTCATGGGCAAGGAAGTGGCGGCACGCATGCGCGGCCGCGCTTCTTCCGTATCGGCCCTGGGCCAGCCTGCGGGCGAAGGTTCGTGGCTGTTGAGCCTTGGCATCGAGATTGACGGCCAGATGCTGGACCTGCCGCCGCTGCTGGCGCATCTGCTGCAGCGCGACGCCCGCTGGCTTGATGCGGCGAAGATGGCCCTGATCGACGACCTGTCGCTGGTGCAGTTGCGGGCGCCGGGCGGCAAACGGATTGATGCGCTGGCTGCGCCGCTCAAGGCCATCGTCGGCAGCATGCTGGATCTGCTGACCGACCCGCGCCGCAAGGAAGGCCCGCTGCGGCTGTCATCGTGGGATGCCCATCGCCTCGATGCACTGCGCCTGAGCCTGCTCGATACCCAGCGCCAGCGCGCCGGTGCGCATGGTACCTGGCAATTGCGGGGAGACACCGGATTGCGCGAGCTCGCGCAGCGGCTGCAAGACAAGGGTGGGCCACAACCGGTGAGCGCTCCGCCCGGACTCGGCGTCACCTTGCGGCCCTACCAATTGCACGGCGTCGGCTGGCTGCAATACCTGCGCGAACACCACCTGGCCGGCATCCTGGCCGACGACATGGGTCTCGGCAAGACAGCGCAGGCGCTCGCGCATCTGCTGATTGAACAGCAATCGGGCCGCCTGGACTACCCTGCCCTGGTGGTGCTTCCTACCTCGCTGGTTTTCAACTGGCAGGCGGAAGCAAGACGCATGGCGCCCGCGCTGCGCGTGCTGACCTTGCAAGGGCCTGGGCGCAAGCGGGATTTCTCCCGCATGGCGGATCACGACGTCGTGCTGACCACCTACCCGCTGCTGTGGCGCGACCGCTCGGCGCTCGAAGCACAGCGTTTTCACCTGCTGATCCTTGACGAAGCGCAGACCGTCAAGAATGCCGCCAGCCGCAGCGCCAACGCCGTGCGGCGATTGCAGGCGCGCCACCGGCTGTGCATCACCGGCACGCCGCTGGAAAACAACCTCGGCGAACTGTGGACCCAGTTTGATTTCCTGATGCCCGGATTCCTGGGCGACGCCGCCACCTTCACGCGCGTGTGGCGCAAGCCGATTGAAATCAACGGCGAAACCTTGCGCGCGCAGCTGCTCGCGCAGCGGATTCGTCCGTTCATCCTGCGGCGGCGCAAGGAAGACGTGGCCACTGAACTGCCGCCCAGGACCGAGGTCATCAAACGCTTGCAACTGCGCGGCCAGCAGCGCGACCTGTACGAAAGCGTGCGTGTGGCGGCCGACGAACAGGTGCGCCGCATCCTGCAGCGCAAAGGCTTCGGCGGCGCGCAAATCACCATCCTCGATGCGCTGCTCAAACTCAGGCAAGTGTGTTGCGATCCGTATCTGCTCAAGGGCGTCAAGCTGGCAAAGACCATGGAGCGCGCGAAGCTGGAAATGCTGCGCGACATGCTGCCTGCGCTGGTCGCCGAAGGCCGCCGCATCCTGATATTTTCCCAGTTCACGGAAATGCTCGGCTTGATAGAAGCCGAACTGGAATCCATGCAACTACCCTGGCTGGCACTGACCGGCAAGACGCCGCCGGCAAAACGCGGAGCGACGGTGGCGCAATTCCAGGGAAAAAGCGTGCCCATCCTGCTGATCAGCCTGAAGGCCGGCGGTGTCGGGCTCAACCTGACCGCGGCCGACACGGTGATCCACGTCGATCCGTGGTGGAATCCGGCGGTGGAAGAACAGGCGACTGCGCGAGCGCACCGCATCGGCCAGGATCAGCCTGTGTTCGTTTACAAGCTGGTGATCGAGGGCAGCATCGAGGAACGCATCCTGGAACTGCAGGCACGCAAAGGCGCATTGGCCGAAGGTGTGCTGGGGAGCGATGGCGCGGTGGCGCCGAAGTTCAGCGCCGAGGATTTGCGTGGCCTGCTGGCGCGTTTGGGGTGAGTGCCGGGCAAAAGCCTGCATCCAGGCTGCCCGACACTCCGCCGGCCTATTATTTCGACTGCGAACCCCGATGTGCCCAGCCTGTCGTGCGCTTCTCGATCACGGCGAACAATTCATACATCGCCATCGCCATCGCTCCGATCACCACCAGACCGGCAAACGCCAGCGGCATCTTCATCGACGATCCGGCCGAGATCAGCAAATACCCAATGCCCTCGTTCGAGGCCGTCATCTCCGACACTGTCGAGCCGACAAATGCAAGCGTGATCGCCACCTTCAGCGAAGCAAAGAAATAAGGCATGGAGCGCGGCAGGCCAACCTTCAGCAACACATCCATGCGCCTGGCGCCCAGTACCCGCATCACATCTTCCAGCTCCGGTTCCAGCGTCGCCAGTCCGGTCGCTATATTGACCATGATCGGAAAAAATGAAATCAGGAACGCGGTCAGGATTGCCGGTCCCGCACCGATGCCGAACCACACCACCAGGATCGGCACGAACGCCGCCTTCGGCAGCGCATTGAACGCAGTCATCAGCGGATACGCAGCGGAATACAGAAACGGCGACGACCCGATGATCATGCCCAGCACGACACCGACAAACACCGCGATCGCAAATCCGACCATCGTCACCCAGTAAGTACGCCACGCATGCTGCGCCAGCGGTCCGGCAAATTCAACCAGCGACTCGGCTATCGCGATTGGCCCCGGGAAGATGAATTCCGACACCTGGAAGACGGTGCAGATAAGCTGCCAGACAATCAGGATCGCAGCCAGCAACAGCCACGGTGCGCTTTTTTCCAGGGTCTTTTTGTGCATAATGATCTTCATGATAATGGTCGTGTTGGTGCGGTCTGAGCAGGCGTCAGGTGTTTCTGACACGGCCAATATGTTCACGCATCTCGTGGACGAGCGCGGTAAATTGTTCTGTATATGTGACTTCAAGATCGCGCGGACGCGGCAGCGGATTTTCCTTGCGGGCGACGATGCGGCCCGGACGGCTGCTCATCACGTAAATCGTGTCGGCCAGGAAGGCCGCTTCGCGCAGATCATGCGTCACCAGGATCACATTGAATTTCTGTGCGGACCACAGGTCGCGCAGGATGCACCACAGCTCTTCACGCGTAAACGCATCGAGCGCGCCGAACGGCTCGTCGAGCAAGAGCATTTTCGGCTCATGAATCAGGGCCCGGCAAATCGCGGCGCGCTGCTGCATGCCGCCCGATAATTCCCATGGAAACTTCTGTGCGTAGCCATCCAGTCCCACCGTCTTCAGCAGGCTCAGCGCCCGTTCGACGTACTGGGCCTTGTTCTTTTTAAACAGGCTGCGATGCGGCTCGACGATTTCGAGCGGCAGTAATACATTGTCCAGCGTGGTGCGCCACGGCAGCAAGGTCGGCGCCTGGAAAGACATGCCGACAATCTTGAGCGGGCCAGTCACCGGCGCGCCATCGATCGACACGCTGCCCCTGGTAGGCGCTTTCAATCCGGTGGCAAGTTTCATGAAGGTCGATTTACCGCAACCTGACGGCCCGACGATGGCGATGAATTCACCTTGTCTGGTTTGCAGGGTAATGTCTTCTACCGCGAACTCGGATGACTCGTTGTAGGCAAGGCAGAAATTTTAAAATCAACAGGTAAGTCGGTCATGGAGCAATTCACAATAGCCCCCATTTCATCAATGGGGGCTATTGTGCCAACGTTGAAAATTACTTGGGAAAGACGTTCAGCTCAGCCTTGGATGGCAGGAAGGAGCCGTTCCAGATGGTCTTCGGATCGATGCGGCTCTTGGTGCCATAGGCATCCGAGACTTGCGATGACATCAGCGACAGGCGTGCCGGCGAAATCTGGCCGAAACCTTCTGCCCGGCCGTTTGGCGTATTGATCGCGCGGGCGATCGCCAGCTTCAGGCGGCGGACTTCCAGTTTTTCATCAATCAGGGCATCGCGCTCCTTCACTGTCTTGATCGCGAGTTCAGGATTGGCCATCACATCCCTTGCCGATTTTGCAAACGCACGCAGGAAGCCTTTGATTGCTTCCGGATTTTGCTTGATCAATGTGTCGGATGCCATGATCACATTACTGTAGAGCTTAACGCCATGGTCTGGATAGGACAGGATGTGGATTTCGTCGTCCTTGACGCCGCGCGCGTTGAGGCTCAGAAGCGAGGTGAAGTAGAAACCGGCGATGGCATCGACGTCGCCCTTGGCCAGCATTGTTTCACGCAGCGGCGGATCCATGCTGATCCAGTTGATCTTGGATGGATCGATGTTGTTGGCCTTGGCGAAGATCGGGAATGCGCGGCGGCTCGCATCAAATACGGGCGCGCCCAGTTTTTTGCCAACCAGGTCGGCCGGTGTCTTGATGCCGGATTTCTTGAGGGTGATGATTGCGCCGGGCGTATCGTTATACACCATCATGACGCCGACCGGCTTGCTTGGCGCGGTCGGGTTGTTGCCGACGAATTCCATCAGCACGGCCAGGTCGCCGAAGCCCATGTCATATGCGCCCGAGGCAACACGATTGACCGTATTGCCGGAACCGCTGCCAGAATCGATCGTGACATCCAGCTTCTCTTGCGCGAAATAGCCTTTTTGTTTTGCGACCAGGAACAGCGCCGCTGGTCCTTCAAAACGCCAGTCGAGCGTGAATTTGATCTTGGTGAGCTCTTGCGCGGACGATTGCAAGGAGAGCGCGCAGAGCGCCGCGGCGGCGGTCCAGCGTAACAGGCGATTTTTGGTCATTATTGATTCCTGAAGAAAGGTGAAAAAAATGGGGCTTCGGGCACGGAGTGCTTCATAAAAAAATGCATGGTCAATTGGTTTTTCCGCAGCTCGGCGAGTTCGGCCATGACCGACAGCGAATGTGATTCATGTCGATTTTCGGCTTGCCTTGCCTTTCCAATTTTTGAAGCACGTTGATAATAAACCGAGGGTGGCTCCCGGCAAAGAAAAATCAGACTTAAATCCTTTAAATCCCGTTATCGTATTGACATGATCATGTCTGTCCGCCGCTGTCATTACATGCGCGGCCAACTCAATCGTTCATGTCTTGCCTAAGCAATTCCAGTGCCTGATGCCTTTCACGATATCGCCAGGCGCCCCTTGTCCTTCTCCTCCATTCAAGAAGAAAATCCGGTATCACGCAAGCGATGGCGCGCGGCGCGCCGGCTTCCGCTCACATACAAAACCACCAAATCAGTGCATGCATCATATGAGTGCGTCCATCAAGGCCAGTCCGTGACCGCTTCGTACAGCAAGGCGGTGCCGGCGATGAAGTCATCCAGCTCCATGGCCTCATGCGGATTATGCGAACCATGCTCGTTGCGGATGAAAATCATCGCCGAAGGAACGCCGGCATTGGCAAACACCGAGGCATCGTGGCCAGCGCCGCTGGAGATTTTTTCCGCCGGCAGGCCGAGCCGCCTCGACAGGTCGAGCAGCGATGTCACCATGCCGTTATCCATCAGCGCGGGCAATGTCAGCAGGCGGCGGTCAAATATGAAATCGACGCCCCGCTCGGCGTGGATGGCTTCGCATTCATCACGCAGCAACTGGTAAAACAGTTCGAGAACTTCCTTGCTCTCGCTGCGCACCTCGAAGCTGAAGTCGACTTCACCAGGAATGCGCGACACGGCATGTTCGTGCGGGTTGGTGCCGACTACGCCGAAGGTGAGCACAAGGTCCATGCCTTGATCGAGCAGGTCTTGCCAGTGCCGGTCGAGGCGGGTGACCAGTTCCGCAAATGCGAACACGGCATCGCGCCGGAGCTTGCGCGGCACGGCGCCGGAATGGCCGGCCTCGCCGACACATCGGACCAGATTATGACGGATATTGCCGCGGATGCCGGACACGATGGCGGTCGGCCATGCGCGCCCCACCATTACCGGACCCTGCTCTATGTGCAGCTCGATGTAGCCGGCGATCTTGTCCTTGTCGACCAATGTTTCGCCGTTTTCGATCGCGGCGATGTCGGCGCCGACCGCGCTCATGCATTCGGACATGGTTTGGCCGCGATGGTGATCGCACAAGGCCAGGTCTTCCCTGTTGAGCTTGCCGAACAAGGCGCCGGATCCCATGTAGGCCTTGCCGAACCATGCGCTTTCCTCGCCGCGCAGGCCGATCACGCGCAATGGCCGCGCCAGCGTCACGCCTTCTTCCTTCAGGCGGATCATGCACAGAAGCCCGGCCACCAGGCCGGCCAGGCCGTCGAAGTTGCCGCCCTGCGGCACCGAGTCGACATGGGAACCGCACCATAAAGCCGGCGCGTCCCCGCTGTCCGGTAGTTCGATGATGAGGTTGGCGGCGCGGTCATGGCGGACCGTCAACCCGGCGTCTTTTGCCAGCGTCGCCAGATACTCGACGGTCGCGTTTTCACCGGCGCCGTAACTGGCGCGGGTAATGCCGACGCCATCGAATGTCAGCGCATGCACGTCATCAAAAATCTTTTGCGCCTGCGCGGGCCAGTGTGGTGGAATTTTTGTCATGTTCTTTTCATCTGTTCAGGCCATTGCTTCGAACGGCTCGAAGCCGTCATCGACCACGGTGCCGACAATATCGTCAAGGCGAGTCATGCCATTCTTCCGGCAATGTGCTTCAAGGTCGTTCAGGATATCGACCATGGTGGTCGGCCTGAGGAAGGTCGCGGTGCCGACCTGCACGGCGCGCGCGCCGGCAAGCATGTATTCGATGACGTCATTGGCATCGGAGATGCCGCCGCAGCCGATCACCGGAATCGACACTGCACGATGGCACTGGTACACCATGCGCACCACGATCGGCTTGATCGCCGGTCCGGACATGCCGCCCATGACGTTGCCCAGTTTCGGCTTTCTGGTATGGATGTCGATCGCCATGCCGAGAATGGTATTGGCAACCACGATCGCGTCCGCGCCTTCGTTCTCGGCGGCTTTGGCAACGGCGGCGATTTCGCCAGTGTTGGGCGTGAGCTTGATCCATAGCGGCAGATCGGTGGCCCGGCGCAGCCTGGCGACGACTTGCGCGGTCGAACTGGCCAGCATCGCGAATGCCTTGCCGTCCTCTTCGATATTCGGACACGAGATATTGGCTTCGATGCCGGCTACGCCAGGGACGGCCGAAATCCGCGCGGCGAGGCTGGCGAATTCATCGGCCGATGGCGCCGATATGCTGACGATGAACGGCGGTGTGTAGTCCTGGTAGAACGGCACCACATTCTCGATGAAATAATCGACACCCTTGCTCGGGATGCCGATCGCGTTGAGCATGCCGTTGCTCACTTCGGCCACGCGCGGCACCGGATTGCCGCTGCGCTTCTCCGCAGTGATGGTCTTGGTGACGAAGGCGCCGAGGCGGTTGAAATCGATCACCTGCGCCAGGCCGTCGGCGAAGGTGCCGGACGCCGGCATGATCGGATTGGACAGTGTCAGGCTGCCGATCCTGAGCGACAGGTCTACCATGACGTCACCGCCTTGAGCTCGAACACCGGACCATCCCAGCAAACGCGTTTGCTGACGATTTTTTCACCTTCGCGGAACGCACGCACACAGCAGTAGCACATGCCGATGCCGCATGCCATCTGCTGTTCCATCGCGACTTGTCCGTCGATGTTGAATTCAGCGGCGAGCTTTTGCATCAGCAGCATCAGGCGGTTGGAGCCGCAGGTGAAGAAGGCATCCGCCCTGCCTTGGGCAATCAGCTCGCGCAGGATGCGCTCGACGTTGGCGACATCACTGGAGTCGTCTTCATCGGTGACTTCAATGATGTCCGCACCGGTCTTGATGAAACGGTCCTGCGACATCAGGTTGGCCTTGTCGCGTGCCGACAGGATCGCCGTAACCTTGATATCCTGCTGCGCGGCCAGGTCCGACAGCGGCGCCAGGGTCGCCAGGCCGACGCCGCGGCCGAGCACGACGATATGCTTCCAGTCCGGCTCGAGCGTAAAGCCGATGCCCAGTGGACCCAGCATGTCGAGCTTGTCGCCCGCTTCCAGGCTGGCGAGGCCACGCGTGCCGGCGCCGGTGACTTTGTATAAAAACTCGACCTCGCCGGTTTGCGGATCGGCCCGGTAAGTACTCATCGGTCGACGGAAAAAAGGTGTGTCCTCTGCGGTCGCCGGGCAAGCCAGATGGAAAAATTGTCCCGCGGTGGAGCTGGAGGCGGGTGATCCCGCTGCCAGCACCAGATGTTTGTATTGGCCATTCACCCAATCGTTGCGGATGACACGCGCGGCAGTGTCGGCGACCGTGCCGCCATGGCTGCACGCGGTCACTTCTTTTGAACATCCGGACAACGGCGGATTTTGCGTTACTGAAGTCACATTTTCCCTTGAAGACGAGTGGCAAGATACTTCGGAAATTATTTCCACATAGTAAATAAATATTAGTATCAATTTTTAGACTAGTCAAGGAAATAAAATCATTGTCTGGGCATACCGCGTCAGGAAAAGGATTTTTCCCCTTGAATTTAACGCAAGACAGGGATGGGGAAAGTGGGGAGTTTGGCATTTTCCATAGCGGCAGCGGCCTCCCTGTTTCGCGATTAGGATTTGCCCAAGTATTGGTTATCGGATATATTCCAAAAATTGATACAGCAGCGCACCAGCCAGGCTGAATGCTGCCAAGCTTCCCTGACCAGGACAACATTCGCCGCATCGCGGCGCTCACTCGACAACCAGGCCCTCATGTCCGAACCCATTCGTTTCTACTTCCGCGGCGCGGTACAGACCGTCAGCAATGCCGCCCCTACCCGCACCATCCTGCAGCACCTGCGCGAAGACCAGCATTGCACCGGCACCAAGGAAGGTTGCGCGGAAGGCGATTGCGGCGCCTGCACGGTGGTGATCGGCGAACTGCAGGATGGCAAAGTCGCGCTCAAGACCATCAATTCCTGCATCCAGTTTCTGCCCGCGCTCGATGGCAAGGCATTGTTTACTGTCGAGGATCTGGCGCAGGCCGACGGCACGCTGCATCCGGTGCAGCAGGCGATGGTCGAATGTCATGGGTCGCAATGCGGCTTCTGCACGCCCGGCATCGTGATGTCGCTGTGGGGCTTGTACCTGAAGCAGGAAGGCACACCGCAACGCAAGGAAATCGACGATGCACTGTCGGGCAACCTGTGCCGCTGCACCGGCTATCGGCCTATCATCGATGCTGCGCAACGCATGCATGCATTGCCGGCGGCCGACTTCGACCGCGATGTGTTGCTCGCTCCGCTGCGCGACATGCAGCGCGACGACATGTTTGTTTACGCGCACGATGGCCAGCATTTTTACGCACCGCGCACGCTGGCGCAACTGGCCGCGGTCCGCGCCGCCAAACCTGCCGCCTGCATCCTGGCCGGCTCCACTGACGTCGGCCTGTGGGTCACCAAACAGATGCGCGACCTCGGCGACGTCATTTATCTCGGCCAGGTCGGCGAACTGAAAACGCTCGCTGTCATTGATGGCATGCTTGAAATCGGCGCCAGCGTTTCTCTCAGCGATGCGTACGATGCACTCTGCGCACATTACCCGGCCGAACTGAGCGAGATGCGGCAGCGTTTTGCCTCGCTGCCGATCCGCAATGCCGGCACGCTCGGCGGCAATGTCGCCAACGGCTCGCCGATCGGCGACTCGATGCCGTGGATGATCGCGCTGGGCGCTGAAGTCGTGTTGTGCGGCACGGGCGGCGAACGCACGCTGGCGCTGGAAAATTTTTATCTGGATTACCAGAAGAAGGATTTGCGGGCCGGTGAAATTGTCAAAGCGCTGCGTGTGCCTTTGCCTGATCCGAAATTGCACTTCCGTACCTACAAGCTGGCCAAGCGTTTTGACCAGGATATCTCGGCGGTGTGCGCGGCGTTTTCATTTACGTATGATGGCGAGATCATCCGCGGCGCACGAGTTGCCTTCGGCGGCATGGCGGCCACGCCAAAACGTGCCGCCGGCACCGAAGCGGCGCTGAACGGCAAGCAATGGAATGAAACCACGCTGGAAACCGCGATGCTAACGCTGGCACAGGATTTCGCGCCGCTGACCGACATGCGCGCTTCCAGCGCCTACCGGATGAAAACAGCGCAGAACCTGTTGCGCCGCTTCTGGCTTGAAACCCGCATCGACGCGCCGCTGCGGCATCAGGATGTGAATGCCTTTGCCTGTAAATAAGGAAGAGATCAAAAAAATGAATACAAAAACCGACCCCTTCCTGGCACAGACCACCACACCCGCCTGGGCCGAAGTAGGCCAGCCGCGCGCGCATGAATCGGCGGTCTTGCATGTACAAGGCAAGGCGCCCTATATCGACGATGTGACTGAACTGCAAGGCACCTTGCACGCGGCACTGGGCCTGTCGCAAAAAGCGCATGCGAAGATCACCGCGATCGATTTCTCGGCGGTGCGGAGCGCTCCGGGTGTGGTCGCGGTGCTGACCGCGCACGATATTCCCGGCGTCAATGATTGCGGCCCCATCATTCACGACGATCCGATCTTCGCCGATGGCGTAGTGCAGTACGCGGGCCAGCCAATCTTCGTGGTGATTGCGGACACACATGAACATGCGCGCCGCGCCGTACGCAAAGTGAAGATCGAATACCAGGACCTGCCGGCAATCCTGACACCGCAGCAGGCGCGTGATGCGCAGTCGTATGTGGTGCCGCCCATGCAGCTCAAGCGCGGCGATTTCCAGAAGGCGCTGGCGCAAGCCCCGCATCGCATCAAGGGCGAACTGTTCGCCGGCGGCCAGGAGCACTTCTACCTCGAGGGCCAGATCTCGTATGCAATTCCGAAGGAAGGCAAGGACATGCTGGTGTTGTGTTCGACCCAGCATCCGACCGAGATGCAGCAGGTGGTTGCGCACGCGCTCGGCATATCCTCGCACAATATCGTGGTCGAATGCCGGCGCATGGGCGGCGCCTTCGGCGGCAAGGAGACGCAGTCGGCCTTGTGGGCGGCCGTCGCGGCAATCTGCGCTGCGCATGTGAAACATCCGGTCAAGTTGCGCGCAGACCGCGACGACGACATGATGGTGACCGGCAAGCGGCACTGCTTTTATTATGAATACGAAGTCGGCTACGATGACGATGGCCGCATTTGCGCCGCCAAAATCGAGATGGTGCTACGCGCCGGCTTCTCCGCCGACATGTCGGGAGCGGTGGCAACGCGGGCGATCTGCCAGGCCGACAATACCTATTATTTATCCGACATTGAATTGCGCGCGCTGTGCGGCAAGACCAATACCCAGTCCAACACCGCCTTCCGCGGCTTCGGCGGTCCGCAAGGTTCGCTGCCGACCGAATATGTGATCGACGAGATTGCGCGCAACCTGGGCAAGGATGCGGCCGATGTGCGCAAGCTTAACTTCTACGGCCGGCCCGGCGCAGCCGGCCGGCACACTACGCCGTATGGCCAGCTGGTGAAGGACAATGTGATCCACGAACTGTTCGCGGAACTGGAAGCGAGCAGCGACTATCGCCAGCGCCGCGCTGCGCTGCGCGCGTTCAATGGGGCCAGTCCGGTGCTGAAAAAAGGCATTGCGATGACGCCGGTCAAGCTCGGCATTTCATTCAATGCCGTCCACTGCAACCAGGCCGGCGCGCTGGTGCATGTGTATGTAGACGGTTCGGTGCTGGTCAACCACGGCGGCACTGAAATGGGCCAGGGTCTCAACACCAAGATGGCGCAAGTCGCCGCCCACGAACTCGGACTCAGCTTGGCCGCGGTACGCTGCACGGCAACCGATACCAGCAAGGTCGGCAGCACCGCGCCGACCGCGGCATCGACCGGCGCCGACCTCAACGGCAAGGCAGTGCAGGATGCGGCGCGCAAGATTCGTCTGCGCCTGGCGGAAGTGGCGGCAACGGAAATGGGCGGTGATGCCGCCGACGTGCGGTTTTTCGACGACCATGTCCACCTCAACGGCAAGCTGATGCGGTTTTGTGAAGTGGCGGCAAAAGCGTATCTCAAGCGCGTGCAGTTATGGGCCGACGGCTTTTATTCGACGCCGGACCTGCAATGGGATCCGCGCACGATGACCGGCACGCCGTATTCCTACTTTGCGTACGGCGCGGCGGTGTCGGAAGTGGTGATCGACACGCTTACCGGCGAATGGAAACTGCTGCGCGCCGACCTGCTGCAGGATGTCGGCCAGTCGCTCAATCCGGCCATCGATATCGGCCAGACCGAAGGCGCTTTCATCCAGGCCATGGGCTGGCTGACGACGGAAGAACTGTGGTGGGACAAGGCCGGCAAGCTGATGACGCATGCGCCATCCACTTACAAGATACCGGCCGTGTCCGATTGCCCGGACGATTTCCGCTGCAGCCTGTTCAAGAACAGCAATGTGACCGACAGCATCCACCGTTCCAAGGCAGTCGGCGAACCGCCGATGATCCTGTCCTTGTCGGTGTTTCTGGCGATTCGGGATGCGATTGCCAGCGTTGCCGATTACCGCATCAATCCGCCGCTGAACGCACCGGCCACCGGCGAAGAAATCCTGCGTTCTCTGGAAGCGGTGCATGCCACCGCCAGGACGGCCTGATGAATCATTGGCTGGCCGCGCTCGCCTCGCAGACCGCACCGTCGATACTGGTGACGGTGGCAATCGTCGACGGCTCGGGGCCGCGCGAACCGGGCGCGAAGATGGTGGTCACGCCGGACAAGCAGTTCGACACGATCGGCGGCGGACATCTTGAAATGTCCGCCTGCGAGATTGCGCGCGGCATGTTGCGCACGCCTGCGGCGCCGCGTGTGCTGCAGCGCTTTTCGCTGGGACCGTCGCTGGGGCAATGCTGCGGCGGTGTGGTGCATCTGCTGTTCGAGCGGATCGATGCCGATGCCAGGTCCTGTCTGGAGTGCATCGAAGAACGCTGGCGTAATGCGCAAGATACCTGGCGTCTGATACCGCTGGATGTCATGACGGCGCCGGCCTTGCTGGACGGGGATGGCACCTGCCTGATGGGTCCTGCTCCGGCATTCCCGGTACAGACCGATATTTGCCATCCGTGCCGGCTGGTGCGCGACGCCTCGGGCCAGCGCTGGCTGCTCGATTCGACGCTGGTTTACCGGCCGCATCTGGTGCTGTTCGGCGCCGGTCATGTCGGTGCGGCCATCGTGCGCGCACTGGCCGAACTGCCCTGCCGGATCACATGGGTGGACGAACGGGAAGACATGTTTCCCGCCGCGCCACCCGCCAACGCGACGATGGAAACAAGCGATGTTCCCGAGGCAGTGGCCGATGCGGCCGTCCCCGGCGCCAGCTTCCTGGTGATGACCCACAGCCATGCGCTGGATCAGCGGCTGTGCGAACACATCCTGCGGCGCACCGACTTCAGCTGGTTCGGCCTGATAGGATCGAAAACCAAACGCATGCAGTTTGAACACCGGCTGCGCGAACGCGGCATCGCTTCCGAACGGCTGGCCGACATGGTTTGTCCGATCGGCGTACACGGCATAAGCGGCAAGGCGCCGGCGGTGATTGCCGCCGCCGTGGTGGCGCAGCTGTTGCAGGTGTGGGAAGCGCAGTCCCTCGACAGGCAGTGAGAATTTTCAGCAAATTTCATCAACCGACTAAAAAGCAAAACGACACCATGGCCAGACACCAGCAAACCGGATTCACTGTCATCCGCGGCGGACGCCTGATCGACACGATGGCACATCGCGCCGACGCCGTTGACATACTTATCGAAGGCGACACCATCAGGGAAATCGGCAAACCCGGCATGCCCGCGCCAGCCGATGCCGTTGTCATCGATGCCAGCAACAAGATGATCCATCCCGGCCTCATCAACGCCCACACCCATAGCCACGGTAATCTCGCCAAGGGCATGGGTGACCGCTGGACGCTGGAACTGCTGCTTACCGCCGGCCCCTGGATGACCGGCAACCGTTCGGCCGAAGACAAGTACCTGACCACGCTCATCGGCGCCGCTGAAATGGTGATGAAAGGCTGCACGGCCTGCTACGACCTGACCGTGGAATTTCCCACGCCCAGCATCGAGGGGCTCGAAGCCGGCGGCCGCGCGTACGAAGAGATCGGCATGCGTGCCGTGATGGCGCCGATGGTGGCCGACATCAGTTTCTACTCGGCGATTCCGGGCCTGCTGGCATCGCTGCCGCCGGCATTGCAGCAGGAAGTCGAGCGCATGAAACTGGCGCCCTACCGCAGTACGCTGGCGAATATCAAGGCTGCGCTGCACGGCTGGCAGCTCGACCGCGACAGCGTGCGGCTGGCCGTCGCGCCGACGATTCCGCATCACTGTTCGGATGATTTCCTGGTCGGCTGCCGCGACCTCGCGCATGAATATGGCGTGCCGCTGCACAGTCATGTCGCCGAATCCAAGATCCAGGTGGTCGCCGGTTACCGCACCTATGGCACCAGCCTGACCGCACACATGGATAAACTCGGCCTGGTCGGCCCCGACTTCACGGTTGCCCACGGCGTCTGGCTCGACCATGAAGACATGAAGCGGCTGGGCGACAAGGGCGCGTCGGTGGCGCATAACCCGGGCAGCAACATGCGCCTCGGCAGCGGCCTGGCCGACATGCGTGCGATGCTGGAACGCGGTGTCAATGTCGGTATCGGCACCGATGGCGCCAACTGCGGCGACAACCTGAACATGTACGAGGCGATGCGCCTTGCATCGATGGTGTCCAAGGTCCAGGGCCCGGATATCGAACGCTGGATCACGACCGAAGAAGTGCTCAGCGCGGCGACCGTGGGCAGTGCCCGCGCGCTCGGATTCGGCGACCGGATCGGCCGCATCGCGCCCGGGTACAAGGCCGATATCGTGCTGCTGGACGCTCACCACATCAACTGGATTCCGACCAACGACGTTACTAACGCGATGGTCCACATCGAGGATGGCTCGGCGGTCCACTCGGTGATGATTGGCGGCCGCTTGGTGGTGGAGAACCACCGCCTGCTGACACTCGACCTGGTGAAGCTGGCGCACGACGCGGAAGAAGCGCGCGAACGGCTCGAAAGACTCAATCGCGACAGCCACCAGCTGTGCGACAAGCTGGAGCCGCTGGTCAGCAGCTATTGTTCAGGACTTGCCAAGACACCGCTGCACATTCACCGCTACGGCGCCAGCGCGCACCATTGCGAATGAGCGGACCGCAGTTCATTGCATCCGGCCTCAGCCTGCCGCTGGCGCCGCGTTCAAGGGATTGCGGGCCGCCAGCTGGATTTTTACGCATTCCGCCAGCGAATTGACTTCCAGTTTTTCGAACACTTTTGCGCGATACGATTCGACCGTGCGCAAGCTGAGGTCGAGCGCACGTGCGATCATCTTGCTCGACATGCCATCGGCGACCATGGCCAGCACTTCGCGCTCACGCGGGGTCAGCAGCGCAAGTTTCTTGCGCTCGGCCGCATTCGACTCGCTGGCCGCCTGCCTTGCGACACTGGTGGCAATCGCCTTCTGCACGCTTTCTATCAGCTCATGCTCGTCGATCGGTTTGGTCAAGAAATCCGCAGCCCCGGCCCTGAACGCCCTGCTGCATTGCGCGACATCGCCATGACCGGTGATGAAGATGATGGGAATGCTGAAGCCGATGTCGTTCAGCGCTTCCTGAAACGTCAATCCGCTGACGTTGGGCATCCGGATGTCCAGCAGCAGGCAGCCGACCTGCTGCGGATGGTACTGGTCGAGAAACTGCTGCGGCCGCTCGAACGCGGCCACCTTCAGGCCGATGGAATGAATCAACAGGCTGAGCGAATCGCGCACCGCGCTGTCATCGTCAACCAGGAACACGACTGGTTCGAGCATTTTCTATTTTCTCCTTTGAATCGGCATCGTCGCCAGCGGTGGCAATAGCGGGCAGCGTAAAGCTGCTGATGGCCCCCCGCTGCGGCGCGTTGCGTACAGAAATTGTGCCACCAAATCCGTCAATAATCGAGTGACTGATAGTCAACCCGAGACCCATGCCGTCGGCCTTGGTGGTGAAAAACGGATTGAACACCTGCGGCAGCGAGTCCGTCTGCACGCCCGGCCCCTGGTCCATTATCTCAACGCTGACTGTGTTTTCAGCGGCAAACGTCGATAACGTGATCTGCCGCTCCGAAAACGGCATTTCATTCATCGCATCGATTGCATTCCTGATCAGGTTCAGCACCACCTGCTCCAGCTGGATGCTGTCGGCACGGACTGCGGGCAAGGGCTGCTGAAAACGGGTGTGAATGACAATCTGGTGGTCGCGCAATCCATGTTCGATCAGGATCAGCGCGTTGGCGATCACCTCATTGAGATCAACCGCCATCATGCGTCCGGGCTGCTTTTTTACGAACGAGCGCAAGCCCTTGATGATGACGCCGGCCCGTTTTGCCTGCTCCGCCGCCAGTGTCATGGCACGCACGATTTCAACGATATCGGGCGTTTCGCTTTTCAGCATCCTGATGCAGGCCTGGTTATAACTGAGTATGGCCGCCAGCGGCTGGTTGATTTCATGCGCGATCCCGGAAGCCATTTCCCCGATGGTGCTCAGCCGTGCCACATGCGCACGTTCGGCCTGGTGCAGGCGCCGCTTTTTGACCGTTTCGTCTTGCGCCTCTTCTTCCCTGCCGCCGGCTGCAGGCAGGGATAGCGCAGCGGCACAGGCGGGCACAACGCACATGGCCAGGATGATCCCTAATGCCACAAACGGCATCTGCTGCCAGA
The DNA here is from genome assembly GCA_040387375.1 of Pseudomonadota bacterium. Taxonomy (GTDB): domain Bacteria; phylum Pseudomonadota; class Gammaproteobacteria; order Burkholderiales; family Burkholderiaceae_D; genus JAZKDW01. The sequence goes on from JAZKDW010000028.1 coordinate 32,488, forward strand.
ATGATGAAAAAAACATCGTCACGGACATGCATGCGGCGCCGAGCACGCTGCTGAAATAGACAATTTTTTTACCGAAGCGCCGGCCGCCATCAATCGCCGCTGCAATGGGACACCACAGAAAAGGCGCGCCGATTGCCCCGCTGCCGAACACCAGCAGCGCGAGACAGGCCTGGTCGACACCCATGGACAACAGGCAGCGCGGCTTTGAATAGGCCGGCGAGATCAGCAAGGCGATCCCGGAAAGCAGGCAAGCGAGCAGGCAGGCGGCAAAAGCCGGTACTACAGCCAGCACCTCGGCGCGCCATCCGGCGGCAACCATGCCGAGCAGGTAAAGGCCGAAAATGATCGCAGCGGCCAGGCGCACGATCGCCTGGCGTCGTTCGCCGGTCGCATGAGCGGCATGCCCTTTGGTGCAGATGTCGATGGCTCTCAATCCTGGTTTCTTTTTCCATGCCGGTTGCATGGTCATGCATGCAGGCGATTATAAAGCCACCGGGCTTTTTTGTTGGCCGCGATACCGTGTGAATGGCTGCGCTCCACGCGTGCCGGAAGAGCCTAATTCAGCATTCTTGCAGGCATCTAATGATATACAATGCATAATCCGTTTATAAGGGGGTCTGATGTCGACCGGCGTTTACCGCAATCCAGTTTTTATCAAGGCACCGACACCTCATCAATGCGCCTCGAAAGAAATCGCCTTTGCCGGCGAATACAGACATGCAATATTCGCTTAATACCGGTTCAGAAAATCTCAGCGCAATTAAAAAGCCTCAAGCCTCCCCGGCCTGCGGCTTTTTTTCCGAGATCACCTGCCAGACAAAAATTTCGATTGAGGTCGCCATGAATCTCTTTTTAGCTAAGGCCATCATGTGGCTGCGCGGTTTAAGGCGACCGCCATCCGGAGAGGTTGATGTCGAGCTTGACCAGGCCAGGATCAGGGTCATCATCGAATCGCTCGTTTTTGTCTATCTGCTCGTTTCCTATACGCTGGACGGATTCACCGGTTCCGAAGCATTCACTCTCTCTTACGTGCTGGGCTTTCTTCTGGTCGCCACCTGGTTTTACATGGGAACCCAGAAATATCCCGGGCATTACACCGCCAGAAAAGTGAGCGTAACCGTAATGGATACGATCGCCATCACGCTGCTCTTGTACTTCGGCGGCGCGACCGCCGCGATTCTGTTCCCCCTGTACCTGTGGGTGACGCTTGGCAGCGGTTTCCGCTACGGGCGGCGCTACCTGTTCCTGTCGCAGATCCTCAGCATCATTGCGTTTTTGATCCTGTGCAGGGTCAGCGAATTCTGGGCCGGCATTCCCGAGACGACTTCCGTATTACTGGCGACCATGATCGTCATTCCGCTGTATGCCACCAACCTGATCGGCAGGCTGACGAGCGCGGTCGCCAAGGCGCAGGAGGCGAGCGATGCCAAGTCGCGTTTCGTATCCAACATGAGCCATGAGATCCGCACGCCGCTGCACGGCATCATCGGCATCGGCGAACTGCTCAGCGTGCGCAAGTACGATGAGGAGTACAAGAGTTTATGCGATGCGCTGTCCAAATCCGCCCAGGCCTTGCTGCATCTGGTCAATGATGTCCTGGACATCGCCAAGATCGAATCCGGAAAACTCGAGATTGCCCTCACCTCGTTCGATCTGCATGCGCTGGCCGAGGATACGACCAGAATTTTCTTCAGCCAGGCGGCGGCGAAGAATATCCAGACCAACCTGCATATTGATCCGGCTCTGCAGAAATATTGGATCGGCGACGCGCCGCATATCCAGCAAGTGTTGATGAACCTGATCGGCAACGCGGTCAAATTCACGCAGAAGGGTTCGGTGTTCGTCAAAGTCGACCTGATGAAGGCGGAAGGGACAAAATCGGTCGTGCGTTTTTCTGTCGAAGACTCCGGCATCGGCATCTCGAAGGAATTCCTTTCCAAGGTATTCGAACGGTTCTCCCAGGTCAGCGATTCCGCGGGTACAAAATACCGTGGAACCGGGCTCGGCACCACAGTGGCCAAACAACTGGTGGAGGCAATGGGCGGCACCATCAATGTCACCAGCCAGGAAAATATCGGTAGTGTTTTCTGGTTTGACCTGCCACTTGAACTGAGCGAGGAAAGCCGGATGAAACCGGCCGAAAGTCTCAGCCTGTCGACGTTCATCGCCGACACGCCGCTGCGTCACGCCTACCGCGATCAGTTGAAAATCCTGGTGGCCGAAGACAACAAGACAAACCAGATGATCATCCGCAAGATACTCGAGATGGCCGGCTTCCAGTTCGATCTGGTGCCCGACGGCGAACAGGCGCTGGACGCCTTGCTGCAATCCGAGTACGACATTGCGATCCTGGACATGCAGATGCCCAATCTGTCGGGCATTGAAGTCTGCCAGTCTTACAAGGTCATTAATCCGAACGACAGCAATATTGAATTCGTGATGTTGTCGGCGAACGTGGACCAGCGCGACAAGGACCTGGCATTGAAGGTAGGTTTTTCAGAGTGCCTGCCGAAGCCGCTTGAATCCGGCCGGCTTCTCGGTGTGCTGGATAAAAAGGCCGAGGCTGTTTTCGAGGCGGCCTCGCGCCTTGCCAAAGGATCGGACAGAGACACGTCCCATCTGATAGATCCGGCGGCGCTGACGCAACTTGCCGGCCTGTCCCCGGATCCGCAATTCCTGACCGACACCATTGCCAGCTTCAATTACCAGGTTCTCAAGAGCCTGAATGCCATGGAAGACGATCTGCGGCATCAGCGGTATTCGTCATTGCAGGCACATGCCCACGACCTGATCGAAACCTCAGCGAATGTCGGCGCCATCGGCATACTGGCGATCGCACGCGATATCGAAAAGATGGAGAGGTCGGAGATTGCAGAAAACGTGAAGCGCTTGCTGCCTGAATTGCGCAAGCTGCGCGGCGAATCGGTTCAGCATATGACGCGCCTCGCCAAGCAGCTGCAGTCGGGGAATCCGAATGTTCGTAAATATTAAGGCGTAAGGCAGCTGGTGGGGTTTGCGCTTCTTGTCGAGGCTGCAGGTTCACTCTGGATTCCCTCCTGCGCGGGAATGACGGTGGTTTTAGCGGATGTAGGCAGGCGGGGCGGACGTATCAATTACTACCGTCATTCCCGCGCAGGAGGGAATCCAGAGTGAGCTAGAGGACGCGGGGCGCTTATATCTGTCGGGCGGTCAGGACAGCTCCGCGTCAGTTGAATTTGCAAAGCTTGCGGTTCGCTGCGCCAGTGGCAGCGACAACATCAGCACCAGCAGCGCTCTCCCCTTACGCTTCACTCATCTTGATTTGCGCCTGAATCAAACGATTCATCATGCGCAGATCGCGTGCCTCGAGATTTAATGCGGCGTCGACCCAGATGTCACCAATGCCCTTCAATTCATCATACGTAATTGCGTTGATCAATTGCTTCGAGCGCTGGACTGCCATATAACCGTTGCGGCGTTTGCTATTGCCGGCGATCCAGTCCTGCACCTGCTGTTTGCCCTGACCGTCTTCGGCCAGGATGTCGATCACGCCCATCGCATGTAATTCTTCCGCGGTATAAATTTTGCCCGACAAGACGATTTCTTCCGCCTTTTTCAAGCCGACTCTTCTGGCAAGCAGACTGAGCGCGCCCATACCAGGGAACAAGTTGAAGATTATTTCTGGCAATCCCATCTTCGCGCTTTTTTCCGCGACGATGACGTCGGCGCTCAACGCCGCTTCAAAACCACCACCCAGCGCCTGCCCTTCGACTAATGAAATCGTGGTGACGTTGGCGCCGTAATGGTTGAGGTGATTCCAGACCGTGCCGATGCACATATCGGAATAATATTGCAGCGTGTCCCGATCGCGCGCCAGAATCTTGTCATGAAATACCTGCAGGTCGCCACCCAGGTTGAATACGCCGGGAATATCGGACGCAAAGACAAGATAATTAATTTTTTCCAGGGCGCCGTTAATGAGGTACTGACCTTTCAACTGCATCAGGGAATTTTCAAATTCCGTGATGTTGGTCAACAGCGTTGGATTGAAGCAAGGACGCCCTATCGGGCTCATGAACGACCACACCACACGAAACTCGGATTCGTACTTTGTCTGAAGCTGTTCGTACTGATAGCTTAACGCCAGATTTTTGTGGTTGACGAATGCGTTCATGAGACCCTCTTGATGTGGTTGTTCGACATGTACAACTTCGTGGAATCTGAAGAGCACGCGCCCTTATCCCACCTTTCGAATTCTTATAAATCTTGCGTCAGAAACAAATGCCGCATAGTTTATGAAAAGCAATAAACCTCAAGTTGTTCCGTTGCAACAAACCTGCATTAGACACTTATTTCTATATTTCAAGCATGGTGACATAAACTGTTGCAATTAGTAAACGAAATGAAGTGTTTTTTACGCGAAAATGCAGTAGATTTCCATACGGCAACTACTTCAAAGCACAGCTTTTGCTCTTTCCATTTCCATACAGCAACTACAGAAGGAATTTTCGATTTGTGATATTTCTTTACGGCAATGTAGCCATGCCTGATTCCAGCATCCAAGGTATTTTTTTGGGCCGCTTTCGAAATTGCGATTACAAACGTATGATGCCCTGTGATTCCGTTAGTCAACTCCTCTGTGTGATCTCGGCAGTGTGAGCATTTTCATGCACATCAACAACATTGAAAGACCTTCGAACATGCGTTCTGCGGCACAAACAATCGTTGAAGAAGAATCCGGCGCGGCGTTGAAGGCGCACGCGCTGCTCCGCGCGAAGCTTTGTATCCCGCTAGCACTTCTCGCCTGTCTCGCGTTGTGGCAATGGGGAAGCCGGTCAGGTTCGATCCGCATCGGCGCCATCATTGTGCTGGCGGCCGTATCTCTGCTCTATATTTTTGCCGCGCTGTTTTTTGCCACGCGCATGCAGCCTTTTTCCGCGAAGCAGCTTGCCACCTACACCTCCGCTCTCGATCCCCTCATTGTGTCCGCATGGCTGGTATGCCTGGGCACACCGGGGTTTGTATTTGTCTGCCTTTACCTCTTTACGATATTGGAATGCGGCAAACGCCTCGGTTCGAGGGCCATGCTCATTTCACAGATCGCATCACTCGCCGGTTACGGCGGCGTAATGATTTTCTCTACGGCCTGGGAACAACAGCCGGCACTGGCGCTGGCCAACCTGTTACTGGTGGCCGGCGTGCCCTTTTATTTCAGGGCCATGCGCACAAAATCGGCGAATGCGGACGGCCACCCGCAAGATGGAACCCAGGCCGCATCGCGGCCGGCAAATCAAGCGGAGCCCGAGCCTGCCATGGTGGCGACACCGATCGTTCCCGTTGTCTACGGCAAGCGGGTGCTGGTCGCAGGCAGCAACGGCGCGGACCTGATCCTGATTCGGGATCTGCTCGAACGGGATCGGCACACGGTGACAGTTTCAAACGTCGGGCAACAAGCGATCGACATCATGAGTTCGCTTACATTCGACATCATTTTCATGGAGCCCATGGTCGGCGATCTGGATGGCGCATCGATTCTTCAGCTCTACCGGTTTGACAAGACGAACCCGGCTCCCACGTTTTTCATCACTGCCGATACAAGCACTGAAAGCGCCGGAAAATTGCTCGAGAGCGGAGCCACTGCGGTACTTCAAAAGCCGCTTACGAGCATGGTATTGCGGCATGCGATTTCGCAAGTCTTTCCGGAAGATGCGTTGGCGAAGGATTCGGAAGCCGCACCGGCAATCGCCCTGAAACCCTCATCGCTCCGATACATCGATGAACGTTCGATTCAGGATCTGCAGGACATCGGTGCCGGTCCGGAATTTTTGAGCGAAATATTGACGACGGCGATCATCGATATTGAAACCACTTGCAGGAAAATTGTGGATGCAATTGACCAGGATGATTTCAGCAAGATCCGTCCCGGCGCACATGCGCTGAGAGGGGTCAGCTCCAGTGTCGGCGCGACCCAGCTTGCCGGTGTCGCGACCCAGCTGATGCAAATCACTGAAGAGGATATGGCGCTGTCGAAAGACCGCTGGCGGCGTGATGTCGCGCAGCTTCAGGTGTTGAGCATCAATGCCTTGCGCGACATTCTGCTGACTGCCAACAGTTGAGCAAACCGCTCCAAGGTTTAAAGCTACAATTGCTCTCACCCGAAAAAATCCCCCAACCCGGAGCATACAAACATGGCGAAAGTAGCATTCATCGGACTAGGCGTGATGGGTTTCCCGATGGCCGGACATCTGGCCGCGCGCGGTCATGACGTGACCGTTTTCAATCGTTCGCCGGCGCGTGCCGCGGCCTGGCTCGACGCCCATCAAGGCAAGTCGGCCAGCACCCCCGCCGCTGCCGCCAGCGGCGCGGAATTCGTGTTCACCTGCGTCGGCAATGACCAGGACCTGTACCAGGTCACGCTGGAAGCCGATGGCGCGCTGTCCGGCATGGATGCGGGCGCGATCCTGGTTGATAACACGACGGCATCGGCGACGGCGGCCCGCCGCCTGCATGAAGAAGCCGGCAAGCGTGGTGTGCATTTTCTCGATGCGCCCGTATCGGGCGGCCAGGCCGGCGCTGAAAATGCCAGGCTCACGGTGATGGTCGGCGGCGAAGAGTCGCCGTTCAATCGCGCCGAACCGGTGATCGCCTCGTTTGCCCGTTCGGTCACGCTGATGGGTCCGGGCGGCGCCGGTCAGCTGACCAAGATGGTCAACCAGATCTGCATCGCGGGACTGGTGCAGGCTTTGTCGGAAGGACTGGCGTTTGCCGAAAAAGCGGGGCTGGATGGGCAGCGGGTGATCGATGTGATTTCCAAGGGTGCCGCACAATCGTGGCAAATGGAAAACCGGGGCGCCACCATGCTCGAGCGCAAATTCGACTTCGGCTTCGCTGTTGATCTGATGCGCAAGGACCTGGGCATCTGTTTTGAAGAAGCCCGGCGCAATGGCAGTGAACTGCCTGTCACGACCCTGGTCGACCAGTTTTATGCGGAAGTCCAGAAGCGGGGCGGCGGGCGCTTTGATACGTCGAGCCTGATAACTCTGCTTGACGATTAAACTCTAAGGCCAGGGCGCAGGGTTCACGCTGACATACTGGTCGTCGCCGGAGGGGGGTGGGAGTGCTGACTGCCCCTCGCTTAACCTGGCGCCCAGGATCGCCGCAATCTCCTTGCGTGACTCGCTGAAGTCCGACGCCAGCAGCGGATAATTTTCATGCGGCCAGTTCTCGATTGCCCATTTCGTGAAGTCGTCGAAGCGCCGCCCCATCTCTGCCGCAAATTTGTCGGATGTTTCCTTGCTCGCCATGTCAATTCCTCGTTTATTTGTGCCGCAATTCAGTTCCTGAAAATGTCGGCCACCAGTTCATACGACCGGCGCCGCGCCGCGTGGTCGTGGATGCTGCTGATGATCATCACTTCCTCCGCCTGATATTCCTGCGCCACTGCCTCGATGCCGGCACGCACGGTTTCGGGAGAGCCGACAATCACGCGCCGCCCATAAGGCAGCACATCCGGCGCCAGCCTGTTTTCCCTGAAAAATTCCTGTGCCGTTTCGACCGTGGGCACATGGCTCAATCGCCGTCCGCTGTGCAGCAGGGTTACATTCATCCGATAACTTGCAGACAGGCGCAAGGCCTCCTCATCGGTATCGGCACAAATCACCTGAGAGGCAAAACCGACGCGCGGCGCCAGCAAGGTGGCAGACGGTTCAAACCGTTCGCGATACAAGCGGCTGATGCCCGCGCCATGCGCATTGATGAAGTCGGCAAACATGTAAGGCAAACCAAGCTCCGCCGCCCAGCTTCCGCTTTGCGGTGATGATCCAAGCAACCAGGGTTCCGGCCTTTCGGGCAAACCCGGCAGTGCCGCCAGCCGTGCAAACGGATGTCCTTCAGGCATCCGATTCCAAATGTAAGCAAGAAGTTCCGACAACTGTTCGGGAAAGTCGTCCGGCAGCCGATGCTGGCGGTCGCGCTGCAGTGCGGACGAGGTAATCGAATCGGTACCCGCTGCGCGGCCGATGCCAAGATCGATGCGCGCCGGGAACAAGCCGCTGAGCATGCTGAAGGTCTCGGCCACTTTCAACGGACTGTAATGCGGCAGCATCACACCACCGCTGCCGACACGAATACGCGACGTGGCCGACGCAATCGCACTGATCAATACTTCCGGACTGGCGCAGGCGAGCGATGTCGTGCCGTGGTGCTCGGCCACCCAGTAGCGATGGAAACCCAGCTTCTCCACCAGACGGGCCAGGTCGACCGAGTTGCGCAAGGCTTGGGAACCAGTCGAGCCTTCAGGCACCGGCGCCTGGTCCAGTACACTCAGGTAAAGCGGCGTGCGCTCCTTACCCTCATCACCTGTTGAGGTTTGCATGATAATTTCCATCCTGTGTTGTTTCCGTCCATAGCATAGCGGAATTCGGCGAATCGATTCTGCGGCGGGCAGCGGGCATGCGTGCCGCTCGGACGGGTCCATGGTGAACCCTTGCGGCAGGATGCCGGACGGACCTTAGAGCGGTTTGCGAGTCGGTGTGCGGATGATGCGGGTTGATTTGGGGTGCAGGGCAAGGCGCGAGGAGCGCCGTGTGGCGAGCCACACAAGCGACGAGCAACGCCGCCATGCGCCCCAAAGCGGCACGCAGCGCCGTACACTGACTCGCAAACCGCTCTATTCATTCAGCCGCACGCTCGATGCGATTGCGTCCCTGCGCCTTGGCCTTGAGCAGCGCATTGTCTGCCGCATCGATCAGCTGCTTGCCAGTGGCAAATGCAGGAAAGGCGGCGATACCTGCACTGAAGGAGGAACTCAGCGTCCCGGTCGAATGATTGTGCGGCAGGCGCATGAAATCCACACGAATGCGGTCGAGAATGGCAAACGCATCGTCCAGACCGATCCCCCGCAGGACAACCAGGAATTCTTCACCGCCGTAGCGGCCGATAACGTCGGAGGTACGCAGCCGTCCTTTCAGCAGCCACGCCAGATTGCGAATCACCTGGTCGCCCACCGGGTGGCCGTAAACATCGTTGATCAGCTTGAAGCGATCGATATCGAGCATCGCCACGCACAATTGTTCACTCTCCACGTCGAGGGCGTGAATCAACTGGTTGAGCCGCGTCTTTGAGGTCGTATGATTCAGCAGTCCGGTCAGACCGTCATGCTGGCTCGAGCGCTGCATCTCGCGGTAACGTTCGATCCTGGTCTTGACGATCGTGGTCAACAGCACCGGATTGAACGGCTTGTTGATGAACTGGTCGCCGCCAAGATGCAATGCCGCGACCTGCATGCTCATGTCCGTCTCGCTGGACAGGTACACCACCGGCAGGGATTGCCACGTCGGGATCTGGCGCAATACCCGGGTCGCCTCGATGCCTGTGCAATGCGGCATGTGCATGTCCATCAGCACCAGATCGGGGCGGTAACGCCCTATGGCATCCAGCAGTTCTTCCGGATTGTTGATCGCCAGATTGTCAATCCCGTGCCGCGACAATGTGCGGCGAATCAAGGCGACGGCGGTAAGGGAGTCGTCCACCACAAGCACACGGTACGGCTCCTGGTCCTGCACCTCGATCAGGTCAAGCACCTGCGCGACCACCGTGGTGGTCAATTGGGTCTCCGGGATAGTGACATCGGCGCCCGCGCGCAGCAGGATCACCATGGGTTCAAGCAATTCGGGAACATCCAGGCAAACCAGCTGGCTGGCTGGATGCTGTGCCCTGAAATGCTTGAGGCAGTCGATTTCCGCCGCTGAATATGCGGAGGCCGGGATAAACAGGATCACCAGCGGCGATTCGCCTTCCGGCGCCGCCAGATGCCAGTCGAAACAATGCACGCGAAACCCGAAGAAGGCGAGTTGTTTGGAGAGTCCGGTGAACCAGGGGTGGGAGGGATCGGTAACCAGCCAGATGTTGCGCGGTCTCGCGGGAACGGGCTGAGGCACTTCCATCGGCGCGAAAACAATCCGGCGTTCTTCTGTTTTCGCAAACCGGGAACTCTCGGCGGACGCAAGAATGGACTTCACCTGGCGCGCCAGAGTGTCAATTTCTTTTTCGGGCAGTGGATGGCCGGCGGCCTGTGCGGACAGCAGCAGAACCTGGTTCCGCACCCCTTCGCACAAACGAGAGAGCCCCGGCAGCCTGCTGTCCTTGCTCTGTTCGGTCATGCTGCTGAGCGCCAGCGTGAATTCAGAGAACTGCTCGATGCCGGGCTGCTTCACGTAATCTTCCCAGCGCCCTTTCAAAAGCAGGATGTGTGCTGCAAGCGACTCAAGAACTGTCAACATATTCACCCCTTCCCTTCGTTGCGCCGGATATCGGAACGCTCCGCACCGGCCGGGGCCGCTGCCTTCCTTTCCAGTCTGCACAGATATGGCTTGCGCTTTTCCTGTCTTTATTGGTAAGCGATGCGGTAACGATAGCCCCGGTAATTCAACACGGCTTCCCTGGCCATCATTGTTTCCAGCATCAGGCCGGGTGCAACCTGGTCGCCTTCGCGCAGCAATTTCTTATTAATCAGCATGGAGCGCTCAGCCGGGCTGCTGGCATAAATATAACCCCCGATGGCCAGCGCCGGAATTTCTCTCTGGATATTTGCCGGCAATTGACGCAGGGTCGGCACCGGTCTTTCCGCGAGCGGCATGGGCGGCGGCATCGGCGCCGGCGCCACCTCACTCACGACAATGTCATTGACCGGCGGCCTGGGTGACTCTGCCAGTTGGGCCGGCTTTTTTTCGCGCGTTTTTTCGGCACGCGGCGGTTCCGTCCTTTGCCTGGCAAGCTCCGTCCGAGGCGCTTTCGGCGGTGGCGGTGGCGGGATGGTGATGGCGGCAGCCACGGGCGGCCTGATGGCGGCATTGGGTGCCGGTGCAGGCCTGGTGGTGATGGGCGCAGATCGCGGCAGCGCTGCTGCGGACGACACTTCGGCCATGCCAGCGGCAGCCTTGGTCTGCCATGGCGGGCGCCACGCCAGGCCAGCCAGGATGGCCGCCGACACCGCCAGCACCGCCCACGCCGACGGCCGGCGCCACAATGGCACACGCACATCCCAGGGATAGATTACTGCCTGCTGTGCGTAGACATTCGGTATCGCGCCCAGTTTGCGCTCGGACTCGGCCTTCTGAAGTGCGTCCAGGATATATGACATGGCTATTTTCCTGACAATGCGGTCACGGCGACGGAAGGAGTTTTCAGATGCGGCTCATTGACGCCGGCGGCGTTATTGAGATGCATCATCGTTTGGGCGCCGGCGACACCGTCGATCTCCAGCCCTTGTGCGGCCTGGAATTCACGCACCAGCTTTGCCAGCGCCACACCGTACATCTGGTTTTCCGCCAGTGGCGGCGCGCCATTGACCTTTGCCAGTTGCGCCGCGAAGCGGTCGACATCGGCGCCGCGATCACCGGCCGCAAGCGTCGCACGGGTCATTTGCGGTGCGCGCCACAGCGTCGCAAAATTGCCATTGAAGTGCCGCCCAAGCTCCACCAGGGTGACCAGGTGGTTCTTGCCGCCGATGCGCAGGTTTGCGCTCGAGTCGCCCAATCCGGCGAGCATCACATGATGGATATTGTTGTTACCGTCGCGCAGCGCCAGTATCGCCGGGCGGCCCAGGCGGCGTATTTCGGTCAGTCCGCCGCCGCTTTTATAGCAGTGCAATTCATTTTGTTTTGCGGCCAGACAGGCATCACCCTCGGCCAGCGTAACTCCCCATAGCTGCGCCAGTTCGCGCTGGGCGCTATTTTCGTCTTGCGCGGTGCTGCCGCCCAGGACTTCCTTCAGGTCCTCCAGAATGGCAGGCGCATGCTTGCCGGATCCAGTGTTTTCCTTATTGACAGCGGGCGGGGTCAAGGCGGCTGCGCCGGCATTGCCACCAGCCGCCGCGCCGGCGGCCAATGCACTTGCCGCTGCAACCGGCAACGCCTTTTTTGTCGTGATGGTCTGCACAAAAGGCACAGCGTCGTCGCTCCACAGTACAACGACGGCAATCGCTGCCGCCAACACCAGGCCCAGCGCAGCGGAACCCCAGTACCGATTTGCGGGCGGGCCCGGCGGCTCGTCATTGCCGAAAACTTCATGCGCCGCCTTATCGACGATGGTGCGGCTCACCACCCTATCGCCTTCGGCATATGCGCCCAGCATCGCACGGTCGCACAGCAGGTTGATGCGGCGCGGCACACCGCGCGTGCGCCGATGGATGCGCTTCATCACCTTGCCTGAAAATGGCGAGGCCCCAGCCAAGCCGCCGATGGCAAGGCGGTGCTGGATATAGTGGGCCGTTTCGGGCTCCGACAGCAAGTCGAGGTGATAACGTGCGATCACCCGTTGCGCCAGTTGTTCCAGTTCAGGCTTGTTCAGGATCTGGCGCAGCTCAGGCTGTCCGATCAGGATGATCTGCAGCAGCTTGCGTTCATTGGTTTCCAGGTTGGTCAGCAGGCGCAATTGTTCCAGCACGTCGGCCGACAGGTTTTGCGCTTCATCGATGATGAGGACATTGTTCTGGCGTCCCGCATGCGTGGCAAGCAGGTAGATGTTGAGGGCATCCACATAATCTTTTACGCTCGGCTCGCCCGCGCCATCATGCTCGCACACGGCGCCGAATTCATTGCATATGGATTGCAGCAGTTCGTTAACGGTCAGTTTCGGATTGAAAATATAGGCAATGTTGCAGTTGGCAGGAATCTGTTCGAGGAAACAGCGGCATACCGTGGTCTTGCCGGCGCCAATCTCGCCGGTCAGCAACACAAAACCGCCGCCGCTGCCGACGCCATACAGCAGATGCGCGAGCGCCTCCCGATGACGCTCGCTCATGAAAAGATAACTCGGATCGGGAGCGATCGAAAAAGGAGCTTGATTCAGCTGGAAGAACTGGGTGTACATGCGCGGCCCTTGACGATACCAAGGTTAGGCTAGCATAAAGGGGGAGTGGTGACGACGGGTGGCGACAGCTTGTTGACTTTTAGTTGTTCTATCGCACGCTTTCTTGCCATGCCGTTTAATTTGTGCTTGGGTTGGAATGGCGACGCGACAGTGCGTTCGGGTTCACAAGACAATATCCGCGGTGTCATATTGCATTGCGGGACGCGGCCATCTTCTGTACGCTGATGCGCACTGGAGTTGACCATGCCTGCATTTTTTTACCCTTTGTACAGATCAAGAACTCTGCGCGCGGCGACGTTTGCCATGACGGTCACTGCCAGCCTCACCGGCTGCATGGCCGACGGCAGTCCGGCGTTTCCTACGATAGCGAGCGGCGGCGTCACGATTTATGCAGCGGGCGATATCGCCGATTGCCGACGTTTGCCGGCCGCTTTTACCGGCGCCGCGCAGACGGCAAAATTGCTCGCTCCCCTGCTGGCCGCAGACAGCACTGCCGCCGTACTTTCTCTTGGTGACAATACTTATCCGTCAGGACGGCCGGACGAATTTACCGGCTGTTATGCGCCGACCTGGGGCCGTTTCCAATCCCGCATCCATCCGTCGCCAGGCAATCATGAATATTACACAAAGGGCGCACCCGGCTATTACGGCTATTTCGGCCCGGCGGCAGGGTCCGGGCAGCGCGGTTATTACAGCATCAACCTGGGAAAGTGGCATGTGATCTCGCTCAACAGCAACCTGCGGGATGATGAATTCCTGACTCAGCTTGCCTGGTTGAAGGACGACCTCGCGCAGCACAAGTCACTCTGCGCGCTCGCCTACTGGCATCACCCGGTGTACAGTTCCGGCGGCCATGGCAACAATCCGTTCATGGCGCCGGTATGGAAAGTACTGGCGGACGCTGGCGCCGATGTCGTGCTGGCGTCACATGACCATAACTACGAACGTTTTGCGCCCCAGGATGGCGAGGGCAAACTGGATCGTGCGCGGGGCATCCGGCAGTTTGTGGTCGGCACAGGCGGCGCGCAGCTGACCCCCATTCTGTTTTTGCAGCCCAATAGCGAAAAAAGCAACAATTCCACGCACGGCGTATTGAAGATGGTATTGAAGGACACTGGCTACGAGTGGGAATTTTTGCCGGCCATTGCGGACGGTTTTACCGACCGCGGGCATGCACCCTGCCATTGAGTCTCGTCTATACTTGATTGCAAGACGGTCCCAATCAACTCTGGCGCACACGATATAGGCTGCGTGTCGTCCACTCTGCGGAAATAAAAACCATGCATATCGAAGAATCGGTAAAACTCGATTTCAAGGACGTTCTGATCCGACCCAAACGTTCGACACTGACCTCGCGCTCCGAGGTCGACATCCGGCGCGAGTTTGTCTTCCATCACTCGAAAAAAACGTATCACGGCATTCCCATCATTGCCGCCAACATGGACTCGACCGGCACATTTGAAATGGCCCTTGCCTTGGGCGCGCATGGCTTGTCCGCTGCACTGCACAAACATTATCCGGAAGACGAGCTGCTGGCATTTTTCCAGTCGCTGAAAAGCGGCGGGCTTGCGTCATCGACCGCATTTTATTCAATGGGCATCAGCAAGACCGATTATGAAAAATTCACGGCCGTGATGGCGCGCGGCCACGATTTGATCGAATATGTCTGTATCGATGTGGCAAACGGTTACACCGAGGGTTTCATCAATTTCGTCAAGAAAGTGCGCGGCAACTATCCGCACCTGACCATCATGGCGGGCAATGTCGTCACCGGAGACATGACCGAGGAACTGATCCTGGCGGGCGCCGACATCGTCAAGGTCGGCATCGGTCCCGGTTCGGTCTGCACCACACGCAAGATGACTGGCGTCGGTTACCCGCAGCTGTCGGCCATCATTGAATGCGCGGATGCGGCGCACGGATTGGGCGGCCAGATCTGCGCCGATGGCGGCTGCTCGGTGCCGGGCGACCTGGCCAAGGCATACGGCGGCGGCGCCGACTTCATCATGTTGGGCGGCATGCTGGCGGGCCACGATGAATGCGCGGGCGAACTGGTCGAGCGCGACGGCAAGAAATTCAAGCAGTTCTACGGCATGAGCAGCCGCACCGCAATGGAAAAATATGCGGGTGGCGTGGCACGCTACCGGGCCAGCGAAGGCAAGGAAGTGCTGATCGATTATCGCGGTCCGGTCGCCGACACACTGCAGGATATCCTCGGCGGCGTGCGTTCGGCATGCACTTACGTCGGTGCGCACAAACTGAAGGAATTGACCAAACGCACGACCTTCATCCGTGTGACGCAGCAGTTGAATGAAGTGTTCGGAAAGTCCTGAACGGCGGCTAAGTACCCGGCCGGAATAAACTGGGAGATGGATGTGGTCCTGACCGGATGCGATGCAAGGCGCCCGGGCCGCCGCAGTGCTAGCACTGCAAGGGCCGGGCAACGCCGCAGCGCGCCGGTCAGGGCCGCAGACACTCACAATTTATTCCGGGCGGGTGCTTAGACAGCGCATGGAAGCCGATCAAACGCAATCGCTGCGGCTCTTCTACGGGCTGTGGCCGGATGAGCTCACGCGCGCCGCGCTCGCCGGGCTGCAAACCCGGGTCAAGGGCCGCAAGACGCACCATGACAATCTGCACCTGACACTGGCGTTTTTGGGCGAGCAGCCGGCCACGATGCTGCCCGAGCTGAAACAAATCCTGGCCGGACTACCCCGGCCCGACATGACGCTGGTGCTGGACCGCGTCGGTTATTTCACGCGCCCGCGGATTGCCTGGGCAGGCATGAGTGTGGTGCCAGAGGAGTTGGCCGGGCTGCATCAGGCATTGATGGCAGCGCTTGCGGAGCACAATATCGTCGCCGCCAGCCACGACTCTTTCAAACCTCATGTCACGCTTGCCCGGGAGGCGAAGGAACCGGACGACTTCCCTTTCGATACGATCCATTGGCAAGCCAGGCAGACGGCGCTCATTCAGTCAACAACCGGGCCGGACGGCTTGCGTTATCGGGTGCTGGCGTCCTGTGATTTTGATGCGGGAGCGGACTAGTGGTTTGACAATTCACTACGCGGCCACCTCGTTGCCGGTGTGTGGCATGACTGTCGTGTCCAGCGCCAGCTTGCGCAATACCGCCCCTGCCGCCACCAGTCCGAAGCTTGCCGTCACCACCATGGCCGAACCGAAGCCGGCGCAATTCAAGCCGGTGATCCCCGCTTGCCCGTCGTCATCCAGCGCGCACGCATCGTCCGAACCCGGCATCCGCAGCGGTTCGGTCGAGAACACCGCATCGATGCCAAACTTGTTTTTTGTCCCGCGCGGAAATCCATGTTCGGCACGCAGCCGCTTGCGTACTTTAGCCAGCAGAGGCTCCTGCTCGGTCCTGCACAAATCGCGGATTTCGATTTTGGTCGGATCGATCTGGCCGCCGGCGCCGCCGATGGTAATCAGCCTGATCTGGTGGGTACGGCAATAGGCGATCAAGGCCGTCTTGGCGCGGACATTGTCAATTGCATCGATCACATAATCGTAAGCCCGCCCGCCTATCATCTGGTCCAGATTGCCGGCAGTGACAAACTCTTCGATCTCGGTGACCTGGCAATAGGGATTGATCTGCGCGATCCGTTCCGCCAGGGCCGTGACCTTGGCCTTGCCGAGCGTGTCGGTCAGGGCATGGATCTGGCGGTTGATGTTCGATTCCGCAAGATTATCCAGATCAATCATCGTGATATGGCCGATCGCGCTGCGGGCCAGCGCCTCCACCACCCAGGAGCCCACACCGCCCACGCCGATCACACAGACATGCGCGGTGCGGAAGCGCGCCAGCGCCGCCTCGCCATACAGGCGGGCAATGCCGCCGAAGCGGCGGTCGAAGTCGATATCATCCGCGGTCAAAGCCGGAATTTCCACGATTAAAGGTTCCATACCGCTATTTTAACGGACGGAAAGCAGAGCTTTGCTCTAAAATAAGTCTCTTCCGATTTCAAGTCATACCGTGCGGCGCATTCCTCCTCTTCCCCAATTGATCGCCATCACCATGGCGGCGCACATCGCATTGGTGGCTACGCGGGTAACAACCGCGCTCTACGCATTGTCCTTGCACGCGTCCGAGTTTACCGTCGGTATCCTGATTGCCCTGTTTGCATTCTTCCCGATGTTTTTCGCGGTCTCGATGGGACGCCTGATCGACCGTATTGGCATCAAGAGGCCATTGACATACGGTAGCCTGCTGCTGGTTGCCGGCTGTGCGATTCCGAGCCTGATCGGTGGTTTGCCGGTACTGTATCTTGCGGCGATCCTGATCGGCACCGGCTTCATGGCTATCCATATCGGATCGCAGCATGCGGTCGGCGCAATGACCACCCCCGACAAACGCTCTGTCAATTTCACCTGGCTCTCCCTTGGTTTTTCAGTTTCCAGTTTCTTCGGCCCTGTAATCGCAGGACTGGTGATCGATTTTTCGCAGTTTTCCATCGCCTATGCAGTGTCCGGCGGTTTTGCCCTGCTTTCGTTGGCCCTGATTGCATTTGGCAAGCTGGACCGGATCATGCTGGCGCAGCGGAATACGGCAACGGCAAATGGCAGTGCGTTTGACTTGCTGCGAGAACCGGATTTGCGGAAAGTTTACGTGGTCGGCATATTGCTTGCCGCAGCCTGGGATTTATTTGTGTTCGTGACACCGATCCGAGGTTCACAACTGGGACTCTCGGCATCGAGCATCGGTCTCATTCTGGGTACTTTTTCAGTTGCGACTTTTGTAGTGCGGCTGGCGATGCCACGCATCCAGCGTCGCTTTACAGAATGGCAAGTGCTGGCTGGATCGCTGATACTGGCGGCAATATGTTATGCATTTTTTCCATTCATGCAGCAGTCGATATCGCTCATGATCCTGGCGGCAATCCTTGGGCTCGCACTGGGGTCGAGTCAGCCGAATATACTGGGCTTGCTGCATCAAGCCGCCCCGCCAGGCCGTGGCGGTGAAGCACTCGGCATCCGCGCGACGATCGTCAATGCCAGCCAGGTTTTCCTGCCGCTTGCTTTCGGTGCAGCCGGAGCCACCTTGGGATTGTTTCCCGTATTTTGGGGTATTAGTGCGATGATAGGCGCAGGTGTGCCGATGGCCTGGCGCAAAGCCACCATGAAATAGAAAGGTGAACGATGACTGCTTCTCTGCTTGACTCCGCCCCCGGCTTCGATCAACCCATCGCGGTGCTCAAGCATTGCCATGGCCGCATTCGCAAACAAATCCGCACCATGGAAAACCTGGCGATCCATCTCGCTCTGGAGGGGTTGGATTTTGACGCGCAACAAGCAGCAAATTCGGTTTTGCGTTATTTTAACAAGGCTGCGCATCATCATCATGAAGATGAGGAGCAGGATTTGTTACCGATGTTGCAATCCACCGCGATAGGAGAAGACGCGCTACTATTGGATCAGGTAGTGTCCGATATCATGAATGAACATCGACAGATGAATACCGTGTGGACCGGTCTCAATCAGCAGCTTGAAGCGATTTCTTCCGGCGCATCCGCCGTTCTGTCACCCGACGATGTGGAACAGTTCGCCGCGCTGTACCAAGCGCACATGGACAAGGAAGAAACGCATATCGCCCCCATGGCCTTGCGTCTTTTCAGCCGAGAACAAATGGACTGGCTTGGTCATGCAATGCAGACACGGCGTGGCATAAAGCCGGCAACGAGGAATGCAGAATGAGCGTCGCCGATCTGCGCAAGGAATACAGTCATGCCAGCCTGTCGGAGGCCGATGTCAACGCCGACCCGATCCGGCAGTTCGAAAAATGGTTTGACGAAGCCATCATGGCGAAAGTGCCGGAACCCAATGCCATGAGTGTTGCCACCGTGGGACCTGATGGCCGGCCTTCGTCACGCATCCTGCTGATCAAGGAAATGGATGCTCGCGGCTTCACGTGGTTCACCAATTATGAAAGCCGCAAGGGCCAGCAACTCGCGCAAAACGAATTCGCCGCGCTGCTGTTCCACTGGGTCGAACTGGAGCGCCAGGTTCGGATCGAAGGCCGTGTCGAGCGCCTGACGGACGCCGAAAGCGAGACCTATTTCCAGAGCCGTCCGCTCAAAAGCCGGCTCGGCGCCATTGCCTCCGACCAGAGCAAGATCATTGCCGATCGTGAAGCGCTGGAAGCACAATTTGAACAAGTGAAAAAGCAATATGGCGATCATCCGGTGCGTCCGCCGCATTGGGGGGGATACCGGTTGCTCCCGGATTACATCGAATTCTGGCAGGGCCGCCCGTCCCGCCTGCATGACCGCATTTCTTATAGGCTGCAAGACGACGGCCGCTGGGAGCGCAGGCGTTTGCAACCATAGGACGTCAACGATCTGCCTTTAATAAAAACGATTCGCATGCACGGAGGAAGACGTGTTTTGGGAAAAAAAACTGGAAAATTGGGTAGAGAGCATACGGCAGCAAGCCGCATTGCCGCTCCGGCTTCAGCTATGGAATGGACAACAGTTCGATTTCGGCCATGCTGCGCCGCAGGTAACGGTCCGGGTACCGCATGTGTCGTCGCTGTACTACCTGCTCACGCCTTCGCTGGCGAATCTGGGGAAAGCCTATGTTGAAGGCAAGCTTGAGGTCGAAGGCCAGGCCAATGAAATCATTCGCATTGCTAACGCGCTTGCCGCCTACACGCTGAAACCTGCAGGCAAGTTTGGCCGGATCTCCCGTCCGTTCCGCCATACCCGGAAAAAAGACGCGGAGGCGATCCAGTATCACTACGACGTCTCCAATGATTTCTACAAGATATGGCTGGATGAAAACATGGTGTATTCATGTGCCTATTTTGAAAATGGAAATGAAGACCTGGCCACTGCGCAACTGAAGAAGATCGACCATATCCTGACAAAAATCCAGGTCCGTCCCGGCGATACCCTGCTCGATATCGGCTGTGGATGGGGCGCACTGGCAATCCGGGCAGCGCAAAAATATGGCGCCAGGTGCGTAGGCATTACCTTATCGAAAAATCAGTGGGAACTGGCCCGGGAAAGCGTGCAGCGAGCGGGCCTCGCCGATCGGGTCGATATCCGGCTTGAAGACTACCGCGATGTCAGCGGCACCTATGATCGGATCACCAGCGTCGGCATGTTCGAGCATGTGGGTGTAAAACACTTGCCTGCGTATTTTTCCAGGATGCGGTCACTGCTCGCCGACGATGGACTGGCGATGAACCATGGCATTACCTCGACCGATGCGGACAGTGGCGAAGTGGCGTATGGCGGCGGAGAATTTATTGATCATTATGTTTTCCCGCACGGCGAACTGCCGCACATAGGTCAGGTATTGAAGGCAATGCAGGAAGGCGGGATGGAAGCGCTGGACGTTGAAAACCTGCGCCGGCATTACGCCAGGACATGCAGCATCTGGGCCGACAATTTTGAATCGAATGCAGCCCGGATCAAATCATTGGTAGACGATAAACGCTTCCGTATCTGGCGCATCTATCTTGCCGGCTGCGCTTATGCATTTGCGCAGGACTGGATCTCACTGAACCAGATCGTGTGCGGCAAAGCCGGACGCGACAGCTCTGCCTTGCCCTGGTCGCGGCGCCATATGTATCAATGTTAACGTAATCACGCGTTTGTTTTGTCGGCAAAAGTCTTTCTGAATTTTGCGACTTTCGGCGCCACGACAAATGCACAATAACCTTGCAACGGATTCTGCCTGAAATAATTCTGATGATAGGCCTCGGCCTTGTAATACTTTTCAGCGGGACTCAGTTCCGTCACGATCGGCGCATCCCACACGTTGGCCATTTCGGCAATCACGTGTTTGGCGGTATCGTGCTGCTCAGGTGTATCGAAATAAATCACCGAACGATATTGAGAACCGACATCGTTACCCTGGCGGTTCAAGGTTGTCGGATCGTGGATCGTGAAAAATATTTCAAGAATTTCACGATAGCTGACGACCTCGGGATCGAATTCTACGCGGACGACTTCGGCGTGGCCTGTCGTGCCCTCGCATACCTGTTCATAACGCGGATTGGGCATATGGCCGCCGGTATAGCCGGACTCCACATGCAACACCCCCTTGAGTTCCTGGTAGACCGCTTCCAGGCACCAGAAGCAGCCGCCGCCAAGCGTTGCGGTTTCAATCGCCATCATTTCACCTCATTTGCATGTAGTCGTTCTCATGACTTTAGCGCAAAACCCGTCGCCATGCCTACCTGAATAATCATGCGAAATCCAATGTCCTGCCAGCCATCAGCGCCGGCAACACCACACCGCCCAGGATTTCAGCATCAAACAGGAAACCTGCGATCCGGCGCGCCGGATCGGCGCACGCTGATGCGGCAGCGGTTATCTGCAGCAGGCTCTTTTGCTCGCTGTGCAGGGCGGCGTCCTGCGCGGCATCAATGCGGATCAGGCCGGGATGCGACGGATCTTCAAGGATGCAGGACGGCTGATAAGGACAGCGGGTCATGATCAATGCCGATATCGGTGCAATCATTGCAGCGGCATCAATGTGCTGGATGGGCGCATGATCATCGTGCAGTATGATTTTCAATTCCACTACGCGCGCGATCTCGTTGATCCGCTTTTGCAAGGATGGATGTTCGAGCGGCACCAGCAACGCACCACAGCGCAGCAGCGCTACATACAGCACCAGCGCATCCGGATGCCCCTGCCCGCAATACGCGACGGCATCACCGCTTTTGATGCCCCACTCCGCCTGCAACCGTGCGGTGGCCCGTTCAATGCGTGACCACAATTTCCGATAGCTTGCGATACGATGGCGCGATGTATACGCGATCGTTTCCGGCTGGATGCGCGCATGCTGGCTTAACTGGGTAAACAGGTTCATGTTAGCTATGATGTAAACAAATGTGGATCTGAGTTAATGAATAAAACCACATGGTTCGCTATTAAACTTGTTTTTCAGCATAATTACTAACTTTACCTGACTTGCCACTTCAGATGCCTCCACCATCGCCCGGCGCACTCTCTCCGGAATTCGACGCCAGCCATTTTCGCCGTGCCTTGTCGCAGTTCGCCACGGGGGTCACTGTCATCACGACACGGCTGCCGGACGGCAGTTTTGCGGGTTTGACTGCCAGTTCATTCAATTCAGTGTCGATCGATCCGCCGCTGGTGCTGTGGAGTCTAGGCCAGGCCGCAAGCAGCATGCCGGCATTTACCGACACCTCGCATTATGTGATCAATGTGCTGGCAGCCGGTCAGGACGAACTTGCCACACGTTTTTCGCGCCGCCTCGACAACCGTTTTGAAGGGGTGGATTTTGAACTGTCGCGCACCGGCCTGCCGATACTCAAGGGCGTTGCGGCCTGGTTCGAATGTCATAACCGCAGCCGCTATCCCGAGGGGGATCATGTGATCTTTGTAGGAGAGGTGGAACGCTGCGATGTCCAGCCGCAGGCGCCGCTGGTGTTCCATGGCGGCCGTTTTGTCTCGCTGACTGACGACAACGCTGACGCTAATGCGGCAGATTGATCAGGCCACAGAATTGCCGGTCAGCCGGTCCAGCACATTGACCGAATCAAACGCTGCGCGGCGCAAACGGTCATTAATGCCTTGCCATTGCTGATCCTGGGGCGGCGACTCGACCAGGATGATTTCCGCCTGCGCCGCGTCCATTTCACGCAAGCCGGCATACAGTGCGTGTGCATATCCTTCCGGCGCCGCCGGCAAGGTAATGCGCGTCACATCGGCAGACGTTTCCAGCGCCGAATAATGGATCAGCGCGACCCGCCTTCCCGCTGCGGCAAGCCGCTGCAGCGCAGCCGGCAGCCGGGCCGCATCGACCATGGCGACCGGCGTAGCTGGCGCGTAGTGGGCATCGAGCGTGCCGGACGCCCGCGGCGCGCCGGTATCGGGCCTGCCTGGCAATACGCCGAGCACCGCGGCAATCTGTTGCGCGCTAACCTTTCCGGGCCGCAGAAGTACCGGGCCGTGCGTTGCCATGCGCGACAAGTCGATGATGGTCGATTCGATGCCGACCTCACTCTGTCCGCCATCCAGGATGCAGGCTATCGGACTGCCTGCTCCGGCGCCAAACTCATCTCGCACATGCTGCGCCGTGGTCGGACTGACATGCCCGAACCGGTTGGCTGACGGACCGGCAATACCACCCTGGCCACCCTTGAATGCGCGCAGCAATGCCTGCGCCACGGGATGTGACGGACACCGCAAGCCAATCGAATCCTGACCGCCCGCGACGGCATCCGGAACATGCGCAGCGCGTTTCAGGATCAGCGTCAGCGGCCCCGGCCAGAATGCGTCAATCAGCTTGTGTGCTTCGTCTGGCACCGAGGCGGCCCAATACGCGACATCCGCGTCCGGCGCCAGATGCACGATCACGGGATGATTTGATGGCCGGCCTTTGGCGGCAAAGATCGCGGCGACCGCCGCCGGATTTTCGGCGTCCGCACCAAGGCCGTATACAGTCTCGGTAGGGAACGCCACCAGGCCACCGGATTCGAGAATCGCGGCGGCCTGGTTGATGTCTGCGCTGGTTGCCGTATTGATGGAGAGCCCTGCCAGATCGGTCAGGCGGTCAGCAAACGCAGCGCTTCTGCGTATTTTTCACCGGTCTGTTGCGCTACTTCATCGGGCAGGCGCGGCGCTGGCGCCTTCTTGTTCCACGACTGCGTCTCCAGCCAGTCGCGCACAAATTGCTTGTCGAACGATGGCGGCGACATGCCGACCCGGTAACTCGACGCCGGCCAGAAACGTGATGAATCGGGGGTCAGTATTTCGTCGATCAGAAAAATCTTGCCATCGTCATCCAGACCGAATTCAAATTTTGTGTCGGCGATGATGATGCCTTTGGTGGCGGCAAATTCAGCCGCTTCCGTGTACAGCTGGATCGCTGCATCGCGCACCTTGCGGGCGACATCGGCGCCGACGATTTTTTCCGCTTCTTCAAACGAAATATTTTCGTCGTGCTGCCCCATCGGCGCCTTGGTCGATGGCGTAAAAATGGTCTCCGGCAGTTTTTGCGCTTCTTGCAGGCCGGCCGGCAACGGGATGCCGCACACGGCGCCGGTCTTTTGATAATCCTTCCAGCCGGAGCCGATCAGGTAACCGCGCACGATTGCTTCAATCGCCAGCGGCTTGAATTTTTTCACCACGACCGCACGGCCTTCGACCTGCTCGCGTTCTTCCGGGGCCACGACCGTGACCGGATCGATGTCGGTCATGTGATGCGGCATCAGATGGCCGAATTTCTTGAACCAGAAATTCGACATCGAGGTCAGTACCTGGCCCTTGTTCGGAATCGCATCATCGAGGATGACGTCGAATGCCGACAGGCGGTCGGTCTGGATCACCAGCAATTTGTCGTCGCCTACCGCATAAATGTCGCGCACTTTTCCCTGGTGCAGAAAGGGGAGTGATTTGATATTGGTTTGTAATACGCCAGCCATGATGTTTTCCGATTCCTTAAGCGATTAATTCAATTCAGGCAATGTCAGGTTGCGCACTTTTTCCGCCTGCTTCTCGCGGAAGGAAATCAGCTTTGCCTTCATCGCCGGGTCGTTCAGCGCCAGCATTGCCACCACCGACAAACCGGCATTGGCGGCGCCCGCTTCGCCGATTGCCAGCGTCGGCACCGGAATTCCCTTCGGCATCTGCACCATCGCCAGCAATGAATCGAGTCCCTTCAGGTATTTCGACGGGATCGGCACGCCGAAGGTCGGCAATATCGTTTTTGCGGCAACCACACCCGCCAGATGCGCTGCGGCGCCGGCGCCAGCGATGAACGCCTGGCAGCCGCGCGCCTCCATGTCGTCGATCCACGCTTCCAGTTCAACCGGTGTGCGGTGTGCGGACAAGGCACGCGCGTCATAAGGAATGCCGAAATCCTTGCATACCTGCGCCGCTTCTTTCATTACGTCCCAATCCGACGTGGACCCCATGACGATACCAACCAAGATTTTTTCAGACATTTTTTTGTAGGATAAGTTAAAAAATTTTCACGATCCGACCTCATCCGCAGTATACCGGGATGAGTTCGGCGCCTTATTTGACGATCTGCGCCAATCCGCCTTTTTTGTAGCTCTCTGCCATTTTTTCAAGTGCGATAGGCTTGATCTTTGCCGCCTGGCCTTCACAACCGAAGGACAGGTAACGCGCCTTGCAAACCTGCTTGGCGGCTTCACGCGCTGGCTTCAGGTAATCGCGGGGATCGAACTTGGACGGGTTTTCCGCCAGATAACGGCGGATGGCGCCAGTCATCGCCAGACGGATATCGGTGTCGATGTTGATCTTGCGCACGCCGTGCTTGATGCCTTCCTGAATTTCTTCCACCGGCACGCCATAGGTTTCTTTCATGTCGCCGCCAAACTCGCGAATTTCAGCCAGCAATTCCTGCGGCACCGATGACGAGCCATGCATCACCAGATGGGTGTTGGGAATGCGTGCATGGATTTCGCGGATGCGCTCGATCGCGAGGATGTCGCCGGTCGGCTTGCGGGAAAACTTGTAGGCGCCATGCGAGGTGCCGATGGCGATTGCCAGCGCATCACATTGCGTCAGCTTGACAAAATCCGCCGCCTGCGCAACGTCAGTCAGCAATTGCTCGCGCGTCATTTTGCCATCTGCGCCGTGACCGTCTTCCTTGTCGCCCATCATGGTTTCGAGCGATCCAAGCACGCCGAGTTCAGCCTCGACCGTAACGCCGATCGCATGCGAAAAATCGACGACCCGGCGCGAAACCTCGATGTTGTATTCGTAATCGGCTACCGATTTTCCATCTTCCATCAGCGAACCATCCATCATCACCGAGGTAAATCCGGAGCGGATCGCGGCCATGCAAACCGCAGGCGACTGTCCATGATCCTGGTGCATGACGACCGGAATATGCGGATAGGCTTCGACTGCGGCCTCGATCAAATGGCGCAGGAATGCTTCACCGGCAAATTTGCGGGCGCCTGCCGATGCCTGCATGATGACCGGCGCGCCGACTTCATCCGCTGCCTGCATGATGGCGGTGACTTGCTCCAGGTTATTGACGTTGAACGCAGGCAGACCGTAGCCGTTTTCAGCAGCGTGGTCCAGCAATTGGCGCATAGATACGAGAGGCATGGTAGTTCTCCAGAGGGATAGTAATTAGTATGAAGTACCCGGCCGGAATAAATTGTGAGTGTCTGCGGCCCTCGGCGGGCCCCCCTGACCGGCGCGCTGCGGCGTTGCCCGGCCCTTGCAGTGCTAGCACTGCGGCGGCCCGGGCGCCTTGCATCACATCCGATCAGAACCACATCCATCTCCCAATTTATTCCGGCCGGGTACTTAGCCGATTTTCATGATTTTAAGTGCGTTGGTACCGCCGGCCTGACCCATCGGCTGGCCCCAGGTAACCACAATCGTGTCACCTTTCTGTACCACGCCTTTAGCCAGTAGCAAATCCTGGGCCGCCTGCAGCACCAGCTCGCTATCGGTGGCTTGCGCCAGTTCCAGCGTGCGCACGTTGCGGTACAACGATGCCTTGCGCTGGGTGGTGATGCTCGGCGTCATGGCGAAAATCGGAATGTCGATATTATGCCTGCTCATCCACAGGGCGGTCGAACCGGACTCCGTCAGCGCAACGATCGCCTTGACCCGCAGATGATAGGCGGTGAACAGGGCGCCATAGGCAATCGACTGGTCGATGCGGGTAAAAGTTACATTCAGGAAGTCGGCATCGAGCCGGCAATCTTCGGATTTTTCCGCTTCAATGCAAATGGCGGCCATTGTTTCGATGGTCTCGACCGGATATCGGCCGGTTGCGGTCTCGGCCGATGTCATGACGGCATCGGTGCCATCGAGCACGGCGTTGGCGACATCGGACACTTCAGCCCGCGTCGGCACCGCGTTGACAATCATCGATTCCATCATTTGCGTGGCGGTGATCGTCAGCTTGTTGGAAGCGCGCGCCATCCTGATCATGCGTTTTTGCAGCGCCGGCACGGCAGCATTGCCGACCTCGACCGCAAGATCGCCGCGCGCAACCATGATGCCATCCGACGCATCCAGGATTTCCTGCAACACCGGAATCGCTTCGGCGCGCTCGATCTTGGCGATCATCAAGGGCTTGTGCCGGTATTCTTCGCCGGCGATGTTGGCCAGCTGGCGCGCCATCATCATGTCGGTTGCGCTTTTGGGGAACGACACCGCAACATAATCGGCCTGAAAACTCATCGCCGTACGGATATCTTCCATATCCTTGGCGGTCAGCGCCGGCGCCGACAAACCGCCGCCCTGGCGATTGATGCCCTTGTTGTTGGACAGTTCACCACCGATCTTGACGGTGGTGTGGATCTGGCTGCCGAACACCTTGTCGACCACCAGTACGATAAAACCGTCATTCAGCAGCAATACATCGCCCACCTTCAGGTCGCGCGGCAATTCCTTGTAGTCGAGGCCAACCTGGTCCTGGTCGCCCAGTACACAGCTGGCGTCGAGTACAAATTTGGCGCCATTCTGCAACTCGATCTTGCCGTCCTTGAATTTGCCGATCCTGATTTTCGGGCCTTGCAGATCCGCCATGATCGCGACTTCGCGGCCGCAGGAGGCGGCGACCTGCCGCACCAGCGTCGCGCGGTCGATATGGTCCTGCGCCTTGCCATGGGAAAAATTAAGCCGCACCACGTCAACACCCGCCACAATCATTTTGGTGAGGGTCTCGACATCGCTGGACGCGGGGCCGATGGTGGCGACGATCTTGGTTGCTCTCTGCATCAGGTTTCCTTGTGGACTACATACGCTACGTCAATGATGATTATCCGGCGGCCCGCTGCATCAGTATCTCGACCGCCGGCAGTGTTTTCCCTTCCAGGAATTCGAGGAATGCGCCGCCGCCGGTCGAGATGTAATCGATCTCGTCGGCGATATTATATTTTGCAATGGCAGCCACGGTATCGCCACCGCCTGCGATCGAAAATCCGCTGGATCCCGCAATCGCCAGCGCCAGGGTTTTGGTGCCATGACCGAACTGGTCAAATTCGAACACACCCACCGGGCCGTTCCAGACGATGGTGCCGGCCTGCGCGATTTGCGCGGCCAGCGTCGCCGCGGTCTTCGGTCCGATGTCGAGGATCATGTCATCGCCGGCGACATCCGCGACATCCTTGACGGTCGCTTCCGCGGTTGGTGAAAATTCTTTGGCGCACACGACATCGACCGGAATCGGCACCGATGCGCCGCGTTTGGCCATCATGTCGATGATGGTTTTGGCGTCGTTGACCAGATCGGCTTCCGCCAGCGATTTGCCGATCTTCAGGCCGGCCGCCAGCATGAAGGTATTGGCAATGCCGCCGCCGACGATCAGGTTGTCGACCTTGTCGGCCAGTGTTTTCAGGATGCTGAGTTTGGTCGAGACCTTGGATCCGGCGACGATGGCAACCAGTGGCCGTGCCGGCTGGCCCAGGGCTTTGCCTAGTGCATCGAGTTCAGCCGCCAGCAACGGGCCGGCACAGGCGACGGGGGCAAATTTGGCGATGCCGTGTGTGCTCGCTTCGGCGCGGTGTGCGGTGCCGAAGGCGTCGTTGACATACACGTCGCACAGACGGGCCATCTTTTGCGCGAGTTCATCGCTGTTTTTCTTTTCGCCTTTATTGACGCGGCAATTTTCGAGCAGAACCACCTGACCGGGTGCGACATCGACGCCATCGACCCAATCCTGCTTCAGTTCCACCGGCTGGCCCAGCAACGCGGAAAGACGGGTCGCGATCGGCGCCAGCGAATCTTGCGGCGTCAGCTGGCCTTCGGTCGGCCGCCCCAGATGGGATGTCACCATCACGGCGGCGCCGGCGGCCAGCGCCTGGCGGATCGCCGGCACGGATGCCCGGATGCGCGTATCTTCGGTTATATTGCCGGCATCGTCTTGCGGCACGTTGAGATCGGCGCGGATGAATACACGTTTGCCCTGAAGCTTGCCTTGTGCGATCAAGTCGCTCAATCGATTGAATTGCATGATGGCCAATTAACTGTATGAGAAGAAAAGCCGCTATTTTACCCCACCGTAATACGTCAAAAAATCGTTTTTACATGCCAAAAAGGTAAATGCGCACTGCATGGGCCTACGCGGTTTGCTCATTGGCCTCCGGTTTGGGGCTCAATGACCGTTCGACCGCAATAGGGAACCACTTATGCACGCCAATGCGCCTTCCTGTTGCCATTTTTTCAGCAATCGGTGAATTTCTTGCAGCCGTATTTTACCGAGGAAGCTTTCCGCTCGTCTGAATCCGTTAAAATCTGGTTTTGCGACAATCAATGGAGGTTTTACCATGTCGATGGCTGACCGTGACGGTAAAATTTGGAAAGACGGCAAACTGATCGACTGGCGGGATGCCACCATCCATGTGCTGACACATTCCTTGCACTACGGGATGGGGGTATTTGAGGGCGTGCGCGCTTACAAGACACCGCAGGGCACCGCGATTTTCCGCTTGAAAGAACATACGCAACGCCTGTTCAACTCAGCCAAGATTTTCCAGCTTGAGATTCCGTACGATATGGAAACGGTGATGGAAGCGCAGCGCCAGGTCGTGCGCGAAAACCAGCTGGAATCCTGCTATTTGCGGCCGCTGGTATGGATCGGCTCCGAGAAACTGGGCATTTCCGCCAAGGGCAATACGATTCATATCGCGATCGCGGCCTGGCCGTGGGGCGCTTATCTCGGCGAAGATGGCCTTGCCAAAGGCATACGCGTCAAGACGTCGTCCTTTGCCCGCCACCATGTCAATGTGTCACTGGTGCGCGCCAAGGCCAGCGGTTATTACATCAATTCCATCCTGGCGAACCAGGAAGCGCTGACCGACGGCTACGATGAAGCATTGCTGCTCGATACCGACGGTTACGTGTCGGAGGGCTCCGGCGAAAACGTATTCATCGTCCGGGGCGGCAAGATATATACGCCGGATCTGGCCTCCTGCCTTGATGGCATCACGCGCGATGCGGTATTGACGATGGCGCGCGACATGGGCATCGAGGTGATCGAAAAACGCATTACCCGTGATGAAATGTACTGCTGTGACGAAGCGTTCTTCACCGGCACAGCCGCCGAGATCACGCCGATCCGCGAACTGGACAATCGCCAGCTCGGGGATGGCAAACGCGGCCCGATCACTGAAAAATTGCAATCGCTGTTCTTTGATATCGTGGCCGGCAAGGCGCCGCAATATCAACATTGGCTTACCCTAGTTTAATAAGAATCCGGAAAATCAGATGAGTGAAGTAAAACATAATACAGACGCGGTGCTGCTGGGTGCGGATGAACTGCCAGCTTACTGTCCGCATGCGGCGATGCCGATCTGGTCGTCGCATCCTCGCGTGTTCCTCGACATGTCCGCCCACGGCGAAGCAAAATGTCCGTATTGCGGGACAGTGTACCGGCTCAAGCCGGGTACGGTCTTGAAAGGACATTGATTGAACATGCTGTCGCATGTTGCGACGGCTCGCGACAAGGGTCTCGAAGTCGGGCGCTGGGCAGTCTTGATGTGCCTGTTTTCGGTACCGATCAACAAGCCCGCCACCAATATCTCCATCGTCCTCGCGCTGGTGTGTGCGGTGTTGGGTGGACGAGCACTGGAACGTTTCCGGAACGCGATCCGTCAGCCGGTAGTGATCGGCGCCCTTTTGTGGTTTCTGGCGCTGTTTTTCAGCGCCTTGATCGTGTCTCCCGGCGCCGAAGGCCTCGCAGCGCTGGGGCCCTACAAGGCATTGCTCTATCCGCTGATCGTGGCGATGCTTCTCGATACACGTCAATGGCGGGACCGCGCCTTGTTCAGTTTTGGCTTGTCGGTCACGCTGATTCTCCTGACATCGTGGGCACAGTTCCTGATCGCCATTCCAGGCGGCGATTTTGCGCGCACAACCACGGTCGACAGCTTCACGGTGTTCAAGAATTATACGCAGCAGGGCCTCGCTTTCCTGGTGCTGGCAGCGCTGGCCGCCTGCTTTGCCAACGTCGAGCAGGATGGCAAACGCAAGCGCATTCTGTGGTTCGTGGCGGGTGCTGCTTTCATCAACGTCATCTACCTTTTGCAGAGCCGTACCGCCTATCTGATCGCAGCACCGCTTCTGCTTTATTGGGGCTGGCGCCTGTTGTCCCGCCAGCGCAGCCGCTGGCGCGGCGCCGTGATTGCCCTTCTGCTGTTGGCCGTGGTCGGCACCGCTGCCATGTTGACGCCGCGGTTTCAGCAGCGCATTGTTCAGGCCAAGGAAGACGTGTCGCTTTATTCAACGCAGAATGCGCCGACATCGATGGGCGTGCGGCTCGAATTATGGAAACGCACCTTGCCGATGATTGCATCGGCGCCGCTGTTTGGCCATGGCCTCGGCCAGTGGAAAGAGGAATTCCTGAAGCAGGTCAAGGAGCCCGGCTATAACCCCGGGTTCCTGATGGGCCATCCGCACCAGGAGGCCTTGCAGATCCTCGCCGAACAGGGGGTGGTCGGCTTTGCCCTGTTCGTGCTGGCATTGGTGATGCTGGCGATGACCATCCGCCGGCTCGAGCCGCCGTACCGGGATTTCTATTCCTGCCTGTTGCTGATCTATGTGACCGCTGGCCTGGCGAACTGCATCCTGGCCGATTTTTCGCATCGCCATATTTTCCTGATGCTGCTGGCCTGCATTCCCGTGGCGCCGGCGATGGCGCGCGCGCGTGCGCTTGGCGTGCCGGCATGACATTGCGCCTCGACGACGTCACACTGATCACCGTTACTTACCAGAGCGCGGCGATTGTCCCCCAGCTGGCGCGCACCCTGAAACGCTTTCCCAACGTGGTTATCGTCGACAACGCCAGCAAGGACGGCACCGCGAACGCTTTATCCACGCAGTTGCCGCAGGCGCGGATAATAAGGAATGAAACCAACCTCGGCTTCGGCCCCGCCAACAATCAAGGCATGGCCGTCACGTCGACACCCTATGCGTTATTGATCAATCCCGATTGTGATATCAGCACGGAAGCGCTGGAACGTCTGCTGACGACTGCCGCCCTCTATCCGCTGGCGGCGATCGTCGCGCCGCAGGGATGGCACGATCAGGACACGCCGCAACCGTCGTACCGGCACGCGTTTTATGAACGCCGGGCGGCGCAGGTTTACCGGATTCCCGACGCTACCTGTTCCGCCAAATGGCTGCACGGATGCTGCCTGCTGGTGAAGAGCGAATCGTTCCGGAAATTCGGCGGATTTGACGAGCGTTTCTTCCTGTATTACGAAGATGATGATCTGTGTCTGCGGGCGCTGCAGGCCGGTTATGATTGCCTGCTCGAACCGCAGGCGCGGGTCCTGCATGCCGGCGGCGGTTCTTCTTCGCCGTCGTGGCGCACGCAGTTCCGCAAGCACTACTTTTTTTTCCGCTCGCGCCATCTGATCATCGGAAAATACGTGGGACGTCCCGCAGCAATACGCTATCGCGTGAAGACGGCATTGGCCGCCCCTGTCGCCACCCTGCTCTACGCCTTGTTATTCCGGCGCCGCCATGCATTGAAATGGCTGGCCTGGGGTTGTTCGGCGTGGAGCATGAAACGATCATGACCAACGCACACTCGCTTCCAGGACCGCATGACTGACTCCAGCAAAATACCCGGCACCGCAGACGATGCCGAAGCAAGATTCTATGATGCGATCGCGCGTGCCGATATCGACGCGCTGATGGCGATCTGGTCGGATGAGGAAGACATCGTCTGCATTCATCCGGGCGCCGCACGCCTGACCGGGGTGGCGTCGGTACGCGCCTCCTGGGAGGCAATTTTCGAACGCGGCGGCGTGCATATACGGCCCTTGCAATTGCATGTGTCGCACAACCTGATGACGGCTGTCCACAGCATTGTCGAAGCAATCCACCGTGCCGACAATCAACCGCAGGAAGTGCATGTGCTGGCCACCAACGTCTACATCAAAACGGCCCTGGGCTGGCGCATCGTGATGCATCATGCGTCGGTCGCCCCGGGCCGGGCGCCGGCGGCAAGCCCGCCGGCGACCCTGCTGCACTGACACCGGCGCCGGCCCGTGATGCATTCATATTCCGCTCCGCGCTGGCTGCCCGGCGGCCACCTGCAAACCATCTATCCGGCCAAGTGCATCGCCAAACCGCGGGTTGCCTATCGGCGTGAACGCTGGAGCGCGCCGGATGGGGACTTTGTCGATATCGATTTTGTCGACGGTGCGCCCGGACAGCCGTTGCTCGTATTGTTTCACGGCCTCGAGGGTTCTTCGGACAGCCATTATGCGCGGGCGCTGATGGCGCATGCGGCGACCCTCGGCTGGTCAGGCGCGGTGCCGCATTTCCGCGGCTGTTCCGGCGAACTGAACCATGCACCGCGTTTTTACCATTCCGGCGACGCGCAGGAAGTCGACTGGATCATGCGCCGCCTCGCGCTGTACGGCAAAGAGCATCAGGCCAGCCGCTTGTATGCAGCGGGCGCCTCCCTGGGCGGCAACGCATTGCTGCGCTGGCTGGGCGAATCCCGGAATGAAGCCGGTATCGTCGATGCCGCCTGCGCGATATCCGCGCCGCTGGACCTGGCTGGCGGCGGCAATGCGCTGTCGCGCGGCTTTAATCTGGTGTATACCCGCTCGTTCCTGCAAACGCTGAAGCCGAAATGCCTGGAAAAACTGCAGCAGTTTCCAGGCTTGTTCGACCGCGACACCATGCTGCGCGCCCGCAATTTATACGAGTTCGATAATATTGTCACCGCGCCGCTGCACGGTTATCGCGATACCGATGACTATTGGAACCGGGCCAGCGCAAAGCATGTGCTGGCTGATATCAAGGTGCCGACCCTGGTGCTGAATGCGCGCAACGATCCGTTCCTGCCGGCGCACCTGCTGCCGCGCACCGCTTCGGCTTGCGTCACGCTCGAGTATCCGACGGAAGGCGGCCATGTCGGCTTCACGGATGGATCATTGCCGGGCTCGATTGCCTGGCTGCCGCAGCGGATCACGCGGTTTCTGACTGGGGGCGGATGATCAAGTACCACGCGGCATAAAATAGGAGAATTAAATTCGGATCCGGCTGTCGATATGAAGAGCCCTCATTCAACATTCCCCCGCTTCGGAAATCAGGAAAAAAATGGACGATATCGTTAAACAGGCAATGGCGAAATGGCCGAATGTGCCGCATTGCCATGGCTGGCTGGCGCTCGATGCGCGCGGCAACTGGCGCATGCGTGATGACAGGGCGCAGGCCGAAGGACTGCCAGGCGACAAGATCGTCAATGCGGCGTTATTGGGCTTCATTAACCGCAATTACGCCTGCGACGATCAGGGCCGCTGGTATTTTCAAAACGGCCCGCAACGTGTGTATGTCGACCTCGAAGCCTTGCCGTATATCGCCCGCACCGACCCGGCGTTGGGTTTTATCCTGCAGACCAACCAACCCCTGTCCACGATCGATGCGGCATGGATGACCGAGACCGGCCGCTTGCTGCTGCAAGGCGATGCAAGGATAGCGCTGGTCGACGATCGTGATATGGCTCAGTGCATTGCAAGGATGTGGATGGATGGCGCGGCTGTCAGCGACGACAAACTGCTGGCCTGGCTGGACGATAGCCAGGGAAGTGGCGGCGACCTGCGCTTCCGCAATGAGCAACTGGAGCTGCCGTTGCAGCGCATCAGGGAGGACGAGATTCCCGCCCGTTTTCATTTCGTGCGGCGTCCGCGCGCCGATCCGGCGTGAGAACTTAACGCTCTTTCTGCGCTTCTTTCATCTCTTCCCGCCGCAGCGCCTGAAACTCGCGCTCGCGTGCATCGATCACCGCCTGGTCATAAAACGATGCGTCCGGTGCGCGCCGTGCGATGGAGAGTTGATCCAGCGCGGCGGGCAAGCTGCCCGACTGCGCATACGATTCCGCCAGCGCCATATGCTGCAGCGCCCGCTTGTTTTGCGCCGCGTATGCTTGCGCCAGTTTTTCCTGCAACTGCGGCTCCTGCCGGTACAGCTGCGCCTGGTCGCGCAAATAGCGGATCGCATCGTCATGGCGCGCACCCGCAATCAGCGCGTCCGCGTACTGGCGCGCGATGCCGCGCGATAAGGGAAACGCCGCTCGCGCTGCGTCGGCTTCCTTCTGTGCTTCAGCCGGCTGGCCGGCGGCGAGCCTGATATCGATGGCGAGGCTGGCAAGCGGCGCGCTTGCCGCCAGCGCCGGCGCCTTTTGCGCCACTGCGCGAGCTTCCTGCAGCAAGGTTTGCGCATTGAGCGCCTGACCCTGCTTCAGCGCGATCAACGCCAGTCCATATTTGGCGGCCACCGTTTGTGTCCGGCTTTGCTGCTGCAACTGGCTATTGAAGATGGCCGCGGCCTCGCGCCAGCCCGGCGGCGTATCGTCCTGCAACACACGCAGCCTGGCCCGGATCAGGTGGAAATCGATGTTATCGGCACGCTGCTTGTAACGATGGTCGCGGATGCGGTTCTGGATGTCGCCGATGCGTTCGGTCGTTAATGGATGCGAGCGCAAATACGCCGGCGCCGCGTCGTTGTAAGATCGCGAGGCCGACTGCATGCGTCCGAAAAAGGCCACCATGCCCGAGGTATCGAATCCGCCTTCACGCAATATCTGCAAACCGATGCGATCCGCCTCACGCTCGGCATCACGGCTGAAATTGAGTTGACGCTGCATCGCCAGCCCGCCGCCGCCGGTCATGATCGCTGCGCCTGCATCGGCGCTCTTGCTGGCCACAATCGCCCCCAGGATCATCGACGCCAGCGGAAGCAGCGCATCCTGGCGCTGATTGCCCAGCATGCGCGCCAGATGCCGCTGCGCGACATGGCCGATTTCATGCGCCATCACCGACGCCAGTTCCGACTCGGTTTGCGCCGCCAGCACCAGCCCGGAATGCACACCGATAAACCCCCCCGGCAGTGCAAACGCATTCAGCATCGGATCGCGCACCGCAAAAAAGAAGTAGTCGTAGCCGGATTCACCACGCACATCGGGCCGCGCCGCAACCAGGCCGCCGCCGAAATTGTTCAGGTATTCCAGCAGTGGCGCGTCGCCCAGGTAATCGCGGTCACGCCGGATGTCACGCATGATCTGTTCGCCCAGCTTGCGTTCCATCAGCGGCGACAGTTCTTCGCGATCGGTGCCGCCCAGGTTCGGCAGATTCTGTGCCACGCCGAGTGACGGCACGCCTGCGATGGGCAGTGCGCACATCAACAAGACGGCGGCAGTGAGGAAAAAACGGGAGGATAAGCGCGAAAGCCGCCGTGACGCCGGGCCGCGCAGGAATCTGAACTGGAATGAATCTGGTTTTAATTTCACAATGCTATGATACCTGCACCCGTCCATCGTTCCCTGCGTCACTCAGGATCTGCAACAAATTGTTACCAATGACCTCAGACAAAAAACCCCTTTCCCCGGATTACGCCGATACCGGCCTTACCCATTTTGATGCCAGCGGCGAAGCCCATATGGTTGACGTTGGCGCCAAGGCGGAGACCCACCGTATTGCCATTGCCGTCGGCACCATACGCATGAAACCGGAAACGCTGGCGATCATCCAGTCCGGCACCGCGAAAAAAGGCGATGTGCTCGGCATCGCCCGCATTGCCGCCATCATGGCGGCCAAGCGCACCAGCGACCTGATTCCACTGTGCCATCCGCTGGCGCTGACGCGGGTGACCGTTGATTTCGGCGTCGAGGAAAGCCTTTCCAGCGTTATCTGTACCGCCCAGGTGGAGACGACCGGCAAGACAGGGGTGGAAATGGAAGCGCTGACTGCGGTGCAGGTCGGCCTGCTGACTATTTATGACATGTGCAAGGCGGTCGATCGGGGCATGGTGATGACGGATGTGCGGGTGCTGGAAAAACGCGGAGGGAAGTCGGGAGACTGGGTTGGCAAAAATTAAATTGCCTGATTACTAACGACCGTCGCACTTCCATCTGCCAAAAATCGTCACCCGAAAATATTGATTTTTTAAATATGCCAGAAAGCGTCACAATATGACGTTTTTTTGACCTTATTCATAAAACAACTTAATTGTCAATAAAACAAAAATTTTTTGGTTTTAATCGTTGTGCGTCTGCATCGCATCGGATAAAAATAAATTTTCCCTTCCGCGGCGAAACGCCCGTTTGAGAGGTAAACCGAGGACAAATGTCACGTGTATGGTCAATGGATTTTGCCGAATAGCGCATTACCGACAAAAATTTTTATTGCCGCTGGCACAGATCATGCTGATAGTGAATTGCAGCAACATCAAGTTGCTTAATCAAATTACGGGAATCAACATGAAAACGATGCCAAAACATTTCAGCGTCAAAGCGGTACAAAAAGGTTTTACTCTGATCGAATTGATGATCGTGGTTGCGATTATCGGTATTCTGGCCGCTGTTGCCCTTCCTGCGTATCAGGATTACACCAAGCGCGCAAAAGTTTCTGAAATTATCCTGGCCGCTTCTGCCGTCAGAAATACCATCTCTGAATATGCGCAAACAAAAGGCACAATGCCTACCACTGCCGCATCGGCCGGTGTGGAAACCACCACGTCGAAATATGTTGCGAGCGTTACTTATTCAGGAACCACCACTGTTGGCACGATTACAGTAACTGCGCAGGGATTTTCCGACACGAATATCGACACCAAGACTCTCGGTCTCGTTGGAACGATAGCAGCCGGAACAGGCCAGGTAGCATGGGTATGCGCTGGCGGAGCAACCAACCCGATTCCTGCTAAATATCTGCCTGCAAGCTGCAAATAATTCTCGACTTTGGTTGCAAAGCCCCGCCATTGCGGGGCTTTTTTATTGTGTTTTTTATGTAAATGGTGGAATCAATGGGACGGACACGGAATTGGCTGAGCGTTTCGTTTTTTCTGTTGCTGACGGCCGCCGCATACTGGACTGGACTGGCCGGCGGTTTCACCTTCGATGACAAACCAAATATTGTCGACAACCCGGTGTTACGGCTTTTTGATGGCTCGCTATCGTCCCTGATTGCCGCCAGCACCGGCGGCAGCGCCAGTCCACTGGGACGGCCGGTGAGCATGGCGACATTCGCCGTCAATCTCTACTTCCACGGCACCCTTCCATTTTATTTCAAACTGGTCAATCTCCTGATCCACTTGGCAAATGGCGTACTGGTCTTCGTATTGGTGCGCCAGTTATGGCCCCATCTGCTTCGTCAACCGGCCGGGAACAAGACCTCCGCGGCAGCGCTGTGGATCACGGCTGTGTGGCTGCTCCATCCCATCAACCTGACACCGGTCCTGTTCGTGGTGCAGCGCATGACCAGCCTGGCGGCTTTTTTCACGCTTGCGGCTTTGTGTCTCTATCTCTACGGACGCCGGACAGCGGGGCCTAAAGCCTGGATGGCAATTGCGGCAAGCGTATTCCTGTTCTGGCCCATGGCAGTTTTTTCAAAAGAAACCGGCTTGTTACTGCCGTTTTTCATCATCGTCTGCGAGTGGCTCGCGTTCAACAGTTTTGATCGCATGCCGCGCAAGGCAAAGTGGCTTGCCGCAGGCGCAGCCGGGATTGTCCTGGCACTGCTCGTGGCTACACGATGGGACCTCATCATGAACGGCTATCAGTTCCGTGAGTTCAATTTGCACGAACGGCTGCTGACTGAAGCCCGGGTATTGTGGTTCTACCTGCTGCAGCTGCTGCTGCCTTTGCCAGATCTGTTCGCTCTTTTTCACGACGATATTCCGATTTCACGCAGCCTGCTGTCGCCCCCGCACACCCTGCTGGCAATCATCGGCTGGATCGTCGTTATCGCCGCCGCACTCCATCAACGCAAGAAGCGCCCGCTGTTTACATTCGCCACGGCGTGGTTTCTGGCAGCACATCTGCTCGAATCCACCGTCCTGCCTCTGGAGATCGCTTACGAACACCGTAATTATCTGGCGTCGCTCGGTATTCTGATCTGGCTGGCGGCACTGCTGTTCCCTCCGCACGCGCCGGAAAAAGGCAAGGTACCCAGGTTGGTCCTGGCGACAAGTTTTGTCCTGTTTTGCGGTTTTGTCACTTGCTTGCGTGCGGCGCAATGGAGCGACGAATACCGGCGCACGCAAATCGAGGTCGCGATCCATCCGAATTCGCCCCGGGCCAATCATGAAGCGGGATTGGCCATCGTCGAAAAAACTTTTTACGCCGGTAGCGGCTCCAGCCTGGCGTACCAGATGGCACGTTTTCATTTCCAGCAGGCGGTGGCGCTTGATCCGCAGGCAAAGGCGCCGTTAATCGGCATGCTGTATCTCGACTGTGCCGCCGGTGCGCCGAAAGTAGACAGCCTGCGGCTGGCGTTGCGCGACCGTTTTGCAAAAGGCCCGATGCCGCCTGGCGACCGCGTGATTGTGCAAAACCTGTCGCAACTCTTGGTTGAAAATCGGCTTTGCATGGAAGATGCGGAAGTCAGGGCGCTGCTGGATGCCGCCTTATCCAATCCGGCGGCGGACGGGAGGATGCGCGGCATGCTGAACGCCGTCGGAATGGATCATGCGATGGCAAAAATGGGATCGATACCGCTGGCGCTCAAGTATGCAAGGGCCGCCGTCGAGAATGACGGCGGCGCGGCGTTGCGTATTAATCTGGTTCATGTTTTGATGGCATCCGGCGACATGGAAGAAGCCAGACGGGAATATACTGTTCTGGCCAGTTCTCCGATAGCGGCCCGCGATCAGGTCGAAGTCGAGCAGTTACGCCAAAAATTGAAAAGCATGGAATCAAATACAAATGCTCGTTGACACGCCGAAATACAAACTGTCTGTAGTCATCCCAGCTCGCAACGAAGCAGAGGGACTCGCACATCTGTTGGCGGAGCTGCCGCGCTTTTTGCCGCCAGGAGCGGAAATCATCGTTGTCGACGATGGTTCCGAAGACGCGACAGACGCGGTATGGAAGGTACCCGGCGTCAAGGTTGTGCGCCACCCGTACCCAAAGGGTAACGGCGCCGCCATCAAGACCGGTGCCCGCACGGCAAGCGGCGACGTACTGCTTTTCATGGATGCCGATGGCCAGCACAAGCCGGAGGACATTCCCCGGCTGCTGGAAAAATTTGATGAAGGATATGACATGGTGGTCGGGGCCCGCCAAACCGGATCCCAGGCAGGAATGCACCGCGCGGTGGCGAACGACCTGTTCAGCCGCTTTGCCAGCTGGATGGTGATGCAGCCAATCGCGGACCTGACGTCCGGCTTTCGCATCGTGCGGGCGGCGAAGTTTCGACAGTTCCTTTATCTGCTTCCCAACGGCTTCTCCTATCCGACCACGATCACCATGAGCTTCTTCCGTGCCGGCTATAGCGTCACCTACGTGCCCATTCATGCGCCGGCCCGCAAGGGAGGCAGCAGCCATATCAGACCCATCAGGGACGGCGTGCGTTTTCTGCTGATCATCATCAAGGTCGGCACGCTCTATTCCCCGCAAAAGCTTTTCCTGCCGATCAGCGCCGCTTTTTTCATGACGGGCATCAGCTACTATCTCTACACCTACCTTACTGTCGGACGTTTCACCAACATGACCGCGCTGATGTTCATTTCAGCGATCCTCACTTTTTTGATCGGCATCGTTTCGGAGCAGATTTCAGCGCTGCATTACAAGGACATCGATACCACCGATCACCAAGGGGAATGAATTGAATGTCCTCATG
This sequence comes from Pseudomonadota bacterium, assembly GCA_040387375.1. Lineage (GTDB taxonomy): Bacteria > Pseudomonadota > Gammaproteobacteria > Burkholderiales > Burkholderiaceae_D > JAZKDW01. The sequence continues at coordinate 72,905 of JAZKDW010000028.1, forward strand.
TCGAGCACGTCCTATCCCGAAAGCGCTCAGGACTGGCGTGGCCGCTTCATCGCCAATCTGGCTGCGGGGCTCGCGCGCCGCCCGGATCTCGCGCTATCGCTGTGGACGCCGCCGGGTGAATTGCCCGCACAAGCCGCAGGCATCACCACGGACGAGGAAGAACGCTGGTTGCGGCGCTTGCAGGAACGGGGCGGCATCGCACATTTGCTGCGCCAGCATAAATTTCTCGCCCTCGCTACGGCAACCGGACTGCTGGCACGAATGCGCAAGGCCTACCGCCGCAGTCACGTCGATGTTGTGCATGTCAACTGGCTGCAAAATGCGCTGCCCTTATGGGGCACCACTACACCGGCGGTGATCAGCGTGCTGGGCACCGATTTCGCCCTGCTGCGCCTCCCGGGCATGAAGCCGCTGCTGCGCTCGGTGTTCAACCAGCGCCGCACCATTCTTGCGCCCAACGCCCAATGGATGGTGCCTGAACTGACGCGCCTGTTCGGAGATGTTGCGATCATCCACCCGGTGTCGTTTGGCGTTGATGAATCATGGTTTGCACTCCGGCGCGATGTTCCGCAAAACGACGAACATCACTGGCTCGCCATCACGCGCCTGACAAAAAATAAAATTGGCGACCTGTTTGACTGGGGCGACGGATTGTTCGGCGCGTCCCGCACGCTGCATCTGTTCGGCCCGATGCAAGAAAAAATCGCGCTGCCGTCCTGGATTCAATACCACGGCTCGACCCACCCCGCCGCCTTGCTGGACACATGGTTCCCTCGCGCCAGCGGCCTGATCACCTTGAGCCGTCACGACGAAGGCCGCCCCCAGGTGATGCTCGAAGCGATGGCAGCCGGACTACCGGTGATCGCATCCGACTTGCCGGCGCACCGCGATATCATCGCGCACCGTCACACCGGCTGGCTGGCGAAATCAAGTAAGGACTTTGGCCACGCGCTGACGTATATGGAGCAGCCGGAGCAGAATCTTTTGACAGGCGCCGCGGCGCGGGCATGGGCCAAAAAAAGCATGGGAACCTGGGACGACTGTGCCGCCCGTTATGCGATCCTCTACGCACAATTGTTGAGGCCGCCAGCATGAGCGGGGACAGCATCTTGCTGCTTGGCGGCGCGGGCTTCATCGGCACGGCCCTGGCGCGGCGTCTGGCAGCGCAGGGGAAACGGGTACATGTCATCAGCCGCAGGAATCCAACCTGCATCGAGCCCGGCATTGTTGTCCATGCCGGCGATCTGGGCGATGTGTCCCTTCTTGAAAAGCTGCTTCCGGAATGTGGCACGGTTGTCCACTTGGCTTCCACTACCACACCCGGCTCTTCCGCCGCCCATCCTGCACGCGAACTCGGCAATCTGGTCCCGACTCTGCAGTTGCTGGAAATCCTGCAGCGCTGGCCGCACACCCATCTGATTTTCCTGTCGTCGGGCGGAACGGTGTACGGTAACCCGGCGCACAACCCCGTTTCCGAACTTGCCCCTCTGGCGCCGCTTTCCTTTCATGGGGCCAACAAGGTTGCACTGGAAGGATTCCTGCAAGCGTTTCGCGCCAGCGGGCACGCGGTGACAGTGCTGCGCCCTTCCAATGCCTATGGACCGGGTCAGAGCCTGCATCAGGGATTCGGACTGGTCCGCACCGTTTTGCAGAATATCCTGCGCGGCTCGCCGCTGGAGATTTGGGGCGATGGCGAGAACGTGCGCGATTTTGTCTATGTGGACGATATGGTGGAAGCCATCCTGCTTGCCGCCGCAAGGCCGGAGGACAGCGGCACTTACAATGTCGGCAGCGGCAAGGGATACACAATCAATCAGGTGCTGGCGATCGCGCAGCAGGTGAGCGGTGTGCCGGTACCCGTTGAATATCATCCGGCCCGGAGCGTGGATGTCCGCGAAATCGTGCTGGACATCGCGCATATCCGGGCCGTCACGGGCTGGCAGCCGGCGATCGGTCTTGAAGAAGGCATCGCGCGCACCTGGCATTGGCTGGCACAAGCATGAATGCCGTGCTTCCGGCTGTATCGGTATGCATCGCCAACTACAATGGCATGGCCCTGATCGATGACTGCATACGCTCCGTGCTGCAGCAGGATTGCCGGTTTGCCTTTGAAATCATCATTCACGACGATGCCTCGGACGATGGATCGGCGCGCTACATTCGCGAGCACTATCCGGACATCGTGCTGATCGACAGTGCCGACAATGCAGGTTTTTGCATTGCCAATAACCGGATGGCAAAACTGGCGCGCGGCAAGTACCTGCTATTGCTGAATAACGATGCGGCGCTGTTTCCCGACGCCCTGCGCATCCTGCATGAGGCGGCCGAAGCATCGGCAGTGCCAACGATCCTGGGCTTGCCCCAGTACGATGCCGCGACCGGCGCGCTGATCGATATCGGCAGTGTGCTCGATCCTTTTCTCAATCCGATTCCCAATCTCGATCGCGGCCTGAAGGATGTCGGCATGGTGATCGGCGCTTGCCTGTGGCTGCCGCGAACCTTATGGAATGAGCTGGGCGGCTTTCCCGAATGGTTCGGCAGCCTGGCGGAGGACATGTACCTGTGCTGCCTTGCGCGCCTGTGGGGCTACCGGGTGGAGGCACTGCCGCAGTCAGGATACCGGCACTGGGCCGGCCTGAGTTTCGGTGGCGGGAAAGTGGTGGCGAACCGCCTCACCACCAGCGTGCGCCGGCGTGCGCTGTCGGAACGGAATAAAACCTTTGTGATGATGCTCACCTATCCGGCGCCGCTGCTGCAGGTGCTGCTGCCGCTGCATCTGGCGATCCTGGGGCTGGAAGGTATCGTGCTTGCGCTGATGAAGCGCGATGGCCGGCTCTGGCGCGACATTTATTTCGCCTGCTTCCGCGCAGTGTGGCGACAGTGGACACACGTCCTGCGCTTGCGTCGGCAGGCGCAGCGCCGCCGGCGCGCAAGCGTGCGCGCCTTCATCGCGCCGTTCCGCTTTTATCCCCATAAATTGCTGCTGCTCGTCAGGCACGGCATCCCGGCAGTGCGATGAAACGGATCAGGCAGGCATTTGCCGTCATCGGGCACTTGCTATCCCGCCCCTGCCTGGCTTTCGAGGCGCTCAGTCCGCATGGCTTGAAAATGATCTGGCATAAGTTGCGGCACGGCGGCTGGGCGCCCATCCAGGAGGAGCTGGCGCCCTATCTAAGCGAGGCGCCTGCGCCTGCTCGCCGCAAGCTGGTGCCAGCACAATCGGCGCGGGCAGGGACGATACTCGTCATCGACCGCAGCCTGCCCCGTTTCGACCGCGACGCCGGCTCGCGCGCGGCCTGGCAATATATCGAACTGCTGCTGGACATGGGATTCCGGGTCATGGTCCGCGCGCATGACGCGCTGCGGCGCGAACCCTATGCATCGATGCTGGAGGACATGGGGGTGGAAGTGCTTGCGGACCGCCGCCATGCGTGCGGCGGATGGAAAAAATGGCTGAAAGCCAATGCTGGCGATATCGATGCCATCATCATGCATCGTCCCAACATCGCCATGCGTTACCTCGATGAAGCAAGGCGGCTCACAAGCGCAAAAATGCTGTATTTCGGCCATGACCTGCGCTGGCTGCGCAACGCGCGCCGGTATGAAATCGAAAAGGACCGCTTCTATTTATCCGAGGCTGCGTACTGGAAAAAAGTGGAGATGCGGCTGGCCGCCGACATGGACGCCGTCTATTATTTCTCGGAAGAGGAAGCGATGGAAATCCGTCGCCTCAATCCGCAGGCACAAACACGTGTGGTGCCGCTGTTCCTGGTCAGGCCGGAGACACTGGCCGAGGTTCCCGCATTCGATCAGCGCGAAGGCCTGCTTTTCGTCGGCGGATTCGCCCACGCGCCGAACGTCGACGGCATTCTGTGGTTCGTCGGGCAGATACTGCCGTTGCTGAGGGAGGCCCTGCCTGAACTGAGCATTACGGTTGTCGGCGGCAATCCGCCCGCGCAACTGCAGAATGTGCCAGGTGTCGTCATGGCCGGCAGCGTGTCCGATGCCGAACTTGCGAGGTTATATCAGCGCAGCCGTATCGCACTTGCGCCTTTGCGCTACGGCGCCGGCATCAAGGGCAAGGTGGTCGAAGCGATAAACCACCGGATTCCGACCGTCACCACGTCCATCGGCGCGGAAGGTTTGCCGCTGGCCGCCAGCGTGCTCGATATCGCCGATGCGCCGCGTGAATTTGCGGATGCCGTATCCGCGCTGTACACCAATGCCGGGCTCTGGTCGCGCAGAAGTGCCGATTTGGGCTGTTATCTGGCCGACCATTTTTCTCCCGCCAGCGCGCGGCGTGTACTTGAAAAGGATTTGATGCGATGAAAAAAAGCCCCATTTCCCCGGTCCCGCGCAAGGCGCTGATCGTCGGCATTTCCGGCCAGGATGGCGCCTATCTGGCCGAACTTTTGCTCGGCAAGGGTTATCAGGTTTACGGAACGTCGCGCGATGCGCTGGCGACTTCGTTCACCAACCTGCATTTTCTTGGCATCCGCGAACGTGTGCAGGTACTGTCGATGGCGCTCAACGATTTCAGGAGCGTTCTGCAGGCACTGACCAAGGCCATGCCGGACGAAGTCTACAATCTTGCCGGACAAACCTCGGTAGGCCTGTCGTTCGAGCAGCCGGTGGAAACGATGGAAAGCGTCAGCATCGGCACGCTGAACTTGCTGGAAGCGATCCGCTTCATGGGCACGCCAATCAAGCTGTACAACGCCGGTTCGAGCGAATGTTTTGGCGATACCGGTTCCATTCCGGCGGATGAAAATACGCCGTTCCGCCCGCGCAGCCCCTATGCCGTTGCCAAGGCTGCCGCATTTTGGGAAGTCGCCAATTACCGCGAAGCCTACAAGCTGTTTGCCTGCAGCGGCATCCTGTTCAACCATGAGTCGCCGCTCCGGCCGGAGCGATTTGTCACCCGCAAGATCGTGGCCTCGGCCTGCCGGATCGCACGCAAAAAACAGGACGGGCTGGTGCTCGGCAATCTGTCGATACAACGCGACTGGGGCTGGGCTCCCGAATATGTGCACGCGATGTGGCTGATGCTGCAGCAGGAAAATCCGGACGATTATGTGATCGCGACCGGAGAAAGCCATACGCTGGTTGAATTTGTCGAGCAGGCATTCGCCGCGGTCGGGCTGGACTGGCGTGATCATGTGCAGAGCAATCCGGAATTCTATCGGCCCACCGACCTCGCGGTCGGCATGGCAAATCCGTCCAAGGCAAAGGATAAAATGGGCTGGCAAGCGCTGCATCGGATGCCGGATGTCGTACGCCTGATGGTGGAAGCAGAATGGAAAGCGAGCGGCGAAGCAGCTTGAAAACGCTGACAATCTCAGGCTGTCATGCGCAACAGCCGGGTGAGCATTTGCGAAGTACTGGCAGCCCAGTCCGGCCACGTAAATCCTGCCGGCCCTTTTGCAGGAAAGATCCCGGTGCGTTCATGCTCCTGCAACATCAGGGCCAGGGTAGCAGGATCGGAATGATCGAAATAGGCGACCGAATCTCCTGCCACTTCCCGGAATACCGGTATGTCGCTGGCGAATACCGGAAGTCCTTTCTTTTGCGCCTCGATCAAGGGCAAACCGAAACCTTCAATAATGGCGGGGAACAGCAACGCATCCGCATGGGCATAACAATAATCCAGTTCCGCATCGCTGGCATCGCTGAAAAAAAACAGGCGGTTGCCGAACTGCGGATGTGTGCGGATTGCCGTGACAACATCATCACATAACCACCCGATGCGGCCGACAATCACCAGTGACGCCTTGCTGCCCTCAGCCCACAGCTGCTCGAACACCCGCAACAGGTAGACGTGATTCTTGCGCGGCTCAATTGTTCCGACCATCAGATAAGCCAAGCTGTCGCTCTCGAATGTTTCTCTGAAACCGGTCCGAACGGCTCCTTTGGCATCAATTGCGTCAAGCTCGGCGCCGAGATGGAAAAAATCGAAGCCTTTTGCATCCAGGCCAGTGCAATATGGTTGGCTTCTGAAATAGTCGACCAGCGTTTTCCGTGTGTAGTCCGAAATGCAAAGATAACCGTCGGCGCATGAATACAGGGTTGGGAAACAGGCTTCGAAATTAATCCGGTTCCGTGCATCCACCAATTGCGGATGGCTGATCGGGATGATGTCGTAAATGAGTGCGATGACTTTTGCGCCATCCCGCTTTGCGATGTTCGCGGTATCGAGGAAATTGTAATTCCACAGTGAATCCACAAGCAGCAGCACATCGCCCTGACCAGGCCTGAGCCTGATCTCAGTGGCTGGCGAACGCTGCCGCCAGCGCAACATCCTACTGAGCGGCCACAAGGTTTGTACAACCAGTCGGGTCAAGCCAAACTCATGCTTGCTAGCCAGGATAAATCGATTAAATGCCGCACTCGGCGAGCGTTTTGCAATCGCCCGCATGGTCTGCAGATAATAATCGTTCAGGCGCGCGCGCAGCCGGAAAGCGGATCGCTTTTTGAAATCATATTGCAATTGTTGCACAGGTACATAGCCATCCCCGACGATCATGACCGGGATGCATTCCACACCGAGTGCATTGCCTGCCTCTTTCGAATGATTGACGAGATTGCGCACTACGCGCTGAATGCCGGTGTTCAAATCGCTATGGTACGTATCGGTGCAATCGATATAAATGCGCATTGTCGTCCAGGCTGGGTTGTCGGTGGCCGCAAGAGCCGATTATTTTCGCGCATTCAGCAAGCGCGATAGCTGCTTCAGCAACCAGTTCGCGCCCCTCAGTGGCCGGGTAATTTTCCATGAGAACGAAGAACGGAGCGTATTGCTCCGTTCGAGAAGGTAGGCAATGTCGTTATCGCGTTCTTCCAACTGCGTCCTGAGCCTGCACTCTTCCGCACGGATGAAATCGTCGAATACATTGGGCGGTACGGCGAAGAATTTCGACAATTCCGCCTGTTCGTTAGCAATGAAAAAGCAGTTTAATCCGTCAAAATACGCTTGCCGGTAGTCGTTCGCCGCCAAAATGCCTTCCCATTCCTGCTCTATTCTATTCTGCGTCATCGGCTCGGTTGCTTCGACGATCACGATCCACGGCCGGAAGCGCCTGAAATCCATGCCGGCCAAAACCGCACGCTCGGCGCCTTCCACATCCACCTTCAGAAAATGGATCTCCCCCGTCACATGCTGATCGCATATGGATGCCAGGGTCTGCACGGCGACGCATGTTTCCAAAACCGGCCGGCCGGCCGCGCGGTGGCGCTCGGCCACGCTGTCGACGACGCTCGACAAGCCCGTATCGAGGATTTCGAAAAAGGGTCGTTCACCCGCATGGTCATCTACCGCAATATTGAGGTTGAGGTCGCGCGGGCGGTCCTTGAGCAGCGCTGCAAAACGCTCGGTCGACGGATCGATATTGATCCCTCGCCAGCCGCGATCATAAAATGCCTTGGTGACCGAATCGATTTGCGGATCAAATGCGCCGACGTCTATGTAAAAGCCGTTATCGACATTGCACAATGCGCGCCACAACATCACGTCTTCAAAATTCTGGGCGTAGGAAATGAAGCTCATCGCCGATCCACCTCCCGGTCCACTCGCATCTCAGGCTCCATCCACGCGCTGCCGACAAATGCCGGACGGGTCTCATTGATTACCGTGAAAGCATAAGCGAAATCGCGCCATTCGTAATCATCTTCCAGGTGTGTATCGCCGCTGACAAGAGCGGTCGACACCGAATAACTTCCGGGACCGAGATTCATGTCGAACTGCGTTGTGTAGGTGAGCGGCTCGTCCTGCGCCAGATCCAGTTCCGGCAGCTTCATGTGATGGGTATTGGTGCCGTACATTACCTGGCCTAACCGGTCCTTGATCATGTAGCCGAACACCAGCCGGGGCAGCGGCGCCAGCACACGCACGGCCACCTGCAAGATCACATTTTCACCGACGGAAAAAATGTCCGCCGGCTGGCCATGCGCATTCAGCATCGAAATCCGCTCGACTGTCGCCATGCCATTCCCGTGGCTGGTATTTGCCGGCGACCCGGCGGCGGCCGGCGAAGACAACACGATCTTGTGGCCCGTCTTGTCCGCCAGCAGGCCGTTGTAATGATTGAATACCTGTTCCGGCGAACCTTCATCGATCTTGCGGCTGCGGTCGAGCAGGATTACCCGCTCGCTCAAGGCCTTGATCATTGCTTCGTCATGGGACACGATCAGCAAGGTCACGCCTGACTGTTTCAGCACGCGGATCCTTTCGATGCACTTGTGCTGGAACTTTACATCGCCGACCGACAAGGCTTCATCGACGATCAGGATGTCGGGCCTGACGCTGATGGCGACCGCAAATGCCAGCCGGATGAACATGCCGCTCGAATAAGTGCGCACTGGCTGATCGATGAACTGGCCGATTTCCGCAAAAGCTTCGATCTCGGGCAGCAGCGCCGTCATTTCAGCATGCGTCAATCCCATGATCGCGCCTTGCATGAAGAGGTTTTCACGGCCGGTGAACTCGGCATGGAATCCGGCGCCGAGCTCAAGCAGCGCCGATATGCGGCCGTTCACGCGGATCGTGCCGGCGCTCGGTTTACGGATGCCGCAGATCAGCTGCAGCAATGTGCTTTTGCCGGAACCGTTGCGTCCGATGATGCCGACAGTCTCTCCCTTGCCGATGTCAAAACTGACATCCTGCAACGCGGTGAATTCGCGATAGTGTTTGCGCCCCATCAGCTCGACTGCCTGGCGCAAGCGGCTCAGGTGATTATCGTACAGCCGGTAGTTCTTGCTCAAACCGCGCGCGGCGATCACCACGTCATCAGAGGACATCTGCAAACTCCTCCTTGCCACGCATGAAAATCAGGTAGCCGGCAAACGCCATCACCAGGCTGAGCGCAAGGGTGATGCTCCAGCTTCCCCAATGCGGCATTTCGCCCCACAGCGTGACGCGGCGCAAGTCTTCGATGACGGCGCTCAGCGGATTCAACTGATAGAACCAGCGCAGGGATTGAGGCACTGCACTGACGGCGTAGAAGACCGGCGACAGGAACATGAATACTTGCACCAGAACCGGCATGACATGAACCATGTCGCGCACAAACACGCCAGCAGCAGACAGAAACCACGCAAGACCGAAAGAAAAAAATACCATGGGCAGCAGGACGATCGGCGTCAGCAACATCGTTGGATGCAATTCGCCGAACAAGGCAATCGCCAGCAGCAGCATGAGCAGGTTGATTGCCGCATGAATCCAGGCGGAGGTTACCAGCACCAGCGGCAGGATTTCAACCGGGAAGATGATTTTCTTGACATAACTCTGATAGCCGAGAATCAGGCGCGGCGCGCCGTTGGCCACTTCTGCAAAAATATTGAATACGATCAGACCACAATACATGATCAGTGCGAAAGGCGCTGCCTGACCAGCGGGCTGCGGCCAGCGTGCGCCCAATATTTTTCCGAATACAAACGTAAAGGCGGATAACAGCAGTAGCGGATAAAGAAAGGACCAGGCCAGGCCCAGATAGGAACCACGGTATTTCAGCAGTACGTCACGACGGGTCAGCTGTCCGATCAGATACCGGTGCCGGAACAGGCCGGCAACGATGGTGAGCGGATTCAAGATACTGGACAAATTGTTAGCCTTGTAAAAATTTTTTTCACTTTACTGGAACATCGTAATTGAACTATTGCTTTCCGTCGAGAAACTAGGGGCTCCCTGGAATACTTTTCATGGATTTTAGGTAAAAATTGATAAATTATGAATTTGTCAGGAGTGGAAAAACAGCGCTCAGCGCCGTTCCGACTGAAAAGTCAGCGTTTGAGCACCGGAGTACCCATGTTATTCTTACACCCAAGCAATTAACACTCAGGATCAGACGATGACTTTAACTTGGTTCGACGCGAGGGAAGCCAAAATATTTGGTGCATCGCTGGCGACTTTTTTCATTGACAGACTTCCGCTCGACGCTCCCGGCAAAAAAGCCAAATCGATGGCGAAGAAGCAGGAAGTACTGAACAAGATGTTCCTGCAAATTGTACGATTTAACGCCGAACATAAGCTGAATGTGTACAAGAAAGCCCAACTTGGGAATACCTTCAAATGGACATTAAAAGAAGCCGGATACGACCCGGCATTTGTAGATCAGCTAACGAAGGAACTGATGGTGAAGTTTTGATCTGAATGTAATTGACCATCATGCTGAACTGGCTTAAAAAAATCCTCGCTCCCGCTGAAGAAGCGGATCATGCAGTCGTAACCGCCGAGCCGGCCCCTGCTTCTTCAAGATCGCAGGAGTCTATCCGGGAAAGCCAGACGCACAAGGAAAATGGCGACGCCCGTTTACGGGAAGGCAATCTGGAAGAAGCCGAGGCGTGTTATCGGCGCGCCGTCGCAATCGACCCTGATCATGTCGACGCGAATACCAATCTGGGGTTTGCATTAGGTGAACAAAAACGTCATGACGAAGCGATTCCCTTTCTTCAGCATGCGATCCGAATCGATCCGAAGATGGTCGATGCGTATTACATTTTGGGGACGGTTACCCGGGAGCGGGGCAATCTGCTGGAAGCAATCGACTACCTGACCAAAACGATAGCGTTGAAGCCGGATTTTGAAATGGCTTATCGCGACCTGTGTTTGCTGCTTTTTCAAACCGGGCAAATCGACATTGCAAAAAATATCATCAAGACAGGCTTGTCAATCAATCCGGGATGCGCTGACTATCATTTTTATCTTGGCAACCTGACTATTCACGAAAATAAATTCAACGAAGCCATCGTTTCTTATCAACAGACATTGGCGATTCAGCCGGATTATCCAGGCGCGCATTTTAATTTGGGCAAGGCTTTCAAGGCGCAAGGGGATATGAATGCGGCCCAAAACGCCTACCAGAAGGCGCTGTCGCTCAAACCGGATTATGCCGAAGCCTGTCTAGAGCTGGGTAATCTCTTCAAGGAGCAGGGAAAACCGGACGACGCGTTAAGTTCCTACCAGAAGGCGCTTGCCATCAACCCCGATTATGTCGAGGTCTATCTAAGCCTGGGGAATTTCTTTACCGCGCAAGGCGCCCTGGACAAGGCGCTCGATTATTATCAGAAGACACTTTCACTCAGGCCGGAATATGTCGAAGCACTTCTCAATTTGGGGAATCTGTTCCACCAAATGGGGAATCAGGTCCAGGCATTGGCCATGTACAGGAAAGCGCTCGTTATCAAACCCGACTCTGCTGCCGCGTACAACAATATGGGCAGCGTATTCGAAGCACAACGCAATCTCGATGAGGCCCTCGCGTGCTACCAGAAGGCGTTGGCAATAAAACCCGACGCAGCGGAAGCGCATAACAACCTCGGCAACGTGTTCAAGGCAAGAGGCAATCTGGATGAAGCTGCGGCAAGTTATGAAAAAGCGATTTCGCTTAACAACAATCATGCCGAGGCGCTTCACAACCTCGGAACGATATTCAATGATCAACGTCATCTCGATAAAGCGCTGGAATGCTACGGCAAGGCCCTGGAAATAAATCCTGAATTCAGGATCTCCAGAACGCACCGCCTGCACCTGCTGCAGCATGTATGCGACTGGGAACAATTAACATCAGACATCGGGATGGTGCGGCGCGCAATCACGGAACCGACATCACCAGTGAACAACTGGCTACCCCCTTTCGCATTTTTTTCTCTGCCGGGGACGACTGCCGCCGAACAGCGCCTTTGTTCAGAGAAGTGGTCCGCAAGCGAATTCGCACCAGTCAGTCAAGGTCGTGCAGAACTTCACTTTAATGTCGATCGGCCGCCCAATGCAAAAATCCATGTGGGTTATCTATCCGCCGATTTTCATCAGCATGCAACCGCGCTGCTGATGGCGGAAGTATTTGAACTGCATGATCGCAATCGTTTCCGGATAATTGCCTATTCCTATGGTCCGGATGACGGTAGCGCGATGCGCAAGCGGCTGGAAAAAACCTTTGATGAATTTGTCGATATCCGGTCCATGTCCGACAAAAATGCAGCGAAAAAAATTCACGAAGACCGGATCGACATCCTGGTGGATCTCAAAGGTTATACGCAAGGCTCACGCAGTGCGATCCTGGCCCTCCGCCCTGCCCCGATCCAGGTCAATTACCTGGGCTACCCCGGCACCATGGGCAACCGGTTTGTCGATTATCTGATCGCCGACCGCTTCATCATTCCGCCTGGGCAGGAGGAACATTACACGGAAAAAGTAATCTGTCTTCCAGATTGTTATCAACCCAATGACCGAACCCGCTCAAGACTGGCAGCACCGAGCCGTGCTGCCTGCGGCCTGCCGGAAGCGGGGACGGTGTTCTGCTGCTTCAACCAGACCTATAAAATCTCGCCTGACATTTTCGGCGTCTGGTGTCAGTTATTGAACGCGGTACCCGACAGTGTTTTATGGCTATTGGCCAGCAATCCGCATGCGGAAGCAAATCTGAAGCGGGAAGCCAAAAGCCGAGGAATCGACGGGAGCCGGTTGGTAATGGCGCCGCCGATGGAATCCGGAAAACATCTTGCACGGCTTCAGTGTGCGGACCTGTTCCTCGATACGCTGGCGTGCAATGCGCATACTACTTGCAGCGATGCGCTCTGGATGGGTTTACCGGTTATCACCTGTGCAGGAGATACTTTTCCGTCACGGGTAGCCGGCAGCCTGCTTACCGCCATGAACGTGCCTGAGCTGGTCACCTACACTCTGGATGACTACCGTCAGCTCGCGCTTGATCTCGCAACAGACAAAAACAGGCGTGAACAACTGCGCAGGAAAATTATCGCGAACTGCGATTCCGCGCCACTGTTTGACAGCACCCGCTTCACACATAATCTGGAGCAGGCTTATACACAGATGTGGAACGATCATGTCATCGGATAAAACTGAATCAGTGTAACTGGATTCATTTAATCCAGCTGACCAGACGCCCGAACAATCCGGCAGGCGGTGTAGTTGCCGGCACCCGTATCAGGACAACTGAAATATTATCGCGCCCGCCCTCTTCATTCGCTCTCTGAACGAGCGCCTCGCATGCAGCCGGCAGGCTGTGATGAGCACGGGTCACGAGATTGAGCATATCGTGCGCCGACAGCATGTCGGACAAGCCATCCGAACATAACAAATAGATGTCTCCGGGCTCGGTCGCATGCTGATGAATTTCGACCTCGACATCCTGATCCACACCCATCGCGCGCGTGATGAGATTCCTGTTTGGCGCGAAGCGCGCGTCTTCCTCGCTGACCAGTCCGGCATCGATCTGTTCCTGCACCAGCGAGTGATCGCGGGTGATCTGCTCAATGGCATCGTGCCGCAATCGGTAAGCCCTGGAGTCCCCGATATGGGCGACGGTAACTATATTATCCTTGTGGAATAAGGCCGCAACCAGCGTTGTCCCCATGCCGCTATATTGCAGCTCGGCGCGCGCGGCGGCGATGATCGAGGCATTGGCATGGGCGATGGATTCAACGACCAGGTCCCGGATCGATTGGTCGTCAATAGTCTCCATCACTTGTGGGCTCAAAAGCCGTATTTCGAGCAATTCCTTGAGCACCGAGGTCGCAATTCCACTCGCCACCTCGCCCGCGTTGTAACCGCCCATCCCGTCGGCAATGATCGCCAGTCCGCACTCGGTACTGATCGCAATCGAGTCCTCATTATGCGAACGGACCAGGCCGGTATCGGTTTGTGCGGCAAATTCGAGCGCGGCGGGAGGGGTCATGAGCGGCGGTTACGCTTGTTATTGCTCGGATTTCCGGGCTCGTTTTACCAGCCATGTTCCTGCCAGTACCACACCAATCGCACCTATCAGTCCTGGCATGCTCAGTTTCAGATGAACACCCGGCACGACAAACTCATGGGGTGGCAAATTGGCACTCAGCCATGGCGCCAGTCCGGCATCGGTGAAGATCATTCCGCCAGCCAGGTAGCCCAGCAGCGCCGCGCCCAGGGTAATGATGATCGGGAATTTAGCCATCAGCTTCAGCACAACAGTGCTTCCCCATACGATGATGGGAATACTGACCAGGATGCCAAAAATGACCAGCGCCAGTTGATGATCGCCGCCGGCCTGTTCGGCCACGCTGGCAACCGCAATCACGTTATCCACGCTCATTACCAGATCGGCGACAACGATGGTCTTGATCGCTGACATCAGGCGGTCGCTGGCAGCGATTTCACCATGGCTGCCATCGTTATCCGCCAGCAGCTTGACGCCTATCCAGAACAATAACAGGCCGCCCAGAAGCTTGATGTAAGGCAGGTTCAATAATGTGACTGCGAACGCGATTAATACAATACGCGCGCCAATTGCACCGGCTGTTCCCCACAGGATGCCTTTGGTACGAAGGTGTGGCGGCAGATTGCGGCAGGCAAGCGCAATCACGATCGCGTTATCTCCACCCAACAATATGTCGATCAGAATGATCTGGCCGATCGCCAGCCAATTTAAATCCAGTAAAAAATCCATATCAATAAATCCATAAATTCAAGATCAAAATATTACGGGGAGCCGAAGCCCCCCGCAATCTGCTGACAGCGCCCTACCGGAATAGGGGCAGACTTGCAATTACAACACCGATTTTAGCAGACGCCCCATCTCCGACGGGTTCTTGGTAACTTTAATACCGCAGGCTGCCATGATTTCAAGCTTGGCCTGGGCGGTATCGGCACCGCCGGAAATCAGCGCACCGGCATGACCCATACGCTTGCCGGCAGGCGCCGTCACGCCGGCGATGAAGCCAACTACCGGCTTCTTCATGTTGTCCTTGATCCAGTACGCAGCGTTCGCTTCGTCAGGACCGCCAATCTCGCCGATCATGATGACCGCATCGGTATCAGGATCGTCATTGAAGGCTTTCATGATATCGATGTGCTTGAGTCCATTGATCGGATCGCCACCGATGCCGACGGCCGACGACTGCCCGAGGCCCAGCGCGGTCAATTGGCCGACCGCTTCATAGGTCAGCGTGCCGGAACGCGAAACGACGCCGATGCGGCCTTTCATGTGGATATGGCCCGGCATGATGCCGATCTTGATTTCATCCGGTGTGATCAGGCCAGGGCAGTTCGGCCCCAGCAGCAAGGTCTTGCTGCCGGATTTTGCCATGCGGTCCTTCAAGGCCAGCATGTCGCGCACCGGGATGCCTTCAGTGATGCAGATCGCCAGATCCAGCTCGGCTTCCACTGCTTCCCAGATGGCGGCGGCGGCGCCGGCGGGCGGCACGTAGATGACCGATACGGTCGCGCCGGTTTTTGCCTTCGCTTCCGAAACATTGGCGAAAATCGGGATGCCTTCGAAATCTTCGCCAGCCTTTTTCGGGTTCACGCCGGCGACAAATGCATTCTTGCCATTTGCATAGTCACGGCACATGCGGGTATGAAACTGGCCGGTCTTGCCGGTAATGCCTTGGGTAATTACTTTTGTGTCTTTATTGATCAGGATCGACATATCTGTTCCTTGTGCGATTATTTACCTTGGGCCGCAGCGACAACCTTCTGCGCGGCTTCTTCCATCGTATCGGCGGCGATGATCGGCAGGCCGGAGTCGGCCAGCATTTTCTTGCCGATGTCCTCGTTGGTGCCCTTCATCCGCACGACCAGCGGCACTTGCAGCGACACTGCCTTGGAGGCGGTGATCACACCTTCGGCAATCACATCGCAGCGCATGATGCCGCCGAAAATGTTGACAAGGATCGCTTTCAGACCCGGGTTCTTCAGCATGATCTTGAATGCTTCAGTGACCTTTTCCGCTGTGGCGCCGCCACCGACGTCGAGGAAGTTGGCCGGCTCGCCGCCAAACAGCTTGATGGTATCCATGGTAGCCATCGCCAGTCCCGCGCCATTGACCAGGCAACCGATATCGCCGTCGAGCGAAATGTAGGCGAGGTCGAATTTCGACGCTTCGACTTCAGCCGGATCTTCTTCATCGAGATCGCGGTAAGCGACGATTTCCGGATGGCGATACAGCGCATTCGCGTCGAAATTGAATTTTGCATCGAGCGCGATGACCTTGCCCGAGCCGGTGATGATCAGCGGATTGATTTCAGCCAGCGATGCATCGGTTTCCCAATACGCTTTGTACAAACCCTGCAACTGGGTGCGGGCATCGGCAATCGATGCGGCCGGCACGCCGATCTTGCTGGCAATCGCGTCGGCGTCGGCATCGGTCAGGCCGGTAGCAGGATCGATCGCGATCTGATGAATCAGTTCGGGGTGTTTTTCAGCGACTTCTTCAATGTCCATGCCGCCTTCGCTGGACGCCATCATCACGACACGCTGGCTGGCGCGGTCGGTGACCATGCTGACGTACAGTTCTTTCTTGATGTCCGCGCCCTCTTCGATCAGCAGGCGGCGCACTTTCTGGCCTTCAGGTCCGGTCTGATGTGTGATCAGCTGCATGCCCATGATCGCATCCGCATATTCCTTGACCTGTTCCAGGGTTTTGGCAACCTTGACGCCACCGCCCTTGCCGCGGCCGCCGGCATGGATTTGCGCTTTCACAACCCAGACCGGACCACCAAGCGTCTCAGCAGCTTTCACCGCCTCGTCAACGGTCACGCACGGGATGCCGCGTGGAACCGTCACTCCGTATTTGCGGAGGATTTCTTTACCCTGATACTCATGGATTTTCATGCGAGCTTCCCTTCAGACGCTAATTGAAAAAAACTTACTGGATTGGCTAACTGGACTCGGATCCGGTGGGCGGCTTTACTGCCCAGCGCGGATAAAATTTGGCGACTGCCGCACCATCGGCGCGAAGCGCATGACAACGATCAAGCTGAAACGGTTTTTGATTTTGAGTATCGCCCGCGGCGGCCTTACCATGAACCATGCCTTCACCGGCAAAAGCCTGGATGGCCGCTGTCGGCAAGATCTGGGCAAGTTCGGTCAGATGTGTACAACCGGCGATTCCGCCCAGGCGTTCCTTAAGGCCCTGACGAAATCCGGACATCAGGTTAAGACCAATCATTTTCTCGTAGGAAGGGCCAACGGTGGTGCAATAACCAGGATAAGTAACCGCGTCGGAAGATGCTTCCGCATGGACTACGGTCATCTGGGCATCGATCGTCACGCGCAACCAGAGATCATGTACAGGGTTTCCCGCCGGCCGCATGCCCGCTATCAGATACAAATCCTGCGTCTTGGTATCAGTAATGCGGGCGTCGATGTCCCAGAGCCCATCGTCGCGCAGAAATGCTTGAATCTGGATGGCACGGGTGTGCTTTAGTGCGCGGCGGGATAGTGGGGATGAAAGGGACATATGGACCAGTGCCGTCTGGACGGCCAAAATAAGGTGCTGCATTTGCGTATTGCTGCTGCAGCTTCTGCAACAGCAGCCGCTCATGCGGCGCTGCAAAAACCACAAAAGTGTAGCACAGCTCAGTGCCGTAAAGCCACTTTGGCACGCGGATTAAAGACTCTGGACGGAAAGCCAAGACACATTCATGCCGAAAACGACTGGAAATGATGCATCGCACCTCGCGTCAAAGTCACTTGTCTGCGCACCTTCAAAAAAATCGTCCTGGCCGCGCCTTTGTCTGCCTGCCGTCCATTTCATTGACCGCAAACTGTTACACCGGCTGCCACTGAAGCCAGCGGGATGCGTTGACACGTAAATGAATTCCAGTTCAAAATCAGATCGCTTTCTGCTTTGGACATCGCTACTGTGGCATTTTGTTTAAATTTCAATTAAACAACTTTAACAAAGTGAACATGTTATGAAGCCAGTTTCAATCGACAACGTTATTCACGCTTATCGTTTTTACGCACCACTTTACGACCGCTTGTTCGGCGCTGTGCTGGAACCGGGCAGGCGCGCTTTGTCAGAAACAGTACATTCCCTGCGGCCGCGGTCGATACTTGAAGTCGGTGTCGGCACCGGTTTGATCTTGCCGCAATACCCGCCCACCGCTGCCATCGTCGGCATTGATGTTTCCGATGAAATGCTCGACATTGCCAGGCATCGCGTAAAAAATTTGCCTGACCACGATATAAAACTGGTGGCCATGGATGCGGAAACAATGGATTTCCCTGATGGCAGCTTTGATTGTGTCGCCTTGCCCTATGTGTTGTCGGTGACGCCTAATCCGGAACGTGTTGTTGCCGAAATCCGCCGCGTGTGCCGCAAGAATGGCACTATCTTGATACTCAATCATTTCAGCGGTAGCCGCTTCTGGTGGTTTCTGGAACGTGTGGTGCGTTCAGTGGCGCACCGGATTGGATTTCACTCCGACTTTTGTTACAACGAGCAAGTGCTCAAATACGGATGGGAAGTGCAGTCGGTGAAGTCGGTAAACTTGATGGGTTTGTCAAAGCTTGTGGTCATTCGTAACGTGTAAGTTTGGACAATCCGCAACCTTTCCGGATAAAGCATTGCCTGAGGAATGGAAAAACGACGTCAGTCATCATCGACAGGATCAGTTTCACCGATGCTGCGCATGACCGTCTTTATCGCAGCATGCGAAAATCCACGCTGCTGCAAAAATCGTAGTTGCCTGGCTCGCTCCGTCATATCGGCAGGCGGACGGCCGAATTTCTTTCCCCAGACTGCAAGCGCGCGGGCATTTTCATCCTCGGCCAACCCGGCTTGAATGCCGGTCAGCACATCACCGTCGATGCCGTGCCCCTGCAATTCGGACAGAATGCGCTGATTGCCGAAGCGCGCAGCGCGGCGGTGGATCAGGGCCTCGGAAAACCGCTCCTCCGATAACAACTTCCCGGCCTCCAGCACATCGAGCAATGCTTCAACATCATCACCTTCCTGCGCATGACGAGAAAGCTTGCGCGCCAGTTCCAGCCGGCTATGTTCCCGTAGCGCCAGATAACGCAAAGCCCGCGACTTCAGGCTGATTTTCAATGCTGACATTGAATCATCCTGTCGTGCGGGCTCTGGTCGTGCATGAACGGACAGGGAGGCATCAGGATGCTCCCTGCCTGTCCATCATTCCACTTCTTTGGCTTCTTTGGCTTCCTTGGCCGCCTTTTTTGCGCCTGGCTCAGCGCCCTTGACCGGTCCCAGCTCAGGCACACCCAGGGAAACACGCACCTTGTTTTCGATTTCGCGTGCCAGTTCAGGACGCTCTTTCAGGTAGTTGCGTGCATTGTCCTTGCCTTGGCCGATACGCTCGCCGTTATAGCTATACCAGGCGCCGGACTTCTCGACGATCTTGGCGTCGGAGCCGAGATCCAGGATCTCACCTTCGCGTGATGTGCCTTCTCCGTACAGAATATCGAAATGCGCTTCCTTGAATGGCGGCGCAATCTTGTTCTTCACGACCTTGACCTTGGTTTCGTTGCCGATGACTTCATCGCCTGACTTGATCGAGCCGGTACGGCGGATATCAAGGCGAACCGACGCATAAAATTTCAGCGCATTACCGCCGGTCGTGGTTTCGGGATTACCGAACATGACGCCGATCTTCATGCGAATCTGATTAATGAAAATTACCAGCGTATTGGTGCGGTTGATTGAACCGGTGAGTTTGCGCAATGCTTGTGACATCAGACGC
Organism: Pseudomonadota bacterium; assembly: GCA_040387375.1. Taxonomy (GTDB): domain Bacteria; phylum Pseudomonadota; class Gammaproteobacteria; order Burkholderiales; family Burkholderiaceae_D; genus JAZKDW01. Next base: position 92,381 of record JAZKDW010000028.1, read on the forward strand.
GCTTGCAGACCAGGCAAGGAGTCACCCATGTCACCCTCGATCTCGGCACGCGGCGTCAGCGCGGCGACCGAGTCGATGACGATCAGATCGACGCCTCCCGAACGCACCAGCGCATCGGTAATTTCAAGCGCCTGTTCGCCCGTATCTGGCTGGGAAATCAGCAGATCCGACAAATTGATGCCTAATTTTTGTGCATAACCGACGTCGAGCGCATGTTCCGCGTCGATAAAGGCGCAGGTGCCGCCGAGCTTTTGCATTTCAGCGATCGTCTGCAGGGTCAGCGTGGTTTTACCGGACGACTCCGGCCCGTAAATTTCGACCACACGGCCGCGGGGAAGACCGCCCACACCTAAAGCGATATCCAGTCCGAGCGAACCGGTGGAGACAACTTGCACCTCTTCCACCACGGCGCCGTCAGCCATGCGCATGACCGAACCTTTGCCGAACTGCTTTTCGATTTGCGCCAGGGCGGCGGCGAGCGCTTTGCCCTTGTCAGAGCTGGGTAAGGCTTTTTTATCGTCCATATATGTCTTTCAACAGTAGGGTATTCAAACAACTTCAAAAAGCGCTTTTGCGAGCACAACCGATACTGTATAAAAAAACAGTGATTTATGCAAGCGCAGTTTTGCCTTCTTCAGTAACAAATCAATCTTTCGGCCGTGCCATACGTTGTTGCCTTGCTGCTATTGCTGAAACACAATAGACTGCGTTGAATCTGTGTGGCGGGAGCCCATCATGCGTATTTTGCTAGCCGAAGACGATAGTGTCCTGGCCGACGGCCTGACCCGGTCATTACGTCAATCGGGTTATGCAACCGATTGTGTCAGGAATGGACAGGAGGCGGACTCGGCATTATCCACCACGCAGGATTTTGATCTTCTGATACTGGACCTCGGCTTGCCGAAAATGACCGGGCTGGAAGTACTCAGGCGCCTGCGCGCCCGCAATTCACGCCTGCCGGTGCTGATTTTAACCGCAGGCGATTCAGTCGAGCAAAGGGTCAAGGGGCTGGACCTGGGCGCCGATGATTTCATGGCCAAGCCTTTTGCCTTGTCCGAACTGGAAGCGCGGGTACGGGCGCTGACCCGGCGCGGCGCCGGCGGCGGTCCGACCATCATCCGGCATGGACCGCTTTCCTACGATCAGGTCGGCCGCATTGCCTGCATCAACGACCTGATGCTGGATCTGTCGGCACGAGAGCTGGGTTTGCTCGAAGTGCTGTTGCAGCGCACCGGCCGCCTGGTGTCCAAGGAACAGCTGGTCGATCATTTATGCGAGTGGGGCGAAGAAGTCAGCAATAATGCAATCGAGGTCTACGTGCACCGCCTGCGCAAGAAAATCGAAGTCGGCGGCGTGCGGATCGCGACAGTGCGCGGTCTTGGCTACTGCCTGGAGAAATTTCCGGAGACCTCTGCCGCTCTCCATCCCGCCGGACACTGAAACACATCATGCATTCCGCCGCGGACGCCGTGCCAGCCGCCGAGGACAGCCCGGCCCTGGCGGAGTCATTCGACACGCAGCCGGAAGAACACATTCAGCGTTCCCTGTTTGGCGAAATTCTCGACTGGATGCTGGTGCCATTGCTGCTGTTATGGCCGATCAGCATTGCCATCACCTACCTGATCGCAAAATCGATCGCCAATGAGCCGTTCGACCGCGCGCTCGAGGATCGCGTCACCGTGCTGGCGCAGCAGGTAAAAGAAGTCAATGGCAAGGTCGTCGCGCCCTTGCCCAGTTCGGCCCGGGATATCCTGCGCGCGGACGATGTCGACAATGTCTATTTTCAGGTAAGCGGCCCGGACGGCGAATTCATCGATGGCGACCGCGACCTGCCGGCGCCCACCGACGACGAGAAAGGCAGGCCTTGGGCAGTCCAGGTCCGTAACGACCTGATGCGCAACGCCGAAGTGCGGGTCGCGTATACCTACGTCAACCTGCGCCAGTCCCGGACCGGGCAGCAGCAGTCCGCGCAACCCCGCCTGGCGCTGGTGCAAGTCGCCGAGACGCTGGACAAACGCATACACCTCGCCAATCAGATCATCAAGGGTGTCATCCTGCCCGAGTTCATCATCCTGCCGATCGCGCTGGCGCTGGTATGGTTTGCGCTGGCGCGCGGGCTCACCCCTCTGGCTGAGTTGCAGCAGCATATCCGCGCCCGCCGATCGGACGATCTGAGTCCGATCGATTCGCACCAGGTGCCGGAAGAAATCTCGCCGCTGGTGCGTTCGCTCAACGACATGCTGGAGCGCCTGTCGCAAAGCATACAAATGCAAAAGCGCTTCATTGCCGACGCCGCGCACCAGATGAAAACGCCGCTGGCCGGCATGCGCATGCAATCGGAACTAGCGCTGCGCCAGACCAGCCAGCATGAAATCCACCGCTCGCTGGAACAGCTTTCCAAAAGCTCGGAATCGGCAACGCGGCTGGTCAACCAGTTGCTCGCGCTGGCACGCGCCGAGAACCAGACGCCGCACACCGCGCCTTTCGTGCCGATCGAATTGTCGGAACTCGCGCGCAATGTAGTGCAGGACTGGGTGCAGACCTCCTTCACACGCCGCCTCGATCTCGGTTTTGAGCAGCCCGGGCACCCGGTCATGGTGCACGGCAATCCAACCATGATGCGTGAACTGCTCAACAACCTGATCGATAATGCGTTGCGCTACACCCAGGCTGCCGGCAGTGTCACGGTCCGGGTGCGCGCGGACAGCGCCGAACAGCAGGCGATCCTGGAGGTGGAAGACACCGGGCCGGGCATACCGCAGGCTGAACGCCACCATGTGTTCGAACGCTTTTACCGCATCCTTGGCAGCCACGTGGAAGGCAGCGGACTGGGCCTGGCGATCGTGCGCGAAATCGCGCAGCAGCATGAGGCGGTCATCGATATCTACACCAATCCGCGCAGCCATGATCCGAAATGTCCCGGCTGCCTGTTTCGTGTGACGCTGCAGATGGAACCGCGGCCGGCGTTCATCGAGGATCTCGGCTGAGATGACTTCCCCACCCTTGAAAACAGCGCCAGCCAGGCGCGCGCTGCACTGGCAGCGCACCCGGCGCCTGACCGTGTGCCTGCTGGCCGTATGGTTTGCGCTTACCTTCGGCGTGATTTTTTTCGCCCGCGAGCTGGCCGGGCTCACCGTGTTCGGCTGGCCGGTTTCCTTCTATATGGCAGCCCAGGGCACGATACTCGTTTACGTGATCATCATCGGTCTCTACGCATGGCGCATGCGGCACCTCGACAAACAGCTTTCCGGCGACGACAGCCATGGCGCATAAGACTTTTTCACGACGGCTCACGCGCTATTACACGTTCTACACGATCGGCTTTTTCCTCTTCCTGATCATGTTGGCCATTCTGGAGAAGGAAGGATTCCCGCGGATCTGGATCGGCTACCTGTTCATCTTCGCGACCATCGTGCTGTACGCAGGCATCGGCGTCATCAGCCGCACCTCGGATGTGTCGGAATATTATGTGGCGGGCCGCCGGGTTCCTGCCGTCTTCAACGGCATGGCAACCGCCGCCGACTGGATTTCAGCGGCAAGTTTCATCAGCCTCGCCGGCGGGCTGTACCTGCAGGGCTTTGACGGACTTGCCTACATCATGGGCTGGACCGGCGGTTTCTGCCTGGTGGCGCTGCTGATTGCGCCCTACCTGCGCAAGTTCGGCCAGTACACGATCCCGGATTTCCTGGCGGCCCGCTACGCCGGGCGCTATAGCGGCAATCTGATCCGGATACTCGCGGTGTGCGCCACCATCATCATCTCGTTCACCTATGTCGTCGCGCAAATCTACGGCGTCGGGCTGATCACCTCGCGTTTCACCGGCATTGATTTTTCCGTCGGCATTTTTCTCGGGCTGGCGAGCATTCTGGTGTGCTCCTTTTTAGGCGGCATGCGCGCCATTACCTGGACCCAGGTCGCGCAGTACATCATCATTCTGATCGCGTACATGATTCCGGTAGTGTGGCTGTCGGCAAAACACACCAGCGTGCCGATCCCGCAGATCGCCTACGGTTCAGCCCTGTCCAAATTGAGCGAGCGCGAAAAGGAACTGGCCAGCGACCCCAGGGAACAGCAGGTGCGCGCCGTCTTCAGGCAACGTGCCGACGATTACGAAACGATGCTGAAAAAATTGCCCCGGTCATGGGAAGATGGCCGCAACGAAGCGCAGCAACGGGTAGAAGAACTCAAGTCGGGCAACGCCTCGCTGATCGACATCAAGACTGCGGTGCGGGCGCTCGCCGCCTATCCCAAGGATATCAATGACGCAAGGCGGGTCTGGACCGAGGCCAGGGCCAGCAATCTGGCGCGCGCCGCACCGGTGACGTCGCATACCACGCCGTTTCCCGGCAAGGATGAAGCCAGTTCGGATGCCAAGCGCAATAATTTCCTGGCGCTTGTGTTGTGCCTGATGATGGGCACCGCGGCGCTGCCGCATATCCTGGTGCGCTACTACACCACACCCTCGGTGAGCCAGACGCGGGTATCGGTGTTCTGGACCCTGTTTTTCATCATGCTGCTCTACACCACGGTGCCGGCACTGGCGGTGCTGGTGAAATATGATATCTATACCTCGCTGGTCGGCACGGACTTCTCAAGGCTGCCGGCCTGGGTTTCCTACTGGGCCAGTATCGACAAGATCAATCCGCTGGTGAATATCATCGACATCAACAGGGATGGCATCGTCCAGCTGGCGGAAATCGCAATGGATGGCGACATGGTGGTGCTGGCGACCCCGGAAATCGCCGGTCTGCCCTATGTCATATCAGGGCTGATCGCCGCCGGCGGCCTGGCTGCCGCGCTGTCCACCGCCGATGGACTGCTGCTGACAATTTCCAACGCCCTGTCGCATGACACGTATTTCCGGACCATCGATCCGACTGCCTCGACCCAGAAAAGGGTGACGATTTCAAAACTGCTGTTGCTGGTCGTTGCCCTGATCGCCGCTTATGCGGCGTCGCTGAAACCGGGCGATATCCTGTCGCTGGTCGGCGCCGCCTTCTCGCTTGCGGCATCGACCCTGTTCCCGGCGCTGGTACTGGGCGTTTTCTGGAAGCGCGCCAATCAGCAGGGAGCGATGGCCGGCATGCTGGTCGGTTTCGGCATCTGCGTGTATTACATGCTGCGTACCAATCCCTCGCTTGGCGGATCGAGCGCCAGCCAGTGGTTCCATATCGCGCCCATCTCGGCTGGCGTATTCGGCGTGCCGGCCGGTTTGCTGGCCCTGATCGTGATGAGCTTGCTGACAGCGCCACCAGACCGGCGTACGCTGGCGCTGATCGACCATATAAGGACACCGTAAAAAATTTTAGCTGGCACGCTTCTTGATACTCTGCAATTACCATCATTGAGAAAACCTCTAGTCAGATAGCCTATGCCAACCTTTTTCGATGAGATGTATGCCGATGGATTGGCAGATGTGCGCGAACATTATCGTGAATTCGAGAGCTGGCTATCGGCGCAGGCGCCGGAAACCATCGCCCGGAAAAGGGCCGAAGCCGATCTGATCTTCCGCCGGGTCGGCATCACCTTTGCCGTCTACGGCGACAACGCCGGCAATGAACGGCTGATCCCGTTCGACATCATCTCCCGCATCATCACTGCCGCCGAATGGGCGCATCTGGAAGCTGGGCTGGTGCAGCGCGTGACCGCGCTGAACCTGTTCATACACGACATCTACCATGATCAGAATATCGTCAAGGCCGGCGTAATACCGGCCGAACAGATATTCAGGAATGCCCAGTACCGACCCGAGATGCAGGGGATTTCGGTCGCCTCCGACATCTACGCACACATCGCCGGCGTCGATATCGTGCGCGCCGGCCAGGATGAGTTCTACGTGCTGGAAGACAATCTGCGGGTGCCTTCCGGCGTGTCGTACATGCTGGAAGACCGCAAGATGATGATGCGGCTTTTCCCCGAACTGTTCGCGCGCTGCAAGGTCGCGCCGGTGGCCCACTATCCCGACCTGCTGCTCGAGAACCTGCGCTCGGTGGCGCCGGTGGGTGTGAATGACCCGACCGTGGTGGTGATGACCCCGGGCATGCACAACTCGGCCTATTTCGAGCATGCTTTCCTGGCCCAGCAGATGGGCGTGGAACTGGTCGAGGGTCAGGATCTGTTCGTCAATGACAATGCCGTCTACATGCGCACCACACGCGGACCGAAACGGGTTGACGTGATTTACCGGCGTATCGATGACGATTACCTGGACCCGCTTGCCTTCCGGCCCGATTCCTCGCTTGGCGTGCCGGGCCTGCTGTCGGTCTACCGTTCGGGCCGGGTCACCCTGGCCAATGCGATCGGGACCGGCGTTGCCGATGACAAGTCGATCTACCCTTTCGTGCCGGACATGATCCGTTTCTACATGACGGAAGAGCCCATCCTAAACAATGTGCCGACCTACCAGTGCCGCAGGAAAGAAGACCTGGCCTACACGCTGGCCAATCTGCCGCAGCTGGTGATCAAGGAAGTGCATGGCGCGGGCGGGTACGGCATGCTCGTCGGCCCCGCCTCCACCAAGGCGGAAATCGAGGATTTCCGGCAGCGCCTGATCGCCAGGCCCGATGGTTATATCGCGCAGCCCACGCTGGCCTTATCGGCCTGCCCGACCTTTGTCGAATCCGGCATCGCGCCGCGTCATATCGATTTGCGCCCGTTTGTCCTGTCCGGCAAAACCGTCTCCATGGTGCCAGGCGGCCTTACGCGCGTGGCCCTGAAAGAAGGATCGCTGGTCGTCAACTCATCCCAGGGTGGCGGCACCAAAGACACCTGGGTCCTGGAGAAATGACATGTTAAGCCGCACCGCCGATCACCTGTTCTGGATGGCCCGCTATACAGAGCGCGCTGAAAACACCGCCCGCATGCTCGACGTCAATGTCCAGACAGCGCTGCTGCCGCAGTCGGCCGCCGCTGCCGCCAAGGACTGGCGCGCGATGCTCGGCATCTCCGAACTGGAAACGGCGTTTGACGAGAAATACGGCACGCTGACACCGAAGGATGTGCTCGACTTCATGGTGCGCGATCGGGGCAATCCGTCCTCGATCGCGTCCTGCCTGACCGGCGCGCGCGAGAATGCGCGCGCGGTGCGCGGCACGCTGACGACGGAAGTGTGGGAGACACTCAACATCACCTGGCTGGACATGCAGAGCATGTTAAAGGATGGCATCCTGGAACGCGATCCGAGCACGTTTTTTGAATGGGTCAAGTATCGTTCGCACCTGTCGCGCGGCGTCACCAGCGGCACCATGCTGAAGGATGAAGCCTTCTATTTTGTCCGTCTCGGCACCTTCCTCGAGCGCGCGGACAACACCGCCCGCATCCTGGATGTGAAATTTCATGGCGCCAAGCACAGCGCGCATGGCGACCAGCGTCTCGGCCAGGAACCGCAAATCGATTTCTATTATTGGGCGGCGATCCTGCGTTCGGTCTCCGCATTCGAAGTCTACCGCAAGGTTTACCGCAACGTGATTACGCCTGCGCGCGTTGCCGAATTGCTGATCCTGCGCGCCGACATGCCGCGCTCCCTGCTGGCTTGCATGGAGGAAGTCGTCGCCAACCTGGAACAGGTGCGCAACGACGCCTCCGCCGACACCCAGCGGCTGGCGGGCAAGCTGCATGCCGAACTGCAGTTTGGCCGCATAGACGACATCCTGGCCGAAGGTTTGCACGATTACCTGACCGAATTCTTCGAGCGCATTTTTGAACTTGGCAATCGCGTCAGCCGCGATTTCCTCGTGCCTCTGGCGGCCTGAGCGCATCATGCTATCCATCCGCCACGAAACAGTTTATCGCTACACCGCACCGCAGGGATACACCATCCAGCAATTGCGCCTGACACCGCGCGCCGACCCGCATCTGCGCACGCTGTCCTGGCATATATCGGCCCCGGGACAATGCCATCCGTTCACCGATGCATTCGGCAACCTGAGTCACATGCTCACCATTACCGGCCCGCATGACGAGGTGCACATCACCGCCCATGGCGTGGTCGAGGTTACAGCGCTCGATCGTGGACGGCTGGCGGAAAAGGGAGAACTCTCGCCCTTGGTCTTTACGGTACCGACACGCCTGACCGAACCGATCGGCGCAGTGGCCGGGTTTGCCGCCCGACATTTGCACAGCGGTGCGCGCAGCAAGGACCTGCTCGCGCTGGCCGAGTCCATCCGTGGTGCAGTGGAGTACCAAACCGGTGCGACCGGCGTCACCAGCACGGCGGCTGACGCACTATTATTGGGAAGAGGTGTGTGCCAGGATCATGCCCACCTGTTCCTCGCCTGTTGTCATACCCGGCAAATTCCGGCGCGCTACGTGTCCGGTTATATCGATCCGGGCACCAGCGAGCATGCGGAAAGCCATGCCTGGGTCGACGTATGGGTCGAGGAAGTGGATTTTGCCGGCTGGGTCAGCATCGATGTGACACATGCCCGATTCGAAAATGCCTCCTATTGCCGGCTTGCCGTCGGACGCGACTATGATTCCGCGGCGCCGGTGCGCGGTGTGCGGCATGGCGGCGGCGAGGAGTCGCTCTCCGTGCGCGTCAACGTCAGCGCCGGATAAAACGGAAGGCACCTGGGCGCTTGCGGTAAAATCCCGCCTTTGCCTTCCTGACTGCCATCATGACTTATTGTGTTGCCATGCGCCTCGATGCCGGGCTGGTTTTCCTGTCCGACTCCAGGACCAATGCCGGCGTCGACCAGGTCGGGACTTTCCGCAAGATGAACGTCTACGAAAAATCCGGCGAGCGTTTGATGGTGCTGATGACATCGGGCAATTTGTCTCTATCACAATCGATCCGCCATATCGCCGGCGAACATGTCACCGCCGACGGCAAGAGCATCTGGACCGTGAGCTCGATCTATGAAGCCGCCCAGATCGTCGGCGAAGCGATCCGCCTGGTCCACGACCGCGATGCGAGGTCACTGCGGCAATTCGGCGTCGATTTTGACGTCGGCATCATTTTCGGCGGCCAGATCAAGGGTGAACGCTGCCGGCTGTTCCAGATGTACTCGGCTGGCAATTTTATTGAATCGCACGATGAAAATACCTATTTTCAAATCGGCGAAGCAAAATATGGCAAACCGATCATCGACCGCGTGATCACACCGGCCTCGACGCTGGATGAAGCTGCCAAGTGTGTGCTGATCTCGATGGATTCGACACTGCGTTCCAATATCTCGGTCGGGCTGCCGCTGGACTTGCTGATTTATGAAGCCGATACGCTGGCGGTGACACGCTTCGTGACGATCGACGAAAAAAATCAGTATTTCCAGATGATCCGCACTACCTGGGGTCAGCAGCTCAAGCGCAATTTCGAATCAATCGCCGATCCGGTCTGGGAGTCGGCGCCGCACGCCGCGAACGGGCTGTCGGGCATGAATACGCCCGGCCAACCGGTGCGTGTGCCGCCGCCAGCGGACCCCGGCGCCACGTCTGCGGACCATCCGGCCTCACTGCAGACGCTGGCCCAGCGGACGAGCGGGAAAGAGCAGCACTGACATTCGTAAAAAAAGCCGGGCAGCCTTTTTTATCGGATGAGCGCTGAATCAGACCACGATCGTCTGTGCCTCATCACCCTGGCGTTCGCGAATTTCGCCGATGCGGGTGACCGTCTCCCCCGCCGCCTGCAATTGCGCTTGCGCCGCATCCGCATTCTCTTTCGATACGATTACCGCCATGCCGATACCGCAATTGAAGACGCGGTGCATTTCGGCATCGGCCACACCGCCATGCTGCTGCAGCCAGCCAAACAGCGGCGGCATGGTCCACGCATCACGATGCAGGACGGCAGTCAGGTGCTTTTGCAGCACGCGCGGCACGTTCTCGACCAGGCCGCCGCCGGTGATATGCACCATGCCCTTGACCTCCAGCGTGTCCATCAACGCCAGCAAGGGTTTGACATAGATATGGGTGGGCGCCATCAGCACGTCGGCCAGCTTGCGGCCATGGAAATCGGCGTTCAGGTCCGGCTGGGCCACTGAAATGATCTTGCGAACCAGGGAATAGCCATTCGAATGTGCACCCGAGGAAGCCAGCCCCAGCACCACGTCGCCCGGGATGATCTTGGTGCCGTCGATGATCTTCGACTTTTCCACCGCGCCGACCGCAAAGCCTGCCAGGTCGTATTCGCCGTCCGGGTACATGCTCGGCATTTCGGCCGTTTCGCCGCCGATCAGCGCGCAGCCGGCCAGTTCGCAGCCCTGGGCAATGCCCTTGATGACATCGGTGGCGGTCGGCACATCGAGCTTGCCACATGCAAAATAATCAAGGAAAAACAAGGGTTCAGCCCCCTGCACCAGGATATCGTTGACGCTCATCGCGACCAGGTCGATGCCGACGGTGTCATGTTTTTTCAGGTGAAAGGCAAGCTTGAGCTTGGTGCCGACACCATCGGTGCCGGATACCAGCACCGGTTCCTTGTATTTCTTGCTCACCTCGAACAGGGCGCCAAAACCGCCGATCCCGCCCATGACACCTTCCCGCATGGTCCGTTTGGCAAATGGCTTGATGGCTTCTACCAGCGCATCGCCGGCATCGATATCGACGCCGGCGTCGCGGTAAGACAGGGAAACGTTAGGTGTGGAACTCATGATGTATTTGGCGGCAGAGGCGGTAAAATAGAGTGTTGGGACCAGACTGATGTAGCCGGCCAAACCGACATTTTATCAAATCGATCCAACTAACCTGTCATTTCATGTCATTTTCTTTCACCGCAGAGCACAGACAAACCAAACCCGGCCTCCTGTCCCGGCCATCGTCGGCACTCCCGTCCCTGTCCGCCGCGCGGGTTGCCGCGTTCGTCCGCTGCAGTGTTCACCGTCAGCCATGAGGCAATTGCTGCTCGATCTGGTAGCGGACAAGCCTCAGACCCTCGATACCTTCGTGACCGGTCAGAATGCGGAGCTGGCCCATTTGCTGCGACTTGTCGGGCAAGGCCGGGCGGCGCCGTTAAGCGAGCGCTTCATTTATGTCTGGGGCGAAGCGGGCGCCGGCAAAACCCATCTGCTGAAAGCGCTTGCGGCCGCGCCGAACGCACGCTACCTGAGCGCGGCCAGCGCCACCGACGACAGTTTCCTGTTCGATCACGAAATAACACTGTACCTGCTCGACGACTGCGAAACGCTGTCGCCTGAATGCCAGATCGCCGCCTTCAATTTATTCAACCAGGTGCGTGAGAACGGCGCCACGCTGGTGGCCAGCGGCGCGACGGCGCCGGCCGCGCTGCAGGTACGCGAGGATCTGCGGACCCGGCTGGGATGGGGACTGATCTACCAGGTGCATGGCCTGACCGACGACGAAAAAATCGCCGCACTGACGCAAGCGGCCCTCGCCCGTGGCCTGAGCGTGTCGCCGGGCGTGTTACCCTACCTGATTACCCATTTCCAGCGCGATATGCGATCGTTATCGGCAATGCTTGACGCATTGGACCAGTATTCGCTGGAAACGCAACGTCCGGTCACCTTACCGTTATTACGCAGCCTTTTGCAACTTGGAGATGAACCAAAAGCATGACCAACCTGGCACTCTTCGATCTCGACCATACGCTGCTGCCGCTGGATTCCGACTATGAATGGGGACAGTTCCTGGCGCGCACCGGCGCGGTGGAACCGGTGGCATTTGCACAGCGCAACGCTGATTTTTTCCTGCAGTATCAGGCAGGGACGCTCAACCCGGTGGAATACCTGGAATTCGTGTTCGGCACGCTGGCCCGCTTCCCGCGCCGGCAGCTGGATGACTGGCACCTGCAGTTCATGGATGAAGTCATTCATCCGGCCCTGCTTCCCGCAGCACGGACGCTGGTAAGGCAGCATCAGGATGCCGGCGACCTGGTAGCCATCATCACCGCCACCAACCGCTTCGTGACCGCGCCGATCGCGAGGGCCTTCGGCGTCGATATCCTGATCGCGGCGGAACCCGAACTGAGCGCCGACGGCGACATCACCGGCCGGCTGGTGGGCGTGCCGCCGTACGGCGAAGGCAAAGTCACCAATATCAAGCTCTGGCTTGCCACGCTGGGAAAAACGCTGCAGAGTTTCGAACGCAGCACCTTTTACAGCGATTCGCAAAACGATATTCCCCTCCTGACCAACGTGACACACCCGGTCGCGACCAACCCCAATGCCAAGCTGAGCGCGCATGCAATCGCGCACGGCTGGCCCATCCTACATTTATTCAATGATTAAGAAGCTTATCCGGCGCATCCTGGGCAAAAAAAATCCGCCCGCAGACCTCACCCAGCCTGTCATTCTCGGCCCGCAAGAACATGGCATCGATCCCAAGCTGGTGTCGTCGAATGCGATACGCGTGACACAAAGCCTGCAGGAGGCCGGCTTCAAGGCGCTGCTGGTCGGCGGCGCCGTACGCGACCTGCTGCTGGGCATCAAGCCCAAGGATTTCGATATCGCGACCAATGCGACGCCGGAGCAGGTCAAGCGGCTGTTCCGCCGCGCATTCATCATCGGCAAGCGCTTCCAGATCGTGCATGTGATGTTCGGCCAGGACCTGCTGGAAGTCACCACCTTCCGCGGCACCTCGCAGGATAGCGCACCAAAGGATGAGCACGGACGGGTATTGCGCGACAACACGTTCGGCGAACAGCATGAGGACGCCGTGCGGCGCGACTTCACCATCAACGCCATGTATTACGATCCGGCCACCCAGACGGTGTTCGATTATCACGGCGGCATCGCCGATATCCGCAGCAAGACATTACGCATGATCGGTGTGCCGGAAGCCCGCTATCGCGAAGATCCGGTGCGCCTGCTGCGGGTGGTGCGTTTTGCCGCCAAACTGCAATTCACCATCGATCCGGCAACCAGGGGACCGATCTCGGTGATGGCGCCGCTCATCAACAATGTGCCGGCCGCGCGGGTATTCGACGAGATGCTCAAGCTGCTGATGAGCGGTCATGCGTTGGCTTGCCTGCAGCAATTGCGCAAGGAAGGTTTGCACCATGGCTTGCTGCCCTTGCTCGATGTCGTGATGGAGCAGCCGCTGGGCGAAAAATTTGTCACGCTGGCGCTGGCCAGCACCGACGAACGTATCCAGCAGGGCAAGCCGGTCTCGCCGGGCTTTTTGTTTGCCTCCCTGTTATGGCATCAGGTGGTCGAGAAATGGTCGGCCTACCAGGCCGCCGGCGAATACCCGATTCCCGCGCTGCACCTGGCGGCTGACGATGTGCTGGATGCGCAAACCGACAAGCTGGCGCTGCAACGGAAGATCGCCTCCGACATGCGCGACATCTGGGCCATGCAGCCGCGCTTCGAGCGCCGCACCGGCAAGTCGCCTTACAAACTGCTGGAGCATCCGCGGCTGCGCGCCGGTTATGATTTCCTGCTGCTGCGTTGCGAGTCCGGCGAGATCGATGCCGAACTGGGCGAATGGTGGACCGCGTTCATGAACGCGGACGGCGGCGAACGCGAAGCGCTGCTTGCCCAGAAACCAAAAACCGATAGCGAGTCGGCCGGCGCCAAAAAACGCCCGCGCCGCCGCGGCGGCCGCGGCAGGCAGAAAGAAGCAGGCGTCAATGAAGGTGGCGAATGACCACAGGGACGGTCGCGGCCTATATCGGGATCGGATCAAATCTGGGCGACGCACGCGGTAAGGTCGAAGATGCACTGCACGGACTGAACAGCTTGCCGGAAACGCGCCTGAGCGCCCGGTCTAGCCTGTTTCGCACAGCGCCAATCGATGCCGATGGTGATGACTACATCAACGCCGTCGCCCGCATCGACACCCGCATGCCGGCGCTTGAATTACTGCGCGCGCTGCAGCGGCTGGAGCAGGCAGCCGGACGCGAACGCCCGTATCCGAATGCCCCGCGCACGCTCGATCTCGACATCCTTCTATACGGACAGCAGGAGATTTCCTCAGACATGCTGACCGTACCCCATCCGCGCCTGACCGTGCGTGCGTTTGCGCTGATCCCCTTGTTGCAGATCGACCCGTTGATAACGATCCCCGGGAAAGGACCCGCACATGCATTTGCGCCGGATGTTGCCGGGCAGGCGATTCAAAAGGCATGAGCCGGCGGCGCAGCCCTGCCCTGTTATTTCAACTGACTGAGTGAGTGAGCGCCATGCAGATTCCTGTTCTCGTGCAGACCATCGGGCTGCTCACCTTGTCCAATTTTTTCATGACGATCGCGTGGTACGGTCACCTGAAGAATTTTTCCAGCAAACCCTGGTGGATTGCGGCCCTAGAGCGGTTTGCGAGTCGGTGTGCGGATGATGCGGGTTGATTTGGGGTGCAGGGCAAGGCGCGAGGAGCGCCGTGTGGCGAGCCACACAAGCGACGAGCAACGCCGCCATGCGCCCCAAAGCGGCACGCAGCGCCGTACACTGACTCGCAAACCGCTCTATCGAGCTGGGGCATTGCCTTGTTCGAATACCTGCTGCAGGTGCCGGCCAATCGCATCGGTTACACCGTACTGAGCCTGGCGCAACTGAAAATAATTCAGGAAGCCATTACACTGATCGTATTTGTGCCATTTGCAATGATTTATATGAGTCAGCCGTTCAAACTGGATTATGTCTGGGCGGCTTTATGTCTGGTGGGCGCTGTCTATTTCATCTTTAGATCATGAATTTCGATAAATACAAATATATCGTTGTTGAAGGGCCGATCGGTGTCGGCAAAACCACCCTCTCGCGCAAGATCGCCGAGGCTTCCGGCGCCGAGACCTTGCTTGAAATGCCGGAAGAAAATCGATTCCTCGAACGGTTTTACCGCGACTCGGCACGTTATGCATTGCCTGCGCAGTTATCCTTCCTGTTTCAGCGTGTGAACCAGTTGCGCTCGTTCACGCACGGCGACGGCGCGGTCATTTCCGATTTCTTGCTCGACAAGGATCCGATGTTTGCGCAACTGACGCTGGCCGAAGATGAACTGGCCTTGTACCGGCAAGTGTACGAAACCCTGAATCCGCAAGCGCGTGTGCCGGACCTGGTGATTTATCTGCAGGCGCAACCGGAGACGCTGATCGAACGTGTCAGAAAACGCGGCGTGCCAATCGAAGCCGGCATCTCGGAATCCTATCTGCGCCAGCTGTGCGAAAGTTACAGCCGCTTTTTTTATCACTACGACACTGCGCCCGTACTGACCGTGAATGCCGAACATCTGAACCCGATCGACAGCGGCGACGATTTCGAACTGCTGCTTGCGCATATCCGGAACATGCGCGGCAAGCGTGAATTTTTTAGCCGTGGAGAATGAAGATGGCAGGATATCTGCAAGAAAACGAAGGTGCCGGACGCAGCAAACCGGTCACGATATCGACCCTGGCGGCGATGCGCGCCAAGGGCGAAAAAATCACCATGCTGACCTGCTACGATGCCAGCTTTGCGGCATTGATGGATCGCTGCGGTGTCGAGATGCTGCTGGTCGGCGATTCGCTGGGCATGGTGTGCCAGGGCCACAACTCGACGCTGCCGGTGTCATTGACCGACATGGCTTACCATACCGCCAGCGTTGCACGCGGTAATAAAACAGCGCTGCTGGTTGCCGATATGCCGTTCGGCACGTACGCGACACCCGAATCGGCATTCAAGCATGCAGCACGCCTGATGCAGGCCGGCGCGCAGATGGTCAAGATCGAAGGCGGCGCGTGGCTGGAGGGGACGATTCGATTCCTCACCGAACGGGCGATCCCGGTGTGCGCGCATCTCGGCCTGACACCGCAATCGGTGCATCAGCTGGGTGGCTTCAAGGTGCAGGGAAAAACGGCTGAAGGCGCCGACCGGTTAATGGCCGATGCGTACACCGTGCAAGCCGCCGGCGCGGCTCTCCTGGTGCTGGAGGCCATTCCTACCGCTCTCGGCAAGCAGGTCACGGACGCGTTGACCATTCCCACCATCGGTATCGGCGCCGGACCGGATTGCTCCGGCCAGGTATTGGTCATGCATGATTTGCTCGGCGTCTTCCCGGGCCACAAGGCGCGTTTCGTGAAAAACTTCATGGACGGCCAGACCAGTATCGATGCAGCGGTCCAGGCTTATGTCGCAGCAGTCAAGGACAAGTCATTCCCGGCGCCTGAGCACTGTTTCTAAATCGACTCTTCATAACGCGCGAAGCTGTCCGCCAGCTTCGCCGGCAACTCCACCTGGTTTTTTACCGTGACACCCAGATCGCGCAACAAGCCGTCGTGCAGTCCGTAAATCCAGCTGTGGATCGTTAATTCCTGACCCCGATCCCATGCATCCTGCACGATCGTGGTCTGGCACACATTGGCGACTTGCTCGATCACATTGAGTTCGCACAGCCGGTCCTGCTTTTCCCGGTTCGGCAACACATCGCCCAGATAACGTTCATGTTTTTGATGTACATCCTGCACGTGCCGCAACCAGTTGTCCGCAAGGCCGATACGCCGCCGCGCCAATGCCGCATGCACACCCGAGCAGCCATAATGGCCGCAGACAATCACATGCTTGACACCCAGCACATCAATGGCGAACTGCAGCACCGACAGGCAATTGAGATCCGTGTGTGCAACGACGTTCGCGATATTCCGGTGCACGAATAATTCACCCGGCAACAGGTCGACAATCTCGTTGGCGGGCACCCGGCTGTCGGAGCAGCCTATCCACAGATATTGCGGTGACTGCTGCGCAGCGAGCTTCTTGAAAAAATCCTTGTCCTTCACAACCATCGAGGCGGCCCAGGCGCGGTTGTTGCTGAATAATTGCTCCAGCATGAAGCCTTCAGTGGTTTGATCTGTCATGTTAAATTTGGGTAAGGTAGGTGGGCAAAGAAAGGCTTGCGGCATTGACAATCAATTGCGTCATCGCGATTTTATAGGAATTGCCCTTGAAAACGCAGAACGGCGTTGAAATAGGTACGCTTAGCTGGACTTTGCCGATTTAGGTCAGATGACAAGGCGAATCGATGAAGCGATCCAGCAAAGGGAGTGGAATTTTTTCAGGTCGGGGCGAATCAGGGAGCCTGGGGGATATGGACGTTCTTCCCGTGGGAGCGGGTTATGGATTCCCGTTTTCACGGGAATGACGGTGGTAATTGGTATGATCTCCACTCTTACTACCGTCATTCTCGCGAAAGGTGTAGCAGGGGTTTCGTGAGGCATAGCCTCACGCCTGCGAAACGATATTCGCTTGCAAGCGAATATGCGCCCTGCAAGGGGGAATCCAGACTGAGCTTGCATCACGATGTCTTCATGCCGATCCCACCAGGATTGACCAAAACGCTCAGCTACGCCGCTCGCAAGGATAAAGTTCAGCTTATTGGTTATCTTCCGACGGATTTCTTTCCGCAGCACGTCCGGTCGGCGGCCTAAACGGTTCTGAAAACCGCCGCACGAATTGACGGTCGATGCGATCCTTCCAGCGCCATACCCATTGCCCCTCCCAGACCAATCCATACCAGGACGCGAGTGCGTGCCGGCCGCCAGTCGACAGCAGCGACAGATAATCGCGCTGCGGCCGGTAGCGCGCCAGCGTCTGGCCGGACGCATGACGCAGCAGGTTATCCGCCAGTACCGGCCCCTGCCGCACCGCAAAAACCCCCGCTTTCGGGCGTCGGGCCTGCGGGTTGGTGGCAATATCGCCCGTCGCGAAAACATGCGGATGACTGACCGATTGCAGGTGTTCGTTGATCTCCACAAATCCTTCATCCACGCATGACAGGCCGGAAGCGGCAACCCATGATTGCGGCTCGGCGCCGGTCGCCCAGACCAGCGCATCGAATGCCGCACTGCTGCCGTCGGCAAAATGCAGCTTGCCTTCTTCAACCAGCGACACCGCGGCATCGGTGCGCAGCGCCACACCCGCTCTGGCAAGATGATCCGCCATCAGGCGCGCGGCGCGGCGCGGATAACCAGGCAGAAGCTCGCCGCGCGTCACCAGCGACCATTTGACACGATCACGCTGCGCGTCCAGCCGATGCGCCATGGCCAGCACAACCTCGACCGCACCGGCGCCGCCACCCGCAACCACCAAATGAATAGGCCGCGTCAGGCTGACGATCTGCTCCTGCAAGGTGCGCCATTGCTGCATGAATACTTCAATCGGTTTCACACTCAGCGCGTACTCCGCAGCGCCGGGCACCGTCGTCAACGGCGGCGTCGAGCCGATGTCGAGCGAGACAATATCGAACGGCCACGCATCACCATCCGCCAGCGCCACGTTGCGGGTCAGGTCGAGATGATCGACGCTGGCCTGTACCAGCGCCACCCCGGCATGCGAAGCCAGCGGCTGCAGATCCACCAGACATTCGTTGTGACGGTAATGGCCGGCAATCAGCCCCGGAAACATGCCTGAATACGGCATATGCAGACTGCGTGACAGCAGCGTCACCTCGAGTGTCTCCTGCCACTGCGGCTGCTGATTGCGCAATGCTTCGAGGACAAAAAGATGGGAGTGGCCGCCGCCGATCAAAAGTAAACGTTTCTTGCGCACTGGTTCTGATCATTTATTGGAAAAAGAAATGTCACCATACCATGCACGTGCCTCGAGCCCGCTGTTGTCGCCATCGGTCATGATGGCGACCACGTTGATTTCGGTAAAGTCGCCACCGAATGCCGCCTTCAGGTCTTCGCGTACATTGCGGCTGTGTTTCACCCACCTGCCGGCGCCCGCGCCACCGCTGTCAACCGCCACCATCCTCGCCTGCGCCGCAAACGGATTTGCCCAACTTGCCCCGACCGGATTTTTGCTGGCCCAGACATAATTGATTGCGCGTGTCGACAGGCCGAGCAGGCCACGCTCCACGACTACATACACCCGTACCGGAAAGTCATCGCCGCCCCTGGTGTTTTCATCGATGCCGGCGTACGGCCGGTCGATTTTCCACGACCAGTTCATCACCGGTGTTTTTGTCAAATCGATTTTGACTTTGCGGAAGCGGCCGGACGCCGCGCCTTGAGTGTGGGCACGCACCACGATCTTGTCGAGGTCAACATCCTTGACCAGTTCATATGCCGTATGTCCCTTGAATGATTTTTCGTCCCAGCCAGAAAAATCATTTTTCGAAAACGCGCCCACTACATTGTCGACCTCCGATGCATGCGAGGAACAAGCAAGCAGTCCGCATAAGAACAAGAGAAATTTCATTCATTTTCCGATCGAAATACTGGGGCAAATATATTTGCAAAATAGGATTATTTCCCTATGAAAAGAGCACAAAAAACATCACCTATGCAACGTTTAAGTTTGTTCTGGATTAAACCCTTTTAAACCGAAGTATATTAATGCAGAGCGCATGTTGATTCACCAGAATTTCTCTGATGCCGCTCAATGAAAACATGATCGAAACAACGAAGTGCAGTTTTCATTTGATGTAGAGGACACGCCATGACTGGACAAATAAAAATAAAAAAATGTGTGGGCATACGCAGGTGCGCCTCACCGTTTTCCCCTCTCTCGAATACCTGCGATCAGAAATAGGCGTTTCGAACGTATCCATGCACCTTTTTAATCCACTGTAGTTCCATTAGAAATTTCACGTCAAGGAGAACGAAATGAATGCAATGACCGAACTGAAAAACCTCCGTATTCCAATGATCAATGCGGAAAATGGCCAGCCCAAATATCGCCAGCTGGACGTCGAGTACGACCCGGCAACACGATCCGTCTGGACTTACATGAAGCCGACCGGACCCGCCTGTTTCAATCTGGACCTGTTGTCCGATCTCAAGAGCAACGATGAGGCGATCGGAAAAAACCAGGGGACCAATATTGATCACAACGAGCTATTTATCGCCGATTATTCGATCCTCGGATCACGGGCAGAAAATCTGTTCATTTACGGCGGCGACCTGGCGCTGTTCGTATTATTGATCAAGTCGAAAAACCGGGACGCGCTATTACATTATGCCCGGCTATGTGTCGACTGCATCTACTCAAGAGTCACTAACCATAACACCTCTTCACTCACAATATCGCTGGTGCAAGGGGATGCGCTGGGAGGCGGATTTGAATATGCATTGACCAGCAATGTCATTATTGCCGAAGAATCCGCGCGCATGGGATTTCCGGAAATCCTGTTTAACTTGTTTCCTGGAATGGGCGCTTATAGCCTGCTGGCACGCCGGCTCGGCGCAAAAAAGGCGGAGGAAATGATCTTGAGTGGAAAAATATATGGCGCGCGCGAGCTGCATGAGATCGGCATCATTGACGTTCTGGCGCCGGCAGGAAGAGGCGAGCACGCGGTATATGAATTCATGCGCAAAAACAGCAGGCAGCTCAACGGGATGCGCGCCATGTATCAGTGCAGGCACCATACCTGGCCACTGTCCCGTGAAGAATTGATGAACATTACCGAAGTCTGGGTGGATGCCGCGTTACGGCTGCAAAGCAGAGACTTGAAAATGATGAGCCGGTTGGCGGAGGCGCAGTTACGGCAAAACGAAGCACGAAAGAAAGCAAGGCGCACCGACAGAAGTTCCGAATTGGCGACCGCAATCTGATGTGCGGCGGGGGCCTGGCAATTGACAAGCCAGGCCGCTAGCGCGAGGCTCATTTCTATACTCGCTGCCGGATCGGTGGATTGCGCTGCTTGCGGTACTGTTCGAGTGCTTCGCACAGCTGGCTGAAAACACCGTTGATGAGGTTCATGATTTCCGGCACGTCCTGCCTTAATTCACTTTGACTCATCCTTTCGAGACGTTGGCAGGTCATTTTCAAGGATGAGGCGCCGATGGTTAGCGCCGATCCCTTCATTGCGTGAATAATCTCTTTCACTTCTTCGAATCGGAATAGCAGCAATGCGCCTTCCAGCTTATCGATAAGTCTCCAGTTATCTTCAATGAAGCGAGCCAGCAATCCATCCACGAACAGAGGATCCTGTCCGATGCATTCCAGCTCCGTCAGCGTCGCATAATTCAGTACCAGATCCTCAACCGCAGGCTCGGCATGGCGTTGGGCGACGGGTGCTCGATAAGCAGGCTCGCATGAAGTCCCATTGGATTTCCGTACCAGGCGATCAAGTGTCTCCAGGAACAAACTTACCTGAATCGGCTTCGGCAGAAATTCGTCTGCGCCAGCATTCAGACATTCGTCCCTGACCTCGGTAGTCACGTCCGCCGAGAACATGATGACCGGCGCCCGCATCTCCGCTGCAAACATGAAACAGTAAGCTTTGGTGGCCTCAAGCCCACTCATGTAAGGCATGTTCATATCGAACACAATGGCATCGAATTCCTGTTGCCCGAGCCGGTCCAGCGCCTCCTCGCCATTTTCAGCCAGCGTACATAGATGTCCTGCCCGTTCCAGAATTTTCTCCATCAGCTTGCTGTTGATCGGATTATCTTCAGCCACCAGAATGCTGTACTGCGTGACGCCAGCCAGTCCCGCGGACAATTCCACGCCGGGCGCTTCGGCTTCGGCCGCTGTGCGGCTCGGAAGTCTCGCGCCATGCAGCGCATTGAATAACAGCGGTGACTCAACAGGAAATTCAAGTATCGCCGCCACGTCTGCTTCCTCGGCAATCTCCCAGCTGTTTCGTGCTTGCAGCGCCTCGGTACCGCACAGAATGACCGGTAAATCCGCACGTGCTGCACGACGCAAATCCCTGACCAGGGCTTGCAACCCGCGATCGGATGACTTGACTGCCATGCCGCTCAGAATAAGCAGCCGGTAATGCGACTCCGATCCGGCGTTGGCATTGAGGCGCTGGATTGCGAGGCCGGGCGTATCGACAACATCAGAATGGATGGCGGCCGAAGCCAGCGCGTTCACAAGCTGTGCGCGTTGTCCGGGATCAAAACCGATCAGTAAAACAGGCAGGCTCGCGGATAACCGCCGGTCTACTGCAGCCAGCTGCTTTTGCAAGGGCAATTCGATCCAGAACAGGCTACCGGCGCCCAGTGTGCTGCGTACGCCTATCCGGCCCTTCATCGATTCCACCAACTGCTTGGAAATCGTGGTGCCGAGACCGGTGCCGCCATAACGTCGTGTGGTGGATTCATCCGCCTGGGTAAAGCTGTCGAATATCCTGAGTTGCGCCTCGGCAGCGATACCAATCCCCGTGTCTTCAACCTCGAACCGCAACTTCACCGCCTGCTCGGTGTCGTACAGGGACTTGATGCGCAGCACAACCTTTCCCTCCTTTGTAAATTTGAGGGCATTGGACAAAAGATTGACCAGCACCTGACGTAAATGATGAGGGTCGCCGCGCAATGCCCATGTAACGCGGGGATCGATGCTGGTAACCAGTGACAGGCCCCGGCCTGACGCTTCATATTGGAAGATATCCATCGTGCCGTGCACCAGTTGATGCAGGTCGAATTCGGTGTTTTCGATCATCAGCTTGCCGGCTTCGATCTTTGAAAAATCGAGCACATCTTCGACCAGGGACAACATCATCTGCGACGCATTTTCCATGCTCAAGACCATATCGCGCTGTTCATGGCTTAGCGCGGTGCCTCTCAGCAGATCAGCCATGCCAATCAGGGCATTCAAGGGCGTGCGCAGCTCATGACTGACTGACGAGATGAATTTGCGCTTGGCGAGGTTGGCGGCTTCCGCTGAATCAAGCGCCTTGGTCAGGCGGCCGACAAGTTTGCTCACATACAGCGATACCAGAAGCATGCCTGTCCACAGCCCGACACCAAGGAAAAAATGACTTTCCCAATACGGGACCTGAAGAATGGCGGCGCCAAAACCAGCCAGGGATAGTAGAAGGGTGAAGAACAGATAGCGCTTGCCGAAGCGAAATCCATATCCAAAAATGATCCACAAATACAGGAAGTAAAGTGGCAGCGCATATTCGCCCGCATTGAAGAAAAAATACGTGATTGTTCCGGAGTCCAGCGCCGAAGCAAATAATCTTCGCGGCGGACTCGAGTCCGGGAATAACGCTATATGTCCTATGATTAAAAAGGAGACTGCGAGAAATACAGACATGATCCATCGAAAATCTATCTTCCACTGCGATCCATTAAACTCGCCGTATATCGAATACAGAAAAAAATAGATGAACAACAAAACGCCGATCGCAAGGCGGACAATGGCCTGCTCGTGTTCGGTGTCGGGTCTTTGGGAAAAACAGCGTTTTAAAGACAAGAACGCGGCATACGGCCTGAAAACGGACATAGGGGTGATCAGGATCCGTGGGCGTTGCGTTGGCCGGCCGACAGCACCTGTTGATTGGAGAGCGTGAGTCCGAACTGGGCGACAAATACATCGACCAGTTCAGGATCGAAGTGCAGGCCTTTTTGCCCAATGATATAGGCGATAGCCTCGCGGGATTCCCATGGCGCCCTGTATGGCCGCGCGGAGGTCAGCGCATCAAATACATCGGCCAGCGCCACAATGCGAGCCTGGAGAGGAATGTCGTGGCCTTGCAATCCGGACGGGTAACCGCTGCCGTCGAATTTCTCATGATGATATTGCGCGATTATCGTCGCCGCCTGCAAAAAGTCTGAAGGGCTGTTACGCAGAAGATCAGGGCCAATACGCACATGGTCCCGCATGACAGCGATTTCCTCGGCACGCAGTTTGCCGTGCTTTTGCAGCAGCGCATCCGGGATGCCGGCGTTGCCGATATCGTGCAATGGCGCCGCCAGTTCAATCGTGTTGACCTGCTCCGCGGATAACCCGATCCCGCGGGCAATCTGACCCGCGTACGTCCCCATTCGCATCAAATGTTTGCCGCTCACTGCGCCGGGACTGTCAACTGCGCCCGCCAGCCGCAGCAGGATACCCATTTCACGCAACTGCAGATCTGTTCTGACCTGTTCCGCACGCTCTTCGACCAGGTCGGCATGGCTTGTATTGAACAGATACTGCCGGCGCAGACTGAGCAGGTTTTTGCAACGCACCCGGCATTCAGTCGGATCGAGAGGCCGGACCAGGTAATCGGTGGCGCCCGCTTCGAACGCCCGATACAGGACCTCCCGGCTGTCCACGACGGTCGTCATGACAATCGGCAGTTGTTCATAGGGATAAATGCAGCGAAGGCGGCGGATGGTCTCGATGCCATCGATTACCGGCATCCTGTAGTCGGTCAGTACCAGATCCGGTGGCTCGCGGCGGACATAATCGATCGCTTCAAGCGCATCGGCAAACATCATGATGTTGATTTTGTGGTCGATGCTTTTGATGACCTCCGCCATCACCAGCCTGCCGGTGCTCTGGTCATCCAGCACCAGGACGGTCGGCCTCGCCGAAGACCGCAACGGCTTCTGATCGTTCGGTGGCACAGGCGTTTTCATCGGCAACATATTGTGGGGAACCCAGAATCAAGTCGATGAAAGTATGGTGCAGTTCCAATCAAATGTTAATTTTTTGCTAGCAAA
Organism: Pseudomonadota bacterium; assembly: GCA_040387375.1. Classification (GTDB taxonomy): domain Bacteria; phylum Pseudomonadota; class Gammaproteobacteria; order Burkholderiales; family Burkholderiaceae_D; genus JAZKDW01. The sequence continues at coordinate 116,625 of JAZKDW010000028.1, forward strand.
AACTCACAATGAGAAAGTAAATCGAAGTTCTGTATGGATAAGGTGACAGTTCGATCCGACCGATGCGGGCAGCCGGTAGGGGACAAAAGAAAAAGACGAAAAAAAGGGCGGCATAGCCGCCCCTGCAGATCAATTGCGAGACTTTATTGCGCCGTGCCGATCAATTGCCGCTTGAGGTCACCATCGGCCGGTTTTTCCCCCAGCCAGATCTTCAGGAACACATTGTAGAAGGCGATATCAGGGATGCCTTCGGCGAGTTTCTTTCCGTTGTGAAGCACTTGCGTGCCGCTAGCCGGGATCCAGTCGACCGCGAGGATATCGCCTTTTTTCATTGCCGGGATCGTCTTGAACATGTCATTGAATGTCTTGAGCTGGCTTGCCACCTTTGCCTGCTCCGCACTGTCCGAATTGTTCTGGATGCCGGCCATGAAGGACTCGGCGAAATCCGCGGCGCTGACATCGCGCAACATCACGATCGCCATCCGCTTGGGTCCGGGTGCGGCAAGAATGTCGGCGACGGTCGTTTTTTTGGCATTCAGATAAAGGCCTGCGACATAGACCTTGAAGATTGCCTTGTAACGTATGCCGGCGCCGTTCAGCCTGAGTTCCTGGCTGGATAACGGTACCGTGTCCTCGAGCTTCACGCCGCCGACTTCGGCCGCATGTATTACTGAACCTGACGCTGCAAATAAACAGGCAGAAATCAACCAGAGCCTGGTGCGGAAAGCGAATTTCATCATTGTCTCCAAATAGTCCATGTGTGCATGATAAAAAAATAGAACGTCCGTCTTATTATTCGGATTCAAGCATAGAGAAAAAGCCTGCAACATGCAATGAGGAAAATTGACGAAAAAAAACCGCCGGGTCAGCGACTGCGGCGGTTTCGGATGACAGCCAAGATAAGGTCGGGATGAGTCAGCAAGCCTGCGAATATCGACGTTCTTCTGGTGCGAGCGGGTTATGGATTCCCGCTTTCGCGGGAATGACGGTGGTAATTGGGTCGATCTCCACTCTCACCACCGTCATTCCCGCGAAAGCGGGAATCCAGACTGAGCTCACATCACGATGACTTCATGCCAATCACTCAAAAAATTCCTTGACCTTGTCTTTCCACGATTTGCTTTGCGGGCTGTGCTTGGCGCCGCCTTCCGTGGTCGACAGCTCGAATTCCCTCAGCATGTCTTTCTGCTTTTCGGTCAGCTTGACCGGGGTCTCGACCACGACATGGCAAAACAGATCCCCTGCATAACCTGAGCGCACACCCTTGATCCCCTTGCTGCGCAAGCGGAATGTCTTGCCGGACTGGGTACCCTCGGGAATCGTAAACGATACCTTGCCGCTCAGGGTAGGCACTTCGATTTCCCCGCCGATGGCCGCCTTGGCAAACGAGATCGGCATTTCGCAATGCAGGTCATCACCGTCACGCTGGAACACCGTATGCGGCTTGATATGGATTTCGACATACAGGTCGCCTGCCGGACCGCCATTCGTGCCGGGTTCGCCATTGCCGGAAGAGCGGATCCGCATGCCGTCATCGATGCCCGCCGGGATTTTCACTTCCAGTGTCTTGTTGCGTTTGATGCGGCCCTGTCCGGCGCAAGTGACGCATGGATCGGGAATGATCTTGCCGGTGCCATGGCATTTCGGGCAGGCTTGCTGGATGCTGAAAAAGCCCTGCTGCATGCGGACCTGGCCATGACCGGCGCAGGTCGGGCAAGTGACCGGCGAGGTGCCGGGCTTGGCGCCGGAGCCATGACATGTGTCGCAGCTATCCCATGAGGGCACACGAATCGTGGTGTCAAAACCGCTGGCGGCCTGCTCCAGCGTAATTTCGAGGTTGTAGCGCAAATCCGCGCCACGATAAACCTGCGCTCCCGCACCACGGCCGCCGCCACGCGCGCTGTTGCCGAAGATGTCGCCGAAAATATCACCGAACGCATCGGCAAAACCACCGGCGTTACCGCCGCCGAAACCGCCACCGCCACCCATGTTGGGGTCGACGCCGGCATGCCCGTAGCGGTCATAGGCTTCGCGCTTTTGCGGGTCGGACAGCATCTCGTAGGCTTCCTTGCCTTCCTTGAACTTGTCTTCCGCGCCTTTGCTGTCCGGGTTGCGATCCGGATGGTGTTTCATCGCCAGCTTGCGATACGCCTTCTTAATTTCTTCATCAGAAGCGTTCTTTGCCACACCTAATATTTCGTAAAAATCACGCTTCGCCATCTTGTCGGTACCCTGTTATCTAAGCGAAAACGCCGAGCCGCAGGCTGCATTGCAACCATACGGGCCCGGCGGTCATGTCGGCTCGCGCCGCATGACTACTGACACATTACTTGTCTTTGACTTCTTTGAAGTCTGCATCCACAACATCATCGTCTTTCTGCTTCGCTTCCGAAGCGCCAGGACCGGCCGCACCATCCGCGGCGCCACTCGCTGCCTGCTGCGCCTGCATGTCGGCGTACATTTTTTCGCCCAGCTTCTGGGCCGCCGTCGACAATGCCGCGGACTTGGCATCGATCTCTGCCTTGTCGCTGCCTTTCAAGGCCACTTCCAGATCCTTGATCGCAGCGTCGATGCTTTCCTTCTCGCCGGCTTCCAGCTTGTCGCCGTGTTCGGCCAGCGCCTTGCGGGTCGAGTGCACCAGGGCATCGCCCTGGTTGTGCGCTTCGGCCACTTCTCTCAGACGGCGGTCTTCCTCGGCGTTGGCTTCGGCATCCTGCACCATCTTCTGGATCTCTTCTTCGGTCAGGCCGGAGTTGGCCTTGATCGTGATCTTGTTTTCCTTGCCGGTCGCCTTGTCTTTCGCGCCCACATGCAAAATGCCATTGGCGTCGATGTCGAAGGTGACTTCGATCTGCGGCGTGCCGCGTGACGATGGCGGAATGCCCTCGAGATTAAATTCGCCCAATCCCTTGTTACCGACCGCCATTTCGCGTTCGCCCTGATAGACCTTGATCGTTACCGCAGGCTGATTGTCATCGGCGGTAGAAAATACCTGGCTGAACTTGGTCGGGATCGTGGTGTTCTTCTGGATCATCTTGGTCATCACGCCGCCCAAGGTTTCAATGCCAAGCGACAGCGGGGTCACGTCCAGCAGCAGCAAATCCTTGCGCTCGCCTGACAGCACGGAGCCCTGGATCGCGGCGCCTACGGCCACTGCTTCATCCGGATTGACATCCTTGCGCGGCTCTTTGCCGAAGAATTCCTTCACCTGCTCCTGTACCTTCGGCATGCGTGTCATGCCGCCTACCAGGATGATGTCGTCGATATCGCTGACCTTGACGCCGGCATCCTTGATCGCGGTACGGCATGGATCGATGGTTTTCGAAATCAGGTCCTCGACCAGCGACTCCAGCTTGGCGCGCGTCATTTTCAGGTTCAAATGCACCGGTGCGCCATTGGCCATCGCGATGTACGGCTCATTCATTTCGGTCTGCTGCGACGACGACAGTTCGATCTTGGCGCGTTCGGCCGACGCCTTGATACGCTGCAGCGCAATCGCGTCCTTGCTCAGGTCGATGCCGTTGATCTTGCGGAATTCGTCAATGATGTAGTCGATGATGCGCTGGTCGAAATCTTCGCCGCCGAGGAAGGTGTCGCCATTGGTCGACAACACTTCAAACTGCATTTCGCCATCGACGTCGGCAATCTCGATGATCGAGACGTCGAAGGTGCCGCCACCCAGGTCATACACGGCGATCTTGCGATCACCCTTGCCGGTTTTGTCGAGGCCGAAGGCCAGCGCCGCAGCGGTCGGCTCATTGATGATGCGCTTGACGTCGAGGCCCGCAATACGGCCGGCGTCCTTGGTCGCCTGGCGTTGCGCGTCATTAAAATAGGCGGGGACGGTAATGACCGCTTCGGTCACTTCTTCACCCAGATAATCCTCGGCGGTTTTTTTCATCTTGCGCAGCACTTCCGCGGAAATCTGCGGCGGCGCCAGTTTCTTGTCGCGCACCGAAACCCAGGCATCGCCATTGTCGGCCTTGATGATCTGGTACGGCATCATGCCGATATCCTTCTGCACTTCTTTTTCGTCGAATTTGCGCCCGATCAGACGCTTGACGGCATACAGGGTATTTTTCGGATTGGTGACGGCCTGGCGTTTGGCAGGTGCGCCAACCAGGATTTCGCCGTCTTCCTGATAAGCGATGATGGACGGTGTGGTGCGTGCGCCTTCGGAATTCTCGATGACCTTTGGCTGGCCGCCTTCCATGATGGAAACGCAAGAATTAGTGGTACCCAGATCGATGCCGATGATTTTGGCCATAATTTATCCCCTTGATAACTGATTAACTGATTTCGATAATGCACATATGTGGAGAAAAGTCTCGCTTTCAAGCACTTTTCATTTGTATTTAGAGAATCATTTTTCCTGCGATACTGTTACCAGCGCGGGACGCAGCAAGCGGTCGGCGATCGTGTACCCTTTTTGTAACACAGTGACAATCGTATTGGCTTCCTGCTCCGCAGGCACCATCGAAATCGCCTGATGTTTCATCGGATCCAGTTTTTCCCCGGCCTGCGGATTGATTTCAACCAGCCGGTTTTTCTCGAAGGCGGATGACAACTGCTTTAATGTCATCTCGACACCTTCCTTGAGCGACTCTATCGACGGTGTCTCGATCTTGAGCGCCATCTCCAGGCTGTCTTTCACGGGCACCAGAGCCTCGGCAAAACTCTCGATCGCAAATTTGTGCGCGCGGGTAATGTCTTCCTGGGCGCGGCGGCGCATGTTCTCGGCTTCGGCCTTCGCGCGCAAGAAGGAATCCTGCATTTCCCCCGCCCTGGCTTCGGCCGCAGTCAGCCGGTCTTCCAAAGTCTGACCTGTGGAAACGGCTTCCGCTTCCGTCATCACGGGATCTTCCACCGAGCCATTCTGGCCTGTTTGCGCATCTTGTCCGGTCGGTTTTTGCTCATCTTGCATCATCAATTCTCCAACAATATCAATCACTTAAATTAAACACCCCAAATAAGTGGGGTTATTCAATCTGTTTTCAAGAGGGAATTACTTCTCGTCATCAGGAACACGTGTTCACAGAGTGGGGCTTCGATTGCCTGTTCTCAAGTCCCCTGCGCATGCTTTTGCTACAAAATTCGACAGTTGCCGGCTACATTGTGATGGCATGCGGTAGTCATTTTTTTGCGCCGAGGCGTATTGCCTCTGTTTTTCCTGCTTCAGCATCCAATTTCTGCGCCAACTGCTGTGCCGGCGTCAGCATCGTGGGCCAGCCGCCGAGGTGCTGTTCGGCGATGTCCGCCAACGCGCTGATCCATTGCGGCGTCTCGTTCAGGCACGGAATATAGTTGAATTCCGTGCCGCCCGCGGCCAGAAAATCGCTGCGCGCCTCCATTGCGATCTCTTCCAGCGTTTCCAGACAGTCACTGGTAAAGCCGGGGCAGATCACATCAACCCGCCTGATTCCTTCTTTCGCGAGTTTCTGCAAGGTCGGCGCGGTATAGGGCTGCAGCCACTCTGCCTTGCCGAAACGGGACTGGAAGGTGACGATCCAGCTTTCCTTTGGCAGCCCTAGCGCGGTCGCCAGCAAGCGGGCGGTTTTGTAACACTCGCAATGATAGGGATCGCCCAGCAGCAAGGTGCGTTTGGGTACGCCGTGGAAACTCATTACCAGCTTTTCGGGACGACCATGGCTGAACCAGTGCGCCAGCACCGATTGTTTCAGCGCCTCGATATAACCGGCCTGATCGTGATAATTCTTGATCAGCCGCAGCTCCGGCACGTTGCGCACCTTTGCATAATGCGTGAAAACGGCATCAAAAATCGATGCCGTAGTGGTGCCCGAATATTGCGGATAGGCCGGCACGATCAGGATGCGCTGACATCCATCGGCCTTCAGCTGCTTTAATACTTGCGCTACTGAAGGATTCCCATAACGCATTGCATATTCGACCCGGACCTGGTGACCGCGCTGACCGAGGTATCCGCGCAGAAGTGTCGCCTGCTTTTCGGTATGGTCCTTGAGCGGCGAGCCGTCAGTGGTCCAGATCGACGCATATTTCCGCGCCGATTGTGCCGAGCGAAACGGCAGGATGATGCCGTTCAGGATAAACCACCACACTGCCTTCGGTATCTCGACCACACGCGGATCGGACAGGAATTGCCTGAGGTAGGGACGCACCGCGGCGGCTGTCGGCGCCTCGGGCGTGCCCAGGTTGATCAGCACGATCGCCGTGCCGGGAAGAGAACCGTGAGTGGTTGCGGGTTCGGGATCAAAACGCATTGTTTGTCATTTTCCTTTTCCGTGCGTTAAGATTGCGCCAGAATAATGTTTTCCACCGAAAAAACCCCATGAAAATCAGCGGATTCACTTTCTTGAGAAACGGCACCCTGATGGGTTATCCGTATATCGAATCCATCCGGTCGATACTGCCCCTGGTCGACGAATTCATCATCAATATCGGCGCCGGCAATGACGATACCCATGAGCGTGTGGCCGCCATCGCCGATTCCAAGATCCGCATTATACGTTCGCACTGGAACGATGGCATGCATGCCAAGGGTTTTGTGTATGCACAGCAGAAAATGATCGCCCAATACAATTGCACCGGCGACTGGGCTTTTTATCTGGAAGGCGACGAGGTATTGCATGAAAACGATCTCGACCGGATTCGCGACTCGATGTCCCTGCACCTGCCCAACCCGGCAATCGAAGCGCTGGCCTTCCATTACCACCATTTTTACGGCGCGCCCAACCAGCTCGCCGTATCGCCGGCCTGGTACCGCAATGAAGTGCGGGTCATCCGCAACACCATCCGCACCTATGCGCCCGACGGTTTGTACTGGATGATCATGAACAACCACCGGCGCGGCCGCCACCCTTATGCGGCGCACACCGGCGCCCATATCTATCATTATGGCTGGGTCCGCTCGGCCAAAAAAATGGCGGAAAAAAATCGGCGTGTAGCGAAATACTGGGACGGCGTCGCCGAGCCGACGTTTGATTACGGGAATATAGACGCCCGCATACTCATGCCTTTTTCAGGCAGCCACCCGGCCATCATGAAAGACTGGCTCCGCAATGAAGCCGAGCAGGATTTCAGCCAAAACCGGGATTACCGCCTCAGTTCGCGCGACAAGCGGCACTGGCTTTTGATGAAGCTGGAAAAATGGCTTTCCTGCGATCTGAGCAAGAAACATTACCTGACGGGGAAATAAGCGTCAGAAGGCCAGCAGTATTGTAGGGTGTAATAAGCGAAGAGACTGTGCAAGTATTCGGAATCCACTCATTTCAGGGGGTCTCTTACCCCTTCCTCGGTGGTCGTTCGTTGATCCTGGGACCTCCAGAGAGGCCGTTTTTTTCTTCGGTAAAATTCTGCCGAATACTTTCCCAGTCTCGAAGCGCATTACACCGTGCCCGATCACGGTTAGCATTTGCGAACGCTGCAAGGTGTAATGCGCTAACGCTTATTACACCCTACAAAAAATTGGAAAAATGGCGCTCCTGCCATTAAGGACCCTCAGGAGGCCAGCAGTTCCCGCGCATGCTTGCGTGTGGTGGCCGTGATTTCCAGTCCGCCCAGCATGCGCGCCACTTCCTCGACGCGGGCTTTTGCATCCAGCGCATCGATATGCGATACCGTGCGGCCGTGGGCGCCTGCACTCTTGCTGACCTGAAAATGCTGGTTCGCCTGGCTGGCCACCTGCGGCAGATGGGTGACACACAGTACCTGGCGCTCCTGTCCGAGGCGTTTCAACAGGCGCCCGACCACTTCAGCCACCGCGCCGCCGATGCCGCTGTCGACTTCATCGAAAATCAGGGTCGGTGTAGCCGTCGCGCTTGAGGTGATGACGGAAATCGCCAGCGCAATACGCGCCAGTTCACCGCCCGATGCCACTTTCGCCAGCGGCCGCGGCACCGTGCCGGCGTGGCCCGCAACCAGGAACTCAACCTGCTCCAGACCATAAGCTGCCGGTTCGCACGGGTGCAATGCAATCGCAAATCGCCCGCCGGTCATGCTCAAATCCTGCATCGCCGCCGTCACCGCCTCGCTCAGCGACCTGGCCGACCTGATGCGCGCTTTCGACAGCTTTTGCGCCGCCGCCATATAGTGCGCCTTGAGCTTTTCCTCCTGCGCCCGCAAGGCGTCAAGGTCGCTGGCATCGGCCAGTTGCAGCAACTGGGCCGACAGGGAGTCGAACTCCTGCGGCAAGTCTTCCGGCGCGACACGGAATTTACGCGCGGCCGAATGCAGCGCCTCCATGCGCGCATCGACCTGGCGCAGGCGGTCCGGGTCGAGCTCGACCCGCCCCAGGTAATCATTGAGCGCATACACCGCTTCCTGCAGCTGGATCTGCGCCGGCTCCAGCGCCTCCAGCACCGGTTTGAGCGCATCGTCGAGATCGGCCAGCTTGCCGAGCTTCTGATTCAGCGATGACAGCTGCGACAGCATCGGACTGTCATCCGATTCGGAGATGGCGGTCAATGCTTCCTGCGCGCCTTCAATCAGCGTCGCCGCATGCGACAGCCGGCTATGTTCATTGGTGATTTCCGTCCACTCGCCCGGCTTCGCCGCGAGCTTTTCCAGCTCGCCGACCTGCCATTCCAGCCGTTCGCGCTCGAGCAGCACATTCCTGGCATTGGTCTCGAATTCCTCGCGCTGCCGGGCCAGCGCGCGCCAGGCCCGGTACGTGGCGGCCACCGTCCTGATTTCTTCCTGCAAGCCCGCCTGGCTGTCGAGCAGCGCACGTTGCGCATCGCTTTTCAGCAGCGACTGATGGGCGTGCTGGCCATGGATATCGACCAGCATTTCACCGAGGTCGCGCAGCTGCGTCGCGGTCGCGGCAATGCCATTGATGAATGCCTTGGAGCGCCCGGCGTTATCGATCACGCGGCGCAACAGCACGCCGCCGTCATCGCTGTTGAATTCATTTTCCGCCAGCCACGCCTGCGCATCTTCACCCGGTCCGAATTCGGCCGTGATATCGGCTCGGGTGGCGCCTTCACGCACGACGCTGGCATCACCGCGGCCGCCCAATGCGAGCGCCAGCGCGTCGATCAGGATCGATTTGCCGGCGCCGGTTTCACCGGTAAAAACGGTAAACGCCGAAGCGAGGTCAAGTTCGATTGCCTCGACAATGACAAAGTCGCGAATGGAAAGTGTGCGCAGCATGTTGGATTGCGTTTCTATTGAAATGTCGGAAGGGCGATTATTATTTTAACCGACCCTCCAGCGATGGATATTCATTCCAGTGCAGCTTTTCCCGCAGGGTCTCGTAATAACTCCAGCCATGCGGATGCAGGAAAGTGATCGTATGCGCCGAACGCCGGATGAGGATGCGGTCATGGTGCAATAAACTTGCCAGCGACTGCATGTCGAAGTTGACGCTGATGTCACGCCCGCTGATGACTTCGATCACGATTTCCCGGGTGTCAGGCACCACGATCGGACGGTTGGACAAGGCATGCGGCGCAATCGGCACCAGCACGATACCGGCCAGGCTTGGGTGCATCAATGGTCCGCCAGCCGACAGCGCATAAGCGGTCGAGCCGGTCGGCGTGGCGACAATCAGGCCATCGGAACGCTGGTTGTACATGAAATTGCCATCGACCTCGACGCGCAGTTCGACCATTCCCGAACCGGCGCCGCGCGACACCACAACGTCGTTGAATGCCAGTCCGCTGAAAATCGTTTCGCCATCACGCACGACCGAACCTTCCAGCAAAGTGCGTTGCTCCGATTCAATTTTCCCGTTCAACATCTCTTCCAGCAGCGGCAGCATGCGTTCCAGAGGAATGTCAGTCATGAAACCGAGACGGCCCTGGTTGATCCCGATCAGCGGCACATGATAAGGAGCGAGTTGCCGTGCGATGCCGAGCATCGTGCCGTCGCCACCGACCACGATGGCGGCATCGGCGTGTTCGCCGATCTCGGCCGGCGTCATCGCCGCGAAGCCCGTCAGCGTGATGTTGCGCGCGGTATCGGCTTCAAACACAACGCTGTGCCCGCGTTGGTGCAAAAATTCAGCCAGTGCCATCAATGACTCGGCGCTGCCGGTGGCCAGATGCTTGCCGATAATGGCAATGGTTTTGTATGGAATCGTTTTGGCAGGGGATGTGGAAGGCGGCATGCTGCAGATTAGACCATAATTAAGGAGTGTTATACATTGTTTTGGACCGGCCGTGATCATCGGAAACCGCGCCGGCCACACAAGCAAATTTTCTTTCGCTGGCAACGCCAGTATGGGTTTTATCATAATTCATTAAAATTGGCGCATCTGCAGTTCTAAAACAATTCATGGCATGCACACTTATAATGATTTGATTGCGGCATCATGCTCCTGATTCTTTTATTTCACTATGCTTCCGATTAAGGCAATCCTGTTTGACCTGGACGACACGCTTTGGCCGATTGTGCCGGTGATCGTTCGCGCCGAAACAATCCTGTTCGACTGGCTGCGCGCGCATGCGCCGCGGGTGGCGCAACAGGTGTCGATAGAGAGCCTGCGCGCGCGCCGCGTGGCGCTGATGGCAAGCGAGCCGCGCTACGCGCTCGACCTGTCCCTGCTGCGGCACACAACACTCACCGAGGTGTTCATCAGCAGCGGCGAAGATTCCGCCAAGGTCGATCATGCGATGGCCGTCTTCACCAGGGCGCGCAATGCGGTCGAGCTGTTCGACGACGTGCAGCCCGCGCTCGTCCGCCTGACGCGGCAGTTCACGCTGGGATCGATCTCCAATGGCGCCGCGGACCTGGAGGCGATCGGCCTGGCCCATCATTTCCAGATCTCGGTGGCGGCGCACCGCTTCGGCCGCGCCAAGCCGGACCCGTCCATTTTTCATTCGGCTTGCGATGCCCTCGGCATCCGACCGGCGCAGGCGGTCTATGTGGGCGACGATCCGCTGCTCGACGTCGAAGGCGCGCAGAAAGCCGGCTTGCGCGGCGTCTGGATCAATCGCGCCGGCACGGAACCGCAGCGCGCACTGCCCGCCCATGTTGTTCCGGATGCCATCTGTGCAAACTTATTTGAATTGGAGCGCTGGCTCATCAGCGAGCCGCTTGCCAAATGACCGACTAGGCGCATAATGTCAATGTCATCACCAAGTGCCCGTTAAAAATTACCATGCAACTCGATAAACGCGCACAAACCCTTCTGAAAGCCCTGGTCGAGCGTTACATCGCCGACGGGCAACCTGTAGGCTCGCGCGCCCTTTCCAAGATTTCCGGGCTGGACCTGTCGCCGGCAACGATACGCAACATCATGTCGGACCTGGAAGAAATGGGTTACGTCGCCAGCCCGCATACGTCAGCCGGCCGGGTGCCGACGCCGCGCGGATACCGGGTTTTTGTCGATACGCTGCTGACCGTGCAGGCAATCGACGAAAACGCGGTCGAATCGAAACTGCAATCGCGGCTGCAAACCAATTCTCCGCACAAGATCATTTCCAACGCCGCGCAGGTACTGTCGTCGCTGTCGCAGTTTGCCGGGGTCGTGCTGACGCCGCGGCGCGAGTCGGTATTCCAGCAGATAGAATTCTTGCGGCTGTCGGAAAAACGCATCCTGCTGGTGATCGTCGCCCCCAATGGCGAAGTGCAAAACCGGCTGCTGCTGACGGATGTCGATTACACACCGTCGCAACTGGTGCAGTCGGCAAATTACATCAACCAGCATTATGGCGGCCTGAGCTTCGACGACGTGCGTGTGCGCCTGCAGGGCGAATTGCGCCAGTTGCGTGATGACATGACGCGTCTGATGCAGGCAGCGGTCGAGGCCGGCAGCGATGCGATGACCGATGCCACCGACGACGTGGTCATTTCCGGCGAACGCAACCTGCTCAGCGTGACTGACCTGTCCTCCAACATGGGATCGCTGCGCAAGCTGTTCGACATGTTCGAACAGAAAACCGGCCTGATGCAATTGCTCGACTTTTCCAGCAAAGCGACCGGCGTGCAGATTTTCATCGGCGGCGAGTCGCAACTGGTGCCGATGGATGAGATGACGGTCATCACCGCGCCGTATGGCGTCAATGGCAAGATCGTCGGCACGCTCGGTGTCATCGGCCCGACCCGCATGGCGTATGAGCGTGTGATTCCGATCGTGGATATTACGGCGAAACTGCTGACGAACGCGCTGAGCAATTCGTAAATTAACGAGACGCGCATCGCGATCAACATGGACCCGTTCCGCATCGGCCTGATTTCAGATACCCATGGTGTGCTGCGGCCGCAGGCGCTGCATGCCTTACGGGATGTACGCCATATCATCCATGCCGGCGATGTCGGTACGCCGGAAATCCTGCAGCAGCTGGCGCAGATTGCCCCGGTCACTGCCGTGCGCGGCAACAATGATCAGGCGGCATGGGCAAGCGTACTTCCCGTCTCGATCACGCTGGTTATCAGCGACGTCACGTTCCATGTGCTGCACGATTTGAAGGAACTTGACCTGGAACCTCCCGCAATGGGTTTTCAGGTCGTGATTTCCGGCCATTCGCACAAGCCATCGATCAATACGAAAGAGGGTGTCCTGTACGTCAATCCAGGCAGTGCCGGTCCACGCCGGTTCAAATTGCCTGTCTCGGTTGCGTTGCTGGAAATGTCGGGCGGCTGCCCGCGTGCGTGGATTGAAATGCTTGACCTGCCGGGATAGGCTCTTAATGTCCCCTGTGCGGACACAACTTCTTGTTGCAGTGACCGTACAAGGCCAATGCATGTTCGGACAAATCAAAACCGCGCTCAAGCGCGATCTGTTGTTGCCGCCTTTCGATTTCCGCATCGAAAAACTCTTCCACGCGGCCGCAATCCAGGCAAACCAGATGATCGTGATGTGAACCTTCATTCAATTCGAACACCGCTTTGCCGGTCTCGAAATGATTGCGGCTCAACAGGCCGGCCTGCTCGAACTGCGTGAGCACACGATAGACAGTTGCCAGACCGACATCCATATTTTCAGACAGTAAAATCTTATAGACATCTTCAGCGCTCAGGTGCCGCACTGCACTGTTCTGGAAGATTTCAAGGATTTTCAGCCGCGGCAAGGTTGCCTTGAGACCGCTGGCCTTGAGATCGGAGGGGTTATTAATCATGTAAATGCTCGGAGTCAGATGAACTGCATTATCATATAGCGTTTGACACACTAGCTCAAATCAATTGAGATGACTCATATGCGAATGTTGGCCCCCTGCTCTGACCGCAAGACCGTACGCGCCGCTGGCGCGCTTTGTTTCGTATTGGCCACCTTGCTGACCGGCTGTGCATCAAAAAACCCGCTGATGGATGAACCCGCCTCAGGCAGTGCGCGCGACGCCCGGCCGGCCGCGGCGGCCACAGCTGTTGCAGCCACCGACACCGGTGTGCAAACAAGCCGGCAGCGCCGCTTTTTCGGCATTTTTTCGCCGTACCGCATCGATATCCAGCAAGGCAATTTTGTGTCGCAGGAAATGGTCTCGCAACTGAAAGAAGGCATGACGCCTGAACAGGTGCGCTTCGTTCTCGGCACACCGCTGCTGCAGGATATTTTCCATGCAGACCGCTGGGACTATGTATTCCGCCTGCAAAAAGGCAATGGCGAAGTGATTGCCAGCCGCGTGTCGGTGTTTTTCAAGGACAGCCGGCTTGCCCGTTTTGAAGGCGGTGATCTGCCAACGGAACAGGACTATCTGGCGCTGATTGCCGGCACCCCGGCGAAAGCCAAGAATGCCGCGGCCGCGCCCGCTCCGGCAAAAGCGCCCTCATCGGCAAGCGACCCTAAAAACTGAACCGCCACTGAACTGCATCACATGAATCAACTGAAAATCGCCGTTGCCGGCGCCTCCGGCCGCATGGGCCGGATGCTGATCGAAGCCATCCAGAACGCCGGCGACACCGTGCTTGTTGGTGCGCTGGATATTGCCGGCACGCCCGGCATCGGCACCGATGCCGCAAGTTTTCTCGGCCAGCCTGCCGGCGTGCCGATCGAATCGGAACTCGCCAGGGGTCTGGCAAATGCAGACTACCTGATCGATTTCACACGCCCTGAAGGCACCCTGAAACATCTGGATTATTGCGCTGCGCACGGCATCAAGATGATCATCGGCACCACTGGCTTCGACGACGCCGGCAAAACCGCGATCGCTGCCGCCGCGGAGAAAACCGCCATCATGTTCGCGCCGAACATGAGCGTGGGCGTGAACGTGACGATGAAGTTGCTGGAGATGGCCGCAAAAAGCTTTGCGGAGGGTTATGACATTGAAATCATCGAAGCGCACCACCGGCACAAGGTCGACGCGCCATCCGGCACCGCGCTGCAGATGGGTGAAGTGATTGCCGGCGCGCTCGGGCGGGATCTGAAAGACGTCGCGGTGTATGGGCGCGAGGGTGTGACCGGCGAACGCGACCCGTCGTCCATCGGTTTTGCCGCCATTCGCGGCGGCGACATCGTCGGCGATCATACGGTGCTGTTTGCCGGCACCGGCGAACGTGTTGAAATCACGCACAAGTCATCCAGCCGCGTTACCTATGCGCATGGCAGTTTGCGTGCGGCGCGCTTTTTGGCGGACAAGAGCAATGGTTTGTATGACATGCAGGATGTGCTGGGGTTGCGCTGAACGCAAACCCGGCGCCAGGTGGGACACCGGGCAACCGGCAACGCGGTTTCGTAGGGCGGAAAAGCGCAGCGCCTTCCGCCATCCGGCGCATGCAACTGCCAACAGTGTTCGACGATGGTGTAATGCGCTGCGCTTATTACACCCTACGGACTGCAGCGGTCCAGGGCGGCAGCGTTATCGGAATCCTTCCCGTGCCAGCGGGGTATGGATTCCCGCCTGCGCGGGAACGACGGTGGTGAGAGCGGATGCCGGAAGTTGGTGCAGATCGTCTCAATTACTACCGTCGTTCCCGCGAACGCGGGAATCCAGAGTGAGCTTGCATCACGAAGTCTTCATACCGATCCCGCCCGCCCTGACTTCGATAACACTACCTACTCAACCTGAACGGAACTCCGGCGCCTAGCCGCGGCGGTTCGCATGACACATGCTCGCCCTTCGGTAGTCGTCATCACTCTCCTGTTGCATGCGGGATTGCTGGCGGCATTGGCCAAGGGACTATCGGGTATTGCGGATAAGCCGGTCACGCGGCCGCCATTGACAGTCGCGCTGGTGCCAGCACCGCAACCGGCGCCCGAGGTAAAACCGCCGGCGCCGCCGCGCGCTGCGGCCGCCGTGAAACCGACCCCCGAGAAAAAGCCGCCGCGCCAAAAGCCGGCGCCAGCACCGAAACCCGCTCCCGAACCGCCAATCATCACGCCGCCCAGGCCAGCAGCAACGGAATCAGCCGCGCCAGCAGCCTCGCCATCCCCGGCGATCTCCGCTCCACCCATTGCAAGCGCACCGCCGCCACCGGTAAAAACCGGCGTCTCGATTTCCGCCAGCTACGCCGCCAGCAACCGCAGTCCCCGCCAGCCGCCGATTTCCCGCAGGCTCGGTGAACAAGGCACCGTTCTGCTGCGTGTGCTGGTGAAAGCCGACGGCACGGCCGGCGCGGTCGACGTCAAGAGCTCCAGCGGCTTCCCCTTGCTTGACGAAGCGGCAAAAAGCGCGGTGGAAACCTGGCGTTTCAATCCCGCCACGACGGATGGAAAGCCGGTGGCGGAGTGGCACCTCGTGCCTATTGTGTTTACACTTAAAGATTAATTCCCTACTGCACTGGACATTCATGAACCAAAGTTTAGGCCTGGCACATTACTGGTCGCAAGGCGACGCCATTTCACACGCGGCAGCGTATGTGCTGCTGCTGATGTCGGTCGTCAGCTGGTATTACATTTTGCTCAAGAGCTGGAGCGCATGGCGCATCCGCAGAAGCGCCGGTGCGCTGGAGGGATTCTGGAAGGCGCCGACCCTGGCCGATGCGATTGCATTGATCCGGCACGCCGACTCCGAAAACATCTACACACCGCTGGCGACGCACAGCGCGGAAGCCGCCAACATCAAGTCGCAGGACGGCTCGCTGAATGCGGCCATCGATCCCGGCGAGCTGATCACGCGCACCTTGCGCCAGCAGATCAACCGCGTGTCCTCGCGCCTGGAAAGCGGCCTGACACTGCTCGCCTCGGTCGGCGCAACAGCGCCGTTCATCGGCCTGTTTGGCACCGTGTGGGGCATTTACCATGCGCTGGTCGCGGTATCGGTGTCCGGCACCGTGCAAATCGACAAGATCGCCGGACCGGTCGGCGAAGCGCTGATCATGACCGCGCTCGGCCTGGTGGTGGCGATCCCGGCGGTGCTGGCTTATAACGCCTTTACCCGCGTCAATCGCGTGACCCTGGCGGAACTCGACGGTTTTGCCCACGATCTGCATGCGTACCTGACCACCGGCGCCCGCATCGGCAAATGAACATTTCACTGGCGAACTGACAACACAAGGACAAACAATGGCATTCGGCGGATTCAACGACAACAAGCAGGCGGGACCAATGGCGGACATCAATGTCACGCCGATGGTGGATGTCATGCTGGTGCTGCTGGTGATTTTCATCATCACCGCGCCCCTGTTTACCCATGCGATCAAGCTCGACCTGCCGAGCGCACAATCGGCGCCGGCGCCGGAAAAGCCGGAGACGATTTCATTGTCCATCAATGGCCAGGGCGCGATTTTCTGGAATGAGGCGGCCATACAGCAGAAGGACCTGGACGTGAAAATGGCCGCCGCGGCACTACAGAAACCGCAGCCGGAACTGCAGTTGCGCGCCGATAAATCGACCCGCTACGAAGTCATCGCCCAGGTCATGTCTGCGGCCCAGAGCAACGGGCTGACAAAAATGGGTTTTGTGACCGAACCGAAGTCGGCGGAAAAAAAACGCCCCTGACCTTGTCGCGGCGCTGAAAAACCGCCCCGCCCCGGACGCCATTCCGGGGCCGAGCCAGTATAATGCCCGGTTCACATTCACTTTTGGCACCATCCGTCATGCAAGAAAAATACATCCCCGCCGAGGTCGAAAAATCAGCCCAGGACCATTGGCAGTCCATCGACGCCTACAAAGCCGTCGAACATGCAAAAGACAAGAACGGCCAGGAAAAGAAAAAATTCTACGCCTGCTCGATGCTGCCCTACCCATCCGGCAAGCTGCACATGGGCCATGTGCGCAACTACACGATCAATGACGTGATGTACCGCTACCTGCGGATGAATGGTTATAACGTCTTGATGCCGATGGGCTGGGATGCGTTCGGCATGCCGGCTGAAAATGCGGCGATGGCCAATAACGTGCCGCCCGCGCAGTGGACCTACGCCAATATCGCGCACATGAAGCAGCAGATGCAGGCCATGGGCCTGGCGATCGACTGGTCGCGCGAGATGACCGCCTGCACGCCGGAATATTACAAGTGGAACCAGTGGATGTTCCTGAAGATGCTCGAAAAAGGCATCATCTACAAGAAGACCGGCACCGTGAACTGGGATCCGGTCGACCAGACCGTGCTGGCAAACGAACAAGTCATCGACGGCCGCGGCTGGCGCTCCCACGCGCTGATCGAAAAGCGTGAAATCCCGATGTACTACGCGAAGATCACCGACTACGCCGAAGAATTGCTCGACCGTGTGGACAATGACCTGTCCGGCTGGCCGGAGCGCGTGCGCGTGATGCAATCGAACTGGATCGGCAAGTCGACCGGCGTGCGTTTTGCGTTCCCGCATGACATCAAGGACGAGCAAGGCGCACCGCTCAACGATGGCAAGCTGTGGGTATTCACCACCCGTGCCGATACCATCAAGGGCGTCACCTTTTGCGCCGTCGCACCGGAACACGCGCTCGCCGCGCATGCCGCCCGCAACAATCCGGAGCTGGCCGAGTTCATCGCCGAATGCAAGAAAGGCAGCGTGATCGAGGCCGACATGGCGACGATGGAAAAGAAAGGCATGCCTACCGGCCTGTACGTCTCCCATCCGCTGACCGGCAGGCAGATCGAGGTCTGGGTCGGCAATTACGTGCTGATCACCTATGGCGACGGCGCCGTGATGGGCGTGCCGGCGCATGACCAGCGCGACTTCGAATTTGCGCAAAAATATGTGTTGCCGATCGAGCAGGTGGTCACGGTGGACGACAAGCCGTTCTCCGCCGAGATCTGGCATGACTGGTACGCCGACAAGGAAAACAGCCGCTGCATCAACTCGGGCAGGTACGATGGCCTGAATTATCAGCAGGCCATCGACGCGGTCGCCGCCGAACTGGCCAGGCTCGGCCTGGGCGAAAAGAAAATCACCTACCGCCTGCGCGACTGGGGCATCTCGCGCCAGCGTTACTGGGGCACGCCGATTCCGATCATCCACTGCGCGCATTGCGGCGACGTGCCGGTGCCGGAAAAGGATTTGCCGGTCGTGCTGCCGGAAGATTGCGTGCCGGACGGCAGCGGCAATCCGCTCAACAAGCATGAACAGTTCCTGCACGTCGATTGTCCTGCCTGCGGCAAGCCGGCGCGGCGCGAAACCGACACCATGGATACCTTCGTCGATTCGTCGTGGTACTACATGCGCTACTGCTCGCCGGGCAGCGACAATGCGATGGTCGATGCACGCAATGATTACTGGATGCCGATGGACCAGTACATCGGCGGCATCGAACATGCGGTGCTGCACCTGCTGTACGCGCGTTTCTGGACCAAGGTGATGCGCGACCTGGGACTGGTGAAGTTCGACGAACCGTTCAGCAACCTGCTCACGCAGGGCATGGTGCTCAACGAAACCTATTACCGCGAAGACAAGGCCGGCAAAAAAACCTGGTACAACCCGGAAGACGTCGACCTGACGCTGGACGAAAAAGGCCGTCCGGTCGCTGCCCGCCTGAAAACCGATGGCGCGCCGGTGGAAATCGGCGGCACGGAAAAAATGGCGAAGTCAAAGAACAACGGCATCGACCCGCAAGCGCAGATCGACCAGTTCGGCGCCGACACCGCCCGCCTGTTCACGATGTTCGCCTCGCCGCCGGAGCAGACGCTGGAGTGGTCAGGCACCGGTGTTGAAGGCGCGAACCGCTTCCTCAAGCGTGTGTGGGCCTATGGTCTGGCGCAGGCACCGCGCCTGACACAGGCAGGCCGGATGGAGTGTGCCGCCCTGCCGGAAACGCACAAGACATTACGCCGCGAAATCCACAAGATCCTGCAACAGGCCGATCATGACCTCAAGCGGATCCAGTACAACACGGTGGTTTCCGCCTGCATGAAAATGCTCAATACGCTGGACGCCGCGAAGTTCGACACATCGCCGGCATCAAACGCCGTCATCAGCGAAGGCCTGTCGATCTTCCTGCGTGTGCTGTATCCGGTGGCGCCGCATATTACCCATGTGCTGTGGCAGGAACTCGGCTTCGCGGCCGTGCATGGCGACATCCTCGATGCGCCCTGGCCGCAAGTCGATCCGGCAGCGCTGGAGCAGGCTGAAATCGAGCTGATGATCCAGGTCAACGGCAAACTGCGCGGCAGCATCAAGGTCGCGAAAGATGCCGACAAGGCGACGATCGAGTCAATGGCGCTGGCAAATGAAAACGTGCGGAAATTCATCGAAGGCACACCGAAGAAAATAATCGTCGTTCCCGGCAAGCTGATCAATATCGTTGCCTAACTGAAGTGAGATTACCGATGCTCATCAAACGCCGTTTCGCGCTAACGCTGACCCTGACAGCAGTCATGATGCTGTCTGCCTGCGGCTTTCAACTGCGCGGCTCGGGTCCGCAGGCCAACCTGCCGTTCAAGACGATACACGTCGGGCTCCCGGATACCTCTTCCTTAGGCAAGGAACTGCGGCGCTATATCAACGGCACCGGCATGTCGGTCGTCGTCGACGATGCCAAAAAAGCCGAAGCCAGCATCGACGTGCTGAGCGAAGCGAGAGACAGGGTGGTTCTGTCGCTCAACAGCCAGGGACGCGTGCGCGAATACACGCTCAATTACAGGCTGAGTTTTCGTGTCATCGACGACAAGGGCGCCGTATTGCTGGCGCCAACCGACCTGATCGTGTCGCGCGTCCTCACCTACAACGAAGCGCAGGCACTGGCGAAAGAAGCGGAAGAAGCGGCGCTGTACCGGGACATGCAGAACGACCTGGTGCAACAGATGTTGCGGCGCCTCGCCGCCATCAAGCCCGGCCTGGACCAGCCCGGCCTGGATAAGCCTGCCGTGGCCCAGCCCGCCAAATGAGGAACTTCCATGCAACTGCGTTTTGACGGGCTCGATGTTCATCTAGCCAAGTCACTCGCGCCGCTGTACGTGATTTCCAGCGACGAGCATTTGCTGGCGCTGGAAGCGGCCGACAAGATCCGCAAGACTGCGCGTGCGCAGGGATTTTCCGAGCGTGAAGTATTGACGGTGGAGCGCACTTTCAAGTGGGGCGAACTGCTGGCGGCAAATCAGTCGCAATCGCTGTTCGGCGACAAGAAGCTGATCGAACTGCGTATCCCGACCGGCAAACCCGGCAAGGACGGCGGCCAGGCGCTGCAGAGTTACGCCGCCAGCCTGAGCCCTGACAATGTCACGCTGATCACGCTGCCCAAGCTGGACTGGGCCACGCAAAAAGCGGCATGGGTGGCGAGCCTGCAGCAAGCCAGCGTGTTCATCGACATTCCGCTGGTCGAACGCGCGCAATTGCCGGCGTGGATAGGCAACCGGCTGGCGGCACAGCGGCAGAGCGCGGACCGGCAAGGCATCGATTTTATCGTCGACCGGGTCGAAGGCAACCTGCTGGCAGCACATCAGGAAATCCAGAAACTGGGCCTGCTGCATGCGGAAGGCAAGCTGAACTTCGAACAGATTCACGATGCCGTGCTGAACGTGGCGCGATATGACGTCTTCAAGCTGAATGAAGCGATGCTGGCCGGCGATGCCGCGCGCCTGGTGCGCATGGTGGATGGCCTGAAAGGCGAAGGCGAGGCGCTGCCATTGGTGCTATGGGCGGTGGCCGAAGAAATTCGCACGCTGCTGAAGCTGAAATCGGGCATGGAGCAGGGCCGCCCGCTGGCGATGCTGCTGAAGGAATACCGGATCTGGGGTCCGCGCGAACGATTGATGGAACCGGCATTAAGGCGTCTGTCGTTGCCGACGCTGGAAAACGCGTTGCAGGAAGCGGCGCAAATCGACAAGATGGTCAAGGGCTTGCGCGCAAAGGCGTTTGCCGGCGATGCCTGGGATGCGATGCTGCAGCTCGGCCTGAAGATCGTACGCGGGCGGTAAGCCCTGTTCATGGAATCAATAACCAGTCACTAGTCAACAGCGTAAAAACATGGATATCAAACAGTACATGACCGAAGTCGGCCAGCGCGCGCGCCAGGCGTCGCGCGCGATGGCCAAGGCCGATACCGCGGCCAAGAATCGCGCCTTGTCCCTGCTCGCCGCCGCCATCCTGCGTGATGCCGACCTGCTGCGGGCAGCCAATCGGCTGGACCTGAAGGCCGCCGGCGACGCCGGCCTGGCGCCCGCGCTGCTGGATCGCCTGACGCTGTCGGACCAGGCGATAAACACCATGGCCGCGGGCCTGGAACAAATCGTCGCCCTGCCCGATCCGATCGGTGAAATCTCCAACATGAAATATCGTCCGACCGGCATCCAGGTCGGCCAGATGCGCGTGCCGCTCGGTGTCATCGGCATCATCTACGAAGCGCGTCCGAATGTGACGGTCGATGCCGCCGGCCTGTGCATCAAGAGCGGCAATGCGACGATCCTGCGCGGCGGTTCGGAAGCGATCCATTGCAACCAGGCGCTGGCCAGGCTGGTCAAGGAAAGCCTGGCGGGCGCCGGTCTTCCCGCCGATGCGGTGCAAGTGGTTGAAACCACCGACCGCGCCGCAGTCGGCGAACTGATCACGATGCCGCAATATGTGGACGTGATCGTGCCGCGCGGCGGCAAGGGATTGATCGAACGGCTGATGAAGGAATCGAAGGTGCCGATGATCAAGCACCTCGATGGCATCTGCCACGTCTACATCGACGACAAGGCCGACATCGACAAGGCGCTGCGCATCGCATTCAATGCCAAGTGCCACCGCTACGGCACCTGCAATACGATGGAAACGCTGCTGGTGGCGCGCGCCATCGCGCCGCAGGTGTTGCCGGAACTGGCAAAATTGTTTGGCGCCAAGGATGTCGAGTTGCGCGCCGATCCGGAAGCGCAGCAACTGCTCGCCGGTTATCCGCACCTGGCAGCGGCCACCGAAGAAGACTGGCGCACCGAATACCTGGCCGCCATCCTGGCGGTGAAAATCGTCAGCGGCATGGATGAGGCGATCGATCACATCAACACCTATTCATCGCAGCACACCGACAGCATCATCACCGAAGACTACACGCGCGCCATGCGCTTCCTGCGTGAAGTCGACTCGGCATCGGTGATGGTCAATGCCTCGACCCGTTTTGCCGACGGTTTTGAATTCGGGCTGGGTGCGGAGATCGGCATTTCGAACGACAAGCTGCATGCACGCGGACCGGTAGGACTGGATGGCCTGACGTCGCTGAAGTATGTCGTGTTCGGCCATGGCGAAGTGCGGGAGTAATTTTCATGCTCTGGATTAAATCGCTGCACCTCATCTTCATCGTGTCCTGGTTCGCCGGCCTGTTCTACATGCCGCGCATCCTGGTCAATCTTGCCATGGAAACCGAGCAGGCGGCGCACGCGCGCCTGCTGCTGATGGCGCGCAAGCTGTACCGTTTCATGAGTATCCTGGCGCTGCCCGCGCTGGCATTCGGCTTCTGGTTATGGCTGGGTTACGGCATCGGCAAAGGTCCGGGCAACGGCTGGCTGCACGCGAAGCTGTTGCTGGTGGTGCTGTTGATCGGTTATCACCATGCATGCGGATCGCTGCTGAAAAAATTCGAACAGCAGCGCAATACCCGCAGCCACGTCTGGTACCGCTGGTTCAACGAAGTGCCGGTACTGATGCTGGCGGCAATCGTCGTGCTGGTCGTTGTCAAACCATTCTGAAAACATTTACGCAGGAGACCCTCATGGCTAAAGTCTGTGAATACTATTTCGCCCCCCAATCGCCATACGCCTACATGGGGCATGCGCGTTTTGTGGAAATGGCAAAAAAGCACGGCGTGCAAATCGAGATCAAGCCCGCCGACCTGGGCCGGGTATTCAATGTGTCGGGCGGCTTGCCGCTGGCCAAGCGCGCACCACAGCGGCAGGCTTACCGCTTGCTTGAACTGCAGCGCTGGAGCGAACACCTGGGTCTGCCGCTGAACCCGCTACCGAAATTTTTCCCGGTGTCGGGCGATGCCGCGTCAAAACTCATCATCGCCACCAAACTGACGCACGGCACCGATGCCGCGCTGGCCTTGACCGGCGCGATCATGCGCGGCTTGTGGGCGGAAGAAAAAAACATCGCCGACGCCGAGACCCTGGCCGCGATTGCCACAACCAGCGGCCATGATGGGCAGGCTTTGCTGAAGTCGGCCGATACCGCCAGCGTGCAGGCTGAATATGACCGGTTTACGGATGATGCGATCGCCGCCAATGTGTTCGGCGCGCCCTGGTATGTTGTGGATGGACAGGGATATTGGGGACAGGACCGGCTGGATTTTGTAGAGCGGGCATTCGCAAAGCTGGAGTGAATTCGTAGGGTGTATTTCGTAGGGTGGAAAAGCGAAGCGCCTTCCACCATGTCCGATCACAGATAACATTCGCGAACGCCGAACGGTGTAATGCGCTACGCTTATTACACCCTACGAAATACACCCTACAAAATACACCCTACACGACATCCCCATATTTGCGCAGTAAGCAACTACACGATTCACTACGGATAAAAGGTTCCCCATGGCACATTCATTTTTCCTTCCTTGCCCGCGCGGCCTGGAGGCCGCGCTGGCGGAAGAAATCAAGGAAATCGCGCAGCAAGGCTCGACCCTCAAGGTACACAACCAGGTGCCAGGCGGCGTGCATTGTTCCGGCGAACTGAGCGACGCCTATCGCCTCAACCTGCATTCCCGCATCGCTTCCCGCGTGCTGATGCGCCTCGCCCATGCCAGCTACGCCAACGAAAACGACATCTACGACCTGGCGCTGGCGCAGCCGTGGGAAGAGTGGTTCAGCGTGCATCACACCATCCGCATCGATGTGACCGCGATCAAGTCGCCATTGCGCAGCCTGGAATTCACGACACTCAAGATCAAGGACGCCATCTGCGACCGCTTCCGCGACATGTATTCCGAACGGCCATCGGTCGATACCAGGACGCCTGACATGCGCATCGTCGGTTTTCTGGATGCGCGTCACTTCACGCTCTACCTCGACACCTCGGGTGAAGCGCTGTTCAAGCGCGGCTGGCGGCTGGAAACAGGCGACGCGCCACTGCGTGAAAACCTGGCCGCCGGCTTGCTGCGTGTGGCCGGCTGGAAACCGGGCATGGTGCTGTTCGACCCGATGTGCGGCTCCGGCACCATCCTGGCGGAAGCGGCGCAGATGCTGGCCGGCATTCCGCCCGGTGCGCACCGTGAGTTTGCCTTTGAAAAATTCCATGACTTCAACGCCGCCGAATGGCTGGCGATCAAGAGCAGCGTCAAGCGTAATCCGCTGCCGGCCGAACCGACGATTTTCGGCAGCGACATTTCCGGCGACATGGTGGCGATGACCCGCAACAACCTGAACAAGGCGGGCATCACTTTCGAGGTGCCTTTAAAGCAGATCGAAGCGCAGGAAATCAAGCCGCCCACCGAGACGCCGGGCATCATCATCACCAACCCGCCTTACGGCGAACGGATCGGCGTGCGCGGCGACAGCACGATGCCCGAAGATGAGATGGCCACGTCGTTCTTCAGCGCCTTCAGCACCACGCTGAAGCAGCGTTTTGCCGGCTGGCAGGTATTCCTCTTCAGCGCCGATCTTGGATTGCCGAAGTTGCTGCGCCTGAAAGAAGCGCGTAAAACGCCGTTCTTCAACGGCGCGATCGAATGCCGGCTGTTCCGCTTCGACATGGTGGCAGGTTTTAACCGGCGCGAAGAAGCCAAACCCAAACAAGGCTGACACCCTCACCCGCAGCACCTGAAAGAATCAAGAACATGTCCACCAGCACACCGCCGGCTGCACCGCCACAGCCGGCCAACACGATGTTGATCTCGGCTAACCTGCTGGCGCTGATGCTGGCCGGCCTGGCGATGCTGGGACCGTTTTCCGTCGACACCTATCTGCCCGCGTTTCCGAATATCGAAGCGTCGCTGCACGCCAGCCAGCTGCAGGTGCAACAGACGCTGACCGCCTACATGCTGGCATTCGCGGTCATGATCCTGTGGCATGGCGCCTTGTCCGATGCATTCGGACGGCGCAACATCATCCTCGGCTCGCTGGCGCTGTTCGCCATCGCGTCGCTCGGTTGCGCCGCCGCGCACAGCATCGAATACCTGTGGGCGTTTCGCATATTGCAAGGCATGTCGGCCGGCGCCGGCGTTGTGATCGGCCGCGCCATCATTCGCGACCTGCATGCGGGCGCGCCCGCGGAGCGGCTGCTGTCGCTGGTCACCATGATTTTTTCGATCGCACCCGCGATCGCGCCGATCATGGGCGGATGGATCGTGAAGCTGCTCGACTGGCGCTCGATTTTCCTGTTCCTGTTCGTGTACACGGTGCTGATGCTGTGGCTCTGCTACAAACATTTGCCCGAGACGCTGCCGCCGGCAAGACGGCAGCCGTTCAATCCGCAGTTCCTGGCCGACAGTTACAAGCAGGTTTTCCGCTCGCGGCTGTTCCACCTGAAAGCCGGTGTGGTTGCCTTCAATTTTGCGGGTCTGTTCCTGTATGTTGCCGCGGCGCCCACCTTCATCACCAGACATCTCGGATTGGGACAGGACCAGTTCGGCTGGCAATTCGTGCCTACGGTTGCCGGCATTTTCCTCGGCGCGCTGGCGGCCAACCGGCTGGCGGGAAAGATTTCGATTTCAAGGCAGGTCATGATCGCCTACTGTTTCCTGGTCGGCGCGCCCGTCGCCAATGTCCTCTACAACCTGTTCTTCCCGCCTGCGCTGCCATGGTCGGTTATCCCGCTGTTCCTGTATTCGATCGGCATGTCGATGGCGGCGCCGGGCGTGACGCTGATGGTGCTCGATCTGTTTCCGGATATCCGCGGCATCGTCGCGTCCTGCCAGTCGTTCACCATGACGATGCTGGGCGCCGTGGTCGCCGGCGTCGTTGCGCCGTTCCTGTCGCACTCGGCCCTCTGGCTGGCAGCCGGACAGCTGGCGTTCGGATTGATCGGACTGTGCTTGTGGATGGGCGTTCTCGCCCATCGGCCGGGCCGGTTGAACTCCACGCGATGACATTGTTCTAATTTGATTGAGATCCGCTCCCCCGCGATGGCAATTCAAAGCGGGCGGCAACTTCAATCAGGAGGAAATCATGGCAAGTTTGCTACCCAGCACCCTCGATCCTGAATCCACCAGCCTGCCGGACCGCCAGCTCGGCAAGGGCCATGGCACCGATGCACTCGGCCCGAGCGATTCATCCGACACCGGCAGCGATGTCCACGGCGGTTTCGGCCTGGCGCAACAGGTGGGCAAGGATTTGCATCTGGGTACCGGCACCACGTCGGATCCGGAAGAAAGCACCGCCGGTTATACCGAAGGGCCGGATATCGGCGATGCCAACCTCGACAGTGACACCGATTCGTCCGGCACCGGCGAACGCGCCACCGCCGACCGCGATACGGTGGTGTCCGATGGCCAGGATATCGATACCGATCACATCGAGTGGCTCGATCCTGAAACCGGCATGGTGACCGACATGCCACCGGATGAGGAAGCCGGCGCCAGGCCGAAGCGTGGCCGCCGCTGAGGGAGTTACTTCAGTTCGTAACGCTCGAGGAACGGACAGCCATACTGCGGCAGGTAAGCCGGAATCTGGTAATAGCGGGCAGCAATCTTTTTAAGAATGCGCTCGCGATAGAGCGCGTAATTGAAGTTTTTGCCATCCGCATAAAAATAAGTGACACCGGCGATGTCAAACGAGCCCATCGTCAGCGAATCAAAATACGGCGCCACGTCTGCCTGCCTGATCGGCTTGCGGCCGAATATCCGGATCGGCAAGCCCGCGTATTTCCTGAAGTCGACGTTCAGGTCATCCTGGCGCGCATGGTATTTTCCTTCACCAAAAACGGCCCAGTATTCGCCCGCGTGATACGACAACAGGGACGCCGGTGTATAGGCCTGCGCCATGATGACGCCGCCGGCGGGCAAGCCGGTGCGCAGCGCCGTGACGATTGCCCTGCTTTCCTTGTGAAACACCACATCGTCGTAAAAGGATGTGCCTTTCCAGACCGACATCGGCAACAGGATCACGGCAGCCAGCGCAACAAAATGCGGCACGGAAAACCACGCAGTCCATTTCAGGTAGCGGCGCAGTTCGGCCGGACTCGCCACCGATCCGGCAAACAGGAACACGAACGGCATGAAACCGAGCACCCAGTGCAGGCCGATGGTTTTCAGGCCCGACAGCAGCAGGAAAATGGATAGCGGCACCAGGAACAGCACGGTCACGAAGCGATGTTTCCACAGCAGGCGCCGCGCCCGCACCAGCCTCAGCAGCACCCAGGGTGTAATCAGGTAAATCATCATCGCCAGATAACCGGCCACGGT
Organism: Pseudomonadota bacterium; assembly: GCA_040387375.1. Classification (GTDB taxonomy): domain Bacteria; phylum Pseudomonadota; class Gammaproteobacteria; order Burkholderiales; family Burkholderiaceae_D; genus JAZKDW01. The sequence goes on from JAZKDW010000028.1 coordinate 144,157, forward strand.
CATCAGCGACCAGTGCGCCCCTTCATTACGATTGACGAGGTTGAACATCACATTGGTCCAGCAGTTGGTCGCGTTGAAGGCGATATTGATGGCGACAAAGGGCAAGGTGGACAAGGCGATCAGCAGCAGTTGCAGCCAGCCGCGCGGACTGCGCACGACAAAGGCGAAATACACAAAATAGGCAATCGCCAGCAATCCCGCGAAATACTTGGACAACAGCGCCATGCCGAGGAAGGCGCCGCTGGCGACATGCCACAGCGTGCGGCCGGACAACACACCGCGCAGGAAGCAGTAGCCCGAGACAAAGAGGAACAGAATCAGCGGCGTATCCGTGGTAACAACATTCAGCGCCCAGGTAAACGGCAGTGTCAGGAACAGCGCGCCGGTCCAGTACGCGGCTTCCTGCTGTGCCGGCGCCATGCGCCGCAAACCATCAACGATGCCCAGCGCGACAATCGCCCACAGCAAGACGGTCACGATCCGCAGCATCAGCGGATGATTCGAGATGCTGTTGAGCACGTATAACATCCAGCCGGCCATGGGGGGATGATCCGAATAACCCCACGCAGGCAATGCGCCCCACTGGTAGAAAAATGCCTCGTCGCCGGTGATCGGAAAAAATGCCGCCAGCCAGATTTTCACCACCAGCGTGATGATGAAAGTCCACTTGAAAGTTTGCTTCGCGCGTTGCAGATCCATGTCGCCTGCCTGGTATTCAGAATTTTTCATGGCACGAACCTGACCGATGCACCCAGCGCGATGCAACCGATGGCAAACCCCACCGCCCAGCTGGCCGGATCCCTGATCGCAAACATCAGCGGATCGTCATGGATTTCCATGCGCGACGTCTTGATCCACAAGCGCATGATCCAGTACAGCATCACCGGCAACATCAGCCACAGGATTTCAGCATGCGGATACATGAAGCCGCCCGCCTGGCTGTCGATATACAGGGCCAGCACCATCACGGCGACAAAACCGCTCGAAATGCCCATCGAGATCAGATAAGGCAAGTCGGTGCTGCGGTAGCCGCGCCCGGTCAGGGCGTCGCGCCCGGCGTCATGCATGAACTCCAGTTCGGTGCAACGCTTGACCAGCGCCAGGCCAAGGAACATGAACAGCGACACCGCCAGCAGCCAGTTCGATACCATCACGCCGGCCGCCACGCCGCCCGCCAGTATGCGCAGCGTGTACAGCAAGGCCAGCACCAGCGTATCGACGATGGCGACGCGCTTGAGCCGCATCGAATACGCCAGCGTGGTCACCGTGTACAGCCCCAGCAAGGCCAGGAACTGCGGCGACACCATCAGCGCCAGCCACATCGATAGCGGCAGCAGAATTACGATCAGCATGACGCCGAACGGAATGCTGAGCGTGGCGGCGGCGAATGGCCGCGCGCGCTTGCGCGGGTGCGCGCGGTCGGAAGCCAGATCGAGCAAGTCGTTGATGACATAGGTGGCGGAGGCGCACAGGCCGAACGCGACGAAGGCAAGCAGAGTGGCTCGCCATTTCGCCGGCGTCAGGTCATGCGCCGCGATCAGCGGCACGAACAACAAGGCGTTCTTGGCCCACTGGTAAATCCGCATCGCCTTGCTGACCAGACGCAGCGTCACCGGGCGCGCCGGAATCACCAGCGCCGGAACCTGCAACGCGCTGGCCTGGCGGATCAGGCCGGGCGAGGCATTGATCACGATGACTTCTTCCGCCGCCGCCCAGATCGGCAGGTCGGCGCTGCTGTTGCCGGCGTAGGCAAAACCACGGCCTGCCGCATCGTTCTGGATGGTGCGCAGCTTGACGGTCGACTTCAGGTTGATCGATTCATCGCTGCCCATCACCGCATCGAAGATGCCAAGGTGATCGGCCACCTGCAGCACCAGCCGGCGGTCCGATGCGCTGGCCAGCACCAGGCGGCGGCCGTCGGCACGCTCCTGTTTCAGGTAGGCGAGGAATTGTTCGTTGTAGAGCAAGTGCGAGACGTCGAGATTGACCCGCGTCGCAATCTCCGCTTTCAGGCGGCCGCGCCCCGACAACAGCCAGAACACACACATGAGTGCATACAGCGGATTGCGCTTGATCAGCACCACCACCGATTCGAACAGCAGATCGGTATAGATCAGCGTGCCGTCGACATCGACGTACAGGGTAGAACGCTCGGTATGGTAAGGCTCGGGTGGGCTGTGCGGAACGCGTCGCTGGCGGGGAGCCACTCCCGGCGCAGGACTCAAATCGTCACCTGAAAATGGGAGAAATCGGGGCGCTGCGGCGAAGCGGGGTAATGCTCTGTCATCTTCTGCTTTTGGATATTGGCTATCCACAACATTTTGTCTGGTTTCAAGACTTTGTCAATGGCAACTAGCCATGGCTTTTTGCGATGGGTGAACCACTGTTGTCAATCATGCAATCATGCTGGACAACCGCCAGCGGCGAATCATGACCTCTGGTACTTTTCCCGTCATGAAATCCATGTAATGCAATGCGCTTCCGCACGGCCAGATGCCTCCAAAAAGCCACGCGCACTGGACCGTTTATTTATTTTTACTGCGCCATCGCCTCCGACGCGACCAACTTTTCTCCGGGATCACCCTCCCCCATTAGTGTTGATTCATCCGAGTCAACCAATGGAGAACCTCATGAAAAAAACGCTGCTCGCGCTTGCGGTGCTGAGCGCCATCACAAGTACTGTTTCCGCACAATCTTCCGTCGTCATTTACGGCATTGCCGATGGCGGCCTGGTTCACGAACGAGGCGGCGCCGCTGGTTCGGTGAACAAATTGACCAGCGGCGTGCAATCCGGATCGCGTCTGGGTATTCGCGGCAAGGAAGACCTCGGACGCGGTTTGTCCGCGGTGTTTACATTAGAAACAGGCATTGCGATCGACACCGGCGGTTTCAATCAGGGCAATCTGGCTTTTGGCCGCCAATCGTTTGTGGGCCTCGAGAGCCGCACCTTCGGCAGCGTGACTCTGGGCCGGCAATACACGGTGCCCTATCTGATCGTGCGGGATATTTCCGACCCGTTCGCCGTTGGTTTTGCCGGTACCGCCCTGAATCTGATACCGGTCGCGGGCAGCCGCATGAACAATACGCTCAAATACACATCGCTCGATATCTCTGGCTTCAGCGGCGAAATCGCCTATGGGTTTGGCGAAGTTCCTGACAACAGCGACGCCAGCCGTGCGATCAGCGGCGCCGTCGGATACGCCAATGGCCCGGTAAAGGTCCGTCTTGGATATCACAATGTCCGCAATGCGGCCGACACCGGTTCGGCCAGGAATACGCTGTTGGGGGCCAGCTGGGATTTTAACGTTGCCAAGGCGCATCTGGGCTTTGGTGTCAATAAAGGCCTGGGCAGCTCACCCTATCCGGTCGATCCGAGCGGGCTGCTCACCACGCCGGCGGCGTCGCCTTATGGCTTGCCCGTCGGCCCCGGTTCGGACGATACCCGCGATCTGCTGGTTGGCGTCACCATCCCGTTTGGCCAAACCTCGATCCTTGCGTCCTACATCCGCAAGGATGACCGGTCGGGATTGAATAACGATGCGCACCAATGGGCACTCGGATTGACGTATTCACTGTCGAAACGCACCAATTTTTATACGTCCTACGCCCGCATCAGTAACGACAATACCGCTGCTTATACGGTGGGCAATGGCTCTGAAAACGGGTCGGGGGACAAGGGATTCAATCTGGGTCTTCGACATAGTTTTTGAGCGGGGCGGCATCCTGGCGGGCCGGTACTTACATCAACTCGATGCCGAAACGACGGACCACAAGAGCAAACAGACCGAAACTGGCGATGGTTATGACACCACACGCCAGCAATGCCAGCCAAAAACCCAAAGGGCGCAGCAAAAACGGGAAAACCAGGAACATCGGCAGCGTCGGGATCACATACCAGAACGTGTACCAAGCGTGATTGGCAAGCGTGGCCTCGGGCTGCTTCTCAATGTGTAGCCAGATTAGCACCAGTATCGTCATGATGGGCATGGCGGCGACAAGACTGCCGAGCTTGTCGCTGCGCTTGGCAAGTTCGGACACCAGGACTACGACGGCCGCGGTAAGAAAATACTTCGTGATTATCCATGCCATGAGAGCTCCCGAGTGCAGGGCGATACGGATTGCCGCACAACCATATTGTCTTGAATGGTGTTGATTGTGACGTATTGTAAAATTTAATTTCCGGGATTGGATTACGACTGATCGAACGGCGATAGCAAACCGCTCCTTACATCGCCCTCCCGCCATCCCCCCAAGCAACGACTTGCGTTACCCCCACCTGATCCAAAAGCAGGCCCAGCTTCCCAATCCTTCTGGCACGCAATTTGCTGATATGCAAACTAGTATCCCAGAAGGTATCCATAATGAAGCCATCAAATATTCCTTATAAACATGTCGCAGAACTGCCCGAATCACTGGCGGCGCGTGTATCTGCATTCGAACTGGCCGCTGCGGCCGCCCCCGCTACAATCTGGATTTCACGGGGCGTCACGGTGCACGGCGCGGCGCCGGCAGCCAGCCCCGTTCCCCTTTTCGGCAAGCTGTTTGCCGTCAAGGACAACATCGATGTGGCCGGTTATCCGACCACCGCGGGCTGCCCCGAATTCGAACATAAGCCGGCGCAATCGGCCATCGTGGTGCAGCGCCTGCTCGATGCTGGTGCAAGTGTGGTCGGCAAAACCAACCTCGATCAGTTTGCATGCGGGCTGGTCGGCACCCGCTCGCCGTACGGCGCCGTGCCCAATGCTTTCGACGCCCGTTATATAAGTGGCGGCTCGAGTTCCGGTTCCGCGGTCGCGGTCGCGCTCGGTCTGGTCGATTTTTCGCTTGGCACCGATACCGCAGGATCGGGCCGCGTGCCGGCCGGCCTGAACAATATCGTTGGCCTGAAACCATCCCGCGGCCTGCTGAGCACGCGCGGTGTGCTGCCTGCATGCGCTCACCTCGACTGCCCGTCGATCTTTGCCCGCACCGTGGCCGACGCGGTCGATGTGCTGCTGGCCGCTGCCGGTCATGACGCCGGCGATCCGTATTCACGTGCGCTGGCTCTCGACAGTGCACCCTTTCCGGACAGTTTCCGCTTCGGCATTCCGGATGCCGCGCACCTGCAGTTTTTTGGCGATGCCGCATCGGAACAGGCGTTCCGTGACGCCTGCGAGCGTTTGCAAAGCCTGGGCGGCAGCGCCGCGGCCATCGACTACTCGCCGCTGTCCGAAGCGGCCACCGCACTCTACGAGGACGCCTGGGTGGCCGAACGTTACGCCGCGATCCGTCCCTTCTTCGACGCCAATCCCGACGCCGTCCATCCAGTCGTACGCACGATTATCGGCAGCGGCAGCAAGTACAGTGCCGCCGACCTGTTCGACGCCATGACACGCATGGCGGGCTACCGCCAGCGCGTCGCCCCGCTCTGGTCGGCGACGGATGTGCTGGTGGTGCCGACCGCACCCACCGTGTACACCATCGCCCAGCTCGAGGCCGACCCGATCGAATTGAACCGCCGCCTCGGAATCTACACCAATGCCGTCAACCTGCTCGACATGGCCGCCATCGCAGTGCCGTCATCGATGCGCCCGGATGGACTGCCTTTCGGCATCACGCTGATCGGACCCGCCGGCAGCGAATTGCGGCTGGCCGACCTGGCGGCGCGTTATCACGCCGCCACCGGCCTGACACTCGGCACTTCGAACGACCCCGTGCCGGCGCCGCGCGCCAGGGCGCTTGCGGCGGGCGGCACGGTACGCGTGGCCGTGCTCGGCGCGCATCTTGCTGGATTACCCCTCAACAGCCAGCTGCTCGAGCGCGGGGCGCGCCTGGTGGAGGCGGTGCGCACCGCACCCTGCTACCGCTTCTATGCGCTTGCCAACACGTCGCCGCGCAAGCCGGGACTGGTGCGCGTGGCGGCCGGCGAAGGCGCTGCGATTGACGCCGAGATCTGGGAAATGCCGGTCGCCGCTTATGGCTCCTTCGTCGCGCTGATCGCCGCGCCGCTGGGCATCGGCAGCATCGAGCTGGAAAACGGCGCCACCGTGCAGGGTTTCCTGTGCGAGTCCGCAGCACTGTCCGGCGCCACCGACATCACCGCACACGGCGGCTGGCGCGCGTATCTGGCGTCGCTGTAGTCACACCATAAAACCGATCCATTTTTTTAGCAGTTCCACCCACCGCCTCAGGAGGTCAAATGAAATCTCGTGCCACCCAATTGCTGTCAACCGCATCGTCACCCGCCGGCAGCGCGGAAATGAGCTCCGCGTCGCAGCGCCGGCGCCGGCTGCTGGGCGCTGTCGTCGCCGGCGGCGCGCTTGCCGCGATCGGCGCGCCGGCCATCGTGCGTGCGCAGAGTTCGCCGAAGATCCGCATCGGTTTCTGGCCGGTTGCCTCCGGACTGCCGTTTTTCGCGGCGATTGAAAAAGGCTATTTCAAGGAAGCCGGACTGGATGTCGAGGCGCTCAAGTTCGCCAGCGCGCAGCAGGTCATGGAAGCCATGCTGGCCGGCCGCGCCGAAGGCAGTTCGAACGGCACCGCGGCAGCGGCGCTGGCGATCGGTGAAATTGCGCAGCCGGGCCTGTTCAAGATTTTCTGCTCGAATCCGACCAACGCGAAGTTTGTTCTCGATGAATTTGTGGTGCCGAAGGACAGCCCGTACAAGACGATCGCCGATCTGAAAGGCAAGCGTGTCGCCTCCGGTCCCGGCATTCAGAACGTGACGCTGGCCAAAGTGATGCTGGAGCGCGGCGGCGCCGGTACGGTCGCCGTGACCGAACTGCCGATCGGCCAGCATGTGGCCGCGCTCGCCGCCGGTCAGGTCGATGCCGTGTACACGCTCGAACCGACCGGCACCATCGGCCGCCTCAACGGCACCACCCGCACGCTCGAAGTCGGCGTAGTGGCCAAATACATTCTCGGTGATCCGCTGGCGCCATGGCACGGTGGCGCGGCCAGCCTGACCAGCGAATTCATCAAGAAACATCCGGACATCGCCAAAAAATACATCACTGCGTATGCGCGCGGTGTTGACCTGGTGCGCAAGAAGCCGAATGAAGCACGGCCATTCCTGAAAGGCTACACCGCGATCGAAGGCCCGCTCACCGGCGAAGTGCCGATGTCCGACTACATGCTTTATAACGAATTCAAGCCAGCCGACATCGCCTACTTCCAGAAATTCTACGACCTGTTTTCCGAGCGCGGCATTTTCACCAGGCGGGTGCTGGTCGACACGCTTTTATACAAGGGATAAATCATGGCTGATACTGATTCCGCAAGCCCCGGGCAGTGGACGGCGCCGGTGGGCGCCGGCAAGGACCTGGGGCGCAAGAAATTTTCGTTCCAAACAATCCTGCCGTTCATCGGCCCCGTCATGCTGTTCCTGATCTGGGACCTGGTGGTGCGGATGGGGCTGATCAAGGTGATCCTGCTGCCGACGCCGGCCGCCACCATCGAGGCCCTGGTGACCGGGCTGGCCGGCGGGCCGCTGCTGCTCGATTTTGGCGTCACCGTCATGCGCACGCTGCAGGCCTTCCTGATCGCGGCGATCATCGGCGTGCCGCTCGGCGTTCTGCTGGGCAGCAATGAACGCGCCTATCGCAGCGTCGAGTTCCTGATCGACTTTTTCCGTTCGACGCCATCGTCGGCGCTGATCCCGCTGTTCCTGCTGATTTTCGGCGTCTCCGATATCAACAAGGTGGCGATCGCCGCGTTCGGCGCGCTGCTGATCGTGCTGTTCAACAGCGCCTATGGTGTCATCAATGCGCGCAAGCAGCGGGTGATGGCGGCGCGCGTGATGGGGGCGTCGCGCTGGCAGATATTCAAGGATGTGCTGATTTGGGAAAGCCTGCAGCCCACCTTCGTCGGCCTGCGCTCGGCGGTATCGATGGCGCTGGTGATCGTGATCGTGGCCGAGATGTTCATCGGTTCCGAAAACGGTCTTGGCCATCGCATCATCGACGCCCAGCAGGTGCTGAACGTCAAGAGCATGTATGCCGCCATCCTGTCGGCCGGCATCCTCGGCTACCTGCTCAACATCCTGTTTCTCGTCGCCGAGAGACGTATTGTCCACTGGAGCGGGAGATAACCATGCGCCCTGTCGAACCCATGATCAAACTCGAGCCGCCGACGCCGCCGTTCATCCCCGGCCCGGTCGGCACTCACATCACGATCCGTGGCCTGACCAAAAATTTTGCCGGCTGGCCGCTGTACGAAAACTTCAACCTCGATATCCCGAAGAACAAGATCGTCTCGGTATTCGGACCCAACGGCTGCGGCAAGTCGACGCTGATCAACATGATCGCCGGACTGGTGCCGATCGATGCCGGCGAGATCCTGTTCGACGGCAAGTCGCTGGCGGACACCAAGATCGGCTACGTGTTCCAGAACTATCGCGAAGCGCTCTTCCCATGGCTGCGGACCATCGACAACATCGCCTATCCGCTGAAGCTGGAAGGCCGTTCGCACGCCGAGATCGAACACCGGATGCAAGAGCTGGTCGCGTCCTTCGACGTCAAGTTCGACCTCAACCGCTATCCATATGAATTGTCGGGCGGGCAGCAGCAGACGGCGTCGATCATGCGCGCGCTGGCGCCGAATCCGGAAGTCCTGTTTCTCGATGAGCCGTTTTCAGCGCTTGATTTCGAGATGACCCTGTTCATCCGCGAAAAGCTGCAGGAGGTTTTCCTGCAGACCGGCACCACCATGATGCTGGTGTCGCACGACCTGGAAGAAGCGGTGTACCTGGCCGATCAGGTGCTGCTGCTGACCAAACGTCCGACCAGGGTCGCCGAAATCCTGCAGTACGGCGATGCGCGGCCGCGCACCGTGGAAACCTTGTCCTCGGCCAGTTTCATCGACACCAAGAAGCAGAGCCTGGAAATCTTTCAGCGCGAAGTTCGCCGTTAGTTCTTTTGGCGCGCCCTCCCCTGAATCGATTGCAAACACGAAGGAATGCACAAATGACAAAAACCGCACTCGATGCCTACGTGCGCAGCGCACTGGCGCTGCAGGGTTATCAGTTCGACGAAGCCCAGGTCGCCGCGATCATTGTCCAGTTTTCGCGGATTGAAGAAATCGCGCGCAGCTTTCTCGACATCGCGCTGCCGCTGGACGCCGAAGCCGCACCGGTGTTTCAGCCATGATGTTCCGCGCCACCGACATCACGCGCCAGATCGGCCTTGGCACGCTGACCGCGCGTGCGGTGCTGGCCGAGACCGAAGCCCGCCTGCGTCAGCACGATGCGCAGCTCAACTGCTTCACCGCCACCACCTTCGAACGCGCGCACCGCGAGGCCGCCGCAATCGATGCGCTGCGCGCCAGCGGCAAGCCGCTGCCGCCGCTGGCCGGCGTGCCGTACGCGGTGAAAAACCTGTTCGATATCGAAGGTGTAGTGACGCTGTGCGGCGGCAAGGTCAATGAGAACAATGCGCCGGCCACAGCCGATGCCGAACTGGTCGCGCGCATGCGTGACGCCGGTGCAATCCTGATCGGCGCGCTCAACATGGACGAACACGCGTACGGCTTCACCACCGAAAACACACATTACGGCACGACGCGCAATCCGCATGACCGGTCGCGCATTGCCGGCGGTTCGTCGGGCGGATCGGCGGCAGCCGTTGCCAGCGGCATGGTGCCGCTGACGCTGGGCTCCGACACCAATGGATCGATCCGTGTGCCGGCATCGCTGTGCGGCATCTTTGGCCTGAAGCCGACCTACGCACGCCTTCCGCGTACCGGCACCTTCCCGTTTGTACACAGCTTTGACCATCTTGGCGTGTTCGCGTCCAGCGTGACCGACCTGGCCGCCGCCTACGACGTGATGCAGGGGCCGGATGTGCATGACCATGCATGCGCGCAGCGCGCGGCCGAACCGGTAAGCGCGGTTATCGGAACCTGGTCCGGCATGCGGGTCGCGGTGCTGGGCGGCTGGTTCCACGAATGGGCCGGCGACGCCGCGCGCAAGGCGGTCGCCGATGCCGCCCGTGTGCTCGATGCGCGCGCGACGGTCGAGCTCAAGGGCGCGGAAGCGGCGCGTTCAGCCGCCTTCATCATCGGCGGCGCCGAGGGCGGCGCGCTGCACCACAAACGGCTGCTTACGGACTACGACAACCATGAACCGCTGTCGCGCGACCGGCTGGTGGCCGGCAGCCTGATCCCGGCTACATGGACCATACAGGCGCAGCGCATCCGCCGCCAGGTGTACCTGGAGGCGCTGGCGCTGTTCGGACAATTCGATCTGCTGATTGCCCCGGCGACGCCGGTGCAAGCGCCATTGATCGGCACCGAAAACCTGGTCATCAACGGCCGCAGCGTGCCGGCGCGGCCGAGCATGGGATTGCTGACCCAGCCCATTTCCTGCATCGGCTTGCCGGTCTGCACCCCACCGCTGTGGCCGGCAATCGGCGCGCAGGGAGCGGCGGACTTGCCGATAGGCGTGCAATTGATTGCCGCACCGTGGCGCGAAGATCTTTGCCTGGCCGCGGCACGCGCGCTGGAAATTGCCGGTGTTGCGGTATGCCGGGAACCGGGGTTATCCTGAGCGCCCGACCAGATAAATTTTCCGATGGAATCCTGATGCATATTTTCTCCGCCGCCGCCGTGCCGGGCAATGACAATCCGGCGACGATGGCCGACACTGCTTATGCGCGGCTCAAGGAAGATATTTTCGATTTCCGGCTGGTGCCGGGCGACCGTTTCTCGGAAACCACCGTTGCCGAACGGCTAGGCATGTCGCGCACGCCGGTGCGCGAGGCGCTGGCACGGCTGCAGCGAGAGGGTTATCTGGAAGTCCACATGCGCAGCGGCTGGTCGGTCAAGCCTTTCGATTTCGAACAGTTCGAACACCTGTACGACCTGCGCATGGTGCTGGAGACTACTGCGGTGCGGCGACTGTGCGACAACGTCAGTGAAGGCGACGCCGCAGATGGTGCCTGCGAACCATTTACGGCGCTGAAGAATTTCTGGCTGGTGCCCGACGCGGCGCGCCTGACCGACGGCAAACGTGTGGCTGACATGGATGAAAGTTTTCACATCACGCTGGTTGCCGCCGCCGGCAACCCGGAAATGGCGCGTGTGCATCGCGAAGTCACCGAGCGCATCCGCATCATTCGCCGGCTCGACTTCACGCAGCCAGCACGCATCGGCAATACCTATGACGAGCACGCGCAGATTCTGCGTGCGGTGATGGGACGGCGCGCCGACCAGGCCGCGATGTTGCTGCGCACACATATCGAGTCCAGCAAAGCCGAGGTGCGCAAGATCACGGTTCACCGTTTATACACCGCCCGCAAATCGCATGACGTCAATCTGTTGCCATAATCCGCTCAGGCACCAGGAACCGCGCACAGCAATTTCTTAGTTTCGCAGGGTGGAAAAGCGCAGAGACTTCCACCGAATGTGGACACTGGCACACAGTCTTCCGGTGGAAGGCGTGCAGTTTTCCACCCTGCAACTGCTCGTTGAGACGTAACTATA